>NZ_FMWU01000042.1 GCF_900103195.1 Methylobacterium sp. UNC378MF | reverse complement strand
ACCGCGTCCACGAAGGCTTGCGTGTCGGGCACGACGTGGTCGGCGGCCATGATCAGCACCACGGCCTGCGGGTCGCTGGCGGCGGCGTGCAGCGCTGCGACCGCCACGGCGGCGGCCGAGTCGCGGCCCTGCGGCTCGAGCAGGATGTCGGCGGCAAGACCGAGCTGGTCGCGCTGCTCGGCGACGATGAACCGGGCCTCGGCCGAGGCGATGACGGTGGGCGTGGCGAAGACGGCGGCGTCGGACACCCGCGCCAGCGTCGCCTGGAAGGTCGAGCGCTCGGCGTCGACCAGACGGGCGAACTGCTTGGGCATGCTCTCCCGCGAGGCCGGCCACAGCCGCGTCCCCGTCCCACCGCACAGGATCATCGGGTGGATCTGGATCGAAGGTCGGGACATGGTGGCCTCTCCCGAGACGTCTCGGCGGGGTGGCGCGGCCGAGCCCGCCCCGCGCGGGTGCGTTGGAGTGGTGGCCGCCGATTTCCGGATCTGCCCTTACCGTCGAGCCGGGGAGGGAACAACCTGCGCGCAATATCCGCGCCGGGACAGACTGGCCGCGTTCGGGGGGACGGTTATGTCTGGCCTGTCATGACTGAGCCCGTCCCCACCCGCCCGGCCGACGATCCGGATTCGTCCCCGCGCCGGATTCCCTCGGTGGAGCGCCTCGTCGGCGCCGCACCTCCGGCGGATCTCGAGGCCTACGGGCGGACGGCCTACACGGACGCCATCCGGGCGGTGCTGGCGGCGATCCGGGCCGGCGGCGGCCCCGTTCCGGATGCGGCGGCGATCCGGGCCGAAGCGTCCGCGCGGCTTGCCGCCGCGCACCGCCCGTCTCTCAGGCCGGTTTTCAACCTGACCGGGACGGTGCTGCACACCAATCTCGGCCGGGCCCTGCTACCTCGCTCGGCCGCGGAGGCGGTGGCTGCCGTGATGGTGCAGGCGAGCAACCTCGAATTCGATCTCGCCACCGGCGCCCGGGGTGAGCGGGACGACCATGTCGAGGCCCTGATCTGCCGCCTGACCGGCGCCGAGGCCGCGGTGGTCGTCAACAACAATGCGGCCGCGGTCCTGCTGGTGCTGAACGCGCTGGCCATGCGCAAGGAGGTGGTGGTCTCCCGCGGCGAACTCGTGGAGATCGGCGGCTCGTTCCGGGTGCCGGACGTGATGGTGCGCGCCGGATGCCGCCTGCGCGAGGTCGGCACAACCAACCGCACCCATCTGCGCGACTACGCGGAGGCGCTCGGACCTCGCACCGGCCTCGTGATGAAGGTGCATCCGAGCAATTACGCCATCGCGGGCTTCACCGCGGCCGCGGATCCGGTCGCCCTGCACGCCCTGTGCCGCGAGCGGGGGGTGCCGCTCGCGGACGATCTCGGCAGCGGCAGCCTCGTCGACCTCGCCGCCTACGGGCTGCCCCCCGAGCCGACGGTCCGGGCTGCCCTGGAGCGCGCGGATATCGTTACCTTCAGCGGCGACAAGCTGCTCGGCGCGGTCCAGTGCGGCATCGTCGCCGGCCGGAAGGACCTGATCGCCCGCGTGCGCAAGAACCCGCTGAAGCGAGCCCTGCGCGTCGACAAGATGACTTACGCGGCGCTCGATGCCGTGCTGCGGCTCTACCTCCATCCGGAGCGGCTGCGAGCGGAGCTGCCGACCCTGCGGCTGCTCACCCGCGCGCGGGATGCGATCGCCGCGCAGGCCGAACGCCTCGCCCCCGCGGTGGCGGAGCGGCTCGCCGGCCGGGCCACGGTCGCGGTCGCCGACTGCATCAGCCAGATCGGGTCCGGCGCCCTGCCGGTGGAGACCCTGCCCAGCGCCGCCCTGGTCCTGACGCCGGGCGGCCGGGGCGGCGGGCGGTGCCGGAGGCTCGCCGAGGATCTGCGCCAGCTTCCGGTGCCGGTGATCGGCCGCATCAGCGACGAGGCCGTCCGCCTTGATGTCCGGACCCTCGAGGACGAGGCCGGCTTCCTCGACACCCTGGCGGCGCTCCCGCCCGCCGGGAACGGGCTACGAACCCCCTAGGGTTGATAAGAGAACGGATCGGAAGACTGGACCTTGCACGGCGGCATCCCGTGTTATGGTATGATGACGAACCCGCGGTCGCGGTCGAGAGTGGCGGTGCATGGACCGCGATGGGCGAACGATATGGCGTATATTGCCGAGACGGCTGAGGCGGAGCCGGAGACGGATCCGCTGCATCTCGATAACCAGCTTTGCTACGCGCTCTATGCTGCCGCGCATCGGATGACCAAGTCGTACCGGCCGCTGCTCGAGCGGCTCGGACTGACCTATCCGCAATATTTGGTCCTGCTGGTGCTGTGGGAACAGGATGGCGTCACGGTCTCGGAGATCGGCCGGCGTCTGCGCCTCGATTCCGGAACGCTGACGCCGGTTCTGAAGCGATTGGAGAGCGCGGGCTTCCTCCTCCGGACCCGGCGCCAGTCCGACGAGCGCGAGGTCGAGATCGCCCTGACGCCCGAGGGCGCCGCCCTGCGTGCCGACGCGGTCTCGGTCCGCGAGAGCGTGATGTGTCAGCTCGAACTCAGCGAGCCGGAGATCCGCGCCCTGCGCAGGGATCTCAGCCTCGTCATCGAGCGGCTCAGCGTGAACGACTGAGCACCGCTCGGATGCGGGGAGGCGGCTCCGGAGCCGGCGGCCTCACCGCCGCAGGCGGTTGCCCAGGACGAAGCCGTAGAGGCCCATCAGGATGATGCCGACGCCGCCCTCGATGCCGACCAGCAGGTTGGTGACGCGGCCGGTGGGCTTGAGGCCGATCTCCGGCGGGTTCGCGGTCATCATGTTGAGCGCGCTGTAGCTCAGGAGATCGAGGGGGTTGTAGGTCGGGCCGGCCTCCGGCCCCTCCACGATGAACAGGCCGCCGGTGAGGCCGTAGAGCCCGGCGAACAGCACGATCAGCAGCGCGAAGGCGCGGGCGATGCGCGACAGGCTCTCGCCGTAGTCGCACAGCCACTCGACGAAGCGATCGGCGGTCCAGCGATAGCCGTGCCGCAGGAAGCCGGCCCAGTCCCGGCTGCTCCAGGCGGTGCGGGCCTGCTGCCCGGCATGGAAGCGGCCCATCCGGCGGCCGCGCTTGTATGCCCAGCTCGCGGCGTCGTGGCTGCCGATGCTCTTCCAGTTCTGCTCGAGGGCGAGGTAGCTCGCCTGGGCGGCCTCATAGGCGCCGGCCACCTCCTCGCCGACCGCTCCCCCGAGCTGCTCCACGCTCATCCGCGTGCCGTTGAGCCAGGCGCCGGCGAAGCGCGCATGCCGCAGGCGGCACGTGGCAAGGTTCAGCCGCACGAGGTCGGTATCCGAGAGATCCGCCCCCGAGAGATCGGCACCGTCGAGCTTCGCGCCGGTGAAATGCGCCCCGCGCAGGCGAGAGCCGGCGAGGCTCGCCTTGGTCAGGCTCGCCTCGGCGAAATCCGCGTGGGTCAGGTTGGCGTCCGCGAGCTTGGCTTCGTCGAGCCGCGCCCCGCGGAAGTTCGTGTCGTCGGCATCCGCCCCGGAGAAATCCGCGCCCCAGAGGTCGGCGCCGGCGAAGTCGGTCCCGTCGAGGAGGGCGCCCGACAGGTCGGCGAAGCGCATCGCGGCGCGGCCGAACCGGGCATCCTCCAGCATCGCCCCGGCGAACTTCACCTGTCCGGCGACGATGTCGGTGAAGTCCGCCCCCGAGAGGTCGGCCTCGGACAGGTCGGCCTCCTCCAGGATCGCGCCGGTGAAGCGGGTCGAGCGCCCGACCGCACCCGCGAGCGTGGCCCGGCGCAGGTTGGCGCCGGAGAGGTCGGCCTCCTCCATGCGGGCGCGGGACAGGTCGGCGCCGGCGAGTGACAGGCCGCCGGATTCGGCATCCGTGCCGAGGCCGGAATCGGCCTCGGCGGCCAGCGCGCCCGGTCCGGCGCTCAGTTGCGACAGGTCCGCGCCCGGTTCGCACAGCGGCGCCCCGGCGGCGATCCGGCCGAGGAGCGCGCGCAGGCGCGGCTCGGCCTGAGCGTCCGGCCACGCGTCGGTTGGGGTCCCTTGGTCCATGGTCGTTCCTTGCCGGAAGGCGCGACCGGACGCCAGACGCTTCGCTCAGAGGGCGCCGGTCGCCGCCGCCACCCGAACGGCGATGGCCTTCGCGGCCGGCGTCTTGGACTGCTCGTCATGGTGCCAGAGCGGCAACAGGACGTTCAGCTCCGGATAGTATCCGGCGCAATTGCCTTCCGGGATGTCGTAGGCCACCACGCGCAGGCCGCCGACGCGCCGCGACACCTGATCGTCGGCCTCGGTCTCCACGGCGACGCTGCCGCCGTCCCTCAAGCCCAACCGCGCGATGTCCCGCCGGTTCATGAACAGCACGTCCCGCGTGCCCTTCACCCCGCGGAAGCGGTCGTCATAGCCGTAGACCGTGGTGTTGAACTGGTCGTTCGACCGAAGGGTGATCAGGTCGAGCACGTCCGCTCCGTGGGCGGGGAGATCCGGGTCGGCTTCGAGGCCCTCGGGCACCGCGAAATTCGCCTTGCCGGTCTCGGTCTCCCACTTGCGATCACGGGCGCCCAGCGGCTTCAACAGGCCCCCGGGCTGGAACATCCGGCCGTTCAGGTCGTGGAACACGCTCGGGTAGGTCGCCTCGATCGCGTCGCGCACCCGCCCGTAATCGGCGACCCACGCATCCCAGTCGATACGGGGATTGTGCGGCAGGGTCGCCTTGGCGATCTCTGCCACGATCCAGGGCTCGGAGCGCAGGTGCGGCCCGACCGGGTCGGCCACCCCTCGCGAGCCGTGGAACTGCGCGGTGGAACTCTCCATCGACACGGCCTGCGGCCCGCTCGCCTGCCGATCGATCTCGATCCGGCCGAGGCAGGGCAGGATGTAGGCGACGGCGCCGTTCACGAGGTGGGAGCGGTTGAGCTTGGTCGAGATCTGCACGGTGAGGCGCTGCCGCCGCCAGGCCGGCTCCATCCGGCCGGTGTCGGGCACCGCCCGCAGGAAGTTGCCGCCGAGCCCGATGAAGGCCTTCACGCGTCCGTCGAGGACGCCCTCGCAGGTCTCCACCGTGTTGAGGCCCTTCTCCCGCGGCGGTTCGAAGCCGTAGAGTTCCTGCAGCTTGTCCAGCGGCGCGAGTTCGGGCTTCTCGGTGATGCCGACGGTGCGCTGGCCCTGCACGTTCGAGTGGCCGCGCACCGGGCAGATCCCGGCGCCGGGCTTCCCGATATTGCCGCGCAGGAGCAGCAGGTTGACGAGCATCCGGACGGTCTCGGTGCCCTTGCGGTGCTGGGTCAGGCCCATCCCGTAGATGCCGATCACCGCCTTCGCGCGGGCGTAGACCCCGGCGGCGGCCTCCAGCGCGGTCCGGGTGAGGCCGGAGCGCCGCTCCAGCGCGGCCCAATCCTGTGCGTCGCAGAAGTCGACGAAGGCCGCGAAGCCGTGGGTGTGTTCGGCGATGAAGGCGTGATCGAGCACCCGGGGCTTGCCGGCGGCCTCGGCCGCCCGGTCCAGGGCGAGCAGGGCCTTGCACAGGCCGGTGAGCGCCGCGAGATCGCCGCCGGCCTTCACCTGGTGATACTGCGTCGAGATCTTCGTGGAGGAGCGGGTGAGCATCTCCACCGGCGATTGCGGATCGGTGAAGCGCTCCAGCCCGCGCTCGCGCAGCGGGTTGAAGGTGATGATCTGAGCGCCCCGGCGCCGCGCCTCCTGGAGCGGATGCAGCATGCGCGGCGAATTCGAGCCGACGTTCTGGCCGAAGAAGAGGATCAGGTCGGTGGTCTCGAAATCCTCCAGCAGCACCGTGCCGACCGGGGCGCCGATCGATTGCGGCAGCGCCACCGAGGTCGGCTCGTGGCACATGTTGGAGGAGTCCGGCAGGTTGTTGTTGCCGTAGAGCCGCGCGAGCAGCGCGTACATGTAGCTCGTCTCGAGGGAGGCTCGGCCGGAGGCGTAGAACACCACCGATCGCGGGTCCTGCGCGCGCAGATCCTTCAGCTCCCGGCCGATCTCCGCGAGGGCCTCCGCCCACGCGACGGGACGGTAGCGGTCCGTCTCCGGGTCGTAGCGCATCGGGTGGGTCAGGCGGCCCTGCTCCTCGAGGGCGTAGTCGCTCCAGCCGAGGAGTTCCGTCACCGTGTGTTCGGCGAAGAAATCCGGGGTCGCGCGGCGGCGCGTCTGCTCCCAGGCGGTCGCCTTGGCGCCGTTCTCGCAATACTCGAAGGCAAGCGGCTTGGCCGGCTTCGCCCAGGCGCAGGACGTGCACATGTAGCCGTCCGGCTTGTTCTGCTTGAGCAGCATCGCCGAGCCGGTGACCGGCACGCCCTCGCGGGTCAGGATCTCGACGAGCGAGCGGGCCGAGCCCCATCCGCCCGCCGGCCCGTCGTAGGGCTCGATCCGGACGTCGTCGGTCTTCTGCTCGGCCATGGTGCCCTCCCAGCCGGCCCAGCGATGACCGGCACGAGGGAACGCGCGAGCGGGCGAATGGGATCACGGGCGCGTCACCGCGCCCCCGGACGGGTTTCCTCGGCGGTGCCCTGGCCCTAACGTCGACATGCGGACCATTCGCCGAGGAGGACATCATGGCCAGCGTCGACGTCGATATGGTGAAGTGTGCCTGCCAGGACTGCGTCTGTGTGATTCCGGTCTCCAAGGCCGTGTCGCGGGACGGCAAGGCTTATTGTTGTGACGAGTGCGCGGACGGCCACAAGGACCACGCCGGCTGCGAGCATGCCGGCTGCGCCTGCCACGGCTAGGGCCAATCCCGATCACGTTTCGACGGTCTGAGGAACGCATCGACGGCCGAGACAGCCGCGACGCGCCCCCTGTCCCCTGCGGGAGAGGGGACCCGCGCCGCGCTCGGCGCGGGCTCGGCTGTCGTCACCGCGCCGACCTGATCGGGAGCGGCTCTGGGTCTGTTCCCGACCTCGCGGTCAGGAGACCGCCGCGAGCTTGTCGGCCATCGACTGGTCCTTGTCGCGGCGCGTCGAGAAGATCAGCGTGAAGAAGGTCCTCTGGACGCCGAGTTCGGCGAGCTTGGCCTCGCACCGCTCGGCCAGCGCGCAGATCTCCGACAGCTCGCCCTCGATGTTCGTGCCGTTGGGATGCATCGTGGCGGTGAGCCCGCTCGACTCGATGATGTCCTTGATCGCCCGCACGTAGGGCGAGACCGACGGGCCGACGCCCATCGGCACGATGCAGAGGTCGGCCGAAACTTTCATGGTGCCTGCCTGATCCGCGAGAAGCGGCCCCGGCACGGTCGCGACCGGTAGCGGGGCGAGCAGGCAGCCTATCGCCGGCCGCTTCGACTTTCCAGGCCGGCACCGGGCCGGCCGTCACGCCTCGCCGGTTTCGAGCGCTGCCGCCCGCACGGAGGGCAGGCAGGGATTGGCATTGTCGCTGCGCCACGCGAGCCACAGCTCCGGCTCGGTCATCGCGGGGAGGGCGATCGGCCGGAGCCGGATATCGGCCATGCTGTTGCCCCGGGCGCTGCCCGGCACAAGCGCGACGCCGATGCCGGCGCCGACGAGGGCCAGCATCGCGTGGACCTGGTTCACCCGCTGCACGATCCGCGGCTGCACGCTCCCGGCCTCGAACAGCCGGTCGAGGAGGTCGATGAAGTAGCGGCCGCCGCGGGGCGACCAGGTCACGAAGGCTTCGCCGTCGAGGTCCCGCAGGGTCGGCGCGCGCGCCGTCGCGAGGCGGTGCCCGCGCGGGACCGCGAGCAGGAGCCGCTCGCGCGCCAGCGGCGCGGTGGCGATCGCGGATTTCGGATCCTGCAGGACCGGGGCCGGCCGCAGGATCGCCAGATCGGTGCGGTTCTCGCCCAGCGCCAGGATCTGCTCGTCCGAGACCATCTCCTCCAGCACGAGGTCGACCTCGGGCAGCGTCCGGCGGACATGGGCCACGACCTGCGGCAGCGTCCGGTAGGCCGAGGCGGCGGTGAAGCTGAGGCGGAGCACCCCGCTCTCGCCCCGCGCGGCGCGCCGGGTGATGCGCGCGGCGTTCTCGGCGGCCGCCAGCACCCGGTAGGCCTCGGCCAGGAAGGTGCGGCCCGCCGGGGTCAGGCGCACCGCGCGCGTGGTCCGCTCCAGCAGCGTCACCCCGAGGGTCTGCTCCAGCATCTGGATCTGCCGCGACAGCGGCGACTGGGTCAGGTTCAGCCGCGCCGCGGCCCGGCCGAAATGCATCTCCTCGGCGACGGCGACGAAGCTGCGGGCATGGCCGAGGTCGAACATTGATGCAGGATCCGGGATAATCCAGCCAAAATCAACGTTGGACGCATTTAACGCCGGCGCCTAACCCAGACGCGACACCGAATGGTGCGTTCCAGGGAGAGGAATCGATGGCGAGCATGACCCCGGCCGAGATGGCGCGCGTGCTGGGCTCCGGCCTGCTGTCCTTCCCGGTCACGCATTTCCGCGACGATTTCAGCTTCGATGAGACCGCCTACCGGGACAATCTCGGACGCCTCGCCGACTACAAGGTGTCGGGCCTGTTCGCCGCCGGCGGCACCGGCGAGTTCTTCTCGCTGACGCCCGCCGAGATCGACCGTGTCCTGCGCGCCGCCGTCGAGGAGACCCGCGGCCGGACCCCTGTCATCGCCCCAGCCGGACAGGGTACCGCCCTGGCGGTCGAGATGGCCCGGGCCGCCGAGGCCGCCGGCGCGGACGGGATCCTGCTGCTGCCGCCCTACCTCGTCGGCTCCGAGCAGGCCGGTCTCGCCGCCCATATCGAGGCGGTCTGCCGCGCGACGTCCCTCGGGATCATCGTCTACAACCGCGCCAACGCCCAGCTCAACGAGCAGACGCTGGCCGGCCTGTGCGAGCGCTGCCCGAACCTCGTCGGCTTCAAGGACGGCGTCGGCGACGTCGAGCTGATGACCCGGGTCTACGCCGCCCTGGGCGACCGCCTGACCTATGTCGGCGGCCTGCCGACCGCCGAGACCTTCGCGCTGCCGTATCTGGAGATGGGCGTCACCACCTACTCGTCGGCGATCTTCAACTTCCTGCCCGAATGGGCGCTGTCCTTCTACGACAGCGTGCGCCGCCGCGACCGCGACGCGGTCTACCGGGAGCTGCGCGACTTCGTCCTCCCCTACATCGCGATCCGCAACCGCAAGCGCGGCTACGCGGTCTCGATCGTCAAGGCGGGCATGAGCGCCGTCGGCCGCCACGCCGGCCCGGTCCGGCCGCCGCTGACCGAGCTCGACGCGGCCGAGCGCGCCGAGCTGACGGCCCTGATCGGCGACCGCCGCTGAACCCCCAAGACGCGACCAACGACCGACCCGCCGAGCCAACGGCGGCAACGACCCGCTTCCTGGATCAACCGGGCGGCGACGAGCCAGGGAGAACGTCCATGAGTGCCAGTTCGAGCGGCGCGACGAGCACCCTGCTCGACGCCGCCGATGCGGGTCGCCGCACCCGCGTCCGCTTCCTCATCGTGGCGATGCTGTTCGCCGCCACCACGATCAACTACGCCGACCGCGCGACCATCTCGATTGCCGGGCCCGACATGGCCAAGGAACTCGGCCTCTCGCCGGTCCAGATGGGCTACGTCTTCTCGGCCTTCGCGTGGTCCTACGTCCTCGCCCAGATCCCGGGCGGGTGGCTCCTCGACCGCTACAGCGTCAAGTGGGTCTACGCCGCCGCCGTCGCCCTCTGGTCCGGCTTCACGCTGCTCCAGGGCGCCGTCGGCTTCTTCACCGGCCTGACCGCCGTGGTGCTGCTCTTCGCCCTGCGGCTCGCCGTCGGCCTCACCGAGGCGCCGGTCTTCCCCGCCAATGCCCGGATCGTCGCCGCGTGGTTCCCGACCCGGGAGCGCGGCATGGCCTCGGCGTTCTTCAACTCGGCGCAGTACTTCGCCACGGTGCTGTTCACGCCGCTGATGGCGTGGATCGTCCACAATTTCGGCTGGCACCACGTCTTCACCAGCATGGGCCTGCTCGGCATCGTCTTCGCGGTTCTGTGGCTGCGCGTTGTCGACAGCCCGAAGAACCACCCGTCGATGAACCAGGCGGAGCGGGACTACATCGAGGCCGGCGGCGCGCTGCTCGACATGGACGGGCAGAGCCGGGGCAGGCAGGGCGATGCCGGCCGGACGCTGCGCCAGCTGCTCGCCAACCGGATGCTGCTCGGCATCTATGTCGGCCAGTACTGCATCACCGTGCTGACCTACTTCTTCCTGACGTGGTTCCCGGTCTACCTCGTCAAGGAGCGGGGCCTGTCGATCCTGCAGGCCGGCTTCGCGGCGGTGCTGCCGGCGCTCTGCGGCTTCATCGGCGGCATCCTCGGGGGCGTGATCTCCGATATGCTCCTGCGCCGCGGCTTCTCGCTGACGGCGGCCCGCAAGATCCCGATCGTCGGCGGCATGCTGCTGTCGATGAGCATCATCGGCTGCAACTACGTCCAGGCGGACGCCCTCGTGGTCGGCCTGATGGCGCTCGCCTTCTTCGGCAAGGGCATCGGCGCGCTCGGCTGGGCGGTCGTCGCCGACACTTCCCCGCGGGAGAGCGGCGGCCTCTCGGGCGGCCTGTTCAACACCTTCGGCAACACCGCCGGCATCACCACGCCGATCGCCATCGGCTACATCGTCCAGAGCACGGGCTCGTTCAATGGCGCCCTCGTCTTCGTCGGCCTGAACGCCCTCGTCGCCTGCTTCTGCTACCTCGTGGTGGTCGGCGAGATCCGCCGCGTCGAGCTCAAGCCCCACTGACCCGCCCGCCAGTCGGACCGGCTCCCGGCCGGTCCGGCCCCGCATCGATCCCGCCTCGCGCCCGGCGAAGACCGGCCGGGGGCCCCGAGGAGGACGCCATGGATCACGCCACGTCGAACGAGAGCCGCCACGCCGCCCGCCACACGCCGACCGTGACCGCCATGAATGTCGTGCCGGTGGCCGGCCACGACAGCATGCTGCTCAACCTCTCGGGCGCGCACGGGCCGTACTTCACCCGCAACCTCGTGATCCTGACCGACTCCACCGGCGCCACCGGTCTCGGCGAGGTCCCCGGCGGCGAGGGCATCCGCAAGACCCTGGAGGATGCCCGGGACCTCGTGGTCGGCCGGCCATTGGGCGCCTGGAATGCGGTGCTCAACGCCATGCGGGCGCGCTTCGCCGACCGCGACGTCGGCGGGCGCGGGCTGCAGACCTTCGACCTGCGCATCACCATCCACGCGGTGACGGCGGTCGAATCCGCCTTCCTCGACCTGCTCGGCCAGTACCTCGACGTGCCGGTGGCCGCCCTTCTGGGCGAGGGCCAGCAGCGCGACGCCGTCGAGATGCTGGGCTACCTGTTCTACGTCGGCGACCGCACCCGCACCGATCTCGAGTACCGCGCGCCCACGGCCCGCGACGGCTGGTTCCGCCTGCGCGACGAGGAAGCGCTGACGCCGGAGGCCGTGGCCCGCCTCGCCGAGGCCGCCTACGACCAGTACGGCTTCAACGACTTCAAGCTGAAGGGCGGCGTGCTGCGGGGCGAGGAGGAGATCGCCGCCGTCACCGCGATCCACGCGCGCTTCCCCAAGGCCCGCGTGACGCTCGACCCGAACGGCGCGTGGTCGCTCGACGAGGCGATCCGCCTCTGCAAGGGCCAGGGCCACGTGCTGGCCTACGCGGAGGATCCCTGCGGCGCCGAGGGCGGGTTCTCGGGACGCGAGATCATGGCCGAGTTCCGCCGCGCCACCGGCCTGCCCACCGCCACCAACATGATCGCCACCGACTGGCGGCAGATGAACCACGCGATCCAGCTCGGCGCCGTCGACATCCCGCTCGCCGACCCGCATTTCTGGACGCTCGCCGGCTCGGTCCGGGTGGCCCAGCTGTGCCGTGACCACGGCCTGACCTGGGGCTCGCACTCGAACAACCACTTCGACGTGTCGCTCGCCATGTTCACCCACGTGGCCGCGGCGGCGCCCGGCACCGTCACGGCGATCGACACGCACTGGATCTGGCAGGACGGCGAACGCCTGACCAAGGAGCCGCTGGCGATCCGCGGCGGCCTCGTGCGGGTCCCGGAGCGGCCGGGCCTGGGCATCGAGCTCGACATGTCGGCGGTGGAGGAGGCGCACGCCCTCTACCGCGACCACGGCCTCGGCGCCCGCGACGATGCGGCCGCCATGCAGTTCCTGATCCCCGGCTGGACCTTCGACAACAAGAAGCCCTGCCTGGTCCGCTGAAGCGCGGCCCGGGCCTGCGCCTCAGACGCGCGAGCTCGGGCGGTAGAACGGCTCGTGCCGCGACGGGTCGATGTAATCGGCGTAGAAGCGCCGCGCGTGGGGGAGCAGCGCCTTCGAGAGCTGGCGCCGCTCGACCTCGTCGTCCGAGAGCGCCCGCGACAGGTCGTCGTGGAGCGCCTTCAGGGCGGCGTCGCGGTCGACCCGGGTGAAGCGCCCGTCCGCGTAGAGCACCTCACCCTCGCACAGCACCGCGGTGACGCCCCCGGTCTTGGCCCGCTGGATCACCGCGTCGAGGAGCGGCGTCTCCGGGTCGAGATACGGGTAGGCGATCTGGTCCCAGTCGATCAGGACGAGGTCGGCGCCCTTGCCGACTTCGATCGTGCCGAGGCTGTCGCCGTAGGGGGTGGTGCGGGCGCCGCCGACGGTCGCCATCCGCAGCACCTGCGCCATGCTCGGCACGTCGGCCTCGTCCATGCCGGGCACCCGGTGGGCGCGCAGCACGAGGCGCATCTCCTGCAGCATGTCGCGGTCGTCGTTGATGCCGGCCTCGTCGAGGCCGATCGCCGTGTTGATCCCCTTGGCCTCGAAGCGGTTGAGCGCCGCCACGCCGGAGCGCAGCCGGAAGTTCGACGAGCAATTGTGGCAGATGCAGGTGCCGGTCGCGGCGACCCGCTCGATGTCGGACTCGTTCAGCCAGACGCCGTGGCCGAGGGTCAGGCGGGGCCCGAGCATGCCGAACCGGTCGAGGTATTCCAGGGCGGTGCCGCCGCCGCGCCTCTCCGCGTAGGCCTTCTGGTAGGCGGTCTCGACGAGGTGCATGTGCATCGGCACGTCGTAGGATTCGGATAGGCCGGCCAGCCCTTCGAGGGCCGCGTCGGAGCACCAGTGGAGGTTTGCGGGCGCGAGCTGGATCTTGGCCCGCGACGCGCCCTCCTGGTCGGCATGCAGGCTGCGGAAGAGCGAAAAATTGTCCTCCAGGGACATCTGGAAGCGCTCGAACCAGCGCTTCATCGGGTCCTGCAGCGGCGCCGGCAGGCTCGCCACGAAGTCCCTATCGGCCTGGTAGACGAGGCGGTTCTGGTCGCGGACCGCGAAGCAGTACGAGACCCGCATGCCGATGTCGCGATAGGCGCGCAGCACCTCGTTGGAGCGCGCCTCGACCTCCTCCAGGCTGCCGGGCATCCAGCCGTGGATGTGCTGGACCGTGGTGATCCCTGAGCCGACCATCTCGAAGGCCGAGTACAGGGTGTCGAGGTAGAGGTTCAGGTTGCGCGCCACCATGCGGGTGACGAACCACAGCTCGAGCGGCATGTCGGGGGAGCCGAGCTGCACCGGCGTCAGGCCGACATGGTGGTGGCCGTTGACGAAGCCCGGCAGCAGGATCTCGCGGCCCGAGCCGATCACGGGGGCGTCGGGGTAGCGGGCGTGCAGGTCCGCGTAGGTGCCGACCGCCTCGATCACGCCGTCCTTCTGGAGGACCGCGCCGTCGGCGATCTCCTCCCAGCGATCGTGGTCGAGGGTACGGGTGATCATCCGCCGGCTGCGGATCAGCGATGTGGTCATGGTCGTGTCCGTGTTGGGGAAGGGGGTTCAGACGAGCGCTTCCTGCTCGGCGAAGGCCCGGTCGACCTCGTCGCGCAGAAGCTCGGTGAGGTGCCGCCGCAGCGCCTCGGCCTCGGGCGAGAACGGGTCGCGCGGGCGGGCGAGGTCGTTGCGGACGATCGTCTTGATCCGCCCGGGGCGGGCGGTGAACACCACCACCCGGTCGGCGAGCGCCACCGCCTCGTCGATGTGGTGGGTCACGAACAGCACCGAGGCGCCGCTGTCGCGCCAGACGTCGAGCAGGAAGTCCTGCATCTTCTGGCGGGTCTGGACGTCGAGCGCCGCGAAGGGCTCGTCCATCAGCAGGACCTTCGGGCGCATGGCCAGCGCCCGGGCCACCGCCACCCGCTGGCGCATGCCGCCGGACAGCTCGTCCGGCCGCTTGTCGAAGGCCTCGGCGAGGCCGACACGCTGGAGCGCGGCCCGCGCGATGCTCCGGCGCTCGGCCTCCGGCACGCCCTTCAGCGACAGGCCGAAGCTGACATTCTGCCAGACGCTGAGCCAGGGCAGCAGCGAGGTCTCCTGGAAGATCAGGCTGCGCTCCGGCGAGGGGCCGGTGACTGGTTCGCCGAAGGCCAGGAGTTCGCCCCCGGAGGCGGGTTCGAGCCCGGCGATCAGGTAGAGCAGCGTGCTCTTCCCGCAGCCCGAGGGGCCGAGGAACACCACGAACTCGCCGGGGCGCACGGTGAGGTCGATGTCGCGCAGCGCCTCGTGGGCGCGGGCGGTGCCGGCCGCCCAGACCTTAGCGACGCCGCGGCACGAGACGGCGTCCTGGGATGCGGGCTCAGAGGCCAAGGGAGGACCCCGCGTCGCGCGGCAGCCAGTACAAGAGCCGCCGCTGGACCAGCCGGAACAGCAGGTCGAAGGCGAAGCCGAGCAGGCCGATCAGCGTGATGGTGAAGAAGACGAGCGACGGGTTGAAGGTGTTGCGCGCCAGCATGATCACCTGCCCGAGCCCGTATCCGACGCCGGTCGCCTCGGCGACCAGCACCACCATCCAGGCGCCGAACAGGTTGAGACGCAGCACCGCGAGCAGCCCCGGCAGGATCGCCGGCACGATCACCCGCGCGTAGATCTGGCGCTTCGTCGCCCCCATGGTCCGGGCGACGTTGATGTAGTTCCGGTTGACCCCGTCGATCTGGTGGATGGTCGAGAGGACCATCGTGAAGAACAGGGCAATGAACACCATGAAGATCGCCGGGGCGTTGCCGATCCCGAACATGAAGATCGCCACCGGCAGCCACGCGATCGGCGAGACCGGGGCGAGCAGCGTGATGGTCGGAAGCGTCAGCCGCTCGAACAGCACGACGTAGCGGATCGCGACGCCGACGAGGATCGACAGGGTCGCGGCCAGGGCGAGTCCCGCCAGAACCCGGCCGGTGGAGGCGAGCACGGTGATCAGCACCGCCATGGCGGGGCTCGGGCCGGTATTCATCCCGGTGCCGATCTGCCAGCGCTGGGCGGTGTTGAAGAAGCGCGCCTGCTCGGCGAGGTTGCCGAGGAAGATGTGCGGCGGCGGCAGGAGCTTGGCGTCGGCGAGGCCGAGCGCCCAGAGCAGCTCCCACAGGCCGGCGAAGCAGCCGACCGAGACCAGCATCCAGCCGGTCCGCTGCAGGAGCGGGACGAGCCCGTCGGGCAGCGCGAGGCGCGGACCGAACGGGAGGCGCGGCCGGATATGTGGGACGGCGGCGCGGGCGAGGTCGACGGCCATCCGCTCAGGCCGACTTCAGCTTGAGCTTGCCATAGAGATCCGGGTTCTCGGCGATGACCTGCTCCAGCAGGGTCCAGTCGATCGCGTCACGGCCGGGCTTCTTCTTGATGTAGCCCATCTCGGCGACGGAATCGGTCCGGTCGAGGATGAACTGCGTCTGGTTGCGGGCGTCCACCACCGAGGGCTGCCGGCCCATGGCGAGCTGGGCGTTGCTCATCGAGGTCTTGTAGTAGGAGCCGACGAGCTTGTTCAGGGCGGCCTGGGGGTCGCCCTCCGCCATGGCCTGGGCCTTCATCATGCCCTTGATCAGGGCCTTCACGGCGGCCGGGTTCTTGGCGATCAGCTCGTTGCGGACCGCCAGCACGCAGTCGGTGTAGCCCTTGCCGTAGATGTCGGTGCCGTCGGAGAGTTTGACCGCGCCCTTCACGTCGGTGAGCAGCGCCGTGCCGTAGGGCTCGATCGTCGAGATGATGTCCAGCGCCCCGGCCCGGAACGCCTCCACGGCCTCAGGGGTCGAGCCCATGTAGCGGACGGTAATGTCCTTGAAGGCGACGCCGTTCTTCTTCAGCCAATCGTAGGGCAGCACCTCGAGCGTATCGAGCTGGAAGGTGCCGAGCGTCTTGCCCTTGAGCTTCTCCGGGCTGTCGAGGCCGGGCTGGGCGACCAGCACGCAGCCCTCGATGCCGCCGCCGGCCACGATCTTCACCGGGGCGCCCGCGTCGTAGAGGGCCATGAAGCTGGTGTAGGGCATCACGCCGGCGTCGACCTGGCCCATGCCGAGGAAGGTGACCTGGTCCGAGAAGGTCGGCGTGTTGACGAAGTCGATGGTGAGCCCGTCATCCTTGGCGAGCTGCATCGCCTCGGCCAGGAAGAAGTTCAGATTGCAGAAGCCGGTGCCGTGGGTCGCCCGGATGCCGGTGGCCGCCGCGGCCGGGCTCGTCAGGCCCGGACCCACCGCCAGGGTCAGCGCGGCGGCGGTCCCGCCAAGGAAGCGCCTGCGGCTGGGCTTGAACCGCGTGAAATCCGGGACGCGATAATCGCCGTGACGGTCGCACATATCGACTCTCCTCAGAGGGCGGATCGCACGATCCGCCGGACGGCGCGTGCCGGTGCTGAAACGGAGGGATCGGAGCTCGGGACAGGCTCAAGGCAGTCGCGGAGATCCGGTCGCCCGGCACCTCACCACATCGACGGCACGCCAACCTCTAGCCGCCGCCGGGGCGACGCTGCGCTGGCGAATACGAACCAAGAAGCGTGCCAGATGCAGGGACCGACCGGATCGGCGGCGCGCCTTGCCCGTCGGCGCTGGCGAAGAACTGCACCGCCGTCCTTGCGAGCGGAGCGAAGCAATCCAGCAGCGCCAGGCCGCCGGACGTCGCGCGGCCCTGGGCCACTTCGCTGCGCTCGTGATGACGGACACCGTCTTCGCGCCGCGATTCGACCGGTCCGACGCCCGCGAAAGCAGCTGAATGCCGCCGGCGTATTCAGCCGGGGTCTTTGGACAGTGCCGGACCGGCCTCAGCCGCGCGCGGAGCGCTCCGCCCATTCCCGGCGCAGGATGGCGTACTGCATCGTGTTCTCGAAGATCGGGTTGCCCTGATCGTCGTCCGCGAAGGTGACGAACTCGCGAAACAGGCCCTCGCGGCGCATCGTCAGCGTCTCGCACAGGCGGCGCGAGGCGGCGTTGTCCTCCTCGACATAGGCGTAGAGCCGCCGCGCCTGCCACTCGGAGAACAGGTATCCGAACAGAGCGGTCGCGGCCTCAAGGGCGAAGCCCGCGCCGCCGTACGCGGCGTTGAAGTTCCAGCCGACCGAGAACGTGTCGGGCGGTTCGGGCAGGCAGAACAGGTCGCCGATCAGCCGGTCGGACGCGGCCAAACACACGGCCACATGCTCGTCGTCGCGGCTGCGCCGCAAGGCCTCCGCCTCCGCGTCCGCCGGCGTGTCGAGGCGGCCGCTCAGGAAGCAGCGCGCCCGCGGCCGGCGGAGGTAGGCGAACAGGTCGGTGGCGTCGTCCGGCCTGAAGCGCCGCAGGATCAGGCGGTCGGTCCGGATGGCGATCATCGGGCTCCCGGTCGGGGCCGCGCTACGCGGCCACGAGGTTGAAGGTGCGGTCGGCCGGCGCGAGGCTGACCCGCCGACCCCAGTCGAAGGCGACGAAATCCTGCTCGATCCCGTCGGAGAACACCACGCCGCCCTCGTTCATCCGCGACACCACCGTGAGCGGCGACCCGGCGAACTTGCCGCCGCGCAGGTCGGTGCCGGTGGCGACGCTCGGGAACGGCTCGCGCACCCAGTAGCCGAAGGCCGCCTCCTCGATGCCCACCTCCACGGTGAGGTGCGTCGCCTCGCTGATCGAGCGCGCCCAGCCGGTCAGGCCGGTGCCCGAGGCCACGATCAGCCCGCTCGACGAGTGGTCCTCCGCCCGCGCCCCGTCGTCGATGCGGTAGCGCGCCGATTGGTGGCTGCGGTGGCCGACGAAGATCTCGTTCAGGGCGAGCAGCCGCTCGCCGCCGTCGAAGGTCGCCTGCACCATGGTACGCCGCTGGAGGGGCGCGGCGCCGGCCGCGCTGGCGGGCAGGAGCGCGCGCAGGGCCTCGACCCGAGCCCGGGCCAGCACGCCGTCGTAGAGGTCGGGCGCCGGGTTGACGCCGACCACCGGCTGCCCGTCGAGGTACTTGGCGACGTTGGCCACGAGCCCGTCCTGCCCCACGGCCACGACCACGTCCTCGGGGGCGAAGAGGAAGCGGTCGAGGTCGGGGCGCCGCACCAGGGCCTGCCGCCAGTCCAGGGGCACGGAGGCCCGGGCCTCGGCGAGCGCGGCCTGGAACTGCGCGTGGCGCGCCTCGACCTCGGCGAGCGTCTGGCCCCGGCTCTCCAGGAAGAACCGGACCTGGCCGCGGGTCGCGTGCCGGGCGATGAGCAGCTCGTAATCCGTGTCGCGGATCACGAAGACCACGCGGGGGGTGACGGCCGGCATGGCAGGCCTCCTCAGCGCGGCGCGAGCCGCGCGGGAAGCGCGCCCCGGAACTCGCCGAGGATTGCCGCCAGCAGGTCGGGCGTGACGTTGACGTGCTCGATCGTCTCCAGCTTGCCGGCGAGTTCCCGGGCCGCCAGCCCGAGCAGGACCGCCGGCGGCATGTCCCGGTAGACGGCGGCACGGCGCTGCTCCGCGTCGGCCCGTGCGCCCTCGACGAGCCGGATCCGCTCGGCCTCGGCGGCCGCCTCCAGGCCCCGCGCCTCCGCGACGCCGGCGGCGCGGTCGCGGGCGTTCTCGGCTTCTTGCGCGATCAGCACGGTCTCGCGCCGGGCCAGCTCGGTCTTGGTCGCGAGCTCGTTCTCCGCGATGGCGCGCTCCTTCTCGACCGCCAGAGCCCGCCGCGCGAAGGTCGCCTCGTCGGCCTTCTGCTGCAGGGCCTCGAAGGTCGGCGTCTGCAGGGCGCGCTCCAGCTCGCTGGTCGGCGCGAGGTTGGTGAGCCGCACCGACACCGCCGCGACGCCGATCTCGGCCAGCGCCGGGGCGTCGGACAGCACCCGTTCCAGCACAGCGCGCAGCGGCTCCGGACCCGCGTCGAGGAGGGCGCCGATCGGGCTTGCCCCGAGATATTGCAGCGCCGCCTGGCTGGCGATGCCGCCGAGGCGCGCCTCGATCCGCTCGATCGGCTCGCCCTGGAGGCGCCCGGTGCGGAGGTCGATCGAGAAGTCGACCCGGCTCGCCAGCAGCTCCGGATCGACGACGTGCCAGCCGATCGTCCCCTGGACCACGACGGTCTGGAAGTCCCGACTGCGGCCGCGGACGAACAGGGTCATCTCGCGGTCGTCGACCGGCACCTCGCTGATGCTGGCGGTCTCGGGCCGGAACCAGAAGACCAGACCCCGCCCGCTCTGCCGGACCCGGCCGTTGCGGAAGCGGATGATGTGGCTGCTCGCCTCGCTCCGGAGCTGGGCGATCACACCGATGTTGCGGACCGTGGCCATGATGGTCTCCTCGAAGCGCTCTCGGCCGAAGTGGACACCGGTTCGGCTCAAGAGAGCGCGCTAAAACAAAGGTTTAGAACTGACCCGACCTGTCGAAGCGGAAGAGTTCGGCGGGGCGGAACGCCGTCCCGGCCTCGCGGGCGCCCGTCGGCGCGATCCAGCCCCGGTCGCGCATGCGGCGGCGGAAGGCGGATTTGTTGAGGGGCGCGCCGCGGATCGCCGCGTGCACGTCCTGGAGCTGCCGGAGGGTGAAGTGCTCCGGGAGCAGCGCGAAGCCGACATCCGTGTAGTCGAGCTTGCCGCGCAGCCGCTTCACGGCCAGCGCGAGGATGTCGGCGTGGTCGAAGGCGAGGGGGAGGGGGGCGCCGTCCTCGGTCCCGGCCGAGACTGGGCCGCCGGCCTCGCCCGCCCAGGGCACGACCAGCGTCGCCGCCGCGAGCCCGGCGCCGCCCGCCAGGGCCTCGGCGAAGGCCGCCTCCGGCAGCAGCCCCAGGTAGGCGACCGAGACGATGCGCATCCGCGGATCCCGGTCCACGGCGCCGAAGGTGTAGAGCTGCTCGAGCCGCGCCCGCCCGATCCCGGCCTTCTCGCGCAGGACGCGCTCCGCGGCGGCGTCGAGGGTCTCGGCGATGCCCACGAACCCGCCCGGCAGCGCCCAGAGGCCGGCCTGCGGCTGCCGGCTCCGCCGCAGCAGGAGAGCCGCGAGCCGCCCCGCCCGGATCCCGAGCAGGACGAGGTCGACCGCCAGGGCGGGCCGCTCGTAGGCCGCCGGATCATAGCCTGCCAGGAACTCGGATTCGGTCATCGGTCGATTTCTACTCACATTGAGTATAACTAAGACGCAGATTGCGCATATGTCAAGCCGGGAGCGGAGCCGTCAGGAAGCGCCGCGGGGCGCACAGCTCCGCACCGGCTCCGCACAGATCCGCCCGGGTCCGACCGGCGGGTGCGGCTCGGGCCTGAGAAAGGGCGAAGCTTCTCGTGGCGGCGCAGCGGCGGTCGCGGGAGCTTCAGCGGCGAGCCGGCCCCGATCCGCCGGCGCAGGAGGATTTCCCGATGCCGTTCTTCGCTCCACGATCCGCGATCGAGCCCCCCAGCAACGCCGCGCTGTCACCGCTCTTCCTCGCGCTGCTGGCGCTCCTCGTCATGCTCGCCTCGGCCCACGCGGCGCCGGGCCCGGCGCGGGGCGGCCTCACGCTGCGCGGGCCGGCCGGCACCGCGCCGGTCGAGGCCGTCCAGCTCGCGACCGACATCAGCGTCGACGTCAGCGGCCCGACCGCCCGGGCCACCGTCACTCAGGCCTTCCGCAACGTCACGGCGGACTGGGTCGAGGGCACCTACGTGTACCCGCTTCCGGAGGACGCGGCCGTCGACGGGATGAAGCTCGTCGTCGGCGCCCGCGTGATCGTCGCCGACATCCGCGAGCGGGCGGCGGCCAAGCGCGCCTACGAGGCCGCGAAGGCGGCCGGGCAGTCGGCGGCACTCACCACGCAGGAGCGGCCCAACGTCTTCACCAACGCGGTCGCCAATATCGGCCCCGGCGAGACGGTGCTGGTCCAGATCACCTATCAGCAGACGATCCCCGTCTCCGGCGAGACGCGGACGCTGCGCCTGCCCCTGGTGGTCGCGCCCCGCTACAATCCCGCCCCTGCCTCCGTGGACGCGGTCTCCCTCGACGGCGCGGCCGGGGCAGCCCGCGACCCGGTTCCGGATCGCGCCCGGATCAGCCCGCCGGTGCTCGACCCCGCCCTGTCGCCGCCGACCAACCCGGTCGCCGTCACCGTGCGACTCCAGGCGGGCTTCGCCGTCGGCGCCGTTCAGAGCGCCACCCACGCGATCCGCGTGACCGAGACCGGCCCGGAGGTGCGCACCGTCACGCTCGCCGAGGGCGTTGTCCCCGCCGATCGCGACCTCGAACTGACCTGGGCGCCGGTCCCGAGCCGGGTGCCCGGCCTCGGCCTGTTCCGCGAGAGCGTGGCGGGCCGGACCTACCTGCTGGCCACCGTGAACCCGCCGGCGATCGAGGCCGACGCGGCCGCCCGGCCGGCGCGCGACGTCACCTTCGTCATCGACAATTCCGGCTCAATGTCGGGCGCCTCGATGCGGCAGGCCAAGGCCGGGCTGCTCGCGGGCCTCGGTCGCCTGACCCCGCGGGACCGCTTCAACGTCATCCGCTTCGACGACACCTGGGACGCGCTGCATCCCGAGCCGGTCCCGGCGACGCCGGCAGCCCTGGCGGAGGCGGAAGCCTTCGTGACCGCCCTGGAGGCCCGCGGCGGCACCGAGATGCTGGCGCCGCTCAAGGCGGCGCTCGCCGATCCCCATCCGGAGGACGGGCGCGTGCGCCAGGTCGTGTTCCTCACCGACGGCGCCGTCGGCGACGAGGAGCGGATCTTCGCGGCGATCCACGCCGATCTCGGGCGCTCGCGCCTGTTCATGGTCGGCATCGGCTCGGCGCCGAACGGCCACCTGATGCGCCACGCCGCCGAGATCGGCCGCGGCAGCTTCACGGAGATCCGCGACCTCGCGCAGGTCGGCGAGCGGACCCGCGCGCTCTACGAGAAGCTGGAATCCCCCACCGTCACCGACCTGACCGCGACCTTCTCGGTCCCGGGCGTCGCGGTCACGCCGGGCGCGCTGCCCGACCTCTACCGCGGCGAGCCGCTGGTCTTCGCCGCGCAGCTGCCGGGGGCGGACCATGAGACGGTCCACGGGACCGTGACCGTCTCGGGCCGGCTGGGCGGCCGGACCTGGACCCGGACGCTCCCCCTCGCCGGGGCGCGCGCCGGCGCCGGCATCTCCAAGGTCTGGGCGCGCTCCCGGATCGGCGAAACCGAGACGGCGCGCATCACCGGGCGCCTCGGCGCGGACGCGGCCGACGCCGCCATCCTGGCGCTGGCCCTGGAGCACGGCCTGACGACGCGGCTGACCAGCCTCGTGGCCATCGACGCGACCCCGCGCCGCGCGCCGGGCACGCCCCTCGTCGCCGCCGACCTGCCGCTGAACCTGCCGGCGGGCTGGGACTTCGCCAAGGTGTTCGGGACGGACCGGCCCGGCGCCGCGCCCGCCGACGACGGGGCGGCCCGGATCGTGCCGATCCGCGCCGACGGCGCGGCCATCGACCTGCCGCAGACCGGGGCCGGGATCCGGGCGCAGCTCGGCCTGGGCCTGATCCTCGCCCTGCTGGGTCTCCTGCTGGGCACCGGCCTGACGATCGGCGACCGGCGGACCGGGGCCACGCGATGAGCCGCCGTCCGGCGACCGGGCTGGGGAGGGCGCTGGCCGCCCTCCTCACCCTCGCGGGGATCGGGATGGCGGCACAGGCCGCCTGGATCCCCGCCAAGGCCGCCCTGGCGCAGGTGCTGCTGGAGCGCGCCTTCGCCCGCACCCTGGCCGAGGGCCGGCCGGCCCGGCCCTGGCCCTGGGCCGACACCGAGCCGGTCGCCCGCCTCACGGTCGCCGGCCGCAGTTTCGTGGTGCTGCGGGGCGGGAGCGGTCAGGCCCTGGCCTTCGGCCCCGGCCATCTGGACGGCACCCCGGAGGCCGGCGCGCCCGGAACCGCCGTCATCGCCG
Organism: Methylobacterium sp. UNC378MF; assembly: GCF_900103195.1. Taxonomy (GTDB): domain Bacteria; phylum Pseudomonadota; class Alphaproteobacteria; order Rhizobiales; family Beijerinckiaceae; genus Methylobacterium. The sequence continues at coordinate 12,541 of NZ_FMWU01000042.1, read as the reverse complement.
CCCACCGCGACACGCAATTCGCGGTTCTGGGGCAGCTTAGGCCCGGCGATCCCGTCACCGTGACGGGCCGCGACGGCCGGACCCTGCGCTTTCGCGTCACCGGCACGCGGGTGGCGCGCTGGGACGCCTCGGGCCTCGACCCCCAGGCCCCCGGCCGGCACCTCGACCTCGTCACCTGCTGGCCCCTGGAGGCGCTGCAGGCCGGCCCGCTCCGGCTGATCGTCGAGACCGAGCTGGCCTCGGAGGCGGGGCGTTCCTGACCGGTCGGCGTGGACGGCCAGCTTGGCCGCGCTTGCGCAAATGTGCGGATTCGTGCGGATCTGTGCGGGTCAAGCCCGTGCGAGCCGTGCCTGTGAGCGAGATCGAACTGTCCGAGGCGCAGAGCCGCGCCATTGCCCAGACCGTGCGCGAGGCGCTGGCCCGCCGGCGCATCTCCCGGCAGACGCTGGCCGAAGAGGCCCGGATCAGCATCTCGACCCTGGAGAAGGCGCTGGCCGGCCGCCGGCCTTTCACCCTGGCTACGACGATCCGGCTGGAGGAGGCCCTGGGCCAGTCCCTCCGCCAGGAGACGGGGCGACCGGCTCCGGAGACGGCCCGCCACGCGCCCGACGAGCTCGGCTCCTACTCGCGGGAGAGCGTGGCCTGGATCGAGGGGCGCTATCTCACCCTTCGGCCTTCCTTCGGGTCGGCGGGTGCGATCTTCGCCTACCGCACCGAGATCGCCTGGGATCCGGACGCGGCCCGCCTCGTGTTCCGCGAGGCCGAGCGGCTCGACGCCCCCTTCGCGCAATCCGGCAGCGTCGCCGTGCCGAGCCAGTCGGGCATGATCTATCTGGTGACCAACTGGCACGGACAGCACCGCCTCGCGGTGCTGTGCCGCCCGAACATCCAGGGCGAGATGTACGGGGTCCTGACCACCCTCCACGCGGGGCGCGGCACCCAGCTGACCCCGGCCGCGGCGCCCCTGGCGCTGCTGCCCGAGCAGGCCGGCGCGCACGGGTACGGGCGGATCGGGCCGGAGGAGCCGGGCTACGCCCCGTACCGGGCCTATCTCGCCCGGGTGCACGAGGACGGCTACGCCACCTTCTTCACGGGCATCGCCTGACAGGACAGAGAGCGGAGAGGCTCGCGGCCGCCCGGCGCGGTGGGCAGGACTGGAGCGGGTGAAGGGAATCGAGCCCTCGTATTCAGCTTAGAAGGCGGATGCATTTAGGACTTCGTTACCCGTCGTACCTCCCGATTTCACGCTGACATCATGACGACATCGCGCTTGTTCTGAGGCGGCGCCCCCCTCGCGACGCCAGATGCGCTGAACCCGGTCCTTGCCCACCTGCCAGCCGTCGGCCTGCAGCCGCGCGGTGACGCGGCGGTAGCCGTAGCGCCCGTACTCGGATGCCACGGGGATGACGGCGCGGATCAGCGCATCCTCATCGGCCGGCACCTGACCCGCCAAGGAAAGATCGGCCACGAGCCGCCGCAATCGAGCGTTCTCGCGCTCAAGCTCCTTCATCTTCCGCGCCTGATCGACCTGCAGGCCGCCGTACTCCTTGCGCCAGCGTGAGACACTCTGCTCGGAGGTCTCCGCCTCCTTGCACGCCAGTGCTAAGCTTTTGCCCTGGGCCGTCTGCACCTCGATCTGGCGCAGCTTCAGCACGACCGGCTCGGCGCTCGTCTTCTGACCTCGCCGCATGTCCGACTCCTCTGGTCCTGGCTGATCCTCTCAATCAGTCCGGTCCAAAGCCGGCCGGTCAGGTCAACGTCAATATGACAATGGATTGTCATATTGACGTTATGTTCCAACGCTCCATATCGGTGGCCATGGGCACGAAGACAGAAGGCAATGCGCGCGACCAAGAGCGCCTCCGGCGGGCCTGGACGGGCCTCGTCATCGAGGTCTTCCGCATGAACGGCGACCTGCTCGCAGCCGGTGATGCGTTGGTCGGCGACCTCGGCCTCACGAGCGCCCGGTGGCAGGTGCTGGGCGCCATCGCGCTCTCGCCCGTGCCGCTGCCGGTCGCCCATATCGCCCGCAACATGGGCCTGACCCGGCAGGCCGTTCAGCGCCTGGTCGACGACATGCGGGCCGACGGCTTCGTCCGCCTCGAACCCAATCCGCATCACCGCAGGGCGATGCTGGTTGTGGCGACGGAGCGGGGGAACGCCGCATATCGCGCGGCCATCGCACGGCAGGAGCGCTGGGCCGATGCCCTCACGTCCGGTCTCTCGGCCGAGGCGTTCGAGGCCGCCGGCACCCTGCTGCGCGAGATGCAGCGGCGGATCGAGGGGTCCGATCCGGCGGCGGCCATCGACACTCAACCCCAGACACAAGGAGCCTGACATGCCCAAGTTCATCGAGATGGACCGGACCGTCACCCTGGCGGACCAACTGAAGGACGAGGGCGGCCCGGTTGTCCTGATCAACACCTTCGTCACCCAGCCCGAAGATGCCGACCGGCTGCTAGCCGCCTGGACGGCCGACGCGGAGGTCATGAAGCGGCAGCCCGGGTTCGTATCGACCCAGCTGCATCGCGGCATCGCCGGCAGCGGGGTGTTCCTGAACTACGCCGTCTGGGACAGCGTCACCGATTTCCGGGCCGCCTTCACCAATCCGGAGTTCCGCGCCCGCCTGTCGGACTACCCCGAGACCGCGACCGTGAGCCCGCACCTGTTCCGGAAGGTGAACGTGCCCGGCATCTGCGCGGCGTAAGCCCATCCGTTCTCCAGCCCGAGGGGGCCCCATGCCATTCGAAGCGACCACTGAGCCCTTCGACGCCGAAGTCATCGTCGTGGGCGCCGGTCCCGTCGGCCTGACCACGGGGTGCGCCCTGCGCCACCACGGGGTCGATTGCTTGATTCTGGAAGAACGGACCGAGGTCCGGGCGTATTCCCGGGCCAACAACCTCTGGGCACGGCCGCAGGAACTCCTGGCAGCCGTCGGCCTGCGCGACATAATCGCGGAGCGCGCCTACCCGGTCCGGTTGGTGAACTTCTTCATGAACGGTACGCCGACGACACCTATCCAGATCGACGACGTTACCAGTCCCCACCCGCAGGTCCTCTACAGCGGGCAGGACGTCATCGAGACGACCCTGATTGAAACCTACGAAGGGCGTGGCGGCCGGATGCAGCGCGGCGGCAAGGTCGTGTCCGTCGCCCAGGACGGCGACGGCGTGACCGTCACGGTGAGACGCGGCGAGGAAGGAACCGAGGAGCGCCTGCGCTGCCGCTACCTCGTCGCCGCCGACGGCGCGAAGAGCACGGTGCGCGACCAGCTGGGCCTGGGCTTCGAGCCCGAGCGGTTCGAGAGCCGGATGAACCGTCAGGTCGACGCCAAGCTGTCCTGGCGGCGTTCGCTGGAGCCCGATCAGCTCTGGTTCTTCTACTACGAGCGCGGCTTCTGCGGCGTGATGCCGGTCTGGGGCGGTTATCACCGGCTGTTCTTCCTGGCCGACGACGCGGGCGTGCCGGACCGCGATCCGACGCTCGACGAGATCCAGGCGGTGGCCCGCGAGGTCACGGGCGACGAGACCTTGACGCTGACCGACCCGCAATGGCTGACCCGCAGCCGCTTCCAGTACGGCGTCTCGCCGGGATACGCTCGCGGCCGGGTGTTCCTGGCCGGCGATGCCGGGCACCTGTCCCTGCCCATCGGCGGCCAGGGCATGAATGCCGGCCTGCATGATGCCGTCGAGATCGCGTGGCGGCTCGCGGCGGTGCTGCGCGGGGAGGCGGCCCCCGTCGTTCTCGAATCCTACGATACCGAGCGTGGCGGCGAGCACGCCAGGCTCAGCGAGCAACAGGCGAAGGGATTCCGCCGGACTGTCTACCGGGGGCCCGTCACGGATGCGGCCCTCGGCCTAGCCGCCAAGGTCGTACCCGGCATCGGCGCCCTGCTCCAGGGCACGGACGACCTGCAGCAGCTCTCGGTCAGCTACCCGAAGAGCCCGCTCAACGAGGACCACCTCTCGGGGGTGACCCATATCCTCCAACGTGGACCGAGGGCCGGCGAGCGGGCCCCCGAGGCCGAGGTGGCCCTTGGCGGCCGGACGAGTTCGCTCTTCCCATTCCTCTACAATCCGGACGGGGTGACGACGGGCTGGGCCTTGCTGTGCTTCGACGGGCGGTCACCGGAAGCCGGCGCTTCGCTGCGCGTCGCCATAATGGCCGTCGCTCCGTGGGGCTGGGTGCGACCCCGTCTCGTCCTGGCGGGCCCCGCCATCGAGGTTGGAGAGGTGCCTGTGTTGTCGGACCTCGACGGAAAGGCACACGGCGCCTACGGCCTGGAAGGCCAGCCGGCGCTCGTCCTCGTCCGACCCGATGGGCATATCGCCTATCGCGACGCGGCCGACCGACCGGAGCGCTTGGCTGCGTACTGCCGAAGGGTCTTCGCCACCAAGAACGCGTCCTAACCCGTAGATCCCGAACGGCCGATGCCTACTGCGGCAGCGTGCAGAGAGCAGGGGCGTCGCGGGAATGACCGCGATGGGTCGAGAATGTGTGAAAACGCAGAGCCGATATAAGGATCTTCCCAAGAATTACCTGAGCGGGCGCCGAAATAGAGGTCTAAACCGCGTCAGAGTCGACTTCCGGCGGGGCTTCACGCTTACCACGCAGGAGTTTGTTCTACGATTTCGGCATGCGTTTCCGTTTTCACAAATACTCGGTCGCGAGAAGTCTGTCTGCTTTTCCGGTCGGCCTGCTCAAGTGCAGCCATTCCGCTTACGGCCAATCCCAGCCGACGGCTTCGCGTCCATCCCGGTCATTCGCGGCCCTTCGGACGCACCTCCTGAGCGGACGTAGAGCGTCGCAGGTGCCTGCCCGATTCGGTCGCTTAAGGGAAAGTTACGGAGAAATGCACAGCGCACAAGCGAGCAGCTGCTCGCGACGCTCGCGCCGAACAGACTATCTTTGCCTGATGGTGTTTGCGGCCCATTCGGCCGCTTCGGACCGAGATCGTTGCGGCAACGGCTTTATTAGCCGCGGTCAGTGCCGAGGCGAAAGAAGCCTGACCAACTACTGAGGTAATCTCAAGAAGCCCTTCGGCCGCGCATCTCCGCTCGATGCGCCTCAGCCGTTGAATCAGAGCCACCTTGTTCAGAATGCCGCCTCCATGAGTGACCTCTCGGAACTGCCCGCTCGAGTCCTTCTACATAACCGCCTCGGCGAACGCTTCTCCGACGCCGCCTCGTTGTGCTCCGTGACGGCTCACCCGCAAGAAGCAGCCAAGCCAAGGGCGAAAGGATCAGAGCGACGATTTGCACCGTATTCACTAGGCCCTCCCGTCCGTTTCGTTGCAGCTAAAGAACTGGGACAATGCGCATATCGACTGCTGCGCTCTACCGCGATGCTTCGGCCCTGGTCGCTACCATGCACGGTAAGGAACGCGCCATCGCGCGCCCCATGTTTGATCACCTCGGGCTCGCTCTCAAGCCCACGATGAATCTCGACCCGGATCAGCTCGGAACCTTCCCGGGTGAGATACCGAGACGTGCTGCCATGCTCGAAGTCGCCCTGCGCAAGGCGCGGCTCGGCATGCGTGCGGCAGGTCTACCGCTCGGGCTCGCCGGCGAGGGCACCTTCGGCCCGCACCCGGCTGTGCCGTTCTTCCGGCGGGCATGGAGCTGCTGGTCCTGGTCGACGAACAACGCGGCTTGGTGGTTCACGAGAGTCTCTGGCTGAGGCGCCGAACTTCGCGCATCACGTCCTTGCGCCAAACGGCGATGCCGGACCTTTCCTGAAGCAGGATGGCTTCCGTCTCATGGCCTGATCGTTCGCCCGAACCCGGACGACCCGCTCCTGGCCATGACCAAAGGGGTCATCTCTCAGGCTGACCGGCAGGTGGCCGTTCGAGACGCTGCAGCCGCCTCGCCGGACGGTCTGGCGCGCCTGGAAGCCGACATGCGAGCTCATCTCAATCCGACCCGCGTGCACAGTCTGAATGTACGCGCAGAACGCATCGCGCAGCGCCTGGCAAGCCCATGTCCGAAGTGTGCCGCGCCAGGCTTCGGCCGTACAGGGACGCGCGGTGGTCTGATCTGCGAGGCTTGCGGCGAAGCAACGGAGATGGACGCGGCCGATGTATTCGGATGCGCCGCCTGCGCGCATCAGGAGGTACGACCGCGAAGCGACGGGTTGAGCCGGGCACCGGTAAACTCATGTCCTGCGTGCAATCCGTGACGACGCAGCCTTCTCCGCCGACAATGATAACGTGCCTCGGATGGGAGCCACCTGCTCTTGGCTCCATTCGCGCCAATCCTGTTCACTCGGTCGTTTCATGCATTTTATAAAACATTTTGTAGCACACAATATATTTTCCTAAAATCGCCGGCTCCAGTACGACTCCTCGCAGCCAAAGCAGCTCTTGAGGAGGATTCCGTGCTCTTGCTCGACCTGCCCCTGCTCGCGCCCGCAGCGCTGTTCGCGGGCGCGGCCGCCTGCTTCTCAAAACCAGGACGTCGCCCCCGAGCCGTACTCCGGCTCGCCGAGATGTCAGCCCTTGCCGCACTCGCTATCGCTGTCATCTGCGCCGGTATGCTAGCGGCGTCAGGATCCGGTACTGGATCCCTAGTCGGGCTTTACAGCGCAGGTCTCTCCACACGCGTGGACGCGGTCAGCATCACCATGCTTGTCCTCGTCACGTTCATCGGCTGGATCGTGCTGCGGTACGCATCGACTTACCTCGACGGCGAGGATCGGCAGGGCGCGTTTACCGGCTGGCTCTGCCTCACGCTCGCGGCGGTGCTGCTCCTCGTCACAGCCGGCAACCTCGTCCAACTCGTCGCCTCGTGGATCGCGACCAGCCTGTTCCTCCATCGCTTGCTGGTCTTCTACCGCGAGCGTCCCGGGGCGCGCCGCGCCGCGCGCAAGAAGTTCATCACCGCACGGCTCGGCAACCTTGCCCTGATCGTCGCGGCCGCGCTGCTGAGCATAGCCTACGGCACGAGCGACATCGGGCAGATCCTCGGGGCTGCCCGGGCCGGCGAGGGCGGGAGCCTCGCCACCGCCGCCGCCGGCCTGCTCGCGGTCTCCGCCCTGCTCAAGTCTGCTCAGTTCCCGACCCATGGCTGGCTGACCGAGGTCATGGAGACGCCGACGCCGGTCTCCGCCCTGCTCCACGCCGGCGTGATCAACGCGGGCGGGTTCCTGCTCATCCGATTCGCCGACGTCCTTCTCCTCGCCCCGGGCGTGCTCGCGGTTCTCGTCGCCGTCGGCGGTTTCACGGCCCTGTTCGGCAGCATGGTCATGCTGACCCAGCCCTCCGTGAAGACCGCGCTGGCGTGGTCGACGGTCGCTCAGATGGGCTTCATGACCTTCGAGTGCGGGCTGGCCCTGTTCCCGCTCGCGCTGCTGCACATCGTAGCGCACTCGCTCTACAAGGCCCACGCGTTCCTGGCCTCGGGCGGCGCCGTTGAGGCGGTCGCGGCGATCCGCCGTCCCGGGTCGGTCGCCATACCCGGCGCAGGGGCCGTCGCGCGCGCCTTCCTCTCCGCCCTCCTCATCTTCGCCGTCGTCGGCTTCGCCTTCGGGCTACCGCACAAGTCGCCTCAGGCCGTCGCTCTCGGCGCCATCCTGATCTTCGGCGTCGCCTACATGCTGGCTCAAGGCTTCGCCGACACGGCACCCCGGGCGCTGACCCGGCGCACCGCGGCCTACGCGGTCGCGACCTCGCTCGGTTACTTCGCCCTCCAGGCTGTCGCGATCCACCTGACCGCGGGCGTGCTGCCGCCTGCACCCCCGCCAGGGGCGCTGGAATGGGCCTTGATCATCCTGGCCCTGCTCAGCTTCGGCCTCGTCGCGGTTCTGCAGGCGATGTTCCCGCTATGGGCCTATCACCCCGCCGCGACCGGGCTGCGGGTCCACCTCGCTAACGGCCTCTACGCCAACGCGGCTTTCGACCGGCTGATCGGTGGCTGGTCGCTGCGCAGCGCTTCCTGACCCGTTCGGAGATCCCACGATGATCGAGATCGTCCATTCCCTCCCGACATCCCACGAGCGCGTGAGAGCCGCGGCCGATGCCGCAGGCCGGCGCATCCCGCCCCTCTGGCCGCTGGCTTCGAGCGTCGCGGTCAACCCGTTCCTCGGGCACACCGGCGAGCCGCTCTGGGCCGCCGCAGCGCAGCTGGCGCGGGCGGCTGGCGCAGCGGTGACCATGCCGCGGAGCTGGTACCGCGACAGGATCGCGTCCGGGTCGATTACGGACGAGGATCTTCAGGAGGCTCTGGCGGATGCGCCCGCTGCCCTGCATCCCGCCGACCTCGCCGCGCTCAAGGTGGCATTAGGTTCGGATGGGCAGCCGGTCAGAGCTGTGCCGACAATGGCCTCGCTCTGCGCGGCCGTCTCCGGAACCGACTGGCCAAGCCTGATCGCCGACCGGTTCACCGCCTGGGCGGCCGGCTACTTCGATGAGGGGCAAGCCCACTGGGCCGCTCCGTCCGGCGGAAGCGCCCTCGCGCTCTGGCGGTCCTGGGCCATCCACGACTTGACCCCCGAGATCGCCGGCTTGAGCGGTTTCGCGCGACACGTCTCGGATGTGCCCGACGGAACGCTGCCTGCCCTGGCCCGGGCAACGGCCAAGCTCGGTCTCAGCCCGGATGCGCTTGAGAGCTACTTCCACCAGATGCTGCTGTCACTCGGCGGCTGGGCCCAGTATGCCCGCTACAGGCTGTGGCAATCGGAACTCGCCGGCGGATCTGACGGGATCCTGAGGGACCTGCTGGCCATCCGGGTGATCTGGGAGGAGGCTCTGTTCGCCCGCTACGAGGAGCGGATCGGGGACGCCTGGGCAGCCGCCGCGGCCGAGCACGCGACCCCTGCTCAGCCGACGCGTGACCAAGTCATCGACAGCATTCTGCAGGACGCCGCGGAGCGTGCCGCGCAACGCGCGCTCGCCGCGAGCCTCGCCGATGCTCCACCGGTTGCCGCGGGCGGACGCCCGGTCTTGCAGGCGGCGTTCTGCATCGATGTTAGGTCTGAGGTCTTCCGCCGTGCCCTGGAGAGCCTGGATCCCGGCATCCGCACCCTGGGCTTCGCGGGCTTCTTCGGTTTGCCGGCCGCGCATCGCCCGTTCGCGTCGGACGTCGAGGAACGGCGGCTGCCGGTCCTCTTGAACCCGAGCCTGCATACCTGCGCTGGCGGCCCTGCCGCCGCGAGTGCGGATCAGGCCGCCCGTGTCGCAGCCCGTTCGCGCCGCGCCTGGGGCCGCTTCCGACAAGCGGCAGTATCCTCTTTCGCCTTCGTCGAGGCAGCCGGGCCCCTTTATCTCGGTAAGCTCGTGAGCGACTCACTCGGCCTGACCCGGACGCCGACGCGCGGCGAGCCCGCGCCGCGTCTCGATCCTGCGCTCAACCTGACATCCAGGGTCGCGATCGCGTCGAGCGTTCTGCGCGCGATGTCGCTGACGATGGATTACGCACCCGTCGTGCTGCTCGTCGGCCACGGGGCGAACGTCGTCAACAATCCGCACGCGAGCGCGCTGCATTGCGGGGCGTGCGGGGGATACTCGGGCGAGGTGAACGCCCGGCTGCTGGCGCAGCTTCTCAACGACGCGGAGGTGCGGATCGCGCTCCAAGACCGCGGCCTGAACGTACCGCCCGATACGGTCTTCCTTGCAGCACTCCACGACACGACGACGGATGAGGTAACTCTCTACGCGGACGATCTCCCGCGCCCGGTCGAGCCGCAGAACCTCGCGCGTGTGAGGGCTTGGCTTGCAGCGGCAGCAACGATCGCTCGCGGCGAACGGGTCCTGCGCCTGCCGCGCGCCTCGGACGGCCGTTCTGTCGTGCGCCGTAGCCGTGACTGGGCCGAGACGCGCCCCGAATGGGGGTTGGCCGGCTGCAGCGCCTTCATCGCCGCGCCACGTCACCGCACGGCGGGCAAACCGCTCGGCGGGCGCGCCTTCCTGCATGAGTACGCGTGGCGGCAGGACACCGGCTTTGGCGTGCTTGAGCTGATCCTCACTGCGCCGGTGGTCGTGGCGAGCTGGATCAGCCTCCAGTACTATGGCTCGACCGTCGCGCCTGAGCTGTTCGGCTGCGGTAACAAGCTCCTGCACAACATCACAGGTGGCATCGGAGTCTTGGAGGGGAACAGCGGCCCCCTGCGCGGTGGCCTCGCCCAACAATCCGTGCACGATGGCGAGCGGTACGCCCACGAGCCCCTCCGGTTGGCGGTGTGCATCGAGGCGCCGCGCGAGGCGATCACCGACATCTTGAAGCGACACGCTGAGGTACGTGCCCTGTTCGACAATCGCTGGCTGCACCTGTTCGCGCTCGACCAGGACGGTCGGATGGCGTGGCGCTACGCCGGTGACCTGCAATGGACCGGCTCGGCCGGGGCACCAAATGTCGCCTCGGACTCACCACTGAGAGCCGCTGTATAAGGCGCGCTGCCCACGTCGCCGAGCCGGTTCCGGATCGCCGCCACCTCACCCAGCGTCGGACGCCCCAGGCAGCGATCCGTTCACGGTGACCAGCTCGCGCAGCAGCGGGTTGGGGAAGCGTCTGGTCTGGATGATCGCGTAGAAGCGTTCCGTCACGTCCGGAATGCGGCAGTGCTCGATCAGCAGGCCCGCATTGAGTTCGTCCTGCACGACGATGGGGGGAACGACCGCGACGCCGTCGCCCTCGCGCGCCAGTAGCCGGAGCATGGCCATGTCGTCGACCTCGGCCTGGATGATCGGATGGATGCCCCACAGTGACAGCACGCGGTCGAGCGCCACCCGGATCTCGCTGTCGAGGCTGGGTAGCATCACTGGGACGGTCCGGAGAGCTTCCGGGAAGCGGAGCAGCTCCCCATCCGGCCTGGGCCGCCCCACCAGGCTGACCGGCTGCTCCGCGATGAGGTGGCTGTGCAGGTCGGTGGCTGCATCCCGCCGGACCGCAATGGTCGCGAGGACGACATCGAGGCTGTGCATCTCGAGCTGGGTCAGGAGGTCGTGCATCGTGCCCGAGCGGAGCACGAGCTCGACATCCGGCCGTCCGATCAGCGGCCGGAGAAACGCGAGCTGGAAATTGCGTGACAGCGTCGTCAGCGCGCCGACGCGCAGTACGTGCTGAGCCGTGCGGGGCCGCCCCTGTAGAACCTTGATCAGCTCATCGCCCGTCTCGAAGACTGTGTCGGCGTAGTCGAGCGCGATGCGGCCAGCCTCTGTCAGGATCAGCTTCTTGCCGCGACGTTCGAACAGATCGTGTCCGAGCTGCTGCTCGAGCTTCTGCAACTGAACGGACAGGGCGGACTGCGACAGGTTCAGGAACTCTGCGGCCCGAGTGAGGCTACCCTCGTGCGCGATGCGGTGGAACAGGCGCAAGTGGTGGTAGTTCAGAGCCGTCATCCCCCGTATTTACCGAAGCGAACGATTCGCAGCAATATTTGAATTTGTTACCCTCTACGCATTCGCATAGACAATCCTTCTGAATACGGACTGACGAACGTGAAGAACGCGTACGAGCTCGGCTCGCTGAAGCGCTGAGGAGGCCGGTGTGGCCTTGCCCTACGACGACCTGGGTGGAGCGAACCGCCTCGAGCCGACAGTGCGCTTCCTTGTTGGCGACGTTGAGGTTCGCACTTCCGCTGGAAACAATCGCGAAATTTGCATTCTTGCAGAGCGATTTCTACGGCACATGCACGCACGAGGGTTTCGTTCGAAGATCATCGTCGAATGCCAAGACAATCTGAGTCGCCTGAAGATTGAGCGCTACCTTCAGGACATCTCACGCGAACTCGATCTGATGTTCTAATGCGCCTTCAAGGCGAAGCGATTGGCCGGACGTCATCGCGGCGCGGGGGCAGATCCGTCGAACCGAATGAGTATCTCGAGATGCGGGCGATGAGACATGCGTGAGATCGTGGCCCTCCTCGACCAGCGTCGGGCGCAGGCCCGTCTCGGAGGCGGCGAGAAGCGCGTCGAGGCGCAGCACAAGCGCGGCAAGCTCACGGCGCGCGAGCGGATCGAACTCCTCCTCGACCACGGGTCGTTCGAGGAATTCGACATGTTCGTGCAGCACCGCTCCACCGATTTCGGCATGGAGAAGCAGAAGATCCCCGGCGACGGCGTCGTCACCGGCTGGGGCACCATCAACGGCCGCACCGTCTTCCTGTTCTCCAAGGACTTCACCGTGTTCGGCGGCTCCCTGTCGGAGGCGCATGCCCAGAAGATCGTGAAGGTCCAGGACATGGCGCTCAAGATGCGCGCCCCGATCATCGGCATCTTCGATGCCGGCGGCGCCCGCATCCAGGAGGGCGTCGCCGCGCTCGGCGGCTACGGCGAGGTCTTCCGCCGCAACGTCATGGCCTCCGGCGTCATCCCGCAGATCTCGGTGATCATGGGACCGTGCGCGGGCGGCGACGTCTACTCGCCGGCCATGACCGACTTCATCTTCATGGTCCGCGACACGAGCTACATGTTCGTGACCGGCCCCGACGTGGTGAAGACGGTCACCAACGAGGTCGTGACCGCCGAGGAACTCGGCGGCGCCAAGGTCCACACGACAAAGTCGTCGATCGCCGACGGCTCCTTCGAGAACGACGTCGAGGCGATCCT
>NZ_FMWU01000040.1 GCF_900103195.1 Methylobacterium sp. UNC378MF | reverse complement strand
CGGTGAGGTAGTAGCCGGGGGCGACGGCGCCGGAGACGAAGGCGTTGTTCCGGTTGCGGCCGAAGTCGAGGTACTGGGCGTCGGCCTCGAAGCCGATCACGACACCCGAGCCCGGGGTGAACTGGTAGTTGTAGCCGATCTGGCCACCGCCGGAGAAGCCGTCCTGGCTGCGGTTGCGGAAGGAGGCGACGGTGCCGGGGGCGCCGTAGGGGCCGGGCACCGCGAAGGTGTTGCCGGTGTTGCGGTCGCTGGCGTCGAAGGCGTAGCCGGCGTTGATACCGAAATAGGCGCCGGTCCAGGTGAAGACCGGGACGGGGGTGAAGACCGGCGGCGGAGCAGCGCGGCGCGGAAGGTCGGCGGCCGAGGCGGCGCCGGTCAGGAGGGCCGTGGCGGCGCTCGCGAGAAGAAGCTTCTTGATCATCTGGTCCTCTGTCTCCCGTTAGACGGGATGTGTGCGGGGCGGACAGGACGTCAGGATGTGCGGGTGCGATAGTGCATTGTTGCAACAGCGTCGGCGGTGGTCCCGAGCCGATGATCTGGAAGGTGCGCTGGAGCACATCATCGCAGCGTTGTGATTGCGCGGTCGGGAACTATTCCGAGACGTCTGCGGGTCGTTGCGCTGCGATCACCAATACGTGCGCCCTTCTCCAGCTCTTCTGCACGTGGGCGCGCGATCCCGGCCCGATCCCCTGCAGCGAAACGCTTGATCCAGGTTGTTGCTGGCTATGTCCGCTGTGGTCAGGCTTGGGACAGTGGCAGGTTCCAGGGGATGCCGGACCCCGAGGCGACGCCGCTGGCAATGTGGCATCGCCTGAATTCGGAGTGCTCGCGCGACGCGCCTCGTATGGCTGAACTCTCCCTGGATCCCGCCGCGGGTCTGGTTCGGGCATCCTGCCGTTTGGCGATCGCCCGTTCCCTCGCGGACATCGTCATGATCCTTCGGGAGACCGCACGGGAGATCGCCGGTTCCGACGGGATCGCCGTGGTGCTGCGGGAGGGCGACGCCTCATTCTACGCCGCCGAGGATGCCATCGAGCCGCTGTGGCGCGGCCGCCGGTTTCCACTGACGACCTGCATTTCGGGGCGGGCGATGCTCGACGACGAGACCATCGTCGTGCCGGACATTGAATGTGATCCCCGGGTGCCGATTGCCCTCTACCGCCTGACCTCGATGCGCAGCCTCGTGATGGTGCCGGTCGGTTCGCCTGAGCCGGTCGCCGCACTCGGTGCCTATTGGTGTGCCTCGGTCATCCCGGATGACGGGACTGTGCGCCGGCTCGAAGGGCTGGCGCGACACGCAGCGGCGGCCTTGACCCGCCTCCGTCCGGACGGGCCGTAGAGCGGCCGGAGCCACGTGGATCGGCGCGCCCCGTCGGGGATCCTGCCTTGGGCGGGATCGAACGGTCGCCCCGGCCGTTCCCAGCCCTCAGCTCCCTCCGCTCGGAAGTCCCAGACCGCCCCCATGAAGCGCCTCACCCTCATCGGCATCTTCGTCGCCCTGCTGCTCGCCATCGTGGCAATCGCGGCCACGTGGTCGAAGGTCACGCCCATCAATCCGGCGGTCGCGCCGGACACGTCGGCGACGCCCAATCCGACCGGGCAGCGGAAATGAGGCCGCGGTGACGTGTCGATCGGTACCTCAGGCCCGATCGGCCGGCCGATCCGTGCACGCGGCTTCATCCGCGACATCAGGGAAGTAAGCGAGGCCCGCCGCCATGTCCTCGCCAGCAAGGGGGCGCCGTTCGATCTCCTGAGCCGCGGCCGACAGGCCGTCGATGAGCCTCGGCCGCACCGCCGACGACCGGTCGGCCGGTGCTGACCGGATCCGGGTGACCGGAGGCCGCGCCCGGCCACGCGACCATCCGGGGAACATGCGGCCGCCTTCCGCCTTGGCCCTGCACGAAGATCTGCACGGCTGTTGGGGGGATGCATGGGACAGGATGTCGACGCTGCACGCGAAGCGCTCGGAACGCTCCCACCGGACCGGCCGGCCAGCCCGGCGAAGCAGTCTGATCCCACGTCCGGCGGCAGCGGTCCGCACGCACCCGGTCCGGTGAATCCAGGATCCGACGAAGCGCCCGAGAGCGGCGGCTACGACAGCCGGCCGCCTGCGCCGCAGCCGGATAACCGGAAGGGCGGGTACGGGGCCGGCTGAGCCGCTCAGGCTCCGTTCCCGGTCGTCGCAGCCCGCCGCGCGGCCGTCCCTTTCGCTGCGCAACGCACGAGCCTCGCAGGCGCCCGATGGCGATCACCGGGACGGACCCGGTGCTGTCGTACCCGTGGCGCGTCCGATTGCGCTCCGCCACGCGCGCGATGGCGGCAGAAATCCTCAAGGATCCCCAGCGATCTTCGACGGTGAGTGGTCAATCGTCGTCCGGCTGCACGGATGGAGGCAGATTTATCCCCTGTCGGCTGCCGCCTGGCGCGAGAAAATTTGGAGATATTCGTTGAGTCTTCGTTTCATATTTACTTTGTTTAAACCCTTATTAAGCCCAAACGATCTGCAGGTAAATCGCTCTCTGAAAGTCCGACCATGACCGAAACCTTCGATGAGGTATCCGACACCTTGGCCGTGATGACCGCCGAGCTTGTTGCCGCCTACGTGTCGAACAATCCGGTGCCCGCCTCGGAGCTGCCGGCGCTGATCACGCGGGTGCACGGCGCGATCAGCGGGCTCGTCGCCGGGAGCCTGGCGGCGGAGACCGGAGCGGCCCCACAGGCCGACGTCGAGAAGCCGAGCGCGACCCAGATCCGCAAGTCGGTCCGCCATGAGGGGATCGTCAGCTTCATCGACGGCAAGATCTACAAGACCCTGAAGCGTCACCTGGCCAGCCATGGCCTCGATCCGCGCAGCTATCGCGACAGTTACGGCCTGCCGGCTGATTATCCGATGGTCGCCCCAGGCTATGCCGAGCAGCGCTCCGCCCTCGCCAAGGCGATCGGTCTGGGTCAGCCCGGCGCCATGGCCCGCCGCGGCGGCGCGGATCGCTGATCCCCGCCGGAACCATCGCCGTCCAGGCGGCGATGGTTCCGGCTCTCCGGGCGTCATCCACCTGCGCGAGGGGCCTCGATCCGGCGCGGCGCCCCGGACGGGGCCCGCTTCCGTCCAGTCCCGGGCACATAGTCCGGAGATGCCAGGCTGCCTTGCGGGGTGAGGCGCTGCGCCACCGTGCCGACGTCAGTCCGTATCTCCGTGACGGCCGCGATGCGGACGTGCGCGCGTGTCGCCGTTCGCGGCCGGGCGACAGCGGTCGCTTCGGCGGCCCTGAGGCGAATCTCCGCAGGGGGCGTCTCGAGATCCGGATGCATTGCGATCCGAGTTCATCTAGAACATATCATGAACGAAGCGGATCGCCGTGGAGCGCTGTGGATTGATCGAGAGACCCTCAACACCGACGCGCCTTTACCGCTTCCACTGCACGGACGGCCACGAACTGGTGACCGATCTGCGCGGCAGACGGTTTCCGAATGCGGGTCAGATGCGGGCCCATGCCGACGGCGTCGCGCTCGCTCTGATGGAGCGGGTCGTGGAGCGGTTCGATTGGTCGGACTGGCAGGTCGAGGTCTACGACGCCAAGGGGCGCCGGGTCTGGATCCGGGCCTTTCCCGATGTGAGCGTCGACCGGGAGGCCGCCTGAGGCGGGCGGTCGTGCACAAGGAGAAGCAGATGGCCTTCAAGCCGAAATCCGCCGCGGAGACCAAGGCGCGGGATCTGGGGCTCGCCCTCGCTCGCATCGCGGAGGGCGCGGGCCTGCCCGCGAGTATCGGAGTCGACCAAGTGCGGCGCGCAAGTCCCCGGCTGACCCCTCTGGCGGTCGGCCAGATGGTGCGGAAGGAGCGGGACACCGTCGAGGCAACCCTGGCCGAGCGTGGCTTGGCGCTCGTCGATTATTCCGATCAGGGGCCGGGTCGCGGGATGGAATTCATCATCGACGCGGTGGCCTGAGCGGCGCGGTCAGGCCGCCGCCGGGCGGCTCCGCAGGAGACGGCCCACAAGGCGGAACGGCAGGAGCGGCAGCTTGATCAGCGCCGTGACCAGCAGAACCGCCACGACGGTAAGAAGCGCCAGAACAGAGTTCATCATGCGCATCGGACTCCCATGACCGGCTCGTCCCTCGGGCCGGGTGCGATACGAGGCGCCCGGAACACGGCGAGACTATGAACGGCCGGGAGCCATTCGGTCGCAGCCGGCCATGCGCGGCGGTGCGGGATACGGGCCTTCGACCGGGCGGTTCCACCCGACAGGCATGCCGGGGTCGGGCGGCAAGGAGTTGGATATGCGCACGCGTCTCGCCGGCGGCTTGGCCGCCCTCGCG
Organism: Methylobacterium sp. UNC378MF; assembly: GCF_900103195.1. Taxonomy (GTDB): domain Bacteria; phylum Pseudomonadota; class Alphaproteobacteria; order Rhizobiales; family Beijerinckiaceae; genus Methylobacterium. Next base: position 42,618 of record NZ_FMWU01000040.1, on the reverse strand, counting down.
GTCATGGCCGCGCTATCGATGGCCGGGTCGGCCTCCGCCCAAGTCCCGGCCCAAGTCCCGGCCCAAATCCAGGCACGGGTCCACGTCCGCTATGCTGCGCCGGACCGGTTCACCGATGCCGAGAACCGGTTCGGCTCCGGGCAGCCGCTCCGGCTCACCCTCGCCGAGCTGACGCGGATCTTCCAGGATCTCGGCACGGCACGGCTCCGCCCGGATGAGCGCCTCGACATTACAGTGCTCGACGTCGATCTCGCCGGCTTCGACCGCCCCGGCTTCGCAGCCCCGACGGGCGTGCGGGTCGTGACGGACGCGACGCCGCCGCGGATCCGTCTCGCCTACAGCCTGAGCCGGACCGGACGTCTCGTCGCGCAGGGCGAGGACACGGTGACGGATATCAACTTCCTGCTGACATCCAATCCCCGCTTCTCCACCGGCGGCCTGTATTACGAGCGGCAGATCCTGCGCGACTGGTTTGCCCGGCGCTTTCCGGAGCCCAAGGGTCGCGGCTAAAGTGCGTGACCCAATTTTCGGTCCGAAACTCCTCGGGTGGACTCGGGGAAGGCCGGGCCGGCACTGGGTCGGTCCGGCGCAATCCTAACGGCCGCTCGGGGCCGCCGTGCTCCCCGTGACGGCGTTGCCGCCGCTGTCACCGCCGATGGCGCCGCGTGTGACGTTGTTGAACCGGCTGCCGCTCGGCATCCGGGCGCTGCGCCGGGCGCGGTGGCGCTTGGCCCGCACAGTGGTCAGCAGGCCGTCAGACGCGGCGACGGACGGGGACGGACCGGTGGGCGCCGCGGTGGCGGGACCTGCCAACAGGGCCGTCGCGATCCCGGTCAGCAGGGCGGCGGCAATGGTCGATGCGCGCATGATGGATCGTTTCTCCCTGGGCCGCAGCAAGGCTGCCCCGGCCCTCCGCTGTAGAAGTCTGGCAGGCCGACGGAAGTTCACGGCGGCGCTCGCAGCCCTGCCGGGATCGGTCCTGCGGACCTGAACCCGCCATGCCCCGGGTTTACGGCCCGAAGACCGCTGCACGCTGACGCATCCGCCCATCCGCACCCGACGGAGGATGGCGACCGCGCAGCGCCGGCCGTATCGGTGAGACGGGGCGCCCTATCAAGGGCCGGAGCGGTGTAGTAGCCTCGTCGTGGCGCGCCTGAGCGGCGGGCCGCCCCTGGGCCGATCGCGGGAGGTCCCCCGCCATCCGCGCTGCCCTTGCCCGAGCCGCAGCCTCACGAGTCGGTCACCGCATGGGCGAGGCCTGCATCTTCTCGGCCGGCTGCAGCGAACTGGCCGACCTCGTCCGGACCTACGATTGGGCGGAGACGCCCCTGGGGCCACTGGCGAATTGGCCGCAGAGCCTGATCTTCGCGGTCAGCACGCTGCTGCAATCGCCTGTGCCGATCGTGCTGCTGTGGGGTGAGGACGGCATCATGATCTACAACGATGCCTATTCGGGTTTTGCAGGCGGGCGCCATCCTCAGCTCCTCGGCTCCAAGGTGCGCGAGGGTTGGCCCGAGGTCGCTGACTTCAACGACAACGTGATGCGCGTCGTTCTGGCCGGCGGGACGTTGTCCTACAAGGATCAGGAACTCACCCTGCACCGCTACGGACGGCCCGAGGCCGTCTGGATGAATCTCGATTACTCCCCGGTCTTCGGCGAGGATGGACGGCCCGCCGGGGTCATCGCCATCGTGGTCGAGAGCACCGAGCGCGTCCTGGCCGAGCGCCGCCTGCGCGCGAGTGAGGAGCTGTTCCGCACCCTCGCCCAGGGTATTCCGCAACTCATCTGGCGCGCCGGAATCGATGGGGCCTGCATCTGGTCGAGCCCGCAATGGCACGCCTATACCGGCCAGACTAACGCGACGAGCCTGGGCTGGGGCTGGCTGGCCGCGGTCCATCCGGATGATTACGCGGCCGCCGCCACGGCTTGGCACGAGGCGCCGGTGAGTGGCCACCTCTCCTTCGAGCACCGGCTCTGCAACGCGGCCGAGCAGCGCTTCTGCTGGTTCCAGACCCGGGCTGCACCGGTCCGCGACGCGCAGGGCCGGATCGTCGAGTGGCTCGGCACCTCGACCGACATCGACGATCTGCGTCAGCTTCAGGAGCGGCAGCAGGTCATGGTCGCCGAGCTGCAGCATCGGACCCGGAACCTGCTCGGCGTCGTACGTTCCATCGCCAAGCAGACGATGGCCCAGACCGGGCCCGGTGAGACGTTTCGCGAGCGGTTCAACGACCGCCTGTCCGCACTTTCCCGGGTCCAGGGTCTGCTCTCGCGCTCGGACCAGGAACCGATCACGCTCCGGGCCCTGATCGAGACGGAACTCGCCGCCCTCAACGCGCCGGTCATGCGGGAGCGCATCCGTCTCCACGGGCCGGTGGTGCGGCTGCGCAAGGCCACGGTCCAGACCTTCGCGCTGGCCCTGCACGAACTCGCCACCAACGCGCTGAAATACGGCGCCCTCACCACCGCGCAGGGACGCCTGACGGTGACATGGCGGACCTATCTGGCGGATGACGGCGGCGGCCGGCTGCTGGTCGAGTGGATGGAGGAAGGACTGGTCCCTAGAGCGGATCTGCCGGACGCGGCGCCGCGGGGCGGCTATGGTCGGGAACTGATCGAGCACGCCCTGCCCTACGCCCTGAAGGCGACCACCCGCTACGAACTCGGCGACACGGCGCTACATTGCTCGATCAACATCCCCCTCCCGGAGGGAGAAGGCGCAGGCAGCCCCGCATGAATCCGACCCTACGCGCTCTGTCCGGCCGGCGGGTTCTGCTGGTTGAGGATGACTACTTCATCGCCGTCGACCTCAAGTCCGAGTTCGAGGAAGGCGGTGCCCAGGTCCTGGGTCCGGTGCCCAGCGTCAGCGAGGCGCTGGCGCTGATCGCCCGCACGGCCGACATCGACGCGGCGGTCCTCGACATCAACCTGCAGGACGAACTCGTTTATCCGGTCGCCGACGCCCTGCATGCGCGGGGCGTCCCGTTCCTGTTCGTGACCGGCTACGATCCGGTCGCGGTGCCCTCGCTCCACGGGGCCGTGGCCCTGTGCCAGAAGCCGATCGACCCGCAGATCGTCGCGCGCCGATTGTTCGGCTGAGGTCGCGAAGAGGTGCGTCGGCGCCGGATGCCCGGCGCCTCAGCGTGCAGGCCGCTGAAGCGGATGTTTCCCGTGAAACATCCGCCCGGCGCATAGGCACCGCGCCGGCGGCGCGATGCGTCTCGGAGACAGCGCCTCCCGGATTGATGGCGCGACGGACAGGAGGCGGTCCGAAAGACGCGGCCAGCCGCGGATGCCGGCGCGGCTCATCGGTCACCGAAGAAGCGCACGATTGCCCCGGCGGCCAGCCACAATCCTCTCAGGAATAACCAGAGCAGCCGGCCGGCTTGAACCAGCAACTCAAGGCCTTCGAGAATGTCGAACAGCCGTCGCCAACGGCCGGGGCGACGTGACGCCGGCTCCACCTGGATAGGCGGCTTGTCGCGGCTTTCGCTGCCACCCATCCTTGTCTCCAGCGGGGTGCCGATCGCGCCTGGGCGGCCTCCCTCACCACGCGGCCTCCAGGCCAGTGGAAACGAGCTGTGCGGGGGCACCCGGGGGCCGGTTAGACGCACACCCAGGACCGCCCTGTTCCGCCACAGCCGGCTCGAAAAACCCCGCTCCGCACAGCCCCGAGCGCACCGCAGCGCCGGTGCCGTCAGCTTTAACAGACTATCACCTGGCTGCCACAATGGGTGCCGCACGCACCGTTCTGGTACGATCATCCCTCTGCGGGGACGGAGGGAACCATTCCGGGAGCGCGGGCCGTGGTGATCCGATGCTGCGCACGCGGCGGCATGCGATCCGACGGCACCTACGTCGAATCACATGCCGCCGTGACAAAGGACAGTGTACAGCCGCGCCTGTCGTCGGGCGATGAGGGGATTGTCCGGATGGACACGGCTAACGTGCGGGACAAACCGACCGCGATGCCACACGTGACCTTGGGCTAGACCCTCGTTCTTCGTCGGTCGCGGGAACAGCAGGTGGCAGGCTCTACGTATGTCTTCCGCGGATAGAGACCGGGACCCGGACGCTGCACCGGCCGGCGGCGATGCTCCGGGCGGAGAGGTCGCCTGTCTGCGATTTGAGCCGCCGGATGATCCCGAGGGGCTCGGTCGGGCGTGGCAGGACCATCTCGCGCCCATCTTCGACGTCAGCTTCCGCCCGGACACCGACCTCACCGTTCCGATCGCGATGCGCAGCTATCATCTCGGTGACCTGCTGGTCGGCGACGTGGTGGCACCGGCCCACACCCTCGTGCGGACGCAGGCGATGATCGGACAGCAAGGCCTCGACCACATCCTGCTGCAGTTCTACCGGCGGGGGCAGAGCCTTGTGGAGACCGATCACGGCACCGGCCGCGTGAACGAGGTGCAGTGCATCGTCTTCGATCTCGCCCAGCCCGTGCGCATCGTGGCGGGCGCCGTCGATGCTACGAACGTCGTGATCCCCCGCGCCCTGCTGGAGAAGCAGGGCTGCCACCCGGACGCCCTGCACGGGCGCCCCCTCGACCATGACGGCGACCCGTTCGGGCGGCTGGTCCACAATTTCGTTGCCAACGTCGTCGCCTGCGGCGACCTCCTTGACCGCCGCGAGGCCTTGGCGGCTTCGGCGGCGATCACCCAGCTCTGCGCCAGCTGGCTGCGCGGACAGGAAGAGGGGCGCCCCTCGCAGCACCAGGACGTCCGGATCCGCGTCCGCCGCCTCGTCGAGGCGGAACTCGGCAATCCCAAGCTGACGCCGGCCCTGATCGCGGCGCGCCTCGGCCTGTCGCGCTCGACCCTGTACCGCCTGTTCGCCCCCAACGGCATCGTGGCGTATATCCGCGATCGCCGTCTGATGGCGGCGATGCGGATGCTCGTGCGCGATGATGCCCCCAAGCCCCTGCGCATCTCGCAGGTCGCCTTCGCGGTCGGCTTCTCGGACGAGCGGACCTTTCGGCGGGCATTCAAGCGCCGGTTCGGCTTTATCCCGAGCGATGCGTCCCAACACCTGGGCACCGAGCCCGATCAAGCGCCCGGCGCCATCTTGCGCAACTGGATCGAGAGTCTCTGACGTGCCGCGCTCATCCATCGTCTCCGCGGCCATCCTGACTGTCTGTCTGTGCCTCGCTGTGGGCCCGGTCCGCGCCGAGACGCGGGAGACGGTTCAGGCGAGGTCGGAGGCGGCAGCCGAGCGGGCGCCCCTTCCGCTCCGCACGAACGACCCCGAGACCTGGCGGGTCGCGACGCATCCGGTGCCGCCTCTGGTCATGGACGCGGAGGGTCGGTTGCGGGGATTCAGCATCGATCTCTGGAATGCCATCGCGCGGGATCTCGGTGTCCGAACCGCGTTCGTCCGCGTCGACGACCTGCCGGCACTGTTCGCGGCGGTCTCGGACGGGCGCGCGGACCTCGCCATCGCGGCGGTGTCGATCACCGCGGAGCGCGAGAAGCAATTCGACTTCTCCGTCACGATGCTGGAGACCGGCCTGCGCATCGCCGTCCGGGCGGCGCCGGACGCGACCGGTTCGGCCACGGCGCGGGCCCTTCAGGCGCTCCTGCGCGACGCCGCCTTCCTGCAGGTCCTCCTGGGACTTGCCGCCCTCATCCTCGCGGTGGCGGCGCTGATCTGGTGGCTCGAGCGGCGCCATCCGGGCGGCATGGCCGCACGGGCGCGGCCCGCGCACGGCTTCGCCCATGTCCTCTGGTGGGCGTTGAGCAGCCTCGCCGCGCAGGCGGACGAGATGCCGCGCAGCCCGCTGGCCCGGGCCGTCACGGTGGTCTGGCTGTTCATCTGCATCGCCCTGGTGGCGTGGTTCACGGCCGGTCTGACCAGCACGGCGACAGTGGAGCGCCTGCGCGGCGCGATCAACGGCCCGCAGGACCTGCCGGGCAAGCGGGTGGGCACGGTCGTCCACACTACGTCGGTCGCCTATCTGGCGGACCATTTCGCCACGCCGGTAGGGTTTGCGACCCTGGAGGAAGCCTGTGCGGCCCTGGAGGCCGGCACCGTCGCCGCGGTGGTCTACGATGCCCCCGCCCTGAGCTACTACGCGACGCAGCCCGACCACCCACCGCTGCGCCTGATCGGGCCGGCCTTCAACCGGCAATCCTACGGCATCCTGTTCGCGGCCAACGATCCCCGGCGCAAGCGCGTGAACCAAGCCCTCCTCGGTCTGCGGGAGGATGGCCGCTACGACGAGATCTACGGCCGCTGGTTCGGTTCCGAGAGCGGCGAAGCTCAAACCCGCTGAGGCGGGTCGCGGTGGCGGTAGGAATCGGCCGGATGGCGCGCGGGCAGCCGGTCCCCCTGGCCGAACAGCTTCGCCCGGAGTGAGCCCTCGGCATAGGCGGTCTTGTAGAGGCCGCGATCCTGCAGTTCGGGGATCACGAGGTCGATGAAGTCGGAAAAACTGTCCGGCACGACGATCCGGCTGAGGTTGAAGCCGTCGACCTCCCCCTCCTCGATCCAGGTCTGGAGCGCGTCGGCGATGGCGACCGCGTCGCCGGTGAGCACCGCGTAGCGGCCGCCGAGCTGCAGCTCGGTCAGCAGGTCGCGCTTGGTCAGGCCGCGCTTGGCCGCCGCCGCGGTGGCCGACTGGATGGCGTTGCCCGGTGCATAGGGGATCGGCTCGTCCAGGCCGTAGCGGGCGAAGTCGATCCCCGTGGAGGCGGAGAAATGCGCGAGCCCGGCTTCCGGGCTCGCGTAGGACAGGTATTCGTCCCGCTTCGCCTCGGCTTCCGCCCGGGTCCGTCCGGGGATCACCGCGAGGCCGACGAACACCTTCACGTCGTCGGGATTCCGCCCCGCCGCGACCGCCTCGGCCCGGATGGCGCGGACCGACTCACGGGCGGAGACCGGGTCGCGGGCCGAGATGAACACGCACTCGGCGTGGCGGCCCGCGAAGGCGCGGCCGCGGCCCGAAGCGCCCGCCTGGTAGAGGACCGGCGTGCGCTGACGCGACGGCTCCGACAGGTGGTAGCCCTCGACGGAGAAGAACTCGCCCCGGTGCACGACCTTGCGGATATGGGCGGGATCGCTGAACACCCGGGCCGCCCGGTCGCGGCACACGGCGGCATCGTCCCAGCTTCCCTCCCAGAGCCGGTAGAGAACCTCCAGGTACTCGTCGGCGTAATCGTAGCGCCGGTCATGAGCCGGCAACGTGCCGCCGCTCTGGGCGCGGTGGGCGCTGTCGAGATAACCGGTGACGATGTTCCAGCCGATCCGGCCACCGGTGAGGTGGTCGAGGGTCGAGAGGCGCCGGGCGAAGGTGTAGGGTGCCTCCTGGTGGACGTTGATGGTCACCCCGAAGCCCAGATGCTCGGTCACCGCCGCCATCGCGGAGATCATCACGGTCGGATCGTTGACCGGGAGCTGCACGGCCTCCCGGGCGGTCACCTCGATGCCGCCGCCATAGATGTCGTAGACGCCGATGATGTCGGCGATGAACAGGCCGTCGAACAGGCCGCGCTCCAGGAGCTTCGCCTGATCGGTCCAGTAGCTCAGCGTGTTGTACTCGGACGAGCGGTCGCGCGGGTGGGTCCAGAGCCCATGGTTGATGTGGCCCACGCAGGTCATGTTGAAGGCGTTCAGCAGGATCTGCTTCGTCGCGGCGGCCATCAGAGCGCTCCGTGCCGGGGCGGATGCCGGCCGTCGAGGTGGTAGGCGCCGATCCAGTGGTATTTCCAGCGCACCGGATCGTGCAGGGTGTGGGTGCGGACGTTGCGCCAGTAGCGGTCCAGCGCCTCGGCCCGGTCGGTGGCGGAGGTGCCGCCGAGTTCGACGAGTTTGTTGGCCGCCAGCAGGCCCGCCCGGTGGCTCGCCGCCCGCGCCTCCGCCACCGCCACGGAGGCGGCCGCGACGGTCTCGGCGTCGGGGGCGGCCTGCGCGGCGTCCACGAAGCGGCCGGCCCGCGCCAGCAGGGCGTCGGCCGCCGCGAGGCGCACCTGGACGTCGCCCAGCGCGTGGAGGGTCAGCGGATCCTCGCTGGCCCGGGCGACCCCGGCATCGATCCACGGCCGGGCGCGGTCGCGCACGAAGGGCAAAGTCGCCGCGAAGGCGCCCGCCCCGATGCCGAGATCGATCCCGGCATGCAGGATCTGCGCGAAGGGGCCGATGGCGGTCGGCCGCTCCAGCGAGGCCTGGAACGGCACCACCCAGTCGGGCTCCACGGCGACGCGCTCGAACAGGACCGAGCCCGAGCCGGTGACCCGCTGGCCGAACCCGTCCCAGTCGTCGACCAGGGTGACGCCCGGCGCGTCCCGGGGGATGAAGACGAGGTAGGCGACCTCCCGGCCGTCCTCCTCGGCGTTGGCCAGGGTGGGGATGCGGTGGGCGTAGAGCGAGCCGGTGCAGTAGTATTTGCGCCCCTCGACAGTCCAGCCGGCCGGGTCGCGCACGAGCCGGGTGCGGCGGGTGTGGTCCCGCGCGCCGATCTCGGCCAGCGCGTTGCCGAAGCGCTCGCCCGCCAGGACGCGGCCGTAGAGGGCGCGCTTCTGGGCCTCGGTGCCGCCGTTGCGGAGCACCTCCAGGGCGTAGAAATGGTTCTGCGGGATCTGGCCCAGCGAGCCGTCCGCCGCGGCGATCCGGGCGATCACCTGGGCGACCGTGGCGCTGTCGAGGCCGGGGCCGCCATATTCCGTCGGCACCGTGATCGCCCAGAGGCCGGATTCGGTGAAGCGCGCGATCTCGGCGACCGGCAGGCGCCGCGCGAGGTCGCGCTCGACGGCGGCCTCGGCGAAAGCGTCCGCCAGCCGGTCGGCGACGGCCAGCGCGGCGGCGCCGTCGGGAAGGACCGGCACCGGGCGCGGCGGCGCGGGCGCCTCGGTGAAGGCGGTCTCGTGGGGCTGGAGGGGCATGGCCCGGTCCTCAGTTCCACTGGTGCCGGGCCGGCAGCACGCCGTTCAGGGTGTAATTGCCGAGGAGGTGGTACTTCCACCGCACGGGGTCGTGCAGGGTGTGGACCCGGGCGTCGCGCCAGAACCGGCCGAGATTGTACCCGTCCCGGGTCGCCGAGGCGCCGGCGAGTTCGAGCAGCCGCTCGGAGGCCTCCAGGGCGATCTCGGTGGTGAGGATCTTGGCCTGCGCCACCGCCACCGAGGCCTCGGCCGCGCTCTGGGCGGTGACCGGGGCCGCGGCGATCCGGTCCAGCGTCCCGCCGGCCCGGGCCAGGACCTCCTCGGCGGCGTGCAGGTCGACGGTGAGCCGCCCGACCTCGCCGAGGATGTGGGGATCCTCCGCGACGGTCTCGGCGGTGAAGGGATAGGGCCGGGTCCGGGTGCGCAGGAAGTCGAGGGCGGCGGCGACGGCGCCCCGGGCGAGCCCGGCATCGATCGCCGCGTGGACCAGCTGCGAGACCGGCCCGAACAGGCCCGGGCGCCCGGCCAGGGGCGCAAGGTCGATCGTCAGATCGTCCGCGACCGGGGCGTTCTCGAAGATCACGCTGCCGCTCGCCGTGGTGCGCTGGCCGAAGCCCTGCCAATCGTCCACCACCCGCACGCCGGGGGCGTCCCGGCGCACGAAGACCAAGAGCGGCCCGCCGTCGGGGCCGACCGCGCGCGTCGGGATCCAGTGGGCGAAGAGCGCGCCCGTTGAGTAGAAGCGCGTGCCGCTGAGCCGCGTGCCCTCCGGCCCGGCGGACAGCCGCGTGTCCACGCTGGTGATGGCCTTGCCGTTGCGGGCGGGGCCGGCATTGCCGATCCGGTGGCCGGCGAGCACGTCGCGGTAGATCCGCGCCTGCTGGGCGGGGCTGGCGGCGACTGCGACCAGCGCCAGGACGCCGAACTGGTTCTGGGGGATCTGCGCCGCCGAGCCGTCGGCGGCGGCCAGGATCGCGAAGACCTCCGCGAGCGTCGCGTGCGAGACCCCGGCGCCGCCGTGGGCGCGCGGCACCGTGATGCCGCCGAGCCCGCTCTCCGTGAAGGCCGCGATCTCCGCCCAGGGCAGGCGCCGGTCCCGGTCGCGCTCGGCGGCGCCCGCCGCGAAGATCCGGGCCACGGCCCGCGCGGCCGCGATCGCCTCGGCGTCCGAGCGGATCCGGTGCGGCGGCGACGGCGGCGGGGGCAGCGGCTCGGCCGCCCCGCCGGCGACGGATTCGTCCATGTCCAGGCTCATGGGTGCAGGCTCATGGGTGCAGGCTTATGGGTTCAGCCTCAGCGAGGCGGCCCCGGGTTCGGGCCGCCTCGTGCCGGGGCGCGGGGCCGTCAGCGGGCCCGGAGCCGCCGCACCGCGGTGTCGCCCGCGAACTGGACCACGCACACGAGGGCGATCAGGATCGCGATCACCACCACCATCACGGTGGTGTCGAAGCGCTGGTAGCCGTACCGGATGGCGACGTCCCCGAGCCCGCCCGCGCCCACCGCGCCGGCCATCGCGGAGGCGCCGATCATCGCCACCACCGTGATGGTGAAGCCGGCCACGATGCCCGGCAGCGCCTCGGGCAGGAGCACGTGGGCGAGGATGTGCCGGCGCCGGCAGCCGATGGACTGGGCGGCCTCGATCAGGCCCGCATCCACCTCCCGCAGCGAGACCTCGGCGATCCGGGCGAAGAAGGGGGTCGCGCTCACCGACAGCGGCACGATCGCCGCCCAGACGCCGATCGTGGTGCCGGCCACCAGCCGGGTGAACGGGATCAGCGCCACCAGCAGCACGATGAAGGGCACGGCCCGGAAGCCGTTGACCACGGTCCCGACCACCCGGTTGGCCGTCGGGGCCGGGAAGATGCCGCCGGGCCCGGAGGTGACGAGGAACAGCGCCAGGGGAATGCCCGCGAGCACGGCGATCCCGGCCGAGACCCCGACCATGAGCGCGGTGTCGAGGAAGGCCTGCCAGAGGCGTTCGATCATCTGCGGTGACATGGCGGGGCTCCGGGTTCTGGGGCTCGGGCGGTCGGGGTATCGGGCGGGGTATCGGGCAGAGCGCGGTCCCGCATCGCCTCACCCCACCGCCGCGTCGGCGGGGACGTAGCCGACCCGCTCCACGTCGCCGAGGGCCCGCAGCCGCGCCTCCGTGCTCGGATCCTCGGCCGGATCCTCAGCCGGGACGGCCACCAGCATCCGGCCGACGGCGCGGCCCTGGATCCGCTCGATGCCGGCCTGGAGCAGGCGCACCGGCGCCCCGGCCTCCGCCAGGCCCGAGAGGTCGGGCGCGGCCTGGCCCGAGCAGGTGATCCGCAGGATGGCCCAGCCGCCCGGCGCGGGCTGCGGCTGCAGCCGGGCCGCAAGATCCGACGGCAGGCCGCGGGTCAGGGGTTCGAGCAGCGCCCGGGTGGTCGGGTGCTCGGGCGCCCCGAACACGCGCCAGACCGGCCCGGTCTCGACGACCCGGCCGCCCTCCAGCACCACCACGTCGCTGCAGATCTCGCGGATCACGCTCATCTCGTGGGTGATCAGGATGATGGTGATCCCGAGCCGCCGGTTGATGTCGCGCAGCAGGTCGAGGATCGCCAGCGTCGTCTCCGGGTCGAGGGCGGAGGTCGCCTCGTCGCAGAGCAGGATCTCCGGATCGCTCACGAGCGCCCGGGCGATGCCGACCCGCTGCTTCTGGCCGCCGGAGAGCCGCGACGGGTAGGTGTCGGCCTTGTCCTCCAGGCCGACGAGGCGCAGGGCCTCCGCGACCCGCGGGCCGATGTCGCGCCGGGGGACCCCCGCGACCGTCAGCGGCAGCGCCACGTTCTGCCGGACGGTCTTGGCCGCCAGCAGGTTGAAGTGCTGGAAGATCATGCCGATGCGCCGGCGCAGGGCCACGAGCCCGTCGGTGTCGAGGGCGTCGATCGGGGCGCCGTCGACCAGGACCCGGCCCGAGGTCGGCGCCTCCAGCCGGTTGACCGTGCGCAGGAGGCTCGACTTGCCCGCCCCCGAGCGGCCGATGATGCCGAAGATCGCGCCGGCGGGGATCGCGAGGTCCACCCGGTCGAGCGCCTGCACCGGTCCGGCGGCGGAGCGGTAGGTCTTCGAGACGGACTCGAACCGCACGGTCCCGGCCTCCCGGCCGGGCGCAGGGGCCGGGGGCCGGGCGGCGGTCGCGGCACCCGGGGCCTGTCGTCGGGCCGCGACCGGCGTGCCCGGATCGCGCAGGCTGTCGAAGATCAGGCCGACCATCAGTTCTGCCACGCCAGCAGGTAGAGCTTGTCGCTGTTGGCGAAGGATTTGCGAATCTGCTGTTTCACCGCCTCCGAGTTCTGGAAGAGCGTCACGAATTTCCGGATCACGGGGTCCTCCTTGCGGGCGGCCTTGGTAACGAAGCTCACGGCGAAGCGCCTGTCCTCGATACCGGAATAGATCAACCCGCTGGTCGGGTCGAAACTGCCGGCCGCCACGATGAAGTGCGGGTAGCCCAGGGCGAGGTCGACGTCGCCGGTGATGCGCACGAGCTGCGGCCCCTCGACCTCGGTGAATCTCAGTGTCTTCGGGTTCTCGACGATGTCGTCGAGGGTGCCGAGGAAGCCGACACCGTCCTTCAGCTTGATCAGCCCGGCCTTCTGGAGGAGCAGCAGGCCGCGGCCCTGGTTCACCGGGTCGTTGGCGATCGCCACGGTGCCGCCCACCGGGATCTGGTCGAAGCTCTTATGCTTCAGGGAGTACAGGCCGATATTGGACAGGATCCCGAGCCCGACGATGTCGAACGCGTAGCCCTTCTGCTTGGCGGCGTTCTCCATGAAGGGGCGGTGCTGGAAGAAGTTCACGTCGATGTCGCCGGCATCGAGGGCGACGTTGGGCGTCGTCCAGTCGCTGAACTCGATGACCTTCACGTCGAGGCCCTCGGCCTTAGCCTCCCGGGCCGCCACCGTCACGGCATCGCCGTAGGCGCCGGGCACGACGCCGATCCTGAGGGTCTCCGCCCCGGCCGGCAGGGCGCCGAGGCTGAGCGCCGCGAGGGCGAGGAGACGCAGGAACTTCATCGGGCGGGACTCTGGCGGGGATGGGCGGGGGCACGTCCGGCGGCCCGGCCGCGATGGATAGTGTCCGCATCCGAAAGCATGCGGACACTATCCATCAGGTCGACAGGCGCCGTCTCACGCGGAGAATTGTCTCGCGTCAGATTTAGATCAGCCCGGTCCGCCCCGAAATTCCAAAGATCGTCGTTCGACGACACGATCGATCTCCCGATGCCCCGAGCCGGAGATGCGAATGCTGCGCGCTTTGCGGGGCGCCGGTCCGGTCCCGTCCCGCGGGAGGTCCGGTCGCAGGGACGCGGCGCCCGGGCGGCCACAGGCCGGCCGAGCGGGTGACCGAATACAGGTCGGACCGGCGCGGGCTGCCGGAACAAGCCTTGTCGGACCGGATTGAACCTGCGATTATCCAGTTATCGCAACGGCTTAGTGAAGATCATGCTCTTCCGCGAGCACCCCGCGAACGAAACCTTCTCCGCCGGCCTCGATCCGGGAGATGAGCCTTCCCGGGCCGGGGATATACCCCGCCACCGGGCCCCCGAGGCCTGGTCCGGCAGGGCCGACCCGGCCATCGCGCCGGGCGACGAGGTCGTCTTCGACCGGCTCGACCTCGCCGAGATCCTCGGGATCTGGCGCCATGCCCGCGGCCGGGTCGTGGGTCTCCACCGCCCATGGGGCGCCGCCGCCACCGTGGACGTGAAGTTCGAGGGGCACGAGACCCTGGAACGCTACCTGCCGGATCTGTTCCGGCGCACGCACTGATCCGCGCCGGTCCGCGCGCCGCGTCCTCACCGGCCGAAGTGCCGGAAACTGTCGGCTGAGACGACATCGAGTGTCTGCTTTCACGACACTTCCGATCGACCGGTCGCGGATCGGGCCGGCGCTCACGAAAATGTAGGGTTCCGCCGGCGCGCGCCCTCCCCCGCGGCCGGAACCCCGCCGTCTCCGAAACGTCGGGCCGGTCGCGACCACCGCGGCCGATTTCCCGGCCGGGGCGGACGGGCCTGTCCGGGGGGCACGATGGCTCAGGGAAACCACACACGGCGCGCGGGCGCGCCATGACGGCGAGCCACGGCGTGTTCGCCTTCGCGCATATCGGCGACCTCCACCTGGAGCGCGCCGAGGACCGCCACGCCGCCGACCTGCGGGCGATGCTCGCGGAAGTGGCGGGCCTGCACGGCCGCGGCCTCCTCGACTTCGCCTACCTGCCCGGCGACCTCGCCGAGGACGGGCGGGCGGAGCAGTACGCGGTCCTGCGCGAGGCCCTGGACCGGCACCCGGCCCTGCCGGTGCGCCTGATCGCCGGCGACCACGACCGGCAGCACGGCACGATGGCGGATTTCGACGCCCTGTTCGCCGCGGTCGCGGGCAGCCCGCGCGGCGGCGGCCACGCGGCGCGGTGCCACGACCTGCCGCGCCCGCGCGACCCGGTCTCCGTGACGCACTACTACTTCGCCGAGACCTGGGCGGGCGTGCGCTGCCTGTTCCTCGACATGGTCAGCCCCGGCTACGGCCAGAAGGGCTTCGGCCTCGACTTCCGCCTCGGCCCCCACCAGCTCGCGTGGCTCGGCGAGGAGCTGGCCCGGGCCGAGCGGGAGGGGCTGCCCTGCGCGGTCTTCGCCCACACCTACCCGGACGACCTCTGCGTGCCCGACGAGCGGGCAGCGCTCGCCGGCCTGATCCGCCATCACGGCGTGCGCCTCGTCGAGATGGGCCACACCCACTACAACGAACTCGCCCCGGATGGGCGCACCCTCTACGCCGCGGCCCGCTCGGTCGGCCAGAACGAGGATGGCTCGGTCGGCTACGCGGTCGCGGCGATCGACGGGCCGGTCACGAGCTGGCGGTTCAAGCCCCTCGACCGGGCGCTGCCCTTCGTGATGATCACGAGCCCGGCCGACCGGCGCCTCGCCACGGCGCCCCTCGACGCCGCCGACGGCACGATCTCGGTGCGCGCCCTGGTCCTGTCGGACCGGCCGCAGGCCGAATGGCGCTGTCACCTGCGCGTCGATGGCGGCCCGGCCCACCCGATGGTGCCGGACGGGCCCCGCACGGTCCACGCCCGCATCCCCTGGCGGGACGGCGCGCGCCGCCTCGCCGTCACGGTGACGGACGGCGCCGGCCAGGCCGATACCGAGGTGATCGAGCCCGTGGGCCGGAGCTTCGTACCGCCGCCCGCGCACGAGCGCCCCGGCAGCGACGCGTTCCGCCTGCCCGCTTGGCCCGAGAAGGGGCTCCGGGGCGACCAGCTCGGGCCGAACCGCAACGGCCGGGACTGGTAGCCGGCCCCACCCGAATCGCCGCACACCGCACCGCACGATCCACCCACCAGAGGACCACCGCAACCGATGGGCGCGCTGACGCTGACCCCCAACATCGCCACCTGGGCGATCGCCGCCCTCGCGACCCTCGGCGTCATCCTGCGGCCGTTCGCGTGGCCGGAGGCGATCTGGGCCGTGCTCGGCGCCGGCGCCCTCGTGGCCCTCGGCCTGCTCGCCCCCGCCACCGCCTGGGACGGCGTGCTGAAGGGGACCGACGTCTACCTGTTCCTCGTCGGCATGATGCTGATGTCGGAGGTTGCCCGGAAGGAGGGCCTGTTCGACTGGCTGGCCTCGATCGCGGTCCGGGCCGCCAAGGGCTCGGCGACGCGGCTGTTCACCCTCGTGTACCTCGTCGGCACCGTCGTCACGGTGTTCCTGTCGAACGACGCCTGCGCGGTGGTGCTGACGCCCGCCGTCTACGCGGCCACCAAGGCCGCCAAGGTCAAGAACCCCCTCCCCTACCTGTTCATCTGCGCCTTCATCGCCAACGCGGCGAGCTTCGTGCTGCCGATCTCGAACCCGGCCAACCTCGTGGTCTTCGCCGAGCACATGCCGCCGCTGGTGCGCTGGCTCGGCCTGTTCGCCCTGCCCTCCGTTCTGGCCATCGCGGCGACCTACGCGGTGCTGCGGCTGACCCAGGCGAAGACCCTGCGCGGGCAGGAGGTCGCCACCGACGTCGCGGCCGTGTCGCTGTCCCGCACCGGCCTCGTGGCGGGGATCGGCATCGTGGCGACCGGCGGCGTCCTGATCGCCGCCTCGGCGCTCGGCCTCGACCTCGGCCTGCCGACCTTCGTGGCGGGCCTCGCCACCACGATCGTCGTGCTGCTGCTCAAGCGCGGCGGCCTCGTGGAGGTGGCCAAGGACGTGTCGTGGAGCGTGCTGCCGCTGGTGGCGGGCCTGTTCGTCCTGGTCGAGGCCCTGGAGAAGACCGGCGTCCTTGCGATGCTGGCGGACCTCCTCAAGGGCTACGCCCACGCCGCCCCGGAGGCCACCGCCTGGGGCGCGGGCGGCCTGGTCGCGGTGCTGTGCAACCTCGTCAACAACCTGCCGGCCGGGCTGATCGCGGGCGCCGCCGTGCAGACCGCCCACGTGCCCGAGAAGGTGGCGGGCGCGATCCTGATCGGCGTCGACCTCGGTCCGAACCTGTCGGTGACGGGCTCGCTCGCGACGATCCTCTGGCTCACCGCCATCCGCCGCGAGGGCCAGGATGTCGGCGCCTGGACCTTCCTCAAGCTCGGCCTGCTGGTGATGCCGCCGGCCCTCGCGCTGGCGCTCGCCGGCCTGCTCCTCGTCTGATCCTCCCCCCGCCAACCCGAAGGTCCGCGCGTGACGGCAGCCCTCCTTTATCCCTTCATCCTGGTGGCGGGCGCGCTGCAGGCGATCGGCAACGCCATGAACGCGCAGCTGCGCGGCCGTATGGTCAATCCGTGGCTCGCCGCGACGGTGTCGTTCCTGCCGATCGTCTTCGTGTTCACGACCCTGTTCCTCACCATGCCGACGCCGCTGCCGAGCCTCGACAGCTTGAGCAAGATGCCCTGGTACGCGCCGCTGGGGGGCCTGGCCGGCGCGGTGGCGGTGTTCGGCGGGCTCGCCTTCATCGACAAGGTCGGCGCCGGGCCGTTCAACGGCCTGACGCTCACCGCCAACATCCTCACCTCCCTGGCGATGGACGCGCTCGGCCTGTTCGGCCTGCAGGCCGCGGGCTTCAAGCCGATGCCCTGGCTCGGCGGCCTGCTGATGGCGGTGGGCGTGATCTTCATCGCGCGCTCGGGCGGCAAGAGCGAGGGCGGCGAGGGGCACGGCAAGGGGCACGGGATGTCGGGCAAGCTGCTCTACCCGTTCATCCTCGTGGCCGGCGCTCTCATGGCGATCGGCGTCGTCTGGAACGCCCAGCTGCGCGGCGCCCTGGAGAATCCCTGGCTCGCCGCGACCGTGTCGTTCGTGCCCGTCGTGTTCGTGTTCGCCCTGATGTTCCTGCTGCGGCCGTCGCCGCTGCCGACCCGGGACGACATCGCGGGAATCCGCTGGTGGATGCCGCTCGCCGGGATCACCGGGGCGGTGGCGGTGTTCGCCGGGCTGCTCTTCGTCGACAAGGTCGGGGCCGGCGCCTTCAACGGCCTGCTCATCACCGCCAACCTCCTGACCTCGGTGGCGCTGGACCATTTCGGCTGGTTCGGCATGAAGCAGGTCAAGGCCGGCCCGCCGCGCCTGATCGGCGCCGCCGTGATGGTCGCCGGCATCGTGCTGATCTCCCTGTTCTGAGCGTGCAGGGTGATGCGCACCCGTCCCACCCGGTTGCCGCGCCGGGCGATACCACTGCCGGCAACCACCGGTCTCCCGGGCGCGGGCCGGACCTGAGAGGGCGCGTGTGCGCCGCCCGGGACAGGATCGGCCTGAGGCCGCGCCGGCCGCCGTCGCCGTCCGGGACCGCGCGGGCTTCCCGCACGTCCGACGACCCGGGACCGGCCGGATCGAGCCTCGGCCGGGAAGAAGATCTTGCGCTCCCCGTGGCCGGATCGGCCTTCTGAGAAGAACCTGCCTGTCGCCGAGACCAGATGGAGAACAAGCATCTCCGCGTGCCGTGAAATACGAAAGACGTGTCCATTGCGAAGGGGCGTGCCGAGCGCGACATTCGGCATCATGCGCAGCGCCTCTGAAAACCAGTCGCCGGCTTTCGATCCGTTCGGCGAGCCCGTCGCCGACGGCGTCGCCCGCGCCTGCCCGGCCACCACGGCCGGCGACCGCACGGCGCGGCGCGTCGGCGGTGCGGTGTTCTGGACGCTCGCCCTGGCGATTCTCGCCGGCCGCGTCTACGCCTACGATCTTCCGGCCGTGCAGTCCGTCGCCGCCCACGCCGCGCAGGCGCTCGCTCTGCGCTGACGCGCGGAACGCGCGTTCCGGCCGTCGCTCGACCCGCTCAGTACGTACCGGCCAGGTAGGCGGCGATCGCGCCGGCATCGGCCTGCTCGATCGGGGCGTGATAGGCCTTGATCATCTTGGCCACCTCGGCGTCCCAGAAGGCCTTCCCGCGGCCGGGCGGCTGCGTGGCGATGTAGTCCACCGAGTGGCAGGTCTGGCAATTGCCCTGCGCGGCCTCGTAGCCCGCGGTCAGGCCGTCGTCCTTCGGCGGCCGAAGCTGCGCGGTCGGGTCCGGGACCGCGTAGGTCCGCGGTGCGGCCCAGGCCGCGCCGACCGTCAGGCCCGCCATCATCGCGCCGAGCAGAAGCCCCCGCATCCCGTCCGTCCTCCCGTTCGCCCTCATGCCGCCTGAACCCGGGTGGTCTCGACGCCGTTGCGCATGTAGCCGGACGGGTTCCAGCGGGACGCCATCGGCTGAGTGCTGCCGTCATTGGCGGTGGCCCGCACCCGGATCGTGTGAGCGCCGGGCGTGAGCGCGGTCGCGAGCGACCAGGGCCGGAACGCGTAGGGGCCGAGATCCTGGCCGAGCGCGGCCTGGATCCACGTGGCGCCGTCGTCGGTGGAGACCGCGACCTCCTTGATGCCCGAGCCGCCGTCGAACGCGATGCCGCGCAGGGCGACCGGCCCGGCCTTCACCTGCGCGCCGTCGGTCAGGTTCGTCAGGAACGACCGCACGTTGAGGCGCCCGATCGGCACCGTGGCGGCGGCCGCCTGGCCGGGCTCCGTGCAGGCGCAAGGGTTGTCGGGGATGCGGTAGGCGGTCTTCATGAAGAAGCCCTCGAAGGGCTTGTCCAGCACCGTGACCGTGTCGAGATGCTTGACCCAGTAGGTCCCGTAATAGCCGGGCACCACGAGGCGGAGCGGGTAGCCGTTGAGCCAGGGCAGATCCGCGCCGTTCATACCCCAGGCCAGCAGCACCTGATCGTCGCCGGCCTGCTCGAGGGTGAGCGCCTTGGCGAAGTCCGGCGTCTCGGGCAGGACCGGCCGGTCGAGCCCGTTGAAGGCGACCTGCACGGCCCCTGCCCTTACGCCGGCCTTGTCGAGCACGCTCTTGAGCGGCACGCCGGTCCACCGGGCGCAACCCATGGCGCCGTTGGCGAGCTGGCCGCCGGCCATGCGCGGCTCGAAGAAGCCGCGGGAATTGCCCGAGCACTGGTTGACCGCGACGATCTCGGTCCGGCCCGGCAGCGCCTTCAGCTCCGCCAGCGACAGCGCGACGGGCCGCTCGACATGGCCGCCCACGGTCAGCCGGAATGCCTCGGGGTCGATCTCCAGGGGGATGTCGGCGAGGTGGTAGCGGACGAAGAAGGCGTCGTTCGGCGTGATCGCGCCCTCATCGAAGACCGCGAACGGCGTCTCCAGCTGCGGCGGCCGGGCGGTGGTCTGCAGCAGCGGCCGCTTGCCCGGATAGGCGACGAGCGGGCGCTCGCCGTTGCCGAAGGGCAGATGCGCATCCTCTCCGGCCCGGGCAGGGCGCAGCCCGCTTCCCGCCGCCAGGGCGCCGAGTGCGGCGCTCTTCAGGAAGGCCCGCCGTGCCGGATCGGTCATCCTCTGCTCCCTCCCGGCCCACACCGAAATCCTCGGTCTCGCAGTGCCGACTCGGTTGGATAGCCCGTGGCGTGCGAAAGGCCCAGAACCCATGCGTTCAGCCCTGTGTGAGATACCGGCGCACCGCAGCGGCGATGACGGCCGAGACCCGGACGTTCGATTCCTGCGTCACCCCGGCGATGTGGGGCGTGAGGATCAGGTTCGGCACGCCCGCGAACGGGGCGCCGGCCGCCGCGTCGAGGGGCTCGCGGTCGAACACGTCGAGGGCCGCGCCGCCGAGATGCCCGGACCGCAGGGCTGCCGCCACCGCGGCCTCATCGACGACGCCGCCCCGCGCCGCGTTGATCAGCACGGCGCCCGCGGGCATCCGCGCGAGGGCATCCGCGTCGATCAGGCCGCGGGTCTCCGGGGTGAGCGGGACGTGCAGGGAGAGGACGTCGCTCCCGGCGATCAGCGTGGCGAGATCCTGACGCTGCACCGGGCCGTAGGCGGGCGTCCAGGCCGGATCCTCGGCCGCGAGGAACGGGTCATGGGCGGCGATCGCCATGCCCAGGGCAGCGGCGCGGCGGGCGGTTTCCCGGGCGATCGATCCGAAGCCCACCAGTCCGAGGCGCTTGCCGGCGATCTCGCGTCCCATCAGGGCATTGCGCGGCCAGGTCCCAGCCGCGACTGCCCCGCTCGCCCCGTAGGCCCCGCGCAGCAGCAGCATCGCGGTGGCGACGACATACTCGGCGACCGCGCCGTCATTGGCGCCCGTCGCCGGCTGCACCGCGATGCCCCGCGCCCGGCAGGCCGGCACGTCGATGTTGTCGAGGCCGACCCCGAGGCGTCCGACGATCCGCAGGCGCGGGGCGGCCGCGAGCAGGTCGCCGCGGACTTGCGTCCGGTTGCGCACGATCAGGGCGTCGGCCTCCGCCACGGCGGCGGCCAGGGCCTCGGGCCGGTCGACGAGGCCGGGATCGTACAGGGTGTCGAAGCCCGACAGGTCGGCGGCGATCGCCGCCGGGTCCATGAATTCGCTGATGACGACCTTGGGCATGGTGCGCCTGTTCCCCGGTTCCGTATGGTCGGTCCCCGCTAGAGCCGTTCCCGGCACCCTGGCAACACGGATCCGCGCCCGATCGCAGGGCGGCCGCGCCGATGTCCGCGGATCCCTCAGGCAACCGCGCGCACGGCGGGCTCCGCCGGAACGGCCGTCCGCGAGAGGTGCTCGATCAGCCCGGGGAGTTCCTCGGGGGGGCGGGCCGGGCTGTACAGGAAGCCCTGCGCGCTGTTGCAGCGGCGCAGCCGGAGAAGCTCGGCCTGCTGCTCGGTCTCGACGCCCTCGACCGTGACGTCGATGTGCAGGTCGCGGGCGATGACCATGATCGCCTCGATCACCGTCAGGCATTCGGGGCGGCTGGTCAGGTCGCGCACGAAGGCGCGGTCGATCTTGATCTTGTCGACCGGGAACTGCGTCAGGTAGCTCAGCGAGGAGTAGCCCGTCCCGAAATCGTCGAGGGCGATCCGCACCCCGAGCGCCCGCAGGGCGCGGAGATTGTCCAGCACGTGCGGCGTGTTGGCCAGGAAGATCGACTCGGTGATCTCGATCTCGAGGCGGTCCGCCGCGAGGCCGGTCTCGCCCAGCACCGCCGCGACGTCGGCGAAGAAGTCGGGCCGGCGGAAATGCACCGACGAGATGTTGACGGCGACGCGCATCCGGGCGGGCCAGGTCATCGCCTCCGCGCAGGCCCGCCGCAGGGCCCAGCGCCCGATCGTGAGGATGAAGCCCGTTCCCTCGGCGATCGGGATCAGCTCGGCGGGCGAGACGGGACCGAGGCCCGGCCGGGTCCAGCGCAGCAGCGCCTCGCAGCCCACCACCTGGCCGTCCTGCAGGCTCACGAGCGGCTGGTAGTGCAGCGCCATCTCGCCGCCGGCGAGGGCCTGGCGCATCGCCTCGTCGAGTTCGTGCCGGCGCTGGACGCGCACTTCCAGATTGCGGTCGAAGCCCCGCCAGCGCCCCTTGCCGGTCTCCTTGGCATTGTAGAGTGCGAGATCGGCCTTTCGGAGCAGGTCCTCGGGATCGGTGGCATCCGCGGGGGCGCAGGCGATGCCGATGCTGACGCCGATCTCCGCCCGGACGCCGTCGATCAGGTAGGGCTCGCGCAGGGCCCCGATCGTGGCCTCGGCCAGGGCCTGCGCGGCCGCGCCGTCCCGGCCGCGCTGCAGGATCGCGAACTCGTCGCCCCCGAGGCGGAACGCCTGCGCGTCGGTGGGGAGCAGGGCGCGCAGGCGATCGGCGACCTGCCCCAGCAGGGCATCGCCCGCGGCGTGCCCGATGCTGTCGTTGATCGTCTTGAAGCCGTCGAGGTCGAGGTAGAGCAGGCTGACCGTCGCGTCCGAGGCCTGCGCGGCCGCGCAGGCCTCGGACGCGACCTCGTGGAACATGACCCGGTTCGACAGGCCCGTCATCGGGTCCCGGGTCGCCAGATAGGCAATGTGCGCCTCCGCCCGGCGGGCCTCGGTCACGTCCGAGCCGACGCCCCGGAAGCCCGCGAAGCGTCCACGCTGATCGAGGAAGGGCTTGCCGCTCAGCCGGAGCCAGCGCCGACCGGCACCCGTGTCGACGGCGATCAGGTGCTGGTGGAAGGCGGCGCCCCGCTGGAGGCGGTCCAGGAGGTCGGCGCTCTGATCGGCCTCGGGGGGCGCCTCCGCCCGGCCGGCGAGCAGCGCCGGGAACGCGGCGTGCTGGAGCGTCTCCACCGGGCGGGCCAGCACATCGGCCATCCGGGTGGAGACGTGCTGGAACCGCCCGGTCTCGTCCGTCTCCCAGAGCCAGTCGCTGGCATTCGCCTCGAAGGCGTTGAGCAGCAGGCCGATCGTCTCGCTCTGATCCTCGACCCGCACGCGGTCCAGGATGCGCTGGCGCGACAGGCGGCTCATGCGGCTCACGCTCGTCACCACGAAGACCGCGTAGACGGCGAGCAGGAGGCCGATGCTGAGCGCGATCGGCTCCCCGGACCGGACCAGCCCGACGAAGCTGCCGACGATGACCGGGATCGCGAACAGGTACGAGACCGACAGGAGCGGACCGACCACGTAGGCATCCGAGATCAGGCCGGCCATGATGGCGACGACGAGCAGCCGCGCGTTGCTGTCGGAGGGGGCGAACAGCACGACCGGCATGGTCGCCCAGGCGAGGCCCAGGGCGAAAGCCAGCCCGGCGGAGATCCGGCAGCCCCACCGGACGGTGTGCGCCGAGGCGGTGTCGCCATGGGTGCGCCAGTACAGCCAGGTCGCGTAGGTCGCCGCCGTGATCAGCACCGTGACCACGGCGAGCAGGCCACCGAGGTAGGTATGCGACGCCGAACCCCAGAAGAAATACGCGACGGCGAGCGCGATGATCAGGTGCGTCACCGCCGAGTAGGTGGCGAGCTTCAGCGTCTCGTCGAGGAGCCCGGCGCGCACCTGCAGCCGGTAGCGGTTCGGCAGCGTGTCGTCGGCACCGGGGCCGAAGAGACGGTCGAGCAGCGATCCCAGCCGGCGGTCCAGCCAGCGCGCGCCTGCGGGCATCTCAAGCGACATGGCGGGGCGCGACCCTCATCGTCAGCCCCCCCTTGGGCCGCAGCGTCACGCGGAACTGCGCCGACGGCATCGCCGCCGTCACCGGCCTGAGGCGGAAGGCGGGCAGCAGCGTCGCCAGGATGACGAGACACTCGGTCAGGGCGAGGCTCATGCCGATGCACACCCGCGGGCCCGCCCCGAACGGCAGGTAGGCGTAGCGGTCGCGCGCGGCGGCCCGCTCCGGCGCGAAGCGATCCGGATCGAATACCTCCGGCCTGTCCCAGAGCAGCGCGTGCCGGTGCAGGGCATAGACCGGCACATGGACCGATTGCCCGGCCGGCACGATCGCGTCCCCGAGCCGGACCGGAGCCCGCGTCCGCCGCACGATCAGCGGCGCCGGCGGATAGAGGCGCATCACCTCGAGGAGCACCTGGCGGGTGTAGGGCAGCTGGTCGACGGCCTCGGGATCGGCAGCCGGATCGGCGCGGAGGCACGCCATCTCGGCGACCACGCGCCGCTCCACCTCCGGGTGCTCGGCCAGGACCCGGAAGGTCCAGGCCAGCGCCAGCGCCGTCGTCTCGTGGCCGGCGGACACGAAGGTCAGCAGGTTGTCGATGAGGCTCGCCTCGGGCAGCGGCTGCCCGGTCTCCGGATCCCGCGCCTGCAGCAGGAGGCCGAGGAGATCGCTGCCGGGCTCGCCGCGCGCCCGGCGGCGCGCGATCGTGCGGGCGACCTCGCCGCGCAGGTAGCGGACCGCGGCCGCGCCGGCCCGGGCCCCGGGATGCGGGACCCAGGTCGGAGCCCGCAGCATCTCCAGGGCGATCTTCCAGCTGGTCTGGCCGAGATAGGCGTCCATCGCGCGCCCGAAGGGCTCGACCTCCAAGTGCGGATCGCCCGACACCATCGTGGCGACGATGACGTCGAAGGTCGTGCGCATCATCGCGCGCAGGATATCCCGCTCCGCCCCGGCCGGATCGTCAGCGAGCCAGCGCGCCCGCGTGGCTGCGGCGGCCCGGGCCATGGCCGGCACGAAGCTCTGGACCCGGTCCGGACGGAACATCGGAGTCGCGGCCTTGCGCTGCCTCCGCCAATGGGATCCGTCCGCAGTGAGGATTCCGGACCCGAGGGCGGGCGCGAGGGCGCGCAGCATGAATGGCTCCCGCTCCAGAGCCTCGGCCTGGTCGACCATCAGGCTGCGGATATGGCCCGGGTCGCAGACATAGGTGGTCCGCTGGCCGAGAAAGCGCGTCGTCACCAGGGGTTGTGTATAGATCTGCCGGGGCCAGGCCTCGATCAGGCTGCTTAGCATCGTGACGAGCACGGATGGCAGCGTGACGGCCTCCGCCACCGCCTCCGCGAAGGGCAGCCGACCCGGCTCGCAGACCCTGAATGTTCCGACAGCGGGCATACCGGCTCCCTCACGGGAACAGATTCGAGGATCAACGTTAAGTTTTGGCGCGCGGCCGTGCCGCCGTCGAGGCATTCCCTCGGGACCGGGGCGGAAACCGCAGCCTTGCTTAGCGGGGGCTTACCGGGATTCCCCAGAGACGCCCTGGGGCGGGACCGCACTGTCGGGCTTGCGGATCTGGGCCTTGAGGGCCTCGCGGAGCCGGCCCTCGATCAGCAGGGCCGAGCCGTAATGGAACTCGATGTCGAAGGCGTGGCGCTGGTTCATCGACAGGGACGCGCTCTGCATCGCGATGAGACGTCCGGCCTCGTCGAACAGGCCCGAGCCCGATCCGCCATAGCCGTCGTTGCAATCGTGGCGGGCGCGGCGGATGGCACCCTCGCTGGGCGGATCGATCCGCCGGACGGCGCAGGATTCCCGGCTGCTCTGTCCCCGGTAGTTCTCGTGGCCGGCCGGTGAGACCATCGTCACGGGGAGCGTCAGATCGCCGGTCGGAAGGTTGGACGGGTCCGGGATCGGCTGCGGCCGCGCCTCGGCCGGCTCGGCCAGGCGCAGGAGCGCCCAATCGTCGGTGATGTGGAGGCGACGGGCCTCCGGCTCGACGCCGAGTTCCAGGACGTCCGGCACGAAGGCGTAGTTCCGGCCGGCGATCTGAAAGTAGCAATCGGCGACGGTCCGGGTGACCTCAAGCTGGCGATTGCGGAAATTGTGCGCGTTCATCAGCACGAGGGAAGGATTCCCGATCAGCCAGGCGGCGGCCGCCTTCTGGGGGATTCCGTCCGGGCGGCGGCACCAAAGCACGCCGGCGCCGGGAAAGCGCTCCAGATCCGCCCCGGTCAGCTCGCGCCGCCCGTCCTCCAGGTAGAGCGCGGCGAGGCGCCGACCTCCGCCGGTCTCGGCCGCCGGAGCCGCCGTCACGAGGCAGGCGGCGAGCGCCAGAGAGCGGGCCGCGCCGCCCGTGACAAGACCCATCGCATCCTCCCGTGGCGGGGCGGCGGGCGGCTCCGCGCCCCCGCGCCCGCCTATTGTTCCTGCTTGTCTGGGATGGGCATCCGCCTTCGGTCAAGACCCGTCTGATCTTACCAAATCGCCTGTGGTGTATTGCCGGATCATCCCGAAAAGAAATGTTTCGTTTTGCAAAGACACGCATTACAAGCCGTGCGAATAATCAAGTGGCGAACAACGATAATAAGTCTTTCATAAGCTTAGCGAATACTGGAAATTATCCGGATATCGTGATGCTAGGTGCGGATTTGTCGTCGAAAGACGTGTCGCCAATGGATGAACACCACGATGACTGCGAGGCCAAAGGGCGTGGCAGTCCGGCGAGGAGACGCAGGATGATCAGGCTCCGGAATTCCGTCTCGGCATTGGCGATCATGGCGCTCGCGCCGGTCGCCATGGCGGGCGTGGCGCAGGCCAACGACAAGCTCATCGAGAAATCGAAGAGCGACGAGAACTGGGTGATGCCCGGTAAGAACTACGACTCGAACAATTACAGCGACCTGACTCAGATCAACAAGAGCAACGTCAAGCAGCTCAAGCCGGCCTGGACGTTCTCGACCGGCCTGCTCAACGGCCACGAGGGCGCGCCGCTCGTCGTCGACGGCGTGATGTACATCCACACCTCGTTCCCCAACAACACCTTCGCCCTCGGCCTCGACGATCCGGGCAAGATCCTCTGGCAGGACAAGCCCAAGCAGAACCCGGCCGCGCGCTCGGTGGCCTGCTGCGATCTCGTCAACCGCGGCCTCGCCTACTGGCCCGGCGACGGCAAGACACCGGCGCTGATCCTCAAGACCCAGCTCGACGGCAACGTCGCCGCCCTCAACGCCCAGACCGGCGAGACGGTGTGGAAGGTCGAGAACTCCGACATCAAGGTCGGCTCGACCCTCACGATCGCCCCCTACGTGGTGAAGGACAAGGTGATCATCGGCTCCTCGGGCGCCGAGCTCGGCGTGCGCGGCTACCTGACCGCCTACGACGTCAAGACCGGCGCGCAGGTCTGGCGCGCCTACGCCACCGGCCCGGACGAGGACCTGCTGCTCGCCAAGGACTTCAACATCCACAACGCCCATTACGGCCAGAAGGGCCTCGGCACCTCGACCTGGGAGGGCGACGCCTGGAAGATCGGCGGCGGCACCAACTGGGGCTGGTACGCCTACGATCCGGGCACCAACCTGATCTACTTCGGCACCGGCAACCCGGCGCCGTGGAACGAGACCATGCGTCCCGGCGACAACAAGTGGACGATGACGATCTTCGGCCGCGACGCCGACACCGGCGAGGCGAAGTTCGGCTACCAGAAGACCCCGCACGACGAGTGGGACTACGCCGGCGTCAACGTGATGATGCTGTCCGACCAGAAGGACAAGGACGGGAAGATGAGGAAGCTCCTCACCCACCCGGACCGCAACGGCATCGTCTACACCCTCGACCGGACGGACGGCACGCTGGTCTCGGCCAACAAGATCGACGACACCGTCAACGTGTTCAAGTCGGTGGACCTGAAGACCGGCACGCCGGTGCGCGATCCGGAATACGGCACCCGGATGGACCACCTCGCCAAGGATATCTGTCCCTCGGCGATGGGCTACCACAACCAGGGTCACGATTCCTACGACCCGAAGCGGCAAGCCTTCTACATGGGCATCAACCACATCTGCATGGATTGGGAGCCCTTCATGCTGCCCTACCGGGCGGGGCAGTTCTTCGTCGGTGCGACGCTGAACATGTATCCGGGCCCGAAGGGTGACCGGCAGAACTACGAGGGCCTCGGCCAGATCAAGAGCTACAACGCCATCACCGGCAAGTTCAACTGGGAGAAGATGGAGCGCTTCGCGGTCTGGGGCGGCACCACCGCCACCGCCGGCGACCTCGTCCTCTACGGGACGCTGGACGGCTTCATCAAGGCGCGCGACTCCGACAACGGCGACCTCCTCTGGAAGTTCAAGCTGCCGTCGGGCGCCATCGGCTACCCGATCACCTACACCCACAAGGGCACGCAGTACGTCGCCATCTACTACGGCGTCGGCGGCTGGCCGGGCGTGGGCCTGGTGTTCGACCTCGCCGACCCGACCGCCGGCCTCGGCGCGGTGGGCGCCTTCAAGAAGCTCGCCAACTACACCCAGATGGGTGGTGGCGTGATGGTGTTCTCGCTGGACGGCAAGGGCCCGTACGACGACCCGAACGTCGGCGAGTACGCGCAGCACGCCGCCAAGTAAGGGCGGCCAAGTAAGGGCGGCCAAGTGACGGCCGCCAAGTGACGGCCGCCTGCATCCCGTCGGCCCTCGGCCGGCGGGGTTTCGGGATCGGATTCCGACAGGCGGGGCCCTCCGGCGCCCCGCCTGTCCCTCCGGACACGCCATCAAGAAACGCTTCGACAACAGGGATCAACGTCCATGCCGCGCCCGCGCGCCCGCATCCTGGCGGCCCGTCTCGCCGCCGTCCTGACGCTCGCCACCCTGGCCGCCGGGCCGGTGGCGGCCCAGGAATCCGAGGCCCAGGCCATCCAGTCGGATCCCGGCAAGACGCCGGCCGCCCCGCCGGCCGACCCCGCGACCCTGCGCATCTGCGCCTCCGAGAAGCAGCCGCCGCTCTCGATGAGGGACGGCTCCGGGCTCGAGAACCGCGTCGCCGCTGCCGTCGCCGAGGCGATGGGGAAGAAGCCCGTCTTCGTCTGGCTCCCGAAGCCCGCGATCTACCTCGTCCGCGACGGCCTGGAGAAGCGGACCTGCGACGTGGTCGTCGGCCTCGACAGCGACGACCCGCGGGTGCTGACCACCAAGCCCTATTACCGCAGCGGCTACGTCTTCATCACGCGTGCCGACAAGGATCTCGACGTGAAGTCCTGGTCCGACCCGCGGCTCAAGACCCTCGACCACATGGTGGTGCCGTTCGGCTCCCCCGGCGAGGCGATGCTCAAGGATATCGGCCGCTACGAGGAGGACATGGCCTACCTCTACTCGCTGGTGAACTTCCGCTCGCCGCGCAACCAGTACACCCAGATCGACCCGGCCCGCATCGTCAGCGAGGTCGCCAACGACAAGGCCGATGTCGGCGTCGCCTTCGGCCCGGACGTCGCCCGCTACGTCAAGGAGTCCCCGACGCCCCTGCGCATGACGCTGGTGCCGGCCGACACGGCCGGCAGCGACGGCCGCAAGGTCCCGCAGGTCTTCGACCAGTCGATGGGCGTGCGCAAGGACGACGAGGCCCTGCGCAAGGCCCTGGACGCCGGGATCGAGAAGGCGCGGCCGGCGATCGCGGCGATCCTCAAGCAGGACGGGGTGCCGGTCGTCGCCTCCAACTGAGGTCCGCCCGCCCCGCCTCCGCCCAGCCCGGCCCGGCGTAACCGGGCCGCCGACCCAGACATCGACCCAGACGTCGATCACGACATCAGGATCCGCTCAACAGATGCTCATCGTACGTTCGGCCCGCGTCGCCCTTCTCACCCTTGCCGTGGCGATGCCCGTCGCGGCCCGCGCGCAGCCCCAGTCCGGCCCGCAGACCGGCATCGTCTTCCGCAACACCATCACCGGCGAGGCGATGGACACGGCCGAGGGCAAGCCGGGCGGGCGGGACACGCAGGCGGTCAAGACCTTCTTCCAGACCGGCAAGAATCTCTACATCGACGACAAGTCCTGCCTGCGCAACGGCGAGAGCCTGTTCCTGACCTCGTGCTCCGGCTGCCACGGCCATCTCGGCGAGGGCAAGGTTGGGCCTGGCCTCAACGATGATTACTGGACCTACCCGGCGAACACGACCGATGTCGGCCTGTTCTCGACCCTCTGGGGCGGCGCCAACGGCATGATGGGACCGCACAACGAGGATCTCAATCCCGACGAGATGCTGCAGGTCATCGCCTGGATCCGTCATCTCTACACGGGTCCGGTGAAGGATGCCGAGTGGCTCACCGACGAGCAGAAGAAGACTTACAAGCCCTTCAAGGAGGGCGAGACCTTTGCCAAGGACGCGACCGGCCAGTGCAAGCCCCTGGACTAGGCGTTCTCGGCAAGTCGCGCCCCGCTGGAGACGGGGCGAACCGGCGGCCCGACCGGCCGGCCAAGGAAGAGACGGAGGAATCAACGATGCGCACAGTGATCACGACGGCGATGCTGATCGCGGGGGCGGCCTTCGCGGTGCCGGCGCTGGCCTATGACGGGCAGACCTGCAAGGCGCCGGGCAATTGCTGGCAGCCGAAGCCCGGCTTCCCCGAGAAGGTCGCCGGGACCAAGTACGATCCCAAGCACGACCCGAAGGAGGTCAGCAAGCAGGCCGAATCCATCAAGCAGATGGAGGAGCGCAACAGGAAGCGGATCGAGAACGCCAAGAAGACGGGCAAATTCGAGTACGACGTCGCCAAGATTTCTTCGAATTGATCACGGCCGACTGAACTCGGCCGACCGATCCGGCCGTCCTGGGGCCGGCCCGCGCCGCGGCGCCGGCCCGCAGCGACGCTCGGCAGCGCACGCCGCATCGACACCGCAGGCACCGCCTCATGAACACCCTCCGTCCCGGAGACACGATGCTCACCGACTGGCGGGCGGCGGCGGCCCGCTTCGAGGCGGAGGTCGCCAAGGCGGTGGTCGGGCAGGAGCGGGCGATCCGCCTCGTGACGATCGCGGTCTTCGCCCGCGGCCACGTGATGCTCGAGGGCGATGTCGGCGTCGGCAAGACCACCCTGCTGCGGGCGGTGGCCCGGGCGCTGGGCGGCGCCTACGAGCGCGTCGAGGGCACGGTCGACATGATGCCGACCGACCTGATCTACAACACCTATCTCGGCCCCGACGGCCGGCCGCGGGTCGATCCCGGCCCGGTCCTGGCCCGGGCCGAAGATCTCTCGGTGTTCTTCTTCAACGAGATCAACCGGGCGCGGCCGCAGGTCCACGCGCTGCTGCTCCGGCTGATGGCCGAGCGCAGCGTCCAGGCCTTCGGCCGCACCTACACGTTCCCGAACCTGCAGGTCTTCGCCGACCGCAACCGCGTCGAGCGCGAGGAGACCTTCGAGCTCCCGGCCGCGGCCCGCGACCGCTTCCTGATGGAGATCGGGCTGGAGGCGCCCCGGGACGCTGCGGTGCGCCGGAGCCTGGTCTTCGACCCGCGCTTCCACGACACGGACGCTCTCGTCGGCGCGGTTGCGGGGGGGGTGCTCGACCACGCCCGGATCGGCGGCATCGCGGCCGCGATCCAGCACGCCGTCCGCGCGGAGCCGTCGATCGAGGCCTACGTGGTGGCCCTCTGGGACGCGCTGGTCCGCCCCGCGGAGGCCGGGATCCGGCTCCCGGGCCTCGACACCGCCACCCTGGTGCAGGGGGGCGCCTCGCCGCGCGGCGTCGCCTTCCTGGTGCGCGCCGCCCGGGTGCGGGCGTGGCTGGAGGGCCGCGACTGGCTGGTGCCGGAGGATGTGCGGGCGGTCTTCACCGAGGTGATGGCCCACCGCGTCTTCCTCGAGCCCGTCCACGAATTGCAGCGCGGCGCGATCGTGCCGGCCCTGTGCCGGGCCGCGTTCGAGACGGTGCCGGCGCCATGAGCGACCCGCGCACGGCCGACATCGTCTACCTGCCGCGCTGGCGGCCGCGCGGCAGCCGGACCGGCCTCCACCGGGGGCGCGACGCCGGCGGCGCCGGCCCGTTCCGCGATCAGGTGCCGTTCCTGCAGCTGCCGGACGCGCGCCGCATCGACCTGCGCGCGACGCTGCGCGACCCGTTCGAGGGCGTGCATGTCCGCCGCTTCGAGGCGCGGACCGCGGTCGAGACCTGGGTCCTGGTCGATCTCTCGGCCTCGATGGGCTTCCGCGGGGCGGCCGACCGGGGGCGGCTCACGGGCGACCTCTGCCGGGCGCTGGCCGTCTCGGCGACCCGGATCAGCGACGGGTTCGGCCTGATCGGCTGCGACGAGACCCTGCGCGACGACCTCACCCTGCCCGCCACCCGCCACCGGGGCGCGGCCGTCGCCGCCGCCGAGCGGGTCGCGGGCGCGGCGCGCGCGGGGCGCGGCTGCGCCGGCATGCTCGAGGCCGCGCGGCGGCTCGCCGGGCGGCCGAAGCTGGTCTTCCTCGCCTCCGACTTCCGCTGGCCCGAGACGCTGATCGCCCGGGTCTTCGCCGCCCTGGCGCCGCACGACACGGTGCCGATCCTGCTCGCCGACCCCGCCGAGGCGGAGGCGCTGCCGGCCTTCGGCCTCGTCGAACTCGACGATCTCGAGGGCGGCGGCCGCCGCGTGGTCCTGCTGCGGCCGCGCCTGCGCCGGGCCTGGATCGCCCGGGAGCAGGACCGGATCGCCGCCCTGGAGCGCGCCGCCGCGCCCTTCGCGCGCCGGGTCTTCCGGCTCGCCGGGCGCTTCGACGCCCAGGCGCTCAGCCGCCACCTGATGACCACCTGATCATGGGTGCGCGCGTTCCCGCCCTCCCGCTGGCCGGCCTCCTCGCCGGCCTCCTCGCCGGCGTCCTGGCCGCGCCCCTAGCCCTGACGCCCGGCACGGCCGCCGCGCAGGTGCGCTCCGTCGAGGTGCGCAGCCCCCGGCCCTTCGGGATCTTCCTGGGCGACTTGGTCGAGGCGCAGGTGGAGATCCTGGCCGATCCCGACTTCCGGCTGCAGCGCGCGACGCTGCCCCAGCCAGGTCCGGTGACCTACTGGCTCGACCTGCGCGCCGTCGCGGTCGACGAGGCCCCGGTCGCCGGCGCCCGTCGGGTGCGCCTGCGCCTGACCTACCAGAGCTTCTACGCCGCCCTCGACGCCCGCACCCTGGAGGTGCCGGGCTTCCCCCTGACACTGGCGAGCGAGGCGGCGACCGGCCTCACCACCGCCGCCGTCCAGGTGCCGGTCTGGAGCCTCGGCGTCTCGCCCCTGCGCGAGGTGCAGCCGCAGCGGCGCGAGGATCCGGCCGAGTACCTGCGCCCGGACGGAAGCGGCGGCCGGATCGATCCCGGGCCGGACGTCGCGGCGGCGGCGGGCCTCGGGGCTCTGGCCGGCCTCGCGGCGCTGGCGCTGGCGCACGACCGCGCCTGGGGGCCGTTCCGGCAGCGGCCGGGCCGCCCCTTCGCGGCGGCTTTGCGCGCGCTGCGGCGGCAGACGGGGGCCGAGCCCGATCAGGCCTACCGGGCGGCGCTGCTGGCCCTGCACCGGGGCCTCGACGAGACCGACGGAAGGCGGGTTCTGGCCGACGATCTCGGCGCCTTCCTCGCGCGGCACGGGGCCTTCCGGGGCCAGGCGGCGGGGCTCGCGCGCTTCTTCGAGGCCTCGCGCCTCGCCTTCTTCGGCGGGCGCCTGCCGGCCGCGCGCGCGGCTTGGCCGCTGTCCGAGGCCGAGGCGCTCCTGGCGCGCCTCGCGGCGGCGGAGCGGAGCGCGTGAGGCCGTGACCGATCTCCTCGCCCGCCTCGGCGCGACCGATCCCTGGTTCCTGTGGCTGCTGCCGCTGGCGCTGCTGCCGCTGGTCCGCTCGGCCCTGCGCCGGACGTCCGTGCCGGCGGTCGCTGCCGCCCCGGCCGATCCCCTCTCGGCCTGGCTCGGCCGGGCGCTGACGCTCGCCGGCATCCTGGCCGTCGCCGGCCTGATCGTGGCCCTGGCGGGCCCCTACCGGACGGGTGCGCGGATCGAGCGCCTCGGCATCGGCGCGCAGGTCTCGCTGCTGATCGACCGCTCGGGGAGCATGAACGAGACCTTCGCGGGCCGGCAGCCCTCCGGCGCCGAGGAGTCGAAGGCCGCGGCCTCCCGGCGCCTCCTGGCCGATTTCGTCGGCGCGCGGGCGCACGACCTGTTCGCCGTGACGGCCTTCTCCACCGCGCCGATGCTGGTCATGCCGATGACCGACCGCCACGACGCCGTGCGCGCGGCGATCGCCGCCATCGACCGGCCCGGCCTCGACTACACCAATATCGGCCGCGGCCTCGGCATGGCCCTGTCGCAGTTCGGGGTCGATGTCGGCGCCTCGCGGGTGCTCCTGCTGGTCTCCGACGGCGCCGCGGTGATCGACCCGCGCATCCAGAACCAGCTGCGCGCCGCCGTCGCGCGGATCCGGCCGAACCTGTACTGGCTGTTCCTGCGCACCCAGGGATCGCCCGGCATCGCCGACCGGCCGGCCGGCGAGGACACGCCCCAGGCCGCGCCGGAGCGCCACCTCGACCTGTTCTTCAAGAGCCTCGGCGTGCCCTACCGCGCCTTCGAGGCCGAGGGCGCCGAGGCGGTCGCTGCCGCCATCCGGCAGATCGAGGCCCTGGAGCGGGATCCGATCCCCTACGTCGAGGAGCGCCCGCGCCGGGACCTGACCGCACTCGCCGCCGCACTGGCCGCGCTCGGCCTCGCCGTGCTCGTCCTCGCCAAGCTCGTGGAGGCGGATCTCGCGGGTGCGCCGGCGGAGACGGCGACGGAAGCCGCGGGCGCGGCACTGCGGAGGGCGGCATGAGCTCCGGCGCCCTCCTCGACGGCCCGGCTTCCCGCCGCCGCGCCGCCCTCCCCCGCCTCGGCGTCACCGCAGCGTGGCGCCGGGTCCGGCCGGCCCTGCTGGTCGCCCTGCCGCTGGTCCTCGCGGCCGCCGCCCTGTGGTTCGCCGTCTCGGGCTGGAGCGCCGCCCGCGACGACGACCGGATCGCCGCCCTTGAGGCGGGCCGCGACCGGCCGGTCGACCCGGATGCGCGGCCGGCCCTCCTGGCGGCGCGGATCGGCTTCCTCGCCGCCCGGGACCGTCTCGGCGAGACCGAGCCCCTCCTCGCCGCCCTCGACCGCGCCGGCGCGGTGCGGGAGGCGGCCCGGGCGCGGTACGTCATCGGCAACGCGCGGATGCGGCAGGCCTTCGTGCTGATCGGCCGGGGCGACCTCGACAAGGCCGCGCCCCAGGTGACGCTGGCGCGGCAGGATTACCGCCGCGCCCTCCAGGCCCGGCCCGAATTCTGGGACGCCAAGTACAACCTCGACGTCGCCTCGCGCCTGGTGCGCGACTACCCGGACTTCGACCGCAAGACCGGGGACGAGCTCCGCGCCGAGCCGAAGAAGATCTGGACCGACATCCCCGGCCAGCCGCGGGGCGGCCCGTGAGAGCGCGGCGCGTCCTTCCCCCCGTCCTGCCCTCCGTCCTGCCTCCCCTCGTCGCCCGCAACCTGCGCGACGGGCGGTTCCGCGCCCTGGCGGCCGCCCTCGCGCTGGCGCTGGCGGCCCTCGTCGCCCCGCCGATCCCGGTCACCCGCACCGGCGTGTCGGTGCTGGCGGTGGTCGACATCACCGGCAGCATGGCGGTGCGCGACTATCCCGCCGCCGCCGGCTCCGTGAGCCGGCTCGAGACCGTCAAGGCGGCGCTGCGGGCGATGCTGCCCGACCTCCCCTGCGGCTCGCGGGTGGCGCTCGGCCTGTTCACCGACCGGCGGCCGTTCCTGCTGTTCACGCCGGTCGAGGTCTGCGCCGACTTCGCGCCGCTGGACGGCGCGATCGCGGCCCTCGACCCGCGCATGGCCTGGGAGGGGGACAGCCGCGTCGCGGCCGGCCTGTTCCGGTCGATCGCCATGGCGGGCGAGATCGACGCCGACCTCCTGTTCCTCACCGACGGCCAGGAGACGCCGCCCCTGCCCGCCTCCGGCGGCCCGATCTTCGACGGCAGGCCCGGCGCGGTGCGCGGGCTGATCGTCGGCGCGGGCGGCTACGGCCTGTCGCCGATCCCGCGCTTCGACGATCGCGGGCGCGAGACGGGCTTCCTCGGCGAGAGCGACGTCCAGCAGGAGAACCGCTCCGGGCCGCCCCCGGCCGACGCGGAATCGCGCGAGGGCTACAACCCGCGCAACGCCCCCTTCGGCGCCCAGGCCGCCCACGGCACCGAGCACCTCTCCGCGGTCCGCGAGCCCTACCTGAAGCGCCTCGCCGCCGAGACCGGCCTCGGCTACGTCCATCTCGACGGCCCGGGCGGCCTCGCCGCCCCTCTGCGCGCCGCGGCGATGCCGCGCCCGCTGCCCGGCCGCCTCGACCCGCGGCCCGCCCTGCTGGCGGCGGCCCTGGGGCTGACGCTCCTGGCCCTCCTGGCGAGCCCCCTCGCCGCCCTCCGCCGCGCGCTCCGCGGGCGCGCG
The DNA here is from genome assembly GCF_900103195.1 of Methylobacterium sp. UNC378MF. GTDB lineage: Bacteria > Pseudomonadota > Alphaproteobacteria > Rhizobiales > Beijerinckiaceae > Methylobacterium. The sequence goes on along the minus strand of NZ_FMWU01000040.1, from coordinate 6,921 downwards.
GCCCACCCTGTTCCAACCGGACCGATCAGGACCTGACCATGCGGATGCCCCTCGCCCTCGTCCCGGCCCTCGTCCCGGCCCTCGCCGCGGGCCTCGCCGTCGTCGGCCTCGCCGGCGCGGCGCTGGCCCACGGGCCGACGCCGCAGAAGATCGACCAGTCGATCGTCATCGCGGCGCCCCCGGAGGCGGTCTGGACGGTGGTGGGCGATTTCGGCGGCATCGGGCGCTGGCACCCCGACGTGGCCAAGGCCGAGGCCAGCGGCGGCAATGTCGAGGGCACCACCCGCCGGGTGACCCTCAAGGCCGGCGGCACCCTGGTCGAGGGCCTGGACGAGTGGCTGGCCGACGGCCGGACCTACTCGTACCGGATGTCCGACCCGGACCTGAAGGCGCTCCCGGTCTCCTCCTACTCGGCGACGCTCACCGTGACCCCGGACGGGACCGGCTCCAAGGTGTCGTGGATCGGCCGCTTCTACCGGGGCGACACCGGCAACGAGCCGCCGGAGAACCTCAGCGACGAGGCCGGGCGGGCGGCGATGAACCGCTACTTCGCGGACGGGCTCAAGGGCCTGAAGGCGGCCGTCGAGGGCCGGACAACCCATTGAGGCCCCGCATGCGCCACCTCCGGCTGATCGCGGCGCTCGCGGTCGCGACCGCGGCCGGGATCACCGCCGGGACCGCCGCCGCGTCCGCGGCAGGCGACCCGGTCTGGGTCGTCAGCCAGCAGGGGGCCGAGCTGGCGCGGATCGAGGCCGGGACCGTGGCCGGGCGGATCCCGCTCGGGCCGGCGCCGGTGGCGGCGGCCACCGACCGGGCCGGCCGCCTCTATCTGACCCACCCGGACGGGCGCGCCGTCACCGTCGTCGCGCCCGGCGAGCCGCCCCGCCGCCTGCCCGTCCCCGAGCAGGCCTTCGGCCTCGCGGCGAGCCCGGACGGCGCGCACCTGTACGTCGGCGACTGGTCGGGCGACCGCGTCCTGAAGATCGCCGCGGCGACCGGCGCCGTCGAGGGCGCGGCGGCGGTGGGCCGAGACCCGGCCCACCTCGTCCTCGACCGGCGCGGGCGGCTCTACGTCGCCGATCGCGAGAGCCGTCAGGTCAGCGTGATCGACACCGGGACGATGGCCCGCGTCGCCGTCGTCCCGACCGGCGAGGCGCCCTTCGCCCTGGCGCTCGCTCCGGACGAGGCCAGCCTCTACGTCGCCAACGTGCGCAGCGGCGATCTCACGGTGATCGACACGGCGACGTTGCGGGCCCGTGCCACGGTTCCGGCCGGCCGGATGCCCTACGGCGTCGCGGTCACCGGGGACGGCAGCCGCATCCTGGTCACCAACCAGCACGCCGCCGCCGTGACGGTCATCGACACGGCCCGGCTCGAGATCGTCGCCACCGTGGCGGTGGGGCCCTATCCCGAGGGCATCGCGGTGGCCGGTCCGCTTGCCTACGTGGCGAACTGGTTCTCGGACGACGTCTCGGTGATCGATCTCGCCGCGTGGCGTGAGACGGCACGCATCAAGGTGGCGGAAGGCCCGCGCACGGTCTTGGCCGTCGGGGAACCCGCGCGATGAGCCGCGCCGGCCGCATCCGGATCGCGTCCGGCCTGGTGGTCCTGCTCGCCCTCGTTGCGTGCGACCGCGGGTCGGACGAGCGCGCGGACGAGGCCGGCGCGGTGGTCGCCACCACCGCCGAGGGCACCCTGCCGGCCTGGCTCGCGCCGACCGACGGGACCGACCCGGCCCGCTGGCTCGCGGGCCGCGAGGCCGGGAAGGCCCTGCCGGCCGACGATCCCCGGGTGCGCGCGATGGCGACGGCTCTGGCAGGGGCCCGCGACGGCTTCATCGAGGATCCACGCATGATCGCCAACCGCACCGTCCAGCTCGGCCAGATGCTGGCCGAGGCCGGCATCGGCGTGGGCTATGGGGCGATCCTCGACGGTCTCGGCGGCATCGCGGCCGAACGCGGCCGCCGCAAGAGCCTCTACGGCGAGATGTGCCAGCACTACTACAATGCCCGGATGCAGGGGGCCGACCATGCGGCGGCGCTGGCGCGCCTCGCCGTGCCGCACCCGGTCCTCGAGGGAGCGCCGTGACCGCCGCCTGGGCCTCGGCCGACCGCCCCGCGGGGCGGGATGCTCCGCGCGTCCTCGACGCGGTGCTGATCGTCGACGACCACCCGGTCGTGCGGCGCGGCTTCCGCCACCTCGCGGAGGATGCCGGCGTCCGGACGGTGCACGAGGCCGCGGACGTGGTGTCCGGTTACCGGGCGTTCCACCGCCACCGGCCCGGGCTGGTGGTGACCGATCTCGGTTTCCGCGACCAGGGCCTGTCCGGCCTGTCGCTGATCCGGCGGGTGCGGGCCCTGGAGCCGGCAACCCGGATCCTCGCCTTCAGCATGCATGACGACCCGGTGATCGTCGCCCGCGCCATCGAGGGCGGGGCGCACGGCTTCGTCCTGAAGGACACGGCGGTGACGCGCTTCCACGAGGCGCTGGCGGCCGTCGCAGCCGGGCACAGCTACCTGCCGCACGAGGTCGCGACCAAGATCGCGATGCTGAATGCCGGCCTGCTGGAATCGCCCCTCACGCGCCTGACCGCGCGGGAGGTTCAGGTCCTGTCGCTGATGGGCGCGGGCAAGTCCAACGCGGCGATCGCCGACAGCCTGTCGATGAGCCAGCGGAGCGTGTCGGCGGTCGTCTCGGGCATGAAGCAGAAGCTCGGCGCCGGCAGCCTCGCCGACCTCCTGCACATCGCCCTGTCGCGGGACGGGCGGCCGGTGTGAGGCGGACCGCCGAAAGCGGGCCGGCGCTACCGTGGCACGATCAGGCCGGGAATGATGGAGCCTTGCGGCCCGAACGTCGCCTCGGCCTTCCGGCAATTCGCCGCCACGTCCTTCTGGTAGGCCGCGATGTAGCGGGTCGCGGTCAGATGCAGGTCACCGGTCTCGAGGCTGGCGGCATCGACGCCCAGGGCCTCGACGGTCTGCTTGAGGCGCACGGGATCGCTCCGAAGCGCCGGACATTCAAGGTTCACGAAGCCGGCGAGCCCCGCGAGCTTCGCCGCCTGGTTGCGCCTTGGGTCGCCGGCCGCCGGGTCCGGCGACTGGGCCTGGGCTGCCGCCATGCCCAGAAGAAGACCGGCCGCGACCAGACCGGAAAGACGGGCTACGCGCATGGCTTTTCTATCCTGTCCGAAGAGCAGCGCGTCCGTCGACCGTCACGGCGGCGCACATTCAAGCAAGTTTACGCCGCAGGACCGGAGATTTTCAATGCAGGCCAAGCTTATAATCGTCTTAATGGCTTTGACATGCGCGATCCTGCCGGCGGAGGCCGCACGGCTGACCGTGGACGACAGGGCCTCGCTATGGCCCCGGGCGAGCACGACTGACAAGATCGATTTCTCGAGCCGGATGGGCCGGGCGTTCCACACGCTCTCGCCCAAGCTGGACGCAGCGTATTTCATGCGCTGTCTGGAAGAGACCGCCAATATCGGCGACACGAAGGATCTTCGGCTCGAGGAGATGGTCCGGACCTGCATCTCCCTCAGCCGTGACGAGGGTGAGTGAGCGCCGGTTCGGCGCCAGCTTCACGCGACAGGGGCGAGGCTGTTGACCAGCCGGTCGAACGGGTCGCGGTTGTAGAACCGCTTCACGCTCCAGGGCTCCCGGGGCGGCCCGTACACGATGAGCGAGCGGGCCGGTGTTACGCGCCCGGGGCCATTCGCTGAAGCGTCGGCCCCGGCCGAGATGTCGATCACGATCCGCTTCACGGCCCTGCCGCGCTTCCCCGGGCGCCGCGCATCGGAAGGCTCTGCAGGCTGATCCGCGCGGCCTGAGGCGGCGCGCCGGAAGGCCGATCCCTCGGAGACGTCCCTGCCCGCCATTCCCGATTGCACGCAGCGATTGAAATCATGTCCTTCGGAAAGGAACCGGAAAGCTCCCGATGTTAACGTCCCCCTCGGTAGGAGCTTGCACCGTTTAGTCGACTGTTTGCGCAGGCGTACGATTGGGATCCCCGAGCATGAACAGTGGGACGGTCGCGCTGCGCGGGAAGGCGAAGCTTCTGGACACCGTCCTCGACACGATGGATCAAGGGCTCATGATGATCGACGCCGCTGGCGTCGTTCAGGTCTGTAACGCCCGCGCCCTCGCGTTGCTCGACCTGCCCCCGGCCTTGATGCGGTCCCGCCCGGCTTTCGAGGCCGTCCGGCAATATCAGATCGCGCAAGGTGAATTCGCAACGGCGAGCGACGCGCTGAAGCGCTGGGTGGCCGACACTGGCCTGGAGTGCCGCGCCCACACCTACGAGCGCGAGCGCCCGAACGGCACCGTTCTGGAGATCCGCACCGTGCCGCTGCCCGACGGTGGCGCGGTGCGGACCTTCACGGACATCACGGCGCGCAAGCGGGCCGAGGAGACGCTGCAGGTCAGCGAGACCCGCCTCGCCCTGGCGCAGGACGCCGGCAGCGACGGCCTCTGGGATTGCGATCTCACGACCGGGGAGGCGTGGTCCTCCGACCGCTGGTGGGGAGTGCTGGGCTACGAGCCCGGCGAGCTGGCGAGCCACGCCCATACGTGGCGGGCCCTGCTCCACCCGGAGGATGCGGGCGCGGCGGAGCGGGCGCTGATCGAGCATCTGAGCGGGCGGGCGCCGACCTTCGCGTGCGAGCATCGCATGCGGCGCAAGGATGGCTCCTGGGCCTGGATGATGACGCGCGGCAAGGTCGTGGCCCGCGCCGCGGACGGACGCGCGCTGCGCTTCATCGGCACCCAGATCGACATCAGCGCGCGCAAGGCGGCCGAGGGGCAGGTCGCCCATATGGCGCGCCACGACGGCCTCACCGACCTGCCCAACCGCGCTCTGTTCCACGAGCGGCTCGAGATCCGGCTCGCCGACCTGCATCTCCACGGCGGTGCCTGCGCGGTGCTGTGCCTCGGCCTCGACCGCTTCAAGGCCGTCAACGACAGCCTCGGCCACGCGGCCGGCGATTTTCTCCTCCGGGCGGTGGCCCATCGCATCCGCGCGGTGCTGCGGGCGGAGGACACGGTGGCGCGCCTCGGCGGCGACGAGTTCGCCGTACTGGTGGCCGATGCTGGCGATCCCAGCCACGCGGAGACGCTGGCGGCGCGCCTGATCGCCGCGATCCAGGCGCCGATTCCCTTCGGCAAACATCGGCTGAAGGTGGGCCTGAGCGTCGGCATCGCGCAGGCGCCCAGCCACGGTTTCGACAGCGAGACGCTGTTCCGCCACGCCGATCTCGCTCTCTACCGGGCAAAGTCGGAGGGCCGGAACACCCACCGGGTGTTCGAGCCCGCGATGGACCAGGCCGAGGCGGCCCGGCGCGACCTGGAGCGTGACCTGCGCCAGGCGATCGAGGGCGATGAACTCATTCTGCACTATCAGCCGCAGGTGAGCACCCGCACCGGCCGGCTCCTGGGGTTCGAGGCGCTGGTGCGCTGGGAGCATCCGACCCGCGGCCTGGTGCCGCCCAATGCCTTCATCCCGCTGGCGGAGGAGAGCGGGCTGATCCTGCCGCTGGGCGAGTGGGTCTTGCGGGCTGCCTGCCGCGAGGCGGCGCGCTGGACGCGCCCGCTGAAGGTGGCGGTCAATCTGTCGCCGCGCCAGTTCCAGCAGGCGGACCTGCCCGAGCGCATCCTGGCCATCCTCACCGAGACGGGCTTGGCGCCGACGCGGCTCGAACTCGAGATCACCGAGACGCTGATCATCAACGACATGGCGCGGGCGCTCAACATCCTGCGCCGGCTGAAGGCCTTCGGCGTCTCCATCGCGATGGACGATTTCGGGACAGGCTATTCGTCGCTCGCGACATTGCAGGCGTTCCCCTTCGACAAGATCAAGATCGACCGGTCGTTCGTGGGCCATGTCGAGGTCAGCCCGCAGGCGGCGGTCATCGTGCGGGCGGTCCTGGGGCTCGGCCGCAGCCTGGGGATGAGCGTCGTGGCGGAGGGCGTCGAGACGGATGCGCAGATGCGCTTCCTGGCGACGGAAGCCTGCGACGAGGCCCAGGGCTACCTGATCAGCAAGCCGCAGCCGATCGAGCGCTTCGCCGAGCAGATCGGCGCGCCGGAAGGCTTCGTGGCACCCGGCAGCCCGGACGCGGCGGTCGCCTGAGGTCCGCAGCGACGCTCCGGCGGCCCAACGACGAGACCCAGGAATTCAGAAACCGACACAGTCGGTGGGGCGCCGGATCGGGCCCCTGTGGCGCGGCCGCGACACCCGACGGCGACCGCCTGTGGATGACGCGGCCTGCCCCCGATCCGTCACGGTTCGGGCGCCAGCGTGAACGCGCCCCTCCGATCCGGCTCTCCCAGCGTCCCATCCCATGTTCGCCCAGCCCCACGCCCTCATTCTCCGTCATCGCGAGCGCGTCGCCGTGCTCATCTCCTCCGCGCTGTTCCTGGCGGGCGCCCTGCCGCTCTTCTGGGCGATCGGCTGATTCTCAGGCCCGGATCGGCGGAGCCATCGGCTGCGTGCCGGCGGTCGCGGGCTCGCGACCTCTTGCGCCGCCGGTGTGGCGGGCGGCGCGATACAGGGTCTGCTTGAAGCCTTCGGACGACGCCGCTCTCTAGTGCACTGACTCAGACGGATGGTTCAGGGGATCGGCTGACGGCGGCGAGGATGTCGGTGGCGGGTTTGGTCCAGACGAAGGGTTTGGCGCTCCGGTTGTGCTCGGCGATGTAGCGTTTGATGGCTGCCTGCAGGTCGACGACGCCGGTGAAGGAGCCTCGCCGCAGCCGACGACGGGTCAGCGCTGAGAAGAAGCCCTCGACCGCGTTGAGCCACGAGGCCGAGGTCGGAGTGAAGTGGAACGTCCAGCGCGGGTGCCGGGCGAGCCAGGCGCGCACCTTCGGATGTTTGTGGGTGGCGACGTTGTCGAGGATCGCGTGGATCGCCTTGCCGGGCGGG
>NZ_FMWU01000045.1 GCF_900103195.1 Methylobacterium sp. UNC378MF | reverse complement strand
GCTCAAGATGCGCGCCCCGATCATCGGCATCTTCGATGCCGGCGGCGCCCGCATCCAGGAGGGCGTCGCCGCGCTCGGCGGCTACGGCGAGGTCTTCCGCCGCAACGTCATGGCCTCCGGCGTCATCCCGCAGATCTCGGTGATCATGGGACCGTGCGCGGGCGGCGACGTCTACTCGCCGGCCATGACCGACTTCATCTTCATGGTCCGCGACACGAGCTACATGTTCGTGACCGGCCCCGACGTGGTGAAGACGGTCACCAACGAGGTCGTGACCGCCGAGGAACTCGGCGGCGCCAAGGTCCACACGACAAAGTCGTCGATCGCCGACGGCTCCTTCGAGAACGACGTCGAGGCGATCCTGCAGATCCGTCGCCTGCTCGACTTCCTCCCGGCCAACAACAGCGACGGCGTGCCGGAGCTCGAGAGCTTCGACGACGTGAACCGGCTCGATGCCTCCCTCGACACGCTGATCCCGGACAATCCGAACAAGCCCTACGACATGGGCGAGTTGATCCGCCGGGTTATCGACGAGGGCGACTTCTTCGAGATCCAGGCGGCCTACGCGCGCAACATCATCACCGGCTTCGGCCGGATCGAGGGCCGCACGGTCGGCTTCGTGGCCAACCAGCCGCTCGTGCTGGCGGGCGTGCTCGATTCGGATGCCTCGCGCAAGGCCGCCCGCTTCGTGCGCTACTGCGACGCCTTCGGCATCCCGATCGTCACCTTCGTGGACGTTCCGGGCTTCCTGCCGGGCACGGCGCAGGAATATGGCGGCCTGATCAAGCACGGCGCCAAGCTGCTGTTCGCCTACTCGCAGGCGACCGTGCCGCTGGTGACGATCATCACCCGCAAGGCCTTCGGCGGTGCCTACACCGTCATGGCGTCGAAGCATGTCGGCGCCGACGTGAACTACGCGTGGCCGACGGCGCAGATCGCCGTGATGGGCGCCAAGGGTGCGGTGGAGATCATCTTCCGGAGCGAGCTCGGCGATCCGGAGAAGATCGCGGTGCGCACGGGCGAGTACGAGGACCGGTTCCTGTCGCCGTTCGTGGCGGCAGAGCGGGGCTATATCGACGAGGTGATCATGCCGCACTCGACCCGGCGCCGGATCGCCCGCGCGCTGGGCATGCTGCGCACCAAGAAGATGGAGCAGCCCTGGAAGAAGCACGACAACATCCCGCTCTGAAGCAGCATCGTCGTCGAATGGCCAAACTGGGAAGCGGAGCTCGGAACCGTGAGCCAATGGCAGCAGGAATACCGTGGCTGGCGCATCTGGCAGGATCGTTCGGCTTTCTACGCGCGCGAACCAGCTAGCCGCTATTCAGCCTGCACGCTCACTGCCACCAGCCTCTGCCGTCTATGGACCGGCGTTGATGCGGTCGAGCGCTCTTATGCTGGGGAGCCTGCACCGATCTGGTACCTGTTTGCGTTGACCTATCCTGAATTCGGCCCAGTTGACCTCAGTGCCGCCTACGACTCCGATCCCACAAATATTTATCGCGCTCGAATTACTTAGTTGGATTAGCTTCGAAAGCGCGGGTTTCTGATAAATGACGCCTTCTTTATATGGAGCGGCAACTGGTCTTGGAGGCCGGCCGTGATTGGTGCCCGTGACCTGCCAGTCTTGTGTCCGGCCTGTCGATGCGGTCGTTCATGTTGACCGCTGGCCCTGATGGTATCTGCCAACTGGGTCCCACTCTGCTTTGCGGGCTGTGATGGCCTGGACATTCGGCGGGGTGTCCCGGCTCCCGTGAAGGAACGGCGGCGGCGCCCGCGAGCACCGATCACGGACTCGTGATTCGGCCTAGAGCAGCGGCCTGGCAGCCTCGGGAAAGCTGTACGCGTGTTGTATGAGGCCGCATCGCCGCCGGCAAAACAGCCAAGTCAGAGCTGTCTTAAATAGCGATCAGGGCTCGCGGAATTGGGCTGGAGCGGGTGAAGGGAATCGAACCCTCGTATTCAGCTTGGAAGGCTGCTGCTCTACCATTGAGCTACACCCGCGCGGGCGGACCGTTAGCATGCCGCCGGGCTCATGAGAAGGTGGGCTCAGGCGAGCCCGAGCGCAGCGCGGGCCTCCGCGGGCGTGGCGACGCGGCGGCCATGCCGGGCCACGGCCTCGGCGGCGAGCCCGACCAGCTCGGCGTTGCTGGCGGCCAGTCGGTCCTTCGTCACCCGGATGTTGTCTTCCAGGCCGGTGCGCACTGCGTCGGCACCGCGGGCGAGCGCCCAGTCCATCACGATCGCTTGATTGCGGCCGATTCCGGCCGCGGTCCAGGTCGCCTGCGGCAGGATCCGCCGCGTCTCGGCGAGCAGGATGTCGAGGAGGTGCTCCTCGGCCGGCATCGCATTCTGGACGCCCATCACGAATTGCACATGCGGGCGGGCGTCGATCAGGCCCGCCTCCACGAGGCGCTTGGCGCCGTGCAGGTGCGAGAGGTCGAAGATCTCGATCTCGGGCCGGACGCCATACTGCTTCATCTGGCTCGCGAGATCGCTCACGAGGCTCGCGGGATTCTCGTAGACGATGGTGGGGAAGTTCACCGAGCCGGTGGACAGGGAAGCCATGTCGGGCCGGTGCTTGAGCGAGAGGCCGCGGGCGGCCGGGTCGCGCCCGCGCCCGCCCGTCGAGAACTGCACGATCATCCCCGGGCAGTGCCGGCGCAGCCCCTCCTGCACGGCGGCGAACTTGTCGGGGTCGGAGGAGGGCGACTCGTCGTCGTTGCGCACGTGGATGTGGCAGAGGGTGGCACCCGCCTCGAAGGCCCGATGCGTCGACTCGATCTGCTCGGGCACGGTGACCGGAACGGCCGGGTTGTCGGTCTTGCGCGGCACCGAGCCGGTGATCGCCACCGCGATGACCACGGGCGCCTCGCTCCGGGATCCTGCCATTCGCCTGTCCTCCCTGCCTCATCCGGCTTCCTCAACTGCGATAGCGCCGCGGAACCCGGATCTGAACCGCCCGGCGCGGGCGGCAGGCCCGTGTGCGCGACATCCCCGGCCGGATGACAGCCCGGACTTCCGTCGTGCCGGACTTCTGTCGTGCCGGACTTGTGTCTTGCCGGCGCTTGCCGCACCTCTCGGCCCGCGAGGCACACGATGAACGACACCGTCCTGGTCCTGAACGGGCCGAACCTGAACCTGCTCGGCAAGCGCCAGCCGGAGATCTACGGCCACGAGACCCTGGCCGACGTCGAGGCCCTGTGCCGCGAGACCGCCGCGGGCTTCGGCCTCGCAGTCGATTTCCGGCAGAGCAACGCCGAGCACGTGCTGATCGACGCGATCCATGCGTTCCGCGTCGGCTCGGCCGGCATCGTCATCAATGCGGGTGCCTACACCCACACCTCGGTGGCGCTCCTCGACGCGCTGAACACCTGCGAGGTGCCGGTGATCGAGTGCCACATCTCGAACGTCCACCGGCGCGAGGCCTTCCGCCACCATTCCTACATCTCGCTCGCCGCGACGGCCGTGCTGGCCGGGTTCGGGACGCACGGCTACGCGCTTGCCATCCGCCATCTCGCGCATCTGCGGGCCGGCAAGCCCCTGCAGGCCGGCAAGCCCCTGCAGGCCGACAAGACCGCTTGAGGCGCGGATAGCGCCGCGATCAGGGTTGACGCTGGCAGAGACAGGGCGGAGGAGGGCGGTCAGGCCCAATTCCCACGCGCTCGTCCCGACCGGACCGGTCCTGAGGTCCCCGGAGAGCGCTTCGAGCGGAGCGCGCACGCCGCATGACCAGTCCCTTCCTGCCCCTCGACCGGACAGTGATCGCCCGCGAGGCGGCCAAGATGTTCCTCGAGATCGGCGCGGTGCTCTTCTACAAGGACGAGCCGTTCAAGTTCACCTCCGGCTGGGCGAGCCCGGTCTACACCGACAGCCGGAAGATCATCTCGTTCCCTCGCCTGCGCTCGACGCTGATGGATTTCGCCACCGCCACGATCGTGCGCGAGATCGGCTACGAGAAGCTGACCCACATCGCCGGCGGCGAGACCGCCGGCATCCCCTTCGCGGCCTGGATCGCCGACCGGATGATGCTGCCGATGCAGTACATCCGCAAGAAACCCAAGGGCTTCGGCCGCAATGCCCAGATCGAGGGCGAGATCGTCGAGGGCGCCCGGACGCTGCTGGTCGAGGACCTCGCCACGGATGGGCGCAGCAAGGTCAATTTCTGCAACGCCCTGCGCGAGTCCGGCGCCCAGGTCGATCACTGCTTCGTGCTGTTCTATTACGACATCTTCCCCGACAGCGCCGCCCTGATGCAGGAGATCGGCATCAAGCTTCACTACCTCACCACGTGGTGGGACGTGCTGGCGGTGGCCAAGGAGATGGGTACCTTCGACCCGAAGACGCTTGCCGAGGTCGAGAGCTTCCTCAACGCCCCGGCGGAGTGGTCGGCCGCCCATGGCGGCATCTCCGCCTTCGGTCAGGCCTGAGGGGGATCGCGATGGGCGTCGCCGAGCTGTTTCCCGCCGAGCGCCAGGAGGCGAAGCCGGTGGATCGGATCACGATCCGCCGACCGGACGACTGGCACATCCACCTGCGCGACGGCGCGATGCTGAAGGCGGTGCTGCCCTACACGGCGGCGCAATTCGCCCGGGGCATCATCATGCCGAACCTCGTGCCGCCGGTGACGACGGTCGCGGCCGCGCAGGCCTATCGCGAGCGGATCCTCGCCGCGCTGCCCGCCGGCCTGGACTTCACGCCGCTGATGACCTGCTATCTGCGGGACGACACCGACCCCGACGAGATCGAGCGCGGCTTCAAGGACAAGGTCTGGGTCGCCGCCAAGCTGTACCCGGCGGGCGCGACCACGAACTCGCATGCGGGCGTCACCGACATCCTCGGGATCGCGCCCGTGCTGGAGCGCATGGAGCGGATCGGAATGCCGCTCCTGATCCACGGCGAGGCGACCGATCCGGAGATCGACATCTTCGACCGCGAGGCCGCCTTCATGGAGGGCAGCCTGATCCCGCTGCTCGGCCGCCATCAGGGGCTGAAGGTCACCGTGGAGCATGCCACCACGGCCGAGATCCTCGACGTGGTCCGGGAGCACCGGAGCCGGTGCGCGGCCACGATCACGCCGCACCACCTCGTGATCAACCGGACGCACATCTTCCAGGGGGGCTTGCGCCCGCACCTGTACTGCCTGCCGGTGGCCAAGCGCGAGCGGCACCGGCTGGCATTGCGCGCGGCCGCGACCTCGGGCGAGGCCTGCTTCTATCTCGGCACCGACACCGCCCCGCATGTCCGCGGCGCCAAGGAGGCGTCCTGCGGCTGCGCCGGCGTGTTCTGCGGGCCTTCCGCGCTCCAGACCTACGTGCAGGTCTTCGACGAGGAGGGGGCGCTCGACAAGTTCGAGGCCTTCGCGTCGCTCAACGGCGCCCGCTTCCACGGGCTGGAGCCGAATGCCGGGACCGTCACCCTGGAGCGCCGGGAGAGCCGCATCGCCGAGGCCGTCGCGGTCGACGACACCGCGGTGGTGGTGTTCCGCGGTGAGGAGACGCTGCCCTGGTCGGTGGCGTGACCGCTTCAGCAAGGCCGCCAGCCGTCACCGCGAGCGCAGCGAAGCGACCCAGGGCAGCGCGACATCGGTGATCGTCGCGCGACACCGGATTGCTTCGCCGCGCTCACAAAGACCGACATCGGCAATCCATCCTTCGAGCGAAAGCCATCTTTGCCTGGATCCAACCTCCGGGTACCGATCGTCCGTCGATCCGGAGGAGGGTAAGATGCAGGACGCGCGACAGGACGGCATCACCGCGCTCGGCGCGGTGGACCTCGCCGCCGCCATCCACGGCCGGGTGATCTCCTGCGTCGAGGTGATGCGCGCCTATCTGGAGCGGATCCACCGGATCAACCCGCAGGTGAACGCCCTCGTGGGCCTCGCCGACGACGCCGCGCTCCTGCGGGAGGCAGAGGCCGCCGACGCCGCGCTGGCGCGGGGAGAGGCCGTCGGCCCGCTGCACGGTTTCCCGCTGGCTGTGAAGGATCTCGACCCGGTCCGCGGCCTGCGCTTCACGCAAGGCTCGCCGATCTTCGCCGACCGGATCGCCGACACCGACTCGATCATGGTGGCTCGCCTGCGCGCCGCCGGGGCGATCTTCATCGGCAAGACCAACGTGCCTGAGTTCGGCCTCGGCTCGCACAGCTTCAACCCGGTCTATGGCGCCACCGGCAACGCCTACGTTCCGGACAGAACCGGGGGCGGGTCGAGCGGCGGGGCCGCAGTGGCGGTGGCCCTGCGGATGCAGCCGGTCGCCGATGGCAGCGACCATGCCGGGTCGCTGCGCAATCCGCCGGCCTTCAACAACTGCTACGGCCTGCGCCCGAGCTGGGGCCGGATCCCCGCGGAGGCCAAGGACGTGTTCAGCCCCGGCCTCGGCGTGCTCGGCGCCATCGGCCGTACGCCCGCCGATATCGGCCTGATGCTCTCCGTCCAGGCGGGCTACGACCCGCGCTGCCCGAACGCCATCCGGCAGGATCCCCTGGCCTTCGCGAGCCCGCTCGCCCGCGACTTCCGCGGGACGCGGATCGCGTGGCTCGGCGATTGCGGCGGCCAGATCCCGTTCGATCCCGGCGTGCTCGAACTCGGACGCTCGGCCCTGGCGACATTCGCGGAGATCGGCTGCACCGTCGAGGAGGCGATGCCGCGCTACGACATGGAGCAGCTGTGGCAGGATTGGCTGGTGCTGCGGGCCTTCACGGTCGCGGCGAATCTCCGCCCGTTCTACGATGAGCCCCGCCACCGGGCGCTGCTGAAGCCGGAGGCCGCCTGGGAGGTGGAGCGTGGGTTGGCGCTCGGCGCCGACCAGATCATCGCGGCCCTGGAGGGGCGCACCCGCTGGTACGAGACCCTGCGCCGCTTCATGGAGGCCTACGACTACGTCGTCATGCCGAGCGCCCAGGTCTTCCCGTTCGACAAGACCCTGCGCTGGCCCGAGACGGTGGGCGGCCACGCGATGGACACCTATCACCGCTGGATGCAGGTCACGATCCCGGCGACGATGTCCGGCCTGCCCGCCCTTGCCGTGCCGGCCGGGTTCGGGGCGGCCGGGTTGCCGACCGGCATTCAGATCGTCGGACCGAACCACGGCGAACTCGCCTGCCTGCAGCTCGGCGCCGCCTACGACGCGGCCAGCAACTGGGTCCGTCGCTATCCGCCGTCGCTGAACTGAGCGGTGCCGCGTCGCGGATTGTGCTTGTGCTGGGACGCGATCCGCTTCCGCTGCATGCGCCCGGGAACGGGTGTCGCGTTTCATGCTCAAGCGCCACCCTCGCCCGGACAGGTGGAGCGCCAGCGGACCGTCATCCGGGACACAGCGCCGCGAGCGCCGCATAGCGGCGCAATGACCGAACCGGCCCGAATGCACGGATGCGTTGACCGGCCCCGCGCTCTCCGCTAAGAGGCCCGACACTTCGCGTGCCGACCATGATCCAGTTCCGAATCATGCGGACGCCGCGAGGCGAGTTCGGATATCCGATGACCACGATCCTTATTGTAGCGGTAGCGTCACCGACGGGGCGGCCCTAAGCGAGGGTCGCGATCCGAGCGGTGGCGCATGCAGGGTCCCTCGGGGCCCTTTTTTGTTGCCCGCTCCGGGGCAGCACGGGATCGGCGCAGACGGGTTACCGACGCGGAAGGCACGTTCGGGCGAGGCGGAGACCGCCCCGCGGGACGAGGGTGCGTGAGAGAGGACGGGGCAGGGCGGCGGTCGTGGACCGCCGTGGCTCCGGAGAGCGCGAGGAGACGAGCATGAGCGGCGAGGTCATGACCGGGGCCGAGATGGTCATCCGGGCCTTCCAGGATCAGGGTGTCGATACGCTGTTCGGGTATCCGGGCGGCGCCGTACTTCCGATCTACGACGCGCTCTTCCACCAGAACGCCGTCAAGCACATCCTCGTCCGCCACGAGCAGGGCGCCGTCCACGCCGCGGAGGGCTATGCCCGCTCCTCCGGCAAGGTCGGCTGCGTCCTCGTCACCTCGGGCCCCGGCGCCACCAACATCGTCACCGGCCTCACCGACGCGATGCTGGATTCGATCCCGCTGGTCTGCATCACCGGCCAGGTCCCGACGCATCTGATCGGCACCGATGCCTTCCAGGAATGCGACACGGTCGGCATCACGCGCCACTGCACGAAGCACAATTACCTGGTCAAATCGATCGACGACCTGCCGCGCATCCTGCACGAGGCGTTCTACGTCGCGGCGAATGGCCGTCCGGGGCCGGTCGTCGTCGACCTGCCCAAGGACATCCAGTTCGCCTCCGGCCTCTACGAGCGCCCGGAGATCGCGAGCCACAAGACCTACCGGCCGGCCGTGAAGGGCGATCCCGACCGGATCCGCGCGGCGGTCGAGCTGATGGCGACCGCGCGCCGGCCGGTCTTCTACACGGGCGGCGGCGTGATCAACTCCGGTCCCGAGGCCTCGCGCCTGCTGCGCGAGCTCGTCCGCGAGACCGGCTTCCCAGTCACCTCGACCCTGATGGGGCTCGGCGCCTATCCGGGCACGGACGCGAAGTTCCTGGGCATGCTCGGCATGCACGGGACCTACGAGGCCAATCTCGCGATGCACGAGTGCGACGTGATGATCTGCGTCGGCGCCCGGTTCGACGACCGGATCACCGGCCGGCTCGACGCGTTCTCGCCGTTCTCGAAGAAGATCCACATCGACGTCGACGCCTCCTCGATCAACAAGGTCGTGAAGGTCGATGTCGGGATCGTCGGCGACTGCGCCTCGGTGCTGGCCGACATGCTGGAGGCGTGGCGCGCCCTGCCGTCGCGGCCGGACAAGTCCAACCTCGAGCCGTGGTTCCAGAAGATCGCGACCTGGAAGGCGCGGGACTGCCTCGCCTACTGGCCGTCCGGCACGATCATCAAGCCGCAATACGCGGTCCAGCGCCTCTACGAGGCCTGCAAGAGCCGCGAGACCTACATCACCACCGAGGTCGGCCAGCACCAGATGTGGGCCGCCCAGTACTTCAAATACGACGAGCCGAACCGCTGGATGACGTCGGGCGGCCTCGGCACGATGGGCTACGGCCTGCCGGCCGCGATCGGCACGCAGCTCGCCCATCCGAACGGGCTCGTCATCGACATCGCCGGCGAGGCCTCGATCCTGATGAACATGCAGGAAATGTCGACGGCGGTTCAGTACCGGCTGCCGATCAAGGTGTTCATCCTGAACAACGAGTATATGGGCATGGTCCGGCAGTGGCAGGAGCTGCTCCACGGCTCGCGCTACTCGCAGAGCTACTCGGAGAGCCTGCCGGATTTCGTGAAGCTCGCGGAGGCCTACGGCGCCAAGGGCATGCGCTGCGAGAAGCCGGGCGACCTCGACGGCGCCATCGCGGAGATGCTCGCTTACGACGGCCCGGTGATCTTCGACTGCATCGTCGACAAGACCGAGAACTGCTTCCCGATGATCCCGTCGGGCAAGGCGCATAACGAGATGCTCCTGTCCGATTACCTCGGCGAGACCGGCGTCGAGCTCGGCGACGTGATCTCCGAGGAAGGCAAGATGCTGGTGTGAGGGAGGGCGGCCCGGCGTCACCGCCGGGCCGCGATCCGCCGCTGCGGCGGCGATAGGTCGAACGACGAGGACAAGGCCGGCGATGAACGCGATGAACACCCACTACCCCGATGCCGTCCGCGTCGAGCCGGTGAACCGGCACACGCTGGCGGTGATCGTCGACAACGAGCCCGGCGTGCTCGCCCGCATCTCGGGCCTGTTCTCCGGCCGCGGTTACAACATCGAGAGCCTCACCGTCTCCGAGACCGAGGAGGCACGCCACATCTCGCGTCTCACCATCGTGACCACGGGCACGAACGCCGTGATCGAGCAGATCAAGGCGCAGCTCGACCGGCTGGTGCCGGTGCACCGGGTCGTGGATCTCACGCTCCAAGGCAACGCGCTGGAGCGCGAGATCTGCCTCGTGAAGGTGAAGGGCGAGGGGGAGCACCGCAGCGAGGCCCTACGTCTGGCCGCCGCCTTCGGCGCCAAGACCCTCGACGCGACGCTCAACTCCTTCGTGTTCGAGCTGACCGGCGCCACCGAGGAGATCGACCGGTTCGTGCGCCTGATGAGCGTGATCGGGCTGGTGGAGATCTGCCGCACCGGCATCAGCGCCATGGGGCGCGGGTCGGAGCCGCTGTAGGATCCGGCGGCCCGGATCTGCTGTTAGGCCCCGTCCCCGCAGGAGGCGGAGCGATGGAAGCCAAGGTCATTCGCTGGGGTGACGATCTCGCCGTGCGGCTGAGCAGCGCGGAGGCTGAGGAACTCGGCATCCGCGAGGGCGAGACCGTGGAGATCGTCTCAAAGCGCCCCCCGCAGCCCGAGCCGACGCAATGGGCCGGGCGCCGGTATGTCGATGGGCTGCCGGTCTACACCCTTGAGGAGATGGTGGCCGAGATGCGCCGTCTCGGCCCCGATTTCGAACCGCCTACGGTGGATTGGGGGCCGGATGTCGGCCCCGAGATCATCGATGACGATGATCCCCGTTGATCCGTTGCATCAGCCGGGAGACCTGATCCTCGTCGAGTTCGGTCCGGTTCGCGGCACCGAGCAGGACGGCCGCCGCCCGGCCCTGATCGTCTCGGAAGCTCTGATGAATGCGGCCACGCGCCGTGTCATCATCTGTCCGATCATCAGCAATATCGAGCCCTGGCCAACCAAGGTCATGCTTCCGGTCGGTCTGCCTGTCCGCGGCGCAGTGCTGACGGATCAGGTCCGATCCATCGATCAGCGGGCGCGTATCTTGAGACGTCTCGGCGTTGCTCCGGCTGCGGTTCTCGCCGAAGTTCGCCACCAGATCGCGAAACTGCTCGGGCTTTGACGCGGCACGCTGTATAGCGGTCCCATGACCGCCCGCACCCTCTACTACGCCCCCGGCGCCTGTTCGCTCGCCGCCCACATCATCCTGGAGGAATCCGGGCTGCCCTACGAGGGCATCAAGCTCGACCTCGCCGCGGGCGACCAGCGCCGGCCGGAATACCTCGCGATCAACGATCGCGGTCGCGTGCCGGCGCTGACCGAGGATGGCTGGGTGCTTACCGAATGCGCTGCCATCATGCGCCACGTCGCCCGTCAGGTGCCGGACACGGGGCTGTGGCCCGCCGACCTGCGGGAACAGGCCGCCGCGGACGAGTGGCTCGGCTGGCTCGCCTGCAACCACCATATCACCTATGCCCATATCCGCCGCCCGGAGCGCTACACGGACGACGAGAGCGCCTTTCCAGGCGTCAAGACCAAGGCCGCCAACACCTACGCCGATCTCGCCACCATGACCGAGGTGCGTCTCTCGCACGGCAACTGGGCGGTGGGCGACCGCTTCAGCGTGGTCGACGCCTACCTGATGGTCTTCTGGTTCTGGGCGAATGGCCCGACGCTCCGCTTCGACATGGCCGGTCGCTTCCCGGCCTGGACCGCCCATGCCCGCCGGGTCGCCGAGCGCCCGGCCGTGCAGGCCGTCTTCACCCGAGAGGGGCTGCCGCTCCCGCGCTGACACGGTCGGGGCGCGGCACCCTCTTGCCGCGGCCCACGAATCGGCCTAGAGAGCGTACCGTACGGTACGGTACGCCTTTCGAGATGATGCAGGCCAGCGCCACAACAGAGCAGGAAGCGCCCTCGGCACGCCAGCAGGCGGTGCTGGACGCCGTGCTCGGCCTCATGGTCGAGGACGGCGAGCAACTGACCATGGACGCCGTCGCGCGCCGGGCGAGCTGCTCGAAGGAGACGCTCTACAAGTGGTTCGGCGACCGGGACGGGTTGCTGACCGCGACGGTGCGCTGGCAGGCCTCGCGGGTCCATGCCGGGCACGACGCCGCGCAGGTGCTCGACGGCGCGACCCTGCGCGAGCGCCTGCAGGATTTCGCCGTCACGTGGCTGGAGGTCATCACCGGCCCGACCTCGGTGGCGCTGAACCGGATCGCCATCGCGCATGCCGGGTCGCACAAGAGCAATCTCGGCGGCATCGTCCTGGCGAACGGGCGCTTTGCCATCGGCGAGCGGGTGAAGCCCGTGCTGGAGGCGGGGCGTGCCGCCGGCCTGTTGACCTTCGCCGACAGCGAGGCCGCCTTTCGCACCTTCTTCGGCCTCGTCGGCCGGGATATTCAGATCCGACTTCTGCTCGGCGAGACCCTCGATTTCGACGGGGCAGAGATCCGGCGCGATGCGGGGCGCGCCGTCGAGCAGTTCCTGGCCCTCTACGGCCAGGCCAAACCCGACCCGAACCACCAGGACTGACGAGGAGACAGACATGCGGGTGTATTACGATCGCGACGCCGACCTGAACCTGATCAAGGGCAAGAAGGTCGCCATCGTCGGCTACGGCAGCCAGGGCCACGCCCACGCGCTCAACCTGCGCGATTCCGGCGTGAAGGACATCGTCATCGCGCTGCGCGAGGGCTCCGCCACGGCCAAGAAGGCCGAGCACGAGGGCTTCAAGGTCCTGTCGGTCGCCGAGGCCGCCAAGTGGGCCGACGTGGTGATGATGCTCACCCCCGACGAGCTGCAGGGCGACATCTACCGCGAGTCCCTCGAGGGCAACATGAAGCAGGGCGCCGCGCTCCTGTTCGCCCACGGCCTCAACGTCCACTTCAACCTGATCGAGCCGCGCAAGGACCTCGACGTCCTGATGGTCGCCCCGAAGGGCCCGGGCCACACCGTGCGCTCCGAGTACCTGCGCGGCGGCGGCGTGCCGACCCTGATCGCCATCGCGCAGGACGCGTCTGGCAACGCCCACGACCTCGGCCTGTCGTACGCCTCGGCCAATGGCGGCGGCCGCGCCGGCATCATCGAGACGACCTTCAAGGAGGAGTGCGAGACCGACCTGTTCGGCGAGCAGGCCGTGCTGTGCGGCGGCCTCGTCGAGCTGATCAAGGCCGGCTTCGAGACTCTGGTCGAGGCGGGCTACGCCCCCGAGATGGCCTATTTCGAGTGCCTCCACGAGGTGAAGCTGATCGTCGACCTCATCTACGAGGGCGGCATCGCCAACATGAACTACTCGATCTCCAACACGGCCGAGTACGGCGAGTACGTCACCGGCCCGCGCATCGTCACGCCGGAGACCAAGGCCGAGATGAAGCGCGTGCTGAACGACATCCAGTCGGGCACCTTCACCCGCAACTGGATGCTGGAGAACAAGGTCAACCAGACCTCGTTCAAGGCGACCCGCGCCAAGCTCGCCGCCCACCCGATCGAGGAGGTCGGCGCCAAGCTCCGCGGCATGATGCCGTGGATCTCCGAGAAGGCGCTGGTCGACAAGACCCGCAACTGATTGTTTCGGATCGCGCGGCCGGGCTCTGCTCGGCCGCGCTTGAGGGCCGGTCGCGCGAAGGCGTGGCCGGCTCTTCGCGTTCCGGGTTGTCCGGCACCGGAAATCCCGGCCATAAGCCCGGCAGCGGTCTCGCCTGCACGAGGACCGGCAAGCGGAGAGGACACCCATGGCATCGCTCTATTCCGACGCGCACCGGGCGCTGCAGGAGGAGTTCGGCACCACCAAGCTCGCCGTGCGCCTCGACGAGGACTGGGTCCACGACAGCGTCCAGCCGGACGAGGCCGCCTTCATCGGCTCCCGCGACATGTTCTTCCTGTCGACCGTCGATCCGGACGGCATGCCGACCGTCTCCTACAAGGGCGGCCCCACGGGCTTCGTGAAGGTGCTCGACGCCGGCACGCTGGTGTTCCCGGGCTTCGACGGCAACGGCATGTTCTACTCGATGGGCAACATCGAGGGTCAGGCCAAGGTGGGCCTGCTGTTCATCGACTTCGAGACGCCGCACCGCATCCGCGTGCAGGGCCACGCGACGCTGCTGCGCGACGACGCCCTCATGGCCGAGTACACCGAGGCCAAGTACCTCGTGAAGGTCGCGGTCACCAAGATCTGGATCAACTGCCCGCGCTACATCCACAAGTACCAGAAGCTCGAGCAGAACAAGTACGTGCCGCGGCCCGGACGCGAGACCCCGCTCGCCGCCTGGAAGCGCCTCGACCTCGCGGGCGACGTGATCAGCGACGCCGACAAGGCCCGGGTCGCGAAGGAGGGCAAGCTGGAAGTGTCCGAGTACGAGGCGCTGGTCGCCCGCGGCGAGGCCTGACCGCCCGTTCCGGCCGCGCCGCAGTGCCGGACGGCCGGTACGTAATTCAGTTCTCGTCACATGAGATCATGCCAAGTATGCGTCTGCCGCTTCCTATAATAATACAGCATTCGAATGGTGAGTATCCGAGAGCGTGTTTAATATTTCTTGACGGATCGAGCGAAGGGTCTTAGATTTCGTGCAAATTTGCTGATCGCATCTTTGCACGGATCGTTGAGATCATGATTTCGCTCCCACTGCGCGTCGCATTGATCTGCAGCATCCTGATTGCTGCGGTATTCGCGGGTGGGACGACTTTTCTTGCCCGCCGAATCGACGCTTCCTTCGAGGAACAGGCCGCCAAGATACAGTCGGAGACGCTGTCGAACGAGGCGCGCGAGGTCCGCTTTCGCCTCGCGGTGGCGGCCAAGACTGCCGAGAGCATCGCGGCCTCCGCGTCGGCCCTGCGGGCCGGTGGCATCCAGGACCGGGACATCTACGACGCGATGCTGCGCGAGCTTCTGCGCGCCAACCCCAACCTGATCGCGACCTGGACCGGCTGGGAGCCGAACGCTCTGGACGGGCGCGACCGCGCGTTCGCCGGCACAGCCTCCTCGGACGCGAGCGGCCGCTTCATGCCCTACTGGAATCGCGGCAGCGGCACGATCAAGCGGGAGGTTCTCACCGGCTACGAGGCCGAGCCGGACGGCGCCTATTACCTTCAGCCGAAGAAGCTGAACCGCTTGGTGGCCATCGAACCCTACATCTACCCGGTGGCCGGGAAGGACGTCATCATGATGTCGTTCGGCGCGCCGATCAGCGTGGACGGCACGTATCGCGGCACCGCCGGCGTCGACATCGACCTCGGATCCCTGAATGCCGCCCTCGGCGCGGTGAAGCCGTTCGGGACCGGCTACCTGGCGGTGATCTCGGCGAGCGGGACGACCGTGGCGCATCCGACCGGCGCGGCGGCCGGAAAGCCGATGCACGGCTTCGACGCGTCGGCGGCCGACGCGGCCAAGCAGGCGATCACCGCGGGCGCCGTGGTGGTCACCGACGCGCCGGGTCCGGACGGGGCGCCGTGGCGGTACATGGCGCAGCATATCCAGGCAGGCGAGACGCCCGACCGATGGGCCATCGTCGTCGCGGTGCCGGTGGCGACGCTCACGGCCGCCGCCGACCAGGCGCGCGCGACGCTGATCGGCATCTCGGTCCTCTGCGTGCTGATCGGATGCGCCGTCGTCTTCGGTGCGCTGCACCGCCTCGTCGGAAAGCCGATCCGCGCGCTCGGCCGGACCATCGGCGACATGGCGGCGGGCGATTACGAGGCGGACGTGCCCCAGGCGCGGCGCCGCGACGAGGTCGGGCTGGTCGGGCGGGCCGTGCTGACGCTGCGCGATGGCCTGCGGGCGCAGGCGCAGGCCGACGCGCGGGCGCGGGCGGACGCCCAAGCCGCGGCCGACCGCGACCGCAAGCGGGTGACCGCGGATCTCGCCAACGCCTTCGAGCAGGCGGTCGGCGGCATCGTCGAGACGGTCACGAACGCGGCCACCGAGCTCCAGGCCACGGCCCAGGGGCTGGCCGCCACGGCCTCTGAGACCGCCGGCCAGTCGACCACCGTGGCGGCCGGGGCCGCGGAGGCCGCCTCCAACGTCCGGGCCGCGGCCTCGGCGGCCGAGGAGCTCGGCAGCTCCGTGGAGGAGATCGGGCGTCAGGTCCAGGGATCCGCCCAGCTCGCGCGGGCCGCGGCCGACGAGGCCGGGCGCACGGTGCGGCTGGTCGAGGATCTGAGCGCGGCGGTGATGAAGATCGGGGACGTGGTGGCGCTGATCAGCGGCATCGCCGGCCAGACCAACCTGCTGGCCCTCAACGCCACCATCGAGGCGGCCCGCGCCGGCGAGGCGGGCCGGGGCTTCGCGGTCGTGGCCGCCGAGGTGAAGGCGCTGGCGAGCCAGACCGCGCGGGCCACCGATGAGATCGCGGATCAGATCTCCCGCGTCCAGACCTCGACCGCGCAGGCGGCCTCGGCGATCGGCAGCATCACGACGCGCGTCGACGAGATCAGCGGCGTGGCCACGACGATCGCGGCCGCGGTCGAGCAGCAGGGAGCGGCAACGCAGGAGATCGTCCGCAACGTGACCCAGGCCGCCGCCGGCACGGGCGAGGTGACCACGAACATCGCCCGCGTGGCCGACGCCGCCGACATGACCGGCTCGGCCGCCGGCCAGGTGCTGGATTCGTCCGCGAACCTGTCGCGTCAGTCCGAACACCTCCGGACGGAGGTCAGCCGCTTCCTCGGAACGGTGCGCGCGGCCTGAAATCCGTCGAGCGGGCGGCCGCGCACTACGGGGCCCTTCGGGCGACGATGAACACCCGCGGGAAGCCGAGCAGGCGCCGCCCGTCGCTGCGCGGCGGGTAGGCCCCGTCGATCGCGCGCGCGTAGGCGTCCAGGAAGCCGGCCCGGTGCTCGGGGTCCAGCGGGTCGAGGAAGGGGCGTAGCCCGGTGGCGCTCACCCAATCCACGATGGCGGCGGCGTCCGCCATGCGGTGGTGATAGGCGGTGCGCCAGACATCGACCTCGGCGGCCAGCGGCGCCAGCAGATCGTAATAGGCCGACGGCTCCAGCACCCGCCCGAGGCGGCCGGCCACGGCCGGGTCGCCGATCGCCGCCGCCCAGGGGCCGTCCGCCGCGACTTCGCGCATCAGGCGATGGGTGGGCTCGGCGAGGTTGTCGGGCATCTGCACGGCGAGCACGCCGCCCGGCGCGAGAAGACCGAACAGCCGCGGCAGCAGGCTCGCGTGGTCCGGCAGCCATTGCAGCACGGCGTTGGCGTAGATCAGGTCCGGCGTGCGCTCCGGAATCCAGGTCGCGGCGTCGGCCAGCGCGAAGGCGAGGCCCGGGAGCCGGGCGCGGGCGCTCTCCAGCATGGCGGGCGAGGTGTCGAGGCCGATCACCGCGGCGTCGGGGAAGCGCGCCGCGATCAGCGCGGTGGAATTGCCCGGCCCGCAGCCGAGATCGACGGCCAGCCGTGGCGCGTCGAGGGGCACGCGGGCGAGGAGCTCGGCGGCGGGGCGGGTCCGCTCGTCCTCGAAGCGGGTGTAGAGGGCGGGGTTCCAGTCGGCCATCGCAACCCTCCGTCCAGTCCGTTCAGCAGCCGAGCCGGTCGGCGAGATCCGCGAGGTCCCGCGCCGCATAGGTGACCGGCACCGTCGGCGCGGCCTCGCCACCGGCCGGCCCGTGCTCCTGCGGGCGGGCGATATGGGCGGTGGACAGCCCGTGGCTTGCCGCCGCCGCCAGATCGTTGGAATGGGCTGCGACCATCATCGTCTCGCCCGCCGCGAAGCCGAAGGCCGCGACGGCGTCGCGGTAGAGCGCCGGCTTCGGCTTGTAGTCGCGGGAATAGCCGGCGCCGAGCACCGCGTCGAAGATCAGGCCGTTGCGGCGAGCGAGGTCGGCCATCAGCCGGACATGCCCGTTCGAGTTCGGCGCCAGGAGGTGTTTTGCGCGCAGGCGCCGCAGCGCGTCCGGCACCTCGGGCCAGGCGTCGAGCCGGTGCCACGCCTGAACCAGCTCGCTCCGGACGTCCTCCGGCACGCCCGCGATGCCGAACTGCGCCAGCACGTCGGGCAGGGACTCCGCCTGGAGCGTGTCCAGATCGACGAAGGCCCGGGCGCCGGAACGCACCGTCTCCATGGACGGGTTGTAGCGGGCGCGCCACGCATCCGCGAAGGCGCCGCCATCGAGGCCCGGCGCGACGGGCGCCAGCAGCCGCGCCGCCTCGCGGGCGACGCCGGAGCGCCAGTCGACGAGCGTCCCGAAGACGTCGAAGACGAGCGCGCGGACGGTCACCGCACCGCCTGAAGGCTCGGACCGCGCCGCACGAAGCCGACGATGTCCTTGACCGCGTCCAGCGTCTGCGCCGCGATGGTCTCGGCCCGGGCAGAGCCATCGGCCAGCACGGCGTCGATATGGCCGGGATCGGCCGTGAGGCGGCGCATCTCCCCGGCGATCGGCGCGAGGCTCGTTACCGCGAGGTCGGCGAGCGCCGGCTTGAAGGCCGAGAATTGCGCCCCGCCGTAGTCGCGCAGCACCTCTTCGCGGGTGATGCCGGCGAGCGCCGCGTAGATCCCCACGAGGTTGTCGGCCTCGGGCCGCTCCTTCAGCCCCGCCACCTCGGAGGGCAGGGGCTCCGGATCGGTCTTCGCCCGGCGGATCTTCTGGGCGATGGCGTCGGCCTCGTCCGTGAGATTGATGCGGGAATTGTCGGACGGGTCCGACTTCGACATCTTCTTGGTGCCGTCGCGCAACGACATGACCCGGGCGGCCGGGCCGCCGATCAGCGGCTCGGTGATCGGGAAGAACGCGTCGCCGTGGCCATGCGCCGCGATCGAGCCGGCGAAGTCGGTGTTGAACTTCTGGGCGATGTCCCGGGTCAACTCCAGGTGCTGCTTCTGGTCCTCGCCGACGGGGACATGCGTCGCCCGGTAGGCCAGGATGTCGGCGGCCATCAGCACCGGGTAATCGTAGAGGCCGATCGAGGCGTTCTCCCGGTCCTTGCCGGCCTTCTCCTTGAACTGGGTCATGCGGTTCAGCCAGCCGAGGCGGGCGACGCAGTTGAACACCCAGGCGAGCTCGGCGTGCTGCGGCACCTGGCTCTGGTTGAACACGATCGAGCGCTTCGGATCGATGCCGGCGGCGAGGAACGCGGCCGTGACCTCGCGGATCTGGCCGCGCAGGGCCTCAGGGTCCTGCCAGACGGTGATCGCGTGCAGGTCGACGACGCAATAGAGGCATTGCGCGTCGCGTTCCTGCATCTCCACGAAGCGCTTCACCGCCCCGAGGTAATTGCCGAGATGCAGGTTGCCGGTGGGCTGGACGCCCGAGAAGACCAATTCGGTGAACGCGGCCATCGGCGCCGATCCTGAGCAAGGTAAGACCGGGGCTCCGCGCCGTCCGGGCGCGGGGTTACTCGCACCCGTAGGCCGGAATGGTCAAGGACGCGCTCACGGCTCCCGCATGGGCAGCTTCGCGCTCGGGCAGAGGTCGACCAGGACGCAGCGCCCGCATGCCGGGCGATGATGATGGCAGACCTTCTGGCCGTGCAGCATCAGGATCTCGTGATTGTCGTAGAGATCCTGCGCGCTCCAGTCGGCGGGGAGCTGCGCTCGCAGGATCGGGTGCGACGGGCCGACATCGACCTTCTTGCCGATCAGCCCGAGACGCTGCGCCACCCGGTGATGGTGGCTGTCCACCGGCAGGGCCGGCATCCGCAGGGTGGAGAAGGACAGGACCGCCGCGCTGGTCTTGGGGCCGACGCCCGGGATCGCCTGCAGCCACGCCCGCGCCGCCTCGACTTCCATGTCGGCCAGGAAGGCAAGGTCGAGGGTTCCGCACCGGTCACGCAGGCCCCGGAGCACGTCGCGGATGCGCGGCGCCTTGAGCTCCGGCCAGGTCACGCCCGCGATGGCGGCCTCGATCTCCGGCACGTCCGCGTCGATCACCGCCTCCCAGTCCGGGAAGCGCGCCCGCAGCGCCTTGAACGCTCGGCCCGACTCCGCGTTGCGGGTCCTGTGCGACAGGAGCGATGAGACGAGTTCGCTCACCGGATCGAGGCTGTGGAAGTACGGGATCGGGCAGCCGTAGACCGGGCAGAGCCGGGCATGGACGGCGAGCGCCTTCTCGGCGAGAGCCGGATCCGTGGCGGCGGGGGCCGCCTTGCGGCGCGGGTGCGGGACGGTCCCGGTTCTGAGGTCGGCGGCGGGCATGGAGGGCGAATCCGCGAGCCGGCGCCCCTGTTCCTGCCGGGGCGGGGCAGCGGCGATCTGTCCGCCGCGTCGGGTTCGCACGCCGGAGAGGCTGCGCCGCTTGCGCGTCTCCGGTGGAGAGCGCGGCCGGCGGCAGCGTGCGGCCTGCCCCTCTCCCGGGCGGGAGAGGGGACCCGCTCCCGATCCCGAAGCGCTCGCCGCAGTCGCGTGCGACGCCGCAGACCCGCGCCGGATGGCGGTCGCCTACTTCACCAGGGCGTAGATGTTCACGTCGAGGTTGTCGTCGGTGCTGTCCTTCAGGTCGGTGGCGTATTCCTCCACGAACCGGTCCTGCACCACGATGTCCTTGGCATCGAGATAGGCGGTCAGCGTCTCGTAGGTGCTGTCGATCGACTCGTAGGAGCCCTTGTGGGCGAAGCGCAGCGCCTTGCCGGAAGGCGTCGTGCCGAAGCGCAGGCCGTCGGTCTCGGCCGGCGCTGGGCTCGGCGCGGCCGCCACCGGGATCATCGCCTCGAACTCGAAGCCGTCATCGTCGGTGCGGGTGAAGACCGCCAGCGGCCGGCCGGCCGGCGCGACGCCGAGCTTGGCGAGGTCGGCCTCGATCCGCGTGAAGGCCTGCTTCAGGTTCGGCAAGGCCTCTTCCCACTTGGTCTTGCCGGACAGGATCGCGGCGGGCTTGGCCGGCAAGGTGACCTCATCGACGTCCCCGGGATCGCCGGCCTTCTCGATCAGCGTCGGGCGGGCGGGTGTTCCTGCCGGCGCTCCCACCGCGGACTGGCCCGCGGGCGGGGGCGCCACCGATTGCTGGGGGGCCGGGGCCGCGCTCTTGCCCGGATCGGCCACCGGGTTCGGCGCCGTCGTCGTCGGCAGCGGGTTCGTCTGGGCCGGCGCGGGCGCCGTGGACGGCGGCGGCGCGGGCTGCTGTTGCGCGGCGATCGGGCCGCCGGACGCGAGCACGAGAGCGGCCGAGAGGGCGACGAGCGGACGAAGGCGGATCACGGTGGGCGCTCCGGTCGAGGCCCGTGGATGATCGCGCGGGCTCCCGCCGCGTAACCTAGTGGCGAACGGGACGGCCCGCGAGGGCGCCGCGGACGAGAGCCGCGGGTGCGGCGCATCTGCCACGCCGCAGCACCCCTCGCGCCGGGCTGCGGCTTTTGCGATATAGCCGGCTCCTCCCTTGAGTTGCGGGACCGCATGAGCGCACTCGCCCATAGACGCTTCCTGAAGATGCACGGCGCCGGCAACGCGATCGTGGTGCTGGACCTGCGCGGATCCTCCGCGACGGTGCGCCCCGAGGAGGCGCGGGCGATCGCGCAGGATCCCGGCTCGGCCTTCGACCAGCTCATGGTCCTGCACGATCCCGTGAGCCCGGGCACGGACGCGTTTATGCGGATCTACAACACCGACGGATCGGAATCGGGCGCCTGCGGCAACGGTACCCGCTGCGTCGCCTACGCGATGCTCGACGACCCGGCCATGGCCCGACCGGCCGAGGGCGGGCGGCTCATCCTGGAGACCGAAGCGGGCCTGCTGGGCGTGCGCCGCGTCTCGGAGCGGGCCTTCACGGTCGATATGGGCCGGCCGCGGCTCGCCTGGGACGAGATCCCCCTGTCGGAGCCGTTCCCCGACACGCGCCGGATCGAGCTGCAGATCGGCCCGATCGACGATCCGATCCTGCACTCGCCGGGCGTCGTGAACATGGGCAACCCGCACGCAGTGTTCTTCGTGGAGCAGGATCCCGACAGCTTCGATCTCGCCCGGATCGGCCCGATGCTGGAGAACCACCCGCTCTTCCCGGAGCGCGCCAACATCTCGGTGGCGCAGGTGACAAGCCGCGAGACGATCAAGCTCCGCGTCTGGGAGCGGGGCGCCGGGCTGACGCTCGCCTGCGGCACCGCGGCCTGCGCCACCGTGGTGGCCGCCTCGCGCCTGCGGATGATCGGCCGGCAGGCCAGCGTCGCGCTGCCGGGCGGCGAGCTGTTCGTCGAGTGGCGGGCCGACGACCACGTCCTGATGACCGGCCCGGTCGCGCTCGTCGCCGAGGGGACCCTGGCGCCGGAGCTGTTCGACAGCGCGGCCTGATGGCGGTCGAGACCCTCACCTTCGGCTGCCGCCTCAACACCGTCGAGTCCGAGGCGCTGCGGGGCCACGCGGCGGCGGACGGACGCGACCGCGTGGTGGTGAACACCTGCGCGGTGACCACCGAGGCGGGGCGGCAGGCCCGCAAGGCGATCCGGCGCATCGCCCGGGAGCGGCCCGGCGCCGAGATCGTCGTCACCGGCTGCGGCGCCGAGGTCGAGACGGAGGCCTACGCGGCCATGCCTGAGGTCGCGCGGCTCGTCGGCAACGCCGAGAAGTTGCGGCCGGAGGGCTGGTCGGCGGCCGCGACCGGTCCGGGCGCCGTCATGGCGGCGCGGGCGGCGGAGCCGACGCGGATCGAGGCCGTGGCCGGGCACACCCGCGCCTTCGTGCCCGTGCAGAACGGCTGCGACCACCGCTGCACCTTCTGCGTGATCCCGTTCGGGCGGGGCGTCTCCCGCTCGGTGCCGCCCTCCGACGTGATCGCGCAGATCGAGACCATCGTGGCGCATGGCGGGCGCGAGGTGGTCCTCACCGGTGTCGACCTCACGGCCTATGGCCGGGATCTTGCCGGACCATCCCTGTCCCTCGGCGGCCTCGTGCGGGCGATCCTCCGGGCGGTGCCCGACCTCGCGCGCCTGCGCCTCTCCTCGATCGACTCCGTCGAGGCCGACGATTCGCTGCTCGCGGCGATCGCCGAGGAGGCGCGGCTGATGCCGCACCTGCACCTGTCGCTGCAGGCCGGCGACGACCTGATCCTCAAGCGCATGAAGCGCCGCCACCTGCGCGCCGACGCGATCCGCTTCTGCGAGACCGTGCGGCGTCTGCGGCCCGACATGGTGTTCGGCGCCGACCTGATCGCGGGCTTCCCGACGGAGACGGAGGCGCAGTTCGCCCGCTCCCTCGACCTCGTGGCGGAATGCGGCCTGACGCACCTGCACGTCTTCCCCTATTCCCCGCGCCCCGGAACGCCGGCCGCGCGGATGCCGCCGGTGGATCCCGAGGCCATTCGCGCGCGGGCGGCGCGGCTGCGCGCGGCCGGCGCGGACGCCCTGCACCGGCACCTCGACGCCCAGGTCGGCCGGCGCCTCACGGTGCTGGCGGAGCGCGGTCGAATCGGGCGGAGCGCGGATTTCACCGCGGTGCGCTTGCCGGGCGCGGCCGAGGCGGGGACGTTCCACGACGTCGCCATCGCCGGCCACGACGGCACGCGGCTCATCGGCGCCTAGCGCGCCTGCGGCTCACGCCGGCATTGCGGCGACGGCCTCGGCGATGTGCGGCGGCGGCGGTGCCGTCACGGTGATCGCCTCCCGCTTCGGGTAGAGCGGGATCGACAAGGTCCGGGCGTGGAGGTGCAGCGCACTCCCGCGGGGTGCCCCGCCGTAGATCGCGTCGCCCAGGATCGGCCAGCCCGAGGCGGCGCAATGGACCCGAAGCTGGTGGGTGCGGCCCGTGACCGGCTTCAGCTCCAGCCAGGTCCGCCCCATGGCGCGGCCGAGCACCCGCCAGTGCGTCAGCGACGGGTCGCCCGCGGGATCGGCCTTCATCCACCACGAGCGCGGATCGTCCGAGCGGCGGGCGAGCGGCAGGTCGATCCGACCGGCCTCCTCGGCCGGGCCGCCCTCAACGAGGGCCCAATAGGTCTTCTCGACGGTGCTGCCGGAAAACAGCTTGCCGAGCCGCGCCAGCGCCTTGGCGTGGCGGCCGAGCGCCAGGCAGCCGGAGGTGTCCCGGTCGAGCCGGTGCGCGGCCTCCGGCCGCCGGGGCAGGCCGAAGCGGAGGGCGTCGAGGTGGTCGGTGAGCGTCTCGCCGCCGCGGGGGCCCGGATGGACCGGCAAACCCGCCGGCTTGTCGATGACGAGCAGCAGGGCATCGCGGTAGAGGAGGCGCGCGCCTATGTCGAAGGCGTTGGACATCCGGATCGGCTAGAGGGTCGGTGTCGGCGGGGCAAGGTGGGGCGAGGACGCGAATTCATGGCGAGCGAGGAGAAGCCCGGCTGGTTCGGACGCCTGTTCGGGCGCAAAGGCCAGAGTGCCGCCGACGAGAAGCCCGAGGCCGAGCTGCCCGCGGAGGCGGCCTCGCCGTCCGAGGGGCAGCCCGATTTCGCCACCGGCGCCGAGGATGTCGAGCAGGTCCCCCTGCCGCCCGAGGACAACGCGGAGCCCGTCGCCGACGTCGTCGAGGGGGCGGATCTGCTGCCCATCGAGGGCGAGCCTGAGCGTCCGCCGGCCGGCACCGCCGGCGACGATCCCGCGCACGGCGCCGACCCGGTCGATACCGGCGAGGCCAACCGGGAACCGGTGGTCGAGCCGATGCCCGACATCCAGCCGATCGACAGCGCCGCGGCGCTCGCCCACGACGCGGGGGCCGGGCCGGACCGCGAGCCGGAGGCCAAGGGCTGGTGGAGCCGCCTCACCTCCGGGATGAAGCGGACCTCGTCGGCCCTGTCGGACCGCGTCACCGGCCTGTTCACCAAGCGCAAGCTCGACGCCACCACCCTGGAGGATCTGGAGGACGCGCTGATCCAGGCCGATTTCGGCCTGGAGACCGCCATGCGGGTCTCGGAGGCCGTCGGCAAGGGCCGCTACGAGAAGGGCATCTCGCCCGATGAGGTGCGGGCGATTTTGGCGAGTGAGGTCGAGCGGGCGCTTGAGCCCGTGGCGGTGCCCCTCGCCATCGATGCCACCAGGAAGCCGTTCGTGATCCTGACCGTCGGGGTGAACGGCGCCGGCAAGACCACGACGCTCGGCAAGCTCGCCTCGAAGCTGCGCGCGGAGGGGCGCACCGTGATGCTGGCGGCGGGCGACACGTTCCGGGCGGCGGCGATCGACCAGCTCAAGGTCTGGGGCGCGCGCACCGGCACGCCGGTGGTGAGCGGCGCGCAGGGCGCGGACGCGGCCGGCCTCGCCTTCGACGCCCTCAAGCAGGCCTCCGCCGCCGGGACCGACGTGCTGCTGATCGACACCGCCGGCCGGCTCCAGAACAAGGCCGGCCTGATGGCGGAGCTGGAGAAGATCGTCCGCGTGCTGCGCAAGCAGGACCCGGAGGCGCCGCACGCCACGCTCCTTGTCCTCGACGCCACGGTCGGCCAGAACGCGCTCAGCCAGGTGGAGCTGTTCTCGCAGGCCGCGCCGGTCTCGGGGCTGGTGATGACCAAGCTCGACGGCACCGCCCGGGGCGGCATCCTGGTCGCGCTGGCGGCGAAATTCGGTCTGCCGGTCCATTTCATCGGCGTCGGCGAGGGCGTGGAGGATCTGGAGCCCTTCGCGGCCCGCGACTTCGCCCGCGCGATCGCCGGGCTCGAGAAGGATTAGCGCGGCCGCCCGCCGATCGTCGGTGCGCGATGTCATGGACAACGCGCGCTTCGCGTTCCACACCCCCCGGCAGATCCCGTTCGGCGCTCCCAGCCAATTGTGAGCGCCGCAACCGAGCCAATCGAGCGTATGCAGATCGAATCCGTCCCCCCCCACCGCCACCTGCCGCCGCTCGTGAAGCTGGCGCTGGAACTCGGGCCGCTGGTGCTGTTCTTCCTCGGCAACGCCTATTCGGAGAAGTTCGGCGTCGCCCCGGACCAGAAGCTGTTCGTGGCCACGGGCGTGTTCATCGCGGCGACCGTGGTGGCGCTGGCGATCCACTACGTGATGGTGCGCCGCCTGCCGATCATGCCCCTCGTGTCGGGTGTCGTCGTGGTGGTGTTCGGCGGCCTCACGCTGCTCCTGCAGGACAAGACCTTCATCATGGTCAAGCCGACCATCGTGAATTCGCTGTTCGGGACGGTGCTGCTCGGCGGCCTCGCCTTCGGGCGCTCGCTGCTGTCGGTGGTGCTCGACTCGATGTTCAGCCTCACCGAGGAGGGCTGGCGCAAGCTCACCTTCCGCTGGGGCGTGTTCTTCTTCGTCCTGGCCGCCCTCAACGAGGTGGTGTGGCGGACCCAGACGGAGGATTTCTGGGTCAATTTCAAGGTGTTCGGCATCATGCCGATCACCGTGCTGTTCGCCCTGGCGCAGACGCCGCTCCTCACGCGCTACGAGCGCAAGCGCCCGCAGCCGGAGGCGTAGCGGCGGCGGCGCCGCTCCCGGGCCGCTACTGCGCCGCCGCCACCTTTCCGGCGGCGCGGATCCGCGCGAGGACGCTCGAAAAATTCTCCGGCGTGAGGATGCCGACCAGCTTGTCGCGGATCACGCCGTCCGGCCCGATGATGAAGGTCTCGGGCACGCCGTAGACGCCGAAATCGATCGCCGCCCGGCCGCCGGCATCGGCGCCAACCGCACTGAACGGCACGCCGTGCCGGGTCAGGAAGCGCTGGCCGGCTTCGGGGCTCGGCTCCTTGTAGTCGATGCCGACGAGCCGGATGCCCGGTTCCTTCGCCAGCCGCATCAGCATCGGGTGCTCCACCTGGCAGGGCGCGCACCACGAGGCGAAGACGTTGAGCACCGTGATCTGGCCCTTCAGATCCGCGCTCGACAGGCCGGGCACGGGCGCGCCGCCGGCATTCAGCCCCGGCACGGCGGGCAGAGCGAAGTGCGGGACCGGCTTGCCGATCATGGCGGAGGGCAGGGCGGCCGGGTCGGCGCCGGAGCGCAGGCGCAGGAACAGCACGGCGGCGAGCGCCGCGAAGGCGAGCGCCGGCGCGATCAGCAGCAGCGAGCGGCGCACCGGCGGCGGCCGCCCGGTCGCTTCGTCGAGGGGCATGGTCATCGCCGGTCCTCGCCGAAACCTTTCAGGGCGCGCAGCTGCGTCCGGCGATCGCGCAGGGCGTTGCCGACCAGGCCGACCATGACCAGGGCGGTGAACGCGAAGGCGGCGAGGATGAAGCCGCCATGAGACCCGAGATCCATCGCGGCCCCCTTAGACCGGTTGACTGACCGGCATGGAGGCCGGTGTCGGAGTGAGGCGCGGCTGGGCACGGTCGAGGCGTTCGGCTTCGCGGATCGTCAGCGTCCGAACGCGGCGGCGCATGATCTCGGTACGCATCGCGTAGAGATGCAGCGTGCTCCCGCCCAGAGTCGCGGCGGCGATCATGATCAGCAGCGGGTAGAGCATCGAGGGATCGATGGTCGACCCGCCCATGCGCAGGATCGAGGCCGGCTGGTGCAGGGTCGACCACCAGTTCACCGAGAACTTGATGATCGGCAGGTTCACGGCACCGACCAGCGTCAGGATCGCCACCGCGCGGGCGGCTCGGTTCGGATCTTCCAGGGTCCGCCACAGGGCGATGATGCCGCAATAGATCAGCAGCAGGATCAGCATGGAGGTCAGGCGCGCGTCCCAGACCCAGTAGGTGCCCCACATCGGCTTGCCCCAGAGGGAGCCGGTCACGAGGCAGATCAGCGTGAAGGCGGCCCCGATCGGCGCCGCCGCCCGCTGGGCGACGTCGGCGAGCGGGTGGCGCCAGACCAGGGTGCCGATCGCCGACAGGCTCATCGCGCCGTAGAAGAACACGCCGAGCCAGGCTGCGGGGACGTGGATGTACATGATCCGCACGGTCTCGCCCTGCTGGTAGTCGGGCGGCACCACGAAGAAGGTCTGGTACAGGCCCAGGGCCAGGACGGCGAGCGAGAGGGCCGTGAGCCACGGCACCAGCATTCCCGACCACCGCATGAAGTGGCTGGGATTCGACAGGCGGGTCCAGAGGGATGGCGTCATCGCGGCAGCTGTCTCGGACATCGTGGAGGCGGTCTAGCCTAGGGTGCGGTGCAGCAACAATGCGGGCCCTCGGCGCAGTCTGCGGGACCGCCGAGATGTGGTCACGCGCTGGGCCGGTTCGAGCCTGGGCGGTCGGCCGGTGGCGGAGGCGGCTGGAGAGGCGCCGGACGTGGATGTGCCGCTTTGCTGCGTCCCCGGATGGCCGTACCGGGAAGCAGCCCGTCGTTCCGGGGCGCCGCAGACGAGCCCGCGATCCAGAGGCGACGACGGTGCAGGATCTCGGAGACGCGGCGCGGCCCCGCGATGACGGCGGGAAGTGGCGGGCCACAGCGCGTGTCGCGCCGCCCGCACCTTGACAATGTTCCTATTTTGTGCTTCCTAGCCGCACCTGCCCACGGCGCTTCGGGAGCGATCCCGCGGCGTCCTTCGGGGGCGCGTCCGGTGGCTGACCGGGCGGGTCCGTGGGTGAGGGCGGTGCCTGCGTCGGTGGCTCTCAGCCGCCATCGCCCCGGGCGGCGAACCGGTACGGGGCGTGTCTCGGTGGCGGGCGTGAGACCGGGCGGTGCTTTGCCCGGCGGGTGCGGAAATGCCCCTGCGCCGACCCGCTTCTGGGCTGACCCTGAGCGACCTGCGGACCCGCCCACGACGAGGCGGGACGGCTGGAAGGCCACGGCGCTGATAGCGGGTTCCGGAGGTGCGTGCGCCTCGCAGAGACCGCTTGGCAGGCAGGCGCAGGTCCGGGGCGTCGAAAGACACCGCGACGAGAAAGACGG
>NZ_FMWU01000050.1 GCF_900103195.1 Methylobacterium sp. UNC378MF | reverse complement strand
TCGTCGGCGGTGACGGCGTCGAGGTAGCTTGGGCGGCCCTGGCGCTTGAGGTGGGCGACCACGGTCTCGACCTCGCTGTCCGAGCAGAACGGCCCGTGCACGCGCGTCGTGCGCCCGCCGCCGGCCATGAACAGCATGTCGCCCTGACCCAGAAGCTGCTCGGCGCCCATCTCGCCCAGGATCGTGCGGCTATCGATCTTGCTCGTCACCTGGAAGCTGATCCGGGTCGGGAAGTTCGCCTTGATCGTGCCGGTGATCACGTCCACCGACGGCCGCTGGGTCGCCATGATCAGGTGGATGCCCGCCGCCCGCGCCATCTGCGCCAGACGCTGGATCGCCCCCTCGATGTCCTTGCCGGCCACCATCATCAGGTCGGCCATCTCATCGACCACGATCACGATGTAGGGCAGCGGCGCCAGGTCCATCGCCTCGTCCTCGTACACCGCCTCGCCGGTGTGGCGGTCGAAGCCGGTCTGGACGGTGCGGGTGATGGTCTCGCCGTTCTCGGGGGCCTCGTTGATGCGGGCGTTGTAGCCGTCGATGTTCCGGACGGCGATCTTGGACATCTTCTTGTAGCGCTCCTCCATCTCGCGCACGGCCCATTTGAGGGCGATCACCGCCTTCTTGGGGTCGATCACGACCGGGGAGAGCAGGTGCGGGATGCCGTCGTACACGGACAGCTCCAGCATCTTGGGGTCGACCATGATCAGGCGGCACTCCTCCGGCTTCAGCCGGTAGAGCAGCGACAGGATCATGGTGTTGATCGCCACCGACTTGCCCGAGCCGGTGGTACCGGCCACCAGCAGGTGCGGCATGCGCGCGAGGTCGGCGATGATCGGCTCGCCGCCGATGTTCTTGCCGAGGCACAAAGCCAGCTTGTGCTTGCTCTCACCGAAATCGGCCGACGCGAGCAGCTCCCGCAGGTAGACGGTCTCGCGGGTCTCGTTCGGCAGCTCGATGCCGATGACGTTCCGGCCGGGCACGACGGCGACGCGGGCCGAGACCGCCGACATCGACCGGGCGATGTCGTCCGACAGTCCGATCACGCGGCTGGACTTGGTGCCGGGCGCGGGCTCGAGCTCGTAGAGGGTGACGACCGGGCCCGGCCGCACCGCCAGGATGTCGCCGCGCACGCCGAAATCCTGGACCGTCTGCTGCAGGTTGAGGGCGTTCTGCTCCAGCACGTCGGCATCGACCTCCTCGCTGCCGCCGGGGGCTGGCAGGGCGAGCAGTTCGAGGGACGGCAGCTCGTAATCGGCGTTCTCGATCGGCGCGATCTCGAGGTGGCGGCCGGCCGGGATCAGGTGCGCACGGGGCGCCACCATCGGGAGCGCAACCGGCGCGAGGGCCGGCAGGGCTGCAGCCTCGGCCGCCTCGCCGACGGGCGCGACGGGCTCGGCCTCGACGTCAGCCTCCGCCGGAACCGGCTCGGGCTGCGGCGCCAGCTTGCCCCGGAGCAGGACCGGACGCGGGGTCATGGGGACCACCACACGCTCCGCCTCGGCGCGCTCGGCGACCGGAGCGGCCGCGACCGAAGCTGCCATGGCTTCAGGCTGCACCGGTGGCGCCGGCGGGACGGCGCTCGGCTGACCAGCCGCGCGGATCGCCGCCCGGGCCGCCATGGCGCTGAGAACCGGGGTGCGGCGCGGAGCCTCTGGCGCAGCCGGAGGCTCGGTCGCGGCACTGCCGGGCCCGAAGACCAGCGACAAGCCCGATGCGGCCGGAGTCGCGGCGGGCGGCAGGAAGGCGCTGCGGATCGAGGCAGCCTCGTCGGCCCGCTGGCCGGCCTCCGTCCCGTTATCCTGCCCGTCGGCCGGGCGCGGCGGCTGGTCGAAGCGCACGAGCCGGTCGAGCACGTAGACCGGCCGCGGCGGCAGCGAGCGCAGGTGCGAGATGTCGAGGGGCATCGAGACGAAGCGCTCGTCGGAGGTGGCCGCCACGGCGACGCCGTCCGCAGCCGGCGCGGCCTCGGCGGGCTGCGCCGCGAGGGCCGACCAAGCCTCCACGGACGACCACTCACCGCCGTCGAACCAGGGCTGGACCTCGGACCAGTCCGGCAGGTCAGACCAGTCGCGCGCGGGCGCCTCGGCGAAGGTCTCGACCGCCTCCGCGACGGCGGGCACGGCCGCAACCGGGGCGATCGCGGCCGTGGAAGCGGCCAGCTCGACAGCCGGCCGGACCGGGCGGCGGTCCGGTGTGCGGAAGAAGCGGACGCCGGGCGGCGCGATGAAGGGCTGGCGCCACAGGGGCACCGGCTCCGCGTCCGGTGCGGCGGCTTCGTGCAGGGCGGGCGCAGCGGCGACGCGCTCGGCCGCTTCGGAAGCGATCTGCCCGCGCTCGATCTGCGCGCGTTCGGCTTCCTCGCGGGCTGCCCGCTCGGTCTCTAGAGCGAGGGCGGCCGACTGCGCCTCGGCGCGGGCGCGCTCCAGGGCGACGCGCTCGGCCTCCAGGGCGCGCTGACGGCGCTCCTGCAACACCGAGTCGGGGGTGCGTGTGTAGCGCACGGCCGAGGGCGTGGCCGGAGCCGGCGCGGCGACCGAGGCCGCGACCGGGCTCGCGGCGGGTGCATATTCGGGGGCGATGGCGGCGGGGCGGCGCGGCTGGCGCACCAGCACGCCCGGCGACGAGGCGCTGCGGTCGATCCGGCTCTCGAAGGCCGGGGCGTCCAGGGCGTCGAGGCTCGCCCGGTCGTCGAAGATCTGGGCCGGCCAGTGAGGCTGGGGCGCCGCAGCGCGCGGCGTGCGCTCCGGGGCTTCGCGACCGACCATCGCGCCTGGCGGGGTGAGCCAGCTCGGCTCCGCCCGGCGCCCGGGAGCACCGTAGGACGGGCGCGCGGGCAGGCCGGCGGGGGAGCCGGACAGACGGCGGGTGAGGCTGGCGCGGAGCGCCATCAGCCGGTGCGCCAGGGCTCCCAGGGAGAGGCCTGAACGGTCGCCGCCGCGGACGGGGCGGGCGGGGTCACGGTGGGAGTACGGAGGCCGTCCCGATGCGCGCATGGGTTCTCAGACGATACTCGAAACAGGGATCCGCCGACGCGCGGCGGCTGTCCCTGAGTTAGGCCATTCGTCGTTAATGGAGGCTTGCCGCGGATTGCGGCGCGGAAACCATGCGGGGGTCCAGGCCTGTCGGACGCCCCGTCGTTCCGGGGCGCCGCAGGCAAGCCTGGAACCCAGATCCGCCGGTTCTGCCAAGTCTTCGCGCGTCGGCGGCTCGGGATCCCGGGCTCCGCTGCACGCTCTCGGGATGACGAGGTAGCTGTGGATGGCAGTTGGAGGCCGAACCCCGTTCCGGCGCGTTGACCGGCGTGGTGCGGTGCTGCCGCCGCCCTGCCGCATCCCATATGATACCTGCAGCCACCCCTCATCCGGACAGGTGCCCGTGTCGCAAGCCACCTCCGAATCGCCGGCGCGCTTCCGCTCGCTGTACCGCCACGGCTTCGCGCGGGTCGCGGCCTGCACCGGCCGCAGCCATCCCGCCGAGCCCGAGCGCAACGCCGATGTGATCCTCGACCTCGCCCGGAACTGCCACGATTCGGGGGCGGCGCTGGCGGTCTTTACCGAACTCGGTCTCTCGGCCTACGCGATCGAGGATCTTCTGCTTCAGCAGACCCTGCTGGACGCGGTCGAGGCCGCCGCCGCCCGGGTGATCGCCGAATCGGCGAGCTTGCGCCCGCTGCTGCTGGTCGGCGCGCCGCTGCGTTGGCGCCACCGCATATACAATTGCGCTCTGGCGATCCAGGGCGGCCGGTTGCTGGGCGTCGTGCCGAAGACCTTCCTGCCGAACTACCGGGAGTTCTACGAGAAGCGGCACTTCGCCTCGGGCGCAGGCCTCATCAGCGAGACCATCCGGGTCGCCGGTCACGAGGCGCCCTTCGGCACCGACCTGCTGTTCTGGGCCGAGGATCTGCCGGGTCTCGTGATCGGTGTGGAGATCTGCGAGGACCTGTGGGTGCCCGAGTCCCCCGGCATGCGCGCGGCGCTCGCCGGCGCCACCGTGCTGGCGAACCTCTCGGGGAGCCCGATTACCGTCGGCCGGGCCGAGTCGCGGGCGCTCCTGTCCCGGGCGGCCTCGATGCGCGGCGCCTGCGCGTATGTCTACGCCGCTGCCGGCCAGGGCGAATCGACCACCGACCTGTCCTGGGATGGCCAGACCAGCATCGACGAGTTGGGCGTGCGGCTCGCCGAGGGCGAGCGCTTCCCCGAAGGCCCTGTGACGACGCTGGCCGATATCGACCTCGACCTGATCGCCCAGGAGCGCCTGCAGGCCGGCAGTTTCGACGACGATGCGCGGCGCCACGCCCTCCCCTATCGCCGTGTCCCGTTCCGCCTCGCTCCGCCCGAGGCGGATCTCGGTCTGATCCGGCGAATCGAGCGCTTTCCCTTCGTGCCGGCCGATCCGACCCGTCTCGCGCAGGATTGCTACGAGGCCTACAACATCCAGGTCGCCGGCCTCGCCAAGCGCCTGGAGGCCACCGGCACCCGCAAGGCCGTGATCGGCGTCTCGGGCGGCCTCGATTCGACCCACG
This sequence comes from Methylobacterium sp. UNC378MF, assembly GCF_900103195.1. Taxonomy (GTDB): domain Bacteria; phylum Pseudomonadota; class Alphaproteobacteria; order Rhizobiales; family Beijerinckiaceae; genus Methylobacterium. The sequence continues at coordinate 16,303 of NZ_FMWU01000050.1, read as the reverse complement.
CACTGATCGTGATCGCCAAGGCCTTCGATCGCCTCGGATACCCGCGCTCGGACATCCTGGCCTACACGCTCCCGGGCTTCGCCACCTCGAATGCCACCAAGACCAATGCCCACGCACTCATGAAGGCGCTGGGCTGCACGGCCGCCGAGATCGACATCCGACCGGCCGCCAAGCAGATGCTCGCCGACATGAACCACCCCTTCGCCAAGGGCGAGGCGGTCTACGACGTCACCTTCGAGAACGTGCAGGCGGGCCTGCGCACCGATTATCTGTTCCGGCTGGCCAACCACGCGGGCGGCATCGTGGTCGGCACCGGCGACCTGTCGGAGTTGGCGCTCGGCTGGTGTACCTACGGCGTCGGCGACCAGATGAGCCACTACGCGGTCAATGCCGGCGTGCCCAAGACCCTGATCCAGCACCTGATCCGCTGGGTGATCGGCAACGGCGAGGTCGGGCCGGAGGAGGCCCGCACCCTCCAGGCCGTCCTCGACACCGAGATCTCCCCCGAACTGGTGCCGGTGGACCAGGACGACAGTCCGCAGAGCACGGAGGGGACGATCGGCCCCTACGCGCTCCAGGACTTCAACCTGTTCTACACGCTGCGCTACGGGTTCCGCCCCTCGAAGATCGCCTTCCTGGCGCTCCACGCCTGGGGCGACAAGGATCGCGGCTTCTGGGCGCCGGACTTCCCCGAGACCAAGCGGGTCGCCTACGACCTGCCCGAGATCCGCCGCTGGCTCGGCGTGTTCTTGAGCCGCTATTTCGGCTTCAGCCAGTTCAAGCGCTCGGCGCTCCCGAACGGGCCGAAGGTCTCGGCCGGCGGCTCGCTTTCCCCACGCGGCGATTGGCGTGCGCCGTCCGACGGGTCAGCGCGCATCTGGATCGAGGAGCTGAATCGAAACGTCCCCGAAACTTGACCGACACAAACTCGACCGATTGTGCCATTATGAGCACGGTCAAGCCGATTCTTCGCAGTGCAAGATCTTGTATTGGGAATATTGGCTTCGAGGGCGGCCAGGCGGAGGACTTCGAATGCGAAGCTACAACCTGTTCCAGCTCAAGGGCGAGGAAGGCCTCTGCTGCGCAGTACCGGAGGCCAGCACCGTCCCGCCCTTCATCGGCGCCGGCCGCTGGACATTCGGCGGCAAGCTCTGCGACGGCAGCCGGCAGCCCCTCGATTTCGACGGCCGGGCCGCCGACACCGCGGTGCGCTTCAACGGCTTCTACCTGTTCCAGACGGTGGACCGGCGCTTCATCGCCTGAGCAGGCCCCCGAGCGCCGACAGCCGCAATGCGGGATACGGCCCGCTCACAGGCTTGATGGAGCCGCCCCGTGGCTTCTCCTTTGCGGGCACGCTGAGCCGTGTGTCCGGTCCCGGCACGGATCCCGAATGGATTCCGCCACGAGAGTGCGAACGGATTTGCCCGTACCGCCATCATGTGGCTGCGCTCGCGAGAACGGCGACGCGGACCCCCGTCCCTCGCAGCCAAGGGCCTTGCAGTTCGTGAACACCCCGCAAGGGGGACCTCCGACTCCGCGATCGCGACGAAGATTCCTTAAGGGCTGGCATGCAGAAATCCCTGGATCGTCAAGGTTCCGGAGCCGCCCGCATGTCGGAGCATCGCAGAGAGGCGCGCCAGAGGGTCTTCCTCAAGGGTCGCATCATCTTCAACAACGGCTCGTCGAGCTTCGACTGCCTGGTGCGCGACCTGTCACCCACCGGCGCGCGCCTCGTCATGAGCGATGCCACGACGCTTCCGGAGGCGTTCGACCTCTACATCCCGCAGAAGGACCGAACCTATCGGGCGACCCTGCGCTGGCGCCGGGAGGACGGGATCGGGGTGACCTTCGAGGCGCCGGCCCAGGCCGGCACCGGGCCTGCGGCTTCCGATCCGGCCGGGATGGAAGCCTCCGTGACCATGCTGCTCAAGCGCGTCAGCGAACTCGAAACCGAGAACGCTGCCCTGCGCCGGCTGCTCGCCAGCATGGCCCAATCGGGCGATTCGGCCAGCGCGGCCTGAGCGTCAGCCCTGGCTTTCGAGCGCTGCGCGGATGCGGGCGGCCTGCTCAGCCAGAACCGCATTGTCGGCCATCCCGCCCTCGTGACGCTTCAGCGGCACACCCTCGCGCCGCGGGATGACGTGGACGTGCAGGTGGAACACCGTCTGGCCACCGGCCCCCTCATTGAACTGGAACAGGGTCAAGCCCTCGGCCTGGAATGCCGCCTTCACGGCGCGGGCGACCTTCTGGACGCTCACCATGAGGGCGCCGAGCGAGTCCGGCTCGGCATCGAGCAGGCCCCGAGCCGGTGCCTTCGGGATCACCAGGGTGTGGCCCTCGCCCTGGGGCATCACGTCCATGAAGGCCAGCGTGTGCGCGTCCTCATAGACGCGGTGGCAGGGGATCTCGCCCCGCAGGATTTTGGCGAAGATGTTGTCGGGATCGTAGCGAGCGTCAGCCATGCTGCCTCCGGGACTCCTTGAGCAGGTGCAGGTTGCACGGGGCGCCCGGCCGCGTCCACACGGGAACCCGCGGCCGGCCGCGACGCTTGCATCGCCGCGGCGGCAGTGCCGTGCCGGGCTCCGACGGTCCGGCGTCTCACAGGCCGCTCAGGGAGTTCCGGATGGCGCATGAGAGCACGGGAGCGATCTACGCGGCGGCAGGCGCCAACCTCGCCATCGCGGCGGCGAAATTCGTCGGCGGGGCGCTGACCGGCTCGACCGCGATGCTCGCCGAGGGTGTGCATTCCGTGGTCGATACGGCGAACCAAGTGCTGCTGCTCGTCGGCATGAAGCGCGCCGAGCGCCCGGCCGATGCCCGGCACCCGTTCGGCTACGGGCGCGAGATCTACTTCTACGCTTTCGTGGTGGCGCTGATGATCTTCCTCGGCGGCGGCCTCTTCGCGATCTACGAGGGGGTCGAGCGGGTCCGCCACCCCGAGCCGGACGTGGATGCCGAGCTGTTCGGCTACCGGCTGCCGGGCCTGTGGGTGAACGTCGCCATCCTCGGCTTCGCCGTCGCGGCCGAGGGCACGTCCTTCTTCGTGGCGATGCGCCAGTTCTGGGCGGAGAAGGGCAAGCACTCGGCCGTGCGGGCGATCCGCCGCAGCAAGGACCCGACCCTGTTCACGGTGCTGGCCGAGGATGCTGCCGCGCTGATCGGCCTGCTGATCGCCCTCGCGGGCGTGGCCCTGTCTCACATCCTGGAGAAGCCGAGCCTCGACGGCTGGGCCTCGGTCGGCATCGGCCTCGTGCTCGTCGGCATGGCGGTGTTCCTGATGGTCGAGACCCACGGCCTGCTGATCGGCGAGGCGGCCGATCCCGAGGTCATCGCGGCGATTGCGGACCTGGCGCGCGCCGAGCCGGGCGTGCTCCATGTCAACGAGGTGCTGACCCAGCATCTCGGTCCCTCCGACATCCTGGTCAATCTCAGCATCGACATGGCCGACGACCTCAGCGCCGGAGAGGTCGAGAGCTTGGTCACGCGGCTCGACAAGGCGCTGAAGCAGCGCAGCCCCGACGTCACCCGGGTGTTCATCGAGATCCAGCAACAGGGCGACCACGGCGTGCGGGCGGCGGCCTGAGGGACAGTCCGAAGCCCCTGCCGTTCACAGGCGCAAAAGCGGGTCGCCCCGACCGTCAGATCCTTCAGGTTCAGGACGGGGCGCCGTCATGCCCAGCATCCGGCACGAAGCGGTTCGTACCGTCGCCAAGAGGATCGCCCGATACGGTTCAAATTCGGCGACCGGTGCCGCGATCCAGTCAAAGGAGGCGATGTCTCCGGGACCGGCCGCGTATCGGCGCGTCCCGAGGCCGCCCTACGCGTCCTCAGGCGCTCCGGCCCACTTGCCGGAGGCTCAGCGCCCAGAGCCGCTCCTGAACCGCTTCGTCGCGGCTCTCGGCCGAGGAGGCCTTCGGTTGCCCATGGGAGAAGTAGCGGCCGGTGATCCCGTCGAGTTCGGGGGCGCTGGCCACGTGGAGGGAGGTCTGCGCGCCCTTCTCGGGCGTGATCAGGAACGGCCGCATCAGCGCCCAGGCCGCGCCGAGGAGGCCGCCGGTATTCTTGGCGAATCCCGTGTTGACCACTCCCGGGTGGACGGCATTCACCGTGATGCCGCTGTCGCGCAGGCGTCGGGCCAGCGCGTAGGTGAACAACACGTTGCCGAGCTTCGCCTGGGCATACGCCGCCATCGCCCGGTAGCGCCTCGCGCCCTCGATGTCGTCGAAGTCGATATGCCCCCGGTAATGGGCCGCCGAAGCGACATTGACGACCCGTGCGCGGCCACCGGCCGCCGCTGCCGCCTTCAAGGGATCGACGAGTTCGAGGGTCAGAAGCACGTAGCCCAGATGGTCCAGAGCCCAGGTGCGCTCGATCCCGTCGACGGTCAGCATGCGCCGGTCGAAGATCGCGCCGGCATTGTTCACCAGCACGTCGAGGCGCGGATAGGTGGCGCGCAGAATCTCGGCGAGGCGGCGGATCTCGGCCTGCGCCGACAGATCCGCGCGATGCGCATCCACGGCGGCGCCGGGCACAGCGGCGCGGATCCGATCGGCGCAAGCCCGCAGCTTGTCCCCGTCCCGCCCGACGATGGCGACCCGCGCGCCGAGGCGCGCGAGTCCAAGGGCCGTCTCGTAGCCGATGCCGCCGGTCGCCCCGGTGACGAGGCAGACCGTGCCACGCACCGCGCTGGCCTCAGAACACCGCCTGCCCGACCGCGAAGGCGATGACCACGATCACGATGGCGATGAGCAGGAACAGGCCGAACAGGATGCGAGCCAGCGATCCGGCGCCCGAGGCGATCCCGGTGAATCCGAGACCGCCGGCGATCAGCGAAATCACGAAGCAGATGAGGGCCCATTTCAGAAGGGTCATGGCGTCACTCCGTAGGCGCCCCGGCACGGGGCCTGTCGCTGCTGCCTCAACCGATGCCAAGCGAGACCGTTCCGCGGATCGCCGTCTGAGCCGCTTTTATTCACAGGCGCGGTCAGCCGGTCTTCGCTACGGGCTGCGCCGGCACATCGGCGCGCTCGAGCATGATCTCCGCCAGGGTGTGATAGAGCCCGCCCCGGCAGATCGCCTTGGAGGCGGCGTCGGCCAGGAGGGCCGCGACCATCAGGGGGATCACCATCGCGTGGTTCTGGGTCATCTCGGTGACGATGACGAAGCTGGTGATCGGCGCCTGCAGCACGCCCGTCAGGTAAGCCACCATCCCGATCAACACGAGGGCGCCGACCGGCATGGCCGGCAGGAAGCCGTGAACCGTCCCGCCAAGGCCGGCACCGACCGCCAGGGACGGCGCGAACAGGCCCCCCGGGATGCCGCTGATCGAACTCAGCACGGTGGCGGCGAATTTCAGCGGCGCGTAGGTCCAGCCAGCGGTTGTGTCGCCGTGGAGGATGGCCTTGGCCTCCTCGTAGCCGGTCCCGTAGGCCGCGCCCCCGGAGGCGAGGCCGCACAGGGCGACGCACAGGCCGCAGACCGCCGCGAAGATCACCGGTCGACCCCGGATGAGCTGCCCGATCGCGCCGGGCAGGCCGCGGGCGAACAGAATCACGAGGCGACTGAACAGACCGCCGGCCAAGCCTCCAAGCACGGCGATCAGCGGCACGATCCAGCCCGCCGCCAGCGGCAGGCCCGCATCGGACGTCCCGAAATACGTGTAATTGCCGAGCAGTCCGAGGGAGGTCAGGCCCGCGGCCACGATCCCGGCCACGATCAGCCCGGAGGAGCGCGCCTCGTAGGCACGACCCAGCTCCTCGATGCCGAACACGATGCCGGCGAGCGGCGTGTTGAAGGCTGCCGCGACGCCGGCTGCGCCGCCCGCGAGGAGAAGTCCGGGCAGGCGCTCCGGGGTCAGGCGCCCGAAGGCCGCCATGATCGCCGCCCCGACCTGCACGGTCGGCCCCTCGCGGCCGGCCGAGGCGCCGCAGAGCAGGCCCAGGAACAGGACCAGCACCTTGCCGAGCGCCACCCGGGGCGAGATCAGGGAGTAGCGGAAACCCGCGTCCCGGGCATGCCGGGCGGCGATCACCTGGGGGATGCCAGACCCTTGCGAGTTCGGGAACACCGTGCGGGCCAGCAGCGCCGCCAGGGCGAAGCCCGCGGGCGTCAGCATCAGGGCGATCAGCGGCGAGGGCGACGTGAGCCGGCGGAACCCGTCCTGCGCGAGGTCGGCGCCCTTGGCCATCAGCACGGCGGCGAGGCCCACGCCGATGCCGCCCACCAGGAAGAGCAGACGCCCGCGCCAGAGCGGATAGGCGTCCATCGAAGCCGAGCGCAGGCGCATGATCGAGCGGCGATAACGCGAGCGTTGCGGGGGCGGGGCATCCGTCGTCTCCCGCTGGTCGTCCCGCATCTCGACCATGAAAGAGCACCTCGTCTGCGCAGTCGGAGCGGACGCTATAGCGCAACGATCCAGGAAAGGCCTCCTCCGCGGGACGGTTGGAGGCGGGCACGGAACGCCGCCGGACGGATACCGGTCGGTCGATGGCCGGCACCCGCGTGCCGGCCTCGCCGTTCACCCGATCACCAGCCGTAGTGCCAGGCGGCCCGGCGCCAGCCGCCGTGATGGTGCCAGCCCCAAGGGGCGGTGCCAGCCGTAGACCACCCGCCGTGCATAAAAGGCGGGGCGGTACGCATAGGGGCGCCAGCTCGGCTTGCACCAGCCCTACCAGCCCCGGTGAAAGCCCGGGCCGCAGCCCTGGGCGGCCTCCGCCGTACCGACGGCGGCGGTCAAGGTTCCGAGTGCGAGGAGTGCTGCGCCTGCCAGCTTCGTCCGCCTCGTCGTCCTCCTTTCAGTCGCGAGCAAAGCGATGATCCGGCCCCGCCGAGTTGTCGCCGGACGATATCCGGCCATTTACCAGGATCCGGAAGTGCGATCGAAACATCCCAGGCCCGGGAAGCGTTTCTTCACGAACCTGTGCGCGCGAAACGACTGCGCCGCGGCGGGCGCAAGCGCCGCAATACCCTGCCGTCCGGTCCGTTCATCGTGCAACGATTGCGCGGATGTCGACGCGCCCGTGCGGCCGCGCGCAGACGGACCCGTCCCGCCTCATGCCTCGGCGGCGCAGAGCTGCTCCACCGCCCGCACATAGGCCTTGGCATCGAACTTCTTGAGCGAGTTCTCGCTCTGGTAGCGGACCGTGCCGAAGATCTTGCGCGTCTGCCAGGGGCGGTCGTGCAGGCCGTAGACCCAGGCGACGTTGGTGAAGGAGTTCGGGTCGCGCCCGTCGAGGAAGTAGCGGTTGTTCAGGCGGAGCGTCCGGGCGAAGCCCTCCTGGGGCGACGGAGACCATTCGAGGATCTTCTTGCCCCAGTACATCCGCAGCTGGTTGTGCATGTAGCCGGTCTCCCGCATCTCGCGCATCGCGGCGTTCCAGTAGCGGTCGTGAGTCTCGCCGGCGGCGAGCTGGTCCTCCGAATAGGCATGCGGACGCTCGTCCCCGGCATGCTCGGCCAGGGTCTTGCGCGCCCAGTCGGGTACGGCCCGCTCGTAATCGTCGTAGCCCTCCGTGTAGAAGACGTGGTTCATGGCGAGCTCGCGCCGGACGATCAGCTCCTCCAGATAGGCGCCGCGGTCGTCGGCATCGCCGATCGTGGCCCCCCGCACCGCCAGGGCGATCTCCACCGGCGAGATCTGCCCGAAATGCAGGTACGGGCTCATATGCGAGGCGGCGGCGGCCTCCGGCATGTTGCGCCCTGCACCGTAGCCCGAGAACCCGTCCTTCAGGAACGCCTTCAGGCGCTTGCGCGCCTGTGTCTCGCCACCGGTGAAGCGGCGCACCGGCCCGACCACCCGGTCGAGGCTCATGCCGGCGAGCACCGCCTCCGGATCGGAGACGTCGATCGCGCTCGTCAGCGTCAGGCGATCGGCCCTACGCTTCACAGTGCGCGGCTCCAGTTCCGCGATGAACGGATCCCACAGCCGGTTTAGCTTCGGCCGCAGCGTCCGGGCCGCGTATTCGTGCTTCCCAGAGGCCGTCTCGACCGGCACGACGACGTCGCCCTCGACCTGGACGACCCGCGCCTTCACCCCCGCGGCGATGTCCCGATACCAGCCCTTCTGGATGGCGAGGTAGCCGCGGTCGAGCACCAGGAGCGCCGCATCTTCGGCGAGGTCGATGGCAATCCGCGCGGGCGAGCATTTGCGCATGACGAAGCCGATCCCGCGCTTCTCCAGGCCAGCCTTCGCATCCGCGAGACCCTGCAGCAGGAAGGCGTAGTGCCGAGCGTTGGCCTCGGGAAAACCGCTCTCGCCGTCGAGCAGGCCGAAGCAGGCGACGACCGGCAGGTCGAGGCGGTTCGCCTCCTCGATGGCGAGTTCAAGGGCCGGGTTGAACGTCGCCCTGTTGGCCTGCTGGAGGAGATACAGGACGTAGGCGCCGTCACCACGGGGCTCGACATCGTTGAGGATCCGGATCCGCTCACCGTGGATCGCCATGCTTATCTGCCCCTTGCTTCGCGCGTCGCGCCGGAACCTTGGCCGGGAAAGGTAGAGCGGGCAGGAAATTCGTCCGTCCGGATGACGGGGATGAAAAGCCGCAGTCGAACCTTCGGGGCACGCCCCGGCTCGATCCAGCGAACTCGCGATTCATCAGTGGCTTGCGCGGCGATCTATCGGCTACTGCGGCTGCAATTCAGGTTTCGGTGCCGCGAGTCCGGCCTGCGACATTTTCAACACAGAAGCCCGGCGATCGGTGCGCGGACGCACGAAAGGGCAGCCTTGCTGTCCTGATGCCCTTGTATTTTCCGGGCAAGCGCGCAGATTGTGCATCGCGGGATGGCGATGGCGTCGCGATCCCGCTGCCCTTCTTGGGCGTTTCCTCCCTAGACTTCGGGCCGCTCCTTCGGGAGTGGCCTTTTTTCTATCCGGAATGGTCGCCGGGCAGCCTCTGTCACCGAAGCGCGCCCGTCCGGCTGGATCCTGCCGGACCCGGACGCCATGCTGGCGGCGAGCGCCGGAACAGGCGCCGGAGGACACGCCATGAGGATCTTCACCGCCCTGCCGGCGCTCGCCTGCCTGCTCGCCGTCGCGGGCTCCGCGGCCGCGGAGCCGCCGCGTTTCCAGGTCGACCCGTCCTGGCCGAAGCCGCTGCCGAACGACTGGATCATGGGACAGGCGGCCGGCGTCGCCGTGGATGCCCAGGATCACGTCTGGGTGGTGCAGCGGCCGCGGACGCTCACGGACGACGAGAAGGCGGCGAGTCTCGATCCGCCGCGCACGAAGTGCTGCAAGCCGGCCCCGCCGGTCCTGGAATTCGCCCAGGACGGCACGCTGCTGCGGAGCTGGGGCGGGGCGGGGACCGGCTACGACTGGCCCGCCAACGAGCACGGCATCCAGATCGACGGCCAGGGCTTCGTCTGGATCGCCGGCAACGGCGATCAGGACGGCCAGCTCCTGAAGTTCACCCCCGAGGGCAAGTTCGTGCTGCAGATCGGCAAGTCCGGCCCGCAGACCGACAGCCGGGACACTGGACGCCTGGGCAAGCCCGCCAACGTCGATTTCGACATGGCGGCCAACGAGGTCTACGTCGCGGACGGCTACTACAACCACCGCATCATCGTGTTCGACCGGGACACGGGGGCGTTCAAGCGAATGTGGGGCGCCTACGGCAAGCCGCCGACCGACGACAAGCTCGGCCCCTACGATCCGGCCGCGGCTCCATCGCAGCAATTCGCCAACCCGGTTCATTGCGTGCGGATCGCGCGGGACGGGCTGGTCTATGTCTGCGACCGCACCAACGACCGCATCCAAGTGTTCAGGAAGGACGGGACCTTCGTGAAGGAGTTCTTCATCGAGAAGAACACCCGGGCCAACGGCTCGGTCTGGGAGCTGGCCCTCTGGCCGGACGCCGACGAGACCTACCTGCTCAACGCGGACGGGGCCAACAACGAGGTGCGCACGCTCTCGCGCGCGACGGGCGACGTGGTCGGCGCCTTCGGCCGGAACGGGCGCATGGCGGGCCAGTTCCACTGGGTCCACAATCTCGCGGTCGACTCGAAGGGCAACGTGTTCACCACCGAGGTTGACACCGGCAAGCGGGCGCAGAAATTTCTGGCGATCGGAGAATTCGTGCTGCGCAAGCGTGTGCCCTGAGGCACGCTCAACAGAGCTCGAGAGGAAGTCGGCGCCGGCCGCTCGGGGGCGGCGCCGTTTCCCGGCTCGTAGGGGCGGATGTCAACGCCGACCGTTCGATCAGGATGCTCTACCTCGCGCGGAGGAGAGGTTCGATGCCGACGAAGACCCTCATCGCAGCCGCTCTGGCGCTGTCGCCGGGGGCGGCTCAGCCGCTCCCCTCGGTCTCGGCCACGACGACCTACCATCGCGTCACGATCGACGGCGTCGGCCTCTTCTACCGGGAGGCCGGCCCGCGCGATGCGCCCACGATCCTGCTGCTTCACGGCTATCCGTCATCGTCACGGCAGTGGGACCCGCTGCTGCCGCTGCTGGCCGACCGCTATCACTTGATCGCGCCCGACTATCCCGGCTTCGGGCAGAGCGATGCGCCCTCGCCCGCGCAGTACACCTACACCTTCGACACTCTCGCCAGGACCATGGAGGGCTTGGTGACGTATCTCGGAATCGACCGGTACACGCTCTTCCTGCAGGATTACGGCGGTCCGGTCGGCTTCCGCATGGCGATGGCCCATCCAGAGCGCGTCAGCGCCCTGATCATCCAGAATGCCAATGCCTACGTTGAGGGGCTCGGCCGCAAATGGGAGGGCATCGCCCGGTACTGGGCCGATCCCGAGGGCCACCCCGAACAGGTCGACGCCTTCACGTCCTTTGAAGGCGCCCGGCAGCGCCATCTCGGCACGAGCCCCAACCCCGAGCGGTACAATCCGGATACTTGGACCGACGAGTACGCCGTCCTCGCGCGACCGGGAGCGCGGGAAATCCAGGCGGCGCTGCTCTACGATTACCGCACCAACGTCGCATCCTATCCCGCATGGCAGGCTTGGATGCGGAATCATCCGCGGCCGACACTCGTCCTGTGGGGCCGCTACGATCCGTCCTTCCTGGTGCCGGGCGCAGAGGGCTATCGGCGCGACAGACCCGAGGCGGAACTCCACATTCTGGAGGCGGGCCACTTCGCCCTGGACGAGGCGACCGACGCGGTCGCCCGTTTGACGCGCGATTTCCTCGCTCGTCACATGGTGGCTTCAGGATCCCCGCCCGAAACGCCGCGATAGCGGCGCCTCGGGGTATTCCCGGCGCCTCGCCTCAGCGCGTTGCGCCGGCACTCGTCCGGCTCGCCGCCAGCGCAGACGCCTTGCCGGCCGCTGCGTAGAGGTCGAGGCGGGAATAGACACCGAATTCCGAGCCGTCGTCGAGGAAGCCGCCACCCGGTCCCTGCGTGTCGGTGAGGATCGCGTTGGCCTCGTCCAGCGTCAGTGCCGGGAAGGCCGCAGTGAGCAGGTGGCCGGCCTCCGGCGCGACCTTGCCCACATCCTCGCGTCGGCCGGCGGTCTCCGGATGCACCACGGGCAGGTCATAGGTCTGGGTCGCCGCGTAGAAGGCCGCGTTGGCGGCCGGGTCCTTGAAGCGGCCCGTATCGTTCGCCGCGCAGGCCGCGACCGTGTCGCCGCAGCCGGCCTTCAGCGCCTCGGTCATCGCGGCGCGGGCCTCAGTCAGAAGCGCCCGGTAATCGGTCACGCCCACCGTCTTGTCGGCCTCGGCCGTGGCCTTGTCGAGCACGGCCGGGTTCTTCCGGATCTGGCCGACATAGGCCGGATCGTTGGCGAGCAGATGCGCGAGGGCGTGCAGCGAGGTCGCCCGGCCGCCGAGGACGTCCATGGCGTAGTGCGCCCCGACGATGATCCGGTCGTTGCCGTACTCGGCGGCCCGGGCGATCATCTGCTGGTAGCGCTCGGGGACGAGGAGCGCGAGCATCATCGACTCGGTGTAACCGTAGGTGGTGTGCCCGCTCGGGTAGGACGGGCTGTTCACGAGATCCTGCGAGGGACCGCGCAGCCAGTCGAGGCTGTGGGACGGATCGCCGAAATAGTCCTTGCCGCGATAGGCCCGCAGGCGCGGCAGGGTCTGGAACGGACGCGAATTTCCGTAGCGGTCGGCGCCGGGGCTGCCAGCCGGCCGGTCATAGGCCTTGCCGAACACGTCTGTCACCGCGCCGTTCGACAGGACCGCGTCGCCCTCGGCCGAGACCGGATGCTTGCCGTTGGTGGTGGCGTTGGCGAAGAAGTACTTGCCGGAGTTGGAATCCGACTTGGTCACGTTGTTGGTGTAGCCGATCAGGTTGGCGACCGACGGCGCGATGCTCGTGAAAGACTTGTAGTCGCTGTAGGCCGCCTTGGCGTGGTAGGCCCGGGCGAGCGTGGTGCCGAGGCCGTCGGCGAGGTTGGCGGCGTTGCCGTCGGTGATGAAGCAATCCCGCAGGGCGAGTTGCTGCTGCTCGGGGAATGGCAGGAGCGTCGGCTGCTTGAGATCGCCGGTCTGGATGTCGCCGGTGACCCGCAGGTTGGCTTCGAGCGCCGCCTTGCCCTCGGGTGAGGTCTGAAGCCGGGCCACCGGGGCCAGCCCGCGCAGGGCCGTCAGGTTGGCGGCCGATTGCGCGAAGGCCTGAAGGGGCAAGGCCGCCCCGAGCAGCACCAATCCGACCCGCAGCGTCCCGACCATGCAGCTCTCCCCTCGCCGATCCCGTGCCGGACGCTAGGGCCGTTACCGAGCGCGTTGCAATCGGGAGCAGCTCCGGCGTCCCCATTTTTGACGCGCGCCGACACAGGTCCGAATCCCCTCGGCGGCGCGCGCCTCAGCCCCGTGCCCGGGCGCGGATCATGAAGTTGTCGTAGGTGTATTCCGCCACCTGGAACCAGAGGTATTCCTCGTTGCGGAAGGTGCGCATCGCCTCGTAGACACGGCGGAAATCGGCGTTCTTGGCGGCGATCTCGGCGTAGACGTCGTTGGCGTTCTTGAGGGCAGCCTCCATGACGTCCTGAGGGAAGGGCCGCAGCTGGGCGCCCCCGGCCACCAGCCGGCGCAGGGCCTGCGGGTTGCGGGCGTCGTATTTGGCCTGGACGTCGGCGCCGACTTCGGCGGCGGCGGCCCGGAGGATCGCCTGGTATGATTTCGGAAGCGCCTTCCACTTCTCAGCGTTGAACCAGAAATGCAGCAGCGCGCCGCCCTCCCAGAAGCCGGGATAGTGGTAGACGGGCGCGACCTTCTGTAGGCCGAGCCGCTCGTCGTCGTAGGGGCCGATCCACTCGGCGGCGTCGAGCTTCTTGCTCTCCAGGGCAGCGTAGATCTCGGGTCCCGGCACCGCCTGCGGCTGGACGCCGAACTTGGCGAGGACCTGGCCGCCCATGCCGCCGATCCGGAACTTCAGCCCCTGCAAATCGGCGAGGCTCTTGATCTCGCGGCGGAACCAGCCGCCCATCTGCGCGCCGGTGTTGCCGCCCGGCAGGCAGACCAGGCCGGCCTTGGCGAAGACCTCGGCGAACAGCTCGGCGGCGCCCCCCGCCTGCCACCATGCGGCGGCGCCCCGGGCATTGAGCCCGAAGGGCACCGCGGTGGCCAGCGCGAAGGTCGGATCCTTGGCCATGCCCAGGGTCGCCGGCCCATGGCCCATCTCGACGGTGCCGGCGGCTACGGCATCGAGCAATCCCTCGGCCGGGACCGGCTCGCCGGGGCCCTGCACCTGGATCTGGAAGCGCCCGTCCGTGGCTTCCGCGACGATCCGGCTGAGCGCCTCGGGGGCGCCGTACAGGATGTCGAGGTTCTTGGCGTAGGCGGAGGACAAGCGCCAGCGCAGCTCCGGGGCGCCCTCGGCCCGTACCGGGGCGGCGAGCGGCCCGGTGAGCGCCGCGGCCGCGCCGAGGCCGGCGGTCAGCACGCTTCGGCGCCGCGTCCCGGCCGAGGGGGATCGCGCGAGGTGAGGTTCGTCCAACGGCATCTCATCCGAGCAGGTCCGATCCGGCCCGGGCCGGATCGGGGGTCGCAGGTAGCACGTCCGTGCCGGTTCTCGAAAGCCGCGGACGCCGGAGCAGTTCCGTCGCGCCTCGAAACCGGCCTGCGCCCGTGCTAGGCGCCGGGCATGCGAACCGAGCCCGCCGTCACCCTGCACACCGTCTGCGGCCTGGAAGAGCTGGCCGGCCACGGGGCTTGCGACATCAGCCACGTCCTGTCGCTGCTCGATCCCGGCACGCCGGAGCCGGAGGCCTTCGCCGGCTACGGCGCCCACACCCGCACGACGCTCCACTTCCACGATTGCCTCGGTCCCGGCGAGGGCCTGGTTCCACCCGAGCCCGAGCACATCGCGGCGATCCTCGATTTCGGGCGGCAGATCGATGGTGCGGGCCATCTCCTGGTCCATTGCCATTACGGCCTGTCGCGCTCCACCGCGGCGCTGCTGATCCTGTTCGCGCAGGCCGAGCCCGGTACGCCCGCCGCCGCTCTGGTCGAGCGTCTCCACGCCCTGCGCGAGCCGGCCTGGCCGAATGCGCGCATGGTCGGCTTCGCCGACGCGATGCTGAAGCGGGAGGGGCAGCTCAGCGCGGCCGTGCGGCGGCTGCACGCCCTGCAGTTGCAGGTCCGCCCCCATCTCGCCGAGCTGCTGCGCGGACTGGGTCGCGGCGCGGAGGTCGACGCCGCGCAGGCGCTGTGAGCGCCATCGCCGCTCACTTCCCGGCCGGCGTGAAGCTCCCGTCCTTCCACACGTAGAGCACGTAGCCCTGGGCGGTGACGTCGCCCTTCGCGTCGAAACCGACCGTGCCGAGCACGAGGTCGAACCGTTCCGTATGGAGCGCCTGCGCGATGGGCCTCGGCTCGGCGGAATGGGCGAAGTTGCCGGCCGCTACCAGGGCCTGCATGGCCGCATACCCGTAGATCGTCGAGCCGGTGGGATCGACACCCTCGGCCTTGAAGGTCTTCACGACCGCCGCGGCTGCGGGTTGCCGGCTCGGATCGAGATAGAAGGTCATGAGGACGCCGTTGCTCGCCGACCCGGCGATCTTGGCGAAATCCGGCGTGGCAATGGCCGAGGTACCGAACCATTGCGGCCGGTAGCCCCGGTCCGCAGCGATCTTGACGAGGCGGCCCATCTCGGCGGCGTCGCCACCGTAATATACCACCTCGATCCCCGCGCCCTTGAGGCGGTCGACGAGGGCGGTGTCGTCGGCGTCACTGGGCGAGAACGACAGGAACAGCGCCTCGTTCACGCCGATGCGGTTGAGGTTGTCCTTGGTGGCGGCAGCGAGGCTGCGGGCTGCCGGAGACTGGTCCTGGATCAGCGCGATCTTCCGGTCACGGAACCGCTCGGCGAGCACGGCGGCGGACAGGCGAGCCTGATCGTCATCGCGGCCGCAGACCCGGAAGATGTTCGGCAGCCCGCGATCGGTGAGCCGCGCCGCCACCGAGGCTGCTGTGATCATCACCACACCGTTCTGAGCGTAGATGTCGGAGGCGGCGATCGAGGCGTTGGAGCAGACATGGCCGACGACGAGCCGGACATTGGAGCGGACAAAGTGGTTGGCCACTGCCGTCGCAGTGTTGGAATCGCAGGCATCGTCCTGCACGTCGAGGGTCACGGGCTGGCCGTCGAGACCGCCCATGGCGTTGGCGTCCCGGGCGGCGGCCTCGACGCCGCGCAGGACCTGCTCGCCGACCGCCACGTAAGGGCCCGACCGCGGGACCGCCACGCCGACCACCACGTCGGCCGCCGCTTGGGTGGCTGGCAGGAGCGCGAGACACAGGCTGAGGGCGATCAGCGCGGGCCGATGCGGCCCGTGGGCGGGGACGAAACGTCCGATCTTCATCGGGCTCTTCTGGGCATCCTTGCGCGACTCGTCGGCGCGACGGCGGATGCGGCTCCGTAGCCTCGATCCCGCCCCGCACTCAGTGCCCATACGCGAGGACGCGGCGAAACGCGATTTTTTTCCGCGGCCGTCTTCTCAGCGACCTCGTGGCTACTTGGCGTAGGCGTAAGCGGTGGCCGCGGAGGCGAGCGGTCCGGTGACGCCGTTGAAGGCGGTGAGCACCTTCTGGACCTCGGTGAACGGGGCGTTCGACACGTAGATCAGGTCGCGGTTGCGCATCCGGAACGCCTGGGACACGAACAGGCTGTTCGGGTCGCGCATGTCGATCCGGTAGACCACCGGCACCAGCGGCGTGCCCAGAAGCTTCGAGCCGGGGCTGAGACGGCGCACCACGCTGGCCGGCTCGAACCGGAAGATGAAGGTTCCGGCCGGATCGGCGGCGAAGTCCGACAGGCCGCGCGCCTTGGCCAGGGCCTGCGCCAGCGTGATCCCGTCGGCCTGGAACGGCAGCTCGGTGCTGTTGCCCAGCGCG
>NZ_FMWU01000053.1 GCF_900103195.1 Methylobacterium sp. UNC378MF | reverse complement strand
CACCGGCTGCTACACGACGGCAAGTTGTCGAAGGATCAGGTCCGGGCCTGGGCGCTGAACCGCTACTACTACCAGGCGATGATCCCGGTGAAGGACGCCGCCGTGCTGGCGCGCATGACCGACGCGTCGCTGCGGCGGATCTGGCGCCAGCGCATCGTCGACCATGACGGCGACCACGAGGGCGACGGCGGCATCGAGCGCTGGCTCAAGCTGGCCGAGGGCGTCGGCTTCGACCGCGCCTACGTGCTGTCGACCCGCGGCATCCTCTCGGCCACGAAGTTCTCGGTCGAGGCCTATGTCCATTTCGTCTCCGAGAAGACGCTGCTGGAGGCGATCGCCTCGTCGCTGACCGAGATGTTCTCGCCGACGATCATCTCCGAGCGCGTCGCCGGGATGCTGAAGAACTACGACTTCATCACCAAGGACACGCTGGCCTATTTCGACAAGCGCCTGACCCAGGCGCCGCGGGACGCCGACTTCGCCCTGGACTACGTCAAGCAGCACGCGACGACGCCCGAGCTGCAGCGGCAGGCGCTGGCGGCGCTGACGTTCAAGTGCACCGTGCTCTGGACGCAGCTCGACGCGCTGTACTTCGCCTACGTCGCCCCCGGCATGGTCCCCCCGGACGCGTGGCAGCCCGGCGAAGGCCTCGCCTGAACGCGTGAACCCGCGTCACGTCTGCGCCCACAGGCCATTCGACCGTCGGCGCCACGTCGACCGGATCCGACAGCCTGACGACGGCGCGCCGGCCCCCGGCCGATGGCAGCACCGGGGCGACGACACCGAAGCCGCCCTCCGGTGTCAGGCCTGAGATCCGCAGGCCGGCCGGGAGCATGCACCGGGACCTGAGCCCCGACCACGATGCGGCATCGGCGATCAGCGCCGGCGCATCGTCATGGGGCCCGGCCGGAGGGAAGCCGGACGCGCATCTGCCATCAGTCGCCGCTCAGAGTGCCTGCGACGAGTGCCATGCGAACAAGCTCGGAAAGGCTGCCCGCCTGCAGCTTGGACATGACGTTGGCCCGGTAGATCTCCACCGTCCGCGGGCTGATGCCGAGATCGAGCCCGATGACCTTGTTGGCCTTGCCGGCGACCAGTCCCTCCAGGACCTGCCGCTCGCGTTCCGAGAGTTCGGCCAAGCGGGCCCGTACCGCGTTGCTCTCGGACTCGCGCTTCATGGTTCGATCCGACTGCGCCAGGGCCGACCGGATGCTGGACAGAAGCAACTCGTCGTCGAAAGGCTTCTCGATGAAGTCGACGGCACCGGCCTTCATCGCTTCGACGGCGAGAGCCACGTCCGCATGTCCTGTCATGACGATCACCGGCGGCATGGCTCCCCGTTGCCGCAGGCGGTGCAGGAGTTCGACGCCGTCGATATCGGGCATCCGCACATCCGTGACGACGCAGCCGACGCGGTCGGCCCCCGCGGCCAGGAAGGCGGCCGCCGAGTCATGCACGCGGACCGCCAGCCCGTCCGTCGCCAGCAGGAAGGCTAGCGACTGGCGCACCGCGAGGTCGTCGTCCACGATATGCACGAGCGCGTCAGTCGACATGCGCCATCTCCTCTCGGTCGAATGTGCGCAGGGTGAAGCGGAAGGTCGTCCCGCCCTCCGGACCGGGGCCCGCCTGGATCTTGCCGCCATGGGCTTCCACGATCGTCCGACAGATCGAGAGGCCGACGCCCATGCCGTTCGCCTTCGTGGTCACGAAGGGCTGGAACAGCTGTTCGGCGATCTCGGGCGCGATCCCGGTCCCGGTATCCGAGACGCGCACCTCGACCAAGCCTTCGGCCGGAAGCGCCCGCGTGGCGACGACCAGATCCCGCCGCGCCACGTCCTGCATGGCCTCGATGGCGTTGCGGATGAGGTTGAGCAGGACCTGTTGCACTTGGATCCGGTCCGCCATGACGAGCGGGGCATCCCGGTCCAGATCGAAGCGGACGCGGACGCCCTTCTCCTTGGCGCCGACGAGCGCGAGCGCGCTCGCTTCCTCGATCAGCTTGGGCAATCCCTCGATATGCCGCTCGCTCTCCCCCCGCGACACGAATTCCCGCAGGTGCCGGATCACCTGCCCGGCTCTCAGCGCCTGATCGGCCGCCTGGTTCACCGCGTCGGAGAGCATGGGAACCTCGGGGCCCTCCATGCGGCCGAGGAGGCGGCGGCAGCCTTTGAGATAGCTTGCGATCGCCGTCAGTGGCTGATTGATCTCGTGCGCCAGCGTCGACGCCATCTCGCCGAGGGCCGTGAAGCGCGACATGTGCACCAGCTCGGATTGCAGCTCTTGCAGGCGCGTCTCGGTCTGGTTCCGTTCGGTGAGGTCGCGGATGAAGCCGGTGAAGTAGCGCTCGCCGCCGGAGCGCATCTCGCCGACCGATAGCTCCATCGGAAAGGTCGAGCCGTCCTTGCGCTGGCCGACCACGACGCGGCCTATGCCGATGATGCGGCGTTCTCCCGTCAACAGGTAGCGCGACATGTAGGCGTCGTGCTGGGATCGGTAGGGTTCGGGCATCAGCAGGCTGACGTTGCGGCCGACGATCTCCTGCGGGCCATAGCCGAACTGCCGCACGGCGGCCGCACTGAACGATTTGATCCGCGCCTGCTCGTCGATGACGATCATGGCATCGGGCACCGTATCCAGGATCGAGCGCAGATGCGCCTCGCGGGCCCGCAAATCGTCGTTGGCCTGCTTCTGTTCGTGGATGCTGAAGATCACGCCCCGATGATGGCAGGGGCGTCCATCGGGGCCCAGCTCGACCCGACCGCGCGAGCGCAACCATTGAACGCGTCCATCGGGATGGATCGCGCGGTAGTCGACTTCGTAACTTCCGCCCCCCTCCACGGCACGCTTCAGGGCTTGCGCCCGGGCTGCCCGGTCTTCCGGATGCACGAAGGCTTGGATGTCGTCGAAGGTGGTCAGGCGATCCGGCGGAACGCCGAACAGGCGCATGCAGGTCGGCAAGATCGTGACCCGCCCGGTCCGGACGTCGAGGGTCCAGCCGCAGATGCCTGCCTCGTCGAGCGTCTCCCGAAGCCCCTCCACATCGAATGGGCCGTCGCGGGGTTCGGGATCGTGGGTCTGTTCGGACGTGGTCATGATGGCCGCAAGGATGTGACGGGACCTCGATCCGTCCAGAACGCAGGCACCCCTCATACACCGTCGGTTGCATCGGGAAACAGCCGACGCGCAAGGCGGCCTGCGCTCGGACGGGATGACGTCGCCTTAGGCGACACGGGCGGCCGTCCGCGGCCGCGTCGGCCGGCGCGTCACTCCTGCGTCAGGCTGCCCTCGGCGGCGCTGCCGCCTACGCCGCGCGGCTGTGCACGGCGGCCGAGGTGCCGAGATGGGCGTCGAAGGCCGCGGCGACGTTTCTGACGAAGGGCCGGGCATCGTCCGGAATGCTGAGGATCGTGCCGTCCTGGCGGACCAGACCATCGGCCGCGAGCGTCGGCAGCCGTGACAGGGAGGCGAGGAGCGCGTGCGGATCGCGGCGATGCGATCGGCAGACCTCTCCGACGTCGACCCGGAACTCGCACATGACCCGCTCGATCAGTTCGGCCCGGAGACGGTCGTCCGGCGTCAGCGCATAGCCCTTCAGCGTCGCGAGTTCGCCGCGGGCGATGCGCTCCGCGTAGGCGCGCAACGCCGGCTCGTTCTGGACGTAGCCCTGCGGCAGCCGTCCGATGGCCGATGCACCGAAGCCGATCAGCAGGTCGCTCGGATCGGTCGTGTAGCCCTGGAAGTTCCGGCGGACCATGGTTCCCGCCCGCGCCATGGCATCGCCCGGGAGGGCGTAATGGTCGAGCCCGATCCGCAGGTAACCGGCATCCACGAGCACGGCCGCGATGGCTTCGGCCTGCGCCTGCCGGACTCCGCCATCCGGCAACGTCGCCGCGTCGAGGTGGCGCTGATGCTTCTTGAACGTCGGGACATGGGCGTAGCCGAACACCGCCAGGCGATCCGGCCGCAATCTCAGGGATTTCTGCACCGTGTCGATGCAGGACGCCACGGACTGATGCGGCAGTCCGTAGATGAGGTCGAGATTGATCCCGCGCACGCCCGCCGCCCTGAGACCCGCGACGGCTGCCTCGGTGACGGCGAAGCTTTGGCGACGCCGGATCGCGTCCTGCACCACCGGATCGAAACTCTGAACACCGAGGCTGGCCCGGGAAACGCCGGCCGCACCGAGGGCCCGTATCATCTCGGGTGCGAGCGTCCGCGGATCGATCTCGACGGCGATTTCGGCATCCGGGTCGACGGGAAAGCTGTCGCGCAGCAGAGCGACGAGGTCGCGGAAGGCGCCGGGCGCCACGATGGTCGGCGTGCCGCCCCCGAAATGCACGTGCCCGACGCGCGGCGCCGGGTCGAGATGGCGCGCGACGAGGGCGATCTCGTCCCGGAGCGTGGCAAGATAGCCGGCAATGGGCGCGTCATGCCGAGTGATCGTGGTGTGGCAACCGCAATACCAGCACATCGACCGGCAGAAGGGGATGTGCAGGTAGAGCGACGCCGGCGCATCTGTAGAAATTCCGTCCAGCCAGCCGCTATAGGTGTCGGCATCGATGGCCGGAGTGAAAT
This sequence comes from Methylobacterium sp. UNC378MF, assembly GCF_900103195.1. GTDB lineage: Bacteria > Pseudomonadota > Alphaproteobacteria > Rhizobiales > Beijerinckiaceae > Methylobacterium. The sequence continues at coordinate 13,912 of NZ_FMWU01000053.1, read as the reverse complement.
GGGGACTGGCCGGATAGCTCGTGTAGCGGGGCAGCCGCTCCTCACCGTAGAGCATCCTCAGTTCCGCGCGCATACGAGTTGCTCCCTGTCCAGCCGAGGACCGCGACGGCCCGAGCCACGCGCGCATTCGTATGGGTCTCGAGGTCTGCGCGACCTTGATCTGTCTCAATCAGGCCGGCGACAGCGCCGTCCGAAACCCCGATCTGCGGTGCGTGGAACGCCGCGCGGCGTTGGGGTGCGGTCGTACGCGGCGTGGCCCGGACTCAGCCGAACGCCCGAAGCGCGGCGAGGGGATCGGGACCGATCAACAAGGCATGGCCCTGCACCAGGAACCACGCATAGAGCCCACCCGCTGCCGCAGCCGGTAGGATCAATCCCGTCAGGCGGCCACGGGGCGCGCGCCCACCGAGCAGAGCCGCGAACGGGACCACCGAGGTGGTCCGCGCCAGCGCCTCCCAGCGCGCCCGACCCATATGGCGGCGCGCCTTTGCGTCCAGAAGCGGCATGCCGAGGGCCGCGAAAACGGCCATCGTTCCGAAGACGACAACGGAGGCCCCATCACCGTTCGGCGGGATATGGGCCAGGGCCCAGAGCAGGAACCCGCAGAGCGTGGGGTGGCGCGTGATCGCGACGATCGGACCGGGCTCGGTTCCCGGATGCAATGCCAGGGAGAGCGGGTTCGGAGCGAACAGCCCGGCGACGAGAAGGAACAAGGCGATCGGCATCGTGAGGAGCGCGACGTGCCATTGCCACGCCGCCGCGGCCCACAGCTCGACCGCGTCGGCCCGCCGCAACGCAACGACGAGCCAAGCCATCAGCATCAGCGAGAGCAGGCTGTACGTCGCGAGGTAGGGGCCGCGTCCGAGCAGGCCGACGAGGCGGACGCGCATGCGCGGCGCGGCCGGAATCGCATGCGCGGCGACGAACGCGGCCATGGCGGCGGCGACCTCGTTCATGATCCGGTCCGAGCGTCGTGGCTGCGCGTGCTGCGTGTTGAGCGCGCGATGCATGCGGCGAAGCCCGCAACGGCGGCGACCGTGACGAGGCCGCTCCATTGGCGCCCCGCACCGGTGCCGAGCAGGTCGGACGCGACGCGCAACGCGACCGATGCGTGCAGCGTCGCGAGCGGCAGATACAGCGCGCGGCCGAAGCGCGGATGGATGTCGGCAACCGCCGGCAGGATGATCAGGGCGTGCCCGAACACCATCGAGAGGGCGAAGCCCAGGAGCACGGCATGGATTGCCATGTCGTACCCGAACGCGGTCGTCGCCGGCGGGACTGCGAGCAGCAGGATCCCGGCGGCGCCGAGCCACGCGTAGCCGGCGAGCATGCACATCGCCATGAAGCGGACCTGACCGGCCTGATGGACGGTGCGAAGCGCGATGTCGTGCCGGATCAGCCAGGCCGTGAGCGCGAGGAGGCCCAGGCCGGAGAGACACGCTCCGAGCGCCGTGAACAGACCCGCGCAGGCGCCGAGAAGCAAGGCGCTGATCGCGCCGAGGAACAGCGGCAGGCTCAGGCGGCTCTGCGGCACCAGGCGGCTGATCTCAAGGCGCTCGCCGGCGACGGTCAGCACGAGGAACGCGAGCCACCAGCCTGCCACGTCCGGCACGGGACTGCCGTACGCCCAGAGCGCCGAGCCTGTCAGCCACGCGGCCGCTCCTGCGACGAGCGTGGCTGAGAACGCGGCCGGTTGCCGCCACAGCGCGACGAGCGAGGCGCCTGTGAGGATCGCGGCGGCGAGGACGTAGGCGCCCGCGCCTGCGGTGACCGGCATCCCGGCCAAGAGGAGGACCGATCCCGATACCGACAGGGCCGGGGCTGCGAGGGACCATCCTCCCCCCGAGGCGACAGCGCGTTCCAGGGCGACCAATGTGCCGAACACGCCAGAGATCAGGAGCGGCCCGTGCAGGCTGGCGAAGGCGGCGGCGTGCGGCAGCTCCCATCCAAGGCGTCCAAGCCCGATCCAGAACCCGGCCAGCATCGCGCTCGCGGCGCAGGCGACGATCGCGAGGCGGAGCACACCGAAGCTTCGGCCGCCTGAGGTCGGAGAGGACGGTCCCGCGGCAAGCGTGAATCCGGGCTCGACCTGGCCGAGCCCGCCCGAGTACCGGGATGCTGCGGCGGCTGGGGTTGCGTCTGGCACGCCATCGTCCTTCCATTGGCCGCCGGTCACGGCGAGCGTGACCCGAGTGCGCGGGTGATCAGGCTTGACCGCGAGGCGGATGACCCAGCAGGGCCAGCCCCCGTTCGGTCATGCGGTCCGGTGTCCAGATTGGAGTCCAGACCAATCTGACGACGATGGCCGGGCAATCGTTGAAGCGTCGCCGGAGGCACGCGCGGGCGTCGTCGACGATCAAGCCTGCGAGCGGACAGGTTCGCGCGGTCAGGGTCAGGTCGACGTCGATACGCTCCGATGTCCGAACCGCACGATAGACGAGGCCGAGATGGACCACGCTGATGCCGACCTCCGGATCGAGCACGTCCGTGAGGCATTCGATGATGTCGGGGTCGAGCCAGTCACGACGATCCTCCGCGTCTTTCCGCGATGGTCGCCGCATCGCGCGGCCTCTCAGCCAGGATAGCACCTGCCCACTCCGTCGAGCGATTGCGTCGGAGCACGATGCGCGTCGTGTTCGAACCGTCCCTTGATCTGGATCATGCCCCGCCGTGATCCCGCGCACTACCGAACGAGGCCGCGCTTCATTGTCGGCGCGCGGCGCGTGCGTCCTGGAGAATGGACAATGGCTCCCATTCCGCGGCTGCGGTCCTACGCGGGACCGGCGATCCTGTCATACGGCTTCCGGCCGTTCTTCCTGCTCGGCGCCCTCTATGCCGGACTGTCGATCCTGGCATGGCTGCCGATGTTCGCCGGCGAACTGACGCTCCCGACCGCTTTTGCGTTGCGCGACTGGCATGTGCACGAGATGCTCTACGGCTTCGCCGGCGCGGTCGTGGCCGGTTTCCTTCTCACCGCGGTCCCCAACTGGACGGGACGGCTGCCCCTCCAGGGGAGGCCCCTTCTCCTGCTCGTTGCCGCCTGGTTGGCGGGCCGGTTCGCCGTGGCCCTGTCAGCCGAACTCGGCTGGTTGCCCGCGGCGATCCTCGATGTGTCGTTCCTCGCGCTCCTGACAGCCGCACTCGGCCGGGAAGTCATCGCTGGACGGAACTGGCGCAACCTCAAGATCCTCGGCGTCCTCACCGTCATGCTTCTCGGCAATGCCGTCTTCCACATTGAGGCACATCTGTCGGGCACGGCCGAGTACGGCGTCCGGGTCGGTATCGCCGCGACGCTGACGATGGTGATGCTCATCGGCGGGCGCATCATACCGAGCTTCACCCGCAATTGGCTGGCCGCCCTGGGACCGGGCCGCATGCCCGTCCCGTATGGACGCTTCGACGCATTGTCGATGATGATCGCGGTGTCGGCTCTGCTCGCCTGGGTCGTCGCGCCGGCGGATCCGGCCACGGGTGCCGGCCTTCTCATCGCGGGGTTGTCTCAGGCGGCTCGCTTGGCACGCTGGGCCGGATACAGGACCTGGCAGAACCCGCTCGTTTTCATTCTCCACGTGGCCTATGCGTTCGTTCCGCTCGGCTTCGTACTGGTCGGGCTCTCCGCGCTGTCGGACATCTCGGCTGCCGCCGGCATTCACGCCTGGACGGCGGGGGCCGTCGGGGTGATGACGCTGGCTGTCATGTCACGGGCGAGCCTGGGGCATACCGGGCGGCCGCTTCGGGCTCCGGTCTCGGTGCAGGCGGTGTTCATCTTGGCCACAGCCTCGGTCTTGGCGAGGGTCTGCGCCGCATTCCATCCGGTCTGGACCGCGCCGCTTCTGGCGACGGCCACCGTCCTGTGGGCGGCGGCATTCCTCGGCTTCTCGGCAATCTATTGGCGCGTCCTGACCGGACCGAGGCTGACGTGACGGCGCTGGCCGAGGCACATGCGCCGGGAGCGCGATGAACAGGGCCTCGTGAGGGATCCGGCGCAACGGTTGCGCGCGTGCCGACCGGGCCAGGGCGTCCGGCCGCGATGAACGCGCGCGACGCTCGCGAAGCGCGGGCCGGCTCGCCGTGGTCCCGACGCATCACGCCGTCCGGAAGCTGGACATGACGGTGGATCCTGCGTCTCCTTCAGCCTTTCCGAACGTCTTTGCCAGGCTTCGAAGCGACCGTCATTGGAGGCCCGAGGCAGGAGACGTCGCAGGCCAAGCGGGTATCGCCACTCTTTCGCGATCGGTGAGGGAATGACGTCAGTCGTCGTGCAGGACGCGGTACTCGGCGCCCTCGATGTCGTCGTACTGGCCGCTTCGCAAAGCCCACAGGAACGCGAACAAGCCGAGCGTACCGAGCGCGAGGGCGAGGGGGATGACGAGAAGCAACACGTTCATGGGTGACCCTGGAGGAGCGGGATCGCGGGAGGGGAGGCCGGTCGGCCAGTGATCGCGACGGGGGCCGGACGGACCCCTGCAGAGGACGCGCGCGCGCGCAGCGCGTTGAGGGTCACGATCACGGACGATCCCGACATCGCGAGCGCCGCGATGAGCGGCGTCAGGCAGCCGGCAGCCGCCAGGGGCACGGCCAGCAGATTGTAAGCGGCCGAGAACCACAGGTTCTGCAGCATGAGGCGCCGTGCCCGCGTGCCGGCGTCCAGCACCGCGAGGACGGGGGTCAGGCTGCGGCCCAGGAAGAGGGCATCCGCCGCGGCTTGGCTGACGTGTGCGGCCGTCACCGGCGAGAGCGAGGCGTGCGCTGCGGCGAGCGCCGGGGCGTCGTTGAGGCCGTCTCCGACCATCAGCACGCGCCGGCCGGCGCGTTGGAGCGACTCGATGCGCGCGATCTTCTCGCGCGGCGTGAGGCCAGCCTCCCATTCCGTGACGCCGAGACGTGCGGCCACGGCCTCCACTGCGGATGCCCGGTCGCCGGACAGGATCAGGACGCGTCGATCGGAGGAAAGAAGAGCCCCGACGACCTCCGCGGCCTGCGGACGAAGGGCCTGGTGCACCGGGAAGACGATCGGCGGGGCATCGCCAGCCCGGAAGCAGATCACGGAGGCATCGGGATTGTCCGCCAAGGCCGCAGCGGCTTCCGCTTCGGCACCGCAGAAGCGGGCGGAGCCGAGGCGGAGTTCCACGGCCTCGACGATGGCGCGAACGCCCAGGCCCGCTGCCTCCTGCGCGTCCGGAAACGGCTCCGCACCGTCGGCGGCCTTCGCCAAGGCGGCCGCCATGGGATGCCGGCTGGAGAGCGCGAGACGCGCCGCCACGGAGAGGGCGCCCGTTTCGTCCCGGTCCCCGTGGGTCAGGCTCGGCTCGGGCAACGTCAGGGTCCCGGTCTTGTCGAACACGATCGTGTCGATCTCGGCGAAGCGCTCGAGCGCCGTGCCGTCATTGAGCAGCACGCCCTCCCGGAACAGCGCGCCCGCGGACACGACCTGCACGGCCGGAATGGCAAGCCCCAGCGCGCAGGGGCATGTCACGATCAGGACTGCGACGGCGCTGAGGAGCGCGGTGTGCCAGCCGGCGCCGGCGGCGAGCCAGCCGGCGAGCGTCAACGCGGCCGCCGCGTGGACCAGCGGGACATACAGGCGCGTCGCCCGATCGGCGAGGACGAGGGCGCGCGAGCGGGCCTCCAGCGCGCGGCGCATCAAGGTTTCCACCTCGTCGAGCAGGCTGGCGCCGGCCGCGGCCGTGACCCGGACCGTGAGCGCGCCGTTGCCGTTGAGGGCTCCTGCGAAAACGCTGTCCCCGCCGCTCACCGAGACCGCAGCGGTCTCGCCGGTGACGAGGCTGTGGTCGAGGTCGGACATGCCCCGCTCCACGACACCGTCGGCCGGAATCCGCTCGCCGGGCCGGACGAGGATGCGTGCGCCCGGGACGAGTTCCGAGGCGGGCACGTCCCGCAAGGCCCCGTCGGCATCGACGACGGTCGCGCCCTCGCTGCGCAGCGCCGCGAGGTTCTCCGCCAGCATCCGCGTACGCCGGCGCATGGATTGCTCCAGGACACGCCCGATCAGGAGGAAGAACAGCAGCATGACCGCGCCGTCGAAATAGGCGTGGGTCGCCCCCGAAAGCGATTCGACGACGGACATGACGAGGGTCAGGACCACGCCGAGCGTGATCGGGAAGTCCATCGTCACGCGCCCGGCGCGCAACCCCCTGAAGGCCCCCTCGTAGAAGGGCCGCCCCGCATAGGCGGCCGCCGGGAGGGCGATGACCGCCTGGATCCAGTGGAAGAGATCCCGGTTTTCGGAGGTCATGTCCGAGACGTTGCCCGCCCAGACCGAGATGGCGAGCAGCATCACGTTCATCGAGGCGAAGCCCGCGACCGCGAGCGCCGTGATCAGGCGCTTGGTCTCCGCGGTCTCGGCATCGGAGTGACGGCCGGGATCGAAAAGCTGTGCCCGGAAACCGAGCGCGTCCAGCGCCGAGAGGACGGCGGCAACATCGGGCTCGGCCTCCGGCCTCCACGTCACCGCGAGACGCCGGTCGGAAAAGTTGAGGCGCGCCGCCGCGACGCCGGGCAGGTCCGCCAGGCCCCGCTCGATGGCGTTCATGCACGACGCGCAGCGGATTCCTTCGACCGCGAACGCGGCGCGGGTCGATCCGTCCGGGCCCCGCGTCATGAAGGCGGTGTAGTCGCGCTCAAGGGAAGGCTTGGTGTTCGCCGCGCTCCAGGAGGCGTGGGCCTCCACATAGGCGAGGGCCATGTCGGTGCAGCACATCGGGTGCTCCCCTCAATCCAGGATGACCCGATGACGGCGCTGGAACGCGACACCGTCCTCGCCGACGACCGCGACGACGAGATCCCATTGCCCGCGCTCGACCGGCTCCGCGGTGGCCGCGTAGGTCCCGGCGCCGACCTCCGCGAGGTCGGTCTGCAGGTCCTTCCGCTTGTCGGTCGGTCGTTCCAGCCGCGCCCGAAGCGTCCTGCCCGTGAGCGGATGCCCCGTCGCGTCGGCCAGGGTCGCGGTGATCGACACCCTCGCGGCCGGAAGGCGGACGGCCGCGGCGGAGAGGCGCCAGCCGAGGGCATCCTGCTGCCGCGACTTGAGCAACTCGGCGTTGTAGCGCTGGCTCGCCTGGTAGGGCGAGGGTTCCTCCAGCCCCGACCAGGTCCGCAGGGCCGACCCGACGAGAACCGCGTCGGCGCAAGCGATGGTGCCGAAGAAGGCGGCGAAGATCGCGAGGATCTTCTTGCCCGTCAGGCGGATGCCGGCCTGTCCCCGACGCGCGGGGTCGAACGAGGTCTGGGTGGCGCTCATGGTCAGGGTGCCTTGAAGTAATCCTGGGCCCGGGCCGTCTCCCCGGCCGCCGGATCGACGATCTCGAAGGACAGGTTGGAGGATTGCGCTGTCCGACCCGGGGGAGCGAAGACGAGGACCCGGAATTCCTGGGTCGAATTGGACGGGACCGGGAGCGCGTCCGGCGTGCCGCCCACTACCTCGACCCGCGCGTCGGCCAGGCCCTCGACCGCCAGGGCGAAGCGACGCTCGGCCGGACGCTTGTTGAGCACGCGCAGGGTGAAACCGTTGCGCACCGAACCGTCGGAGAGGGTGACGAACTGCGGATTCCGGTCGTGCAGGACGCTGAGCGTCGTGAAGCTCCGCGTCGCCAGGCTGTAGAGCATGAACCCGCCGACCCCCGCGATGAGCGTCGCGTACAGGATCGTCCGCGGCCGTACGATACGGCTGACGGGGCCTCGACCGGCCGCCCGGCTCCGGCAGTTCGCCTCGGTGTCGTAGCCGATCAGGCCCGCGGGCCGGCCGAGCTTGCCCATGACCGTGTCGCAGGCGTCGATGCAGAGGCCGCACTGGATGCAGTCCATCTGCAGCCCGTCGCGGATGTCGATGCCGGCCGGGCAGGCGGTGACACAGGCGAAGCAGTCGACGCAATCGCCGGCCGGCTGACCGGCCGCGCGCAGCGCAGCCGTCTTCTTCGCCGAGACGCGCGGCTCGCCCCGATCGGTGCGATAGAGGATGTTGAGGGCATGCTCGTCGGTGAGCGCGGCCTGGATGCGCGGCCAGGGACACATGTAGGTGCAGACCTGCTCGCGCATGTGGCCCGCGAGCAGGTAGGTCGTCGCGGTCAGCGTCAGGATCGCCACATAGGCCGGTGGCGGCGCCTGGAACGTCGCGAGCTGGACCACCAGGGTCGGCGCGTCCGCGAAATAGAGGACCCAGGCGCCCCCGGTCCACCAGGCGACGAGCAGCCAGATGGAATGTTTCATGGTCCGCAGCGCGACCTTCTCGATGGACCAGGGCGCGGCGTCGAGCTTGAGGCGCTCGCGCCGGTCACCCTCGATCAGGCGCTCGACGGCGAGGAACAGGTCGGTCCAGACGGTCTGCGGGCAGAGATAGCCGCACCAGACACGCCCCGCGACCGCGTTCATCAGGAACAGGACCAGGGCCGCCAGGATCAGCAGGCCCATGACGTAGGTCACGTCCTGCGGCCAGAGCTCGATCGAGAAGAGGTAGAAGCGCCCCTTGTCGAGGTCGAGCAGGACTGCCTGGGAGGGCTCGCCGGCACCGCGCTGCCAGCGGATGAACGGCGTGAGATAATAGATGCCCAGCGTGACCGCGAGGACGATCCACTTGATCCGGCGGAACGTCCCGCGCACGGCCTGCGGCTGGATCTTCGTCCGGGCCGCGTAGAGGGACCCGTTCACGGCCGGGATGGCGGCACGGGTCGCCGCCACGCCGAACTTCTTGGCACGTCCGGTGCCGGCCGGTGCAGGCGCAGGTCTGGCGGCCGGAGAGGCCTCGGTGCGTTCGGCGAGGGGCATGGGTGATCTTCCGTCCGGCTCAGGGGCCGGTGCCGAAGGCGTAGTGACCGGCCGCGCCGGCCGCCTTGATCTCGCTCAAACGCGGCCGGGCCGGAGCGCCGGGCGCCGCTACCGTCCGCCGCCCAGGTCGTGGACGTAGACCGCGAGCGACTTGATCGTCGCCTGATCGAGCCGGCCGTCCCAGGCCGGCATCATGCCCTTGCGCCCGTTCGTGATCGTGGCGACGACCTGCTCCGGCGCGGAGCCGTAGAGCCAGATCGCGTCGGTGAGGTTGGGGGCGCCCATCTCGGGATTGCCCGCGGCCGTCTCGCCGTGGCAGCCGGCGCAGTTGCCGGCGAAGACCTCGCGCCCCTTCTCGACGCTCGCACCGGCGACGCCCGGCTTGCCCGAGAGGGAGAGCACGTAGGTCGCCGCGGCCTCGATCTCGTCGCGTTTGAGCACGCCGTCGCGTCCGAAAGCCGGCATGTCGCCGACACGCGCCTCCCCGTGACCGGATCGTGCGCCGTACCGGATCGTGCGTTCGATCTCCTCGGGCGTGCCGCCCCAGAGCCAGTCGTCATCCTGCAGGTTCGGGTAGCCGAGCCGGCCGGTGGCGGAACTGCCATGGCAGGCGGCGCAATTGTCGCCGAACGCCGCCTTGCCGGTGGCGAGCGCGAGGCGGAGCAGGGCCGGATCGGCCCGGATCTCCGCGATCGACGCCGTGGCGAGCTGCGCTTGGCCGCGCGCGTCCCGTGCCCGGCGGACGGCCTCGACCTCGTCCAGAACGACCTCGCGTTGGGAGTAGCCGAGCAGGCCGCCGGTATAGCCGCTCACGAGCGGCCAGGCCGGGTAGGCGATCCAGTACCCGACGGACCAGACGATCGTGGCGTACAGGGTGTAGAGCCACCAGCGGGGCAGGGGATTGTTGAATTCGACGATGCCATCCCACTCGTGCCCGGTGGTCTGCGGGCCCGTCGGAGACGGGCCGGGATGCGGGGTGTCGGCCACGGCGATCAGTCCTCAATCAGCGGGAGGTGGGCGGCCGCGTCGAACCGTGCCCGGTTGCGGGGCCAGAACGCATACAGCGCGACTGCAGCGAACATGCCGACGAAGTAGAGGAGTCCGCTTGTCTGTGCGAAAGCGGCGGCGCTCTCGTATGTCATCTCGATCACCTGAGGTTCTTCTTGTCTTCGTAGATCTTGAAGTCGACCATCGTGCCGAGCACCTGAAGGTAGGCGATCAGGGCGTCGATCTCCGCGGCCTTGGCCTTGTCGCCGCCGAAGTCACGCACGTTGGCGCCGGGATAGCGGCGCTGCAGGTCGGCCGCGCCCGGTCCATCGGGATCGAGCTGCGCCTTCAGGTCGCTCCTGGCCAGGGCAACCATCTCCTCGGTGTAGGGCACCCCGAGCGCGCGGTTGGCCGTGAGGTCGTCCGCGATCGCGTCGGCGTCGAGCGGCCGGTCGAGGAAGGCGTAGGCCGGCATGATCGAGGCCGGCACCACGGCCCGCGGGTCCTTCAGGTGCTCGCGATGCCACTGGTCCGAATACTTGCCGCCGACACGGGCGAGATCCGGGCCGGTCCGCTTCGATCCCCACTGGAAGGGATGGTCGTACATGCTCTCGGCCGCGAGCGAGAAGTGGCCGTAGCGCTCGATCTCGTCGCGCATCGGACGGATCATCTGGCTATGGCACAGGTAACACCCTTCCCGGATGTAGATGTTGCGGCCGGCGAGCTCGAGCGGCGTATAGGGGCGGACGCCCTCGACCTTCTCGACCGTGCTCTTCAAGTAGAACAGCGGTGTGATCTCGACGAGGCCGCCGATGGCCACGACGACGAGCGCGCCGATGAGCAGGATGATCGAGTTCTTTTCGAAGATCTCGTGCCTCTTCCAGAGGCCTGGTTGAGCGGTAGCCATCGAACGTCTTCCGTGATGCGATGAAGGGCGGAGCCGGCGTCTCGCCCGGCTCCGGGCTGCGGCTCACTCGGCAGCGGCGAGGACGGGCGTGCCGGGGCGGCCCTCATTGGCCGGCAGGGGGGCGTCGTCGGCCGCGGTCCGGCCCGCGATGGTCATGGCAAGGTTGTAGGCCATGATCAGGCCGCCGGTCAGGAACAGGACCCCGCCGAGAGCCCGCACGAGGTAGTAGGGCTGCATCGCCTCGACGGTCTCGACGAAGGAATACTCGAGGAAGCCGAGCGCATTATAGGCGCGCCACATCAGGCCCTGCATGATCCCGGCGACCCACATCGAGCTGATGTACAGGACGATGCCGAGGGTCGAGATCCAGAAGTGCCACTCGACCAGCCTGAGGGAATAGACCTCCCGCCGGTTCCACAGCCAGGGAACGAGGCAATACAGGGCGCCGAATGAGATGTAGGCGACCCAGCCGAGTGCGCCCGAATGGACGTGGCCGATGGTCCAGTCGGTGTAATGGGAGAGCGAATTGACGGCCTTGATGGCCATCATCGGTCCTTCGAAGGTGGCCATGCCGTAGAAGGCCAGAGAGACCACCATGAAGCGCAGGACCGGGTCGGTCCGGAGCTTGTCCCAGGCGCCCGACAGGGTCATCAGGCCGTTGATCATGCCGCCCCAGGACGGCATCCACAGCATGATCGAGAACGTCATGCCCAGCGTCTGCGCCCAATCGGGCAGCGCCGTGTAATGGAGGTGATGGGGGCCCGCCCAGATGTACATGAAGATCAGGGCCCAGAAATGGATGATCGACAGGCGGTAGGAATAGATCGGCCGCTCCGCGCGCTTCGGCACGAAGTAGTACATGATGGCCAGGAAGCCGGCGGTGAGGAAGAAGCCGACCGCATTGTGGCCGTACCACCACTGGATCAGCGCATCCTGAACGCCCGCGAACATCGGATAGGATTTCGAGCCGAGGAACGTCACCGGCATCGCCAGATTGTTGACGATGTGAAGCATCGCGATGGTGACGATGAAGGCGAGGTAGAACCAGTTCGCCACGAAGATATGGGGCTCCTTGCGCTTCCAGAGCGTGGCCAGGAACACCAGGAGGTAGGCGACCCACACGATGGTCAGCCAGAGATCGGCATACCATTCGGGTTCGGCGTATTCCTTCGACTGGGTGACGCCCAGCAAGTAGCCGGTGCCGGCCACGACGATGAACAGGTTATAGCCGAGCACCACGAACCAGGGCGCCAGATCCCCCGCCAGACGTGCCCGACACGTGCGCTGGACGACGTAGAGCGAGGTGCCGATCAGGACGTTGCCGCCGAAGGCGAAGATCACCGCCGACGTGTGCAGCGGGCGCAGACGACCGAACGTCGTGTATTCAAGCCCGAAATTGAGGGAGGGCGCCCAGAGCTGGAAGGCGATGATGCAGCCGACCGTGAAGCCTGCAATGCCCCAGATCATGGCGGCAACGACCGCGAACTTGACCGGCCCCAGATTGTAGTTCGGCTTGCCGTCGATCTCCTGCGGTGGCGGTTCATACGCCCGCGCCTCGTAGCGCTTGAGGATGGCGGCGATGCCGGCAACGCCGGCCAAGGCAAACAGGCCCATATGGAAGCTGAACGGCGCGTCGACCGCGTATGTCGAGGCCAGGGCGCACACGAAGGCGCCAACGAGCAAGGCGAGGCTCAGCCCGACTTCTCCTTCGGTCATGTATTTGGCAACAGGTATGGCGGCCATGGCTCGCTCGATTCACCTCGCGCGGGGACGGATGCCAGAGCGATTAAGCGGCGTGGCGAAGCTGAGCCTTGACCTGAATCAAACGGCCTCCCGACGGCGACGTGGAATCGCGACCTCGGCCCACTCCGACATTGAGTTCTGCCTCGGCACGGCACGCCACGTCTGTCTTCCCGGCGGGCGGAACTGACGACACGATCCGAACTGTGGCGAACCGTGCGCGGGGGGTATGCCGACCACGAGCCGGGCTCCGGCCTCTGCCACGGGTGGCCTGCGCTGGCCGATTCAGCGTCGCGGATCGAAAGACTGCTCTGTCGGGCGAGCGCGATGCGTCCGGACCGTCGAGCCTGGGGCCGGCTCAGCGCTCTCTTGCGGACCGCTCGCCGTGAGCCCTGCCCGCCGGGTGCCTTGCCCGCCGAGGCATGGCTGGTGGATCGTAATCCTTGATCCAGCGCAAAGCCGTCTCAACACTGGGCAGGGAAGAGAATGCTGCACATCAGGAGGATGCATCGATGCTCAGACATCCGATCGCAGCGTTGTTGAGGGTTTTGTGGGCCTCGGCAGCCTTCCTCTTCACCGCATCAATCGTCGGCATCGCTGCCGCCGTCGCGGCGTCGGCCGTTCTCCTCGGGTTCGTCGTCCACAGACTGGCGGGACTGATCTTCCATCTCTCGCTGGCAGCCATCAAGATCTTGGGCTCGGTGGGCTTAGGCACCCTCATTCTGACCAGCGCATTCCTGGGGGCCGTCCGGGCGAGGCAGGCCTGAAACGCTCTCCCCAAGCGCTTCGCCGATCGTCAGGGCGACGCCTTGCCGGCGAGCCGGCCTCGTCCCTTGCGCGAACGTGCTCCCGCGCGGGAGAGGGGGCGTGTCGGGCTCTGTCGGCGCCGCCGGGACCGTGACGCGGCCTACTCGGCCGCCTCGACGAACACCGTGCCGGCGCGCGGCAGGTCGAGCGCTTCCCAGGTCTCGCTGAGCGCCGCGGCCAGGCGCGCAATATGGGCCGCGTCGTGGAACGGCGACGGCGTGATCCGCAGCCGCTCGGTGCCGCGCGGCACGGTCGGGTAGTTGATCGGCTGGATGTAGATGGCGTGGCGCTCCAGCAGGTGGTCGGCCGCCGCCTTGCACAGCTCGGCATCGCCGACCATCACCGGCACGATGTGGGTCTCGGTCGCCAGCACCGGCAGCCCCGCCGCGCGCAGCGCCGCCTTGGTGGCCGCCGCCTGGCGCTGATGCGCCTCCCGCTCGGCGCTCGAGCGCTTGAGGTAGCGCACCGAGGCCCGGGCCGCGGCCGCCACCGCCGGCGGCAGAGCGGTGGTGAAGATGAAGCCCGGCGCGAAGCTGCGCACCGCGTCGCAGAGCGCCGCCGAGCCGGTGATGTAGCCGCCGACGCAGCCATACCCCTTGGCCAGCGTGCCCTCGATCACGTCGACCCGGTGCATCACCCCGTCGCGCTCGGCGATGCCGCCGCCGCGCGCGCCGTAGAGGCCGACGGCAT
>NZ_FMWU01000038.1 GCF_900103195.1 Methylobacterium sp. UNC378MF | reverse complement strand
GACAGGCAGGCGTGGATGGCGCGCAGGGTCTCGCCGCGGCCCTTGTAGACGGGGACGATGACGACGACGCGGGCGTCGGCGATGGGCAGGGCCCGGGGCAGGCGGTCCCAGTCGTGGGCCGCGGGGGCTTTCATGGGCGGGTAGGTGCCGAGATCCTCGGGCGCGGCCATCAGCCCGGCGGCGCGGCCGGTGCGCACGTAGTGCAGGAACGGCGACTCCCCCGGACCCAGAAGATGGCCGTAGGTTTCCCTGTAGAACGCGATCGAGAACGCCTTGCTCGGGTCGCGCCCCTCATGCTGACCGTAGGCGACGAAGTGGGCGAGCGGCCCGCCGGGGGCATCGGCGGCGTCGGGGTTGCGCCTGGCGTAGAAGGCGGCGTCGAAGAACGGCGCGATTACTCGAGCCTCGTCGGCAAGCGCCGAATCCCGTGAATCCGGCGTGCCGTAGCGCGGGTGAAAGGCGCCGGCCGAGATGTCGGTGCCGTGCATCAGCGCCGTGGCGAGGAGGTGCACGAGGGGCGCGAGCCCCGTCTCGCGCATCCCGGGATGCGCGTCGGCGTAGGCCTGCCCGTTGAAGTCGGGCCTGGGATTGCGGCCCTTGGTCCAGCCTGTGTCGCAGTAGTCGCGCACCGCGTCCTGCGCCTCGGACAGCCCGTAGCGCGCCCGGTAGAAGCCGTGGTCGAAATGCCCCGCCACCAGCCGCGCCTGCAGGTCCAGGAGCGCGTCCCGGTCGAGCGCCCCCTGCCCGATCGCCCCGAGCCAGGCCGTGTCCTCGACCGGCGCCCGCGCCGGGCGCAGCCCGCACACCCGCAGCAGCGCCGCCAGCGTCGAGCGCCCCGGCCCCGGGTCGCGCAGCTCCCGCCAGCCCGCCTCGGCGAAGTGCAGGTACGGCTCGCGCCCGCCCACATCCGGATAGGTCGCCCGGTACCAGTCCGCGTCCACCGCCGGCAGGTTCAGCCGGTGCGGCTCCGCGAACGGCTCGGCCCCCGTCAGCCGGGTCTCGGCCACGTAGCGGAAGAACGGGTCGTCGCCGACCGCCCGGCTGCCGGACCGCGCCTGCACGAACCCGGCCGGGTCGAAGTCCGGCCGCGGGCTGACCCGTGCCCGCCAGCCCTCCGCCACGTAGTGGCGCAGCAGCGCGTCGTCCGTGGCGCCGGCCAGCGCCTCGGCCTGCGGCTGAGGGAGGCGCTGCCGGTAATGGGCGGCGTCGAAGTAGGGGGCGAGCGTCGCCATCCGCAGGGCCAAGGCGGCGTCCGGGTCGGGCCGGGCGGGTCCGCCGTGCAGGACGTAGTGCACCAGCGGGTTCTGGGTGGCGAAGGTGATCCCGCGGCTGAGGCAGTAGGCCAGGGTGTCGAACTGGGGCGCCGGCTCGCGGCCCTCGCGCCAGCCGGAGGCCATGTAGTGGTCGACCGGGTCGACGCCGGCGGCGGCGAGGTCGGGATTGCCGGCGCGGTAGAAGGCGCCGTCGACGAGGCGGCGGGCGAGGCGGTGGGCCTCGGCCGTGTCGGGTCTGGGCAGGGCGTCAGCCCTGCCGGCCCCACCCTCCCCGCCAGCTCCGCCAGCCCCGGCGCGGCGGCGCGCGAGGGCGTGCAGGAACGGGTTGATGCCGGCGCGGGCGAGGTGGGGGCGCTGGGCGAGGTAGGCGGCGGAGTCGAAGTCGGGGCGCGGGTCGCGGCCGGCGCGCCAGCCGTGGACGAGGTAGTCGCGCACCGGGTCGGCCGTGATCCCGTACCAGCTCGCGTAGAACGCCGCGTCGAAATGCGGCGCCATCGCGTTGACTAAGCGTGCCTCAAGATCCCCGCCCGTCGCTGCGCCTGCCCAGCGGCGGTGCAGCGCCCCAGGCTTGGCCAGCGGGTCGCGCAACCGGCCGAGGCGCCGCCTCAGCTTCGTCAGGGCCGAGGTCCGGCCGGTTCCGTCGGAGCCGCGGCGCATCTCAGGACTCTACGGAAGGGCGTTCACCGCCGGCCGTCACAGGGCGCGGCATCCATCGGCCGCCCGCCGGGCGGGCTCGGTCGAGGCACGGGGCTCTGATCGGGTCATCGGCGGCAGCTGGCAGGCAGCGTCGGGAGCGCGCGGCGGCGCGGGAGCGATCGTCCGGTCGGACACCCGTCGCACTAACGGAACCGGCCAAATCCGTAAACCGTGGGTCGCCGGCACCCGCCGCGCAGAAGCGCCACCCGGTGCGTCGAACATGCGCGCCTTGCGGCCGACCGTATTTCGATATATCTAGAATTACGTCATATCGAAACTGAGTGACATTCATGCATCCCCATCTCTCCGACTTCCTCAACGCCGATCCCTTCGATGCGGGCCGCGTCCGCGGCCATCGCGGACCCATGGGGGCCGATCCCCGCTTGCGGCACGGCCACCATGGTGGTGGGCCCGGCGAACGGCGGATGTTCGGCCGCGGCGGCCGGGGCGACCTCGCGCGCTTCTTCGCCCACGGCGACCTGCGCCTCGTCATCCTCCACCTGATCGCCGAGAAGCCGCGGCACGGCTACGAGATCATCAAGGCCATCGAGGAGCGGGTCGGCGGCGCCTACAGCCCGAGCCCCGGGACGGTTTACCCGACGCTCACGCTCCTGGAGGAACTCGGCCACGTGACGGTGACCCCCGGGGAGGGCACCAAGCGGCTGCACACGATCACGCCCGAGGGGCAGGCCTTCCTGGACGGCAACCGCCCGACCCTCGAGGCGATCCTCGCCCGGATGGCGGAGGCCGAGGCCGCCCGGGGCGACGGTCCGCCGCCCTCGGTGGTGCGCGCCCAGGAGGGGCTGAAACTCGCCCTGCGGATGCGGCTCGCCCGCGGGCCGCTCAGTGCCGAACAGGCCGCCGCCATCACGGCGGCGCTGGAGGCGGCGACCGCCGCGGTGGAACAGGCGTGAGGGACCGCGATCGCGACCGGGGCGCGCCCGGTGTCTGACCCCCGGCTCAACCGCCTCGTGCTCGGGGTCACCCTGTTCCGGCCGGGACCGGATCAGGTGGAGCGCGTCCGCGCCCTGGCCTCGGCCGGCTTTGCCGGGGTGATCGCCTTCGACAACAGCGGCCTCCCGGCCGGGCCGGCGGAGCGCCTCGCCCGGGCCGGCGTGACCGTGCTGTCGGAGGGGACGAATCTCGGTATCGCGGAGGCGCTCAACCGGATCGCCGCGGCCGCCCGGGCCGCGGGGGCCGGAGCCCTCCTCCTCCTCGACCAGGATGCCGAGCCATCCGGGGATCTCGCTGCCGCATTGCTGGCGGCGCGCGACCGCTTGCGGGAGGCCGGGATCCCGGCCGCGGTGGTGGGTCCGACCCCGGCGCCGGCCCGCGGCCTTAAGGCGCCCGCCTACCCGCCCCGGCCAGGCGCGCCGGAGCGGGACGGACTCGCGCCGGTGCAGTTCCTGGCGACCTCGGGCTCGCTCATCGACCTCGATGCCTTCGCCCGGATCGGACCGTTCCGCAGCGACTTCTTCATCGACGGGGTCGAACTCGAATGGTGCTTCCGCGCCTGGAGTCTCGGATACGGGTGTTATCGTGCCCGCGACGTCCCGATCCCGCACCGGGTCGGCGGCGGGGTGATCCGGGGACCCGGGATCGCCATGCCGCGCCAGCCCCTGTTCCGCATGGGAACCTACCTGCGCAACGCGATCTACGCGTGGCGGCTGCCGCATGTGCCGCTCCGCTGGAAGTTCGCCCAGGCCGCCTACTTGCCGCTCCAGGCCGGGCTGTACTGGGCGGATTCGGGCTGGCGGCCCGCCGTCCTGCTGCGGCTCCTCGCGGCCGCCCGCGACGGCGCCCTCGGGCGCCTCGGGCCGCCCAAGGATCTGCCCAAGGATCTGCCGTGACCGACCACCCTGCCCTTCGCCCCGTCCTCGACGTGGTGATCGTCAACTGGAATGGCGGCGCGCTGCTGCGCGCCTGCCTCGCGAGCCTCGCGGCCGCGCAGGATGCCGGGTCCGTGCAGGTCACCGTCGTGGACAATGCCTCGACGGACGGCTCCATCGAGACCTTGCCCGCCCTGCCCCGCCCGCTCCGGCTGATCCAGAACGCGGCGAATCTCGGCTTCGGCCGGGCCTGCGACCAGGGCGCCGCTGCCGGCGATGCCCCCGCGATCCTGTTCCTGAACCCGGACACGCAGGTCGCGCCCGACGCGCTCGGCGTGGCTCTGGCCGCCCTGACGGCCGATCCCCGGACCGGGATCGTCGGGGCACGGCTCGTCGATCCGGCCGGGCGGACCGCGCGCTCCTGCGCCCGGACCCCCTCGGCCCTCGGCCTCATCGGCCGCACCCTGGCGCTGGATCGGCTGGGGCTCGTGCGGCCGCACTTCCTCCTCGAATGGGACCACGCCGAGGATCGCCCCGTCGATCAGGTGATGGGCGCCTTCCTGATGATCCGCCGCGACCTGTTCCAGACGCTCGGCGGGTTTGATCCGCGCTTCTTCGTCTACTGGGAGGATGTCGACCTCTGCGCCCGCGCCCGGGCGGCAGGTTATTCCGTGCGGCACGTGGCCGGGGCGGTCGCCCGCCATGTCGGCCAGGGCACGACCCGGCAGGTGCGGGCGCGGCGGCTGTTCTACTTCCTGCGCAGCCAGATCCTCTATGCCGGCAAGCATCACGGCGCCGCCGCAGCCCTCGCCCTGATCGCGGCGAGCTTCGGCGCGCAGGTGCCGCTGCGGCTCGTCCTGGCGCTCGCTCGCCGCTCCCCCGGAGAGGCCGCGGAGGTCCTGCGGGCGGCGGTCCTCCTGGCCGCGGCGCTGCCGGGCCTCCTTCGCGATGCGCGGGTGCGGACGGCCGGCTGATCCGGTACGCCACGGCCCGATGGGCCGCGGGGGACGGCCGTGCCGATCCTGGATTTGCGATGCTGTACGCGACCCCGAGTGCCGCCGTCACATCCGCCCGCCGCCCGACCGGCAGAGCCGGCCGGACCGGGTCCGTGGCGCCGACGCGGGTGCGGCCGTGAACCTGCCCTTCGCCGGGGACGGCCGGTTCTGGGCTTGCGCCTTCCTGGGCCTCGGCCTGCCGGTCTGCCTCGCGCTGGCCTGGGCCGCCCTGGCCGGCGAGACCCTGTCGGCCTTCGACGCCTTCGGCCGGCTCGCCACCATCGCCGCGTTCCTGATCCTAGGGCTTGCCGCCCTGGCCCTGGCGACCCGGGGACGGGCCGCGCTGTTCGCGCTGCTCTGCTGGCCGACCTCGCTCGCGGCCGCGTCAGGACCGGATGGCCCCGTCCTCGCGCTTGCGGCCCTCGCCGCCGCGCTGCTCAGTCCCCGGCCGATGACGGGCCGCCGCGGGCCTGCGCGCCGCGCTGGGGCGACCGTGGCGATCGCCCTGGCGGTGCTGGCGCGGCCGGCCTGCGCGCCCCTCGCCGGGATGCTGCTGGTGCCGTTCCCGCCGCGGGGACGGCTGGCCCGCTACGGCCGGGACCGGCTGCCGCTCGCCGCACTCGCCTTCCTGCCGGCCTTCCTGCCGGCCCTCCTGCCCGCGAGCCTCTGGACACAGCATGCCGCCGGAGCGGGAGGTGGGCCCATGCCCCTGCCGATCCCGCTGCCCTGGCCGCTCTACGGCCTCTGGGCCGCCGCGCTGCTGGTGCCGGCGCTCGCGCTGCAGCGCGGCCCCCTGCCCCCGCGCGCGGAGCGGCTGTGGCTCTCGGGGTGCGCGCTGCTCGGTCTCTGGCTGATGGCCGGGGCGCAGGCCCTGGCTCCGGCGGGCGGCCTCGGCGGGCTGCCGATCCGGGACCTGCTATCCCTGGCGCCGATGGGGATCCTGGCCTTTGCCCGGGGGCGGATCGGCACCGCGGCGGCCCTGCGCTGGCCGGCCCTGCTCCCGGTGCTGGCCGCCGCGATCGACGCGGTGGCGCTGCCGCTGATCGCGCTGCGGCCGTAGGGGCCGCTCAGTCCCGGTCCAGGAAATCCAGCAGCGCCCGGTTGAAAGCCTCGGGCCGG
The DNA here is from genome assembly GCF_900103195.1 of Methylobacterium sp. UNC378MF. Taxonomy (GTDB): domain Bacteria; phylum Pseudomonadota; class Alphaproteobacteria; order Rhizobiales; family Beijerinckiaceae; genus Methylobacterium. The sequence continues at coordinate 48,253 of NZ_FMWU01000038.1, read as the reverse complement.
GTGACGCTGTGGGCGTGGCCGCCGTCGGGGGCGAGGGCGAGGCGGGCCTCGGGCAGCGCCGCCGCCAGCCGCTCGGACCGCGTGTAGGGCACCAGCACGTCGTCCCGGGCCGCCATCACCAGGGTCTCGTGGCCGATCGAACCGAGACGGTCGGCAACCGTGAAGCGCTCCAGGGCGGCGATGCGGGTCAGCACGGTCTCGGCACCGGGAAAATGCGCCAGCGCCTGCGCCTCGTCGCGGGCGACCCGCTCGGCCTGCGCGGAGAGCCAGGGCGCCGGGTACAGGAAGATCGCCTGGGCCCGCACGAAGGCCTCCGGGCCGCCCCCGGCCAGGATCGCCCGGCGGGCCGCGAAGCAGCGGCGCGTGACCGGGTCCAGAGCGTCCCAGCCGTTGATCACCACGATCCGCCCGACCCGCTCGGGGGCCTCCAGCGCCATCTGGAGGGCGATCAGCCCGCCGAGCGCGTGGCCGACCACGTCGGCCCGGTCGAGGCCGACGGCATCCAGAACCGCGAGCGCGTCCCGCGCCATGGCCGGGATGCCGTGGTCCGGCTCGAGCGGGCCGGGCGAGCGCCCGGTGCCGCGATGGTCGTAGGTGACGACCCGGAACCGCGCGGTCAGGGCCGCCATCTGCGGCGCGAAATAGCCGGCCCCGCCGCCGAGCCCCGGCGAGAGCAGCACCGGACGCCCGCCCGCCGGGCCAGCCACGTCGTGATGGAGCGGGGCCGCCCCCGCCGCGCGCCTGGCCATCAGCGGCCGATATGAGCGACGGAGGCGATCTCCACCCGGGCCTCGGGCTTCACGAGGCCGCACTGGATGCAGTAGCGCGCCGGCTTCTCGCCCGGAAAATACTCCGCGTAGACGGCGTTGATCGCCGCGTAGTCGGCCCAGTCCGCCAGGAAGACGTGGTTGAAGGTAACGTCCACCATCGTGCCGCCCGCGGCCTCGACCACGCCCTTGATGGTCTCCAGCACGTGGCGGGTCTGAGCGCTTGCGTCGCCGACATGGACCACGTTGGCATCCGCATCCAGCGGCAGCGTGCCCGAGACGTACAGCACGCCGTCGGCCAGCGTGCCGGGCACGTAGGGGGCCAGCGGCTTGCCGGTCCCCGGCGGTATCACGACCTGCTTGGGCATTCCCCTGCGCCTCCCGCGTTCGACCTGACGACCAGGCCGGGCAGGACGCGCGGGAGGCCGCAGCGCGGCGGCGTTCGCGCACCCTGCCGGTCACCGGCCGGGTGCGCGATGCACTTATCCGGCCAGGTCGACGCCGGCCGCGTCAACCGCGGCGTGTGAAGGCGTGCCGAGGGCCGCCTCGAAGGCGGCGACGTCCGAGACCCAGCCGAAGAAGGTCTCGATGTTGGCGAGCGCCGCGTGGTGCAGGCTCTCCGGCCCGGCCTGATGGGTGGCGTCGGCCAGCACGATCCCGAAATACTCCCGGTGGAATCCGTCCCGCAGGGTCGACTCGACGCAGACATTGGTGGCGATGCCGGTGAAGACCAGCGTGGTCACGCCCCGGGCGCGCAGGGTGCTGTCGAGGGGCGTGTTGTAGAAGCCGCTGTAGCGCGGCTTGCCCATGACGATGTCGCCGGGCTCGGGCGTCAGGGCATCGACCAGCGCATAATCCCAGGATCCCTTGGCCAGAAGCTGCGTATTTACTCCAGGATTCCGGCGCATCGTCTTGAGGGCGTTGGATTTATGCCAGTTCGGAGAGCCCGGGCCTCCGGCCTCGACATAGGCCGGGTCCCAGCCGTTCTGGAACCACAGGACCGGGATGCCGGCACCCCGGGCCGCCGCCACCACCCGGGCGATCCGGGCGATCACCGGGCCCGTGCCCGACACGTCGAAGCCGGCCCGGTCGAGGTAGCCGCCCGGGCTGGCATAGGCGTTCTGGACGTCCACGACGATCAGGACCGTGGTCGCGGGATCGAAGGCGATCGGCTCCGGGCGGGCCGGCAGGATGACGCCGCCGTGGCGGCCGTTCGGGTCGCGATATCCGGCGGGGGCGTCCATCAGGCGACCTCCGCCAGCGGCGCCGCCGTCACGTGCCGGCGCGACCGCATCAGCGGCTGGATCCGCGTCCCGAAGGCGTCGAGGCCCTTGAGGAAGTCGTCGAAGACCAGCAGCACGCCCTCCACCCCGTCGATGGTCATGATGTCGTCGAGCATCGCGGCCACGCCGGCGTAGCTGCCCACCAGGGTGCCCATGTTGAGGTTCACCGCCGAGGCCGGGTCGGCGAGCTGGCGCACGTTGGTGTCGCCGCCGGACTTGGTGTCGGCCGCGCCCTGGAGGCCGAGCCAGGCGATCGCCTCGGAATCCGCGCCCGCCTTGTAGTGCGCCCAGGTGGCCATCGCCGCCTCGTCGGTCTCGTCGGCGATGATCATGAACAGGGCGAAGGCCGTCACCCGCCGCCCGGTCCGCGTGCTGGCCTCCGCCAGCTTCTCCACCACGGGGGCGAAGGCGGTCGGCGTGTTGAGCCCCTTCCCCAAGCAGAAATTGTAGTCCGCGTACTGGGCCGTGAAGGCCAGGCCGGCGCCGCTCTGGCCGGCGCAGATGATCTTCATGGGGGCCTGCGGACGGGGGCTCAGCCGGCAATCGTTCATCTGGAAGAACGCGCCCTTGCGGTCGCTGACCCCCGTCTCCCACAGATCGCGCAGAATCTGAGCATACTCCGCTAAATAGTGGTAACGATTGGAAAAATACTCATCCCCTGGCCACAGGCCCATCTGGTCGTATTCCGGCTTCTGCCAGCCGGTGATGAGGTTCAGGCCGAAGCGCCCGTCCGAGATCGAGTCGATGGTCGCGGCCATGCGGGCGACGATGGCGGGCGGCAGGCACAGGGTCGCCGCGGTGGCGAATAGCCGGATCCGGGTGGTGACGGCGGCGAGCCCCGCCATCAGGGTGAAGGATTCGAGGTTGTGGTCCCAGAACTCGGTCCTGCCGCCGAAGCCGCGCAGCTTGATCATCGACAGGGCGAAGTCGAGCCCGTAGCCCTCCGCCTTCAGGGTGATCTGCTTGTTCAGTTCGAAGCTCGGGCGGTACTGCGGGGCGTTCTCCGAGAGCAGCCAGCCGTTGTTGCCGATCGGAATGAACACCCCGACGCTCATGGCCGGCCCGCCTCCAGGCGTCGTCCCGGCCACGAGATCCGGAGCGGTCACGCGGTTCGGAGCAGGTGTGCCTTGGGCCGGCCCCGTTCGGGCACCGGCGCTCTCGTCCGCATGGCCTTGCATCATCGTCCGCGCTCCGCCCGGTCGGTTCCCCCGGAACCGAGTCGGCGCGGAGGCTCGCAAAACCGCGGCGGAGGGTCAAACCTGCGGCGTCCGTCCGGGGCGAAAATGCCTCTCTTTCCAGCGGCTTGCACAACCGAGGCGCGATGCGTGCTCAACCCGTGCGCGCTGCCCGTCCGGCCGCGCCGAACGGCCGAGATAAGTTTCCGTGCGTCAGCATCGTCCGGAAGCCTTCGAAAAGATTGTCACCGCCGAAACGGAGACCATTTCCAGGTGGCATTGAGAAATCTTGGTCCGATCCTGCCGGAGTGACAGCGATGCGCGCGTGGTCCGCTCTGCTCCTCGTCCTCGTCCTCGCGGGACCGGCGGCGGCGGCCGACGAGTCGGAGCGCGCGGCGGCCCGGGCGGTGATCGCCAAGCAGGAGCAGGCGCTGGGCCGCGACGACGCGCAGACCGCCTACGAGCAGGCCGCGCCGGGGATCCGAGATCTGTTCCCGAATGCCGACCTGTTCATCGGCATGGTCCGGAACCAGTATCGTCCGGTCTACCGCCACCGCAGCTTCGTGTTCGGCGAGGCGCGGGACACGGACGAGGCGGGCGTGGTCCAGTCGGTGGCGATCCAGGACGAGTACGGCATCGACTGGACGGCCGAGTACAGCCTCGCCCGGGACGCGGACGGGCAGTGGCGCATCACCGGCTGCCGCCTGGTCAAGGCGCCCGGCGCGCGCGCCTGAGGGGTGCCCGCCACCGTCGCGGCGGGCACGGGCCTGTCGGCCTCAGGGCCGGAACGCCGCGAGCCTGTCGAGCATCTGCAGGGCGACGTCGGCGCAGGCCTTCGTCGAATCGTCGTCGGCGCATTTCACGTCCACGCGCGCGTCGCCGCGCTCCAGCACGATATGGGCGGCCCGCGACGGCGGTGGCGGCGGGGGACCGTCGGGACCGGGGCCGCGCCTCGGGTCGCCCGGCGGCGGCGGCGGGGGTGGCGCGCCGGCCTCGGGGCCGGGCCGCGGGCCGCCGGGCGGCGGCGGTGGGGCCTGCGCGAAGGCGGCGGTGCCGCACAGCAGCGCCGCGGCACCCGCGAGGGCGATGAGTCGGGTCATGTCGGCTCTCTCCGAGGCTCGATCCGCCCCGCCGGCTGGGGCGCCGCGGGGTGCGCCGGCTCTAGGGCGTGCCCGGGAAACCGGCCCTGAACCGGCCCGTTCAGCCCCGGTTAAAGGCCGGGCCCCCCGGGCGGACCGGCCGCGCGTCCGGGACTTTCGACAGGCCCGCCCGCATCGTGTAGAGGGGGCGCCTTCCCCTCGGAGGACCCTGTGCTCCACGTCTCGACTCGCGGCGCGGCCGCGCCGCTCTCGTTCTCGGACGCGCTCCTGGCGGGCCTCGCCCGCGACGGCGGGCTCTACGTGCCGCAGACCTGGCCGAAGATCGGCCATCCGGAGATCGCTGCGCTCGCCGGCCGTCCCTACGCGGAGGCCGCCAAGCGCGTGCTGCGCCCGCTGATCGACGGCGACATCGCCGGCCCTGACCTCGACCGGATGATCGACGCGTCCTACGCCACGTTCCGCCACCCGGCGGTCTGCCCGCTGACCCAGCTCGACGACAACCTGTTCCTGCTGGAACTCTTCCACGGGCCGACGCTCGCCTTCAAGGACGTGGCGATGCAGCTGCTCGGGCGGCTGATGGACCACGTGCTGGCCGAGCGCGGCGCCCGCGCCACCATCGTGGGCGCGACCTCGGGCGACACCGGCTCGGCCGCCGTGGAGGCCTTCGGCGGCCTCGACCGGGTCGACGTGTTCATCCTCTACCCGCACGGCCGGGTCTCCGAGGTGCAGCGGCGGCAGATGACCTCGGTGCCGGCGCAGAACGTCCACGCGCTGGCCGTCGACGGCACGTTCGACGATTGCCAGAACCTCGTCAAAGCCTTGTTCCAGCACGCCGATTTCGCCGATTCGGTGCGGCTGTCGGGTGTCAACTCGATCAACTGGGCCCGGGTGGCGGCGCAGGCCGTGTACTACTTCACCAGCGCGGTGGCTTTGGGCGCCCCCCACCGGCCGGTCTCCTTCGCGGTGCCGACGGGCAATTTCGGCGACGTGCTGGCCGGCTGGGTCGCCAAGCAGATGGGTCTGCCGGTCGAGCGGCTGATGATCGGCACCAATGCCAACGACATCCTGGTGCGGACCCTGGAGCACGGCGCCTACGCGCTGCGCGGCGTGGTGCCCACCACCTCGCCCTCCATGGACATCCAGATCTCGTCGAATTTCGAGCGGCTCCTGTTCGAGGCGCTGGGGCGCGACGCCTCCTCCCTGTCGCGGCTGATGGCCGGCCTGAAGCAGTCCGGCGGCTTCGACCTGAGTCCGGAGGTTCTGGCCGCGATCCGCTCCGAGTTCGACGCCGTCGCGGTGCCGGAACCCGAGGTCATGGCGGAGATCGCCCTGACCCAGGCCGCCACCGGGGTGGTGCTCGACCCCCACAGCGCCATCGGCGTGCATGCCGGGCGGCGGCTGCTGGAGAAGGACCCGGCGACGCCGGTCATCGCGCTGGCCACGGCGCATCCCGCGAAATTCCCGGACGCGGTCGCCAAGGCCACCGGCGGCCTGCGTCCGTCCCTGCCCCCGCACCTCGCCGACCTGATGGACCGGCCCGAGCGCCTGACCCGGGTGGCCAACGATCAGGCCGCTCTGGAGACGCTCATCCGCGAGCGTGCCCGCATCACCAGGGGTGCCTGAGTCCGCGATGAACCAGCACTTCTCCACGCACGCCGCCTCGCCGTCCCTGCGCACGACCCGGCTCGACAACGGGGTCACGGTGGTCACCGAGCCGATGCCGGGGGTCGCTACCGCCAGCCTCGGCGTCTGGGTCGGGGCGGGCTCGCGCAACGAGCGCGCCGACGAGGCGGGCCTGTCCCATCTCATCGAGCACATGGCCTTCAAGGGGACGCGGGCGCGCTCGGCGCAGGCGATCGCCGAGGCGATTGAGAATGTCGGCGGCGAGATCAACGCCGCGACCTCCACGGAGGGGACAAGCTACACCGCCCGGGTGCTCGGCGAGGATGTGGGCCTCGCCCTCGACGTGATCGGCGACATCCTCACCGATTCGGTCTTCGACGCAGGCGAACTCGCCCGGGAGAAGGGCGTGATCCTGCAGGAATACGCCGCCGTCGAGGACACTCCCGACGACGTGGTCTATGACGCCTTCACGGAGGCCGCCTTCCCGGACCAGCCCGTCGGCCGGCCGATCCTCGGGCGGCCGGAGACGATCCGGAGCTTCGACGAGGCCGGCATCCGGGCCTATCTCGACCGGGAATACACGCCGGACCGCATCGTCGTGGCCGGGGCCGGGGCCGTCACCCACGAGGCGATCGTGGCGGCGGCCGAGCGCCATTTCGGCGCCCTGCCGGCCAAATCCGCCCCCGCGTCCGTGCCGGGCGTCTACGGCGGCGGCGAGCGGCGGATGCCGCGCAAGCTCGAGCAGGCCAACGTGGTGATCGGCCTGCCGGGCCTCTCCTTCCGGGACGAAAGCTACTACGCGCTCCACATGTTCGCGCAGGTGCTGGGCGGCGGCCTGACCTCGCGGCTCTGGCAGGAGGTGCGCGAGACCCGCGGCCTCGCCTACGAGATCCAGGCCTTCCACTGGCCGTTCTCGGATTGCGGTCTGTTCGGCATCGGCGCCGGCACCGCCGGGGCGGACCTGCCGGAACTCGTCGACGTGACGCTTGCCGCCACAGCCCGCGCGGCCCGCGACCTCGGCGAGCCCGAGATCGCCCGCGCCAAGGCGCAGCTCAAGGTCTCGCTGCTCTCGGCTCTCGAGACGCCCGGCGGGCGCATCGAGCGCAACGCCCGCCAGATCCTGGCCTGGGGCCGGGTGATTCCCGCCGGAGAGGTGATCGACAAGGTCGACGCCGTCACGGTGGCGGATGTCCGGGCCGCGGCGGCCGCGATGCTGCAGGGCACGCCGACGCTGGCGGCGATCGGTCCGATCCGCAAGCTGCCCGCCCTCGACAAGATCGCGGGCGCGCTCCGGGCGGCCTGAGCGCCGCCCGACGCGATGGAGGTCCGACCCGCCCCTTCAGGAGAGGGGGGAGATCGGGGGAGTCCGGGTTGGGCAGCCTCTGAGATAATCCGGATCGTGCCCAGAACGGCCGCCTCCGGTCGGGCCCAACTTGATTTGGCCGCAAAGGGGCGCGATCCGCGGCATGTGGACCGGCCGCGGGGCGACCTTGCCCCAGGTTAGGCCCGCGCCTATCGATCGAGGCCGCCCGGGCGGCCGATGCCGAAGCTCGCACGGCCGGAAGTCAAGACACCCTTGCGCATCCTCGCCCTCCTCCTGACCCTGGTCGGCGGTCTCGTCGGTGCCCTCGCGCTCGCGCTCGGCGTGAGCGGGCCCGCCCAGGCCGTGGAGGCGGTCCGCGTCACCCTCGACGCGCCGGTGATCGACCTGACCACCGCGATCGAGCGCTACCGCTCCGACGGCGACCTGATCCAGATCTCGACCGCACCCGGCAAGGACGGCATCGTCCGGCGCATCGTCGTGAAGGCGCGCGACGCCGGCGCCCGGCCCGACTGGATCGTGTTCGCGCTCACCAACGACACCGACGAGCAGATCGACCGCATCCTGGTCGCCCCGCATTTCCGGCTGGTCGATTCCGGAGTGATCTGGCCGGATCTCGGCGGCTCGCGCATCGCCGCCATCACGGCGAGCCAGGGTATCCGTCCGGAGCGCGACGAGAACCCCGAGGCCGACCAGTTCACCATCACGCTGGATCCCGGCGCGACCATCACCTACGTGGCCGAGCTGCGCGGCTCCAACGTCCCCCAGCTCCGCCTCTGGGATCAGGACGCCTACCGCCGCAAGACCGCCGGCCTGACCCTCTACAAGGGCATCATCATCGGGATCAGCGGGTTGCTGGCCCTGTTCCTGACCATCGTGTTCGTGGTCAAGGGCGCGATCATCTTCCCGGCCGCGGCGGCGCTGGCTTGGTCGGTGCTCGCCTATGCCTGCATCGATTTCGGCTTCCTGCAGCGGGTCTTCCCGGTCACGGAACTGGCCGAGCGGGTCTACCGGGCCTCCGCGGAGGCGGTGCTCGGGGCGACGCTGCTGGTCTTCCTCTTCGCCTATCTCAACCTCGCCCGCTGGCACGTGCGCTACAGCCACGTGGCGTTCTTCTGGCTTGCCTTCCTGGCGGGCCTCGTCGGGCTCGCGGTGTTCGACCCGCCGGTGGCGGCGGGCGTGGCGCGGATCTCGATCGCCGCGGTGGCCGGCATCGGCCTGCTGCTGATCGTCTACCTCGCCGCCCATAACGGCTACGACCGCGCCATCCTGCTGGTGCCGACCTGGCTGCTGCTGGTGGTCTGGGTGACGGCGGCGGGCTTCGCGGTCACCGGCCAGATCGGCAGCGACCTCGTGCAGCCGGCCCTCATCGGCGGCCTCGTTCTGATCGTGATGCTGATCGGCTTCACGGTGCTCCAGCACGCCTTCGCGGGCGGCGGCCTCAGCCACGCCCTGGTCTCCGATACGGAGCGGCGCGCCCTGGCGCTGACCGGCGCCGGCGACGTGGTGTTCGACTGGGACGTGCCCGCCGACCGGGTCTTCGTCGGCCCGGAGATCGAGGGCCAGCTCGGCCTCGCCCGCGGCACCCTGGAGGGGCCGGCGACCAACTGGCTCGGCGCGCTCCACCCCTTCGACGTGGAGCGCTACTCGGCGGCCCTCGACACGGTGATCGAGGAGCGGCGCGGGCGGATCGTCCACGATTTCCGCCTGCGCTCGGAGGCCGGCACGTTCTTCTGGTACCGGCTGAAGGCACGGCCGGTGATCGGCGCCGACGGTGAGGTCATCCGGGTGGTCGGCACCATCGCGGACGTCACCGAGATCAAGACCGCCGAGGAGCGCCTGCTCCACGACGCCGTGCACGACAGCCTGACCGGCCTGCCGAACCGCGAATTGTTCGGCGACCGGCTCGACGCGGCGCTCGCCTTCGCCGGCCAGGACCAGCGCCTCAAGCCGACCGTGATCGTGCTCGATGTCGACCGGTTCAAGGGCATCAACGACGCCATCGGCCTCTCGGCGGGCGACTCGATCCTGCTGACCCTGTCGCGCCGGCTCGGCCGCCTGCTGCGGCCGCAGGACACGCTGGCCCGGGTGGCCGGCGACGAGTTCGCGGTGATCCTCCTCTCCGAGCGCGACCCCGACCGGATCCTGGCCTTCGCCGAGATGATCCGCCGGGCGATCGCCACCCCCATCACCTACGCCGACCGGGAGATCTTCCTCACGGTCTCGATCGGCCTCGCCCTCTACGAGGCCGGCGCCAACCTGAAGCGCGACGAGGTGTTCAAGAGCGCCGAGATCGCCATGATCCAGGCCAAGCGCAACGGCGGCGACCGGATCGAGGTGTTCCGCGCCCATATGCGCACCGACCGCTCGGACCGGCTGATGCTGGAGAGCGATCTGCGCAAGGCGATCGAGCGCAACGAGCTGAAGGTCCTGTTCCTGCCGGTGGTGCGCCTGGAGGACCGGACCGTGGCGGGATTCGAGACCGTGCTGCGCTGGGACCACCCGAAGCTCGGGCGCATCCCCGCCTCGACCTTCCTGCCGCTCGCCGAGGAGAGCGGCTTCATCGTCAATCTCGGCATCTTCGCCCTGGAGCGCACGGCGCTGGAACTCGCGGCGTGGCAGCGCTCCCTGGAGGTCGAGCCGCCGATCTTCGCGGCCTGCAACCTGTCCTCGCGCCAGCTCCTGCGCCACGATCTCCTGCACGACGTGAAGACCGTGCTGGCCCGCTCCGGCGCCCTGCCCGGCTCGCTCAAGCTGGAATTCAGCGAGAGCCTCGTGATGGAGAACCCGGAATACGCCGCCCAGATGCTGGCGCGGATCCACGACCTCGGAGCCGGCCTGTGCCTGTCGGATTTCGGCACCGGCTACTCGGCCCTCTCCTACCTGCAGCGGTTCCCGTTCGACACGATCAAGGTCGATGCGACCTTCGTGCGCCAGATCGGCACCGGTCAGACCGCGATCCTGCGCTCCATCGTCCGGATGGCGAGCGAGTTGAACCTCGCCATCGTGGCGGAGGGCTGCGAGTCCGAGGCCGACGCCCAGGCACTCGCCGGACTCGGCTGTGAATACGCCCTCGGCCCCGCCTTCGGCGAGCCGATGACCCTGCTGCAGGCCCGCCAGATCGTCGGAGCGGCGCCGGAGGCGGCCTGAGATTCCACCTGACCGGCCAATCAGGCATCCTGCCGGCCAACGACAACGCGGTGGCAGGGATGCGATGACGCCAGAACAGGTCAAGTGCGTGCAGGACAGCTTCGCGAAGGTGCGACCCATCGCCGGGACGGCGGCTGACCTGTTCTACGGTCGTCTGTTCGAGATCGCTCCGCAGGTGCGCGCCCTCTTCCCCGAGGACATGACCGAGCAGAAGCAGAAGCTGATGGCGATGCTCGGTCTGGCGGTGGCCAATCTGAACCACCCGGAGACCGTGGTTCCGGCGCTCCAGGATCTCGGGCGCAAGCACGTGGCCTACGGCACGCAGGCCGCCCATTATGCTCCGGTGGGGGCGGCCCTGCTGTGGACCCTGGAGCAGGGCCTGGGCTCGGACTTCACGCCGGAGGTCCGGGAGGCCTGGGCCGAGACTTACAGGCTCGTCGCCGGCGTGATGCAGCAGGCGGCTGCAGACGCGGCCTGAGAGGCCGAAGCGGCGAATGGCGCGGATCGGTTTAAGTCCGCCTTAACCATGTCCGATCAAGCTCCTGTTGATAGGCGGGCCCTTCAGCGCCCGCGATGGGGATGGGTCGAATGGCCGAGGCGGCACGGCGTTACCAGCAGGCAGGCGGCTCGGACCTCGTGCGCCGCCTGATGGCCCGCCCGGTCCGGCTGGAGCAGCAGGCCCGGACCCGCCTGCCCCTCCGCGACCCACGCCACGCCGATGCGCTCACGGACGCGTTCGCCGACGATGCCGTGGACGTGCAGGACGAGGCCGATGAGATCGCCCGCCTCGAGACCGAATTGCAGGTGATGAAGGCGGTGCTCCGGGCCCAGCGGCAGGAGGTCGAGTCGCTGCGGGCGCAGCGCCAGCTCCTCACCGAATCGGCGCCGACCGACGATGTCCGCGCGACCCGCGAGCGCTGGGCGGCCCTGGTCGACTCGCTCCTGATCCGCGCCCGCTGATCCGTCACCAGGGCATGCGGGGGAGAGCCATGGGGGCGCGCTGCTCGCTCGTCGTCAACGGTCGGTCGGTGCGCGTCTCGACCGGCGACACGCCGCTGGAGGCGGCGCTGGCCGAGGGCATGATCGCGCCGCTTCAGGCACAGTCCGGCAACCTGCTCGCCGGCCAGGGGCTCGCCCAGGGAAGCGCCGCGCCGTCCAGCCGCCGCCACCCCGCCCGCCGGGCCCGGGCCGAGGCCCTGCGCCCGGCCCTCCCCGGCGCCCCGATCCTGGGCCAGGAGGAGGCGCCGCCCCCGCCCGTCGCCGTCCGCAAGGGCACGGTCACGGAGATCCGCCGGCTCAGCCCCGGCATCCTCGAGATCGTCGCGACCCTGACCCGGCGCCCCACCGGCGAGCCCGGCCACCAGGCGCTGGTGACCTTCGCGGGGCTGCCGACGCGGACGCTGTCCCCGACGCTGCGGGTCGACGGCACGACCGAGATCAACGACGTGGTGTTCCATGTCGCCCGCGACCCCGAGGGCGATCCCCTCGACGCGCTCCGGCTCGACCAGCCGGTGCGCCTCAAGGGGCCCGTCGGCCGGGGGCAGTACCGCCCCGGGGGCGGCCGCCTCGTCCTGGTGGCGGCCGGCGCCGGCTTCGGCGCGATCTGGGCGATCGCCCGGGCAGCCCGCTACGTCGAGCCCGCCCGCGAGCTGACCCTGGCGGTGGGGGCCCGCGACGCCCTCGACCTTTACATGCGCGAGAGCCTGGACTGGCTGCGCCGCACCGGCGTTTCCCGGATCGTCCTCTGCGCCGACCGCGGCCGCCAGCGGCCCCCGGACGTGCGCTCCGGCCCGCTCAGCGCCCACCTGCCGAGCCTGCGCGCCACGGACGTGGTCCATGTGGCGGGCGACGTCTCGACGGTCGGCGCCGTGCAGGTGCTCGCCGCCTCAGTGGGCGCCCGCTGCTACCCGATCGTCCTCGACTGACCGCGGCCGCCTCGACGCGGCGGCGTGCGGCTGATACCCGCGCCGGGGCGGCCGCACGGGGCCGGCCCCGTGCCCGATCCGAGCCTCGATGATCCGCGTCCTCTGCCTCGGCTACAGCGTCACGGAATTGCCGGGCTATGTGGAGCGGGCCAACGCCCTGGCCGAGGCCGAGGGGCGCCCGGTCACGGTCCTCCGCAGCGGCTGGGGCGGCCATTCCCTGCCCTCCATCGCCGCCCTGATCGACGAGATCCTGGACGCGATCCCCTGCGACCGCGTGCTCCTGGAGCTGTTCACCGGCAACGTCCGCTACTTCGACGGCGCGACGATGCGGGCCTATCTCGACGACATCCTCGCGGCGACCGCCCGGCGGAACCTGCCCGTCGCCTTTCTCAACCTGCACCAGGGCGGCGTCGACTACGCGGCCGAGCCCGTCGCCGGCCTGCTGGCGGAATACCGCGCCCTCTACGGGATCCCCTCTCTCGACATCGCCGCCCCGGTGGCGGCGGCGGGAGCGGGTGACATCACCTATCTGCTGACGGACGCCACCCACGTCACGCCGGCGGGCGCCGACCTCTACGGCCTCCTGGTCTACAGCTTCCTGCGCGCACCGCCGCCGGGCCACGCCTATATCGACCGGTTCCGGACTCTGCCGGGCCGGTTCGAGGCCCTGCCGCTCCGCACCCTCCCCGGCCTGTCCTGCGCGTTCGCCCTGCGCCGCAACGGCATCCCGCTGGACTTCCTGGAGATCCCGGAGGGCACGCGCGTCGCCGTTTCCCTCGGGCGAACCCGCGACGTGATCGGCCTCCTCGTGACCTACGGGCCGCAGGCGGGCACGCTGACAATCGAGGATTGCGCGACCGGGCGGGCGCACGCCCTCGTCGCCTACGACGAGTTCTCCTACTACACGCGCTCGATGTTCCGCAGCGTCACCCTCCCGGCGGCGTGCGCGCTGACGATCGCGCAATCGGCGGAGCGTCCCGACATCGCCCTGCGCAAGGGGACGCCGGATCCGGGCCCGCGGCTCGGACGGGTGTCGCACATCATCTGCCGGCGCAGGCTGAGCCTCGCCCAGCGCGCGGTGCGCCTGCATCACCGGCTGCGGCGCGGCCTGCGCCGCATCGGGCTGCGGATCGGCCTCGTCCGCGGGGCCTGAGAGCCCGGTCCCGGAGCGAACAGGGCATCGGGCCTTACGGAGCCCGGCCGGCGGCCCGCGGCGACCGGCCCATCGCGCATCCGGCTCGGCTTCGGGATCCCACGCCTGCGCGGCTGTATCGGTTCGAAAGTTTCGACGTATTTGCTTCTGTATTCCAATTATTACATCGGAATGCTAAATATTGTATATCGATATTGTCTTCGGCATCCTTGGAATCATCTTGAACGCGCATGGCTCTCGATAGAGCCTGTGTGATAAAAAGCTTTCCGCGTGCGGAAGGAGATCGGGCGACATGCGGATTCTGAGAAACACGAAGCTGCATGTCAAAATGTCCGTGCCTATCGTCATCATGGTGATTGTCACTGCGGGTTCGGTCTTTTATGCGCTCGCAGGAATAAAAAATATGGAGGATAGAAACAAGTATCTGGTCGATTATTACTTCGCAAGATTGGAGATGTTCGCGCGCATCCGCGAGAAATTCGTCGATGCCGCACTCATGAATCGCAACCTCATCATCGGCCGCCCGGAGGCGGACCTTCCGCTCTTTCGCAGGCGCTACGACGAGGACGTCAAGGCCGTGGCCGACAGCGTCGAGACGCTGGCCGAGATGTCGCGACGTCAGGAAATCGCGGCGCTGCACCACCGGATCGGGGCGATCGCCCGTGACTATTTCGATCTGCTCGACCGCTCCAACTATCTCGCTCTCCGGAACGACCGCCCTGCGGCGATCCAGGTCGGCGTCGTCGCGAGCCGTGAGGTCCGGGCGCGGTTCGACCAGGCGGCCCAGGCCTACGAGGCGGAGGCGGCGACCCGCCTCGGCGAAGCCAAGATCGCGGCGCATCAGGAGGCCGAACGGGCGCGGACGGTGCTGATCGGCGCGGCCGTCGCGGGGCTGTTCGCCGCCCTCGGCCTCTCGGCCGCGATCGTCGGGTTCGGCGTGACGCGGCCGCTCCATCGCCTCGTTGCCGTGCTGCAGCGCATGGCGCGGGGCGATATCGAGGCCACGATCGTCGAGGCGCAGCGCGGCGACGAGATCGGGATGGTCGGGCGGGCGGTCGAGGCGATCCGGAGCATGGTCGCCCGCAACGCCGCCGCGGAAGCCGAGCGCCGCCAGCGCGCGGATGCCGAAGCCGCCGCAATGCGCAGAGATGCAATGATGGACCTCGCCCGGACCTTCGAGGAGGCCGTGGCCGAGATCGTGGACCGGGTCTCGGCCTCGGCGGGTGAACTGGAAGGCACCGCCCACCAGATGACCGCAACAGCCCAGGAGACGGCCAGCCGGTCCGGCGCGGTAGCGACGGCGGCCGAGGAAGCCGCGGCCAACATCAACGCCGTGGCGGCCTCGACCGAACGGCTCGGCAGCGCCATCCAGGCGATCGGCCGTCAGGCGAGCGGCTCGTCCGACCTCGCGCAGCAGGCGGTCGGTGAGGCCGACCAGACCGCCGGCCTCGTGGCCGAGCTGCGGCAGGCGGCCTCCGAGATCGGCGACGTGGTGCGGCTGATCGCGTCCATCGCCGGGCAGACCAACCTGCTGGCGCTGAACGCGACCATCGAGGCGGCGCGGGCCGGCGAGGCCGGGCGCGGCTTCGCGGTGGTGGCGGGGGAGGTGAAGGCCCTGGCCGAGAAGACCGCTAGGGCGACTGACGGGATCGCCGCGCAGGTCGGCCGGATCCAGGGCGTGACCGGTTCCGCGGTCGGCGCGATCAGCGTGATCATCGACCGGATCCGCGAGATCAACGGCGTGGCGATCGCGATCGCGGCGGCCGTGGACGAGCAGGGGACCGCCACGCAGGAGATCGTGCGCACCATCGGCGAGGCGACGCGGGGCGCCACGGCGGTGACCGGCACCATCGTGGGGGTGGCCGAGGCTTCGGAGCGGACCGGCGTCGCGGCCGACCATGTGCTCAGGGCCGCGACGGCCCTGTCACGCCAGTCGGAGCATCTCTCGGCGGAGGTGGGCCGCTTCCTGGGCGGCGTCCGCGCCGCCTGAGGCCCCCGCCCGCGCCGGGCACCGACCCGCGCGGGCGGGGTCGCGGATCGGCGCGATCCGCGACCCCGATTCTCGGCCCGACCGGCATTCAGCCCAGACGGACCCGCCAGATATCCTCGGCGTATTCGCGCATCGCCCGGTCGGAGGAGAACCACGCCATGCGGGCGGTGTTGCGGATCGCTTTCGCCCACCAGCCGCGCGGGTCGCGCCACGCGGCGTCGATGGCGCGCTGTACCCGCCAGTAATCGTCGAAATCGGCGGTGAGCAGGTACTGGTCGCGCCGGCGCAGGTCGTCGGTGAGCGGCCGGAACCGGCCCGGCTCCTCCGGCGAGAACCGCCCGGAGGCGATCATGTCGAGCGCCGCCGCCAGGCGCGGCGAGGCCTGGATCGCCTTGGCCGCGTAGTCCGGCTCGGCCTGCCGGGCGCGGATTTCGTCGGCCTCCAGGCCGAAGATGAAGATGTTATCCGCCCCGACATGGTCGCGAATCTCGATGTTGGCGCCGTCGAGGGTGCCCACCGTGAGCGCGCCGTTGAGGGCGAACTTCATGTTGCCGGTGCCCGACGCCTCCATGCCGGCGGTGGAGATCTGCTCGGAGAGATCCGCGGCCGGGATGATCGATTCGGCGAGGCTCACCGAGTAGTTCGGCAGGAACACCACCTTCAGCCGGTCGGCGACCTCGGGATCGTCGTTGACCGCCTTGGCGACGTCGCAGGCGAGCTTGATGATCAGCTTGGCCTGGACATAGCTCGGTGCTGCCTTGCCGGCGAAGATCTTCACCCGGGGCGTCCAGTCCCGGTGCGGCTCGGCCTTGATCGCCTGGTAGAGCGCCACGGTCTCGACCACGTTGAGGAGCTGGCGCTTGTACTCGTGGATGCGCTTGACCTGCACGTCGAACAGCGCGGCCGGATCGACGTCGATGCCGGTGCGCTCGGCGATGATCGCCGCCAGGGCTTCCTTGCGCTCCCGGCGCACCGCCGCGTAGCGCGCCACGAAGGCCGGATCCTCGGCATGGGCCTCCAGGCCCCGGAGCAGATCAGGATTGTCCAGCACGCCCGCGCCCACCGTCTCCACGGCGAGCCGGGTGAGGCCGGGATTGGCGTTGTGGAACCAGCGGCGGAAGGTGATGCCGTTGGTCTTGTTGACGATCTTGTCCGGATCGAGGGCGTGCAGGTCCGAGAAGACCGTCGAGCGCATCAGGTCGGTGTGCAGCGCAGAGACGCCGTTGACCCGGCGCGCGCCGTGGAAGGCGAGGTGCCCCATGCGCACCCGCCGTCCGTGCGACTCGTCGATCAGCGAGATCGACGCGAGGTAGGCCGCATCCTGGCGGCCGTGCTTGGCCTGTTCCTCCAGGTGCATCCAGTTGATCAGGTAGATGATCTGCATGTGGCGCGGCAGCAGCCGCTCCATCAGGTCCACCGGCCAGGTCTCGAGCGCCTCGGGCAGGAGCGTGTGGTTCGTATAGTGCAGCGTGTGGGTGGTGACGTGCCACGCATCCTCCCAGGAGAGGCCGTACACGTCGAGCAGGACGCGCATCAGCTCCGGCACCGCGATCGCCGGATGGGTGTCGTTGAGCTGGATCGCCGCGTGGTCCGGCAGGGACCGGACGTCGCCGCGCTCGGCCACGTGGCGCGCCACGAGATCCTGGATCGAGGCCGCGGTGAAGAAGTATTCCTGGCGCAGGCGCAGCTCCTGGCCCTCGGCCGAGGAATCGCTCGGATAGAGCACCCGCGAGATCGCCTCGGCGCGCATCCGCGCCGCGACCGCGCCGACATGGTCGCCGCCGTTGAAGCGGGCGAGATCGATGGGCTCGCCGACCTCGGCCTTCCAGAGGCGCAGGCCGTTGACGTGGCGCCCGCGCCAGCCGACCACCGGCACGTCGTGGGCCACTGCCCGCACGGTCTCGGCCGGCTGCCAGTGCCGCCGGATCACCCCCTCCTCCGGCGAGGACAGCGTGACGGTGCCGCCGAAGCCGATCGGGTAGGTCGCCTCGGGCCGGGCGAATTCCCAGGGATTGCCCTCGGCCAGCCAGGTCTCCGGCGCCTCGCGCTGCCAGCCATCCTCGATGGACTGGCGGAACAGGCCGTGGTCGTAGCGGATGCCGTAGCCCATGGCCGGGATGCCGATGCTGGCCATGCTCTCCATGAAGCAGGCGGCGAGCCGCCCGAGGCCACCGTTGCCCAGAGCCGCGTCGGGCTCGGCCTCCTGCACGGCGTCGAGATCGGCCCCGAGTTCCCGGAGCGCGCTGCGGGTCGCCTCGGTGAGGCCGAGATTGTTCAGGGCGTCCGACATCAGCCGGCCGATCAGGAATTCCAGCGACAGGTAGTAGACGCGCTTGTTCGGGACGCTGCGCTCCGAGGCCAGAGCCGCGGCCACGATCCGCTCGCGCAGGGCCAGCGCGGTCGCCGCGAACCAGTCGCGCGGGCGGGCGGTCTCGGGCGTGCGGCCCAGGGCGAAGGCGAGCTTGGCGCGGATCGATTCCCGCAGGTCGACCACCGCGTCCCCGCTCACGGACAGCGCCGGGGCGGTCCAGGCGGCCGCGGCCGGAACCTCGGGTTCGCGCTCGTCGCGCGGGACATCTTGTGGCACAGGCCGGGTCAGAACATCGTTCAACACGTGCGGGTCCCCCAAAGTCGTCGCCCCGGATTCTAGCGCCGGGGGTATCGTGGGCGGATTATCTCTTTTGATGGATTGCCGCCGCATGAACGGGCGAGCGATCCGTGCCCCGAAGCGTCCGACGATGCGGTCGGCTTCCGGCGAAGTCGTGGCAGCGCCGTTCCGGCGGAACGCACGGGCACGGCGGAGGAGATATGGCACGGCATCGTGACATTCCAGACACAGCATCGCGCGGCGGCGCTGCACGAGGGGCATGCCGGCCGCGCAAATGGGCCGCAGCCATTCCCTGAACGAGGCCGTCAAGGGGGTTGCGCGGCGGCGGGCCGATTCGTCCGCGCCCGGCGCGCGCTCGGAGCGCATCCGTTGCCGGTCGCCAGCGCGTGGGTCAGCGGTTAAGCCTGGGCCGCCAACGCGAAGGGCGCAGCATGACCGACACCGTCTGGTGGAAGCGCGGGACCGTCTATCAGGTCTATCCCCGTTCCTTTCAGGACACGAACGGCGACGGGGTCGGCGACCTGCCGGGGATCACGGCGCGGCTGGACTACCTCGCATGGCTGGGGGTCGACGCCGTTTGGATCTCGCCGGTCTACCCGTCGCCCATGGCGGATTTCGGCTACGACGTGGCGGATTACTGCGGGATCGACCCGCTGTTCGGCACGCTGGCCGATTTCGACGCCCTGGTGGCCGAGGCCCATCGGCGCCGGCTGAAGGTGATCCTCGACTTCGTGCCGAACCACTCCTCGATCGCGCATCCCTGGTTCTCCGAGAGCCGGTCGTCGCGCGCCAGCCCGAAGCGGGACTGGTACATCTGGCGCGACCCGGCGCCCGATGGCGGTCCCCCCAACAACTGGCTGTCGAATTTCGGCGGCCCGGCCTGGACGCTGGATGCGGCTACCGGCCAGTATTATTACCACGCCTTCCTGGCCGAGCAGCCGGACCTGAACTGGCGCAACCCCGCGGTGCGGGCGGCCATGCACGACGTGCTCCGCTTCTGGCTGGAGCGCGGGGTCGACGGCTTCCGGGTCGACGTGATCTGGCACCTGATGAAGGATGCCGGTTTCCGCGACAATCCGGCCAATCCCGATTACGCGCCGGGCGCGCCCGAGATCAACCGATTCACCCAGGTCTACTCCGCCGACCGGCCCGAGATCTTCGACGTGATTGCCGGCATGCGGGCGGTGCTGCGCGACTACGGCGAGCGGGTGCTGATCGGCGAGATCTACCTGCCGGTGGAGCGGCTGGTCGCCTATTACGGACCGGACCTCACGGGCGCCGACCTGCCGTTCAACTTCCAGCTGATCCAGACCCCGTGGCGGGCCGATGCGGTGGCCGACCTCGTGGCGCAGTACGAGGCGGCCCTGCCCGAGGGCGGCTGGCCGAACTGGGTGCTGGGCAACCACGACCAGCCGCGCATCGCCGCCCGGGTAGGCGAGGCCCAGGCCCGCATCGCCGCGATGCTGCTCCTGACCCTGCGTGGCACGCCGACCCTCTATTACGCCGACGAGATCGGGCTCGGCCATGTGCCGATCCCGCCTGAGCGCGCCCGCGACCCCTGGGAGCACAACGAGCCCGGGCACGGCCGCGATCCGGAGCGCACGCCGATGCAGTGGGATGACAGCCCGCAGGCCGGCTTCTCCACGGCCGAACCCTGGCTGCCTCTGGCGGAGGATTGGGCGACCCGCAACGTCGAGAGCCAGCGCGCGGACCCCGCCTCGATGCTCACCCTGTATCGGCGGCTGCTCGCCCTGCGCCGCGACCATGCGGCGCTCGCCGTAGGCGGCTACCGGGCGGTGCCGCTGGGGGGCGGGGAAGTGTTCGCCTACGAGCGCTTCGCCGATGAGGCCGTTCTGCGCGTGTTCCTGAACTTCGGCGCAGCGTCGCAGGATCTGCCGCTGCCCGAGGGCGGCTGGACCGTGCTGCTCTCGACCCGCGCGGGGCGCACGGGCGAGGCGGCCGGCCTCACCCTGGCGCTGGAGCCCGCCGAGGGAGTGATCCTGCGCCGCGACGGGTGAGCGCAGCCCGCTCCCGGCTCCGGCGCCCGTCAGGCCGGAGACCGAATCAGGTGTCCGGGGCGCGCTGACCGTCGGGCGAGGATCGTTGGCCGGACACGCCCGCGGGCGTGTCCGGCGGCACTTTGCCCGGCCCAAGAGGCGTCTTCAGGGGCCGAAATCCGCCGCTCCGGCGCGATTTCCTGCTGCGATGCGACATAGGTAAGTGAAGCTTAATGCGCCCGGCGGCTTATTTTGTGCATCGCAACGGAACCGTCGCGGCGAGGGAGCATTAGCCGTGGTTGAGATCGCGACAGCCATGCCTGGCCGATCGTCTGCCAGACCGGGGCAATCCGCCCGGCCAGGATCAATGTTGATGCTCGATGCGCGCCGTGGTGGTTCCTTCGCCGAGTATTCGTCCGGCGAAGAAGACGGCGTCGTATCCGTTCCGGCCCGGCCGGCCTCTCTGCGCCGCCGCATCCTCTACGCCACGCCCGAGATGGCCGATTTCGTGAAGACCGGCGGCCTCGGCGAGGTCTCGGCCGCCCTGCCGCGGGCCCTGGTCCCACACTACGATATTCGCGTCCTGATTCCGGGCTACCGGCAGGTCCGCGCGGCCTTCCCCGAGATCCCGGTCATCGGCCGGCTCGAGGGCTTCGCGGGTGTCCCGGCCTGCGATCTCGGTCTGGTCGAGGCGGCCGACGGCCTGCGCATCTACGTCCTGCTCAGCCCCGAGCTCTACGAGCGTGACGGCACCCCCTACGGCGACCAGCACGGCGATTTCGGCGACAACGACCTGCGCTTCGCCCGCCTCAGCCTCGCGGCGGCGGAGCTCGCCGCCGGCGCCGATCCCGACTGGGCGGCCGATCTCCTGCACCTCAACGACTGGCAGGCGGCCCTGGCCCCGGCCTACCTGGCCTGGCGCGGCCGGCGGGTGCCGAGCGTGCTGACGATCCACAACCTCGCCTACCAGGGCCTGTTTCCCCGGGACGCCCTGCCCCGCCTCGGCGTGCCGGACTCGGCCTTCCAGGTGGATGGCGCCGAGTTCTACGGGCAGCTCTCCTTCCTCAAGGCCGGCATCTTCTACGCCTCCCAGGTCACCACGGTGAGCGAGACCTACGCGCGGGAGATCCAGACCCCCGAGATGGGCTGCGGCCTCGACGGGCTCCTGCGCACCCGTGCCGGTCAGGGCCGGCTTGCCGGCATCCTCAACGGCATCGACGAGACCTGGGACCCGAGCACCGACCCGCATCTCGCCACGCGCTTCGAGGTCGACGACTGGAAGGGCAAGCGCGCCAATGCCGAGGCGGTGCGCCAGCAGTTCGGGCTGGCGGTCTCCCGCGGACCGCTCTTCGCCATCGTCTCGCGCCTCGTGCACCAGAAGGGCATCGACCTGAGCCTGCAGGCGGCCGAGGCCATCGTGGCCGAGGGCGGCCAGCTCGTGGTGATCGGCCAGGGCGAGGGCCGGTTCGAGCAGGCGCTCCGCGGCCTCGCCAAGCGCCATCCCGAGGCGGTCGGCGTGCATGTCGGCTTCGAGGAGGCGCAGGCCCGGCGGATGTTCGCGGGCAGCGACTTCCTGCTGATGCCCTCGCGCTTCGAGCCCTGCGGGCTGGCGCAGATGTACGCGCAGCGCTTCGGCTCCCTGCCGATCGTGCGCCGGACCGGAGGCTTGGCCGACACCGTCGAGGACGGCGTGACGGGCTTCACCTTCGCGGAGGCCTCGGCCGCGTCCTTCGGGGCGGCGGTCCGGCGGGCCCTGGAGGCCTTCGGCCAGAAGAAGCGCCTGCACGCCATGCGGCGGCGCGCCATGGTGGCCCGCTTCGGCTGGGACCAGGCCGCTGACAACTACGCCGGGCTCTACGGCCGGGCCATCGGCAACAGCACGGCCCTGCGCTGGCGGGCGGCGTAGGACGGTCGCGCGGCGGATTGCGTGTCATCCCCTGGCCGACGGGGCGGTTGCCCAGGGTAGGATCGTCTCCGTAGCGCTCGGTGGGGCCACACCTATGACGGCGCAGCGCACCGTCCTTCCGGGGCGCCGCAGGCGACCCCCGAAGCCAGGGACACTATCGGGTGCCGAGACTTGGCGCGTCGGTGGGTGTGATCCCGGGCTCCGCTGTGCGGCCCCGGGATGACGCGGTGGCTCCTGAAGCGGGGGAGGACGTCTCCTTGCCCCCTCACCCCTCCAGCAGAAAGATCATCGTGGCCAGCGGCGGCAGGGTCAGCGACAGGCTCTGCTTCTGGCCGTGGCTGGCCTGCTCCTCGGCGTGGCGGCCGCCCTGGTTGCCCAAATTGGAGCCGCCATACACGCCGGCATCCGAGTTGAACGCCTCCCGGTAGAAGCCCGCCTGCGGCACGCCGATCCGGTAGCCCTCGCGTGGCACCGGGGTGAAGTTCGACACCACGATGGCGATTTCGCCGGGCTTGGCGCCCTTGCGGGCCCAGGCGATGACGCTGTTGTCCTGGTCGTCCGCCACCAGCCACTGGAAGCCGGTATGCTCGACGTCACGGCTGTAGAGGGCCGGCGTCGAGACGTAGAGCCGGTTGAGGTCGCGGATCACGCTCTGGACGCCCTTGTGCAGGGGATCCTCCAGCAGGTGCCAATCCAGGCTGTTGTCGTGGTTCCACTCCCGCTCCTGGCCGAACTCGCCGCCCATGAACAGGAGCTTCTTGCCGGGATGCCCCCACATGAAGCCGTAATAGGCCCGGAGATTCGCGAATTTCTGCCAGCGGTCGCCCGGCATCTTGCCGAGCAGCGAGCCCTTCCCGTGCACGACCTCGTCGTGGGAGAGCGGCAGGATGAAATTCTCCGAGAAGGCGTAGAGCAGCCCGAAGGTCAGGTTGTGGTGGTGGTAGCGGCGGTGGATCGGATCCTCCTGCATGAAATGCAGGGTGTCGTGCATCCAGCCCATGTTCCACTTGAAGCCGAAGCCCAGGCCCCCGGTATAGGTCGGGTGCGAGACGCCGGGCCAGGAGGTCGATTCCTCGGCCACCGTGATCGTCCCCGGGGCGTGGCTGTAGGTCGCCTCGTTGGTCTTGCGCAGGAAGTCGATGGCGTCGAGGTTCTCGTTGCCGCCGTAGCGGTTGGGGATCCACTCGCCCTGGCGGCGGGAGTAGTCGAGATAGAGCATCGAGGCGACGGCATCCACGCGCAGGCCGTCGAGATGGTAGTGCTCCAGCCAGAACCGGGCGTTGGCGGCCAGGAAGGTCGCGACCTCCGTGCGGCCGAAATTGTAGATGTAGGTGCCCCAATCCTGGTGGAAGCCCTGGCGCGGGTCGGCGTGCTCGTAGAGGTGCGTGCCGTCGAACAGGCCGAGCCCGTGGGCATCCAGCGGGAAGTGGCCCGGCACCCAGTCGAGCAGCACGCCGATGCCGGCCTCGTGCGCGGCGTCCACGAAGGCGGCGAACTCCTCCGGCGTGCCGAAGCGGCTCGTCGGCGCGAACAGCGAAACCGGCTGGTAGCCCCAGGACCCGTCGAACGGGAACTCGGTGATCGGCAGCATCTCGATATGGGTGAAGCCCAGATCCTTGACGTAGGGGATCAGCCGCTCGGCCAGCTCCCGGTAGGTGAGATAGCGGTTCCCCTCCTCGGGGACCCGCGCCCAGGAGCCGAGATGCACCTCATAGACCGAGATCGCCGCGTGGCGCGGGTCCTTGGCGCCGCGGGTGCTCATCCAGCCGGAATCGCGCCAGTCGAACTCGCCCGACCCGTGGGTGACCGAGGCGGTCTCCGGCGGGTGCTGGGCCGCGAAGGCGACCGGGTCGGCCTTGAGCGGGACCAGGGATCCGTCGGGCCCGCGGATCTCGAACTTGTAGCGCGCGCCGGCCTTGAGGCCGGGCACGAACAGTTCCCAGATCCCGCCATCCTGCCAGAGGCGCATCGGGTGGCGCCGGCCGTCCCAGTCGTTGAAGTCGCCGACGACGCTGACCTTGCGGGCGTTCGGGGCCCAGACCGCGAAGCGGAAGCCGTCGATGCCGTCGAGCTGGCCCGACTGGGCGCCCAGCATCCGGTAGACCAGATTGGTGCCGACCTCGCGGAGCGAGGCCACGTCGTACTGCTCGATCGAGGAGCCGAACCCGTAGGGATCGTAGCGGCGGCGCTTCGTGCCGTCCCAGGACTCGACCTCGATCTCGTAGAGGGGCCGGTGCTCACCCTCGACCCGGGCGACGTAGAACCCGTCCGCATGGCGCTTCTCGAACGGCACGGTGCGGCCGTCCATCACCAGGGTGGCGGCCCGTGCCTCGGGCAGTACGGCGCGGACCTCCCAGGCCTGGGGCCCGACCCGATGGGGACCGAGCACCGAGAACGGATCGCCGTGATTGGCCGCCATCAGGGCCGCGATCGCGTCCGGATGGACGCTCGGCGGCTGCGCGACGCCGGAGCCCGGGACATCCGCGTTCCGCGCCGTCGCCGCTTCCGGGTCGGCCCGCATTGCGAAGGTCTCGTCGATCGCCGTCATTCAGATGCTCCGGGCTCGTGTCCGTCCGTGTCCAGAATGGTGAGAACCCCCCGCGCGGGGATTTCGATCCAATCCGGCCGGTTGTTGGCCTCGTAATCGACCTCGTACAGGGCCTTGGTCAGCAGGCAGAGGCGCAGCAGCCGGGCCCGGCTTCCTGCATCGGTCACGGCCGCCCGGGAGCCCGCAATCGCGGTCTCGTAGCCGGTCAGGAACGCCGCCTCGATCATGCCCCGCCATGCCGTGGCAGCACCTCGCGCCCGCTCCTCGGAATCCCCGAACCGGGCGGCGATCTCGCGGATCACCGTCTCGGCGCCGTACGCGAAGGAGCGCATCAGGCCGGCGACGTCGCGCAGCGGCATCGACTTGGCCCGGCGCTCGTCGGCCGGGCGCGAGGGCTCGCCCTCGAAGTCGACGATGATCAGGTCGTTCTCGGAGACCAGCACCTGACCGAGGTGGTAGTCGCCGTGGATACGGGTCTTGTGGGCGCCGCGGACCGGTTCGGCGGTGAGCGCCTCGATCAGGGCCTCGACCGCGCCGCGACGCTGGCCGAGTTCGGCGCAGGCCGGCTTGCCGGAATCGAGTCCCCGCTCGGCCAAGCCCTTGAGCGCCCGGAAGGCGCGCTCGGCCTGGTGGCGGGCGTCGCGTGCCAGCACCGCGAGGTCGTCCGCCGTGAACGGCTCGGCCGCGAAGGCCGGGTCGTCGGTCTCGATGGCGAGCGCCGCATGCAGCTCGGCGGTGCGCCGTCCGAGGAGGTCGGCCCAAGGCCCGTGGGCCTGGAACGCCTCCTCGGGGCTGGCGGCCTCGCTCTCGGGGGTGAGAACCACGGTCTCGAAGTCCCGGCGCAGGCCCTCCAGCATCAGGGTCCAGGCGTCGCCCTGGTTCATGACGAACTTCTGCAGCACGGCCAGCGCCGTACGGGTGCCGTCCTCGGCCACGTGCTCCAGGGTGCCGAGCAGCGCCGGGGTGTTGGCGAAGCCTGCCTTCTCGGTGAGGAAGCGCCCGACCTCGATCTCGGGATGCAGCCCCGGCTGCAGGCGGCGCAGCAGCTTGAGCATCATTTTCGATCCGACGGCGATCGATGTGTTGCTCTGCTCCGCCGAGAGCCGGCGGATATCGGCCACGTCCACCGTAACGTCCGGGTCGAAGGCCGAGGTGACGGCGAAGACGAGGCGCCCGTTCTCCGTGGGGATCTCGCGGGCCTGCCGCATGTCGTCGATCAGGCAGGCAGCGAAGTCGTTGGAGCCGGCTGCGCCGTAGAGCAGCCCGGTGCGCGGTCCCCGGCGCACGCGCGCCACCGCAAAGGGCAGCAGCGTCTCGTCTTCCCGGCCCTCCTCGACGCCCACGGGCATGAAGTATTCCTGGGCTTCGCCGTTGGCGAGCTGCACCTGCAGCCGCGGCAGCAGGAAGCGTGCACTCCCGTCGACGTCCTTCAGGGCGGCGCAGTCGATGACCTTCACGCCCTTGATCCGCGAGCCCTTGGCGCCGAACCAGCGGCGGCTCATCAGGAAGGGCGGCACGACCGTGCGCTCGAAGGCGACACGCTCGCGTCCGCTCATCAGGCTCTCGATGCCGCCGGTGAGCACCAGGGTGAACAGCTCCGGCGGCTCCTGCTGCGGGCCGATCACCCCGGACCGCGCGGCGCTCAGGCTGAACCAGTAGAAGCCGTAGGACGGCAGGGTCAGCAGGTAGGGCAGGTCACCGATCGGCGGGAACTCGGTGCCGCCGGTCAATTCGATCGGCACCGCGGTGCGCAGCTCCGACAGGTCGAGCTGCACCGCCTGCGGCGCGCGGGACAGGTTCGCCACGCACAGCACCCGCTCGTCCTCGTGCTCGCGGATCCAGGCGAGCACCTTCCGGTTCGACGGGTACAGGAACTGGATCGTGCCCCGCCCCAGGGCGACGCTGTTGTTGCGGATCGCGATCATCCGCCGCGTCCAGTTCAACAGGCTGGTCTGCGCCTGGGTCTGGGCCTCGACGTTGATCGCGTCGAAGCCGTAGATCGGGTCCTGGATCGCCGGCAGGAACAGCCGTTGCGGGTTCGACCGGGAGAAGCCGCCGTTGCGGTCGGGCGACCATTGCATCGGCGTGCGCACGCCGTCGCGGTCGCCGAGATAGATGTTGTCGCCCATGCCGATCTCGTCGCCGTAATAGAGCACCGGCGTGCCGGGCATCGACAGGACGAGGGACTTCATCAATTCGATCTTGCGCCGGTCGTTCTCCAGGAGCGGCGCGAGGCGGCGGCGGATGCCGAGATTGATCCGGGCCCGCCGCTCGGCGGCGTAGAACGACCAGAGGTAGTCACGCTCTTCGGCCGTCACCATCTCGAGCGTCAGCTCGTCGTGGTTGCGCAGGAAGATGGCCCACTGGCACCCGTCCGGGATCTCGGGGGTCTGGCGCATGATGTCGGTGATCGGGTGCCGGTCCTCCCGGGCGATCGCCATGTACATCCGCGGCATCAGCGGAAAGTGGAACGCCATGTGGCATTCGTCGCCGTCGCCGAAATACTGGGCGGTCTCCTCGGGCCATTGGTTGGCCTCGGCCAGCAGCATCCGGTCGGGGTAGCTGGCATCCAGCGCGGCGCGGATCTTCTTGATGACGTCATGCGTCTCGGCGAGGTTCTCGCAATTCGTGCCGTCGCGCTCGATCAGGTAGGGGATCGCGTCGAGGCGCAGGCCGTCGACGCCCATGTCGAGCCAGTAGCGCATCACCTCGATGACGGCCTCCAGCACGGCCGGGTTGTCGAAGTTCAGGTCCGGCTGGTGGCTGTAGAACCGGTGCCAGAAATACTGCTTGGCGACCGGGTCCCAGGTCCAGTTCGACGCCTCGGTGTCGAGGAAGATGATCCGCGTATCCTTGTACGGCTCGTCGGTGTCCGACCAGACGTAGAAGTTGCGCTCCGGCGAGCCGGGGGGCGCCTCGCGGGCGGCCTGGAACCAGGGGTGCTGGTCGCTGGTGTGGTTGATGACGAGCTCGGTGATGACCCGCAGGCCCCGCTCGTGCGCCGCCTCCACGAAGGCCTTGAAGTCCTCCATGGTGCCGTAGGACGGGTTGATGTCCCGGTAATCGGCGATGTCGTACCCGTCGTCGCGCAGCGGCGAGGGATAGAACGGCATCAGCCAGATCGCGGTGACCCCAAGGTCCCGGACGTAGTCGAGACGCTGGGTCAGGCCCGTGAAATCCCCGATCCCATCGTTGTTCGAGTCGAAGAACGACTTGACGTGGATCTGGTAGATGATGGCGTCACGGTACCATTGCGGGTCGCTGCGATCGATCATCGCGTCGCTGCCTCATCGGTCGGATCTGACGGGACCGGCGGGGGAACCGGCCGGGGCGCGGGCGGGGGGCCGCCGCACGGGTGCAAGGGGCGGCGACGGGCATGCCCGCCGCCGGATTCAACGGCCATGGCCGAGTGCCACGGGTGGCCTCAACCCGCAACCCGCCGCGGCGCCCGGAGGCGCCAGATCACGCAGGATCGCTCGGCCGGATCGAGGGCGATGCGGTGGGTTCTGCCGCGCAGCTCGAACCGGTAGCCCTGGAGCAGGTCCTCGACCTCGACGGCGCCGTCATCGGGCAGGCCGAACAGCCAGAGCGGCACCTCGTAGGTGCATTCCTGCCGGCTCTTGGGATCGAGGTTGACCATGGTGAAGATGCAATTGTCGCGCTCCGGCGTCGCCTTCGCGTAGGCGATGATGTTGTCGTTCCAGGCGCCCGTGAAGGTGATGTTGCGGAAGTCCCAGAGCGCCGGGTTCTCGCGCCGGATCCTGTTCAGCTTGACGATGTGCTCGCGGATGTTGCCGGGCCGGTCGTAGTCCCAGGCCTTCAGCTCGTACTTTTCCGAGTTCAGATACTCCTCCTTGCCGGGATACGGCGCGGCCTCGCACAGCTCGAAGCCGTTGTAGATGCCGTAGACCGACGACAGGGTCGCGGCGAGCGTGCCCCGGATGACGAATCCGGCGCGCCCGCTGGTCTGGAGGAAGTACGGGTTGATGTCGGGCGTGTTGGCGAAGAAGTTGGGACGGTAATACTCGCCCATCGGGCCGGCCAGCTCCAGGGCGTAGTCGGTCAGCTCCTGCTTGGTGTTGCGCCACGTGAAGTAGGTGTAGCTCTGCTGGTAGCCGGCCTTGGCGAGCTTCATCATCATCTTCGGCCGGGTGAAGGCCTCGGCGAGGAAGATCGCGTCCGGATACTGGCCGTTGACCTCGCCGATCACCCATTCCCAGAACGGGATCGGCTTGGTGTGCGGGTTGTCGACCCGGAAGATGCGCACGCCCCGGGCGCACCAGCCGAGCAGGATGTCGCGCAATTCGATCCAGAGCGAGGGCAGGGCGCCCCCGTAGAAATGGACGTTCGAGATGTCCTCGTACTTCTTCGGCGGGTTCTCGGCGAATTTGAGCGTGCCGTCCGGACGCCACTCGAACCATTCCGGATGGTTCTTGATCCAGGGATGGTCCGGCGAGCACTGGATCGCGAAGTCGAGGGCGATCTCCATCCCGTAGGCGTGGCTCGCCGCGACCAGCCGCTCGAAATCGGCGAGCGTGCCGAGGTCCGGGTGCACGGCCTCGTGGCCGCCCTCCTCCGCGCCCACCGCGTAGACCGAGCCGACATCGCCGGGCTCGGCCTTCAGGGTGTTGTTCTTCCCCTTGCGGTTGGTCCGGCCCACCGGGTGGATCGGCGTGAAGTAGAGGACGTCGAAGCCGAGTTCGCGGATCTCGGGCAGGCGCCGGATCACGTCATCGAAGGTACCGTGGCGGTTGACATCCATCGACTGCGAGCGCGGAAAAATCTCGTACCAGGCGGAGAACCGGGCGGCGAGGCGGTCGGCGATCACCGGCAGCGTCACGGGATAGCGGGTGAGGTTCACCCGCTCGGCGTTGCGGCGCACGAGGCTCGCCGCGTCGGGCGCGAGGATCCGGTCGAGCTGGGCGGCCGAGCCGGTCTCCTCGGCGGCGAGCGCGGCCACCAGGGCGGCGAGCCGGTCGGCGTCGCGGCCGCCCCGGGTGCGGGCGAGCGAGGCGGCGGTCCCGACCAGGGTCACGCCCTCGATCGTCTCCAGGCGCACGTCGACGCCGGCCGCGCGCTTCTTCAGGGTGTCGCGCACCCAGGACGAGAAGGCGTCACGCCACGCGATCAGGGTGAATTCGTAGCGGGCATTGCGCTCCAGGGGGAATTGCCCGGCCCAGCGGTCGTTGTCGACGAAGACCATCGGGTCCTCGCGCCACGTGTCGCTGCCGGCGACCCGCGACAGGATCGCGGCGTCGATGATCTCGTGGCCGTCGGAGAAGATGTCGGCCTCGACCCGCAGGGATTCGCCGACGATCCGCTTCACCGCCGAGCGGCCGCCGTCGATCTCAGGGCTGACGGCCTCGATCACCACGCGGCCCTCCCCGTCCGGGGTGCCGCGCGTCGGCTGACGGGCGACCTCCTGCGCGCTGGCGGCGAGGATGCGCAGCTCGCCCGGCATCAGGTCGATGGCGCTGCCGGGATGGAAGGCGATCGGCTCGGCCTCCGGGGTCCGGTCGACGAAGGTGCCGAGCATCCCGCCGGTGCGGGCGATGAGCGCGCCGGCCTCGACCGGCACCGGCCGGTCGGTCGGGTTGTAGAGCACGATCAGCCCGTGCTGCGCCGAGGCCGGGTGGCCGGTGTCGAAGCGGGCGAGCGCCACGCAATCGCTGTCGGGCGACGAGATCCGGATCTGCGCGCCCTCGACATTGGCGGCCGGCAGCTCCGCCCGCAGGGCGTTGATCGCCCGGATATAGCCGGAGATGTCGATGCCGGTCTCGTTCTCGCGGTCGCGGGGGGTGGTCTCGACCACGTGCAGCGCCCGGCGGTAGCCCCACTCGTAGCCAATCGGCATCAGCACGCCCGCCGAGAAGAAGGCGGCGAGCGCGTAGCGGGTGCGCAGGTGGGCCGCCACCGCCTCCGGGCCGCCGCCGATCTCGGCGGCGAGCCGCTTCATGTCGTGGTTCTCCGGGAAGGCGATGGACGGCGCCAGCACCCGCAGGCGCTCGTACTGCTCGAGCGCCCAGGGCTTCTTCAGGTCCCACCACGCGAAGGAGTTGAACAGGTAGTCGAAGCCGGCGCCCGCCGTGGCGCGGGCCTCCTCGAAGGTGCAGCCGAGGGTCTCGGCGGCGAACAGGCAGGCGGGATCGCGGCCCTTGGCCTCCCCGATCAGGGCGCGCCAGGTCTCCGGCGGCACCTTGTAGGCCGCGTCACAGCGAAAACCCGCCACGCCGAGCCCCTGGAGCCGGGCGACGTAGGCCCCCCAGATCCGGGTCAACTCGTCCCGGGCGGCGGGGGTGTGGTAGTCGAGCTCGGCGAGATCGCCCCAGACCGTGCGGATCGACGGATCGTCCGGATCGACGGCGGCCGGGTGCATGATCGAGCCGTCCGGCTCCTTCATGAACAGGTCGGGCCGCTCGGTGGCGAGCCGCGCGTTGTCGGCGGTGTGGTTGATGACGAGGTCGGTCATCACCGACAGGCCGGCCGCCTTGGAGGCGGCGCAGAAGCGGCGGATCTGCTCGTCGTCGGGCGTCCCGTCCTGGTCGCGGAACCGCTCGTCGAGGCGGTCCGGGTCGGCCACCGCGTAGAGGCTCTTCGAGCCGCCGGTCTGATGGAACGGGTTGAGGTAGATCCAGTCGAAGCCGAGCGCGGCGATCCGCGGCAATTCGGCGGTCCAGTCCGAGACGCGCCCGACCAGGAGCGGGAACAGATTGTAGATCCGCGGCCCCTCGGCCCGGGGCGCCAGCGCGGCCGGCAGGACGGCCTCGGCCCCGGACGTCGCAGCGGCTTTGGTCGGTGCGTTCATGCTGGCTTCTGGCTCCCGTTCCTGTGTCGTAACGCCCGAACCGCCCGGGCGTGCCTCATGGATTCGGCTGGTCTTCTCTCAGCAGACTTGCGTGACAGGTCTGCGGAGAGGATGCCGGTGGAAACATCCGGAACGCCGTCATCTTTGCGGGCGAAGCGAAGCAATCCCGATGGCGCCGTGCCTCTTGCGGTCGCGCTGCCCTCGGTCGCTTCGCTGCGCCCGCGATGACGGAGGGATCACGCCTCCCGCCGCAGCACCGCGTAGGGCAGGTCGCGCAGGAGGTCGCCGAGATCGGCCCCCTCCCCCTCACTCTCAACGATCCGCCCCGAGACGAGGTCCCGCCAGCGTGTGCCCGCCCCGAGATCCACCCGGGTGCCGGCAAAAGCCTCACCCGACCAGACCGCCTCGCCGACGAGGCTCGCCACCAACCGCGGTACCGCCACGAACAGGTCGCCGCCCTCCTGGACGGGATCGGCCCGCCGATAGGCGATGACATGGTCGGCCCGCGGCCCCGCCGCATCGACGGGCTCGTAGGCGGCGATGGCGTAGAAATCCGGGCGCTCGGCCCGCTCGGCCAGCAACCGCGTCAGCGTCGCCTGCTTGATCCGCCCATCCGGCCAATGCGCCAGCAACGCCACCGGTTCGCCGCCCTGTTCGAGCATCCGTTCCAGGGCCGGATAATCCACCGGGCGGCGGTTGTCGGGATCGACGAAGGAGAAATCCCAGATCTCCGTGCCCTGGTAGGTGTCGGGCAGGCCCGGCAGAGTGCATTTCAGGACCGTCCGACCGAGGCTCGCCAGCATGCCGAGATGGGCGAGCCGCCGGGCGAAGGGCCGGAGCTCCCGCAGGAAGTCCGAGCCCGGTGCGATCAACGCCGTGAACAGCTTCTTGACCGCGCCTTCGTAGACCTCGTCGACGTTGACCCAACTCGACCGGCGCTTGCCCTCCCGCATGGCCTTCTCGCCGTAGGCGATGAGCCGGTTGCGGAAATCCTCGATCGCCCTGGGTTCGTCCTGCTCCAGCAACTCCAGCGGCCACGCGCCCAGGATCGCCTGGAAGAACATCCACTGGTCGTTGGCGTCGGGAGCCGGCTCGCCGTCGATGCGGGCGAGGTGCGGCCCGGCGGTCCGCTGCCACAGGTCCCAGGCCTTGGCCCATTCCTCCGGGATCTCCGACAGGGCGAGCAGCCGGGTGCGGGCATCCTCGCCCCGCTTGGTGTCGTGGGTCGCCGTGGTGATCATGGCGCTCGGCCAGTCCCGGGCGCGGGCGATCTGCAGATCGTGGAAATGGCCTTCGTCGATCCCGTACTCGCCCGGATCACCGCCGACCTCGTTGAGGCCCAGCAGGCACGCGTAGCGATAGAACAGCGTGTCCTCCAGGCTCTTGGCCATGACCGGGCCGGTGAGCTGCTGGAACCGGCGGCGGAAGCGCAGGACCACCCGGGGGTCCGGCCGGCCCGGACCCGTGGTCTCGATCCGCCCGAGCAGGACTTCGGCGGCGAAATCGTGGACCGAGCGGTCCGGCAGGCTCGACCAGCGCTTGGCCTTGGCGACCGCCCCCTCGATCAGGCGCACGTCCTCGGGCTCGACCTCGCCCTCCTCCAGCTCCGGCGGCAGGTAGCTCCGGTAGGTCGGGAAGCGCGCGATGACCTCGATCAGCGCCCGGCGGAGCGCGTTGACGGTGAAGTCGCGGGTGCGCCGGTCGGCATCGGCGACCTCCTTGAGGTCGGTGGTCAGCACCTCCAATTCGCTCGCGAAGCTGATTTCCAGGATCTCGGCCTTGGCGGCGCGGAGCTGGAAGCCGTAGGGCTCGTCGAAGCCGGTGGCCCAGGTGTAGAGCCGTTCGACCTTCCCGCGCCGGGACTTGTCGACGAGAATGCCGTCGAGCTGGTTGAGCACGTCGTAGCCCGTGGTCCCGGCCACCGGCCAGGGCCGCAGCCGCTCGCCGGGCTCCAGGATCTTCTCCACCACCACGTAGAAGCCGGGGCCCACCGCCGCCTGAAGGGCCCGCGCGTAGCCCAGCGGGTCGGCGAGGCCGTCGATGTGGTCGATGCGCAAGCCGTCGATCCGGCCCTCGCGGACGTGCCGGAACACGGTCTCGTGCGAGCGGTGGAAGATGTCGGAGAGCTCGACCCGCAGCCCCGCCAGGGAATTCACGTCGAAGAAGCGGCGGTAGTTGATGTCGCTCGACGCCACCCGCCAATGGGCCAGCCGGTAAGCCTGGGCCTCCAGCAGCCGGTGCAGCGGCCCGAAGCTGTCCGGGCGGCCCTTGAAGCCGTTGAGCAGCGCCAGCGTGCTGGCGGTGGCCTCCTGGATCAGCGGCGACACGCCGTAGATCTCGGCGAGCCGGCGCTTCAGCCCCTCGGCCTCCTCGGGGAAGGTTTTTCTGCGGGTCTCGTCGGCGTCGATCGACATGGCCCGCAGCCGCTCGGAGATGGCGAGCAATTCCGCGGTGGTGTCGTCGTCCACCGCCCCGATGGCGGCGATCACCCGGTTGAGAATGGTCGGGTAGCTTAAAGGTCGGATCGGGAGCTGGTGCTCGTAGTGCCAGACGCTGAAGGCGCCCTTGTCGGGGTCGAATTTCAGCTCCAGCGTGCCCTTCTCCAGGGCCTCGCCGTAGCGGTCGCCCAGGAACGGGATCACGAGGTTGCGCCCGGCCCCGAGCCGCTGCCAGTCGATGTCGAACGCGTCGGCGAAGGGCGAGAGCGAGCCCCATTCGAGCACCGAGAGCCACCACGGGTTGTCGGAGCCGCCGACGCCCATGTGGTTCGGGACGATGTCGAGGAGGAGCTTGATCCCGTGGGCGTGGAGCGTCTCGGAGAGCCGGATGAAGCCCTCTTCGCCGCCGAGTTCCGGGTTGATCGCGCCGTGGTCGACGATGTCGTAGCCGTGGGTCGAGCCGGGCCGCGCCTTCTGGAGCGGCGAGGCGTAGACGTGGCTGATCCCGAGCCGCTGCAGGTAGGGGACGATCCGACCCGCATCCGCAAAGGTGAAGTCCTTGTGGAACTGCAACCGGTAGGTCGAGCGCGGCGGCGGCGCGGCGAGCCGCGCGGCGCCCGAGCGCGGGCCCCGCGCCTCCGCCGAGAGGGAGGCCGCGAGCTTCGCCAGCGGCCCGCCGGGGGCGGCGATGTCGGCGAGCTCCCGGTCGAGCTTGCGCCGCCAGTTCGGATAGCCCTCGGTCGAGCCCGGCACGTTGGCCTGGGCGAGTTCGGAGACCACGTCCTCGTACTGGACGGCGGTGAGCATCGAGGGCGCCCGAGCGAGGTAGCGGGCGGCGGCCTCGAAGGGCGCGGCATCCGGCGGCTCGGCGGAGGGGAGAAGCTGCTCCCCGGCCAGCGCCTCGGCGAGGCGGCGGCGCTCGACGACGCGCTCGGCGCGCTCGGCCTCGGCCCGCTCGTGATCGTAGAGGCCCAGCGACTGGCGGGTGTCGGTGTCGACCCCGCGCCACCAGCCGACAAAGGTCGGCAGGTCGTGGGTGGTGATGGCGGTGAGCGCGTCCCGCGGATAGGCGGAGGGCGGCTTGAACCGCCCGTCGGCCTCGCGCTCGAAGGCGAGGATCCGGTAGCTCAGCACCCCGGCCCGCATCAGCGCGTCGGAGAAACCCTCGGGCGCCGTGCCGAGATCCTCCGCGATGACGAGGCACTTGTTGCGGTGGCTCTCCAGGCGCAGAACCGCCAGCATCGGCTCGAACGGCATGGCCACGTAGGCGCCGGCCTGGGCGCCCGCGCCCAGCGGGATCAGGAACAGGCGGGCGAGCTGGAAGGCGTGGTCGATCCGGATCGCGCCGGCGTGGCGCATGTTTGCCTGGACCAGGGCGCGGAAGGCCGCGAGCCCGTCGCGCTCCATCGCCAGCGGGTCGAAGGCCGGCAGGCCCCAGTTCTGGCCCTTCGGCGCCAGCAGGTCCGGCGGCGCGCCGATCGAGACCTTGTCGGCGAAGCGCTCGGGATGCGACCAGATCTCGGAGCCGCCCCTGTCGGCGCCGACCGCGAGGTCGCGGTAGAGCCCGACCCGCATGCCGGCACCCAGCGCCGCCGCGGAAGCCGCCGCGAGCTGCTGGTCGGCCAGATATTGCAGCCAGGCATGATAGCCGACCAACTCGGCGTTCCCCGCCGCGAAGGCCGTCACCGCCTCCGTGCCGGCTCGGCGGTAATCCTCCGGCCAGTCGCCCAGCCAGTGTGCCCCCTGCCCCCGGAAATGCTCCGACAGGGCCTCGAAGATCGCGTGCGCTTCGAGATCCGCGCCGCCCTCCTGGCGGAAGCGCTCGAAACCCGCGTCCGTCCCGGCCCGGGCGGGCGAGTCCGCCCAGAGGGCCCGGAGCACCGGATCGAGCACGTCGTGCACGCCCTGATGGTCGACGAGGGCGGCCTCGCGGAGCGCCGCGATCGCGTCTTCGCGCTCGGCCAGCAGCGCCTCGGCCCGCGATCCGGCGAGCCCCGGCAGGCTGCGGGGTGCGATGAACAGCGTCTCGAGGAACAGGCGCGAGGAGGGCGAGTAGGGCGAGATCTTGGTCCGGTCGGAGCCGAACAGAGCGTGGACCGGGCTCAGGCCTAAGAACGCCGCCCCGCGTAAGGCCGCCTCGCGGGCGGCCTCGCCGGCATCCGCGTAGGTGCCGATGCCGATATTGCTGCCCGAGCGCAGGCCGTAGAGCTGGGCAGCCATGCCCCAGTCGGAGGCGCCCTCCTCCGTGTAGGGGCGCGGACGCCAGCAGCGCTGCGGCGCGGCGATCACCCAGGATTCGGTGCGGGTCTGGCCGGCCTGCACGGTGAGGCGGTGATAGCCCGGGGTCAGCGGCGGCAGTTCGAAGCCCGGCTCGGATCCTTGCGGGTTCGCCCGCCCCTCGCGGGCCGTGCCGCGCTCGTCCACGAGGCGCCAGACCAGGGTGTGGGGCGCGCCGTTCGGCGGACGCACCGGAACGCGTGCGGCGCGCCGGGCTTCCACGGGCAGGAGCGGCGGGATCAGGCCGCGGCGCAGGCTCTCGACCTCGGCGAGGCTCCCGGCGATGGCCGCCTCGTCGTCCACCGCGAAGCCGAGCGCCGCGAGCAGGCCGCGGCGCACTGCCAGCGGCGTCTCGACGGGCTTGCCGAAGGCGTCGGTGTAGCCGGCGGCGACGCCGACGAGGTCGGCGAGTTTTTCCAGCGGGCTCACGAGCGGGACTCCGTCAGGAACACGCCCGTCCAGGACGGGAGATCGCGTCCGGCCCCGTCCGGGGCGTTGGTCCAGACCAATCGGGCGCCGCCCGGATCCAGCGCGAAGGGGGCGTCGCCGACATTGGCGACGAAGCGCAGGGTGCCGGCGCCGAAGCGCCAGGTGCAATCGACCACGTCGGCGCGCGGCAGGGTGGCGGCGGCGCCGTCGTAGCCGGACTTCGCCAGGGGCACGACCGCGTCGCGCCGCAGCCCCAGGAGCCGCGTCGTCTCGGCCAGCACCTCCCGGTGGGGCGAGCGGTCGCGCTCGGACCAGTCGAGCTTCGACGCGTCGAAGGTCTCGCGCTCGGTCGGGTCCGGGATCTTCGAGGTGTCGTCCGCGAAGGCCGCGAAGCTCTTGAACTCCCGGCGGCGGCCGTCGCGCACCGCCTTGTTCAGGTCCTCGTCCGGCGCGAAGTCGACGAAGAACAGGAACGGCGCCGAGGCCGACCATTCCTCGCCCATCCAGAGCATCGGGATCTGGGGCGCCAGCAGGAGCCCTGCCCGGGCAAGGTCGAGTTTTTTCGGATCGGCCAGGTGGTTGAGCCGTTCGCCCAGGGCGCGGTTGCCGACCTGATCGTGGTTCTGCAGGAAGGTCACGAAGGCGGAGGGCGGCAGGTGCCCGGAGGGCTCGCCGCGGGGATGGTTGTCGAGCGTGGCGAACGGCTCGCCCTGATACGCAAAACCCTCCGCGAGGCAGCGGGCGAGATGTGCGACCGGTTTGTCGGCAAAGCTCTTATAGTAGCCGGCATCCTCGCCCGTCAGCAGCACGTGCCAGCAATGGTGCAGGTCGTCGGCCCACTGGGCGTCGTGCATCTTCGGGCGCCCGGCGGCGTCCCGCTCCAGCCAGCGGGCCTGATTGGCCTCGTTCTCCAGCATCAGGTGGATCTGCCGGTCCGGGAAGGTCCTGCGGACCGTCTCGCCGAGCTCGGCCAGGAAGTGGCGGGGTGAATCGTCGAGGATCGCGTGGACGGCGTCGAAGCGCAGGCCGTCGAACCGGTACTCCTCCAGCCAGTACAGGGCGTTCTGGATGAAGAACTGCCGCACCGTGGCGCCGCTCTCCTTGCCGTCGAAGTTGATGCCCGCGCCCCAGGGCGTCTGGTGGCGCTCCGTGAAGAACGTCTTGGCGTAGGCGTGGAGGTAGTTCCCGGCTGGGCCGAAATGGTTGTAGACCGCGTCGAGATAGACCATCAGGCCGAGCCCGTGGGCGGTGTCGATCAGGCGCTTGAGGTCGTCGGGCCGGCCGTAGGCGCCGTCGGGCGCGTAGGGCTGGACGCCGTCGTAGCCCCAGTTGCGCGAGCCCTTGAAGTCGGCGAGCGGCAGCAGCTCGATGGCGGTGACGCCGAGCGCCTTCAGGTCGGGCAGCCGCGCCTGCAGGCCGGCATAGGTGCCCTCCGGCGTCGCGGTGCCGACATGGCACTCGTAGATCACCGCCTCCTCGAAGGGCCGCCCGGCCCAGCCCTCGTCGGACCACGCGTAGGCGCGCGGGTCGATCACCTCGCTGAGGCCCGAAACGTCGTCGGGCTGGAAGCGCGAGGCGGGATCGGGGGCGACGAGGTCGCCGTCGATGCGGAAGCCGTATCGGGCGCCGGGCTTCACCCCGGGCAGGGCGGTGCGCCGCCAGCCGCCGCCGGATTCCGGCAGCGGATGATCGATGCCGTCGACGACGAGGTCGACGCTCCGGGCGGTGGGCGCCCAGAGGGCGAAGCGGACGCCGCCCCCGACCATCTCGGCCCCGAATTCCATGCTGTGGGCGCGCCGCATCGGGCCACCGTCCTCGTCATTGGCCGCGCGCACCGGGGCACAAGCGCAGCAGGATCATCTGTCGTGGGAGAAGGCCCCGGGTTCGATCCGGTTCCCGCAGCGCAGCTATGGCGGGACCGCCGTGTGGCAATGGGGCGACGGGCCGCCAGCGGATGCGCTGAAATTAAGCCGCAGTTCCGTCCGCGCGGGACGGCTCTATCTTGCCCGGCCGGCACTCTTGTTGGTCTGGGAGCGGACACTGGGTCGGGCGCACATCATCGGCATCCACGGGCTCGCCAACAAGCCGCCCCGGGATGAGAAGGCCGCGTGGTGGCACGCCGCGATCCGTGAGGGGCTCGACCGCAATCTCGGGCTCCGGGTGGCCGAGGCCGATCTGCCCTTCACCTTCGTCTACTGGGCGGATTTGCGCTACCCGCAGCCGCTCTCCGGCGACCGCAACCGCGAGCCCTACGGTCCCGATTACGGCCTCGGGCCGTTCCCCTCCCCGGCGGGCCATCCCGACAGCGCCGAGCCGACCCTCACCGACCGGATCTATCGCGGCCTGTCGCACCTGCAGGAGGCCGCCGGGCTGACGCCGGTGGACGACCTGATCCTGGAATACCGCCTCGACGATCTCTGGGGCTACTACGAGGATGCGGCGTTCCGCTCGGCGGCGCGGGCGCGCCTGCGCGACACGCTGGCCGCGGCCGCGACGGATGCCGTGCTGATCGCTGCGCATTCGATGGGCAGCCTGATCGCCTACGACGTGCTGCGCGCCGCCGAGGCGGACGGGACGCCGATGCCCCGCTGCGCCCTGGTCACCCTCGGCGCGCCCCTCGGGCTTGCCGAACTGAAGCTGAAGCTCGCCGACGAGCACGGCGATCTCCGGGTGCCGGCGGCGCTCACCGCCTGGACCAACCTGATGGACCGGCAGGACATCGCCACGGTGGGCGACGACCTCGCGGCCCTCTACGCGCCGAACGCCGTCGGCGTGCGGGTGCGGGACGTGCCGGTGATCAACGCCTACCGGAGGCCGGACGGCGCCGAGAACCGGCACAAATCCTACGGCTACCTGCGGACCCCGGAATTTTCCCGGGTGCTCGCCGCGTTCCTGGACGCTGCGGGCTGAACGGACGCCTCGGAGCCGGTCAGAGCCGGCCCGGCACCGCCTCGCGCAGGACGCGCTCGGCGGCGGCGTCCTCGATCTTGTTGATCAGCCGGTTCGCCTCGTGCTCGTCGCGCAGGGTCTTGGCCAGCGTGAAGGTCGTGCCCGTGAGGAACAGCGACGCCATGGCGAGGTAGCCCTTGATCCAGATATCCGCGGGCAGGAAGAAGATGCCGATCGTCAGCATGGCGGCGGCGGCGGCGAAGCTGACCAGCGTGAAGGTCTTCCAGGCGCCGGTATGGGGCATCTGCGGTGTCATGGTGCGCTCCTGTGGGGTGATCAAAGTCGGGGGTCATGCAGATCCGGTCAGGGCCGGGCCCTGAGCCGGTCGAGCACCGTCCGGGGGTCCGTGCGCGGACGGCCGTAGCCGGCCGCTTCGAGGTCGGCCTCGATCCCGCCCCCGGCCTCCGTCTCCAGCTCGGTCAGCGCGGCGGCGACGTCCGCCTCGGCCGCCTGCCGCGCGCGCAGGCGCTCCAGGGTCCGCTCGGCCTCGCCCAGCGCGCCGGCCGACAGGGTCGTGGCCCGGCGGCCCTCCAGTCCGGCCCGGCGCAAGGCCTCGGTGGTGCGGGCGGTCTGGAGCCCGAGGTCGAGATCCCGCAGCCGCTCGCCGCCCTGCGCGACCAGGCGCTTCAGCCGCTCGACCTCGGCGGCGAAGCGTTCGGCGGCGGCCCGGCGGTCGGCCCGCTCGTCCTCCAGGGCGGCGATGTGGATCGCCGCCTCGGTCCCGAGATCCTCGCGGCCGTCGCCGAGCGCCCGGCGCGCCCCGTCCGACAGGGTGTCGATCCGGCCGCCGATCGCCGCCAGGGCGCGCGCCTCGGCCGCGTGGTAGGCCATGGCGACGGCCAGTTCCCGGCGGGCGGTCGCCAGGGCGCCGGCGGCCTCCCGGATCTGCTGGCGCAGGATCGTCACGGCATGGGCGTCGTGGATCGCCTGGGCGTTGTCGGCGATCACGCCGCGCATCAGGAAGGAGAGGGTCCTCATCACGGTTCACCTCGCGGGAACGGCGGCCCGGACCGTGTCCGGATTTGATTGAGCGCCGTTCATGAAACAGGTAAACACGGCACGCGGCCGAGTGCAAGGGATAAAATGAACGAGGTTCATAAAAAAATGCGCGGGCGACCGCGGAAGGAGGCGGGCGACCGGGAGGCCGATCGCCGGGCCCTGATCGCCGCCGCCTTGGCGATCCTGAACGAGGGCGGCGTCACGGCGCTGACCGCGCGGGGCGTCGCGGAGCGGGCCGGCACGGCGGTGGGCTCGGTCTACACGCAGTTCGACAGCCTGGAATTGCTGCGGCTGGAGGCCAATGCCGTCACCATGCGCCAGCTCCGGGACACCCTGGCGGGGGCGCTGGCGGCCTGCCCGTCGCGGGAGACGGAGGCGCGGCTCCTGTGCCTGGCCGACGCCTACCTCGCTTTCGCAGGCGAGCACCACGCCGCCTGGGCGGCGATCTTCGAGCGCCGCACCGTGGCGGCGCCGGACACGGTGCAGGCCGATATCGCGGCCCTGTTCGGGATCCTGGAAGGGGTGCTGCGCGACGGCGGCCGCCTCGCCGAGGCGGCGATCCCCGTGATGGCGCGGGCGCTGTGGTCCAGCGTCCACGGCATGACCTACCTCGCCGATCTCGGCAGCCTCGGGCCGCTCGGCGTGGGTGACGTACGGCCGATGATCGACGCGCTGGTGCGGGCAGCGGTGCGGGGCTTCTCGGCGGACTGAGCGCCCGGCTCGCTCCGCGCCCTCGCAAGAGGCCGCCACCCCGTGGCCACA
This sequence comes from Methylobacterium sp. UNC378MF, assembly GCF_900103195.1. GTDB lineage: Bacteria > Pseudomonadota > Alphaproteobacteria > Rhizobiales > Beijerinckiaceae > Methylobacterium. The sequence continues at coordinate 7,048 of NZ_FMWU01000038.1, read as the reverse complement.
TCGGCCCGATTGCGCGTCCCGGCCATCCGGCCCGCCTCGACCCGGGGCTTCGCGCTGACGAGCCCGATCCCGAGACCGCGACGATGCCGACCGGAGCGGTCGCCGCGATGGCGGGGCGCTTCGCGCCGCGCCCGATCATCACCCAACGCTCCGCGCCGATGATTTCCCGGCGCCGAACTTTGAGGCTCCGGCGTAAGCGGGCCGAGACGGCAGGGCCTTGCGCGCGCCGGCCCGATTCTGTCCACTCGCTTCAACGACAAGCCCGGATCGGACACGGAGCCGCCGGGCCACAGGGAGAAGCGTCATGGTGCGTACGTCGCGGACGGGCTCGTCGCTGCTGGGCCGCCGCCGGCTCCTGCGAGCGGGATCGGTCCTCCTGCTGGCCGGGCTGGCGCTGGCCACCTCCGCCCGGGCCGACGATGCCAAGGTGCGGATCAGCCGGCAGCCGGGCTTCGTCTACCTGCCCGCCGTGCTCGCCGAGCAGCACAAGCTGATCGAGAAGCACGCCAAGGCGGCGGGCCTCGGGGACGTCACGGTGGAATGGGTCAACCTGACGAGCGGCGCGGCCGGCAACGACGCGCTGCTCTCGGGCAATATCGACATCGTCGACAGCGGCTCGACCAACATGCTGCTGCTCAACGATCGGACCCGCGGGGACGTGAAGGGCCTGTGCGGCGTCGGCTCGACGCCGATGCTGCTGCTGACCCGCAATCCGGACGTGAAGACGCTCGGCGACTTCTCGGCCAAGGACAAGATCGCGCTGCCCTCCGTGAAGGTCTCCTCGCAGGCGGTGCTGCTCCAGATCGCCGCCAAGACGGCGTTCGGTCCCGAGAACGCCACCAAGCTCGATCCCCTCACCGTCCAGCTCGGCCATCCCGACGCGGTGGCGGCCCTGGCCAGCCCGCACAACGAGGTCAACAGCCACTTCTCGCTGCCGCCGTTCCAGCAGCGCGAGCTGCAGGATCCGGCGATCCACAAGGTGCTCAATTCCTACGAGCTGGTCGGCGAGCCGGTGAGCAACGCGATCTTCTACGCCCGGACCGGCTGGTTCAACCGCAACCCCAAGCTCGCCGCCGCCATCGTGGCCGCCATCGACGAGGCCAATGCCGCGATCGCCAAGGACCCGCTCCAGGCCGCCAAGGACTACGTGGCGGCCACCAAGGAGAAGACGCCCCCCGAGACCCTGGTCGAGATCATGAAGGAGCCGGGGACGAACTTCTCCACCACCCCCTACGGCATCATGCTCCAAGCCCGGCACTTCTACGCCATGAAGACCATCAAGGCCGAGCCCAAGGACTGGAAGGACACGTTCTTCCCGATCGTCCACAACCTGCCGGGGAAGTAGGCGCCCGGCCACTCAGTGCGCCTCCACGGGCCCGGCGGCGCGCTGCGGCTTCTTGAGGACCGCCACCACCGCGAGGCTCGCCACGAGGCTTACCCCCACCAGCCAGAACCCGTCCGCGTAGGCCATGACATAGGCCTCGCGGCGGACCTGGGCGGCGAGCTGGCCCAGCGCGACGCCCTTGGCGGCCAGCGGGTCGGCGATGCGGGCGTGCATCCCGGCCGCCAGCGCCGTGAGCCGGTCCTGGGTGCGGGTGGCGTTGACGGTGATCGCCTCGGCCAGCATCGAGAAATGGAAGTGCTCCCGCCGGTCGATCATGGTCGAGAGCATGGCGATGCCGATCGAGCCGCCGAGATTGCGCATCATGTTGGACAAGGCCGAGGCGTCCGCGGTGTCGCGGGGCGCGAGGCCGGCCGTGGAGAGCTGGGAGAGCGGGATCGTGAACAGCGGCTGGCCGATGGCCCGCATGATCTGCGGCAGGATCAGCTGGTCGGCGCCGACGTCGTGGGTGAGCCCCACATTGATCCAGCAGCTCGCGATGAAGAACAGCGTGCCGGTGACCACGAGGAGCCGCGCGTCCACGGCGCGCATGATCAGCGGCATCATCGGGAACAGCAGCAGCTGCGGCAGGCCCGACCACATCACCACGGTGCCGATCTGCTGGGCGTTGTAGCCCTGGATCTGCGCGCAGTAGACCGGGATGATGTAGATCGACCCGTACGAGACCGCGCCCAGAACGGTCATCAGCACGCAGGCGCCGCCGACCGAGCGGTTGGCCAGAACCCGCAGGTTGATGAAGGGCCTCGCCGCCGTCAGCTCGCGGAGGATGAACCCGACGATGCCGGCGACCGCGATCCAGCTCGCCTCGACGATCACCGGTGACCCGAACCAGTCCTTGCGCTGGCCTTCCTCCAGCACGAACGTCAGCGCCGGAAGGCCGGTGGCCATCAGGCCGATGCCGATCCAGTCGCCCTTGAGCAAGTCGCCCCAGCGCGCGGGCGCGGCCTCGAAGGCGCCGAGCTGGATCGCGGCCGCCACGGGTCCGAAGATCAGGTTCAAGTAGAAGATGTAGTGCCAGGACAGGTTGTCGGTGAGCCAGCCCCCCACCGTCGGGCCGATGGCCGGCGCGAAGGTCGCGGTCAGCCCGAACAACGCGATGCCGACCGCCTGCTGGCTCTTCGGCAGCCGCGTGCGCACGATCACGATGGCAGTGGGGATCAGCACGCCGCCGGTGAAGCCCTGGCCGGCCCGGAACAGGATCATCTGGCTCAAGGTGGTCGAGAGCGCGCAGGCCAGCGAGAAGGCGGTGAACAGCATCGTGTTCACCGCGAGGTAGCGGCGCAGGCCGATCACCGAGGCGAGCCAGCCGGTGAGCGGGATCACGATGATCTCGGCCATCAGGTAGGCGGTGGAGATCCAGCTCCCCTCCTCCGTGGAGGCGCCGAGCGCCCCCTGGATGTCGGCGAGCGAGGCGTTGGTGATCTGGATGTCGAGGATTGCGGTGAAGGCGCCGAGGATCGCGCCGAACACGGCGAGCCAGTCCCGCGCGCTAGCCTTCGCCTCCGGAGCGGCCCCGGCCGGCACGGTGCTCATCGGGGCAGGGCCTCGCTGACGAGGGCCGCCGGGGCGGGCTTCGGTCCGCGCCGGGCCGGATCGACCGCTTCCACCGGATCCTGGGTGTGGACCGTCGCCTGCACGGAGAGGCCGGGCCGCAGGCGGGCGAGGAGCGGGTCCGACGGGTCGAGGGCGACGCGCACGGGCACGCGCTGCACCACCTTGGTGAAGTTGCCGGTGGCATTTTCGGGCGGCAGCAGCGCGAATTGCGAGCCGGTACCCGGCGAGAAGCTCTCGATCCGGCCCTGGAATTCATGGTCGCCGAAGGCGTCCACCGTGACGGTGACGCGCTGGCCCTCGACCATGTGCCCGGTCTGGGTCTCCTTGAAGTTCGCCACCAAGTAGATGTCCCGGCCCATGGGCACGAGGGTCAGGAGCCCGGTGCCGGGCGAGACCACCTGGCCGACCCGCAGCGCCCGGTCGCCGGCCACGCCATCGATCGGCGCCAGGATGGTGGTGTAGCTGAGGTCGAGCCTCACCCCCTCGACCTTCGCCTGCGCGCCCTCCAGGCTCGCGCGGGTGCTGGCCTCGAGCGCCTTCAGGCTGTCGATCTGCTTCTGCGCGGCGTCGAGCGAGGCGGCCGCCTTGTCGCGGGCGGCGTGGCGCTGGCGCAGGTCGGCATCCGCCTGCTGCTGGCGCTGCACCGTGCCGGATCCGGTCTGCAGCAGGTTCTGGTAGCGGGTGTATTCCTGCTGCGCGAAGGTCAGCGCGGCCTCGGCATTGGCGAGGTCGGCCCGCGAGGAGGCGACCTGCGCCTGCTGCTGGACGATCGCGGCGGCGACGCCGAGCACCTGCGCCCGGTCCTTGTCGACCTCGGCCTCGGCCTGCTTGAGCTGGACCCGGTAGGACCGGTCGTCGAGGCGCGCGATCACGTCGCCGGCCTTCACCGGCTGGTTGTCGCCGACCATCACCGCAGCGACGATGCCGGCGATGCGGGGCGCCACCGTGACCTTGTCGGATTGCAGGTAGGCGTCGTCGGTGGTCTCGAGGAAGCGCCCGACGCTCCACCAGTGCCAGCCATAGGTCCCCGCCCCGCCGAGCGCGAGCAGGCCCACCAGGGGCAGGACGGCCCGCGCCCGGCCGCGGCGCGGCTTCGCCGCGAGGGCTGCCGGTGCGGCCGAGCCGGTCGCGGCGCCCGCGACCGGCTCGGCGCTCTTGAAGCTGTCGCTGCGACGTGCGTCCATCGGGTCTGGCCAGAATCAAAACGGTACGGTATCGTTTTGATAATCCGAATGGCCGTGTTGAGCAAGGAGGATCGCGGGTGACGGTCACGGAGATCGATCCGGCGGGGCCGCGGCGGGGCGGTCGGCCGACCCGTGCGGAGGCGGCCCGGCGCGAGGCACACCTGATCGCCGTGGCAACGACCCTGTTCCTGGAGCGTGGCTTCGACGCCACCTCCATCGACGCGGTGGCCGAGGCCGCCGGGATGAGCAAGCCGACGGTCTATGCCCGCTACCGCGACAAGCGGGCGCTGTTCGAGGCGGTCCTGCGCGAGCGGATCGCCGCGTGGCTGGCGCCGCTCTCCGCCGCCGCCGAGGCCCAGGCCGCGCAGGGCGGGCGTGACGACGTCGAGACCGCCCTGCACGATCTCAGCCTCACCCTTCTGGCCCACGGGCAGTCGCCCGGCGCGGCGATGCTCAAGCGCAACCTCGTGGCCCAGGCGCTGCAGTTTCCCGAACTCGCCCGCCTCGCCCACGAGGAGGGCTGGCTGCGCGGCGTGCGCGCCGTGGCGCAACTGCTCGACGCCTTCGCCCGGCGCGGCCGGATCGCGGTGGCGGATCCCGAGATCGCGGCCGACCTGTTCCTCAGCCTCGTCCTCGGCCGGTCGTCCCAGGCGACTCTCTACGGCATTGCCACCGATCCGGAGGCGCAGGAGCGGCGGCGCCAGGCGGCGGTGCGACTGTTCCTCGACGGGGTGCGCCCGCGCTGAGAGGGCGCGGATTATTGTTGAAGGAGGCGGTCAGACTCACGGCCGGATTTGAGCCGCGGTTCTCGCCGCTCGCGGAATCCGCGCCTGATGCCCCGAACCGCGTAACCCGCGATTGCGCCCCTCCCCGCCCGGGCCTATAGTGCCTCATCCCCATTCGACAGCGTGAGACGGGACGTCCGGATCCACCATCCGGAGCCCGCGGCCCGATGCCCGGCCCCCGTCCCGCCAGGCCGGAGCACGAGAAGACATGTCCCAGGGTCCGCTGATGCCCAAGGCGACCGCCGTCTGGCTGGTCGAGAACACCTCGCTCGCCTTCGAGCAGATCGCCGATTTCTGCAAGCTGCACCCGCTGGAGGTGAAGGGCATCGCCGACGGCGAGGTCGCGGCCGGCATCAAGGGGCTCGACCCGGTCTCCACCGGCCAGCTCACCCGCGACGAGATCGAGAAGGCCCAGAAGGCGCCGCACTACAAGCTGAAGCCTGCGGTCTCGAAGGTAAAGTTGCCGGAGGTGAAGCGCACCACCAAGGGGCCGCGCTATACCCCGCTGTCGCGCCGTCAGGACCGGCCGAACGCCATCCTGTGGCTGCTGCGCAATCACCCGGAGCTCAAGGATTCGCAGATCATCCGGCTGGTCGGCACCACCAAGTCGACGATCCAGCAGATCCGTGAACGCACCCACTGGAACTCGGGCTCGCTCCAGCCGATGGATCCGGTGACGCTCGGCCTGACCACCCAGATCAACCTCGACTTCGAGGTCCAGCGCGCGGCAGCCGACCGCCCGGCCGCGGTCGCGGCCGAGTCCGGCGCCTCGCTGCTGCCGACCGAGGTCTCCACGGCCCGCGATGCGGACGAGCGGGAGCAGGAGGACGATCACGGCGGCCGCGAGGAGCGGCTCGACGCGGATTCGGTCTTCGCCAAGCTCAAGGGCCGGCACCAGGACGAGGACGACGAGGACTAGGGCGTCTCTGCAAACTCATGTGAGCCAGAGCATGGTCATGCCGAGGGTGACCATGGCGAGGTAGTTGGCAGCCCGCTTCTCGTAGCGGGTGGCGATGCGGCGATACTGCTTGAGGCGGTTGATCAGCCGCTCGACCTTGTTGCGCTCGCGGTACGCGGCCTTGTCAAAGTCGGGCTGACGCGGCTGGTCCTTGCGGGTCGGGATGACCGGCTCGATCCGACGCTGCCTGAGGCGACAACGCGCCGGCGGACTGGAGTAACCCCGGTCCCCTGCCGTCCTACGGGGCCGCAGGCGCGGGCGGCCTCGCCCTGAGCGCGGGACCGCGCCCTTGTCCATCAAGGCGTCCAGTGCGAACTGCTCGTGCCTTTCGCCGGCCGTCAGCACCGCCGCGATCGGCTTGCCGCCGCCCTCGGCGCGCAGATGCAGCTTGGTGGAGAACCCGCCCTGGCTGCGCCCGAGCGCTTCGCCCACGCCCTCGACGGTGGCCTCACCCCCCGATGGCGCCGGACCGGCGTGCCCCGGCGGCGTGCTGGTGGGCGCGCACCACCGTGGCGTCCACGAAGTGCAGATCCCAGTCCAGGGCGCCGCGGGCGTCCGCCTACGCCTGCAGGCGCTGCAGCACCCGGTCGAACACGCCGGCCTTGCGCCAGCGGTAGAACCGGCTCGACACGGTTCCGACCGCCCCGTAGCGGGCCGGCAGGTCCTCCCAGGGAGCACCGGTACGCAGGATCCAGAGCATGCCGTTGAGCACTTGGCGGTGATCCTCGGCGGGCCGGCCCGTGCGCGGCTTCTGCGCAGGCAGCAGCGGGGCGATCTGCTCCCACTGCGCGTCAGTCAGTTCAAAGCGTCGCATCAGGCCCACATGGGGCCGATCCCGCGGCCTGTGAACCCTTTGCAGAGACGCCCTAGTGCAGTGACGCGGACGGAGGATTCACGCAGGCGGTGAGGCGTGCGAGTCTGGGCCATGGCTCAGACGGTATGCGTTCTTCTCGATACGAGCGACGCGGCACGGCTGGCTGCGATCGCCAGCGACCGCTCTCGCCCGCTCAAACATATCCAGCGCGCCCGCATCGTCTTGCTCTCGGCCGAGCGCCTGAGTGTCCAGGACGTCGCCCGGCGAGCGGGCGTCAGCCGTCCGGCCGTGTGGCGCTGGCAGCGGCGCTACGCCGAGGCGGGCGTCGAGGGTCTGCTGCGCGACAAGACG
>NZ_FMWU01000037.1 GCF_900103195.1 Methylobacterium sp. UNC378MF | reverse complement strand
CCGGACAAGACCTTCGACGTCGGCATCGCCGAGCAGCACGCGGTGACGTTCGCGGGGGGACTGGCGACGGAGGGCTACCGGCCGTTCGTGGCGATCTACTCGACCTTCCTGCAGCGGGCCTACGACCAGGTGGTGCACGATGTGGCGCTGCAGAACCTGCCCGTGCGGTTCTGCCTGGACCGGGCGGGTCTGGTGGGTGCGGACGGGGCGACGCATGCGGGGGCGTTCGACCTGGCGTATCTGTGCTGCCTGCCGAACATGACCGTGATGGCGGCTTCCGACGAGGCGGAGCTGGTGCACATGGTGGCGACGGCGCACGCGCATGACAGCGGCCCGATCGCGCTGCGCTACCCGCGCGGCGAGGGCGTGGGTGTCGAGCTTCCGGAGCGGGGCGAGGTCCTGGCCGTCGGCAAGGGCCGTGTGGTGCGCCGCGACGGGGAGGCGCGGGTTGCGATCCTGAGCCTGGGCACGCGCCTGTCGGAGGCCTTGAAGGCGGCCGACACGCTCTCGGAGCAGGGGGTTGCGGTGACGGTCGCGGATGCGCGGTTTGCCAAGCCTCTGGACGAGGCGCTGATCCTGGATCTGGCGCGGGAGCACGAGGTTCTGCTCACGATCGAGGAGGGCTCGCGCGGCGGGTTCGGCGCGATGGTGCTGCACCTGCTGGCCGAGCGGGGCGCGCTGGATGCGGGCCAGGTGCGGGTGCGGACGCTGACGCTGCCGGACGCCTACCAGGACCACGACAGCCCCGAGAAGATGTACGCCGAGGCCGGGCTCGATGCCAAAACCATCGTCCAGACAGCCCTCGACACATTGCCGGCAGCCTCCGGCAAGGCGGAGCCGGCCAGCAACGTCGTGAGCGTGCGCCGCCGGCCGCGCTGAACCCTGCCGTTCGGCGGAGCGAAGCGCGACAGGCTCCCTCTCCCGTGCGGGAGAGGGGACCCGCGCCTCATCCTGCGCAGCCCTCAGACTGAAGCAGGGTCGCCAAAGCCGCCCCTACCCCGGCGCCTACCCCGGCGCCTATCCCAGCGCCTGCGCCACCGCCTTGCCGCAGGCCTGCGTGTCGGCGTTGCCGCCGAGGTCGCGGGTGCGCAGCGTCCGCTCGGACAGCACCCGCTCGATCCCGCCGACGATCTCGGCCGCCGCCGCGTGCTCGCCGAGATGCTCCAGCATCATCGCCCCCGACCAGATCTGGCCGATCGGATTGGCGATCCCCTGGCCGGCAATGTCCGGCGCCGAGCCGTGGACCGGCTCGAACACGGAAGGGTGCACCCGCTCCGGGTTGATGTTGCCGGACGGCGCGATGCCGATCGTGCCCGTGCAGGCGGGCCCCAGATCCGACAGGATGTCGCCGAACAGGTTGGAGGCGACCACCACGTCGAACCGGTCCGGGTTCAGGACGAAATGCGCGGTCAGGATGTCGATGTGGTACTGGTCCCACCGGACGTCCGGGTAGGATTCGGCCACCGCTTTCACCCGCTCGTCCCAGTACGGCATGGTGATCGAGATGCCGTTCGACTTCGTGGCCGAGGTCAGGTGCTTCTTCGGGCGCTTCTGGGCCAGCTCGAAGGCGAATTTGAGGATCCGGTCCGTCCCGTGCCGGGTCATGATCGTTTCCTGCAGGGCGAACTCCCGATCGGTGCCGGCGAACATCCGGCCGCCCGCGTTCGAGTACTCGCCCTCGGTGTTCTCGCGGACCACCCAGAAGTCGATGTCGCCGGGCTTGCGGTCGGCCAGCGGGCACTTCACCCCCGGCATCAGCCGCACCGGGCGCAGGTTGGCGTATTGGTCGAATTCCCGTCGGAACAGGATCAGCGAGCCCCAGAGGGAGATGTGGTCGGGCACCCGCTCGGGCATGCCGACCGCACCGAAATAGATCGCGTCGTGGGTCTCGATCCGCGCCTTCCAGTCTTCCGGCATCATCCGGCCGTGCGTCTCGTAATAGTCGCAGCTCGCGAAATCGAACCAGTCGAGCTGGAGCGAGAAGCCGTGCCGCTTGGCCGCCTGCTCCAGCACGCGCACGCCTTCGGGCACCACCTCCTTGCCGATGCCGTCGCCGGGGATCACCGCGATGCGGTAGCGGCGCTGCGGGCTGCTGGTCTGATCGGCCATGGGTCCTCTCAAGAGTGTCGGATACCGGGCCTTGCAGCAAGCTCCGGTCGTGGGCGCCAGGGTGGCGGAGAAGGGTCTCCGGTCAACAGGCCGGCCTGACAATCAGTCGGTTTCGCCGGCCATCGCCCGGCGTTGGCGGTCGAGTTCCTCGCTGTAGCGCTTGAGCGTGTGGCTCTCGGTGAGCAGGCCCAGCACCTTCCGGCTCTCGACGCTCTCGACCACCGCGAGCGCCTCGCTCTCCGTCCGGTCGAAGGCGGCGGCGGCGTCCTTGGCGTTCATGCCCGGCGTGAGGAAATCGTCCGCGTGCAGGAGCAGGTCGGCGAGCACGGGCTGCGCGTCGGCGGCGGAATCCCGGGCGGCCGCGTGCGCCTCCGGCACGTTCACGATCCCGGCATAGCGTCCGCGCCCGTCCACGACGATCACCCGGGAGGGCGAGCCGAGGGGGTGCGCGCGCAGGAAGGTGGGCAGCGGCGTGTCCAGAGCCACGGTGCCGGGATTGCGCCGCATCAGCCGGCCGACGGTGAGCGAGCGGATCCAGCCGACATCGTGGGGGCTGCGGATGCTCTCGCCGCGCAGGTGGAAGCGCCAGGTGGCGAAGGAGTAGCCGAAGGTCTTGCGCACGGTCAGCGAGGACGCGATCACCGCCGCCAGCACGACGCCGGTGATCGGCAGGCTGCCGGTGACCTCCAGCGCCAGGAACGTCATGGTGAGCGGCCCGCCGATCACCGCCACCGCCAGCGCGCTCATGCCGATCACCGCGTAGGCGAGCGGCGTGAGGCCGAAATCCGCGAGCGGCGGCACCAGCACGGGGGCGAGGGCCGCGAACAGCTTGCCGGCGATGGCGCCCAGGAACAGGGAGGCGAAGAACAGGCCGCCCCGGAAGCCCGAGCCAATCGAGATCGCCGAGGCCGTGGCCTTGGCGGCGAACAGCCCTGCCAGGACCGCGATGCCGTGCCCCTGCCCCTCGGCGGCGAAATGCATGTGCAGGGCGCCGTGGCCGCCCGAGAGCACCTGCGGCGTCGCCAGCAGCGCCAGCGCGCCGACGCACAGGCCCCCGAAGGCGGGCGCCGCCACCCGCGGGACGCCCGATGCCTGGACCAGGCGCTCGACCAGGGTGACCCCGCGCATGATCAGGATCCCGAGGCCCGCGCAGACCAGCCCGAGGGCGAGGCTCGGCAGGATCTCCAGGCTGGTGACATGCGAGGTCGTGACCGCCTGCATGTCGCCGAGGTCGACCAGGGGCTGGGCTGCGATCAGCGACCGGGAGATCAGGTTGCCGCAGAGCGCGGCGACGACGACGGGTGTCAGGGTGGCGATGGAATAGGTGCCGATGATCAGCTCGAAGGCGTAGAAGGCCCCCGCGAGCGGCGCGCCGAAACCGGCCGCGATGGCCCCGGCGGCGCCGCAGCCCACCAGGGTGCGCAGGTCGCTGCGCCGCACCTCGAAGGCGATGCCCAACCGCGAGGCGAGTCCGGAGGCGATCTGGGTGTAACCGGCTTCAAGCCCCACCGAGGCTCCGGACCCGTTCGAGATGACGTTCTGGAAGGCGAGATAGAGGCTGTCGCGCAGGGACATCCGGCCGCCATGCAGGGCGTTCGCCTCGATCGGGTCGATGGCCGGGCGCTTGCGCGGGCCGCGGATGTAATTGGCGGCGATGATCACCAGGCCGAGGACGGCGCCGCCCAGGCATGGGCCCACGAGCAGGAGCACGGGAGACACGGCATCGACCGCGCTGAGACGCGCGCCCGCGGGCAGCTGGTAGAGGATCTCGCGCAGGCTCTGGGTGATCCAGGTCATGGCGGAGACCGCCACGCCGGCGACGCAGCCCACCAGGGTCGCGAGGGCGACGAGCCCTCCTTCACTGCGGCGGACGAGGCTGCGCAGCCGTCCCGGTGCCTGGACGAGGCCGATGCCGGCCCAGCGCCGACGAGCCCGTCGGCCCGGCCGGACAGCCGCCCGAGCCGGGACATCGGCCGATCCGTCGCCGGGTGCCCTGCCCCCACCGGCGGCGCCCGCTGGCTGTCGCGCGCTCACGGTCCGCTTCTTCGCCTCCGGTCCGTCCGATGGGCCAGGCCGACGCATCGGCCTTGACGCCGCAGTTACAGCCGGGCCCGATCCCGTTGCAAACGGGGGCGTGCCCCGGGCCGCGCGTCTCCCGGGCGCAGGGGCCCGGAGGGCTCTATCCGCGGAGTCCAAATCCCGTGCACACATCGCCTTGAAAACTGCCGCGGCCCACGATACACCCCGCGCCAGTGCCGCCGTAGCTCAGTTGGTTAGAGCACCAGATTGTGGATCTGGGGGTCCCCCGTTCGAGCCGGGGCGGTGGTACCATCCATTCAGCTCGACGGCGCAAGGGGTTGGCGGATCGCCAGCCCCTTTTGCTTGCGCGGGCATGCGGCCATCGGTCGGATCGGGCCCGTGCCAGCGCGCACCGAACCCGATGACGCGGGTGCGCCGCGCCGAAGCCGAACTGGACACGGCCGGCCTCCCAAGACGTGCATGTTATAGAATCGCCCTATTTGGCCGCATACAGTCATCAATGGGAGCTAATTATCTTCGTTGGCGTGAAGACTGACATGAAGACCACGACACAGCAGGATCAGCTCGAAATCGTGAGCGCCCTTGCGGCCTCGCTGGCCGACCGGATGCTGATGGAGCGCCTGAAGCAGGGGACATTGCCGCTCGCAAATGCCGGCCGGCTCTGGACCGCCTCGCTGCTCCTGGAGGAGCATGCGCGCCCCATCCCCCGCATCGTGACGGACGTGCTGGAGCAGGTCCGGCATGGCGAAGCGAACGAGCGTGGCGAGCCGAACGATGCGAATGGGCCGGAGCCGCACACCGGCAGGACCCCGCCACGCAGGCGCCGGCTGACCCGTCTGCTCCGTCCGTTCCGGCCGGCGGCCGAAGCCTGACACCGCCATCGCGCGGGTCCCGGCCGCACCGCATGACGGCGCCGGGTGGTCGTTTCGGATCCGGAGTTTCCCGCGCGCGCCCGGGACGCTAAGACCGTCTCCGAGCGCGGCGGATACCGCCCCGCGACCGGGCTTCGGGACACGAGAGATGAGCATCCCTGAACGGCGCGTCCGAACCTTGTTCGACGAGGCGGCCATCGCCAAGCGCAACGACGAGCTCGCCCGCGAGATCCAGGCCGCGCAGCCCGAGAACCTCCTCGTCGTGGCGGTGCTCAAGGGCAGCTTCATGTTCGCAGCCGATCTGCTCCGGGCGCTGCACCGGGTCGGGCTCGCGCCGCAGGTCGAATTCGTGCACCTGTCGAGCTACCGCACGGGGACCGTCTCCAGCGGACAGGTCGAGATCCTGCGCGACGTGCAGAGCGAGGTGCGCGGGCGGGACGTGCTGCTCGTGGACGATATCCTGGAATCGGGCCGGACCGTCGTCTTCGCCAAAGACCTGCTGATGGCCCGGGGCGCCCGGCGCGTGCTCACCGCGGTGCTGCTGGAGAAGCCGGGCAAGCGCGCCGTGACGATCGACGCGGATTTCGTCGGCTTCACCTGCCCCGACGTGTTCGTCGTGGGCTACGGGATGGACGCCGCCCATGCGTTCCGCCAGCTGCCCTTCGTCGGCGTCGTCGATTACGGCGACAGCGCCCCGGATCTGTTCGACGCCTGATCGCCTTCGGCGGCGCGGCATTTTCGCCCCGCGACGCGATGCCAGGGCTATTTCGACGCGCGGCGTCTTGACAGATGGCGAGCGCGTCTGTGTCTGTCGGCGTTTGGGCGCTCGCGTCATCCCAGCGGGATGCCGCCTGATTTCGAGGACGGTTACGGAACCACATGGCGCGCATCCTCCTGGTGGATGACGAAGAGACCGTCCGGGGCTTCCTCAAGCGGGGACTCGAGATCGACGGCCACGCGGTCGTCACGGCCAACGACGGCAGCGACGGGCTCGACCGCCTCAACGAGGCCGATGGCGGCTTCGATCTGATGCTCACCGATATCCGCATGCCGCTCATGGACGGCATCGCGCTGGCCCTCGCCGCCAAGCGCGACTTCCCCGACCTGACCATCCTGCTGATGACCGGCTTCGCCGATCAGCGCGAGCGCGCGCGCGGACTCGATGCCATCGTCACCGACGTGCTGACCAAGCCCTTCTCCCTGGCGGATCTGCGCGCCACGGTGAAGCGGGCGCTCGCCGCCTGAAGCGCGGCCGCCCGTTCAGCCGAACTTAAACATTTCCCTTAGGTTGGGCTTCACGAAAGCGTGGCAGTCTCGGACTGACTTGATCAGACCGAGCACACGATCGCCATGTATCGCCGGGACCGGGACATCGACGCGGCGTATCAAGCGGACCGCTATGCCTGGGAGCCGGATGACGGGGCCTGGGACGAGGATCGGGAGACGCGGCGTCCGCGCAAGAGCGTTTTCGGACGGCTCGTCTCGCTGATGAAGCTCTCGGCCCTCGCGGTGCCGGCGGCGCTGTTCCTGTACGGCAGCTTCGCCGATTGCAGCGCCCCTCCGGCGGCAGGCTGGCTCGGGCTCGTCGGGACCGGCGCATGCGCGCGCACCGAGATGCTCGGCAACGTCCTCTCGATTCAGGAGAATCTCGCGCTCCTGAAGCGGCTTATCAATTGAGTCCCGGGCGCATCGCGCCGCGCCGATCCACCCCGAACCGTCTCCTGTGAGGCCGCCATGTCCAGCCGCCCGCTCCTCCCGGCCTCATCCAGCCGCGCGCCGGATGCCATCGAGGAGGCCCAGTTCCGCGCCCGCATGGCGCGGGTCGGTCCGGACGCGGCGAACCGGCCGGCCCGCCGGAGCCGGGCGCCCGCGCGGGTGCGCGGCTTCCGGCTCGGCTGGAAGGGTTGGCTCGTCGTCGACTGCCTGGTCGTGCTGCTGGTCGTCGCCGGGGTGGTGGCTTGGCCGCCGATCCAGTCCTGCCGGGCTCAGGATCAGACGGTCGGGTTCTACGCGGGCGATTCCGTCGGGAAGTGCATCCGGCGCGGCATCGCCGAGCGCCTCGATACCGCCGACCAGCGCCTCAAGAGCCTGATCCGCCGCTCGGGCCGGTGAAGCCGGGCCGCGCAGGTCCGGCGCCGCCCGGGTTGAGCGGAGGGCACGGCAGCCGATAGCCGGCGCGTGGCGAGCCCATGTCGCACGGCCTGCGTGCCGCAAGCGTGTCCACCGGATGCCTGTCGCGCGCATCCCCGCACCTGCCTGTTCGATCCGTGCGCGCGCCGCGGCGTGACGGCGGGTCCCGCGCTCCATCGCGGCCCTCGGTGATCGCCGTGTCCGGCCACACCTCGGGCCCCAAGCCCGGGCGGTAACGTCAACGTTTCAGGGGTGGAGGATCCCTATGCGGGCCGTCGACATCTATCGTTCGTCCGCGCGGACGCTGGCCCTGTTCTTGGGATCCTGCGGCTTCGCCGCGGCCTGCGCCTGGATCATCTTGGCTCATTCCGGCAGCGGAGATCAGGTCGCCACACGCGGCAGCTTTCGCGCGTTCGAGATGTATCTCGGCCTGGTGTTCTTCGGCTTCGGCGCGATCGTGTGGGGCTCCAGGCTGCGTCAGCGCGGACCGGTGGTGTCTGTCGGGCCCCGCGGCATCTATGATCGGCGTCTCTCAACGGACTGGATCCCCTGGACGGCAATTCGAGCCGTCAAACCGACGAGGGTCCTGACCGCCCGCTCGTACCAGTTGGAGATCGATCCTGAAGCGGATGCCGATCTCCCGTGGACGAGGCAGGCCCGGTTTGTGTCCGGGCTGAACCGGATGTTCGGGCGGCGCTACTGGATCGGCACGGCCGAACTGACCGGCGGCTTCCCGGCATTGGCAGAGGTGATCGGACGCAACCGGCCGCTTCCGTAGCGGTCAGTACCGAACGCTGCGGAAGCCGCTCTCACCGCCGCCGACGACGCTCCGGATCACCTCCTTGGTCGACGGGCTGATCCCGCCATCGCCGCGCAGACGGCGCCCGTCCGCCCGTTCGAGGCGAGCGACGTCGTCGGAGCATCGATCCAGCGCAGAGCGGATCCTGGCCGAGAGGGGAGCGCCCTGGTGCGGGCCGGCGCCGTTCATCTCGAACCGCAGGCAGGACGCCAGATAGCCTTTCAGGTCGTCGAAGGCGGCGGCTTGTGCGCTCGACGTGAGGACGATGACGAGCAGTGCGGATCGGGCGAGCATCGAGGACTCCAGGCGAAGGCGGTCCGCACCGACAACGCGCGAGCCGAGCGTTCGTCGCCAGGCGGGTGGCTGCACCGCCGGTCTCCAGGCGGCCGATTGCGCGCGCCTGAAGGTTGGTGCGGAGCCGCTGCGGCCGGAATGTGCCGAGATCGGTGCCTTGACGAAGCGCCCTCAAACGTAGTCAAAAGCGCCTCTGACGCTCCGAAACCGCGAATTTCCTCAATGGTTTCAGAGCGCCTGCCGGTGTAGCACAGCGGTAGTGCAGCGGTTTTGTAAACCGAAGGTCGGGAGTTCGATCCTCTCCACCGGCACCGCTTGACCAGCATTTTGTGTCGTTCGTGGAGGAGCTTAAGGGGCTCTGAGACGTGTCCCAGGCGTGACTTTGGGTGTCCCCTTGCTCCGAAGTTCCTCGACACCGGATGGCCGGTGGTAAAAATCCGCTCCGTCGCTGGTGTCACGGGCGATGTAACCTGACCGGTATTTTGGACCGGGCGCCCCGCGCGACGCCAGATGCCCTCATGGTGAGCTTGTCGAACCATGGGCCCGGTCCTTCGCCACCCGCCAGCCCGCTGCCTGCGGCAGCGCGGTGACACGGCGATAGTCGTAGCGCCCGTACTCGGACGCCGGGGTGATGACGGCGCGGCCTTCGTCGTCGCTTCATCCCCAGCTCCTCCGATCCAGGCTGATCCTCTCAAGCAGCCCGCTTCAAAGCCAGCCGGTCAGGCCAGCGACTTGCCCGCTGAAATGGACTTCCCGGACGGATTCTCAGAGGTGTTGAGCGGGCGGATGCCGGGGCGGCCTTGATGCCCCGCCGGGCGACGCGATCGCCGCGAGCCTCTTTGCGAGGCCGAGGGCGTCCTCTGGGCGTGACACCCCCTTAAGATGTTGGCGGGCGCGCGGGACGCGGCAGCGGGCCGCAGGATATCGGAACCACTCCGGGCTCCTCAGGGTTTGTGCCCATACGCCCGATCCAGAACCGCCCGTTGGACAGAGTGCCCATGAGTGCGCCTGTAAAGCCGTTCCTTGGCCTGATAGCCGCCTTCGCGGGTGGCGTTGCTATGACGGGCGCCTTCATGGGCCGTCCGTCCACCGCACCGGAACCAGGGGCGGCGTCTAAGCCTGCAAAGATAGCTGCGCTTGAGACCCCACCACGCCATTCTGACGAACATCCTGCGACAGGCTCGCAGCCACCTTCCGGCGCGAATGGCTGGGTCGATCCTATCAAGCGAGGCTCGGAGGCGCACCCCACACGCACATCTCTGCCTCCGCTGGTGTTTCATCTGGATGAGAAGGCGGATCACGCGAAGAGCGCCGTGTCGCAGGAGGGTGCGCAGGATGGAGCACGACAGGCTCCGCGTTCCATTGCGGCCCAGGTTTCCCCACCTCCTCGGCCGTCCCTGTCAGAGCTGAAGGCGAAGCCGGAGGCATCGAGTCGTCCCGTCCTGGCCGCAAAGCCGACTGAACGGCCTGCACCGTCGAAGCCCTCTGACGACCTCGCAGCCCGCAAGACGCAGGCTCACCAAGTCACGGCAAGGCTAAGCCATAAGCATGAGACTGCGCGCGTAGCCTCAAACGATGACGCCGAGGACGATAAGAGCCCCGCAGTGGAGCGGCAGGTTCGCCGTGTCTATGTTCCGAATCGTAGCTACGGTTATCCGGCAGAACAGCCTTATGGACGCCGCTATGTCGAACTCTCTGACCGTTATGAACGTGATATAGACGATCAGCCAAGACAGCACCGGGAGGAGATGACGTCGACTCAGACCAATGGCGTCATGCGTTGGCTTGTGGAACGTTGAAGCTCCTTAGCTCACAACGGACAGGGACTGGCATGGCAAACTTTAGGGCACTGCTGATTGGCGCGGTCGCCATTATGGCTGTTTCACCCTCATACGCCGTTAGTCCCCAGGAGATGAAAGAGCGCACCGCGTTTATCGCTGACCGATATCTCCAGATCTGGTCCTCAAGCAATGTGAGCCCGGTGGCGGGCGTGCCCTACATGTATGGGCGAACGGTCCTCTTCTATGGGAAGCCATACACCCAGGCGGACCTACAGGCGGAGAAGCAGCGCGCCATCTCGCAGTGGCCTGTCAGGCACTATGCGCACCGCCCTGGCACCCTGCGGGTGATCTGCAACACTGCTGCTCGGAAGTGTGCAGCCCGCTCCACCATCGATTTCACCGTGGCTAATCCCAAGCGCGGGACGCGAAAGAGCGGATCGGCCAAGTTTGACCTCGGGGTCAGCTTCGCGGGCCCACATCCGGTCATCCTCTACGAAGGCGGCAGCCTGAACAGGCGACGCTCCTACGAGAACGCAGAGGGCAACGGCTAGTCGCTTCAAGTGTAACGTCAGGTTTATCGCACGCCCTTGAGCGCAGACCTGCCCCACTACAGAATGGTGATCTAGGGCGTCATACCGCATCATTTGGCCACTTCCGCCGGGACCATATCGATCACTTGCCCAGCCTCGTTTTCCTCCTGGCCGCCACCTGCGTCGGCCCGCCAGGGTAATGGCCGAGGCGGTGCGCCGGGGGGCCTGTAGAAGGCACGCGTGGCCTGCCTGAGGCGTGGACATCATCCGGCAAAGCTCGCTCGCTACTGCCGAGTTTGTCGGCGGCCTAAGCCCCCGCCGGCCGTCCGCGCCCGCCCGCAGACTGCCCCTCACTGTCGGGGCGGGCGTGGATGCCGCCTCTTGCCGATGCCCCAGGAAAACGCCGGCATCGCTCGTGAGGGCATCAAATGAGAGCGAACCGCCAAGTTTCGTCGTCCTATCTTTGACGCGTCGATATCGCTCGACCTCCACGCCCACCCGCCTGGTGGGCCCCTCAAGCCGTCAACGGGCGGGCGTGGATGCCTGAATGTCCGAGCGGCTTCTCGCGTAAGTGAGAGATCGCCCGATCCGAGCCACGATAGCGTTGATGGTCGGACTTACCTCCCGACCTCCGTGCCCGCCCAATGCCCTCCTCCAGATGCGCGGGCGGGCGTGGATGGAGGGGCCAGGGCGACGCCCGCATCACCGCATCGCGGTCGGCAGCGGCAGGTCTGTCCGACCGGCCAGAGCCTCACGAAGGCGGCCGCCTAACGCAGGCCATTGATACGGAAGCGCCGCGAGCTACCCTGCCGGAGGACGCACACTGCGCGACGTGGGGCGATGATGAGACGCGCGACGGTCAGGTGGCTCATAGCGGTGCTCGCGGGATCGGTGAGCCTTCCTGCCGAGGCTCAGCGCGGTCGGGCTCATCGGGCGGCGCCGCGTGCAACGACCGAAGCCCCACCGTTCGGTTACCCGCGTCTGCCGACCACGACGCTGCGGCCTGCGGATGACGGCATCATCCATTGGAATACGCCGAACAAGGACGGCAATCTCGGCGGTCCCGGGACGGGCGGAAGTGGCGGCGGCGGAGGCTGATCGACTCCGCCTCTGCCATTGGCCGCAGGTCGTTCTGCACCAGGCGGCCGAAGAGATCCCGATGGCGGAGGGATCGGGCCCAGGAACAGGCTCGCGAGCCGCGGGGTTGCCCGGTCAGCTCATGGAGTAAGACATGCTGACTGGTAGCCTGCTGTGGCTCTTAGGGGTGCCGATCCCCGTCCTGATCCTGATCTGGTTCTTCTTCCTGCGGGGACGATAGCGCCCAGCACGGCACAGAGAAGCCCGCGCCGGCGGACCGGGCGGGCTTGCTCGGATCAGCCTGGCAGGGGAAGCGATCAGAAGCCGCCGCGACGCCCATATCCATAACCGCGACCATAACCGCGGCCATAGCCATGACCGTAACCGCGCCCATAGCCGTAGCCGCGACCATGGAAGCGGGGCCCACCATAGCCGCGGTGACCGTAACCGCGCGGCCCGAAGCGCGGTCCGCCGTAGCCATACTGGATCTCCTGCACGGCAGTCGCGGCCTCAGGAACGGCCCCGATGCCGATCTGAGCCGCGGATGCCTGGACAGGTGCGAGAAACAGGCTGGCTGCGAACAGCCCAGCCGTCAGTGTCGGTACCTTGAGCAAACGCTTTCTCCTGGCCACCTCCGCGGGCATGCGGCGCTGGCTTGGGTAAACCCGACAGCGTCTCACACCGTTCCCGTTTGCCCCGCCTTCGCCCTCTGCCGGCCACGGTTCTTCAGGAGGGCGCGGAAGAGGTTGCCGCGGACCGATGTGGGCCCTCGATCCCGGGTAATTCAGTAAATTGCTGCGCCGCTCTGTCACGATGACAGTCTTTTCCCCTTCCGGCTGGCACGGAGCCGGAGCAAGATGCGTCCGCAAGCAGATTTGCCGGAGCCGCTGAAGCGGTCGTGATTGGCTGTGACTTGCGGTGCGCGGATGGCTTCGATCTCCGGCGCGCGAGGGGAGGGAGCGCATGTTAAGCAGGAGAATCTTCACCGGCTGCGCGATCTGCGCGGCGATTGGCTTGGTGGCAGATGACGCGGCGGCACAGACGCCGAGCGGCATCAAGCGAACGATCACCTCACGGATCGACGGCCCGGTCCCGGGCTACGAGACCCTTCAAGTGATCGTCGATGTGGAGCCGAACGTCGTCATCGATTGGCACACCCATCCCGGCACCGAGGCGGGCTACGCGCTGGAAGGCGTGAGCGAGCTGCAGGTCAAG
The DNA here is from genome assembly GCF_900103195.1 of Methylobacterium sp. UNC378MF. Lineage (GTDB taxonomy): Bacteria > Pseudomonadota > Alphaproteobacteria > Rhizobiales > Beijerinckiaceae > Methylobacterium. The sequence goes on along the minus strand of NZ_FMWU01000037.1, from coordinate 43,441 downwards.
GACAGGGCGACGCAGATGTTGAAGCCCGGCGCCTCCTGGGTGACCGCGCCGGAAACCCCGCACGCGCTCAAGAACGGTGCGCAGGCGACCAAGCTATTCGTCACCTTCACGGTGCAGAAGGGGAAGCCCCTCGCAACACCGGTTGCGGCGCCGACATAAGCCTCGCTGCTCGTCGCTGTTGCCGGAGGCGGAGGTTCATTCCGCCGTCGCCCTCTGCCGCCCGCGATTCCGTCGGACGTTGCGGACGCGGTTGCTGGCGGCCGAGGCCGCGAGTCGGCGCGCGCACTTACCAGTCGTTCCGGGCGCCGGGCTCGGCGACGGCGAACCTGTCGCCGCCTTGTCGCCAGTCGTCCGCGGACCGACCGGTGATTTTCGCGACGTAGGCTCTGGTCTCCTGCGGCAGCGCTGAGCGCCCCGCGAGCCAGTTCCGCACGCGCTGCGGGCCTGCATTGTAGGCGGCGGCTGCCAAGCCCAAGCTACCGAAGACGGCCCGCTGTTCGCACAGATACTCTGCGGCCTTCGGTATGGCCTCAAACGGATCGAAGGGATCGACCAAGCCGCGTTCCGTCGCGGTTGCCGGCATGAACTGCGCGACGCCCTGTGCTCCCGTACGGCTGACGGCGCGGTGATCGAGTCCACTCTCCTGCTGGAGGAGACGCAGAAAGAAGTCGATCGGCAGGCCGCGGGCGTCGGCTGTGTGCGCGATGAAATCCCGCAACCTCTGCTTGTCACCGTAGAAGGTCTTCAGCCAAGTGTCCTGGAGCGTGCCGAGAAGCGGAGGAAGCCCTTCTGCCTCGCGCGTGGCTCTCAGGTTGTTCCGGATGAGATTGGCGGTCGCGCCTTCGAGAGCCATGAGCGTCACCATGCTCGGAGCCCGTGACGCCAGACCGGAATTGGCAAGGCCTGACGAGACCATCTCGGGTTCGGGCCGCGACGGAACAATCGCACCGGTGGCGCCGAGAACGAGGGCACTCAGCAGGACGGACGATCTGGTGCTGGCCCGGACCAATCTGCGCGCGTTCCGACGAAAGGCGCTGCGGTGAGCCCGAGCCCGGAATGCATGCACGCTGATCGTCGACAGGTCCTGCATTCTGCCCTGATGCGCGTGCTCCCGGGACCTGTCCACGGCCCTGCCGCTCTGGAACAGGTTGATTTATCGCATTTCAGAGCATGAAAACAATTTTCGTGCAAGATTGACCCGAGGGCCTGTCTGCGAATCCTGTTATCTTCGGTGAAATGATGCGTGCGTGTCGGGCCTGCCAGAAACGCTTTACCCTCCCTCCGCCCCGGCCATCATCCGTTCCCTCCGAAGCACGACAGTCTTGACGTGATTGCCGGCCGCCAGGGTGCGGCTGTTCATGTCTGGACCCGGCGTCTGCACGGCGACGCGCACCGAGCCGGTGTTCTCGACACGCGGGCCGCCCACGAGACCGGCTTTCCCATCGCGGCCGGAACCGATCCGCCGCTCGCGTGTCTACCGGATATCCCCATCCAGAAGACACCTATGCCCGCCCGGCCCCACGCCGCAGCGGGCGTTTTGCCTTGGGTCGATCAGGAATACCGTTTTGGCACGTTTTACAGTTTCATACGCAATCAGAGCGGGTGAAATCACCACAAAACACGAAACCACAAGGTCTGCCTTGGAAGAAGCGCGCGAATATCTTCGAAAGGGCTACCACGACGTCTCTCTGACAGACCTCGGAACGGGAAGGCGCAGCAGCGCGCGCGAGATCAAGAAGAGCCTTGATCGTGTTGATGAGTTCTACCGTGATGGCTGGTGACCCCGGTGCCCGGGCGCCCTCGCACCATTCTGGATCGGCACGGGCTTCGCGCGTGCGTCGACGGCATCCGTCGCCCTGTTCGGGGACGTGTCGCTGAACGGGGTGCGGATGACGGCTCTCGGTTTCGGGGAACAGGCCACGGACTCGTGGGTCTACGAAACAGATCCTGTCGCGCGGCCTATTTCCCGCACGCTCGGTTCGCTCGGGGGCCTATTGGCAGCGGAGCCTCCAGTTATGGAAGCGTATTCGTGGACTGACAGCCCACATATCTCCGAGATGTTGAGGCTTTTCAGCGATCCTCCATGCCTGCCCGGATTGAGGCAGGAGGAGGCCCTCTTCCAGAGACTTATTGCGCTCGAAGAAGAAGCGGCACGCGCGGATGTGCCGGAGGCCACGCGCAAACTGATTGCAAATGTCCGGCGCACGGCCGGTAAAGCGGCGCTTGCCCTGGGGCCGCCTGTTGCTAAGTGCATTCGCGGTGACTGACGGCCCGGATGCCCCGGGACGGGTTTCCGACACATCCTCAGCCCGCCCGGCTCGACGCCGGAACGGGCTCCTCTTGAGCCGACATACGCCTGGCCCATCCGCGCGATCCAGGGCGTGCGGTCGTCCTGGCGGGCGATCTTCGCACTGATCTTCGCCATGCCTCGGAGCGTCGATAGCGCCGCTCTCAGGCCCCGGTACGGTTCCGGCTCTCTCGTCACCGGGAGGATTGTTGCGGCTGGAAAACGTCACGTCCGCGCAGTGCCGCATTCTCCCGCGCGCCACGCGGGAGCGGGCCGATATCCGCGGGACCGCCTCAGGCCCGGACCGTTCGGCGGAGCCCTGAATGATGATGGACGGGCGCCCGGGCACGCCGGATCGGTCGCCATCCGCGATGGCGCGGTCGCGCGGCTGACGAAGGTCGAGCAATCCGCCGTCGCTATCCGCGCCCGGTTGGAGGGCACGCACCGATGCCGGCCGCCTGTTCATGGTTTGACATGGGATATACCCAGCCGAAGGCGGGTTGACCCTACGCGATGACAGCGGTTGGGCCACTATGGATTTAGATCTTGCCAATATCCTGAAGGTGATCGGGCCAGCGGCCTCGATTATTTTTGCCGCATGGATCTTCATGGGATTTCTGCAGACCCGCTACGATTCTGCGATCGATCGCTATCGCGACCTGATCGACAGATACCGGACTTCCGAACTGTCCGGAAGCCGCAAGGCGAACATGAGAGATCAAATCATCTGCTACAAGCAACGTTGCGAATTGATGGGTCGAGCAAATACCCTCGGGCTCATATCCGCGATCCTGTTGATATTGACGCTGATTGCAGGCGAGATGGCGCTTGCCCTGCCGGGGGTCCCGGTCTTGAAATTTGCCAGTGCCGGTTTCGCGTTACTGGGCTTTTTTCTTGTCATCGCCGCCACGATTGTCGTGATTCTGGAGGGACGGATCACGCACCGGCAAATTTACAGCGAGTTGCTGGACGTTCCGGATCTGGCACAGGGCATAGGTCAGGAGGCCGGGGATATCGGCGACCCGAAGCGCGGCAGCCGTTCCCCTCCGAGGTAGAAGGCCGACACACAGTTCCACGCAGAACCGGCGAGGCTCGCGACCCGTCGATTGCTTGGCGCCCCCGCTGCGACGTCATTCACCCAGCAGCGTTTCGCTGCGGGCGGCGGGAGCGGTATTCCTCCGCGCCCGGTGAGCCACGCCTGCGGCTACAGAAATAATGTTCATGAGAAATCCGGCAATAATCTGATGGTTATGGCAGAACATATCTGAACGACTAGCCTATTTCGGCCGTGCCTCACCGTCCCGCCAGTCTTTGTAGGTCAATATACCACCGAACAAGATAGAAATGCTAAAGTACAAGTGTAGGCACATAGATCGAAGAGGAAGCTCGTCGCCCCGGCCTCCGTTGGAAGCGGCGCAACGTGCGGCCGGGTTCGGAGGGGGCGGGAAGCTTGGAAATCCGCAGCCGAGACGGGTCGGCAGGAGGACCGGCCTCCGCGGGACCGTGCCGTTCGGCTCCCATGGTCCTGCGGGTTCGGTCGCCCACCGTGTTGGACTGAGGCCAGGATCCCGGCCGCCCCAATGATGCGGCCGGTCAGCTCGATATTCTGGCCGCGGAAGTTCGGTTTCGCACAGAACTCACAAGACAAAGACGGGTTGTCTCATTGTATCCGTCAGATCGTTTTCGGGCGCGATCGCCATCGCAACCGTTTCGGGTGCGTATTCTCCAGATCAAGAAAGCTAACATGCGCTATCTAACAACGGCCTTTGTCGCACTGATACCGCTGTCGCTCATGAGCAGCGCGTTCGCTCAGTCGCCGGCCATGCTCGGGCCGGACGGCGAGGCTCCGGGCACCACCGGCACCATCATCCAAGGCCAGCCCAACACGACAGGCAACGTTCGTGACGTGATCATCGCACCGGGCGCCACCGGAGCTGAAACCATCACCACGAACTCTGCGGCCGGCGGCAATGCCAGTCACCCCGAGCGGGCGGTGCCGAATGGCAGTGCTGGCGGCGGTAACGCGACCCAGGGCGGCGGCTAGGACCAACGCGCCCGCTCGAGCCGGTCGGCAACGCGCGGGGAGAGCTCCGCACAGTCAATGTCGGGGCCGCCGTGCGCAGCATCCTTCGGCAGACCAAGCGGGATATCTTGGTCTGCCGCATCGCCAGGGAGGCTCTGACGGGGGGCGTAGGGCCCTTGCCCGGGATCGCCGATCCAGGAGCCGCTGCCTGCATCGGTGCGGATCCCGTCCAGCAAAGACGGCGGCCCTCCATGCTTCTGCGTGGCGCGAAGGTATGCCGGCCAGAAGCGACTTCAGCGGAGTTGTCCCAAGACCTCGGCAGGTTGTGACAAACGCAGGTCCGGCACCGCCAATGCGGACCTGACCTGCGTTTCCGGCTGCGGCGCAACATCCGAGCGTACAGGCCGTTGGCGGGAGAAGGTCTCGCACGGCTCGGCGAGGGATGGCTCGGGTCGTTCGCTCGTCGAGCGGGCCCCGGCTCGTCTCGGGCTACCTCTGCGATCCGACACAAACCCTCGTTGGCTCCGCGAATGCGGGATCGACCCACGCCTGGGGCGAGGTTTACCTGCCCGGGGGCGGCTGGATCACCTTCGACCCCACCAGCCGCCGAATGGGTAGCGCGCACCTGATCCCGCTCGTGGTCGTGAGAGACCTGCGGCAGGCTATGCCCGTGGTTGGTAGCTTCACCGGACCAACCGGCAGCAATCGGAACATGACGGTCGAGGTTCGGGTCACCGCGACCTGAGGCAGAGGCGAAAGGCAGCGAGAGGCTGTGGCGTCCTGTCCAACCGGAGCCCAACCCCGACCGCACACGCGAAGGCATGAAACAGCCGGGACGTCCCGGCCTGATGCTCAGATCTGTCCGTGAACGAGGTCATGGATGAAGCCGAGCTTCCGGATGACGCGCGGCGAAAGCACGAACGGGTAGAGGTCGCGATTGCCCATGGCACGGTTGACGCTGTTCATCGCGAAGACGAAAGGCAGCCATGCGTCGATGATGGGCTGGATGCCCGCCGCCCCATAGGGATCGAAATCCACGCGGACCGCCAGGTCCTGGCTGCCGCCGAGGCGCGGCTTCACCTCAAGCCCGAACGCGCTTGCCATCTCCAGCGTGTCGACGATGTGCAGGTAATGAGCCCAGGTCTCGGCGAAATCCTCCCACGGATGCGCGGTGGCGTAGGTGGAGACGAAGTGCTCCTGCCAGTCCGGTGGTGCGCCTTCTGCGTAGTGCCGCTGGAGTGCCGTCCCATAATCCTGATCGTCGTCGCCGAACACGGCGCGGCACGCATCGAGCTTGCCGCCGTCCCGCACGAGGACGTCCCAGTAATGGTGGCCGATTTCATGACGGAAGTGCCCGATCAGCGTGCGATAAGGTTCGCCCATACCCTTGCGTCGCTTCTCGCGTTCGACATCGTCGGCTTCCACGAGGGCGATGGTGATCAGACCGTTATCGTGTCCGGTCAGGACCTTCGGGCCCTGTGTCTCCGGCGGATCGGACAGGAAGTCGAAGAGGAGGCCGTGTGCGGGATCCTCGGTGCGGGTCTTGAGCGGCAGGTTCCAGCGCAGGAGCGTGTAGAACAGGCGATGCTTGGCCACTTCGATCTGCTGCCAAGCCGCACGCTGGGGCGGATCGGAGACGTTCGGGATGGTGCCGTTATGCCGACATGCGACGCAGAACGTCTGCTCTGAGCCCGGTGCCACAAGCCAGTTGCAGGCCTCATAATCCGCATTGGCGCAGAGGCGGCCCGGGCGATCCGGCGCGGCCAGCGCTGTCCACGTGTCGCCGGCGGCGGGTTCAAGGGCCGAGAGGGTGCCGAGTTCGGGCACGTACGCGAGCCGGTGCTTGCAGCGCTCGCAGGTGCGGTTCTCGAAATAGAGGACGTTGTCGCAGACCTGACATTGGAACAGCTTCATCGAAGATCCTGGCCGAAGATCCTGGCCCGAGAGGCCGCGCTTGCATGGGGCGCTCGATGATGAAGGACCTCGTTTCTGCGCGATAGTTCCGGGGATCCGGGAAAAAGCTTTCTGGAAACGGCGACACACCCGCAGAGCGGCTGCAGGCGCCCGAGACTTGGGTGCGACACCACACCGAAACCGTCGCACGCCGCAGCGGTTGTCGGGATAGGAGCCGTTCCCGGAGACGCTGGTGCCGCGCTACTATTTCGACGTTCAGAACGGCGACATGGTGTGCGACGACAGAGGCACCGAATGTCCGGACCTGAACGGTGTCAAGCGACATATGAAAGAGCTCATTGCAAGTTTGATTTGGAATACTATTCAATCGCACAGGGATCAGCTGGTCTGCAGGATCCTTGTTCGCGACCAGAATGGCAATGTCATCTATATGAGCGCCGTTTCCTACAACGGCGCCTGGGTCGATTTCAGCACACGGGCCGCATAACGCGCGAGCCCTGGGTAACATTCGAGCAGCCCAATACCGCGCCCGACGCCGGCGCGATCCGAGACGCGCCATCAGGTGCTTGGTCAAGCGCGCCACAGGTGAGGACTTCATGAACCGGGACACCCTATCGGCCCTATCGGCGGACGTTCGCGACAAACCTGAAGAGGCCATCGCGGCGGCATCTCCGTCATTGCGGGACCTGCATGACGCGATAGTAGATTTGCAGAAGCGAATGCTTCGGCTTGAGGGGCGCCGACCCGACACGGAGGGCCGCCTTCTGATGCAAGCCGTGACCGCGGATCAGGCCCAGAAACAGATCTTCCCGTCGGGCCGCTGAGGCGCCTCCGCCGGGATTGGATCCGGTCGCCATGTCTACATCCGACATCACGCGCCAAATGCCTCGGCGATCGAGTCCGACGGCAGGTCCATACAGAGCGTGCCCGATACGAAGAAGTACCGACAACCTGCGTGGAAACACGATGCGGATAACGGAACATCCAGATCAAGAGGCGGACCCCGCCCGCGTCAGACGGCGAGATTCCGATATCTGCCTGCATAGAGCGTCACAAGTTCGGAGGGCGGCCAGTCTGGCCCGCAAGCGCGGCGCAGACATCGAGGCGGCCGTCCAAGTCGCACACGAGTGCCTGCGACGCTCGAGGCACTACAACTTGGCTGCGCGTCATCTGGGATGGCGCCTTCCGGACTGACAGGCTGAGTGTCCGATCCCTCCGCGGGATCGATGCGCCCCTGTGCGCTTGCGGCCGAGGCTCATCCGCGTTGCATCCTGCGCGCGAGGGACCCTTTCGACACTTCGCGTTCGATCGGCATCTTGTTGCGAACGCGTCGCGTCTTGTTGGACCGAAGGTAAATCCTGAATGCGTCTCGAATCGATGGCGTTCCTAGAAGCCCTTGCGAACGTGCCGTCACCCAGCGGCTACGAGCAGCGCGCGGCAAAGCTCTACCGGGAGTATACGCAATCCTTCGCCGATCAGGTGAGCACCGACGTTCATGGCAACGTGGTGGCCGTGCTGAACGCCGGAGCGCCGATGAAGATCATGCTCACGGCCCACATGGATGAGATCGGGTTCATCGTGCACTACATCGATGAGGCGGGCCTTCTCTACATCAGCGGCATCGGCGGGCACGACAGTGTCATCCCGTTGGGCCAAAGGGTTTGGGTTCATGGAACGGAGCGGGTTCCTGGTGTCGTCGGCAGCAAGGCCATCCACCTGCTCGATGAAGACGAGCGGAAGAAGAAGCCGAAACTGACGGATCTGTGGGTGGATGTCGGCGCGACGTCGCGCCAGCAGGCCGAGGCGGTCATCCAGCTGGGCGATGTGATCACGTACCAGTACGAGTTCCAGACGTTGATGGGCGATCGGGCGACGGCGCGCGGGTTCGACAACAAGGCCGGCCTGTTCATCGTCGCAGAGGCCTTGCGCAACCTCAGCCAGGAAGGTGGCCTCGAGGCAGGCGTCGGCGTGTATGCGGTGGCCTCGGTGCAAGAAGAGATCGGCTCGCGCGGCGCGCGGACCGCTGCCTTTCGCATCGCGCCCCAGACGGGGCTTGCCGTCGATGTCGGTCACGCCATCGACTATCCCGGCGTCACCAAGGAGCGATACGGCCGGCTCGACATCGGCAAGGGCCCGAGCATCGCGCGCGGCCCAAACACCAATCCCAAGGTGTTTGCGCTCCTGACCGAGGCGGCCCGAGCGGAAGGGATCCCGGTCCAGGTGAGCGTCTTCCCCAGCGCGACACCGACGGACGCCAATGCGATGCAGCTCAACAGGGACGGAATGGCCGTCGGCCTGCTGGGTGTTGCAATCCGGTATATGCACACCCCCTGCGAATTGCTGAGTCTGGAGGACTTGCAGCACTGTGCCCGCCTGATGGCGGCCTATTGCCGGCGCGTGACCGTCGACACGGATTTCACCCCTCAACTCGACTTTGGCCGATCGGTTTGATCCCGGGGTCTGATGGTATCGCTTTCCGCCGATACACCCTGCTGCCGCTCGACGAGTGTCTAGATGCCCTCCAGGCCGCCATCCGCGTCCAGGCCTCATCCGAGAGCCAGGACAGCCCGGCCATCGCAAACCTCCTGAGCCGGAAACCTCGAACGCAGCAAGAAGACTCAGGCGACGGAAGATGGCGGTGCGAGCCCCCTGGCTAGGGATTCCGGTCCTCGGCGAGCCGAAGCAATTCCTCGACCTTCGCGACATTGCGCTCCGCCAGAGCGAGAATCTTTTCGGCCGCGGACAGGACCTCGGGTTCGGCAGCCAGCCTTTCGTCCGGCGCTTCCAGCACACGCCTGAGGCCGCCGGCCAACGCCCGCATCGCCGCCGCGCTCTGACGGATCTGCGCGACCCGGGGGCCGATATCCTCGCCTGCGTCGAGGCGCTGCCGCAGGTCGAGCAGCATCGAACGGGCATCCGCCGCGCCCGGGACGGCGCCGAGTGGGATGATGTCGGCCATGGCGGTCATGCCTGTCCGACCGGGAGCGGCCCGCCGCGCCGGTGACCCGGCACGGCCTGTTCCGGGCGCCCCGCCCTGGACGGGATGCCGGCCGGGCAACGAGCCCGCGCGATCACGCCGGTCCCGGTTGCGAGGACCGTGACGCCGAGGCTCGCCAGCGTGGGCCGCCCCACGGCGCGGGCCAGCCTCATGGCGTTGGTGTCCGCCTTCCCCTTCATCAGGGACTCCTCAGGCCGCCCGCACGGTGGCGAGGAAGCGGGTCATCTCCGCCGAGAGTTGCTCGGCGTGCCGCGACAACTCACCGGACGACGACAGGACCTGGGTCGCCGCGGCGCCGGTGTCCTCCGAGGCTTGCGCGACGCCGGCGATGTTGCTCGTCACCTCCGCGGTGCCCGTGGCCGCCTGCGCGACGTTGCGCACGATCTCCTGGGTCGCCGCGCCCTGCTGCTCGACGGCGGCGGCGATGCTGGCGGCTACCGTATTGATCTCGCGGATGCGCCCCGTGATCGAGCCGATGGCCGAGACCGCTTGGCCCGTCACGCCCTGGATGCGGCCGATCTGGCCGCCGATCTCGTCCGTGGCCCGGGCCGTCTGGGATGCGAGTTCCTTGACCTCGGCGGCGACCACCGCGAAGCCCTTGCCGGCCTCGCCGGCCCGCGCCGCCTCGATGGTCGCGTTCAGCGCCAGCAGGTTGGTCTGGCCGGCAATGGCCGAGATCATCGCGACGACGTCGCCGATCTTCGCCACGGCGGCGGTGAGTTCCTCGACGAGCCGTGCCGTCTGGTCAGCCTCGCCGACCGCGGCCTGCGCGAGGGAGGCCGATCCCTGCACCTGACGGCCGATCTCCTGAACCGAACTCCCCAGTTCTTCCGAAGCCGCCGCGACGGTGCCGACGTTGGAAGCCGCCTGCTCGGCGGCCGCCGCCACGGTCGTGGATTGCGTGGCCGTCTCGGTCGCCGTTGCCGTCATCGTCGCGGCGGTGGCTTGCAGCTCCGTCGCGGAGGCCGAGACCATGCCGACGATGCCGCCGACGGCGCGCTCGAAGCCGTCCGCGAGATCGACCATGGTGCGGCGGCGTTCGGCCACGGCCGCCTCGTCGGCGGCGCGCTTGGTCTGTGCTTCCTCGGCGGCCTTCCGGGCGACCATGGCCTTGATGCCCTCCACCGCCTTGCCGACCTGGCCGATCTCGTCGCGCCGGGCCGCTTCCGCGATGTCGGCGTCGATGTCGCCCTTGGCCATGCGCTGCAGGACGGAGACCAGGTTCTTCAAGGGCCGTGCGAGGCCGAAGTGGACGATGGCGAACGCGCCGGCCAACGCCGCGAGCAAGCCGGCGACCGCGGCCGTGACGAGGACAGTCGTCGCCCGCTCGGCGCTCGCCTGGGCCTCGCTCTTCGCCCTGGCGAGCTCGGCCGTCAGGTTGTCGATGCGCGGCTGGACGAACTCGCGCACCTTGTTGCGGGCGGCAAGACCTTCGACAAGGACGATCTTTCTTGCCCCCTCGGCATCCTGGTTGAGGCTCGCCGCGTTCGCGCGGTCTACGACGCTGAAATAGGCTTCGACGATCTCGCGCAGCTTCTGATTGATCGCGCGCCGTTCGGGCGAGTTCGACAGCGCGATCAGGTTGTCGACCGCGCTGTAGGCCTTCTTCACGGCGTCATCATAGCGTGTCTTGAAGTTGGCTCGTTCCGAAGCGCGGTCATCGATCAGGATGTTGCGGTTCTGAACCGTCGCCTCGGTCACGTTGATGCGGACATTGAGGATGTTCTCAAGCCGCGCGGATTGTACGTCGACGATGTGCTGGGTCTTCTCGCTCAGCTCGTCGAACACGCCATGCGCGCGATACACGAGCCAACCTGCCACGGCCGCCACCAGCAGCAGAGGTATTGTGATCTTTGTAACGATCTTGAGATCGGAAAGGCGCGTCATTTATTGCTCCCCGCACTGTTTTAAACCTCTGCCGCCGCGCCATTTAAACATCCGTTGCTTGGGAATTGAATTTCCGCTGCATCTTTCTAGGATAAGACGGGTTATCTGTCTTTCGGCGGTGAGACGGTGCGCGTCGCCGGCCCGTCGCGAGGCGCGTGCCGGCGGCAGGGCCGGGTTCTCCTCGGTTCTGTCCCGGTTGGATGCGCGTTCCCGGCTGCCGGAATCTCAAGCCGATTGTTGAAAGACGGGTACGATCGCGGGGTTCTCGATCGTATTTCATGTCTTTCCGGCGCTCAGTCCTCGAAGCTCGATCGCAGTGGAATGCTTTGTTTCATTCCCTGTGCCGCCGGCACAGGCATGGGCCCCGCCGTTACCGAAACCGGAACTCGGCCGTCGCGCGAATCGCGTGCAGGCACGGACACCGCGTCCTGGCCGCATCATCGGCACTTCGTAACTGACAAAGATCGGCGAATGTCAGTCAAATTGGTGCAGATTCTGTCTCCTTAACGCTTGCGGCACCACGATGATGGCATGCCGTCTACCACTCCATTCGGCGCTGGCGACGGAGGGCGAGGCGATGCCGACACGTGCACTGATGCGTCCGCAGGCGCAGGCGGAGGTCGCCGCCGCCCCGCGCGGTTTTTCTTCGCGCCACTATCTGAAGCTGGTCGAGGATACGGGAAAGATCGGCTTCTGGTCGGCCGACCTCCGCTCCGAGCGGCTGGACGCGTCGCCGGGCCTGTACCGGATCCTGGGCCTCGACCCGGCCTCCGAGATGACCTTCGGCTTCGGGCTCGACATGATCCATCCGGAGGACCAAGCCGCGCACGGTGACCAGATCGCCGTGCTGCGCGCCGGTCAGCCGATCAGCCGGGAGTTCCGCATCATCCGGCCGGACCGAACCCAGCGCTGGGTTCTGCACCATGCCGAGGTGATGATCGGCGCGGATGGGCGTCCGAACCAGGGCATGGGCGTCGTGTTCGACGTCACGGCGCAGCACGAGACCAAGAACGCCCTCATGCAGCGGCATGACCGTCTGAACGCGCTGATCGCCGCGACAGCCTCGGTCTTCTGGGTCAACAAGGCCAACGGCGAGCCCAGCGAGATGCCGCAGTGGATGGCGCTGACCGGCCAATCCTACGCGCAGATGCAGGGTCTGGGCTGGCTTGACGCCGTCCATCCGGAGGACCGCTCCCGCACGCTCGCGGCTTGGACCACGGCGGTTGAGCACACCGCGCCCTACAACACCGATTATCGCGTCCTGTGCGCGGACGGGATCTACCGCTGGTTCAACGCGCGCGGCGCGCCGGTGCTGAACAAGGACGGCTCAGTCCGCGAATGGGTCGGGGTCTGCCTTAACGTGCCGGGACGGACCCGTTACGGGACCCCGCCGCCCGAGGCCGCGATGCCGCAGGTGGCCGCGAAGGCGATGCCTGCCGAGGAGTCCCTGATCCCGAGCCAGATCCGGGCGGCCCGCGCCATCACCGGGTTGTCGAAGGAGGAACTCGCCGCGTTGGCCAACGTCTCGGTCTCGACCCTCAACCGGCTGGAGGATCCCGATTCGGCGGTCCGGTCGCGGTCGGAAACGCTGCTCGCCGTGCGCCGTGCCCTGGAGGAAGCGGGAGTCGAGTTCACCTTCGAGGCCGGCAAGAAGCCCGGTATCCGCGAGGCGTGACGGCGCCCACCATGCGCTCTGCGTGCGGCGGCACCTCGGCCGCTTCTCCGGCCGAGAGCCTGCCGTCTCCATTTGCACCGCCGCCCGCGGGCGCTTCACCCCCTTGTCCGGGATGAGTCTCGGGAACATCATGCTGCCGGTTCAGGCGCGCCCTGCCCAGATCTGGCCAGATCTGGTTGCCGGACGGGCCAGAGACCGTGAGCCCCGGTGTTTGACGCGTTGAGCCACTTCTCGGAGACGGTCTGACGGCGTCGTGCGACGCCTGCCACACGGCCGGCGGCGTCTCCGCCATACCATCCGGACGCCCGCCCACCGGCCCTTCACGAACCGGCTTTTCCAAGTCAGCGCGCAGGAATAGCGCCAGCCGGCGAGTGCGGTGCGATACGGCCCGGTCGTCTCCGACGGCGCGGCGGCCGGCGCAATCCGGATCCGCCGTCGATCAGGGCACGATCTCCGGCGGCATTCCGCCCGGGATGCCGAGCGGCTCGTTCGGGGGGGGAACGTCGTCCGGCTCGGTTGCGGGCACGCCCATGGGCTCCGGGAGCGGGGTCTGCGCCGGCTCCGGCGTCCACGCGGGTGAGGGGAGCGGGAAGCCTTGGTCAGGATCGCCGGGGTTGCCTGGATTGGCCATCGATATCCCTCCCGTCAGTGGCTCATCAGGCTGCAGACCGATGCTTCGGCGAGGAGGTCACGGGTCACCCCGCCGAAGAACCATTCCCGCAGGCGACTGTAGCCATAGGCGCCGGTCACGATCAGGTCCGCATCGGCCTCGACCGCCGCCCTCTGGAGTGCCGCGGCGGCCGTCCAGCCCGAGGGCGCGATCCGGCGGGGTGTCGCTTTCACATCGTGGAGGGCGAGATACCGGGCAACGTCCTCGATCTCGGCCTGGTCCTCGTCCTCGGTCACGCGCAGCACCTGGACCGTCTCCGCGCGCCTGAGCAGCGGCATCGCGTCGGACACTGCCCGGCGCGTCTGCGGCGTGTTCTTCCACCCGATGACGACCCGTTTCGCCTCGACGCGCTCGACGCCGGGCGGAACGACCAGCACCGGACGGCCCAGCCGCATCAGCGCGTCGCCGAGGTCGACCGCCGCGCCGAGGGACACGCCCTCGTTCTTGGCGTAGCGACCGACGACGACGAGGTCTGCGGCCCGCGCCTGCTGCTCCAGGAATCGCACGGGATGGTCGAGGTCCGACCGCCACTCGACGCGGTCGCATCGGCTCGCAGCCTCGCGGAACACCTGCTCGAAATCTCCGAGCGTCGCGAGGGCGACCTGACGGATGTCCTCGATGGCCGTCCCCATGGGCACGGCCGTCTCGCCGTATCCCCGGGGATAGTCCGGCTGGCATGCGGCGGCGCCGACGAGCCGCGTGCCGAGGCGATGCGCGAGGTCCGCGGCGAGCCGCACCCGCTGTGCGGCGTGCAGCCCGTCGTCGACTGCGACCATGATGCTGGCATAAGACATGGGAAGGTCCTGCGACGGAGAACGATGAACCCTGTCCACCGTGCGTCCGCCGTGGGTGCTCGACCTTGATCCATCTCAAGTCCAGGACAGAGCCGTGAGCGAGCGATGCTTGCGGCGTTCCCCTTCCGAACCGCAGATCAGCTCATCGGGACGAGGTTCGGAGAGGACGGTCGGCCTGGATACGCCGAGGATGCGGCATGCCGCCCCTCCCGGCACGGTGCGAGCGTCACTGTGCAGCACCTGCCTGCGGGCGTGGATCTTCGGAAGTCTCGTGCGCGACGTCCTCGACCGCGCACTCTGGAGCCTGGTGTGCCGCCGACGGGTCGGCGGCGACTCCCTGCCGGAATGGCGATCGGCATGAGCCTGCCATCCCGCAACGTCACAGGCTCGGGTGTCCGCGCGGCCGCCCCGGCTGTCACGCGGTCAGTCCGGGGCTAGAGCCGGATGCGCGCAGCGCCGCCTCCCGGTTGATCTAGCGCAAGGCATACCGAGCCTCCCTGCAACACCGTTCCGATGACAAGGGCGCCGCTCGCGCCGCGCCGGTGGAGAGAGCGCAGGATGCGCACCATCGACAATCAGCCGGAGGACTTCCTCCTCAACGGGTGGAGCCTCCTGCTCGGCGCCGGCCTGATCGCGGCGCCCTGGGCGCTCGGTTTTCAGCAATCCGCCGGGGCGAGGGGGTCGCATGTGAGCGTCGGCGCCGCGCCGATCAGCGCGGCGCGTTCCGAACTCTGGCGCCTGAGCGGATCTCCGTCGGCCCATGAGGTCTGAACGGTTTCGCGCGCCCAGCCGGCACGCCGCGAAGATCGCGGTGGGCATGGATTCAACGGTGCCCGGAGCGGGCTCAGGATCGAGGTCCGGATGATCGTCGCGCCGTCCGAGCTTCCTCCGTCGCCGTCATGGACGCAGCGTCTGCGTTGGCCGCTTCGTCCGGCGCGTTCCAGTCCGCATCCCATCCCAGCCCAGGTCCCGGATTTCTGGACAGCGACCCCTGAGGCCCTGGCCGCGACGCTCGGCTGCGCAACCGGCGGCCTCTCGACCGCGGAGGCCGATCACCGCCTGGTCCGATATGGCGCGAATGTCGACGCGCCTGACGCCGCCGTGACCCGTCTCGGGGCGATCCTGCGGCGGATCCTCGAGCCCCTCTCGTTGATCCTGCTGGTGGCCGCGCTGGTCTCGGCCGTGTCCGGAGACTGGATTGGCGGCGCGATCATCGCGTCCATCCTCGCGCTGTCCATCGGACTCGATACCGTTCAGGAGGGGCACGCGCTCAGGGCCGCGGAGGCCCTGCGCCGCTCGGTCGCCCTCAAGGCGGAGGTCCGCCGCGACGGCGTCTATACGACGATCCCGGTGGAGGACGTCGTGCCGGGCGACCTCATCCGCGTCAGGGCCGGCGACATCGTCCCGGCCGACGCCCTCATCGTCGAGAGCAACGCCTTCACGGCCGCGGAAGCGGCGCTGACCGGCGAGCCCTATCCGGTGGAGAAGCGGCCTGGCGCCATCGCCGCCGCGAACCCTGCCGAGGCCTCCAACGCCTTGTTCCGCGGTGCGGTGGCGCAGACCGGGGAGGCCGTCGCGCTGGTCGCCGCCACGGGCCGGGCCACGATGTTCGGCGCGGCCGCTGCGGCCCTTGGGGCGGAGCCGGAAGCGTCGCCGTTCCAGAGGGACCTGCGCGCGTTCGGTCTGGTGGTCGCCCGGATGACGATCGCCCTCGTCGTCGCGGTCCTGGCCTTCCGGGTCGCCTTCGGCCGTCCCGTCCTCGATTCGCTGCTCTTCGCAGTGGCCCTGGCGGTCGGGCTCACCCCCGAACTTCTGCCGATGATCACCACCGTGACCCTGTCCCGCGGCGCGCTGCGCATGGCCAAGCGCAAGGTGATCGTGAAGCGGCTCGCGGCCATCCACGATCTCGGCGCAATGACGATCCTGTGCACCGACAAGACCGGCACCCTGACCGCCGCGGAGATCGCCCTGACCCAGAGCCTCGACGGGGCCGGCCGCGACGATCCGCGGGCCGCCCGGCTCGCCGCCATCGCGGCCGATCTCGGCGGCGACCGCGGTTCGCTCGATGCTGCCCTCGTCGGTGCCGCTCCGGGCGCTGCCGCCGGCTGGCGGCTCACAGGCCGCCGCGCCTTCGACTTCGCCCGGCGCTCCGGCTCGGTCCGAGTGGACGGTCCGGAGGGCCCGCTCCTGATCGTGAAGGGTGCACCGGAGGCGGTGCTGGCGCTCTGCATGCACCGACGTGCGGGTGACGCCCAACGGCCGATGACGGAGGCGGAGCGCGCGGAAGCGCTCGACCGCGTCCGGGCGCTCGCCGGGGACGGCTTGCGCAGCATCGCGGTGGCCTCGCGCACCGGCTCGACCGGCGCCGCGGAGACGGACGAGAGGGATCTGGTCCTGGAAGGTTTCTGCGCCTTCGCGGATCCGCCCAAGGCGACCGCCGCGGCCGCCGTCGCCCGCCTCGCGGCGGCGGGCGTGCGCGTGAAGATCCTGTCCGGGGACGATCCGGTCGTGGTGCACCGCCTTGCCGGCCTCGTCGGCCTCGCGGGCGAGACCACCCTGTCCGGGGCCGAGGTCGCCGCGCTCAGCGACGAGGCCCTCGCCGTGCGCGTGCGCGCGGTCGATGCGTTCGGGCGCCTCACCCCCGACCAGAAAGTGCGCGTGGTGCGCGCGCTCAAGGCCGACGGCGCCGTGGTGGGGTTCCTCGGCGATGGCATCAACGATGCGCCCGCCCTCCGGCAGGCGGATATCGGCTTGTCGGTGGAGGGCGCCACCGGCGTCGCCCAGGCGGCGGCCGACATGATCCTGCTCGCCCCCGATCTGGAGGTCGTGGCCGACGGCGTGGCGGAGGGACGCCGGACCTTCGCCAACGTCCTGAAATACGTCCGCATGGGCGCGAGCTCGAATTTCGGCAACATGCTGTCCATGGCCGCAGCCTCGGTGGCCCTGCCGTTCCTGCCGATGCTCCCGACTCAGATCCTCTTGAACAACCTGCTCTACGACCTCTCCGAGGTCGGCATCCCCTTCGACGGGGTGCGGCCGCAGGCCAGTGCCCAGCCGCAGATCTGGGACATGGGACGCCTCGTGCGTTTCGCCTCCGTGATGGGCCCTCTGTCGTCCGTGTTCGACCTCCTGACCTTCGCGCTCCTGCTGGTCGTCTTCGGCGCGGCGCCGGAGACATTCCGCACGGCCTGGTTCCTGGAATCGATGGCGACGCAGATCCTCGTGATCTTCGTCATCCGCACCAACGGGCGGCCCTGGCGCGACCGGCCCAGCGCCGCGCTCGCGGTGTCCTCGCTCGCCGCCCTCACGGTCGCCCTCGCGCTGCCGTTCACGCCCGTGGGACACTGGTTCGGATTCACGCCGCCGCCGGGCCCCGTCCTCCTGGCGATGCTGGCGATCACGGTGACCTATCTGGTCCTGGCCGAGCTGGTGAAGCCCTTCGCGCTCGGCGGCCGCGCCGCGCCCGGCCGGGGTCCCATCCTGCCGATGTCGCGGCGTCGATCCAGACTGGCATGACCCAACAGGGGATCGCTCCGATGCCGTACGAAGACCAGAACGCGGTCGTGACGTTCCTGAAGCGGGCGCTGGCGGAGGCGGGGCCGGTTGAGACCGTAACCACCCACATTTCCCGCCTCTTCCTGGCGGGGGATCGCGTGCTCAAGCTGAAGCGTGCGGTGCGCTTCCCCTATCTCGATTTCTCGACCCCCGCGCGGCGCCTCGCCGCCTGCACGGCCGAGGTTGCGCTCAACAGCCGGACCGCGCCGGCGCTCTACCGCGGCGCGCGCCGGATCACCCGCGAACCGAATGGCGCCCTGACCTTCGACGGGGCCGGAGACCTCGTGGACGCCGTCGTGGAGATGCGCCGCTTTCCGGAAGCCGACCTGTTCGACGCGATGGCGCGGGACGGGCGCCTCGGGCCGAGCCACATCGTGGATCTGGCGCAGGCCCTGGCGGCCTTCCATGCCGGAGCGGAGATCCACCGCGCGCATGGCGGAGCCGCCGCCATGGCGGCGCTCGTGGAGATGAACGACGCCGCGCTCCGGGCGACCGGCCTCGTCCCGGCGAACATCGCGGAAGCCCTCGCGGTCCGGTTCCGGGCCATCCTGGCGCGGCACGTCCCACTGCTCGACGCCCGCCGCGCCGCCGGCAAGGTCCGCCGCTGCCACGGCGATCTGACGCTGCGCAACATCTGCCTGTTCGAGGGCCGGCCGACGCCGTTCGACGGGATCGAGTTCAGCGAGTCCATCGCGACGATCGACGTGCTCTACGACCTCGCCTTCGTGCTGATGGATCTCTGGCACCGCGACCGCCCCGACCTCGCCAACCTCCTGTTGAACCGCTACCTCGACGCGGCGGACGAGACCGAGGGGATCGGCCTGCTGCCGTTCCTGATGGCGACGCGCGCCGTGATCCGCGCCCACGTCACGGCGGCCCAGGCCGAGGGTGCCGAGGACGCGGCTGCCAGGACCGCGGAGGCGCGGGCCTATCTCGACCTCGCCTGCAATCTGCTCGCGGATGCCGATGCAGGCCTGCTGGCGGTCGGCGGCTTCAGCGGTTCGGGCAAGTCGAGCGTCGCCGCGGCGGCCGCGCCCTGGATTGGGCCGGCACCCGGCGCCCGCATCCTGTCGAGCGACCGGATCCGCAAGCGCCTGCACGGGGTCGGCGCCCTCACGCGCCTGCCGGACTCCGCCTACGATGCCGCAGCGTCCGAGCGCGTCTACGCGACCCTGCGGCAGGAGGCGGGCCGTGTCCTGGCCGCGGGCCACGCTGCGGTCGCGGATGCCGTGTTCGACCGTCCCGCGGAACGGGCGGCGATCGAGGCGGTGGCGCGGACATGCGGCGTGCCGTTCTGCGGCGTCTGGCTGGAGGCCCCGGCCGCGACCCTCGCGCGCCGGATCGAGGCGCGCACGGGCGACCCCTCGGACGCCACCGCCGCCATCCTGGCCGCCCAGGTCGCGCGGGGCTGCGGTCCGCTCGCATGGCAGCGCCTCGCGGCCGACCGGCCGCTGCCGGCCCTGCGCGCGGATATCCTGTCCCTCTTCAACCGCCGCGGAGCGACCGGGATGCCGGCTCCCGCGATCAGACCGGCTCCGGCAAGCCGGGCACCAAGCGATTGACCGCCCGGGCGATCGGTGCCTCCTCGTCGGCCGGAACGACGTAGACGGCGACCGCGGATTCCGCCCGGCTGATCCGCCCGCGCCCGGCGGCGTTGCAACTCTCGTCGAGGACGACCCCCGCCCAGGCCAGCCCGGCGCAGATCGCCGCCCGGACCGCGGGCGCGTTCTCGCCGATCCCGGCCGTGAACACGAGCGCGTCGAGTCCGCCGAGCGCGGCCATGAGCGATCCGGCCTCCCGCACCGCCCGGTAGGCGAACAGGGCCAGCGCTTCCGCGGCGCGCGGATCGGCGCTCGCCTGGAGCACCCGCACGTCGTCGCTGAGGCCGGAGACGCCCAGCAGCCCGGATTCCGCGTTCAGGAGGTGCGCCACGGCGTCCGGGTCCAGGCCGCGCTCGCGGATGAGGTGGAGCACCAGCCCGGGATCGACCGCGCCGGAGCGCGTGCCCATCATCAGCCCGTCGAGGGCCGTGAAGCCCATCGTGGTCGCGATGCTGCGGCGGTCCTTCAGGGCGCAGAGGCTGGCGCCGTGCCCGAGATGGGCGACGATCACCCGGCCGTCCGCCCTGTCGCCCGCGATCCGCGGCAGGGTCTCGGCGATGTGCTGGTAGGACAGGCCGTGGAAGCCGTAGCGGACGAGTCCTGCATCGGCGAGGGCATGCGGGATCGGGAAGAGCTGCGCGAGCCGAGCTTGCGTGCGGTGGAACGCTGTGTCGAAGCAGGCCACCTGGGGCAGGCTGGGCCAAGCCCGCGTCACCGCCCGGATCGCCGCGAGGTTGTGCGGCTGGTGGGCCGGCGCCAGCGGCGTGAGGCGATCGAGCGCGGCCAGCACCGCGTCGTCCACGCGGACCGGCTCCGCGAAATCCGGTCCGCCATGGACCACCCGGTGCCCGGCGGCCGTCAAGGTCAGGTCGGGCGCATCGTCCAACGCGTCGAGAAGCCAGGCCACGCTCGTCTCGTGGTCGGCATGGGCGATCGCAGGAGTCGCGGCGAGGAAGGATGTGTGGGTTCCGGAGGCGTCGATCTTCGCCTCGCCGCCGATGCCCGAGACGCCGCCTCGGCACAGGGGCGTCTCGGTGCCCGCCGCGTAGAGGGCGAATTTGAGGCTCGATGAGCCGGCGTTCAGCACGAGGATCGTCGGCGTCATCAGGGTGTCCCGGCGCGATGGGCGAGGAGCTGCGCGAGAGCGCAGGAGGCCGAGCATGGCGGCGGGCTGTCGGCCCGGCTCGTCAGGATGATCGAGACGCGCGCGCCGAGCAGGATGCCGGCTGCATCGGCGCCCGCGAGATGGATCAGCTGCTCGGCGAGCATGGTGCCCGGCAGCTCTGCCGGGTCTCTCACATCCGCGTCGAGCATGCCCGATCTCCTGCGATGCCGCGGAGCTTACGGCAGGGGCGGCCGCAGGCCCCTGATCCAGATCAAAGCCTGGCTACGGCCGAAGCACCTGGACCGGATGACCCGCCTGCCACGTCATCGGTCAATGGGCAAGAAACAGCGGGACCGGGCTTCGGGTCAGGAGCGACTGGGTTACGCCGCCGAGAAACCATTCCTGCAGGCGTGAATGCCGGTAGGCGCCCATGACCAGCATGTCCGCGCGGAACAGTCCGACCTGGGTCCTGAGCGTCTCCGCGACGTCCTCGACAACCGGCAGGACGTTCACCGACACGTTGACGCCATGGCGCGCGAGGTGCGGGGCGAATTCGGCGCCGGCCACCGAGGCCGGCCAGTCCTTCTCGCCGACGACGGACACGATCTCGACCGCCTCGGCCGCGCGCAGGAACGGCAGCGCGTCGTTTGCAGCCCGCGCAGCCTGGGCGCTGCCGTCCCAGGCGATGACGATCCGACCTGCGCGGCATGCGGAGCGTCCCGCCGGTACCACGATGAGCGGGCGACCGCTCCCGAACAGGACCCCGTCGATCAGATCGCGATCGAGATCGATCTCCCGCATCTCCGCATCCAGGACAGTCAGGTCGGCGAGCCGGGCGCGGGCCGTGATCCGCGCGACCAGATCCGGGTAGGCAAGGGCGGGAGCCTCGGTCGTACAGATCACGCCCGCCGTCGCGGCGTCGCCGGCGATGCGTTCGGCAAGCGCCTGCGCGAGGCTGCGCAGGCGCCGGTTCTCATCCGCGACGAGGTCGTTGACGAATCCCAATCCCGCCCCTCCGACCATGGTCAGCCGGCGGGCGGCGGATTGCACGGTCAGGTGAGCGCCCGCCGCGGCGGCGAGCACGAGGCCATAGGCCAGCCCTGTCTCGGGCTCGTCGCCACGGCCCTCCTCGGTAACGGCAACCAGGATATCGCGGAAAGCGGCGAGGGGAGAGGAGGATGGAAGGGACATGAGGGCTCCGGGCTGGCGTCCGCCCGAATCTCGACCCACGCAGCCGGCCCGCCTTGATCCAGCGCAACGTCGCGCCGTTCGACATGCGCGCTCCGTCACCCGCGCCCGGACCGGTCATGACTTGCGGAAGCGGGACAGGAAACGCTCGATCGCGCGAGCCGCCGCTTCAAGTCGCGGCTTCAGCGCCGGGATGTCCTCGCTCAAGAGGGCGAGACCAAGGGGCAGCATCCAGAGGCCGAGAACCGGCAGGAACGAGAGCAGGCCGCCCCCGATCAGGGCAAGGGCCGCCGCCAGACGCGCCGGACGCCGAGAGGGCTTTCTCAGCCACGTGACCGTATCGCGCAGGTGCACGGGAAGGCGGCCGGTCAGCCGCTCGACCCGTTCGTCCCAATCCGCTGCAGTCGGGGCCATCGCTCTCCTGTCCGAGGTTGGACGCTTGCAGGGATGCTCGCATCGTCCGAGCGGCGGAGCCGCCGGACTTCACGTGGGGCAGCCACCGGATATCGAGGGCCTGAAGGCGCCGGCGGCCAGGGTTCCGAGTTGGACCACCAAGAGTGGTGCGAGACTCGCCGAGAGAACAAGGGCCCAACTGGTCCTATCAAGTGGGACGAGACCGAGCACGGCACCAATCGGAGGAAGGTGGGCCGGGCCGACGAGCAGCGCCGTGCACACGAGCAGGGCCGCCCAGACCCAGGCGTTGCCCGTGACCTCGTTGCGGAAGGGCTTCGATCCGGAGGCCCGCATGTTGAAGATCTGCCAGAGCTGCGCGAAGGCGAGCGTCAGGAAGGTGACCGTGACGACCGACGCGCGGTCGAGCGTGAGCCAGAATTCGGCAACGGCTAGGCTTCCGAAGGTCGTCGCCGTCATGAGGCCGGCATGCAGGGCGATCCGCATCCATTGCGCGCGTCCGAGGATGGGCTCCTTCGGGTTCCGCGGGGGGCGCCGGAGGATGTCGTCCTGCCCGTCTCCCATAGCCAGCGCGAAGGCTGGAAGGACGTCGGTGACGAGGTTCAGGTAGAGGATCTGCAACGGCAGGATCGGCAGCGGCAGCGTCGACATGACGGCGAGCCCGACGACCATCACTTCGCTCAGGTTGCAGGCCAGGAGGTAGGTGACGAACCGGCGGATATTGTCGAAGATAACCCGCCCCTCGCGGATCGCGCCGACGATCGTCGGGAAAGCATCGTCCAGGAGGATCATGGCCGCGGCCTCGCGCGCCACATCTGTTCCCCGCCGGCCCATCGCGATGCCGATGTCGGCCTGCTTCAAGGCCGGGGCGTCATTGACGCCGTCGCCGGTCATCGCGACGACCTCGCCCTTCTCCTGGTACGCGCGGACGAGCGCCAGCTTCTCGGCCGGGCTCACGCGGGCAAAGACGGCGACATTCTCCAATCCATCCGCCAGGCCGGTAGCGGGTATGCCCTCCGCGACGCGTAGCTCCGGGCCGGCCAGGCCGACCGCGAGGGCGATGCTTCGGGCGGTCACCGCGTGGTCGCCGGTGACCATGACCGCGCGGATGCCTGCGCCGCGGCAGGCCGCAACCGCCTCTGGCACGTCCTTGCGGGCGGGGTCCTCCAAACCGACCAAGCCGAGGAAGGCAAGCTGCTCGAAGGGAGGGGATCCCGGATCCGCCACCATCCGCTCGGCACAGGCTATGACCCGCAGGCCCCGCGCGCACAGATCCTCGACGCGGCGCCGCCACAGCTCTCGGGCAGCCTCGTCGAGCGGACGGTCGCGCGCGCCATCGCTGGCGCGCCGCGAGGCGGCGAGCACCGCCTCCGGCGCGCCCTTGATCGCCACCATGTGGCGCGGCCCGACCGCGTGGACCGTGGCCATCATGCGAGTCGCCGCCTCGAAGGCATGTTTCCGCACGAGCGGCTGATCGCGAAGGAGGGCCGCACGGTCCAACCCGACGGACCGGCCCGCCCGCAGCAGCGCCTGTTCCATCGGATCGCCGCTGCCGAGGTCAGGCCCCGGTCCGAGCGATGCGTCGTTGCAGAGGACCGCGACGCGAAGCAGCCGTTCGGCCTCGGGCGGGAGATCCGACCCCGGCCTGGGGCCGTCCAGGTCGCCGGAGGGCAACGACAGCTGCTGCACCGTCATCCGGTTCTCGGTGAGCGTGCCGGTCTTGTCGGTCAGGATGACGGTCGTGGCACCGAGTGTCTCGACGGCCGACAGGCGCTCGATCAGCGCGTTCCTCCGCACCATCCGCCACATGCCGCGCGCGAGCGCCAGGGTCGCGACGATGGGCAGGCCTTCCGGGATGGCCGCGACCGCCAGAGCAATGCCGGCCTCGGTCATGAGCCGGAAATCCTTGCCGGTCGCGACGCCGAGCCCGGCGAGGATGGTCGCGATCGCCAGGACGACCCACACCATTTGGCTGGACAGGCGCTCCAGCCGACGCTCCAGGGGTGAAGTGTCAGGTGTGGCCTGCTCCACGAGCCGCGAGACCCCGCCAAGCTCGGTTCTCGTGCCGGTCGCGACGACGACACCGGTGCCGCTACCGCGCGTTACCAGGGTGCCCCGGAACAGCATCGACGCGCGCTCGGCGTGGCGCGCATCCTCGGCAACCGGCTCCGCCGATTTGTCCACGGGAACGGATTCTCCCGTGAGCGTGGATTCGTCCGCGCCCAGGTTCGACGCCTCGATCAGCCGAATGTCGGCGGGGACCGCGTCACCGCCCTCGATCAACACGATGTCGCCCGGGACGAGATCCTCGGCGGCCAGCACCCTGGCGTGCCCGTCGCGACGGACGCGCGCCGAATGCGTCCCGAGCGCCCGCAAGCCCTCGACGGACCGGACCGCCTTCAACTCGGTGAAGAAGCCGAGGGCCGTGTTGACGACCAGGACAGCGATGACCGCAGCCGCCTCCTGCCAATCGCCGAAGAAGAAGGAGAGCCCGCCAGCTGCCGCAAGGAGATAGACGACGGGGCTTGCGAGCTGGTGCAGGAGCAGGGTGAGCTTGCCGGCCCGTCTCGTTGCAGCGATCGCGTTGGGGCCGATCCGCGCCCGCCGTTGCCGAGCCTCCGCATCCGTCAGGCCCAGGTTCAGGGACGTCCCAAATCGCTTGGAAACCTCTGGGACCGGCAGCGCATGGGCCGATTTCGCCAATGCGGGAAGGCGAGGGGCCACACCTTGAGGTCCGGACCGTGCAGCTTCCTGCGCGGAATCCGACTCAAGCATGGCGCAACTGGTCGAGGCGTGCGGCGTTCGGGCAGAAATCCGGGTGGGTGACGCCTGCAGTCCCGGCCCACAGCTCGCGTGCGCAGCGACTGCGGTTCTGGCAGCCGAGGCACGCAGCTTCAAGCTGCCGCATGGCTTCCGGGTGCCGCTGCCGGACGGCGTCGGGATCAAGGTCGAGGCTCCGCATCATCTTGGCGATGCTGCGGAGCTTCGTGGCGGCTTCAGGGGACAGAGCGGCGGGGGCCGGGTCATCGGCCGCCATCATCGTCTCCATCATCTCCTGGTCGACGTCCCGAAGCTCCTGCGCTGCCTTCAGCAGGCAGCACCATTCGTTCATCGCGGCGGCGAGACCGAACGGGTCGAACGGGTTTGGCTCGTTGGCTGATCCTGCCATTGCGGCCTCCTCAAAGGCCCTGGATGCCCCATCGCGGCGGCAAATCCCTTGATCCAGCGCAAGCCTGTCGCGGGTCACATGAGGGGCCGAGGCTGGCAGGAGCCTATGCGGGTCGAGGCCGGCATCGATCCAAGCCGCGACCTACAGCGGAGGCGGCGCTCGAGCGTTTCGAGGCCGGCGCGGCAATCCGGTGAGGGTGAGCCGAGCCACGCGCATGCGCTTGATTTGCGTCAAGGCCGGCCGCCGTAGCCGGTCGGAGGATGGCCGATCCGCAGCCGGCACGGTCCGGGACAGGGCTCAGGAGGGGATTTCCATGACCACGACATTCGAAGAACGCGAGCGGGCTGCCGAACTCCGCTTCGTCCGAGAGGAGGAGGCGCGGTTTCACGCCCGCAATCGCCGCAACCGCCACCTGGCCACCTGGGCCTGCGAGCGGATGCGCCTGACCGGCCAGCCGGCGGAGGCCTACGTGAACGCCTTCACCGAATCCGCCATCCTGACCGACGACGCGTCCCTGATCGAACGCATCCTGACCGATCTGAAGTCGGCGGGCATCGAGACGACCATCCCCCACCTGCGTACGGAGATGGATCGGTGCGCGGCACTCGCCCGGGCCGAGCAACCCGCCGGCATTGCCCCGGATCAAGGCTCCTCCGTCTAGACCGCGCAGGATCATGCGGCGTCTCGACGCTCCGGCACGAACCGACGAGACGCCCTGAGGAAGGACGCCAGGACCGACAAGGATCTACGCCTCTCAATCGGCGTTCGCCGACGATGCGACCTTCCCGCTCCTCGATACCCGCCCCACAGGGCGGATGTCTCCGGGGACGATGCGGTGCCGGGCTGCAGACGGCACTGAGGGGCGTCGCGGGAACAGCCCGCCGGCGGCGGTTGCGCGGTTGGCTGCCGAGGGACGCTGGTCGTGCGAGGCGAGGCCGTCGATCGATGTCGGCTCGTCCGTGCCAGTCCGGACGGGGACACCGCGGAGGCGGAAGGCGCCGGCGTCCAGGACGCCGGTCACCGTCCGTCCTCAGCGATGATCATCAGCTCATCGAGGTCCCGGCCTCTCCGGTCTCGTCCGCTTCGACCGGGCCGCACTGCATGATGTCGCCCTCGATCCGGCGGCTGTGGTCCTCGGGCGCGTGCCGTTCCGGCCACGCCCAGTCCCGCACCTCCGGCAGGTCGTCGCCGGTCCGGCGGACATACGCGCTGTGGGCAGCGAGCGCGTCCCGGAGCGCCTCCTCGGCATGCTCGCCCCGGGCTCCCAGATGCGGTGCGGCCCGCAGGGCAGCCTGTGCGAGGTGGAACCGGTCGAGCCGGTTCAGCACGCACATGTCGAAGGGTGTCGTCGTCGTGCCCTCCTCGATGAAGCCGTGGACGTGGAAGTTGCCGTGGTTCGTCCGCTTGTAGGTCAGCCGGTGAATGAGCCACGGATAGCCGTGATAGGCGAACACCACCGGACGGTCGCGGGTGAACAGGCTGTCGAAGGTCGGGTCGTCGAGCCCGTGCGGGTGCGTCTCGGGTGCAGGCAGCGTCATCAGGTCGACCACGTTCACCACCCGGATTTTGAGGTCCGGGACATGCCGGCGCAGCCAGTCCACTGCGGCGAGGGTCTCCTGGGTCGGCACGTCGCCCGCGCAGGCCATCACGACGTCCGGTTCCGCGTCGCCCTCGTTCGAGGCCCAGTCCCAGATCCCGACGCCGGCCGCGCAGTGGCGAAGAGCCTCGTCCAGAGTCAGCCATTGCAGGGCAGGCTGCTTGCCGGCCACGACGACGTTGATGCGGTCATAGGTGCGCAGGCAATGGTCCGTGACGCACAGAAGGGTGTTGGCGTCCGGCGGCAGATAGATCCGCGCCGTGTCGCCACGCTTGTTCGCCACGAAGTCGATGAAGCCCGGATCCTGGTGGCTGAAGCCGTTGTGGTCCTGTCGCCAGACATGGGACGAGAGCAGGATGTTCAGGGACGGCACCGGTCGGCGCCAGGGCAGGTCACGCGAGGATTTCAGCCACTTGGCGTGCTGGTTCACCATCGAGTCCACGACATGCGCGAAGGCCTCGTAGGTCGCGAACAGGCCGTGCCGTCCGGTGAGCACATAGCCTTCGAGCCAGCCCTCGCAGAGGTGCTCGCTCAGCACCTCCATGACCCGGCCGTCGCGCCGGAGGTGGTCGTCGCCCGGCAGGATCTCCTCCTGCCAAGCGCGGCCCGTCACGTCGAACACCGCGTCGAGGCGGTTCGAGGCGGTCTCGTCCGGCCCCATGATGCGGAAGTTCCGAGCCTCCGCGTTCAGGGTCAGGACCTCCCGCAGGTACCTCCCGAGCGCGCGGGTGGCCTCCGCACGGGTGCGGCCCGGCTCCGGTACCGCGACGGCCACGCGGCTCAGGTCCGGCAGACGCAAGGGCGCGCTCTTGTGCGCGTTGGCGTGCGGATTGGCCGAGATGCGCCGCGGTCCCTTGGGAGGCAGCGCAGCGAGGTCGGGCATGAGCGAGCCGTCTGCGGTGAACAGCTCCTCCGGACGATAGGAGCGCATCCAGGCTTCCAGGATCGCGCGGTGCTCCGCGTTCTCCCGCACGGCCGCCACGGGCACTTGGTGCGAACGCCACGTGCCCTCGACCGGGTTGCCGTCCACCCATTCCGGTCCCGTCCAGCCCTTGGGGCTGCGCAGCACGATCATGGGCCACCGCGGTCGGCCGGCCTCACCGGAAGCGGCGCTCTTACGGATCTCCGCGATCGCATCGAAAGCCGCATCGAGGGCCGCGGCCATGGCTTGGTGCATCCGGGCCGGCTCGTCGCCCGCGACGAAGGTCGGCTCGTAGCCGTAGCCGACGAGGAGGCTGCGCAGCTCGGCTTCCGGTATGCGGGCGAGGAGGGTCGGGTTGGCGATCTTCCAGCCGTTGAGGTGCAGGATCGGCAGGACCGTGCCGTCATGGCGCGGATCGAGGAACTTGTTCGCGTGCCATGCGGCGGCGAGCGGCCCCGTCTCGGCCTCGCCGTCCCCGACGATGCAGGCGACGGTCAGGCCCGGGTTGTCGAGGGCGGCGCCGAAGGCGTGCGCCAGAGAGTAGCCGAGTTCCCCACCCTCGTGGATCGAGCCGGGAAGCTCGGGCGAGGCGTGGCTGGGTATGCCGCCGGGAAACGAGAATTGCCGGAACAGGCGCGCCATACCGTCGAGGTCTCGGGCCACGTCCGGGTAGATCTCGCTGTAGGTGCCCTCCAGGTAGGCGTTGGCCACGAGCCCCGGGGCGCCGTGGCCCGGTCCCCAGACCGCGATCATGTCGAGGTCCCGCTGCCGGATGACCCGGTTCAGGTGCGCGTAGATGAAGTTGAGGCCCGGCGTCGTGCCCCAGTGCCCGAGAAGCCGCGGCTTGACGTGCTCCAACTTCAGCGGCTCGCGCAGGAGCGGGTTGGCCATGAGGTAGATCTGGCCGACCGACAGGTAGTTGGCCGCGCGCCAATAGGCATCGATGCGCCCGAGGCTTTCGGGTCCGAGGGGGCCCGGCACGAAGGCCAAGTCGTGCCTGCCATCCGCTGAGTCGCCGTCGCGGCGTTCCTCGCGGAGTTTCTTCGGCTCGCGCCTCACGTCCATGTCGGTCTCCCGGTTGCGGATGTCGGGAGACCGTGCAGGCGGCCGAGGCCCGTGGCGTTGAGGTGGATCAAAGCGGCTTCGGCTTCTGTCGGCAGGATGTCTCCGGTCAGCAAGACGGGAGAGAACGATGGCCCTGGTGCTTCGAACCACCTTCATCACGACGGTACGCCGCGGGCGGGTGCCGGTCATGCTGGCGCCGAAGAACGATGCCGGTCCCCGGGTCGTCACGGACGCGGCACGCTACCGGTCCATCGGCAGCCTGCAGGCGCTGGCGCTCGCCATCGGAGCCGCGATGGTGACGCCCGCGCTGCTCTGGCTCGCGCTCTGAATCCTGCCGCAACATCAAGGAGACGGGCGATGGACGACAGGAACGTGCACCAACATGTGCTCGACGAGCTGGCATATGCGCCGATGATCGACGCGGCGCAGATCGGCGTCACCGTCGAGAACGGCATCGTGACCCTGACGGGGCATGTTCGGAACTACGCCGAGAAGAGCATCGCCGAGCGCGTCGCGCTCCGGGTTCGCGGCGTGCGGGCCGTGGTCGAGCGGATCGAGGTCCGCTACCCGACGAATCCGAGCGTCGGCGACGAGGCCCTGGCCGAGCGGTGCGCCCGGGTGCTGGAATGGGACGTGCAGATCCCGGAGCGCTCGGTCTCCCTCAAGGTCGAGAAGGGCTGCGTCACGCTCGAAGGCTGCGTGCCGCACTACCACCAGAAGGCGGCGGTCGATAAGGCATTGCGGCGCTTGGCCGGGGTCACCGACATCGTCAACCTCATCGCCGTGAAGCCGCCGGTCCAACCCGCCGAGGTCAAGGACAGGATCCTCGCGGCCCTGAGGCGCAGCGCCCGGGACCCGGACACGATCCGGGTGCACGTGGACGGCGACACGGTGACCCTGGACGGCTGCGGCGACCTCTGGAGCGAGCGCGAACTGGCCGAGCGGGCCGCATGGTCGGCGCCCGGCGTGCGGGCCGTCGAGGACCGCCTGACGCTCGCGTGAGGTCGGTCGGATGCTGGCGATGGTCCTGCGCGAGGTCGGCGCGCGCCTCGTTCCGGAGGAACG
Source organism: Methylobacterium sp. UNC378MF (assembly GCF_900103195.1). Classification (GTDB taxonomy): domain Bacteria; phylum Pseudomonadota; class Alphaproteobacteria; order Rhizobiales; family Beijerinckiaceae; genus Methylobacterium. The sequence goes on along the minus strand of NZ_FMWU01000037.1, from coordinate 13,515 downwards.
GCCGGATCCGGAACCCGCTCCGGGAGAGGTTCGCATCCGGGTCGAGGCCTGCGCGGTGTGCCGCACCGACCTTCACGTCATTGACGGCGAACTCCCGCAGACGGTCTACCCCATCGTGCCGGGCCACGAGGTGGTCGGCATCGTCGAGGCGGTCGGCGCGGGCGTGACTAGCCGAGCGCCCGGCACGAGGGTCGGCGTGCCCTGGCTCGGGCACGCCTGCGGCCGCTGCCCCTACTGCCAGACGGATCGCGAGAACCTCTGCGACGCCCCGGGCTTCACCGGCTGCACGCGCGACGGCGGGTTCGCGACCCATCTTCTGGCAGAGGCCGCCTTCACCATCCCGCTCGACGCCGGCCTGGACCCGGTCGCGACCGCGCCGCTCCTCTGTGCCGGACTGATCGGCTGGCGAACCCTGCGGATGGCCGGCGCGGCCGGCACCGTCGGGCTCTACGGCTTCGGGGCGGCCGCCCACATCGTCGCTCAGGTCTGCCGCTGGCAGGGCCGGCGCGTGTTCGCGCTGACGCGACCGGGGGACCGCGAGGCTCAGGACTTCGCGCGCGCGCTCGGCGCTGCGTGGGCCGGCGGTTCGGACGAGGCGCCGCCCGAGCCGCTGGACGTCGCCCTGATCTTCGCCCCGGACGGCCGTCTCGTGCCTGCCGCCCTGAAGGCGGTGCGCAAGGGCGGACGCGTCGTCTGCGGCGGCATCCACATGAGCGACATCCCCGCCTTCCCCTACGATCTGCTCTGGGGCGAGCGCGCCGTACTCTCGGTGGCGAACCTGACCCGCGAGGATGCCCGCAGCTTCTTCGAGATTGTCCCGCGTGCCGGCATCGTCACGCACACGCGCGCTTACCCGCTGGCCCGAGCCAACGAGGCGGTCGCGGCCCACCGATCCGGCGCTCTCCGCGGTGCGGCGGTACTCGTACCGTAATGTGCGGCTCCGGATTCCACGCCGAGCCCAGTAACGCGCCCCGGGAGCAGGGCATGCTCCGATGAGAGCCCTGCGCAAGCGCGCGTGCACCCCGATGGACGCTTTCGCCCCAGCCAAGCACCGGGGGGGCGGTGACCTCCTTGACGGAACGCCGTCCTAGGCGGCCTGACGCGAGAAGCCGTCCAGGGCCTGTCGGAGCAGGCCGTACTTCGCCTGGGTGACGCGCAACTCGCGGAACCAGTCGACCAATCCGCCCCACGGGTCGTTGAGCTGCCTCAGCCCCGCGACGAAGGCGACGACGGTCCCGAGTTCCGTTGCACCGTGCACGACGAGGTAGCCGCCCAGACCCAAGGTCAACGCCACGCCGGAATGGTGCATCAGGTTCATCAGGAAGTTCATCGAGAACTTCAGCTTGAAGATGCCCATGTTGAGCCGGAATACCCGTTCGATCCGCGCCGTCTGTAGCCTCGATGGCTCGTGTCGCCCCTGGCCGATGATGCCGCCACTGATGCTGCGCAACGTGCCCGTCCGCTGGACGACACGCCGATTGATCGCCTGCTGCATCAGCGGCACGAAGACCGCTTGGGGCGCGAAGACCGCCAGCGCCAGGGCCGCCATCAGCGGGTCGAGGTACAGCATGTACCCGAACGTTCCCGCGACGATGCCGCCCTGCAGGACCGGTTCCGACACGCTCACCCCGACGAAGGCGCCGACCGGCTCCGCCTCCGCCAGGACGAGCGAGACCTCCACACCCTCGACCTCGGCACGGTCTTCCGGAGCCAAGCTCCCGAGGTCGTCCAGCAGTGTCTTGCGGAGCCGGCGAACGGCGCTCTCGCCGAGGTAGCTGCGGTACAGGTTGAGCCCGAGCTTCAGGGCACCCATTGCGGCGGCGGCCGTGATGTAGAGCAGCGCAAGCAGGACGATCGTACGGGCGTTCCCGCCGGGGAGAGCGGCGTTGACGATGCGCCGCTGCAGCTCAAGAGGCGCCAGGTCCGCCACGAACAGGACGATGGCCATCACCACCAGCGCAAGCTGATGGAATCCGCTCGCATCCTTGATGAACGCCAGGAGCGTCTGCGGCGTCGCGAGCCGGTGGCGCTTTTGCCGGAGGCCGGGCACAGCCGAAGCCAGGGTCGCGATTGCGGGCGGCATGAGACCTCCATGCCGAACCTCATGGTCCCATCCGGCAAGGGCCGGCATTGCGCTCGATCAACCGGTCCGGAGACCGCCTCCCGCCGCGCCCCGAAGAACTCGCCCCGAAGAACGCGCCCCGGTCGGGTTGGACCCGGTTCCGTTGAGATGGATCAAGGTCAAGACCGCAGGCCCGGGCGACGGTGCCTCAACCAGGGCGGCAGGCCCGGGCACGAGAGGCGGTCATGCGGATCTCAAACATCATGGTCTCGGTCGACCTCGGGGCCGCGGCGGCGGACCGGGTCCAGCTGGCGGCCGGCCTCGCGGCACGGTTCGGGGCCAAGCTGACCGGCGTCGCCGCACGGCCGGTCCTCGGACCCATGCCGGTCGGCGACATGCTGGAGGTCGAGCGTGTCTGGACCCTCGAGGAGCGCCTGACCGACGAGCAACTCGCGGAGGCCAAGGCCCTTTTCGAGCGCGAGGCCGGGCAGGCGCCCAAGACGGGCTGGCGCTCCGCACCCACCGATCCGTTGGCTTACCTCGGTGCGCAGGCGCGCACCGCCGACCTCGTGGTCGTCGGCCGGCAGGGGCCTGCGGACGGTGACCCTGGTCCGATGGCGGCTTCCACCGGGGGCCTGCTGATGGAGGTGGGGCGTCCCGTGCTGGTGGTCCCACCGGGCATCGAGCACCTCGCAGCCAAGCGGGTCGTGGTGGCCTGGAAGGACACGCCGGAGGCACGCCGCGCCCTTCACGACGCCCTGCCGGTCCTGGGACATCCCGAGCAGGTTTGCGTGGTGGCCGTGGGGCCGGACGCGCAAAACGTGGGCGCCGAGGGCGCGGCCGAGTACCTGTCCGGGCACGGGATCAAAGCCACGACCCACCTGCTCCGCAAGCCGGAGATCGACACCGCCGACGAGATCCTCCACTTCGCCGGACGCGAGGATGCAGATCTCATCGTGATGGGCGCCTACGGCCACAGCCGCCTGCGCGAGTGGGTCTTCGGCGGTGTCACGCGTCGCGTCCTGCAAGCGGCCCCTGTTTGCTGCCTGATGAGCCACTGATGCGCCAAGCTGCCATCCTCCTCACCGGCGTTCTGGCGCTCGAACTCGTCCTTCCCGCCGCGCCCGCGGCGGCCTGGGACCGGCATGTGCGACAAGGCGAGACCATCGCGCGGACCAATTGCGCGCGATGCCACGCGGTCGGCCGCGTCGGCGACAGTCCGCTGCGGGCCGCGCCGCCCTTCCGCGACCTGCACACGCGCTATCCCGTCGACGATCTCGCCGAGGCGCTTACCGAGGGCATCCGCACCGGTCACCCGAGCATGCCGGAGTTCCGGTTCGACCCGGACCAAGCCCAAGACCTGATCGCCTACCTGAAATCGCTGGAACGCTGAGGGAGAACCCCAATGTACCTCCGCTGCCTTCTCGTCCCCACCGGCCCCGGCATCGACGCCACCCGTCGGCTGGACGCCGCGCTGCGGCTAGGCCGGCGCCTGCACGCGCATATCGGCGTCGCCTTCATGGCGCCGGGCCCGGAGCATGTGCTCGCCGGCATGGCGAGCCTCGCGCCCGTGGACGGCACGACCATCGAGGCCATCGAGCAGGGCGTCCGCGAGGCGGCGGCCGACGGCAAGGCTGCCGTTCAGGCGTGGTGTGAGCGCGAAGGGGTGCCGTTCGCATCCGCGAACGGCCGGCTGGACACCACCTTCGCGACCTGGACCGAGCTCTCCGGCGAGGTCGAGCCCCTGCTGACGCTCGCGGGCCGGGTCAACGACCTCGTGATCGTCGACCGGCCCGACCCGAAGGTCCCGTTTACCGGCCGGGCGCTCGACACGGCCCTGTTCTCGGTGGGCCGGCCGACGCTGATGATCGGCGACACCGTACCCTATGACCTGCTCGACCACGTCGTGATCGCCTGGAACGGCAGCCTGGAGGCGACGCGCCTGATCGGGCAATCCATCGCGCTGCTGCACGAGGCCACGCGGGTCACGGTCGTGCATGCCAGGACCGAACGCTTCGACGAGACCCGGGCCGCCGACCTCTGCGGCTACTTGCAATGGCACGGCGTCGTGGCCGAGGCCGTCACCCTGCCAGTCCATGACGGGATCTCGGTCGGCGAGGCGATCCTGGCCGAAGCCAAGCGGCAGGGCGCCTCCATGCTGGCCCTGGGCGCCTACACCCACAGCCGGGTGCGCGAGTTCCTGCTCGGGGGCGTCACCCGGCATATGGTCGAGCACGCGCGCATTCCGGTCCTCATGGCCCACTGATCCATCGGGCATGCGAGGTGGCGCATGGCGGCCGGACCGCCGTGCTGCCCCTCACCGCCGCGGGTCGTGGCATGTATGCGCGGGGCGTCGACGGGATCGACGGCGATCTTCGCGCCGATGCGCTGCGTCCGTGCCTCGGGAGCGTCGTCGCCTTCCCTGTGCGTCCGGTCGAGCGTCGCGGCCTTTTGCATGAGAGTGGACCTTCGGCCGACCCCAGCCGTACAGACCCGCGTCGGCGCTTCCCGAAAGCAGCCATTCGTCGGCTACCCGGCTGCTTTGGCTAGCAGCCAGACCTTGACCCCTTGTCCCGAAGCAGACGCGCGGCTCGCAATCTAACCTCGCTATGAAAGCCATCCTACGCCACCCTCGTGGATAGGTGTTGGCTACCGGCCGTTCGGTCCCCGCTCGCCGCAGGTGCCAGGCCGCGCTGAGCAGGTCTGCATCCAGCAGAAGCTGATCAAGCTGCTTGCTGCTCCAGATGCAGGTAGGTGGGGTCAAACTCGGAGACCCGCATCAACTCGTCCCACGCCTCGATCACCAGCGTGTGGCTCCGGAGCGTGATCAGGGTCTGGCCGCGCATGTCTTTCAGCACGCGGTTGACGTGTACAGATGTAAGACCCAGCGCATCGGCGAAATCGGTCTGGGTGATGGGCATCGGGCAGCGGTAATCCCCAGCTAGTCCAACGGCCTGGAGCTTCAGGTACATCTCGCAGAACAGATGGCCGATACGCTCGAAGGCCGAGCGCCGCCCGATGCCGATCATCCATTCACGGAAGATCCCGGCATCGATCAGTGTGTTGCGCCATAGGAGAGCGGCGATGCCAGGATGCTGGGCCGTAAGCTCCCGCAGGTTCTCGTGCGGAATGAAAGCCAAGGTGGCCTTCGTCACCGTCGCGAGGCTGTGGTCCATGGTGTGGATGTGCAGGCTCTGGAGATCCGGGATGTCGCCTGCGATGTGGAACGACAGGATCTGGCGTTTGCCCTGGCTCAACAGCTTGTACCTGCACGCCCAGCCGTCGAGGATGAGGCAGCAATGCGAGGGTTTGTCGCCGTCGCGCACAATGTCATGCCGGCCGTCAAGGCGGTTGATCCTCACAGGCAGGCGCTCGATGGCCTGACGTTCCTCATCAGAGAGGGTCGCGATGCTCTCCAGCTTGCGGACGAGCATGGTTGTGGCGTGCGGGATAGGGGCTGACGGCATGTCGCTCCACCTTGCATTGCAGGCGGAAGCGCGGGGCTCTCCCAGCCACCGGCGCCTGTCTCGGACCGGCCGATGATACGACGAAAGTAGAGCGGAAATCAGCAGCGGCAACAAACATAAATTTGGTTATTTCCCGGGCGGGGGAATAAATTGCAGCGAGAACCCGGGCTCCTGCGGCCGGATTTCCTGTCTTATGGACGGTACAGGACAGCGCATGCCTCGCTTCTTCATCGATACCGACGACGGTGATACCTTCGTTGAGGATGACGAGGGTCTGGATCTACCCGATTCAGAAGCGGCCCGAGAAATCGCTCTTAGGGCACTTCCGGACATAGCTCGGGACAAGATGCCGGACGGGGACGACCGAACCTTCCGCGCCAGCGTCCGGGACGAGACAGCGGCGGTGATCTACGAGGCGACGCTGACGCTGGCGGGTGGGTGGAAGGTGGATCGACCCCCGTCGTGATGATCTGACGCCCAGGCGCATTGCGCGCGCTCAAGCTGCGGAGATCCGTTTTACCGGGTGCCTGGAAGCGAACCTTCCGAGCGCCTGCGTCGGGTCGTCAGCGGGCGGGGCCGCGAAGTCCGCCATGATGCCTTTGCCGCTCGAAAGCCGTCAGGCGGGTATCCACCCCTCTGACACAGTCACGCGGGCCTGCGCGATGACCGAGGCTGGCTGGGAGCGGTTCGTCCGCTTCGGAGGACCCCGCCGCGCAGGCGGACGCGCGGCGTCCGACCGGAGCCTCCGTTCCTGAGCGAGCCAGTTCGTCCCAAAGCAACCGACGACGGCCACTCATCGGTCCCGCCAAGCTTTGCTGATCTGATCCATCAGCGGCTTCGTCAGATAGGACAGCACCGTGCGGTCACCGGTCTTGAGAAAGGCGTCGACCGGCATGCCCGGCACGAGACGGATCTCGCCCAAGCGCGCGCGCTCGGCATCGGAGACCCGGATACGCGCCTTGTAGAAGCTCAGACCCGTCTTCGGGTCCTGCGTCACGTCCGCCGCTACGCGATCCACGAGCCCGCTGATCTCCGGCGTTGTGCGCTGATTGAGCGCCGAGAAGCGCAGAGTCGCGAGCTGATCGATCTGCACGTGGTCGATATCCTTCGGGTCCACCCGCACTTCGACAGCGAGTTCGTCTGACTCGGGGACGATCAGCATCGCGGGTTCGTTCGGGGTCACGAGGCCGCCCACCGTGTGCACCGTCATCTGATGAACGACGCCATCCTGTGGCGCCCGAAGATCGGTTCGCCGCAGCTGATCGAGGGCGGCCGTCCGCTTCTCCTCATATTCCGACCATTTGCTCCGAATGTCGGTCAGGTCCTTGCTGACCTCGTTCCGCATGTCCTCGTCGACCTGCATGATCTGCAGTTCGACCTCGTTGATCTTGCCCTTGGTCTGTGCGATCGAGGCGGCAAATCTGCCGCGGTCACCGTCGAGCCTCGCGGCCTCGCGCTCGAGGGACGTCAGGCGGGGAAGCTGAATCAGGTTCTTCAGCCAAAGCTCACGGATGCCCTTCAGCTCCTGGTCCACAGCGGAGACCTCCCGCGTCTTCGCGGCCATCTGATCGTTGATCCCGGCGATCTCCTGGCTGAGCTGGGCGACGCGTTCGCGCAGCTGGGCCTTGCGGCCCTGCCGTGCCTTGCTGCGCGCCAGGAACAGGCGGGTCTCGCTGTCGATGAGGCGGGCGACCGCGTCGTCCGAGGATGCGCGGGCCTGGAGATCGGAGGGAAAGTTGAGGGCGATGTCGCCATCGCGCTCGGCCTCCTCGCGCGTCCGCTTGGCGGCGAGCGCATCCATCGCGCGGAGAACGGTGTCGAGGATCGCCCGCGGCTGCGTCTCGTCCAAGCGCACCAGGATGTCGCCGGCCCTGACGTGCTCGCCTTCGCGCACGCGCAACTCGCCGACGATCCCGCCGATCGGATGCTGGACCTTCTTCACGTCGCTCTCGACCACGAGCCTTCCGGACGCGATGACCGCGCCGCCGATCTGCGTGAAGCTCGCCCACCCGCCGACGCCGCCGACGAGCGTCGTAACCAACAGGGCGGTGAAGCGGACCTGTCGTCGGATCGCCGCCCGGGACGCATGACCGAGGGGCGGCGACGCGTGCTCTGGTGCGACGCGCATCGGAATGGCGGTGGGCATCCTGTCCCCTCCTGGGGTGTGAGGTGTGCACGACGTCCCGGCGCGACGGCCGGGTGCGCGGCTGACCGGCGTTGCGGGCGTGGTGCGGTCTCGACGGGATGAGATGGTGTCGCACGCCCGTGCCGCGGGTCCGTGAGCAAGGTCACGCAGCGGATCGAGGTCGATCCCGGCAACGCGCTACGGCAGCGTCCCGACGAAGCGGTGCCCGATGACCACCCGGCCGCCGCGTACCACCTCGAAGGTCGCCTCGTAGGTCCCCGCGCGGAAGCCCCCGGCCGGACGCCGCCTCCCTGTGAAGACCAGAGATTGTGCGCGTGGATTGGCGAGGGGCGGCAACTGGTTCTCAACGAGGATCTGTCCGTCCGGACCGCGGACGACGAGACGCTGCACGTCGCCGGCCTCGAGGCTGATCGCCCGGACCCAGGCGACCAGTGTCTCGGCGCGAGCGCGGAGGGGACTGGCGGTCTCGGCCTCGACGGCGGCCATCGTCACGGGGCCGTCGGAAAAGCCGGAATTGAGGACCGACCCGGTCCGGTAGCGAAGGCTCGCGCGGACCGCTTCATCCCAGAGGCTCGCTTGGCGGCCGGGATGAGCTGAACCGTCGATCGCGAAGGGATCAACGGGCCGATCGGCGCGGCGAACGGTAAAATGGAGATGTGGAAACTCCGTTGCGCCGGAGAGGCCGACATGACCGATGACTTGGCCGGCCGCCACGGCTTGGCCGGGTCGCACCGTCACGCTGCCCTGGGCCAGATGGCAATACTGGGTCTCGTATGATTCCGCATGCGCGATGACGAGACCGTTTCCGCATTCGGCGCCGGCCACCTTCGCCATCCCAGTCTCGCGAACCGAGACGTCGGGCGCGTCCGTACGGATTCGGAGGACAGTGCCGGCAGCTGCCGCCCGCACGGCTCCGAGCGGTCCGGCCGCTGCGACGGATGAAGCAAGGCGGAAGTCCGTTCCGTCATGCCGATCGTAGGTCTGCGAACCGCCGGTGAAGTCGCGAGCCTCGGGACCGGGGTCGCGATCTACATAGTACTGGACGAAGCAGGTTCGGCCCGGATCGCAGGCGAGCGGAAGCTGCAGTTGGAGAGAATCGGCACCTGCTCGCATCGACCACAGAGTCGTCGCAAGGAGGCAGGCGAAGACGCGTGACGCTAGCATGACCGGCTCGCTTTCCAGGATTCCCAGCTTGATGTTCTCAGGCGCATCCGAGGCGGATTTCCCGGCATCGCCCGGGCGACGCGACGAAACATCCGGCGGCCTCGCCGCGCGCCGAGCCGCGGGCTTCGCGACTGCCGGGACCGGCCTGCTTGAGGCTCCCGCGGATCCAATTCGGTGGCAGCAGGTCACCATCTGCGGTGACGATCCAGGGTTGCCGATCGGGATGAGTCAGGACGGCAGCCGCCGCAGCGATCGCTTCGCGCAGGCTGTCGAACTGCTCGGGATGCCTTGAGAGGAAGCGGGCCGCTCCTTCGTGCCAGACCTTGAGGGACGCAGGACGTTCGAGGATTTCGACTTCCATCGCTCGGGTTCCTTGGGCGGTGGCGGCACGCGGCCTCTCAAGGGGATCCGGCGGCCTCAGGTGCAGTTCACCTGCTCCTGTTCTGGCCCTGAATGTTCCACCCTCCCGGATCGGCGACTGTGAGCGAGATCACCGATCCGGTGCGTCGGACAGGCGCCCGGACGGGCGCATCCGGCGGTGACGGTCGGGCCGGTTCGGCGGGCAGGCCGCCGTCACCGCCAGGGAGGATCGGAACTCCCGTGCGGAGCGACGGCCGATTCGCCAGGCCGGCCGGATCGCGCAGCCACCTGCCGTTGCTGATGGCCGGGATCGGGGTTCCTCGTCCGCACAGCCCCGCAGAGCCGCGACACAGCGGTCGCGGGAGACCGGCGGAGCCGACGTGATCCCGATCACAGTCCGGCGCGGGACCGCCGGCTCATATCGGTCTCACGACACGCGGCGGACCCGAGCCCGTCGCCACGATGAGGTCGCCGAAGCCTTCCCGAGGAGACGGAACATGTTCGAATTCCTGAAGAAGAGACTCCAGGCTCAGTCGTCCAAGCGGGTCACCGAAGTGGGCTGGACCATCACCGATACCAAGGCGGCCCTCATCTGGGACGACCCGGAGCCGTTTCGGCGAGACCTCGGCCGGGCAGCATCGGCCAAATCAGTCCAAGGCTGCCCGGCAGCGGTCGATTTCGATGCCCGTCACATCGTGATCCGATGCCCCGTCGACCTCCATCTGCGCATCAACCTGGAGGAGGGCCGTGCCCCGGTCCTGGAGAATGTGGACGGCGCCCGCAGCACGATCCGCCCCAAGCACATCGGCCAGATGGTGAGCATCGTGAGCCCGGCCGAGTGGCGCCACCCGAAGCGGCCCATCCTGCAGATCATCACGCCCTACCTCTTCCTCTCGGACGAGGTCGCCTACATCAACCAACTCCCGCCGTTTCTCGACTATCAAGCCGACCCACTTCCAGGGACGCTGATCAGCGGCCGCTTCCCGGTCCACATCTGGCCGCGTCCTTTGATGTGGGCCTTCGAGTGGCACGATACGTCGAAGAACCTGATCCTGCGCCGCGGCCAGCCCTGGTTCTACGTACGCTTCGACACACTTGATCCCTCGAAGCCGACGCGCCTCGTGGAGGCGGAGATCACGCCGCAGGTGCAGCGCTACATCGACGATATCAGCGGCGTCACGAATTACGTGAATCGCACCTACGCGCTGTTCGAGAGGGCCAAGAAACGCCGGCCCGAGCAATTGCTCGTTCCGCGCGCGGACCGGAAGGCAACGCGTTCAGCCGCCAAGTGCCCGATGGCCGCTTGAGCACAACCGGATGAGGCTGGTCAGGCGTACATGTTGTCCGGCCCAGCTCGCTCGAACGCTCCCTGTGTGAGCCTGCTCACGGCTTCTCGGCCCTGTCGATCGCAGATTTAGCCATCCGGGCCCGGCTGGCCGCTCGCTCTCGGAATCTCCGGCCCGGGGCCTTGCCGGGCTTCTTCGGCCAAACGATCCAGCAGAGGGATGATGTGCGATGAAACCGGCGTCCGTCGAACTCGGCGCGGCACTGTCGAGCTGCCGCTCGGCCCTGGCCAGCCTCATCGTCACCAGCGGCCTCCTCAACATCCTGTATCTGACAGCCTCGTTCTTCATGTTGCTGATCTCCGACCGTATTCTCCCGAGCCGGTCGGTGCCGTCCCTCATCGGTCTCGTCCTCCTGGCTCTGATGCTCTACGCGTTCCAGAGCGCCCTCGAGGCGCTCAGGGGCCGCATCCTGAGCCGGATCGGTGCCGTCCTCGATGAATGCCTCAGCCCCCGCGTCTTCGACGCGCTCGTGCGCGGTCCTCTGGAGGGCGGGGCCGCCACCAACAGCCAGATGCCGCTGCGGGATCTCGATCAGGTGCGCGGCTTCCTCGGAGGCTCGGCACCAACGGCACTCTGCGACCTGCCCTGGATGCCGCTCTACTTCATCATCTGCTTCCTGTTTCATCCCCTGATCGGCTTCGCCACCGTCTCGGGAGCGCTCCTCCTCGTCGCGATCACCCTCGTCGCGGACCGCCTCACGCGCGGCCCGTCGAAAGTCGCGACCGAGCACGGGCAGCGCCGGAGCAGCGTGACGGAGGCCAGTTGCCGCAACGCCGATGTCCTGATCGCCATGGGCATGCAGGGCCACTTCGCGGCCCGGTGGCACGATGCCCACTCCCAATACCTCCTGGCGCAGCAGCGCATGAGTGACGTCGCGGGCGCTTCGAGCGCTGTCTCGAAGGCGGCCCGTATGGCGCTGCAGTCGGGCGTCCTGGCGCTCGGCGCCTATCTGGTGATCCGCGGCCAGAGTTCGCCCGGCATCATCATCGCCTCGTCGATCCTGCTCGGCCGCGCCCTGGCGCCGCTCGATGCGACGATCGCGAACTGGAAAGGTGTCATCGCCGCGCAGCAGAGCTGGAGCCGGCTCGCCGACACGATCACCAAGGCGTCGGCTGCGCGGCCCATCTTCACCCTGCCGGCGCCCATGCAGGTGCTCAAGGTGGAGGGCGTGAGCGTCGCCCCCCCCGGCAGCACGCGCCTCACGGTGAAGGAGGTGCGGTTCAGCCTGAAGGCGGGGCAGGCGCTCGCCGTCACCGGCCCGAGCGGATCTGGCAAGTCGACCCTGGTCCGAGCGCTCGTCGGCATCCTGCCTCTGGCCCGAGGAACGGTCTGGCTCGACACCGTGCCGATCTCCCAGTGGCAGGCCGCGGATTTCGGACGCCACGTCGGATACCTTCCGCAGGAGGTCTCGCTCTTCGCCGGCACGGTGGCGGAGAACATCGCCCGCTTCGCGCCCCACGCGGACCGTGCTGAAATCGAAGAGGCCGCGCGACAGGCGGGGGTCCACCAGCTGATCGAAAGTCTGCCAGAGGGCTATCAAACGGTTCTGGGCGACGGTGGCACGGGCCTGTCCGGCGGCCAGCGGCAGCGCATCGGCCTCGCCCGCGCCCTGTTCGGCTCGCCTTTCCTCCTCGTCCTCGATGAACCGAACGCCAACCTGGACGGCGAGGGCGACGCCGCCTTGACCCGAGCGATTCTCAGCGTCCGGGCCCGCGGCGGCATCGTCATCATCGTGGCCCACCGGATGAGTGCACTGACTGCCGTCGACTTGATGCTGACGATCGAGGCCGGCCAGGTTACGGCTTTCGGGACCAAGGACGAAGTGCTCCGCAAGATTCGGGGACAGTCAGGCGGCGAGGTGAAGAGCGCGCGGGCCGATACCGGTCCCGGCCGCACGGCGGCGCACCATCCCCCGATGCACATCGTGAAGGAGAGCGCCTGACATCGTCCGGCGAAGAGGCGGGGATGCGGCCAGGGCCCGGTGGAAGGCCCTCTGAGCGGGCGGTCCGGTCATCCGGGCCGCCCGCGCCGTTCTGGAGAGGGCACGGTCGGGAGGGCGGCCGTGGCGCCTGGCCCGGCTGCGCGCAGCCCGCGCCCTGCTGTCGAGCGGCGCCGGCCAAACCACGCGGCGGCCGTGGCATCGGGCCCTGCGTGATGGCGACCTGCTTCGGACCGGCGGTCGCACGCTCGTTCCCGAGGCGACGCCGCCTTTCGACAGGCCGGGCTGCCTTCGCGCCGATCCCCAGCTCCGATCGGGACCGGTCCTGAATGGAAAACCGGACGGGCCGGCAAGGCTATGGAACGGGAAGACGACCCGAATTGCGGGTCCGGAGAGATTGCCATGCCCGCCGCCGCGCCAGGAGGCTTCCGGGGCGAGGGCGAGTGGGTCGGTTCGGACCGGCAGCGGAGCGGGCTACCAAGATACTGCCGCATCGGCCGAGCGGCAGGCGCAACGAGAAACACGCGGTTAACCGAAGCGTTATCGCAACTCTCGTGAAAGTTTCGATAGACGGTCGATGCTGAGCCGAGACGGCGCGACATGCATCAACTGGGCGTCCGTCGACCGGATCGATGGAAGAGCACTTCTGAGCGGCGCTGAAGGCGGGGCACCCGGATGGTACCGGCGGCAAGAGGCCGAGGCTCCTTCCGGCGACACGCCTGTGGGCCAGGGGTGATCCTCCACTCAGTCACCGAGCGGTCCATTGTGATCTTCATCACGGTATCCACCCCGACATCATCGTAAAACAAAGTCGACTTCGACGGGGAAACCTCCGGATCAAGTCTCATATATCGCAGAAAAAACTGTGCAATCCATAGATAAACCGTTGGGCGGCGAGGCGCCGTCCCACAATTGATGGAGTGACGGACATGGCTAAGATCTACGGCACCTCTGGCAACGACACCATCTACGGTGGCGATGGCAACGACACCATCTACGGTGGCGGTGGAAACGACACCATCTATGGTGGC
>NZ_FMWU01000036.1 GCF_900103195.1 Methylobacterium sp. UNC378MF | reverse complement strand
AGTGACCTGACCGGTATTTTGGACCGAGCCGAGTGGGAGGCTACTGCATGGTAGCGGCCATGGGTAGCCGGAAGGCCAGATCTGGGAAGCTGACAGGCGCAGGTGGCCGATAGCCAAGCGACGAGTGCGGTCGGACGCGGTTGTAGGTGGATTGCCATAGACCAATCACGATCTGCGCCTCCTTCAGCGAGTAGAAGATCTCTTGGCGTAGGCACTCGTCGCGCAGCTTGCCGTTGAAGCTCTCACAGTACCCGTTCTCCCACGGCGATCCCGGTGCGATGTACTGGATCTGCGAGCCAGCTTTGGCGACCCATTTGCGCAGCGCCTTCGAGATCATCTCAGGGCCATTGTCGCAGCGGATGTGCTCGGGGATACCGTGCAGGCACATGGCGTCGGCCAGTGCCTCGATCACACCGAGGCTGTTGATCCGCCGCCCCACCTTCAGCGCGAGGCACGCCCGGCTGTGCTCGTCGATCAGCGTCAGGATGCGCAAGGTTCGGCCGTCGTGCGTCTGGGCCTGCACGAAGTCGAAGCTCCAGACGTGGTTGCGGTGGAGCGGGCGCAGCCGCACGCACGAGCCGTCGTTCAGCCAAAGCCGGCTGCGCGGCCGGTGCTTCTGCGGGACCTTCAGCCCCTCGCGACGCCAGATGCGCTGAACCCGGTCCTTGCCCACCTGCCACCCTGCCGCCTGCAGCAGCGCGGTGACGCGGCGATAGCCATAGCGCCCGTACTCGGACGCCAGGGCGATGATGGCCCGGGTCAGCTCATCCTCGTCCGCCAACAAGGTCGGCACGTAGCGTTGCGTGCCGCGGTGCTGACCGACGATCCGGCAGGCGTGACGTTCCGAGAGACCGTACTTCTCCCGGATCCCGTCCACCGCCTGCCGGCGTCGCTCGGGGGCTACAAGTTTCCCGAAGCGACGTCCGCCAGCACCTGCTTCTCCAAAGAGAGGTCAGCTACCAGCCGCCGCAACCGAGCGTTCTCCCGCTCCAAATCCTTCATCTTTCTAGCCTGATCGACTTGAAGGCCGCCGTACTCCTTGCGCCAGCGGTAATAGCTCTGCTCGGAGATCTCCGCCTCCTTGCACGCCAGGGCCAAACTCTTGCCCTGGGCTGTCTGCACCTCGATCTGGCGCAGCTTCAGCACCACCTGCTCCGCGCTCGTCTTCTGACCTCGCCGCATGTCCGACTCCTTCGGTCCCAGCTGACTCTCTCAATCAGCCCGGTCCAAAACCAGCCGGTCAGGTCAAGAGCCGGAGAGCCGGTGACCCTCTCCACATCCGATGTCAGCCGGTCGTAGCGGTTCTCCTGGATGAGGAGCGCCATCGTCGCCAGATGGGTAAGCACGTGCGGGCTCAGTGCACCGCTGTCCGCCAACGCCTTCCGCCACGGCTCGAACGGCACGTCCACGTAGGTGATCGTCTCGTCCAGGGCCTCGGAGAATTCCTCGGCGATCTCCGTCATGGACTGCGAGCGTGGGCCGGTCAGCTCATAGATCCTGCCGACATGCCCCTCGGGCGCCTCCAGCACCGTCGCTATGACCCGCGCGACGTCGTCGCTCGCGACCGGCGAGATCTTGCCAGTCCCGAACGGGAGACGGATCTGGCGATGCTGACGGACCGATTGCATCGACAGGCGAAGGAAGAACGTATTGAGGAACGCGGTCGGACGGACGGTCACGACCGGCAATCCCGACCAGCCCAGGGCCTGTTCCGCAAGCCAGTGCATCTTCTGCTGCGGGCTATCGGTCGTCGATGTGATCCCCATCTGCGACACGGTCATCTGTGAGATGTTCACGAATGCCTTGATCTGGTGATGCTTGGCGACGGCAGCCATGTTCACCGTCGCCTCAAGATAGGCGGGCGACACGCTCATCCCGAAGTAGACGCGGTCGCAGCCTTCCATCGCGCGATGCGCGGCATGCAGGTCGCACAGGTCGCCGGCCGCGATCTCGACGCCCCTGGCCGCGAGCTTCTCCGATCTGGCATCTTTCTGGCGAACCATCGCCCTGACTTTGCATCCACGTTCCGCCAAGAACTCGCAGACGGCAGAGCCGACTGCGCCGCCGCCGCCGGTCACCAAGATCGTGCCCGTCATCCTTTTGCTCCGTGCATTCCTCGGACAGGGGTTCGGACGCAGTTCGCCTCGGAGGCGTCAGCCTCCTTCGGCTTCGTCCGCGTCGCAGGCCTCGTCTCAGCGCCCCGAACCAGGGGCCGCCGTGAGGCCCTGCGGAACGGGTGATGTGCTCGGCGTGGGTCCCGCCAGGAACATCCGGCCGGTCGCGAAGGCGACGGCATTGACGAGGCCCATGGCGACGAAGCCGGCCGAGAGGGCGACGAACATCCCGGCCAAGCCGAGCCCGAGCCTTGCCGCGATCCAGGCTCCCCCCAGGGCCACGGCCATCCGAAGGATGCTCGCGGCGAGCGGCCAGCCGACACGGCCGGCCCCCTGGGCCGCGAAGTAGAGGGCGAGGCCGGCCCCGAAGAATCCGTAGAATGGTCCGACGACGCGCAGGTAGGTCGAGCCGGTGGCGAGCATCGCCGGATCGTCGCCGAACAGGCGGAGCCACGCGGCGGGATGGAGGGCGGCTGTGAGGCCGATGGCTTCCGTCAGGAGACCCGCCACGAGGGCGCCGGTCAGCGTGGCCTGACGGGCGCGTGCATGCATCCCGGCTCCGAGGGCGGTCCCGACGAGGGCGGCGATGGGCGAGCCAAGCCCGAACACGAGTGGAACCAGCAGGTATTCCAGCCTCGCGCCGGTGCCGTATCCGGCCACCGCCGCCGGTCCCGCCGTCCCGACGAAGCCGGTCGCGGCGATGACGGTGACGTTCGAGGTCATGCTGGCGATGCCGGAAAGCAGGCCGACGCGCAGGATCTCGCGGGACGGCGCCCAGGTGAGCCTCGGCGGATGCCGGCTCGGCCGCAGGACGCCACGGCCGGACCAGATGTAGGCGCTGAAGACCGCGGTGCCGACGGCGTAGTACGCTGCGAACGCGACGCCACCGCCCACAACACCGAGACGGGGGAAGGGCCCCCAGCCGAAAATGAGCGCGGGCGAGAGCGGGATCAGCACTACGGCCCCGGCGCAGGTTACGCCGGCCGGGAGCGCCATGTTGCCGGTCCCGCGGATCACCGCCGCCAGCGCGTTGAAGAGCCAGATCAGGATGGCCGCGCCGAACACGACGGTCGCATACGCCGTCGCGGCCTGGAGCGAGGGGCCCGTGCCGCCCATCACGGCGTAGAGGCTCGGTCCCAGGGGCAAGGCGAGCAGGCTGGTCACCATTCCGAGGCCGAGGCCGATGGCAGCCGCGTGCCATGCGAGAAGACCCGCCGCGTCCCGTCGACCGGCGCCCAGCGTGCGCGAGATCGCCGACTGGATGCCGCCGCCCATGCCACCGGCGGAGAGCATTTGGACGAGCATAACCACCGGAAAGACAAGTGCCATCCCGGCGAGGGCGTCGGTGCCGAGCTCGGATACGAAGTAGGTCTCGATCAGGCCGATGGACGTCTGGACCACCATCACGAGGATGTTAGGCACGGCCATCCGGGCCAGCGTCGGCACGAGAGGGGCCGTGAGAAGTCGGCGCGTCCTGATGTCCATGAGGCCCCCTTGTCCGCCGTCCGCGGGCGACGCGTTATTCGAGGTCGACGGAGCGCAGGTGGAAGGTTGGGCCGTCCCGTCCGGCTTCGGCCGGCTTGGACATGAGCCCGAGTTGGCCTTCAGAGACCCAGATCCTATCCCCGGCGACCGTCACGCCGGTGGGGCCAGCGAACTGGCGGATGGGCTCGATTCTGGCCGTGTTTCCGGAGACAGTGACGCGGCTCAGGGCACCGCTGCCCTCGACCATTAGGAACCCCTCCTTGAAGCTGCGCAGCCCGTCCGGGAATTTCAGCGGCCGCGTCGTCTCAAGTTGCGTGACCTCACCGGCGACGCCCTGGTTCATGGCGACGCGGAACAGCTCGCCACCCATGAAGGTGTTGACGTAGAGGTTGCCGTCACCGCCGATGGCGATGCCGTCCAGCCCCTTGGCGAGCGCCGGGTTATCCACGAACACCTCGAACTCCGTGGCGCCGGGTTTGAGCCTTAGGACTTGGGGGGCGAAGGTGTTGGTGACGTAGAGCGAGCCGTCGCCGTCGAGGGCCATGTCGTTCGCGAGCGCCTTGGCGCCAGGCAACCTGACACTCGTCTTCATAGAGCCCGTTGCGATATCGAAGGCCTTGATCCACGCCCCTTCCGTATCCGTTGGCCCCTTAAGTCCCAGGGCCGTGGCGTCGTTCGAGGCGACCCAGATCACCCCACGCTTGGGATCTGCCAGCAAACCGAAGGTGGAACGGGTGCCGTGGTCGCCCGGCTTCAGGAACTGCGACGTGACGGCGCCGTTCGCGGCGACCTTGAGCACCCCACCATTCGCGATGCTGCTCACGAACAGCGTTCCGTTCGCGTCGGACGTCACGCTTTCTGGGAAACGGCTGCTGTCCGGGAGCCGCACGCTCGTCGACCCTTCGGACGCAAGAGCGGGGAAGCCGATGGTGCCGATAGCAAGCCACAGCGCCACCGCGCGGTGGAAACACTTTCCGCGGCGCGACAGGCGCCGTGAAATTCCCATCATACGCTCCTCGTGCGTCGACCGTCCTTCGAGCGACGAGCCCGAGTCGGAATAGGTCCTTAAATATTAAGTTCATAATCTATTCTGGCAGACGGAGGCCGTCAATGACTATCCTGCCGCGGTCGGATGGTTTTGCTCGATCGGCGCGCGGCCGGAACGTCTCAGCCGGCAACGGCGCTGCGGGCGGCCTTCAAAAGCTCGTCGGCCAACGCCTCGTCGTCTACACCGCGCGCCAGCACCACTGCGCCAACCATGGTCGAAAGGGCGACTATCGACCTCTGTCGACGTCGTTCCTTGGAGGTCTTGGGCAGACGGTCGGCGATGAGACCGGCGAGCCCCTTCACCGCGTGGGTGAACCGCGAACGCAAGGCACTGCCGGGAGGCTCACGCGCGATATCGTTCGCCAAGGCAGCGACAGGGCAGCCTATGCCCGGCATGCGCACGTGGTCGATGGACAGATAATTCTCGATGAAGGCGTCGAGATCAGCCTCGTACTCGTCGCGGATCGCCGCATCGAAAGCCTCGGCTGCAAGGGCGTCCTTACTGGCGAACTGGCCGTAGAAGCCACCATGGGTCAGGCCGGCGGCCGCCATGATGTCCACGACGCCGATCCCGTTCAGTCCGCGCTGACGGAACAGGGAGGACGCGACCTCGACCACGCGCTCCCGATTAAGCCTCGCCTGTTCCTGGGAAACCCTGGGCATGTCCCGCCACCTCGACGCAGAATGCCCCAATATATATGCACGACATCATATATGAAAAGCTACGCCGAGGATGAGTGCTCGATTCACCTCGAAGAAGCCCTCCGACCCGCTGTAAGCCCAGCGCGAAAGCGGCGACCGGGGAGGTCTCGCGCGATAGGACTGTGACGCGGGGGATCAGATCAGACGGTACCTCATCAGTCGCAGCACCGCTTCGATGTGTTTCACCGGGCGTGGCCTCGCCTGGAAGCGAAGGATCTCTACGAGCGACCATGGCTCGCCGCGGTTCGTCCTCAGGCCCGAAGCGTTCAAGGCGGCGGCAAGCCTCCCCGGATCCGTAATACCGTCCGCCCGAAACCGGTCGATCATGATGCAGGCACGGGCAGAGTTTTCGAGCCTATTTGCGGCACGACTGGACATGGCTCTCGTCTTCGGTGTGATAGGTTCGAGATATCGGCCCCGTGCGCCCGTCCGGTGCGGGTGGGCGGGCGCACGGGATTTTATCGGCGTTCCGACCTCAGTATTTCCGGACAAGGGGTGCCGGAACGGGTGCGGCAGCTGCGGCCGTGTAAAGCGGCGCGATGATCCTGAACCAGCCGTCCGTCGAATAGTTGTCGCGGGTCCGACCCAGCGCATTGGTGTAGGTTGCACCGGTGACCACGTCACGCGCGACGTAGACCTGAGCGATGAATGGCCCGAAGTCGTAGCCGATCAGGCCACCGATCGCGAACCTGCCGCGATTGCCGGCAGCCGCGCTGAACTGGCTGATATCGAAGTTGTAGGTACCGTAGGCGACCGGACCGATCTCGAACTTGCCGAACTTCTTCGTCGCAGTGAGGTCGAAGTTCAGGGCGTCAGAAAGGCGGAGCGGCCCGATGGCGGCGCCCACCTGGCCAGGGAAGCGGCCGGGCGAGTCGTAGATGTTGGCGGTCAGGTTGGCCGTGATGTCCCAGCCGTCGCCCGTGTAGCTGCCGGCGACGCCGAAGCGATAGGTGTTGGAGGAGAGTTGGGGCAGGACCGGCGTGCCGACCGGACTGACGCCGTAAGGTGAGGCTGCGTTCGGGGCGAAGCCGCCCGTGTAAAGCGATCCGCGGTCGCCGTTGAGGTCGTTCAGGTACACGCCGCCGAGGAGGCTGACGCCGAAGTTGCTGCCTAGATCCCAGGCGAGGACGCCGGCGATGAAGGTACCGACGTTGATCGAGATGTCCTTGTTGCCCTGGCCCGCAGGATTGCGTGTGAAAGCGAAGACGGTCGGGGCAGCCAGTAGGAACTCTGCCCGTGCATCGAACACCTTCCAGGGCGTCGACCAGACGAGAAGCGGTACGTTGACCGACGTGTCGGGCGAGAACCGTTGGTCCGTCCGCCGGAAGGTGAAGGTGTTGATCGCGTAGATGCCTTCCGGCAGCGGGGCACCGGCGGCGAGGCCGACCTGCTCGCCCGGAACGGTCGTGGTCTGTGCGGATGCGCCGGTCGTGGCCAGACCGACGGACATCATCGCCGCGGCCGCGGCGAGCCATCTTTTCGACATCTATGCATTCCTTCCCACTAGAACCGACGCACGGCATCATCGGCCGCAGCAGAACTGCTTCTGTCGGGCATTGCGTCTGCTGCTTGGTGCGGCGAGATTCGAGACGGAAGCTACCTTCGATCAAAGCTAATCGAAGATATATAGGCAAATTGATGCCAGAGCCATCATCTTAATTCGTGTCACTTACTTGACCCGATATAAAAGCCACATGATCGGCTTGGATGCCTACGTTTTGAGCACTGATACAGTTCTGGCGCCGGGCGTGCGCCCGATGATGCTCAAAGCATCCCAGTCGTGCGTTTGAGAAAAGTTCGCGCGTCGTCGTGTTCGCCGGCGACGTTCTTCTCCATCCAAAGGGCGAAGACGCCAGCAATTTCAAGGATCTTTCGGCGGACCAACAGATCTGATTCTGCCCTGTCCACTATTTCTTGATCCGTATGGACTTCCCCGGAAATAGTCACGTCGCCACTCATGAACGTGAAGCGGTATCGTCCTCGATGCCCGCGCTTTAAAACGAAGTGGGGCATCGCACCAGTACCCGAACGACTCATGTAAAACTACTCCGCTCGGATGGATACAATCAATTCGTCCGATGTATTAGGGATTAATAACTTTCTTCATAGTGGCTCGCTGTATCGAGCGTGGCGTCAGACGGTTCGAAAAAGCCACGACGTTATTTTTAAATCCAGAAATCACGGAGGCTTTCCTTCGCGATAGCGCACGGAGACCACTCTCGGCGACAGGTCGAGGCTTCATCGTCAGGAGGCGCAGCATCGGCGATACGAGAGCGCCGGCCGCAGCATCGAACCCGGTTTCGGTATGTCCAGGACAGAGGGTGGTGACAACCACGCCATGCGGACGTAGCTCGTCGTGCAGTGCCTCTCCCAAGGCTAGAACGTAGGACTTGGTCGCTGCGTAAGCGGCGTAGGTCGGGACGGGCTGAAATGCCAGCAAACTCGCCACGAGAAGAATTTCCCCGGAACGTCGAGCCGCCATGTCCTTCCCGAAGATATAGCTCAACTCGGTCACTGCCGTAATGTTGAGCTGTATCATGTCGACCGTGTGATCAAGCTGGGTATCTAAAAAGTTACCATGTAGTCCATACCCGGCGTTGTTCACCAAGATGTCGATCCGCAGCGACCTATCATCCAGTCGGCTTTTCAATTGGGCGGCCGCCCCAGGCGCAGCCAAGTCTATCGGCTCGATCAGGACCTCAATGCCATGTTTGCGCCGGAGATCGCTTGCGAGCCTTTCCATTGGTTCCTGCCGCCGCGCAGCGAGGACGAGATTTACCTTTTGACTGGCCAAGATGTCAGAAAATTCGAGTCCGAGCCCGCTCGAAGCGCCAGTAATCAAGGCCCATTTTTGCACGGGGCCGATTTTTCTATCAGAGTTTGAGGACACGCTTACCTCTTTAAAGTCTTTATGTTGAGCGACTATTGCTGGCATAGGAGCGGCTACGTTCTTCGATTTATTATCTGCCGCGATCTAGTCGATGGGCTTTGTGCAGGCCAGAGGTCGAAATCATTGACGCACGTCGCGTATCGGGTCTGTACTCAGCCGGACGATAGAGATTATAGATTATATATATAATCTATTTTAGCACGCAAGGGAATTCCTCACGACGAGAGTCAAACGGGGATAGTCAAACAGCAGCCGCCGAATTGCGGCTATCGCTCGCGGGCAGCCGCTTGAGCACGATGCTGGCGTTGACCCCGCCGAAGCCGAAGCCGTTGGAGAGGGCATACTCCACGGAGCTACGACGCGACGTCGGACCGATCAGGTTCAAGTCGGCCGCAGCCTCGTCAGGATCGGTGAGGTTCAGGGTCGGGGGTAGGACGCCATTTCGAAGTGCCATCACGGTGATGATGGCCTCTAAGGCTCCGGCGGCTCCGAGGAGGTGTCCGGTCGCCGATTTCGTCGACGAGATCGCCGGGCCCGCCTCGCCGAAGACCGCCCTCAACGCAGCCAGTTCGCCCGCATCCCCAACGGGGGTCGCGGTCGCGTGCGCGTTCACGTACCCGATGGCGGTTGGGTCGAGTTCCGCCATGGCCAGTGCGGCGGTGACGGCTCGACGAGCTCCGCTACCGTCCGGGGGGCCAGCGGTCAGGTGGTAGGCATCGGCGCTGGTGCCGTAGCCCACGAGGTCGGCCAGCGGAATGGCGCCGCGGGCGTTTGCATGCGCAAGCGTCTCCAGCACGAGAATGCCCGCCCCCTCGCCCATGACGAAGCCATCGCGGCTTCGGTCGAACGGACGTGAGGCGGCCGAAGGCGTATCGTTGAAGCCGGTCGAGAGGCTTCGCGCCGCTGCGAAGCCACCGAGAGCGACGCGGTTGACGCAGGCCTCGGCACCGCCGCAGACGACGACGTCCGCCTCGCCGCTGCGGATGAGGCGCATGGCATCACCGATGGCCTGGACGCTCGCCGCGCAGGCGGTGACGGGCGCGCCGAGCGGCCCCTTGAAGCCATAGCGGATCGAAACGTGCCCGGCGGCGAGGTTGACCAGAAAGGCCGGCACGGTGAATGGGGAGAGCCGGTTCGCGCCACGGGTTCCCACGGTCTCCACAGCGTCGGTGATGCTCTGGAAGCCGCCGATGCCGGAAGCCACGACGGTCGCAGTCCGAGTTCGCTCCGCCTCGTTGGAAGGCATCCAGCCCGACTGGCGCAGAGCCTGATCGGCGGCGACCAGGGCGAACTCGATGAAGCGATCCATCTTCCGGCGGTCCTTGGCCGAAATGAGCGCACCTGGATCGAACCCGTCCGCATCCTCGTCCCTCGAAGGGACAATACCTCCAACCTTGGCGTCGATGTCCGGGACGATGTCGTCAGGAAGCCGCCTCAGACCCGACTCCGCTGCGATAAGGCGTCTCCACATCCCTTCGACGCTGCAGCCGAGGGGAGAGACGACGCCCATTCCGGTGACAACAATGGGTTCGCGCATCGGAATGATCCTGAGTGAAGGGGATGCGGAAAGACGGCCTGAAGTTGCCCGTAGGGGTCAGGACGTGATCAGGGCCTGCGCCGAACGAACCAGATCCTTCGCCAGGTTCTCGTCGTCGACGGCACGGGCAAGGACGACGGCCCCGACGAGCGTCGACACGACCGCCAGGGAACGGTCCCGGCGTAGCTCCTCGGATGCCCCTGGCGTCGGATCGGCGACGATGGATGCGAGGTGCTCCACGCCAGTCGTGAACCTTTCCCGGACCAGGCTGCCCGAGACTTCCCGCGAGACGTCGTTGGCCAGGGCTGCCAGTGGGCATCCCTTTCCGGGCTCGTGAACGTGGTCGAGCGAGAGGTAGTTCGCGACCACGGTGTCGGTGGTTCCCCGGTATTCCTCCGCCAGCGCCACATCGAACGCTTCGGCGGCCAGGGCATCCTTGTTGGCAAACTGGCCGTAGAAGCCGCCGTGTGTGAGGTCGGCCGCGGCCATGATGTCGGCGACGCCGATGCCGTGCAGGCCGCGCTCCCGGAACAAGGTCGACGCGACCTCGACCACACGCTGTCGGTTGGCTTTGGCCTGTTCCCGCGAAACTCTCGGCATAGCCTGTCCTTCGGTGTTCGAGTGAAGCGCCGCTCTTTCAGTCGCTGGGGCGGGGACATCCCGCGAGAACGAACGACCGGCCTGCGCGAGGGGGCTGGAGCACAGGCCGGTCGTTGCACCGCTCGCCCGTCGTCGGGCGTGCGATCTCGTGAACCCGGGTATCCGAGGGGCCGCTTGCGCGGTCCGACCTCAGGATTGGGCCGGGTGGGCCGCTGGATCGGCGCCGGATCCGACAACGGCCTTCTTCGGCTCACGACCGACCCGGAACCACAGGGCATAGAGGGCGGGCAGGAACAGCAGCGTCAGCAAGGTGCCGACGCCTACGCCGCCGATGAGCACGTAGGCCAGCGCTCCCCAGAACACCGAGTGGGTGAGCGGGATGAAGGCCAGCATGGCCGCCGCCGCCGTCAGGATCACCGGGCGGGCCCGCCGCACCGTCGATTCGACGATGGCGTCGTAATCCTTCAGGCCCGCCGCCTGGTCGTGGTGGATCTCATCCACCAGGATCAGCGTGTTGCGCATCAGGATGCCCGACAAGGCGATCAACCCGAGGATCGCGTTGAAGCCGAATGGCTGGTGGAAGGCGAGCAGCGTCGGGACGGCACCGACGAGCCCCAGCGGCGCGGTCGCGAACACCATGAACATGGTGGAGAACGACCTGACCTGCAGCATGATGACCGTCAGCGTCACGATCAGCATGATCGGGAACACCGCAACGAGGGCCGTCATCGCCTTGGCGCTCTCCTCGACCGAACCGGCCGTGTCGATCCGGTAGCCCGGCGGCAGCTTCGCCTTGATGGGTTCCAGCTGGGGGAAGACCTGGGCGTGGATGTCCGGCGGCTGGAGGCCGTCGAGCACGTCGCCCTGCACGCGGATATAGGTCTCGCGGTTGTAGCGCTTGAGCACCGCGTCCTCGTTGCGGCTCTCCAGATGCGCGACCTGGGAGAGCGGCACCTGCCGTCCGTCCTTGGTGGTGAGCGTCAGGTCACCGATGTCACTCAGCGACCGGCGCTCCGGGCCGGGGCTGCGGAGGACGACATCGACGGAACGTAGGTTCTCGCGCACCTGGGTCGCGGGCGTGCCGTTGAGGTAGCTCTGCAATTGCTGCCCGGCCTCCTTCGGCGTCAGCCCGATCAGGCGTAGGCGCTCCTGGTCGAAGGCGAGGTGCAAGGTGGGGGTCTTGTTGCCCCAGTCGAGGTGGACCATCCGCATGTTGGGGTTGGCCATCATGACGTCGCGCACCTCGGCGGCGATGCCGCGAATGACGTCGAGGTCGGGCCCGACCACCCGGAAAGCGACGGGGAAGCGCACCGGCGGCCCGAACACGATCTGCAGCACGCGCACCCGCGCCTCGGGGAAGCGCCCATCATCGACGAGCTTGCGGACCTTGATCCGAAGGGCGTCGCGGGCGTGGGAGTCGGCGGTCTGCACGACGATCTGCGCGAAGGCGGGGTCCGGTAGTTCGGGATCGAAGGACAGCACGAAGCGGGGCATGCCCTGGCCGATGTAGCTCGTAATCTCCTTGGACTCGGGGAGGTCGCGCAGGGCCGTCTCGATCCGCTTGACGGTCGCTTCGGTGGTCGAGAAGGCCGAGCCGGTGGGCAGCGTCACCTCGACGATGAGTTCAGGGCGCTCTGAGTTCGGGAAGAACTGCTTCTCGACCTTGCCCATGCCGACGACGGCCGCCGCGAACAGCGCCACGGTGATGCCGGCCGCCATCCACTTGTGGTCGACAGAAGCCCGCACGATCCGGCGCAGGCGCTCGTAGTTCTTCGTGGCGTAGATCGCCCCGTGGCCGCCTTCCACCTTCTTGATGTTCGGCAGAAGCTTGACACCGAGGTACGGCGTGAAGGTCACCGCCACGATCCACGAGATGATCAGCGAGAAGGCCACCACCCAGAAGATGTTGCCGGCATACTCGCCCGCCGTGGAAGCCGCGAAGCCGACGGGCAGGAAGCCCGCGATGGTGACGATCGTGCCGGTCAGCATCGGCGCGGCCGTCGAACTCCACGCATAGGTCGCGGCCTCGACTCGGTCGTAGCCCTCCTCCATCCGCACCACCATCATCTCGATGGCGATGATCGCGTCGTCGACGAGGAGGCCCAGCGAGATGATCAGGGCACCGAGCGTGATGCGGTCGAAGTCGCGGCCGGTGACCATCATCACCACGAACACGGCCGAGAGGGTCAGCGGCACGGCCAGCGCCACCACGATGCCGACCCGGAAGCCCAGCGCGACGAGGCTGACGAAGATCACCACGCCCAGCGCGGTGAAGAACTTCACCATGAACTCGTGGATGGCGTCGTCGATGACCTTCGCCTGGTCGGTGATCTTGGTGAAGGTGATGCCGACCGGCGTCTCGTGATGGATCGCCACCTCTTCGGCGTTCAGCGCCTCGCCGAGGGTGAGGCCGTTGTAGCCCGGCTTCATCACGAGTCCGAGAATCAGGGAGGGTTCGCCGTCATTGCGGATCCCGAAGGTCTTCGGGTCCTCGTAGCCGCGCTTCACCTCGGCGATGTCGCCGAGCTTGAGGCTGCGGTCGCCAACCGCAACCGGCAGGTTGCGGATCGCGTCGAGGCCGTCGATGGCGCCGTCCAGGCGCAGGTACACGCGCGGGCCGTCGGCCTCGACGAAGCCGGCTGGCGTCACGTCGTTCTGGTTGGCGAGCGCCGCCAGGAGCTGCTGGCCGGTGATGCCCAGGGTCGCGAGGCGCTGGTAGGAGATCTCCACGAAGATCTTCTGCGCCTGCTCGCCGAGGATGTTGATCTTCTCGACGCCGGGCACGCGCAGCAGGCGCTGGCGCAAGTCCTCGGCGCACAACACCAGGGCCCGGTGTGGTAGGCCTTGAGCCTGGAGCGCGTAGAGCGCGAAGTAGACGTCGGAGAACTCGTCGTTGAAGAGCGGCCCGAGCACGCCGCGCGGCAGGCTGGCGGCTTGGTCGGAGAGCTTCTTGCGGGTCTGGTAGAATTCCGACGGCAGCTTGGCCGGCGGCATGTTGTCCTTGTAGAACACCTTCATCAGGAGGAGGCCTGGCCGGACAGTGGTCTCGACCCGGTCGTAGTAGACGAGTTCCTGGAGCCGCTTCTCCAGCGGATCAGCGACCTGCCGCTGGATCTCGCCGGTGGTCGCGCCGGGCCATGCGGCCGACACGACCATGGTCTTCACCGCAAAACTCGGATCCTCGGCGCGGCCGAGCTTCTCGAAGGCGAAGAACCCGGCGCCGACGAGGGCGATCAGGAGGAACAGCGTGACGGCGCGCTCGCGTACCGCCAGGGCAGAGAGATTGAAGCCGCTCACCGCACCACCCCCGTCATGCTCTGAGGCGCCTGCCGGACCTTCTGGCCGTCCTTCAGCAGATGGGCGCCGAGCGCCACGATCTGGTCGCCCGGGTTCAGGCCCGAGGCGACGTCGGCGCGCTCCTCGCCCATGCGGGCGACCTTCACGGCCTGAGGCCTGACCGTCTCGGTGGCGGCATCGTAACGCCAGACCGATGTGCCGCCTCCCTGGTCGAACAGGGCTGCGAGGGGCACCTCCACGTTCGCGGCGCGGGCCGCCTCGCGTGGCTTCAGTTGCAGGGTCACGGTAGCGCCGAGCGGTGCGTCCTCGCCACCGCTCGAAAGGATGTAGCGTGCCCGGTAGGTCCGCGTGGCCGGATCGGCGATGGCCGACAGTTCGCGCAGGCGGGCCGGGAAGGTCGCCTCGCCTTCGGCATAGAGCGTGGCGCTGGCCTCGCCCTTGGCCAGGTTCCGGCTGGCCTCCGGCAGAAAGATCTCCGCCTCGCGAGCGCCGTCACGCGCCAGCTTCACCACGGTTTGACCGGCCGCGACCACCTCTCCGGGATAGGCAGGGACGTCCATGACGACGCCGTCGGCGTCGGCCTTCAACTCGGAATAGCCGGCTTGGTTCTCGATCTGGCTGGCCTGCGCCTCGGCGTTGGCGAACTGGGCGATGGCAGCGTCAGCCGCGGCCTTGTTCTGATCGTAGGTCTGCTTGGAGGTCCATCCGTCGCCCACGAGCTTGCGGCTGCGCTCCTCGTCGGCCTTGGCCTTGATCATCTGTGCCCGCGCCGCCTCGACCGAGGAGCGGGCCGCGTTGAAGGCCAGGGTGAAATCGGTCCGGTCGAGACGCATCAGCGGCTGTCCGAAGCGGACGTGGTCGCCCGGATCCACAAGGCGCTCGAAGATCTTGCCACCGACCCGGAAGCCGAGATTGCTTTCGGTGCGAGCCCGGATCACCCCGGTATAGCGGGCGACGCCCCCCGCGGCGGGCGCGACCTCGGCAACCTGCACTAGGGGCGGCTCCGGGGTCACGGCCGTCTGACCCGGCGAGCACGCCGAGAGGGCCAAGCCGGCCAATCCGATCATCAACCTAGCATCCATGACCAGTTCCCCCGCGGCCACTCTTCGATTTGAAATTACATCCATAATCTATTATGGCCATCATCTATCGTCAATGGCCTTCATGCTCGCGGGTCGGGGATTCTGGGGGTTCGAGCTCCAGACCTCGGACGGGAAAGCCGACACGGGCCTTCGGCGATGGGATGTTCTCGAAGCGCAAGGTGTTGCCGATGTCAGTGCCGATGTCCCGACCGTCGCGACGCGCGGTCCTCATGTCTTCCCTGGCCGGGGGAACGTCGGGCCTGCTAGCCCAGGTCGGGAGCGTTGAGAGTTCAGAAACGTCGGAACGGAGGTTCGACGGACCGAGCCCGCCGCCCGCGGACCGCAAGGTCACCGTCGAACGGCGCGGAGAGGTTTGTCTGATCGGTCTCAACAGGCCCCAGGTTCACAACCGAGTCGATCCCGAAGCGTTCAGCGCCCTGGCGCGAGCCTACGCCAACTACGATGCCGACGACGGACTTCGCGCAGCGGTGCTATTCGGCCATGGCGATTCTTTCTCGCGCGGGATCGACGTCGATGCTTTCG
This sequence comes from Methylobacterium sp. UNC378MF, assembly GCF_900103195.1. GTDB lineage: Bacteria > Pseudomonadota > Alphaproteobacteria > Rhizobiales > Beijerinckiaceae > Methylobacterium. The sequence goes on along the minus strand of NZ_FMWU01000036.1, from coordinate 43,490 downwards.
CCGAGGTCCTCAGGACAGGGAAGGCGCGCGCGCCCGATGCCGATGGGATCGATCCGTTGGGTCGGAGCCGCCTTCTAAGCAAACCGCTCGTCGCGGTCGTGCACGGCGACACTTGGAACATGGGCCACGAACTTTTCCTCGTGGCCGACATCCGCGTCGCGTCCGCAGACACGCGCTTCGCCCAGGACGAGAACACGCACGGGCGCTTTCCGGGAGGCGGCTCCACCATACGTTTTCCGCGCGAGGCCGGGTGGGGCAACGCGATGCGCTACATGCTGACCGGCGACCATTGGGGAGCCGAGCAGGCGCGGCGCATGGGGCTGGTGCAGGAGATCGCCCCGGACCCGCGCGCCGCCCTGGGACTGGGGCTGGAGATGGCGGCCAGGATCGCCCGTTGTGGCCCGCTGGGAGTCAAGACCACCTTAGCATCGGCTCGCGTCGCGGTCGAACAGTCGGAAGGCACGGCGTTCTCCAACCTCGGGGAGCAGTACCGCGCCCTCTATCGTACCGAGGATTTCCTCGAAGGCCGGAAGGCCGAGGCCGAGGGACGGGAGCCGGTCTACCGCGGGCGGTGAGAGAGGTCGCGCGACGGGGCAAACCAGCTGTGGTCCAGCGCCAACACGTCGGAGCGGGTGCCCCGCTTGCGCATCGGCCCCGGCGTGATATAAATTTATACAAACATCTATTTTGTGTTGCTGTTGCGCGGGAAGACCCGGTTCGCGCGGTCCGACGCATTGAAACCGCCGAAGCTTTCCCCAACCAAGGCTCCATTCTCCATGAAGCTCGAAGACCATCCCACTGTCAGGCGCATGCGCGCCGTTGGACTGGCGGACGGGACGGTCGCAAGGAGGCCGTTCAGCGCGGAGGAGCTGCGAAAGCTGGCCCTCGAATGCGGTGCCGACGACATGGGGTTCGTCGAGATCGACCGGGCTGAGCTTGAGCCGCAGAGGGACGAGATCCTGCGTCATTACCCTTGGACGCGCTCGCTCGTCAGCATCGTCGTCAAGATGGCGCAGGCGCCGATCCGCGGAACGCCGCGGTCAGTGGCCAATCTCGAATTCCACCGAGCCGGGCACGACACCAATGCCATCTGCGCCGACCTCGTCGTGCGCCTTCAGGATCGGGGCATCCGCGCGGTGAACCCGGCAATGGGCTTCCCGATGGAGATGAATCATCATCCCGGGCACGCGACCTGGATCGTGGCCCACAAACCAGTCGCGGTCGCGGCGGGCCTCGGCCGGATGGGCATCCACCGCAACGTCATCCACCCGAAGTTCGGCAACTTCATCCTGCTGGGCACTGTCCTGCTCGACCAGGACATCGACGTTCCCGACGCGCCCATCGACTACAACCCGTGCCTCGAATGCAAGCTCTGCGTCGCGGCCTGTCCGGTCGGCGCGATCAAGCTCGAAGGCGAGTTCGACTTCCAGGCCTGCTTCACCCACAACTACCGTGAGTTCATGGGCGGCTTCACCGACTGGGTGGAGCAGATCGCCGACTCCCGGGACGCGCTCGACTACCGCAGGCGGGTCAACGAGCCCGAAACGGCCTCAATGTGGCAGAGCCTGACCTACGGGGCGAACTACAAGTCGGCCTATTGCATCGCCGTATGCCCGGCAGGCGAGGACGTCATCGGCTCGTACCTGAGGGACAAGGGCGCACACCGGCGCGAGGTCCTGAAGCCCCTCCAGGACCGCCCCGAACCAATCTACGTCGTGGCCGGCACTGACGCCGAGGAGATCGCCAGGCGCAAGTGGAAGCACAAGACGATCAAGCCCGTCGGCAACGGCATGACGCCACGGACCATCTCCGGCCTTCTGACCTTCATGCCCATCGTGTTTCAGAGGGCGCAGGCACGTGACCTCGACGCGGTCTTCCATTTCACCTTCACGGGTGCGGAGAGCCGCCAGGCGACCATCACGGTCCGGGACGGCAAGATCGCCGTCCGCGAGGGATTGGTCGACAAGCCTGACCTGCGGGTGATGGCCGACGCCAAGACGTGGCTCGGCTTTCTCGCGAAGGAGAAGAGCTTGGTCTGGGCCCTGGCGAGGCGGAAGATCCGCGTCTCCGGCAACCCGAGGCTGCTGCTGGCGTTCGGCAAGTGCTTTCCGTCCCCCGAGATCCGGCACAAGGCCGTCGAGATCGTACCGGAGGCCTCGCTCCTTCGACCGGCGATCCTGCCCTACGAGCGCAACGACGAGGCGACCGGCAAGGTGCGGTGGTTCGGCGAGCTCGAACTGCGGGACGTCGAGCAGGTGACCCATGAGGTCCGCACGTTCCGCTTCGTCGACCCGAGGGGTGGCGAGATCCCCTTCCGCCACGTGGCGGGGCAGTACCTGACGCTGGAGATCACGAGGCAGGGCATACCCATTCGGCGCTCGTACACCATCGCCTCCTCACCGACGTGGCGGGACCGGATCGAGATCACGGTCAAGCGCGAGGAGCACGGGGCGGTCTCCCGTTGGCTGCACGACGAGATGCGGCCCGGCGACCGCATCAAGGTTGAGGCGCCGAGCGGAAGCTTCGTGTTCTCGGGCACGGAATGGCCGACCGTGGTGCTGATCGGCGGCGGGGTCGGGATCACGCCGATGATGAGCAGCGTGCGTTACCTGACCGAGACGGACTGGCCCGGCACGATCTACCTGCTCCTGAGCTTCAGAAGCTCTCGTGACTATATCTTCAGGGACGAGATCGAGGCGCTGAGGAAGCGGAACCCCAGGCTGAAGGTCTCGGTCACGATGCCCGAGCCAGGGCAGGCGGGTTGGGACGGGCATACCGGCCGCATTGACGCCCGCTTCGTCAGGGCCGCCGTGCCGGACGTCGTGCTACACCGAGCCCACATTTGCGGGCCCACGCCGATGATGGACGCGGTGAAGGCGGTCCTGCTCGACCTGGGCGTGCCGGCCGGTCAGATACGGATGGAGGCCTTCGGGACGGACCGGCGGGATCCGACCAAGAAGGGCGGCAGGTCCGGGAAGATCGTCGGCAAGGTGACGTTCCTCGATTCCCGGAAATCGGCCCCCGCCCGGGAGGGGGCGACGGTGCTCGACGCGGCGGGTGATGTGAAAGTCCGCATTGACAGCGCCTGTCGCTCCGGGACGTGCGGTACCTGCATGGTGAAGCTAAGAACCGGAAAGGTTCACATGGCGGTGCAGGACGCACTCAGCGATGGTGACAGGGAGGATGGCTACATCCTCGCTTGCCAAGCCGAGCCCGAGGGCGACGTGGAGTTGGAGGCATAGTCAGCCCCTCATGGGAGCGACTGACGCCGACACCGTGTCACCGCTCCGTCGCAAGCTCTGGTACGAGGCGGTTCACGACGCCGTAGTTCACCGCCGTCCAGAACTCCGAAGCCCCAGTATCGGCGAACTCCGCCTCAGCCGCCTCGATGGCCGCGTGGTCCGCCGTGACGAGAAAATCCTCGACGTTGCTGAGGCTGGCGAAGGACACGACCCAGATGCCGTCGATCTTCGAGCACTCCGGGTCCTCCTGCGTCGAGCCGAACGGGTGCAGCTGGGCGTAGCGGCGGACGTGCTCCGCCGTCGCGGGCTTTCCCGCCACGAGGTCGGCGTGCTCCCTCAGTCAGCTCTCCTGGAACGCCTCCCGGGAGAGTGTTGGCCGGCGCCGGTGGATCTTCACGAGGCTGACCGGGTCGCGGTGTCGAGCGCTCGGGATGACGATGTACTCGCGGGCGACCTCGCGGGTGACCATGCGGAATACCGTACGCTCGTCGGCGATGATGCGCTCGGCGTATTGTGGCTGGCCGAGTACCGCCTCGATGTCCTCCTCGGCGCCGTAGGCGATGTAGGCGAACCCATCCCAGCTCGGGCGCCGGTAGGCCGGAACGCGGATGATGGGCCCGAGGCGATCCGGTGCACCTGGTCGTAGCGCAGCACCATGTCGTTGGCGGTGCCCGGCTCGCGGTGAGCGAACTTCGGGCCGTGGACCTTGCGCCAGTATTCGTCCCAATGCTCGAAGGCACGGTTCGGGTCGGGCTCAAGGTCGAGCGCGCTCGGGTGCCGGTCCGGATGGCTGACCTCCTGCCCGGAGCGGTTCATGCTAGAGCCGGCATCGTGCGGGCGTTCGTCCTCCGGGGTGTCGTCGGTACGCGAGACGAACGTGGGCGTCACGATCAGCGGATTCGTAGTCGAGCCGACGACGCGTCCATGCAGCGACCTTTGCAGGATATCCGAACGGGCGGGGTCGGGCGTTCCGGGTTTCTTGGTCATGTGGGCTACTTCGCAGGGACAAGGCTTTCGGCGGCTGCAGGTTTACGGGATGAGGCGCGCGGCCCGCAGGCGTGCGAACAGGTCGAGGAAGCCGAGGCGGCGGCTCTTGTCCATTTCGTTCACCTTCTCGATGAGCTGCCCGAGACCAACGTCCGTGTGCCAGCCGAGGGCATTTTCCAGCGCGAGAGGACGGAAAGACCGTCGAGCGCCTAGACATGCTGCATGTCATGCCCGAGACGTCCGCCAACCCGAACGGGACGTCCGGAGTGGCCGTCGGTTCATCCGCGCGCCTCGCCGGATCACCTGGGCGAGAGCCGCAAGTCGAAGAACTCGGCAAGCGCCTCCACCTTGGCGGGGCGGGCCTGGGCGCTAGGCGTGACGAAGGACAGCGACCCGCCCGGCAGGCTCCATCCGGGCAGCAGCGCCAGCAGGCGTCCGTCAGTGAGGTACTCGGTCGCAATGAAGTCCGGCAGGTCCGCCACGCCGATGCCTGTGAGGAGCGACGGCAGCAAGTCGTCGGCGTTGGCACCCGCAAAGGGCTGCCCGGCACCACCGTGGCCTCCGCACCGCCTTCACCGGGGAAGCGCCAGACGCCCTGACGGGCACGATATGCGTAGCCGAAGCAGTGCCCGGATCTCAGCTCGTCAGGCTGCGTGGGCCGATGAAGGCGGCCCGGACCTGAGAACGCCGTAGCCGTTGGCTTGACTAATGTCCGCTTCAGAGACGCATACGAGGGCCGTCTAGTGACTGGAATGGGCGCCAAACCGAACGTCCGGTTTTGCACGCGATTGGAATCCAGCGCGACGTAGTCTGGCCGTAAGCGGCCTGTCAGCTTCGGAGATTGTCCGCGGGAAAAGCGGACGGCCTCTCATCGACCCAACCCGGTCGTTCGGAGCGCCGTTGGCGCTTCTTCAAAGCAGCCGTTCGTCAGCCCTCAAGCAACTTCGGCTCGGGGTCGAAAGCAGATGCCTCAGATGATGGCCGAGACCGCGGCGCTGGAACCGGGCGTCGTGGTCGCGTTGGGGCACCTCCTGGCAGATGACGGCCTGGCGACCCCTGTAGCGCTGAACTGATGCCAGCAGCCGCAGCATGACGACCAGCGGTAGGCCGGGCCGCCTTGCAGGCGGTCCCCCGGCCGAGAACCCGCAGATCATGTTGTGCGGGTGCGCCCACGGATGTTAGCGCGCCGGCGCAGTAGTGCTCCCACCAGCACCCACGCCAGGGCGCGCGGTGCCGGTGCCCGGTACCGCAGCGGCGCCAGCTGCCGGTGAGCGGGTGCTTGTGCCGGTTGTCTCTTCGGTCGCCTTCTGGCCTTCACTCTTCACGCTGCCCGGGTTGTTCATGTTCCCGGTCGCGCTGCCGCCGCCGGCCGGTTGCTGAGCGTAGGCCGTGCCGGTCAGAGCAACAGCGAGAGTGGTCGCGAAACCGTAAATCTTCATGCGCATAGGCGTTTCCTCAGTTGATCCCTGATTGGGCTCGTAAAATAACTCCGGCGTTCACATATTCGTTCATTGGAGATTTCTTGATGGCGACTGCAAACATTGAAACTGCACCGTGGATTGTCACAGCCGTAATCCGGCCGCCGGATCCGAATGCGCCTCCGATGAAGCGGCCACCTTCATCCCGCACGATCGCCAGATTGCACGAGAAAACAGTGGCCGAGGCGCGCAACGCTGCCGCTGCCTCGGCATTGGCCCGGCAGCTACAGCCCGGGTTGCGAGCGCCGGCGGACCGTCTGTTTGCCGTGGATGCGGGTGCGCTGCTGTTACGAGGGCCCACGGGCGGCATCGGCAGCACGGAGCGGATGGTGCGCACGTTGGAGCCGTTGGCTGCCGGTGGCAGGCACCTGCCGGCGGTGCTGGTGGGTGCGGGTGGCTGGCACGACGAAGAAGCTTTGCGCGAGGCCCTGGCCGGTCTGGGGCCAAAGCTGGCCGTGCTGGGGCTGCGGATCTGCCGCCGCAAGGCCGGCCTGCGGATGGCGAAGAGCAAGCCCGGCAGGGCGGCTTCATGAGCCGCCCCCCGATCAGAGCTGTCAGGCAGCCTTTTGGTTGATCTTGCTCTCGGCCATGGCGGTGAGCTTCTGGTCCGTGGCCTTCTCCTCGTCCAACGTCTGCTGCAGCACGCTGGCGCAATCGTCCCGGCCGAGCCGCTTCGCCCAGGCGATCAGGGTGCCGTAACGGGTGATCTCGTAGTGCTCGACCGCCTGTGCGGAAGCCAGCAGTGCGGCGTCCAGCACCTCCTTGTCGCCAATCTCGCCGGCGGTCTCGTTCGCCTCCTTAATGATGCCGTCGATGGCCGGACAATCGACCGCCTTCGGTTTGTGGCCGTGCATCTCGAACACCCGCTCCAGGCGTTTGATCTGCTCTTCGGTCTCATGCAGATGCGTCTCAAAGCCCTGCTTGAGCTGAGAATCTGTAGCCTTGCTGATCATCTTCGGCAGGGCCTTCGTGATCTGCTGCTCGGCGTAGTAAATGTCTTGCAGCTGGTGTACGAATAAGTCGTCAAGGGTTTTGATATCTGAAGTAAATAATCCCATGGCTTCCTCCTAAAAATTGGTCGGTTTGTATTTTGCGGCGACAGTCGACAATCCTGCTCGCTCACGTTGGAAACGAATTGGGGACAAGCGATGTTCCTGTCCGGCGAAACCGCTGCGTGGCACAGGCGGCCAAATTGCCCATCGGAAAGAAAGCGGCGGCGATGACGGGATTGGGCCTGCCCGTTAAGGCAAGCCCGCTGCTCAACTGAATGAACCAACCGCTGGCAGATCACGGTCTGCTGTCGGGCGGCGCTTGGTAATCTGCACACGCGGCAGCCGCGCCATCGCCCCGGCATAACTAGGTGCAGCAGCTGCAGGCACGAGTGCAACGCGCGCGGCAGCGCGGTCTTTGATGGTGGACATGGGGTACTCCGTACAGCACAGGCCAAAGCCATTGTGCGCTGCGACGCATATAGGGTGCGGCGCAATAAGCCGCTGCTGCGCGCGACGATGTGCCGACACTGTTACTGCAAGCTACGAGGCAGCTGAACCTTCCGCACGACGAGCTGTTCCCCCTTCGAGCCCACGGGCTCCGTTCTCCAGAACGTTTTCCGGGAGCCGGTCAATGTACCGGGTGGTTCATGCACCTGCCGCATTGGCCGGCTTTCTCGCGCTGGGAGAGCTGCGGGCATGAGAAAGCCCGCCTCAGCAGGGCTGGGCGGGCTTTCCAAGTCAGAGGCAGCAATAACAAAGATCAGCAGTCGTCGCCGCTCTTGCCCGTCGTCTGTGAAGCCGACGCGGCGTTGTTCATCGCTCCGACCGTTCCAGGCGAGGCTGGCTGCTGGCCACCAGCGAGGTTCTTGGCCGCCGGATCGGTATCGTTCGACTTGGCGGGCGTGTTCGATGCCTGCTGGCCCGTGCTCTGGTTTGCGCCCACGTTGTTCATAGCGCCAACGGTGCCGGGCGAAGCAGGCTGCTGCCCACCGGCCAAGTTTTGGCTCGACTTATCGACATCGGAGCTCTTCGGATTCGATGCCTGCTGGTCCGGCGACTTGGCCTTTGTTGCGCCGGTGTTGCACGGAGCTGCAACAGCCGAGCCTGCAGTGAAAGCAAAAAGCGCGATTGCGCCGGCTAAGCGTGAAACCTTCATCAGACGTTCCTCCAGGGTTTTTGCTGTATGTTAATTGCAGATCCACCTTAGGGTTCCAGCGCGGAGCCCTCAGATCTCGGATGTGCTGCTAGCGATTTCGCCAACCGTGAATCTAACCGTCCGCTCTCGCGGTTAGGGCAACCCACTGCCCCCCGACAGCCTTCTCCGGTTCCACTGGCCGCAGCGGCTGCAGATTTCCGACCTTACCCTTAGGAGCCTGGGCCGGCCGCTCGCCGTCCACACGAGCGCAGCGGCCGGACTAGGCGCCTGCAGCGCGCACCGCAGGCCCGGTGGTGCGATTCTGTGGTGCGGTGGGCCTATTCTCAGCCTGTGAGTGGCTTGAGGATGACGTCCGAAACTCCCTGGCAGCCGTGGGACCCGCAGTTCTGCCCCCACCCCCTTCGAAACAGCGGGTTTCGCGCGGGGCAGCCGCAGCCGCAGACGCAGCCAGGCGGCCCACTCACGGGCGGCCACCCGTCAGCACGCCTGGCGCACCTGCCGGCAGCGGCACGGTCACTGGCGCCATTGGGAGCGGCGCGGCCCCAAGCGGCAAGTAAGCCGACTGCCCCGCGGACCAATTCGCGGGGCACACGGCACGTGCTCGCAATCGAGCCCACTGCCATAGCGCCACAGGGCCGGACCTCTCATACCAACAGCCCGTTGCACCTACGCGCTCGCATCATCGAGCGAGCGAGGTTCATCGGTGGCAGAACAACTCTCCGGGCAAGACGGTCGCCAAGGCAAGCGCGGCAGGCCGGCGCTCTACGTCCTGATCGTCAGCGTGGGTTTGATGCTGGCAGCGCTGGCCGGGCTCATGATGTGGCAGGGTGCGAGTTCGCCGCCGGACTATGCGAGCCAGAGCCAAGGCGCCTCACGCCAGCAGATCACGGGAACTGAGAGCGGTCAGGGCAGCGCGACTTCGCCGTCCAACAGCACCGCTGTTCCGGGTGGCAACCCGTCTTATCCGCAGCCTGCGGCACGCAGCGCTAATCCGTAGGGGCGCGCAATGGCTGACCGTACATCCGATCCGACACGCCTGCTGATCGTCTACTATTCGCGCAGTGGCAGCGTCGAAAAGCTTGCGATCGCCGCGGCCGAGGCTGCACGAGAGGCCGGCGCCGATGTGCGCGTGCGCAGAGCGCGAGAGGTCGTCGATACGGCAGCCATGGCGAAGGTCGACGGCTGGACCGAGAGTGCGGCTCGGCAGAACGCTCTGTACGAAGCGCCCACGCACGACGATGCTGAATGGGCGGACGCGATCCTGTTCGGCACGCCGAGCTACTTCGGGGCAATGGCGACCGAGGTGAAGAACTTCCTCGACCAACTCGGCCCACAGTGGAAGCGGGGTGCTCTGGCCGGCAAAGTCGGGGGAGCCTTCGCGGCGGCATCCTGGCCGCACGGCGGTTCCGAGGTCGTTACGCTGTCGTTATACGCTCCGATGTCTCATCTGGGCATGGTGATCCTGCCGACAGGCTACACCGACGAGGCGATGCTGGAGGCGGGCTCACCCTACGGCGCATCCACGATCGTCGGTAAGGAGAACCAGCCGCCACGGTCGGAGGACCTCGATGCCGCCCAACATCAAGGGCGGCGGATGGTGGCGATCGCCGGTGCGCTGATCGCGGCCGGCGAGATGCCGTGTCGCCGGCCGAATGCTACCTAGGCCAAGCCATCTTTGGCTGCCCTGTCCGGATCGTCAGGCTTGCGCTTAGCGTCCTCGACGAGATCCTCGCTCTCGGGCTCGCTACCGGTCGTTGGATCCGGAGTGTTGACACCCCGGATCGGTACAGTGGGCGGCTGGACGCTTTCGCCCGCAGGCTTGTCATGCTCGGACATGATGCTGATCGCTCTCCTATCGTCCTCGCAGGAAGAAGAACCAGATCAGGATCAGGACAGGGATCGGCACGCCTAAAAGCCACAGCAGGCTACCAGTCAGCATGGTGTTACCGCCTTGTTCCGGTGGTGATGGCGTTCATTGCGCCAGAGTGCGACAGCGACACGCCGGGCCTCGTAGCTTTGCCGCAGCGACGTACCGAGGCCGCCCTGCCCTTCCGGCGCGTACCCATAGGTTAGCACCCCATCCGGCCCGTAGATCCGGCGCATCTCCTCACGCCAAAGCCGATCCGCTGATGCGAGAGCGGCTTCCGTAAGAGCTAAACGGGTGGGGTCGGGCAGGGTCATAGGAAACTCCGAACACATGTCAATCAACGCGGCGACCGAGGCGGAGGTCCACAGAGGTGACAGCATTCCTTGCGAGCGGCCTCCATCTGCCGGTCGAGGTAGGCTGCCAGATCCACCAAGGCGACGCTCTTGGCGCACTTCGGCCCGACATCCATCCGAACCAGCGGCAGCGCCAGCTCGCCGGCTGACACCTTCCGCACGAGGTTCGCAGGGGTCAGGTGCCGGAAGTAGTCATGGCACACGTCCTCGACCGGGATGACGGCCTTGGCGCCGTACTGCGCCATGAGGATGAAGGCGGTGTTCATGGCGTTCTCCGCGAGGGTTACCTGGCTCGCCGTCGCCGCCGGCCCGGTGGGCAACTGGACCGAGAGCCGGTTCGGCGGCTTCTCGACCGCCGGGCTCGCCGGCCAATCCGGGGTCGGGCTGCTGCTCGGGGCGGTGTGGTCTCCCTGCGTCGGCCCGACCCTCGGGGCGGCCTCGCTGTTGGCCTCGCAGGGGCGCGACCTCGTCACCGTCGCTCTGACGATGCTCCTGTTCGGCCTAGGTGCGGCTCTGCCACTTCTCGTTTTCGGGACGCTGTCCCGCGAGATGCTGATGCGCTGGCGCGACCAGATGATGGGGCTCGGCAAGAGGCTGAAGGTCGCCCTGGGCGCCATCCTCGTGGCCACCGGCCTGATGATCGCCACGGAGTACGACAAGGCCGCCGAGACCGTCCTAGTCAACGCCTCGCCAGACTGGTTGACGAACCTGACTACCCGTCTCTGACGGGCTAGGTCGTCGGGAAGATGTCCGCTCGGATGCCCGTGTCGCGCAGAAGCAGATCGGCGGAAATCCACCCATCCCAGCCGTTCAGAGGCGCCCGCTGACTTGACCGGCGCTGGCCGAAAGCCGCCGGTCCGCTTCTGAGAGTAGCCGCAGGGAAAGCGGACAGCCTCCTAACGACCCATGGCGGCCGTACGGACGAACATCGATGCTCCCCAGAAGCGGACACTCGTCGGCCGCCCGGAAATTTCGGCTCGGGGTGGTGAGCCGTCATTGGGTTGCCGCCCGAAAACCGACATTCCGCTTGGCGCCCAACCTGGCCATTCAGCTGGCTGAAGCGACATTCCGTAAGCGGATACTACCGGCTTCGATCGACCATGCGCATAAGAGCAGTTTACGGAGCGGCGTGGTGCCTCCGTGGCCCCTTGGGACCCCGTGTTCGCCCTAGGAAGGCCCTCTTCCAGGCTGCCGGTGAGGGTGAGGCCTACGACCGGGTCGGATATGCGCACGTGGGGCCTGTCGCAAACGCGAATGAGCTGAGGTTCACGGCTCGTTAGGCATACCCGCTGAGCTTGCCGCTTCGCCTTCGGAGCCGGCCCATGATCTTGCCTGCCATCGCCGCCAAGCTCAAGCAGCGCGCCAAGGCCGACTTCCGGGGCCGGCACTTTGAGGCGGCGCTGATCGTGCAGGCGGTCTCTTGGTAGCTGCGCTACCCGCTCAGCTATCGCGACATCGAGGAGCTGTTCCTGGAACGTGGTCTGGAGGTCGACCACTCCACCCTGAACCGCTGGGTACTGGCCTACGCGCCGCTGATCGAGAAGCGCCTGCGGCAGTTCCGTCGGCCGCACTGCGGATCGGTCCGGATCGACGAAACCTACGTCAAGGTCCGCGGCGAGTGGCGCTACCTGTACCGCGCCATCGACAAGCACGGCGCCGCGGTCGACTTCCTACTCACCGCCAACCGGGATCTCGACGCCGCCAAGCGGTTCTTCCGCAAGATGCTCCAGGATCAGCCGCTGCTCGCCCCAGATCGCATCGGCACGGATGGCGCTGGACCTTACCCGTCCGCCATCGTTACGACACGCCAAGCGGGCCTGCTACCTCGTGCACCGATCCACTACGTGACCAAGCACCATGAAAGGCAACGACGTGTAAGGAAGGGGCGGAGATCATCCGCCGCTTTCCGCTGCGCTCGGATGCGCGCAGACCCAGGACGGGACAGCCGCGGTCGGCCATCCGAAACCGACGATCAATCGGGTCCAGGCATCGTGCCGATGGGCCGCGTTGCGTATCGGTTCCTCTCAGGCTGCGGGTCGGGTGAGGGCGGTCTCGGCTTTTGCGAGCCACTGACAAAATTCAGCGCCGCGAGGGCTGATCAGCAGGCGTGCGGTCGCCCGCAGGGCCCTGCGCCGGGCGCGCAGCTTCGCAGGGAATGACAGCGCCTTGGGGTCCGAAGCCCGGCGGGATGCGTTGTCTTCTACGGCAGGGCGCATCCACCGCTGCTCGCTCAGGATACCCCAATGAACATCATCAGTTGGCTGATCTCCAAGATTGTCCAATTCTTTCTTGGCAGCGAATATGAGCGAAGAAGCAGCGCCATGGCTAAAGAGAAAGAGGCAGGTGTTTACGTAGGCGAAACCGCAGCAAAGGCCAGGAATTTCGAAGACGACTATCATGACGCCACAAATATGCTGAGGACGCGGATGGATAGGAGCTTCCCAGACAACTTTCACGCAAGGCTGGGTTCGGGTAAAAATAGCCCCTACGACCACGGAGAGGATCGCGCACTTGCCGTCGACACCACGTCGACCGCGATAGCCATGGCGCTTCGGAACGGATCTACCGTGAGACAGGCAGCCGAAGCGGGCGCGGCGAGCGTGGGTATTTAGCCTAGCAGGCAGCGCCTCGGCTGCGGCTCTCCACCGCCACTCCGTGTGACCACCCAGGAGGTGGACGACAGCACACAGGCAGCGAAGGCGAGCCCGGTGCTCGACCTCATCGAGATCGGGGCGGAACAGCCCCCAGGCGTCACGGGCGGCGATCACCGGCCGAACTCCCACCACGGGATACCCTGGGGCTGACCGGGCTTCTCCCGGTGGGTGAGGTGACCGAACGCGATCTCGGTGGCCGTGATCGCTCGGACCGGGCCGGTGATCGGCAGCACCAGAGCCCCGCAGGCGTCGACCCGCACGATGCCGGCGGTCTCATGCACTCCGAACAGCCGATGCACATGAGCAAGCCCGGCCGCGAGCGGAACGCTTTGGACGAGTATAAGCCGCACGAGGACGCCTACCTGGCGGCGCTGATGGCGCCGCGGCCAGATGCCGATCTGCCCATGGGTGGCTGGGCGCGGACGTGGGCGGCGTACATGGCGTTCGTTGTGGGTCCGGTCAAAGCCTGGATTGGAGCGCTGCGGCGCTGATCTAGCCAGAAGCCAGGGCAAAATAAGTATTCACCAACTGTCCGAAATTGCACGGGAGGGCTTGATCTCGCTGCCATGAGCCGACGTTCTACTGGTACACCCACCAAAGACTGGCCGTCATGCTGAACCCTAATCCCTTGACTGGGCAGATGGTCGAAGTGCGCGTGCTCCGACCGCAGCCCAAGACGGCTTGAGGTTTCAGCCGCTTACACCCATTTCTTGTAAGCCACGCGCGTACATGACCGCGCGGTAGGCTGGGCGCCTTTTCCTGCAGGCCGTAGCCCGCCCTTGACACGCTCAACACAGGCCTCCCGCTCATCGAGCGGAGTGCATCCATGACACCGTCCGACCTCAACAAGCCCGCTGAACTCACCCTCTGGTCCAGCCGCAACCCTGCGCACACCGCGAAGGGACGCCACTTCTCGACCTTACGCGCAGCGCTCGTCGCCGCGGTTGAAGCAATGGATGCTGGCGAGGCACAGCCCTGGATCATCACGGACGCCGGAGACGTTTTGGCGCCCAACTGGATCGCATCACATCGCCTATAGCGGCCGTGAGCCGGTGCTTTGCGGTCTCCAGTTCCCCCGTCTCCTCGCCCCTCAAGCGGCTGCCCAGCCGAGGCATCACCGGCGAGGTGCAGAGAACTAGTCTGCGAACCGCACCAAATGGGTCGTAGGCTTGACCGTGCAATTTCGGGCACGGCGCTCAGGATGAAGAGCGGCGAGACTGGGGCCGAGCCTTTCGCGCGAATTCGGTCGCGTTCTGCGAAAATTTTATTGTGCAACGCAACGAGTGACTTAATCATCTAAATAGCTCGTTTTCATAAAATCTACAAAATTTTATCGGACCAAATCCATATCTCAGGTCTTGATTATATGATCGGATGCACGATTTAGGTGCAGTGCAACAGGCAGAAGAAATAATCAGAATTATCGAGCTGATTTATCTCTGAATTTTGTATAAGAAACAATTTTGTTAAATATAAGGTAGGGAAACACGATGACAAACGTTCATAACGCCGCTCAGAACAAGCAAGACAATCAGACTGACAAGGCCGCCGACGCCCTGAAGGCCAACATCAATAAATCTACCGAGCAGAGCGCACAGTTCACCGATGCCGCGCGCGAGGGTGTGAACAAGATCGTCGATCTCAACGAACGCGCCGCGGAGAACACCAAGCAATTCGTGCAGAGGGGCGTCGAGACGGCGTCCCATCAAGCGCGCGAAGCCACGGATCGCTTCTCCCGCACCCTTGGCTACACAGGCGAGGGTAGCGAGCGCTTGGCTCAAAAGTCCAAGCAGAACATGGAAGCAGTCGCTCGCTGCGGGACCGTGCTTACCCAGGCCTTCCAAGACACCTCACGGATCTGGCTTGAGCTGAGCCAGAAGCAGTGGCAGCGCAACCTCGACGGCATGAACAAGCTGGCTCGCGCTAGATCGGTGCAGGAGTACTCCGTGGTCCAGAGCGATCTCGTCCGTGAGGGGCTGCAGTCCATGGTTCAGGATTGCAAAGCCATCACCGAGACCTCGGTGCGCGCCATGGAGGAGGCCAGCAAGACCTTCTCCGGCCTCACGCAGCAGGGATCCGCTGGTCCGCGCTGAGGCGCCGGACCTCGAGGTCGAGCAATACTCCTCGATCTCACAATGAACACGTGGGCGGTCGCTTTGGCCGCCCTTTTTGTTTGTCTCAGCCACATTGGTTCTAACACGGTGTGGCATGGAGTGCGCGATGTACAACCCATTTGCCGTTACCTTACTCGCTCTTGAGGCGCAAAAGGTCGTCGAACTGCGCCTTGTGAAACTCGCCTGGGGCGGCGTTGAAGGGCGACTGGAGGCACAAAGGATGGTCAGCGAGAAGATCAGCGCCTTCGTCGAGGCCTCAGGCACCTTGATGAAGGGAGGCTCTGCTGACGTGGTTATTGCCCGCTACCGAGAGCACGTTGCTGCGAATACGAAGCGCCTTACTGCTACCTGCCCCATACCGACCTGAAGAGCGCATCGCCTGCTGTCTGGCACGAGTTGCACGAGGTCAACGTGGTGGCGCCGTTCCGCCTCGTGGCAGAAGCTGAAACCGCTCTGAGGGATGCCGCCCGGCGAGGTCGTCCAGCCTGTGTCGTCAACGTCAGTTCACATGCTGGAGTCAGACCTAAGGGCGCATCAATCCCTTATGCCGCGTCGAAGGCGGCCCTGAACCACATGACCTGTCTGCTGGCCGTATCACTGGCCCCGGACATCCGGGTAAATGCCGTCGCCCCTGGGTTAGTAGACACACCCCTAACGGCGGATTGGACCGCCGCTCAGACGCTCGGGAAGGAGCGATCGCCCATGCGCCGGGCTGCCAAACCGGAGGACATCGCGCAAGCCGTCGCTCTCCTCGCGGCATCGGATTACCTTACCGGAGAGATCCTGCTTTCGGATGGGGGTCTGAACCTCACTTAGAACATTGGGGAGTGCCGGTCCGTCCAATCTCGGCTTGGACCGACCGACATTCCGAACGGGCTCGCCGGTCGGGGCAGCCCCCCTCTGTGACAAGGCGACCGCTCAGGGGTTGCCTGATCAATCACGGAGGGAACGACAATGAAGCTCTACGCCTGCTGGATGCTCGCCACTGTCGCGATGCCACTCACCGTGCAGGGCGCTCGCGCCGAACCCCCGAAGGCTGCCGTCTTCAACTTCCAGCTCGCCAATCTTGGGGCGCAAGGGCCGACAGAAGCCGACGTAGCGCGCCTCGGCCCGATCAGCGATCTTCTGCGCGAGCAACTCAAGGATACCGGTCGCTACGAAATCGTCTCGACCGCTCCCGTGAAGGCTGATGTCGCCAAGGCGGATCTACGAGCGTGCGGCGGCTGCGCCGATGATTTCGCCCGCAAGATCGGCGCGGACGTAGCGATCACTGGGGAGATCCAGAAGGTCTCCAACCTGATCCTCAACATCAACGTCTATGTGAAGGACCTGCGATCCAAAGCGCCTGAGCAGGCCTACAGTGTCGACATCCGTGGCGACAACGACACCTCATTCGATCACGGCGTGAAGTACCTCGTGAAGAACAGGCTGCCGCCCCCCGGTCACGACGGGGACGCCACTGGAGGCGCGCCCCGGTAGACGTGCGGCTCGATGGCAGGGCTCAGCGAGCCCTCTGCCACTGAGCGGTGATCTCCCGGAAGGCCACGTCGCCGTTCGCCTCTGACGCTCCGTCAGAGCCGAAAGAGCGAACCGACTGGCGCACGACCATATCGTCCCGCGTGATCGACCAATCGAACCGGCCCGGCTCTTTCGAGGATGGCGTGACCCGTAGCTTGTGAGGGTTCGGCTTGAAGGTGATCATATCTCTCATCTGGGGAGCCGCCGTGCCGTCCGTGAGGGGCAACTGAGCGGCTTCGCTCCAAATCGCGCAGAGCCGGCGGGAACGACCCGTCCGCCTCAGTCCAGACAGCTTTGTATGAAACGGTCCAGTGATGAAACCAGCTCAGCCTTTGACGTGCCAAATTCGGGTCGCGAGCGAGTGGCAGACGCTCACCATCGCCCAGGCGCACAACCAACATCGCTCTGAGCCCAAGCGCTGCAGCGCCTGTCATGGGCCGGTCTACGTCTTCGGCACCTACACCGGGAGGAGTCGTCTGGGTTTGATGCATCGCAAGGGACACGGGGGGTGTCGGTTCAATGCGAGGGGGTTCTCAGGAACATCAACTCCTCATCCAAATGCCCTGAGTTGAGCCGCATCGCTACTCGGAGATGCCCAGATATTCTGATCCGTGACACGGCCGAGGATCGCCGTTGAGGGCCGCCTAACGGTGCTCCGGCATCCTGTGCCTCGGGCCACGTCGTGTCCTCGGTCCTCGCCGTGGAAGCGGCACCGAGCCCCGCGCCTCGCTCTTACCCCTCAATGCTGTATAAAGATGGTCAAGAGGAGGGATTTCAGTGAAAAACAGTACTGACTTCATCGCGTCACTCAAGCACGAGCATGCCCGTCTGGGCCGCTTGTTAGAGGTGATCGACAACGGCATTTGGTGGACGAAGGAAAAACCTGGTCACGTAAAGATCGAGGATCTGCAGGAGCAGTCCGAAACGATCAAGGCCGCCCTAGACAAGATCGAACGAGTCGTAGGCCAGATCGGAAGCTAATACCCTTCAGCGGCCGGTCAGCCCGGCGCCGTTGGGCCCCTCGGTAGCGTCCGCTACATCCGGTAGCACTTGGAGTAGGTCGGCAGACACCGCCTCTCTTGTAAGACCTCGGCCATAGACATTCGCGATGATGGACCAAAATTCCGGTCTGGAGCTCTTAGGGATTTGAGCAAGCCTCCTATCAATCATAGCCCGTGCAAGCGTAGAAAATTTCTGAACGTCTTCCGGTGAAATTTCAAGCTGAGCTGGCATTGCAGGGTCCTCGCGGACCAAGAATTGCTGGGTCCTCCGGATTAACTTCCCCGACGCACGATTGGATGCACGATCTCGCCGAGCGGCAGGAGATCTCCTACAACGTCGACGCCGACCGGTGCAGCGACAGCCAAACCCTGCCGACCCGTGATCAGATCGGGCGGCGGGGCCGACAACACCGCGGGGCAGTCGACTGGCGGCAACGATCCGTTAACCATGATGGTCGAGATAGCTGTCAGCGATCGGCTGGGGGCTGAGCGTCGGAAGAGCAGCACCGAGACCCGGATGTACGGTCTCGCGGTGCGGCCTCGTCGGCGCAGTCGCATCAAACCCGCACCTGGAACACCAGGGCGGGCTTCTATCGTCATATGAGGCCGCGGGTGGGCGGCTTCCGCTCGTTCCATACGGCGCGGCGCACGATCTGCGGCTTCGAGGCCATGCTGTGGCTGCGCAAGGGCTTCGGCTTTGCCGGCGCGTGGACCGTACGCGAGCAGAACCAGATGCTCGCCACCTGCTTCGGACTCCCCGCGGCGAACAAAGCATGAAAGCGGGACGGTAGTCGCCCTTCTGCGCTCCGTATCCAGGTTTGCGACACGCCCCGCCGAAATCGGTGGGCGCCTCGCAGGCCCCGCGCCTGCACTGCTGTGACAAATATGATGTAAGTCCTGTCAGTATGGGTGTCGGGAAAATGATCGTTTTCCCGACAGAACCTCTGCGCCGGTTGGCACGTTTCAAAACCGCCTCCGTTCTGTCGGGAAAACCTGTCGGCTTTTCAAGCGTCGGTAAAACGTTGGCGCAAACGGGAATGTCTGGTTTGAGCCATCTCTTGCCAGTAAGCAGACTGACGGCTTTCGGCCAGGAGCTGCCAAAGTCAGCCCACCGGACTGCCTGGAAGCGGACCTTCCGGCCTTCTGCAATGGGTCGAGCGGTTCCCGCGGCGATGTCTGCTTCCATGCTTTCGCCGTCCCGAAGCGGACAGGCAGAAACCCACCCGTCTTGGACGTTCAGAAGGGCGCGTCGTGGTGGCAGATGCTGGCCGAAAGCCGTCATTCCGCTTTGGAGCAAACGAGTCAGAAAAGCGGGCACAGGGCCTACGACGCGGCCCAGTCATTCGGGCTTCCGAACTGATGGCCTCAGATTAGACTACGGGTTAGGCTCGATGCCGATGCTGCTGCGGCACCTTCACCCTTTTCAGGCGGTCAGACCTCTCAGCCTTTCGGCCAGACTCGCCGACGCGAGGTCGCCACGATTGAGGATCTGGCTCGCGCCGCGAAGCTTGCTCCGGTCGTTCGCCGAGAATTCCCGACCCGTCAATACGATCACCGGGATGTCCGAGCAGCCGGGTACGGCTCGCACGCCCTCCAGGAAGCCGAAACCGTCCATGATGGGCATGTTCAAGTCCACGATGACCACGTCCGGCTTGGTGACTGCCACGTGCAGCAGGCCTTCTTCACCGTTCGAGGCTTCCACGACCGACCATCCGTCCTCCTCGAGGGTGGAGCGCATGGCCATGCGGGTCACGGCCTCATCTTCGACCAGCAGCACGGTGCCGCGCCGGTCCGTCCCCGACAGCCTGAACTGATTCACGATCTTGCCAAACCGGGACCAGTCGACCGGCTTGAGCATGTAGTCCGAGGCGCCGAGCGACGCCGCGAGATTGCGTTGGTCGACGGACGTCACCATCACGACTGGTGTCGACGCAAGCATCGCGTCCGCTTTGATCTGGCTCAGCACCGACCATCCGTCCACACCCGGCATCATCACGTCCAGCACGATGGCGCGCGGCCGCAGCCTTCGGGCTAGGTCAAGGCCGCTCCTGCCGTTCGTGGCTGTCTGGACCCGGAAGCCCTCGCGATGGAGGAACCGCGTCGTGAGCGCGAGCTGGTCCGGATCGTCGTCGATGACCAGGATGACATCGCCATCCACCTCGTCGTCAACGATGACGTCCGGATCGTTCGAGGCTCGCTCGTCGACGGCTGGAACGAAGGTTGCCGGCACGGTGAACGTGAACGTACTTCCCTGGCCAGGGGTGCTGGAGACCGTGACCGTCCCTTCCAGCATGTCGGCGAAGGACCGCGTGAGCGACAGGCCGAGCCCGGTCCCCCCGAAGTTGCGTGTCGTGGAGGCATCGGCCTGCTCGAAACGCTGAAACAGGCGCGAGACCTGCTCGGCCGTCATACCGATCCCAGCGTCGGTGACGGAGAACGAGATCCGGTCGATGCCCGAGAGGTCCGTCATGCGCGAGGCGGCGAGCGTGATGGTCCCGTTTTCCGTGAACTTCGCGGCATTGCTCAGGAAGTTGAAGAGCACCTGGCGCGTCTTCGTCAGATCGGAATGCATCCGGCCCAGGCCGAGCGCGAGTTCCAGTTCCAGCGTGTTGCCCCTCTTGCCGACCAGTGTCGCGACCGAACTCGCGACGTCGCGCAGCATGTCCTCCACCGCAAAATCCTCGGCGTAGACCTCCATCTTGCCGCTCTCGACTTTGGAGAGGTCCAGCACGTCGTTGATCAGGCCGAGCAGGTGACGGGCATTGCGCTCGACCTTGCCGATGTCGGCCACAAGGTCCGACGCTGCGCAGCCGTCGGAGATCTCCTCGCCCATCATTTCGCTATAGCCGATGATGGCGGAGAGCGGAGTGCGGAGTTCATGGCTCATGTTGGCCAGAAAATCACTCTTCGCTGTGTTGGCCTGCTCGGCCGCTTCCTTGGCGGCCTCCGCCGTCGCCTTGGCGGTGGTCAACGCCGCCTCTCTGTCGACGAGGATGTGGTTTGCAGTGTGGAGCCGCCCCAGCGTAGCTTCGTTCTGCGCGACGGACCGGCGCAGGGTGTGGCAGATGCAGACGATGGTCGCGCCGACCACTGCATACTGACACAGCAAGGCAGCGTCGACGCCGTCCAGTATCCCGTCCTGCGCGTAGAACCACACGGCGATCAGGGTGGACAACGATAATGCCAGCGTCCCTGGACCCCAGCCAAAAGCTAGGCTCGCGAGCAGGAGAACCGGGATGTACAACAGGAACGGCGCGACGTAGGCCGGGGCGAGCGATCGAACGAACGTCATGGCGCCGACAAACAGCAGCGTGACGCCGTAGTCGGTGACCGGCGAGTGACGCCGGCGGGCGACCGTCCCGATCAGGTTGTGCAAGCTGCTCATGGGACGTGAGTGTCACGTGCCGGATGCTTTGCAAAGCGAGTGGATCCTGCGACCCGCCCCGGGACGCGCCGAAGGCCGTCGCGGAACGCGGGCTGCGGATATCGTGCTTGGGCAGCCTGGATGACCGAGCCGGGCGTGCGACTGATGTCCGGTTCCGCACGGCAGCTCGCCGCCCGCGGGGGTGCGCGATTAAGTCCACGTTGAGCGGAGAGGTTTATTCCGCGGCCGGACCGTTGGCTTGGTCTGGAGCAGTCGGACGAGGTCGATGGAACGGTCAGCGCAGCCTACGGATACCCCATCGACGGCGACCGATGAGCACGATGCGGCCATCGAAGCGGCCGAAGAGGTGGTCCTCGATCCCCTCGCAGACTTCCCGCATATCAACCTGCGCGCGGGTGTGGAGCCGTGGGAGAAGCGCCGGGCGGCCGGCAAGGTCCTGCGCCTCGAACTGCCCCACGCTGCCCATGCCAGCCTCAACATCGCCCGCGATCGTCCCGACCCGGTGACCCTCATCGAAGCGGCGCACGCGGGACGGCAATCACACCTGATCCCGCTGCGGGTCGCCCGCATGGCCTCCACGCCGTTCGCCTTTCTGCGCGGTGCTGCGCAAGTCATGGCCTGGGATCTGGCACAGGGACCGCGCGGCGCCATCGATGTGGTCATGAACGGCGACGCGCATATCTCGAACTTCGGGCTGTTTGGATCGCCCCAGGGCGATGTGGTGCTCGACCTCAACGACTTCGACGAGGTGACGGTCGGGCCGTGGGAGTGGGACCTGAAGCGGCTTTGCGCGAGCATCGAGGTCGCCGCGCGGGATGCAGACGTCGCCGCGTCGGAACGGCGGCAGGCGGTCCTGAGCGCAGCGGCGGGTTACCAGCACACGATGGACGATCTCGCCCCGCGCGGCTCGCTCGACGTGTGGCGGCGCGCGGCACGCGCCGAGGACCTCGCCTTCGCCGGCATCGAGATCGACGCGCGCTCGCAGGCCGTGGTTCACAGGGCTGTCGAGAAGGCGCGGCGGAAGAACAACACGAGCTTGCTCGACCAAGTGGGCGAGCGTCGCACGGACGGTGGCTGGCGCTTTCGCGAGGAGCCGCCGATCCTCGTCCGCGTCGATGAGGCCACGCGCGAGCTTGTGACCACCGGTCTGGAGCGCTACGCCGAGACGCTGCCGCGCGAGCGGCGGTTCATGCTCAGCCGCTACCATGTGGTCGACGTGGCCCACCGCGTCGTCGGTGTCGGCAGCGTCGGGACCCGGGCCTACGTCGCGCTGCTGTGCGGCAACTCCGATCGAGACGTCCTCTTCCTCCAAGTGAAGGAAGCCGTGCGGCCGGCGCACGCGCCCTATCTGCGCGGCATGCCCAGGCCCTATGCCGATCACGAAGGCGAGCGCGTGATCTACGGCCAGCGCCTCCTGCAGGCCGTGGGCGATCCGCTGCTGGGATGGACGAAGATCGAAGGGCGTCCGTTCTACGTGCGGCAGATGAAGAACATGAAGGGCGAGATCCCGGTCGCGCGCATGAAAGGCCGATCACTCCTGTACTTCTCGCACGGGTACGGAGCGCTGCTCGCCAAGGCCCACGCACGAACCGGGGATGCGGCAGCGATCGCAGGTTACTGCGGTCATGACGGCCGTGCTGATCTGCGCGAAGCCCTGGCCGACTGGGCCATGGCCTACGGAGAACGGAACGCTGAGGATTATCGGACCTTTCGGGACGCCATCGCGGCGGGCAGGCTTCGAGCGGCCGACGATCCGCATCTCTGACCTTACGGGTGCGGTCGCGATCGCCCGGACTCAGCGGGCTTCTCTCGATGTGCGGGACCCTGGTCGAGCCTGCACCGACGGCGTCGTTCGCCCGCGCGGGTAGCCCTGAACTTGGCGCCGCACGAGCCGAGCCGAGCCGTCGCCGGACCGGGGCGCTGTGACGGGTCGAACCGTCTCCCCTACGCATGGCCGCCTCGTCCGGCGTGCCGGCCTCTGGATCGCCGGAGCGTTGCGACGTCGATCCCCATGCCGGACCCGGCTCAGCCGGACCGCTGCCTGAGGCGGCAGATTCTGGCTGCATCAAGCCTACCCGCCGACGCTGACCTTCACGGACATGTCCAGAAAGGCGTCCGGCGGCCCGGCGAAGCTTCCGACCAGCGGCATGGCCTGTCGAACGTCGCGTGCGACCGCGACCGGGATCAGGTTCGCGCCGCCGACGCTGCGGTTCGTCGGATCGAAGGTGATACACCCGGCACCCGGCAGGAAGGTCTCCGCCCAGGCATGCGTGGCTCCCGCATCGGCGGAGCCGAGCAGCGTTCGCGACGGGTCGTGGAGGTAGCCGGACACGACCCGGGCTCCGAAGCCGAAGCTGCGCACCGCCTCGACGAAGAGCGTCGCCAGGTCCAGGCACGACCCCATCCCCAGGGACAGGGTCTGGCTCGGCAACTGGGTGCCCTCGTCTTCCCGACCTTGGTAGACGATGGTGCCACCGACCCCGGCGTTCAGATCCTTGAGGAGCGACAGGGTGTCGGTCGGGCAGGACGCCACGAACCCCTGCGCCCAAGCCCGCAGTCTCGGCTCCTCCTCTGGATTTTGCGGGATCGTCAGGGCGCCGAGGTCCGTCCACCCGTCATCGGTGTACTGGAACGGGAACGCGATGGCGCCGGCGGCGATGGCGAGACGGGATAAGCCTCGGCCGAGAGTTCGACCCGAGATACGCTCTCCACGACGAGGCGATCGGTCGAGGCCCCGAACGTGACCGTCGCCACGGCGTTGCCGGCGACGTCGTAGGCCCAGGTGACGGTGGCGTCAGGCGACAGAGTAACGGTATTCGACAGCAGGCGCAGATCGCGGCTCTCCCGCGGCCGCTTTATCAGCCGGTGCGGTCCGAGATTGACGGCCTGGCGATAGCGGTACGTCGTCTGGTGGCGGATACGCAGGTCGACCAAAGATCTATCCCTTCGGTCCAGCCCGGCTGTGCAGGGGACTCAGGCTGCCCCGAGGCAGCCTAGCATGGATCCGGCCACGTACTGGACCTGAAAATCAGTCGATTTGGCCAGATTCCGGTTCCATCGGGAGGCAACCTTCCGCTCCCGAGTGGGCTTTAGCTGTGTGACCCATGATTTTAAGGGCGATGCGCCCCACGCCCTCGTCGCCGATGACGACGCCCTGATCCTGATGGAGGCGACCAGTATCCTTGAGGATGCGGGGTTCCAGGTGCTGGAGGCGATGAACGTCGTTCAGGCTCTGCGAATATTGGATCAGCATCACGACGCGGTTCAGCTTCTCTTCACCGACGTGCACATGCCTGGGACCGCTGACGGCTTCGACTTGGCAAGGCAGACAAACGAGCGCTGGCCACACATCGCGGTCGTGGTCGCCTCGGGCCGGGCCTCGCCTGAGCCCGGCGACCTGCCGGAGGGCGCGACGTTCATCGGCAAACCGTTCAGCGCCGAGATCGTCCGGCATCATGTCCGCAAAACACTGCCGGACGAGAGGCACCCGAAACAGTTGAGAACGTAGTCTTTCAAACCTAGCGTTTCGTACCTGATGCGAGAGTCTTTCGCGACCGGAAGTAGCTCTTGGAGACGCCCGTCCTCGGGTTATCTGATCGCCTGAAGTTGGCGTCAGCCGCTGGTAAATTCCGGAGGAGGTCGGACGGGAAAGCAGAGGCGCTGCTCCACAAGCAACCGCTTCGATTTGGATAGTCCCTGTCGATCCAGGAAGACGCCTTCTCATATGCTGGCGCTGTCCTGTCGTCGCCGCTGCCGCCGCATTGATAAAAACTTTGATAATCAGTCAGGCCTCACTTTTGTGTAAGTTATCTTGGTCTGGGGCCCGCGCCCAGGGGACGTGAGGCGTCCGCGGCGGCAATGCAGCGATCCCTGTTTCCGAAATCAACGAGACAAGAAGTAGAGCCGAAGGCGGGAAATAATTTGCCGCGGTCAGCTCCTTTGTAGCGTTGCCGCCTATCGAGAGGCTCAATACCGGGATAGAGACTGCATCATAACGATGGGAAAAACCTGATGCGAATGGACGGCGTCGAGGTCCTGAAAAGGACGCTCACGGAAGACGAGGCCGCCATCCTCGAAGCCTGGAACATATCTCTCCGGAAAGGGACCTCCCTGCAGAGCGGTCGGATCCGAGAGGCCGAGCTCCAGACCCAGGCCAAGGCCGTGTTCGGCCAGCTTCGGGACGGACTTTCGTCCGGTGGGGTCGACGCGGACGCGGAAAGCTATACCCCGCTGCGCGAAAATCTCGCCGATATCTCCCGCTCGCGGGCGATCCAGGGGTTCACGCCGACCGACACCGCCAACTTCGTCTTCTCGCTCAAAGAGCCGATTTTCGAGGCGCTGCGGCGCAAGTCGGCCGCGGACGCCTCGGCCTTGGCCGCCGGCGTATGGGCGGCGGGGAAGGTACTCGACCGGCTCGGGCTGCTCACGATGGAGGTGTTCCTAGCCAGCCGCGAAGAGGTCATCGGGCGCCAGGGGCAGGAGATCGCCGAGCTCTCCACGCCCGTGGTTCGCCTCTGGGACGGTATCCTGGCGCTGCCGCTCATCGGCACCCTCGACAGTGCCCGCACCGGTGTGGTGATGGAGAACCTGCTCCAGGCCATCGTCGACGAAGAGGCCGAGATCGCCATCATCGACATCACCGGCGTGCCGACCGTCGACACCCTGGTGGCGCAGCACCTGCTCAAGACCGTGGCGGCCGCCCGCCTGATGGGCGCCGACTGCATCGTCTCCGGCATCCGGCCGCAGATCGCGCAGACCATGGTCCATCTCGGCGTGGAGCTGAACGTTATCTCGAAGGCGACGTTGGCCGACGCCTTCGCGCTCGCCCTCAGGCGGACTGGCCGCAAGGTTGTGCGCCAGCAGTCGGCTGAGGAGCGCCGCTGAGGCCATGGACCGCATCCCGATCCTCAAGCTCGGCGGCACGCTGATCGTCACCATCCAGGTCGACATGCATGACCGCCTCGCGCTGGCCCTGGAGGAGGATCTGACGGCGATGATCGCGCGCACCGGCGCGCGCGGCGTGCTCATCGAGATCTCGGCGCTGGAGATCGTCGATTCCTTCATCGGGCGCATGTTGGTGAGCATCGCGGCTGTCTCGCGCGTCCTCGACGCGGAAACGGTCCTGGCCGGTATGCGGCCGGCTGTCGCCATCACTTTGGTCGAGCTTGGCTTGGAGCTTACCGGCATCAGGACAGCCCTCAACGTCGAGCGCGGCATGGCCTTGTTGAAGGCGCGCTTGCCCGAGGACCGCGCGGGGCATTGGAGCGAACGTGACGGTCTCGAAGACTGAGACCATCCCCGTCCGGTCCGGTGACGACGTCGTCCGCGTGAGGCAACGCGTGCGTGCCCTCGCCATCGACATCGGCCTCGGGCTCGTCGATCAGACGAAGATCATCACCGCCGCGAGCGAGCTCGCGCGCAACACCCTCGATTACGGGGGTGGCGGTGAGGTCCGCGCGGAGATCGTCCAGGCCGGAACGCGCAAGGGCCTGCGCCTCACCTTCGAGGACCAGGGCCCCGGCATCGTCGACATCGAGCAGGCGATGACTGACCACTACACCTCCGGCAAGGGCCTCGGCCTCGGCCTGGGCGGGGCCAAGCGCCTCTCGAACGAATTTCAGATCGAATCGAGCCCCGGCGTCGGAACGCGCGTCATGATCACCCGGTGGAAATGAACATGGACCGGGTCACCGTCACGGAAGCGAGCCAAGTGGCCGAGGCCCGACGACGCGCAGTGGCCGTCGCTCAGTCCATCGGCTTCGACGAGACCGCGGCTGGCCGCATCGCGCTCGTGGTGACCGAACTCGCCACCAACGTTGTCAAGTACGGCGTGCCGGGCGAGGTCTTGGTCGGCACCTACGAGGACGGGACAGGCTCGGGCGTCGAGATCCTCGTGCTCGACAAGGGCGAAGGGTTCTCGAATCTCGGCCTGGCCCTGACGGACGGACACTCCACTGGCGGCAGCGCGGGCGAGGGCCTTGGCGCGGTGCGCCGCATCTCCGACGCTTTCGACATCGTGTCCCGCCCCGGGCTGGGCACGGCGGTGTTGGCGCGCCTGTCAATCGACAGGAAGACCGTTTCGGACGCCGTGCCGGGCTATGGGGCGGTGTCGGTCCCCCTGAAAGGTGAGACCGCTAACGGCGACGCCTACGCCGTGCGCGAGCGCGCCGACGGCTGGACCGCCGTGGTGTCGGACGGCCTCGGCCACGGGCCGGAGGCCGCCAAGGCTTCCGAAGAAGCGCTGAAGCTGTTCCGGAGACATCAGGACAAGCCGCCCGCCGCGATTCTGTCCGCCATCCATGCAGGCCTGTCGCACACGCGAGGGGGTGCGATCTCCGTCGCGCGCTATGAGCGGAACCGGGGCACTCTCGCGTTTGCCGGCATCGGCAACGTGCTGGGTGCGGTCGTCTCCGGCACCGTGACCAAGCGGACGGTCAGCCTCGCCGGGACGGCAGGGCACGCGGCTCGGCGCATCCAGGAGTTCGAGTACCCCATGCGGCCGGACGACCTGTTCGTGCTGTGCTCAGACGGGATCGCCACGGCTTGGTCGCTGGACGCCCATCCCGGCCTCGCCGCCGCCCATCCGACGCTCGTGGCCGGGGTGATCTATCGCGACTTCGCCAGGGCCCGGGACGATGCCACCGTGCTCGTCGTGCGGGATGGGACGCGATGAGGTGGCCGCTCCTCACCAGTGCTATCCAGCACGAGGACGATATCGCGACGGTGCGCCAGCGCGTGCGCCGGCTGGCCGAGCGCCTGGGCTTCGAGATCCAGGACCAGACCCGCATCGCCACGGCGGTGTCCGAGATAGCGCGCAACGCCTACGGCTACGCCGGTGGCGGTCGCATCGAGTACGGCCTCGATCAGCTCGATCGGGACAGAGGCGAGCAGTTCCTGGTCATCAGGGTGAGCGACAAGGGACCGGGCATCGCCGATCTCGACGCCATCCTCGAAGGGCGCTTCCGCTCGACGACGGGCCTCGGCATCGGCATCACCGGTTCACGGCGGCTGATGGACCGCTTCGAGGTCGACACGGTGGCCGGCAACGGCACTGTCGTGACGTTCGGGAAGCGGCTTCCATCCGGGACCGGACATTTTACGGGACCGAGGCTCGCGACCCTAGCCGAGGATGTCGCCCGGGCCAGGACTGAGGAACCGCTGGTCGCCTTGCGCGAGCAGAACCGGGAGCTTCTGCGCAGCCTCGCCGCGCTGGCCGAACGTGAGGAGGAAACCCAGCGCCTGAACCAGGAACTCTCCGAGACGAATCGGGGCGTGGTCGCGCTCCACGCGGAGTTGGAGTCACAAGCCGTGCTCCTGCGCGAGGCGGGCGTTCTCCTGGAAAGCCAAGTGGCTGCCCGCACAGCCGAACTTGCTGAGGCAAACGCTCGGCTCCTGGCCGAGGCGGTCGAGCGCGAGCGGATGGAGCAGGACCTGCGGCAATCCCAGAAGCTCGAAGCGGTCGGGCAATTGACTGGCGGCGTCGCGCACGACTTCAACAACCTGCTGACCATCATCCGCTCGTCCGTCGACTTCCTCCGCCGCCCGGATTTGCCGGAAGACCGGCGCAAGCGGTACATGGACGCCGTCTCCGACACCGTCGACCGCGCCGCCAAGCTTACCGGACAGCTCCTGGCCTTCGCACGTCGCCAGTCCCTGAAGCCCGAGGTGTTCGAGGTCGGTGAACGCCTGCGCGGTGTGGCCGAGATGCTCGACACCATCACAGGCGCGCGTATCCAAGTCAGGGTCGAGATGTCGGACAGACCTGCCCTGGTACGCGCCGACCTCAACCAGTTCGAGACGGCCCTGGTGAACATCGCCGTCAACGCCCGCGACGCCATGGACGGCAGCGGTACGCTGACGATGCGGGTGGCGGCCGGGCGGGCCATGCCGATGATCCGGGGGCATGCCGGCTCGCGGGGGCCGTTCGTGGCGGTCTCGCTCGCCGACACCGGCTCGGGCATCCCCCTGGAGGTACTCGGGCGCATATTCGAACCGTTCTTCACGACCAAGGACGTCGGGCGCGGCACGGGCCTCGGGCTCTCCCAAGTGTTCGGGTTTACCAAGCAGTCCGGCGGCGACGTGGACGTGACAAGCGAGAGCGGCAAGGGAACGATTTTCACCCTCTACCTGCCCGAAGTCTCGTCGGAAGCCGTCGAAGCCCCTGTCTCCGATCCCGATGCCGCCCTGTCGCCGATCGGACTCGGTCAGCGCATCCTGCTCGTGGAAGACAACCTGGAGGTCGGAGGCTTCTGCACGCAGATCTTGGAGGATCTCGGATACGCACCCGAGTGGGTCGTCAACGCGGAAGAGGCGCTCGAGCGTCTCGGGACGGACGGTAAGGGCTTCCACGCCGTGTTCTCCGACGTCGTCATGCCGGGGATGGGCGGGATCGAGCTCGCCAGAGTGTTGCGCATGCGCATTCCGACCCTGCCGGTGATCCTGGCCTCAGGCTACAGTCATGTCCTGGCCCAGGAGGACAGCCACGGCTTCGAGTTGATCCACAAGCCCTACTCGGCCGCGCAGGTTGGCCGAGTTTTGCGCCGGATCATCGGCGCCTCGCCTCACAACCGCTGATGCCCATCTACCGGTGACGCGCTATCCGAACTCGGCCATGGCCAACTTCCCACTCATGGTCTCGACCAGATTGCGCACGTTCACGTGGCTTCCGAACCCGCGATCTGTCGACGGCTGAAGAAGCGTCTGCTTCCGAGATGCGCTGGGGTGAGGCTGTACGGCGGGAATGGGCGCAATGCCGAATGTCGGCTTTCGAGCGGCGAGCCGCGGTCCGACAAGTTCGCACATCGCTGTCAAGCATCATGTAGCGAGATGCCATCAAAAATCATCTTGCAATCTCAATGACATAGGTGTTCGCAGTTTCATTCCGCTTGGCGCGCCAAATTTCCCTTTCATCGACAGCCGCTTAGCTGCTTCGCCGATCTGGCGGCCCTGATCTTTTCAGGGGTGGTGTGCCAAAGATGCTGACGGTTTGTGTGGTGCCAGACGCCTCAACGGCGTCGCACCCAAGATCGAGGACGATCGCGACGCGATCATCAAGGTCACCGCCTGCGCGATCTCCGGCTCGGACCTGCATCTCTACGACCACTTCATGCCCGGCATGGAGAAGGACGCCGTCATGGGCCACGAGTTCATGGGCGAGGTTGTTGAGACCGGCAAAGGCGTCAATGGCGCGCTCAAGAAAGGCGAGCGCATCGTCGTGCCGTTCACGATCATCCGTGGCCAGTGCGACCAGTGTAAGCGCGGCTTCTTCTCCGTCTGCGAACGCTCCAACCGCAACAAGGATATGGCCGACAAAGCTTTCGGGCACACCACCGCGGGACTGTTCGGGTACACCCATCTCACCGGCGGTTATCAGGGCGGCCAGGCCGAGTACGTGCGCGTGCCGTTTGCTGACAAGACGCACATCAAGGTGCCGGAGAACTTAAGCGACGAGCAGGTCCTGTTCCTCGGCGACATCTTCCCCACCGGTTGGCAAGCGGCCGTGCAGGCCGATATCCAGCCGACCGATACGGTCGCGATCTGGGGTGCCGGTCCCGTCGGCCAGATGACGCTGCGCTCCGCGCCCGCGCAGACGTTCGCCAGCGGGTTCGCCGTTGATGCGGCCGCGGTGAGGACGGCGTTGACGATGCCGTGGAGCAACGCTCAGTCCGAGGGCCAGGTAACGAAACTGAAATCGATCAAGCAGCTGATGCACGGCCCGCCCGGCTTCGACCTCCTGCGCCGACGTGTGCCCTCGGCTTCTTGGGCCACATGAAATGGCGGAGAGCCGCTAAACTGGAGCAAGACCACGGAATCGGCGCGGCGGTGCGCTAGCGATAGGCATGAGAGCGTGAGCGCTCGAAGGCGTCCGCGCAGGCCGTGTCGAACAGTTTGCAGGGTGGTGGGGCGTCGCCCGGCTCGGCCAGCATCGGCTGTCCGCGGATATCGCCGGCGGAGTGGACCTGCGAGTACCGCGATCGTGGATCGAAATAGGGATCCGCGGTGTAACTGCTCATGAAGGCGCCCCCCGCCGGCATTTCACTCTCGGACAGCGCCGCGCCGATCTGCAGCGACAGTGTCACCGCCAAGACGAACAGCCATAGACATCGTCTGACCATGGGCCCGTTTCTCCCCGCGCATGCGATCGGCATCGCAGCGGCCGTTCGCAGGATCTCTTAGGCTGGGTTGCGGCACCGCCGCTCGATCCGCTGCCGGTCTGTTCCGGAGTGCCCAGCATCACGCGTGCACCCACGGAAAAGCCTCCGGGTGGCTCGCAGCAGGACCAAGGCGCGCAGCCCTCTGCGGAATCGTCGGATCGGCCTGTCCCGATTTAAGGAAGATCGTGCAACATGATCACGGGACGCAACAGAATAAGCTTTTCAGCAGTAAAAATAGAATTTTTTTCAAAAATATTTTTCAATTCCTGGCGTGCAGCCCCGCGAGCGCGTTCTCAGCCGGATGAAAGGCCGATGTCGGATCAGCCTCACGCTTTAGAGGGCGGATGCTGATTTAAATTTCTTAAATTCGCTTCAGTTTGTCGTGCCGAATTCATTCGAAGAGACTCCTTGCGAAGTCTATATCTGTGCCGTGCTGGGCATTCGCCCTGCCTTCTCTTCGCACACGAGGCTTGATCGGCTCGTCTTCCACGCGGACACGCCGCGCGGAATGGTAGCGGATCACGGCGGGACACCCGACTGATCACATGGAACTCGTCCGGTTCGCTCTGAAGTTCCGCAAGAGCTTCTATGTTCTCGCCGTCCTTATGTTGCTCGCGGGCCTCGGCTCGATCGCCGTGGCGCCGAAGGACGTGCTGCCCGCCGTCGATATCCCGGTGGTGGTCGTGGTGTGGACCTACAACGGTCTCAATGCGACCGACATGGTCCAGCGGATCACGAACTACAGCGAGTTCTCGCTGTCGAGCAACGTGAACAACATACGACGGATCGAGTCGACGTCGATCCAGGGCACGGTCACCGAGCGGATCTACTTCGATTCTGCCGTCAGCATCGATCTGGCGATGACCCAGGTCGACTCGGCGATGAACGCGATCCGCTCGCGCATGCCGCCGGGCGTGCAGCCCCCCGTCATCATGCGCTTCTCCGCCTCCTCGGTGCCGGTCATCCAGATGGCGCTGTCGTCCTCCAAGCTGCCGCTCACCAAGGTCTTCGACTACGCGCAGTACCGGACCCGCCGGCGGCTCGCCGAGGTGCCGGGCTCCACGCTGCCCTCCCCCTACGGCGGCGCGCCGCGTCAGGTCATGGTCGACCTCGACCCCGCCAAGCTGCGCGCGATCGGCATGACGCCGCTCGATGTCCTGAACGCGGTCCTGAAGCAGAACCTCGTCGTACCCTCGGGCCTCGCGAAGATCGGGACGCAGCAATACACGGTGCGGCTGAATTCGAGCCCGCAGCTGGTCGATCAGCTCAACCGCATTCCGATCAAGGTCGAGAACAATCAGCCGGTCCTGCTGCGCGACGTCGCCCACGTCCGCGACGGTTCCCCCCCGCAGATCAACATCGTCCGCGCCGACGGCCACCACTCCGTGCTCCTCCAGGTCCTCAAGAACGGCGCGGCCTCGACCCTGGACGTCGTGAACGCCGTCAAGGCCGCCCTGCCGGACATCCACGCCGCCGCGCCGAAGGGCATGACCATCACGCCGCTGTTCGATCAGTCGGTCTTCGTCTCCGACGCCATCTCCGACGTGGTGCGCGAGGCGGCCATCGCGGCCGGGCTCACCGGGCTCGCCATCCTGCTGTTCCTAGGCTCCTGGCGCTCGACCATCGTGGTGCTGGTCTCGATCCCGCTCTGCATCCTGACCTCCCTGTCGATCCTGGTCGCCCTGGGCCAGACCATCAACGTGATGACCCTGGGCGGCCTCGCCCTGGCCGTGGGCATCCTGGTGGACGACGCGACAGTGGCCATCGAGAACACCTACCGGATGTTCGAGGAGGGCTTCTCCTTCCGGCGCTCGGTGGTGGAGGGCGTGGCCGGCATCGCCAAGCCGGCCCTGATCTCCACGCTGGCGATCTGCTCGGCCTTCTCGGCCGTCTTCTTCCTCACGGACGCGCCCCGCTACCTCTTCGTCCCACAGGCCGAGGCGGTGGTCTTCGCGATGCTGACCTCCTACCTGCTGTCGCGGACGCTCGTGGCCATCCTCATCGACGTCCTCGTCGCCCCGGAATACGCCCGGCATCACGGCGGCGCGGCCGCCGCGGTCGACGGCGTGTCGCCAACCCGCCGCCGCTCGATCCCCGGCCGGATCCTCGGCTTCGCGACCCGGCCCGTCGGCTGGGTGCTCCGGTATCCGCTGCGCGGCGCCCTCGCGTTCCGCAACGCGTTCGAGCGCGGATTCGCGCGCTTCCACGCCGGCTATTTCGGCCTCCTCTCCGCGGTGCTCGGCCATCCGGCCCGCGCGCTGTGCGGCGCGCTCGCCGTCTTCGCGGTGACGGCCGCGATCTTCCCCTTCGTCGGCCAGGACTACTTCCCGCAGATCGAATCCAGCCAGATGACCCTGCATATCCGCACGCGTCCGGGTGAGCGGATCGAGCAGGCGGAGAAGACCTTCGCGCAGGTCGAGAACGTCGTCAGGCAGGTCGTCCCGAAGGACGAGCTCGGGCTCATCCTAGACAATATCGGCCTTCCGGCCTCCAACTACAACTTCGCCTTCATGGACGCCTCGTTCGTTGCGTACAATGACGGGCAGATGCTGATCAACCTGAAAGGCGAGCACAAGCCGATCTCATTCTACGAGCAGCGGTTGCGCCGGGTCCTGCGCCAGGCCTTCCCTGACGACATCTTCTACTTCCAGCCGTCCGACATCATCACGCAGATCCTGAATTTCGGGACCGTCGCGCAGATCGACGTGCAGGTCTCCGGGCGGCACGATGCCGAGGACCTCGCGGTGGCGCAGGACCTCGTCCGCCGCATCGCGACGGTCCGGGGGGGCGTCGACGTCCACCTGCATCAGATCGTCGACGCCCCACAGATGTATGTGAACGTCGACCGCAGGCTGGCCTCGGAGATGGGCGTCAGCGAGCAGTCCATCGCGCAGAACCTCAACGTCTCGCTCTCCGGCTCCTTCCAGGTCAGCCCGAACTTCTGGGCCGATCCCAAGTCCGGCATGCCGTACCAGCTCTGGGTTCAGACGCCGGAGTGGCGCAACGCCGACATCGCGCAGCTGATGAACACGCCGGTCTCGGTGCACGCGACCGCGCATGACCGGCCCGGCATCCCGATCCTGCTGTCGAACATCGCCACGATGCAGCGGCAGCCGGAGCAGACCGTGATCAACCACGTCAACCAGCAGCCGACCTTCGACATCCTCGCCAACGTCCAGAACGCCGATCTCGGCAGCGTCCGCAACGCCGTGGACCGGATCGTCGCCGACGAGCAGGTCCGGCTCCCGGCCCCGGACAAGATCCTCGTCCGCGGCCAGATCGAGAGCATGGAGAGCGCGTTCTCGCGCATCGAGCTCGGGCTCGGGATCGCGCTGGTGGCGGTCTACCTGCTCCTCGTCCTGAACTACCAGACCTGGGTCGATCCCTTCGTGGTCATCGCCGCCCTGCCGCTGGCCTTCTGCGGCATCGTGATGAGCCTGTTCATCACCAGTACGGCGTTCTCGATCCCCGCCCTGTTCGGCGCGATCATGTCGGTCGGCGTGGCGAGCGCGAACTCGATCCTGCTCGTCACCTTCGCCAAGGAGCACCGCGAGGCCACCGGCTGCTCCGCCCGCGAGGCCGTGCTGATGGCCGGCCATACCCGCCTCCGGCCGGTGCTCATGACCGCCTCCGCCATGTTCCTGGGCCTGATCCCGATGGCGATCGGGGCCGGCGAAGGCGCCGAGCAGAACGCCGCCCTCGCCCGCGCGGTGATGGGCGGGATCGGGATGGGCACCGTCTCGACCCTGCTCTTCGTCCCCCTTCTCTACACCCTGCTCTGCCGCAACCCGGTCAAGCCCCTCGAGGATTATTGATGACCCGTTTCAACGACGCCCCCGGGGGCGGCGCCGAGGCTGCCGCGCGGGCGCACCAGCACGCGGTCGAGATCGACCCGCTGCGGCAGGACGAGGCCGGCGAGGCCCTGGCCCACGCCATGCCGCCTCCGCCGCGCAAGCGTCCGTTCCTCGTGGCGTTCCTTGCGCTCGGCAGCGCCCTCGGGCTCGGCGCCTGGCACCACTGGGAGACCTACCAGGCCTCCCTGGAGACTCAGGCCGAGGCCGTGACCTTCGTCCCCGAGGTCCGCACCGGGCCGGCCCAGGTGGATGACGGGCCCATGACGCTGACCCTTCCGGGCCAGACCGAGGCCTTCGACCATGCCGACATCTTCGCCCGCGCCACAGGCTACATTGCCGAGCGCCGGGTCGACATCGGGTCGCGGGTCAAGAAGGGCGACCTGCTGGTCCGGATCGCCGCGCCGGACCTCGATCAGCAGGCCCGGCAGGCCGAAGCCCAGCTCGGCCAGTTCAAGGCGCAGCTCGCGGTCGCGCAGGCCGACGTGGAGCAGGCCAAGGCCAGCGTAACGCTCGCGAACGTCACCGATGCCCGAACCGCGACCCTGGCCGGGCAAGGCTGGGCCTCGAAGCAGAATGCCGACCAGACCCGGGCCGGGATGCTGACCGCAACCGCCTCCCTCGCCGCCGCGCAGGCGAAGGTGAAGGTCGCGGAAGCCAACATCACCGCCCAGCAGGCCACCGTCGACCGGCTCCGTACGCTGACGACCTTCGAGAACGTCGTCGCACCGTTCGACGGCATCGTGACCGCCCGCAAGGTCGATGTCGGCGACCTCGTCCACGGCGATGCCGGCTCCGGGACGCCGCTCTTCACGATCGACAGCACCGACGTCCTGCGCGTGGCGGTCCAGGTGCCGCAATCGGCCGCCGTGGGCATCCGCGACGGGGTGAAGGCGCGCGTCCAGGTTGCGCAGATCCCGGACCGCACCTTCGCCGGCACGGTCTCGCGCAGCTCGGTGGCTCTCCAATCCTCGGTGCGGACGCTGGACACCGAAGTCGACGTCGCCAATCCGGACGGGGTCCTGCGGCCCGGCCTCTACGTCGCCGTCACCTTCGAGGTGCCGCGCACCCATCCGCGCGTGATCGTGTCGTCCGAGGCGCTCATCTTCGACGCGGACGGCACGCGGGTGGCCGTGGTCGGAGCGGACGACACCGTGCGGCTCCGGCCGATCACGATCGCGCGCGATCTCGGCACGCGCCTCGAGCTGCGCAGCGGCTTGGAGAGCGGCGAGACCGTGGTCCTCAACCCGCCGGCCGGCCTGCGGGACGGCAGCCGCGTCATCCCCAAGGGCTCCGTCGCCGCGCAGACCCCGACAGCCAAGCTCTCCGAGCAGGCGAGCGCGGAGTGAGGCGCATGGTCCAGATCCCCCGCGCTCCTGTAAGCTTTGCCGTCCCGATGACGCGGACCGGCAGCCGCGACCGGACACCATTTGACACCGGGACCGAAGAGGATAATTCCACCCCTCCCTCCGAGCCGCAGGAGACCAGACAGGGCCGGCGAATACAAAATAAGAAGGAAAAACGGATGGCCAGCGTATTGGTGGTCGAGGACGACCGGCGGGTCGCCGCCGAGATCGGGTCGGCCCTCGTGGAATACGGTTTTCAAGTGGACGAGGCGCCGAGCGGCAGCATCGGATTACGCAAGGCCCTCGACGGTAACTTTGACGTGATCGTGCTCGACCGGATGCTGCCGGAGATCGACGGCCTGTCGCTGCTCACCGAGCTGCGCGCCGCCAAGGTCTCGACGCCGGTCCTGATCCTGAGCGCCCTGTCGGCCGTCAACGAGCGCGTCGACGGGCTGCGCGCCGGCGGCGACGACTATCTCGCCAAGCCGTTCGAGTTCATCGAGCTCACCGCCCGCGTCGACGCGCTCGCCCGCCGCAAGATAGCGGCCGAGGCGGTGAACGAGCGCGTCGTCGGCGATCTCCGCCTGGATCTGATCGAGCGCGTGCTCTACTGCGCGGACCGCGAGATCGAGCTCCTGCCGAAGGAGTTCGCGATCATCGAGTTCCTGATGCAGAACGCCGGCACGCTGGTGAGCCGGAAGATGATCTTCGAATCCGTCTGGGGCTACAGCTTCAACCACCAGTCCAGCGTCATCGACGTCCACATCGGCAAGATCCGCAAGAAGCTCGATCCCGACGGGTTGAACCCGCGGATCCACACGGTGCGCAACACGGGCTTCATCCTCCGTGCGCCTTCTTGAGGTCCGGCGCACCAGCGGCTTCCGGGTCGCGTGCCTGTTCTTCGCGACCTTCGGGACCGCCTCGCTGGCTTTGTCGGGCTTCCTCTACGTCGACACGCGCAGCTACGGCCGCAAGGCCGCGTTCGAGTGGGTCGAGTGGGAGTCGAAGCACCTCCTGAGCCTGTCGCCGCGGGCGCTGCGCGAGCGGATCGACGCTTCCGAGGATTTCGCCGAAGGCGGTCGTCCGCTCGTCCTGTTCGGTCCCGACCACGTGCGCCGGGCCGGCGCGCCGATCGCGTTTCCCGACCAGGCGCCGATCGGGAAGCCGTTCATCCTGTCGGAGCCGCTGGACCACCGCAGCCGCACGCTGTTCAGCCAGCTCACCCAGCTCCCGAGCGGCGAGTACGTCCTGGTGAGCCGCTCGGCCCAGGATCTTCAAGCCCTCGAGAAGGCGCTGGTCGAGACCTTCGTCTGGGGCATGGCCGCCACCATCGTGATCGGCCTGATCGGTGCCGTCGTGTTCGGTGCCGGCTCACTGCGGCAGAACGATGCGATCACCAAGGCGGTCGAGCGCATCATGCGCGGCGACCTGAGCGAGCGCCTGCCGACGCGCGGCGTCTCGGCCGACCTCGCCCACCTCACGCGCGTCGTCAACGACATGCTCGATCAGCTCGAGCGGCTGATGCTGGAGATCAAGGGGGTCAACGAGAACATCGCCCACGACCTGCGGACGCCGCTGACACGGGTCGTCGGCACGCTGGAGCGGTCGCTGCGCAAGGCGGACAGCCTGGAGGCCTTCCGCGCCTTCAACGAGGACGTCCTGGCCGAGGTCAAGACCATCGTCATCCGGTTCTCGGCCCTCCTGCGCATCTCCGAGATGGAGGACCGTCTGCGGCGGTCGGGCTTCACCCAGGTCGATCTCGGCCGGCTGCTCGAGGACGCGGTGGAGTATTACGAGCCCCTGGCCATCGAGCGCGGCATCGCGCTCCTCTGGGACCGGCCGGACGACACCTGCGCGATCGAGGGCGACCGCAGCCTGATCTTCGAGGCGGCGAGCAACCTGATCGACAATGCCCTGAAATTCACCCCGGCCGGCGGACAGGTAACGGTCGCGCTGCTCCGGAACCCGACGGGCATCCAGGTCACGGACACGGGCTGCGGCATCCCGGCGGAGGAGCTGAGTGCCGTTCGCGCCCGGTACCGCCGCGGGGCGTTGAAGACCGACAAGAGTGGGTTCGGGATCGGCCTGAGCCTGGTCGATTCCATCGCGCGGCTGCACAGTGCCACCTTCGCTATCGCCAGCGACGGGACCGGCTGCCGTGTGACCTTCAGCTGGACCCACACGGTCTCGGACAGTCCGTCCATCGATCTCCTGCCGGCCGTGTCGGTGTGATGCCGCCGTGACGCCGTCGCGCCCGGCCAATCCCGTCCCGCGGGATTGGCCGGGCGCGGGGCCGTCGAGGGGGTTCTCAGTAGGACGGCTGGCGGTGGTGACGCTCGCGGCTGTCGAGGCGGCTCCACTGGCGATTGGCCGGGACGGTCTCGGTCGCGCTGGGCCGCTGAACCGCGGCGCTGTAGCCGGTCGCGCCTTCCCACATGCCGCCCGCCTTGTCGTTGCCCTCGGACGCGGACCACGCGTCGAGGCCGCTGCCGTTTGTCCGGATGATGAGGCTCGGGTCGATCGTCGCGCCGGTGTCTTGCGCGAAGGCAGGTCCCGCGATCAGCGCGGCGCCCATCGAGCAGGCCAGGATGATGTACTTCATGATGATCTCCCGCTTCTCAAGCTGTCGCCGATCGGCGACGTGGGAGTAAGATGCGGGAAAGCCGCTTTAAACTCTATATTTTATTGCAGAATAATTGTTTCTCTCTTTGGGCCGACTTAAATCTTGAAAGGATTTTTGAATTTTAGAAGCAGATAGTCTCAGGGCCGTTCCGTCCCGGTGGCCGAGATCGGGGTCGGAGCTGCGTCGCCCGGGCCTGACGAACAATCCCGGCCGGCGTGCGCCTGGAGCGGACATGAAAAAGCCGACCGGTTGCCCGGTCGGCGAAGTCTTATGGGTCTGAAGCTCTGGGTCAGACCGGCCCTGCCCTGGTACCCGGGCCAGCCACTCTGAAACCATAGCATCCGCTCGCTCGGCGGCGAAGCAAGCCGCTGGAGAGCTGAGTCATTTGTAGAGTATCCCACGCCGATGACAAGCAAAAGATCTTTTATTTATTTAATGTACTCAAATGAACGCGATAATTTAGGCCGCGCGCTAAACAGAAAAGCCCAGCCTTGCGGCTGGGCTCAAGATTAGACGATGCGCCGTTGAGGGCGCGTCAGGAGGGTTCAGAAATCACGCTGCACGCGGAACCGGAATTGGGCCGCATCCTGCGAGTTGACGTAGCGCAGCGCGTTCTTGGAGATGTCCGGGGTGACGCCGCTGTTGAGCGCCGTGCGGATGTACTCGCCCTCAACGCCGATATCGAGGTCCTTCACCGGGGTCCAGATCAGGCTGGCGCCGGTGATCATCTGGTTGTTGCCCCGCAAGATGGGACTGGTGGCGAAGGCCAGAGCATTCGACGCGCTGGCGCCCGCCGGGGCGAAGCCGAAGCCCAGGAGACCCAGCGCGTTGCGCCCCTTCGAGTTGTAGTCGATCTGCGCGTAGCTGCCGAAGAAGGCCGATCGCCACGCGGGCGACCAGTAATGGAGCAGGGAGGCGACGGCGGAGAACGAGGTCGACAGCTCAAGGCGGCCGGTCGCGGGGTTGAGCACTGCGTCCGCGTAGTACTGCGCGAACGAGCCGCCGCCGACCGGCGCCGCCCCGAGGGCGTCGTACGGCGCCGTGTAGTTCGAGATGCCCGTGTAGGCGATGGCGCCCTGCCCATAGGCACCCTGCAGGTAGAGCGTGTCGCCCGTCGCGATGAACGGCAGATTGACCTTCAGGCCGCCCTGGACCGCCCAGCCGTAGGCGTTCGAGGGGCGTCCAGTGGGCGAGATGCCCAAGCCGGTCGTGGCGGTGGTGATGCCCGCGACAGTACTGCCGGCGTCGCCGGCATTGATCTCGTGCACGGCGGCGGAGAGCTGCGCCGAACCCCAGGCCTGGTCGATGCGGGCCACGCCGATGAAATCCGGCATGCGACTCTTCTGCGTGACGTCGACGAAGGCGACATTGCCTGGGCCGACGACGATCGGCGCCAGCCAGGTCGAGGGAGTGAACGGGTTGAAGGCGTTGCTGTAACCAGCGAAGCCGCCGCCGGCCGTGAAGGCACCGACAGCCGAGCCCGTGCCGAAGATCGGGAAGCGCCGGTAAGTCGGATCCTCCATCGAGGCGCTCAGCGTGATGCCGTTTCCGAGGACCGCCGAGTAGGCGAGCAGGTTCGTGCTGAACGTATCCGAGCCGGCCGTACCGCCGATCAGCTCGAAGTCGTGCGCGTAGAAGTCGAAGAATGAGGACGCGCGGCCCGCGGTGAGTCCGGCGAACTGGATGAAGGCCTTGTCGGCATTGACGTAGGTCTGCGTGCGGCCGAAGGCGTCGGCGCCGAGGCCGGCAATGGCCAAGCTCTCGCGCTGCCGGGATCCTGAGGTCAGGAACGGGCCGCTTCGGTTGGCGACGTCGATGCGCAGGAACGCGCGCAGGGTTCCGTAATCGGTCTGGGTCCGCGAATCGAGGTTCAGCCGCATCAGGCCGAGATAGCCGGTGAGGTCGCCCCCGCCGCCCGTACGAACCTTGCTGGTCTGATACAGGAAGTCATACCGCGCTCTTCCGGACAGGCGGATGCAGGTATCGGTCCCTGGGATGTAGAAGAATCCGGCGCCATAGGCGTTGCAGACGCGTACGAACTCGACCGGCGCCGCCTTGAATGTTGGGAGATCGGCGGCATGTGCGCCACCGATCGGGATCATCAGGGCCGAGGAGCCCAGGAGCAGCGCCTTGATTCTGGTCATAATAACCCCGCATCCGACGCCGTGGACGTGCCACTGCAAGCGTCAACCCAATGATCCGCGTTCACGCACGTGTTCGGGTGCCGATGTCGTGCGACGTCGCAGTATTGTTTAAATTTTGCCGCCCGATCGCTCGGCAGCTTGACCATGGACGTCAAGAACTGATTTTACAAACAAATAAGATTTGCGTTATATAACTTGATTTTTCGATTTGAAATTTGTTTTCGGATTTGAAATACTTAGCAGGCGAGATGCGATAGACGACTCGCCTCGACGGCCAAGGCTATCGCGGATCGACGAGACGGCTCGGTTCGCACCCAACGGTCCGACACGGGCGCAAGTTCAGAGGCTAGACGGCGGCGCGGAGATCGCAGCTGGATCACAACCCTCCGCTCCGGCGTCGGAGGTATTGAGAACAGCAGCGAGGCACTGTGAAACGCCCTCAGCTGCCGCTCAGGATTGACCCTGGCCATAATCATCAAACGAATCCGTGATGAGTGCAGATTTACATAAATACTGAACTCTGAAAATTGGAGATTATCGGGTCAATCGTAATCAGTTCGGCGTAAAGACACCCATATTGGTCGTATATATCTTCCAAGTCTATTGCCGAATGCTAGGCCCATCCACGGGTCGCCGCCGGATTCCTGCAGCAGCTAAACACGACGGCGAGCCTTGTTCTGTAATTCAGCTTTTTGCGAAGGGCCGGTCGCAGGCGGTAGCGTCCGCTTGCGGGATGTCGCCAAAGCCAGCTGACTGTCCGTTTTTGATGCTGTCATGCTCGTGGTTGGCCGCCTCAATCGCCGCACCGTTGTTGAGTGCCCACGAGCAGAGCGCCTCGAAGGGCTGGCGTAGCGAATGGCCAAGCGGGGTGATCGCATACTCGACGCCGATTGGTGCGGTCGGCAGCACTGTCCGGGTCACCAGACCGTTGCGCTCCAGCCTCTTCAACGCGTCCGCCAGCGCCTTGTGCGTGATGCCATCGAGCCGCCGCTTGATCGCGTTGAACCGTGATGGCCGCGGGCAGAGCACCGTGAGGATCAGGATCGTCCATTTGTCGGCGATCTTGTCCAACACCGGGCGGACCCGCGCCATGTTGGCGAGCGCGC
Organism: Methylobacterium sp. UNC378MF; assembly: GCF_900103195.1. Classification (GTDB taxonomy): domain Bacteria; phylum Pseudomonadota; class Alphaproteobacteria; order Rhizobiales; family Beijerinckiaceae; genus Methylobacterium. The sequence goes on along the minus strand of NZ_FMWU01000036.1, from coordinate 1,519 downwards.
ACTCGGACGCGGCATCGAGATCGGTATCGTCGGCCATATCTAGGCTAACCTAAGTGCGTTCTTGATAGCAGATATACGATCTGTATCTCCTGAGCCATCGCGGATGAAGGGGTGCGCTGATGGCTCGCATGGTGGACAAGGTGGCTCTCGTGGTCGGTGGGGCGAAGGGTATCGGCCTCGCGGTCGCCGAGCGGCTGGCGATCGAGGGCGCGTCGGTCGTCCTCACCGGACGGCGAGCCGACGAGGTCGAGGCAGCTGCTGCGAGGATCGGGAAAGGTGCGCGGGGTCTGATCGCGGACGCAGCCCTACAGGAAGATTTGCACCGCGTCGTGGCGATGGTGCGGGAGACGCATGGCAGGATCGACGCGCTGGTCCTCAACGCGGGCCTCTCAGAACCGGCGACCCTGCGCGACGGGACGCCCGAGCATTTCGACCGGCATTTTGCGGTCAACGTCCGTGGTGCCCTCTTTGGGTTGCAGGCGGCTCTGGGCGCAATGGGGCGGGGTGGATCCGTCGTGCTGATGGGGTCGATCGCCGACGGTATGGGGGTGACGCCCTACGGAACGTACGCTGCCACGAAAGCGGCCCTGCGTTCCTACGCGCGCACATGGACAGCGGAACTAGCGCCGCAGGGCATCCGCGTGAACGTGGTGGCCCCCGGCCCAACTGATACTGCCATGATGGCGCGCGTGCCGGAGGAGGCACGGGCTGCGCTGATAGCGCCGATCCCGCTCGGCCGCATGGCGCGTCCGGAGGAAGTGGCGGCGGCCACGCTGTTCCTGCTGAGCGACGAGGCGAGCTTTGTCGCGGGAGCCGAACTGTGCGTCGATGGCGGGATGCGACAAGTCTAGCTCCTCGAGCACGGTTTCAGCGTGTCCGCTTCGGCCTGTTTGCATCTCCGAAGCGGATCGTCTGAAAACCACCCATCTGAGATGTTCGCGCGACCGACGCGTGGCGGCAGATCCTGGCTGAAAGCGGCTGGTCCGCCTGCGAGAGGGGCCGCTGAGATAGCGGACACGCCGCGCGAGACCCAACCCGGCACTGAGCTGAGGCTTGGAGGTGGCCGACACAACGCATGGACCCCGTTGAAACCTGCTAGCACATACTTGGTATAGGTTAGTGTCTTGCCGTCTTGTTGTTCTCTGTCGCAAACGACGACGATCCGCCTAGTGCACTGACTCAGACGGATGGTTCAGGGGATCGGCTGACGGCGGCGAGGATGTCGGTGGCGGGTTTGGTCCAGACGAAGGGTTTGGCGCTCCGGTTGTGCTCGGCGATGTAGCGTTTGATGGCTGCCTGCAGGTCGACGACGCCGGTGAAGGAGCCTCGCCGCAGCCGACGACGGGTCAGCGCTGAGAAGAAGCCCTCGACCGCGTTGAGCCACGAGGCCGAGGTCGGGGTGAAGTGGAACGTCCAGCGCGGGTGCCGGGCGAGCCAGGCGCGCACCTTCGGATGTTTGTGGGTGGCGACGTTGTCGAGGATCGCGTGGATCGCCTTGCCGGGCGGGACGGCGGCCTCG
>NZ_FMWU01000054.1 GCF_900103195.1 Methylobacterium sp. UNC378MF | reverse complement strand
CGCGGCGGCCTGAAGGTCGCGGCCGTCAAGGCGCCGGGCTTCGGTGACCGCCGCAAGGCGATGCTCGAGGACATCGCGATCCTGACCAAGGGCCAGATGATCGCCGAGGATCTCGGCATCAAGCTCGAGAACGTGACGCTCCCCATGCTCGGCCGCGCCAAGCGCGTGCGCATCGAGAAGGAGAACACCACGATCATCGACGGCGTCGGCGAGAAGTCCGACATCGAGGGCCGCATCTCGCAGATCAAGGCGCAGATCGAGGAGACCACCTCGGACTACGACCGTGAGAAGCTGCAGGAGCGTCTGGCCAAGCTCGCGGGCGGCGTCGCGGTGATCCGCGTCGGCGGCGCGACCGAGGTCGAGGTCAAGGAGAAGAAGGACCGCGTCGACGACGCCCTCAACGCCACCCGCGCGGCGGTCGAGGAAGGCATCGTTCCCGGCGGCGGCGTCGCCCTCCTGCTCGCCAAGAAGGCGGTCGCCGAGCTGAAGTCCGAGATCCCGGACGTGCAGGCCGGCATCAAGATCGTCCTGAAGGCGCTTGAGGCCCCGATCCGTCAGATCGCCTCGAACGCGGGCGTCGAGGGCTCGATCGTGGTCGGCAAGATCACCGACAACGGCGGCTCGACCTTCGGCTTCAACGCCCAGACCGAAGAGTATGTCGACATGATCCAGGCCGGCATCGTCGACCCGGCCAAGGTGGTTCGCACCGCCCTGCAGGACGCCGCTTCCGTGGCCGGCCTGCTGGTGACCACCGAGGCGATGGTCGCCGACGCGCCGAAGAAGGACAGCCCTGCTCCGGCGATGCCGGGTGGCGGCATGGGCGGCATGGACTTCTAAGTCCACGCAACCCGTCGAGACGAAGGAAGGGGGTCGCCGAAAGGCGGCCCCTTTTCCTTTGGCGATGGCGCTGCCCGACAGCGCGACGCGAACCCGACGCCGAATCGGCGGCGCCCGATCCTGTCGCAGCGTCGAGAGGCGATCGAGGCCTTACTGGAGATCGCGCACCTGCGCGTACCGGGCTGACCGGCCGTCTCGGCCCTCGCGAGGCACACACCGTCGTGGCGAGTGCGGTGGGGCGACCGGGGGCCGCGCAACGTCGGACGCGTACCGCCGGCTCGCTACGCCGCGTTCGCGGGCACGGCGGTCGGGCAGTGCTATGGAGCCGGTCGCAACGGACGGGCCGAAGCGCGGGCGACACACAAAAAACGGGACGGCTCGCGCCGTCCCGTTCAGAGGCCTAATTATCGGCCAAGAAAGATCGAAGCCAGTCGCTGGAGCAGGCCCCGCGGTGCGGGCGGAGGCTCGCTCTGCCCAGGACCGTCCCCGATCTAAGCGTTGGCGGCGAAGGGGTGCTGCGCGGAGTTGCGCTGCTCGGTGACCGTCGAAGCCTTCGGCTCGCCGTTGACGGCGCGCTGGATCGACAGCTTGGTCGCCTCGTAGTTGTACTTCTGGATCTTGGCGTCGTCGGCCGCCTCCCAGTGGATGAACACGCCGACCAGGATGTACAGGTCGTCGGCTTCGTCCGCCGGGATGATGCCCTCGGCCACCGCGTCCTGCACGGCCTTGGCAACGCCGTGCTGGGCCGGGCCGAACATCTGGACGGCCTGACGGGCGTCGTTGATGGTGACCTTGTTGAACATCAGGGTGTTCGGCTTGCACGGCAGGTTCGGCGCGATGACCGCGAGCAGGCTGGTGAAGCCGTGCTTGTTGTTCACGAGGCCGTTGCAGAAAGCCGTCTCGGCGGGCGAACCGCGCGGTCCGATGATGAGGTCAATGTGGGCGACCTCGTTGCCGTCGCCGACGAGCGCTTCGCCGACCTGAACCTTGGTGATCTTCGCCATTCGGTGTCTCTCCCTGGATTCCGAAATAGAGCCGCGCGCCGGGCGGTGCCGCGGCCGGGAAGCCATCCTTGTTATCGGCGCCCGACCATGCCGGCCGAGCCGGATGGGCCGAGCCGGTTGGGCCGGACAGCGCGGCGGACCCTACAGCGGGGCCCTGCGGCTCACAACCCGCGCAACGCCCTGACACGAAGGAATTTCTATCCCTTGGTCCGGGAACACCGGAACGTGCGCGCCGTTCATGCCAGTCGCGCGCCGGCGGCCGAAAGTGCGTCCCAGAACAGCGTTGCGACGGTGAAATCCGCGCTCGTGCCGGGATTGATGTTCCGCGCTTTCAGGGACGCGTCGAAAGCGAGGAGCCTGTCGATCGGGCGTGCGGCGAGGTCGATCCCGGTGAGACTGCACGCGGCTTCGTCCCGAATACGCTCTGCCAGGGCCGCGCCGTGCTTGCGGGCGATGTGGCTGTCGGGAACGGATCGGAGAAAAGCCAGATGGATCGCGGTCGTGCACCAGGTGGCGTCAAGTCCCGCGGCGCGGGCCTCCTCCAGGGCGGCGAGCCCGATCGCCGGCACGTCCGCGAAATCCGTCATGTAGGCGCGGGCGATCCGGTCCCGACCGGCGGCCTCCGCCATGGCGTCGCGCAGGGAGCCGGGCGCGGCGTTCGCGACGTCGTGCCGCTCGGCCTGGCCGAGCCCGCCCGGATTGGCGAGGCGGATCGCCGCGAAGACGGCCTCCGTATCCGCGCCGTCCAGGTATTCGAGCACCGTCGCGACGGTCTGGTTTCGCTCCGCGGCGACTGCCAGGGGTGCGCAGAGGAGCAGGATGCCGAGATTTGTGTTCTGGCCTACCGCCGCCATCGTGGCGGCGACACCGTCGTGCACCCGTGCGCCGACGCCGTCGCCCGCCCGGGCGAGGGCCGGCGCCGAAACGTCGGCGCTCGTCATGAAATCCGCCAGCACCATCCGGTGGCCGGCCGCGTAGGCGTGGACATTGCCCGGCTTGAGGGCGTCGAGCTCCGCGAGGCAGGCGGCCCGGTAGAGCGTGCCGATCAGAGCCGCGTCGAGGCCGCTCGCGCAGGGCCCGGTCATGCGACGACGAGCCGGGGGCGGCTGGCGCTGCGGGTCGCGGCGAGGAAGCCGCGCACCACCGCCGCGGCGATGTCGGTCTCGCACACGGTCTGGAGTCCCGACCAAGCCGGCATGGAATTGACCTCGAGGACCGAGAACCCGCCCTCCCCGTCCTCGACGAGGTCGACACCGGAATAATCGACACCGACCGCGGCGGCGGCCGCCTCGGCCAGTTCGGCTGCGGCGCGCGGCATCGCCCAGGGGAGTGGCCGGCCGCCCCTGTGGACGTTGGTGATCCAGCCGTCGCCCTCGCGGATCATGCCGGCGATCGCCCGGCCGTCGCAGACGAACACCCGGTAGTCGCGCCACAGGCCGTCCCGGCGCGGCACGTAGCGCTGGAGGTAGTAGACCCGCGCCACCGCCTCCTCGTCGGGCAGGTCCTCCGGGCGCTCGATCAGGGCGAGCCCCTCGCCCTGGGAGCCGAACAGCGGCTTCAGCACCAGCGGCGCGCCCGGCCGGGCCTCGGCGGCGACCAGGGTCGCGGCCGCCTCGCGCTTCGAGAACACCCAGGTCGCCGGCGTGGGCAGCCCGGCCCGGTCGATCAGAAGCGAGGTCGCCGCCTTGTCGACCGAGCGCTCGATGGCAGTCGGCGCGTTCCAGACCGTGACCCCCGCGGCGACCAGGGCATGCAGCACGCCGAGCCGCATCGTCGTCGCCTCGAAGGTGCCGCCCGCGATGGTCCGCATCAGCACGCCGTCCGGCAGGGCGTCGGGGAAGCCCGGCACGCGCAGGGGCTCGCCGCCGCCCGTCACGACGGCCACATCGGCGAGGGAGAACAGCACCGGCTCGACGCCGCTCGCGCGCAGGGCCGCGAGCAGGCGGTTCTTGTGCCAGGTGCCGTTATCGGCCGCGAGCCCGATGCGCATGGGGGTCCTGATCGTCACGGCGCCGCCCGCCTCCGGGACGGCCCAGGGAGACATCACTGAGCGGGTCCGGGCTCCCCGTCCCGCGCGGGAGAGGGAGCCCGGCTCGCCTTTCAGGCGAAGGACGCGTCCACCAGCGTCGGCTCCAGGCGACCGCCGCGATAGGTTGCGCCGGAGCGCACCGAGGTGACGATCGCCTCGGCCGGCGAGAACAGGGCGCCGTCGATCTTGTAGAAGTCGCCGTTCACCCGCGCGAAGATCTCGGCGAAGGGCGCGCCGTGGTCGCTCGAGGTCGTCGAGGGCAGCTGCTCGGCGAGCTGCTTGGCGTCGGCGTCGTCGGCATCCACGAAGAGCTGGACCCGCCCGCCGTAGATGATCGCGTCGTTGGTCCGGCCCATCGCCTTGATGAAGTCCGGGTGCGGCGGCGACAGCGGCGCCGAGCCGATTCCGTCCACGATGGCGTGCAGGTCGAAGCCGACCGTGTGGGCCTTGTGAAGGGCGACCTCGAGGACGCGGGCCACCACCTGGGTGGAGCCGGCCAGGCTCTGGGTCGGCGCGAAGATGAACGTCAGGTCCTCGGGCTTCACGCCGGAGGCTTCGGCGACCTTGGCGACGACGCTCTCGGGCGGTCCGCCCGCCGCTTCGAGCACGAGGGCGGTCTTGGTGGCGGAATCGCGGAAGCCGAGCTCCTGGTACAGGTCCTCGACGGCCGCCACCGCGCGGCCCGGGCCCGAGCCGAGGGCGAAGAATCCGGAATCACCGGTCTCGTCCGCGAGGCTCCAGCCCGCGTACTGGCTGCCCAGGCAGGCGAGCACCGGGTCGGCGGAATGCACGGTCACCGAGTACGGCCAGGACGCGATCGGCCCGCTCGGCGCGATGGTGACGGTGCCGAGCCCGCCGAGGCAGATCTCGGCGATGCGCCGCCCGGCCTCGATCGAGCCCCGCGCCTGCGCGCCGGCATCGACCATGCGGGGGCCGCCGGCGGCCTGCGACACGGAGAGCCGCAGCGTCGCGGCGTCGGCCACGAGCCGCTCGACCAGCGGGCCTGAGAGCGCGTTGATGCTGGGATAGGATTGGCTGGCACTCATGACGGGGCTTCCTCGGGGTGTGTTTTCTTCGCCGCGCAGACGGCCCGCAGGTGTGCCGTCCGCGTTTCCAACAGGGCGAGCACCTCCGCCCGGTCCGCGCCTTCGGCCAGCACCGTGCAGAGCGGCGCGTCGCGGCGGACCACCGAGCCTGGGCACGGGCGGTCGCGCACGCAGTCCGGCCAATCGAGGTCCGGCACAGGCGCAAGCTCACGGTCGGCGTAACAGATCTGTGCGGCCGCCGCACCCGCCGGATGCGCACCGGGATCCGGCATCGTGCCGAGACAGGCGGCGATGTGGGCCGCGAGCAGCGGCGTCCCGCGCCGGTCGAGGATGTCGAGCGTCGCGCCGGGCCGCGGGTTGATCTCGGTGAGCCACCAGTCGGTCCCGTCGACCAGCAGATCGGCGCTCGCGAGGCCGCGCAGGCCCGTCGCGGCGACGATCCGCTCGGTCCCGCAGGCGACGGCCGCCACGACGTGGGCGGGAAGCGCCGGGGACACGCCGATGCCGCGGGACAGGGCTCCGGCGTAGCGGTATGGGCGGATCGCTGACGGCGCGCACCATTGCTCGGTGACTGCGAGGATGCGGATGGTGCGCCCATCGGCGAGGAAATTCAGGGCGTGCGGCCGCCCGGGCACGCGCGCCTGGAGGTAGTGGCCTGCCGGCGCGAGCGACCGGGTGGCCGGCCGGATGTGGCTGCCGCCGGAGCCCCCGACCCGCTTGATCAGCCAGGCCGCCGGGTGCGCCGGCGGCTCGGTCGCCACGGTTGGGTGCGGCACGCCGAGGCGCGCGCACAGGGCGGCGAAGGCCAGGGGATCCTTGAGGGTGGCAACGGCCCCGGCCGAGGCGCCGATCAGCCGGTGACGCGCGGCGAGGCGCGCGATCAGGTCCGGCGCGTCCTCGAAGCCGCTGCCCAGGATCAGGCCGACCGGGCGCCCGGCCCGCGCGGCGAGGTCGTCGATGGCCGCCAGGGTGGCGTCGGCGGCGGGGGCGGTGCCGAACCGGCCCGGCAATGGCCGGTAGGCCTCGGCCAGGAGGCGGGTGTCGGAATCGCCGAACAGGTCGGCGACGTAAGGGCGGAGCCCGGCGCGCCGCGCCGCCTCGGCCAGGGCGCGCCCGGCCTGCGCGGCGATCAGGACCGCATCCGCCATCGGAATCCGGTCCGGGAGCGGCCTAGCCGGCGATCTCCACCGCGAGCGCGTAGGCGTCGCGGAAGTCGAGGCAGAGCGGCGTGTCGGAGGCGAGCATCCGGTCGAACAGGCGCCGCTGCGTCTGGTACTTCACGTTGCCGACGGCCAGCGCGCCGATGCCGACGCCCTTGCCGGTGGGCAGCGCGACGTCCACCGCGTTGACGTCGATCCCCGCGATGCCGGCGGGCGGCACGGCGTTGACGTCCGAGGCGACGAGGAGTTTCGGCGCCGATTCCAGATCCTCCGCGGTGAGGATCGGGATGCCCGCCGGCCCAGCCGAGAGGATCACGTCGGCGTCGCGGATGGCGGCGCGGCGATCGTCGGGCGTCGTGCCGTCGACGGCGCCGACCTCGATGCCGAAGCGCCACTTCATCGTGAAGGCGATTTTCGAGACGCGCTCCTCGCCGTCATGGCCGACCAGCACGGTGGTGGCGCCCTGAAGGGCGCCGATCACCGCGGCCACGTAGGCGACGACGCCCGCGCCGCCGAAGATCACGATGCGCTTGCCCGTGAGGTCGGTGTTGAACTTCTGCCGCAGGGCGCGGGAGACCTGCGCCACCATGGCGGCGCCGGTGGTGAACGAGCCCGCCGGGTCGGCGAAGACGTGGTTCACGAAGGGCGGCACGAAGGCCTTCTTGGCCCGGTCGACCATGTCGAGGGCGTCCTCGGCGTTCTTGCCGCCGATGAAGATGCCGGTCCGCGTACCGTCGGCCGGCGACCGCGAGAAGATCGAATCCTGGGTCAGCGAGACCACGTCGGCGAGGCTGACCTCCGTGTAGGTCACCACCGTCTCGAAGCCGGCATCCACGGCCATGTTCACGTCGAACGGGCTCATGTGCCGGAGCGGCGTCAGCATGTGGAGGATCGAGCGGGCCATGGAATCCTCGTGCAGCGCGCGACAGATGCGTCTTTCCCTCGTCCAAACCCGGAGCGGTGCCCCGGGTCAAGCCCGGAGCCGCCGGCTCACGCCGGACCGGTTACCGAAGCGCCACTGTTGCGGCCCAGGGCAATGACGAAGCGGAGGGGGCCGCCCCGGTCCAGGCTCGCCACCAGGGCGCGGGCCTCGGACTCGGAGGGGACCAGCGCGAAGCCGGTCGGACCCCAGGAGGATTGGCCGTAACCCGCTATGCCCTGCGCGGCGACGCTGGCGAGCGCTTCCGCCACCGCGGCGCTGGCGTAGCGGCCGCCCTGGTGGGGCGCAAAATGATCGCCGATCAGCGTCTGGATCCGGGTGATGCCGGCGCCGAAGCCCTGCGGCTCCGCCAGGGCGACAGCGGGCAGGACCTGCATCAGCGCGATCCGGCAGATCTCGGCCGCCTGCGCCTCGGGGAAGCGCGGCAGGTCGCGGAAGGCCTCGACCTCGCGCGTCCCGTGCACGCCGGCCATGCTCGGATCGAGGATCAGGACGATCCGCCAGGCCTCGGGATAGGGCAGGCGCGCGATCACCGGTGGCGGCCCGCCATCCGCACCGCGACCGCCGTCGACGATCAGGCCGCCTTCCGTGAAGGCGCACAGGCCGACGCCGGACCGGTTGCCCCGGTCCAGGGTCGCCGCGAAGGCATCCGCCGCGAAGGGCTCGCCGTTCAGGCGCGCCATCGCGGCCGCGACCGCGAGGGCGAGCTGCGTGCCAGAGCCGAACCCGGCATGGGCCGGGATCACCCGCTCGACATTGATGGCCACGTCCGCGCCGCGCCCGAGATGGGCGGCTGCCGCCTCGATATAGCCGCGCACACGTTCGGCCTCGGGACCCTCCACCGATGGTCGCTCCGACCGGCGGGCGGTGAGAGCCAGGGACGGCGCGTCGATGGCGAGGCCGATGCTGCCGAAGCGGCGTCCGAGCCCGCCATGCAGGTCCAGGAACCCGAAATGCAGCCGCGCCGGCGCCTCGACCCGCACGGCCCCGTCCGCCGTCATCTCGTCTCGCTCGGGGACCTCGCCCAACACACTTTCCTCGAATCCCGCAGGCCCGGCGCATGCGCGGCGCGCTTTTCACACGTGGCTTTGGGTCCGGCAACGTGGACACGCGCGGATCGCGCCGCTGCCACGGCAATTCCCGGACCCTGAGCCAGTTCGTGCTCCCTCGTCGCCGCGTCTGCCCAGGCGGACGGCCGCGATGGGAGAGCTCATCCTGATCCGGTCCGCACGCAGCGCCAGCGGAATGCGATCCGGGATCCAGCACGAGCAGTCGCAAAGCGGCAAACCGGTCCGCGCAATCCACTTCCCGACGTTCATCGCCGCCGGACCCCCTTGCCGCGGTGCGCGGATGAAGGCAAACCTAGGACCGCGACGGCGCGCCGAGTTTGCCGCCTGCCCGGACATGCCGGGCGGATGGGCCATTCCGATTCGGTGGGGAACCCTCGGGCTCGAGGGGCACCCGCTTCGTCCGGTCTTACGGCCGTCGCCCGCTCCGAAACCAAGCAAGAACGTTGCGAGAGGGAGCATGGCAGCCTGGGTGAAGGGTGGCGCGACGGACGCGGGCACCGCCATCGAGGCGGCCGCATCCCTGCTCGCCAAGGCGCGCGCGCCGGTGATCGCCGGCCTCAGCGCCGACGTGGCCGCGATCCGCGCGGCCTACGATCTCGCGGGGCGCATCGGCGCCTCCGTCGACACCGCCGGCTCGGCCGGCACCTACGCGGAACTCGGATCGCTGAGCCGGGTCGGGGCGCTGACCTCGACGCCGGCCGAGGCCGTCGGGCGCGCGGACGTGGTCCTGGTGGTGGGCGCCGCCCCCTGGCAGGCGCCGATCCTGAAGCGCCTGATCGACGCCAAGCCGAGCCGCGGTCGCGCCGCCGGGTCGGAGCGCGCCCTGCTCGCCGTCGGCGCGAACGCCACCGCATCGCTGTCCTGGCCGGCCGAAGGCGGGCTGACCGAGGCGGTCGGGGTGCTGCGCGCCCACGCCCGCGGCCACCTCGCCGGTGACGACCTTCCGGGCCAGATCGCCGCCCGGCTCGCCGCCGCGCAGTACGGCGTCCTCCTCTACGACGCCGCCGAGCTCGGCGAGGTCGGCGTCGAGATGCTCCAGGGCCTCGCCATGGAGCTGAGCGAGACGACGCGCTGCTTCACCCTCGCGGTCGGCGGCACCGGCCAGGACCGGGCGGTGGTGCCGGTCTCGGCCTGGCTCACCGGGCAGGCGCCGCGCAGCGGATTCGGCCGCCGCGTGCCCGAGCACGATCCCTGGCGTTTCGACGCCGCCCGGCAGGTCGCCGCCGGCGAGGTCGACGCCGTCCTGTGGCTCGGCGCCGTCCCGGTGTCGCGCCCGGACTGGCTTTCGCGCGTCCCGTCCGTCGCGCTCGTCGCCGACGGCGAGGCGCAGGCCGCCGAGGTGGTGATCGCGGTCGGCCAGCCCGGACGCGATCACGGCGGCGTGCTGTGGAACGAGCAGCGCGCCGCGCTGACCTTCTGGCCGGCCTCGGCGCCGTCGGATCTGCCGTCGGCCGCATCGGTGCTGGGCGCCCTCAAAGAACGCCTGGTCACGGGCCAAGCCGCGTCGAGGAGTGAACCCGCATGCTGAGCGTGATCCGGGGCGGGCGCGTCGTCGATCCGACCGCGTCCCGCGATTCCGTGGGCGACGTCTGGATCGAGGACGGCCGCGTCATCGATCCGCCGGGCCGCGAGCCCGACGCGGTGATCGACGCCGCGGGCTGCGTGGTGATGGCGGGCGGCGTCGAGGTGCACTCGCACATCGCCGGCGGCAACGTGATCACCTCGCGGCTGCTCCTGCCCGACCTCTACGTCAGCGAGGCGGCGCCCGACGGCCACCCCTTTGCCCATGCGGGCGGGGCGGCGGCCTGGATCGGCTCGACTTACGCGCGGATGGGCTACACCACGGCGGTCGAGCCGGCGATGCCGCCGACCCACGCCCTCGGCACGCAGCTCGAACTCGCCGACATCCCGCTGCTCGACCGCGGCGCGCTGACCGTGATGGGCAACGACGACCAGCTCCTGCAGCTCCTGCGCGAGCGCCAGGGCGGCAACGCCGTGCGCGACCTCGTCGCCCTGTCGGTCGCCCAGTCCCGAGGGCTCGGGGTGAAGTGCATCAACGCGGGCGGTGCCTCGGCCTTTAAGGACGGGGCCCTGCGCCTGTCGCTCGACGACGAGATCCCCTGCTACGGGCTCTCGACCCGGCAGATCATGGGCTCGCTCCTCGACGCGGTCGAGGAGATCGGCGTGCCGCACCCGCTGCACGTCCACTGCAACAACCTCGGCCTGCCCGGGGCCGACGACAGCTTCATGGAGACGCTGGACGCGGCGGAGGGGCGGCGCATCCACTTCGCCCACGCCCAGTTCTACGCCTACGGCGCGGTCGACCCGGCCAATCCCGGCACCGGCGGCTTCCGCTCGGCCGCCGAGCGGATCGCGCAGGCGATCGCCGACAACCCGAACGCCACCCTCGATATCGGGCAGGTCGTGTTCGGCCAGACCGTGACGGTGTCCCTCGACATCCTCCGCCAGTTTGCCGGCCGCAAGGGCGCCAAGCCGAAGAAATGGGTCGTGAACGCGGGCGACGCCGAGGGCGGCGGCGTGGTGCCGTTCCTGTACCGGCCCCGGGGCCCGACCAGCTCGCTGCAATGGGCGATCGGCCTGGAGATCATGCTGCTCTCCACCGACCCGGAGCGGACGATCCTGACCACCGACCACCCGAACGGCGGTCCGTTCACCCAGTACCCCCGCATCATCCACCTGCTGATGGACAAGTCGGAGCGCGACCGCGAGATCGCGACTTTGCCGAGCGTGGTCGGCGAACGCTCGAGCCTCCCGGGGCTGGAGCGCGAGTACACGCTCTCGGAGATCGCGCAGCTGACCCGGTCCGGGCCGGCGAAGCTCCTCGGCCTCGCCGACCGCGGCCACCTGCGGGCCGGTGCCCGGGCGGACGTCGCGGTCTACCGCGACGACACCGACCGCACCGCGATGTTCACAGCCGCCAAGCTCGTCCTGAAGGACGGCGTTCCGATCGTCGAGGACGGCGAGGTCGTGGACTGGCGCTCCGGACGCACGCTGTCGCTGACCGTCGAGTCCGACAAGGCCATGGCGAAGCGGGCTGACACCTACCTCACGGAGCGGTTCGGCGAAGGCCTCGACAGCTTCGCCGTGCCCGACGCGGCCTTCGGCGAGGGGACGGAGAATTTCGAGGCGGTGCCATGCCGGGTGTGATCAGCGGGGCGAGCCGCGGGAAGAACGATGTCTGACCTCACCCTCAACGGCATCCCGGTCGTCGACACCTTCGCGGAGGCGTTCGACGTGGCCGGCACGGCCATCATCGTCACGAACGACACCGCCAAGTGGGCGATGATCGCCGCGACAACGATGACGGGCTTCGCCACCTCGGTGATCGGCTGCGGCGCCGAGGCCGGCATCGACGCCGAGCTGTCGCCGGAGGAGACTCCGGACGGGCGGCCGGGCGTGCGCATCCTGCTGTTCGGCTTCGAGCCGAACGGCCTCAAGGACCAGCTGATCAAGCGCGTCGGCCAGTGCATCCTCACCTGCCCGGGCACCGCCTGCTATGCGGGCGTCGACGGGCCGACCAAGGTCAAGCTCGGGGGCGCGATCCGCTATTTCGGCGACGGCTTCGCGGTGGCCAAGCGCCTGCCCGACGCCGCCGGCAAGGCCCGCCGCTACTGGCGCATCCCGGTGATGGACGGCGAGTTCCTCTGCGAGGATTCGGTCCGGGCCGTCGACGGCGCGGTCGGCGGCGGCAACCTGCTGTTCCTCGGGCGCAACCACGCCGAGACGCTGAAGGTCGCCGAGATCGCAGTGGAGGCCGCCAAGGCGGTGCCGGGCGCGATCCTGCCGTTCCCAGGCGGCATCGTTCGCTCCGGCTCCAAGGTCGGCGGCCGGACGAAGGGCATGATGGCATCGACCAACGACGCCTACTGCCCGACCCTCAAGGGCCGCGCCGGCTCGGCGCTCCCGGCCGAGTGCGGCGTGGTGCTGGAGATCGTGATCGACGCCCTCACCTCGCAGGGCGTGTCCGACTCGATGCGCGCCGGCCTGCACGCCGCCACGGAGATCGGCGGCAAGCACGGGCTGATCGCCGTGACGGCCGGCAATTACGGCGGCAATCTCGGGCGCCACCACTACCATCTGCGCGACCTGATCGCGCGCGACGACGCCAAGCCGGAGGGCTGAGCCGTGAGCACCCTCACCCTGCGCGCGGCCCCGCCCGAGCGGCTGGACCTCCTGAACATCAACCCGCTCGCCCTGAGTCGTCTGTCCCAGGGCGAGGCCGAGCGCCTCGAGATCGGCACGACCCGGACCGGCGTGCGTCTCGGCGACTGCTTCGCGGTCGCGCTCGACAGGTCCGACACCCTGACCATCGAGGGCGGCCACGAGCGCCTCGACCGGGTCGGCGCGTCGCTGTCCGAGGGCACGATCCGGGTCGCCGGCGATGTCGGCCAGCGCCTCGGCGCCGGCATGGCGGGCGGCAGCCTGATCGTCGCCGGCAATGCCGGGCCCTACGCGGCCACCGGCGCCACCGGCGGCACGATCACCGTCGAGGGCGATGCCGGAGACCACGCCGGCGGTGCGGTCTATGCCGCGAAGGCCGGCCTCGACGGTGCGACGCTGATCATCCGCGGCGCGGCCGGCGCGCATCTCGGCGACCGGATGCGGCGCGGGACGATCGTGGCCGGGCGCGCGGGCGCCTTCGCGGGCTCGCGCATGATCGCCGGCACCCTCGCGGCGCTCGCGGTCGGCGACCATCCCGGCTTCGGCATGCGCCGCGGGACGCTCCTGGTCGGCACGCACGGCCGGATGTCGCCCACCTTCGTGGAGACCGGGACCCACGACCTCGTGTTCCTGAGGCTGCTGGCCACGGCCCTGCGGAGCCTGAGCGCCGAGCACGCCGACCTCCTCGGCAAGCCGCTGCGCCGCTATTCCGGCGATCTCGCGACGATCGCCAAGGGCGAGATCTGGGTCGCGGCCTGACGCCGCCTGGGCAAGGGGCGCGGGGCCGTCCTATGCTCCCCGACAAGCCGGCCCGTTCGAGGCCGGCGGCCCGGGGAGGCGCCCATGCTTCTGCTGCTGTCGATCTGTCTCGTCGCCCAGCCCTCGACCTGCCGCGAGGACCGGATCGAGATGTCCTTCGAGAAATCGAGCCCCTTCGTGTGCCTGCGCAACTCGCAGAGCGCGCTCGCGACATGGCAGGCCGCGCATCCCGAGTGGCACGTGGAGCGGTGGCGCTGCGCCGCCAAGGGAAGCCTGCCGAAGGACCTGTGACGCGAGCTTGGTTCGGCGCCCCGGCGGTGCCATGCTCGGGTTCGCCCGGGGAGCGGGATTGAGGGCGGGACAGGGACGATGCGCTCGCTGAAGGTCCGCTTCGCGCTGCTGCTCGGCGGCACCGCCATCGTGGTGGTGCTGGCCGCGGCGGCCGCGCTGGCGGCGATCGGGGCAGCGGAGCGGACCGTCGACCGGACTCTCGAGGCCCAGCGACGGCTTGAACTGCTGGCCGAGCTGTCCGGCCGGCTCACGCAGTTCGGTCTCGCGGCCGTGGAGACGGTCGGCAATCCCGATGGCCAGCCGGAGGCGATGGCGATCGCCCGCGACAATGCCGACCGCGCCCTGACCACCGTGGACGAGGCGCTCGCCAAGAGCTTCCCGCCGAGCGACGACCCAGCCGACCGAATGCAGTACGCTGCCCGCACGCGCCCCATGGCGCAGTTGCGCGCGGCCCGCGCCGTGCTCGACCGGCAGGTGGCGCTGATCAGCCGCCAGACGGAACCGGAGCGGCGCCAGGACGCGATCAAGGGCGCGCTCAACGGCTTCGGCGCCATGACCGGCCAGCCCCTGTCGTTCCTTATCGAGGCTGAGCGGCGCAGCATGGCCCTCGGCTCCGAGCAGGCCCGGGCGCTGTCGGCACGCCTGCGCCTCGCCGCCGCCGCCGCGGTGGCGGCGGCCCTCGTGCTGCTGGCGATCCTCTACCGGGGCGTCACACGGCCGACCCTGGCCCGCATCGAGGAGGTCCGCCGGGCCGCGAGCGCCATCGGCCACGGCGCCCTCGATACGCGCCTCTCGGTTGCCACGCGGGACGAGCTCGGCCTGCTGATGACCAACGTCAACCGCATGGCCGCTCGGCTGGCACGGCGGGAATCGCGCGTCGCGGCCGACCGGGCGGCGCTGGAGGACACCGTCGCGGCGCGCACAGCCGACCTGCGCGCCGCCAACGCCCGGCTGGAGGCCGTCGATCAGTCCCGCCGCCGCTTCTTCGCCGATGTCAGCCACGAGCTGCGCACGCCCCTGACGGTGATCCTGGGCGAGTGCGACCTCGCCCTGCGCGGCGCGTCCCGGGGCGCCGATCCGGAGCCTGTCTTTGCGACGATCAAGAAGCGGGCGCAGCGCCTCAAGCTGCGCGTCGAGGACCTTCTCCGCGTCGCCCGCTCGGAATCCGGCGAGATCGCGTTCGACAAGCGCCGTCTGGGGCTCGCCCAGGTCCTCGCGGAGGCCGTGGACAACATGAGCTCCGAGGCGGCGCGCCGCCGGGTCGGCATCGCCCTCGATCCCGGCACCGCGGACGTCGAGAGCCTTGCCGACCGCGAGTGGCTGCGCCAGACAGTCGAGAGTCTCATCGACAACGCGCTCCGCCATGCCACCGGCCTCACCCGGGTCGATGTCGCCCTTGCGGCAGGCCCGGGGCCGCTCGGACGGATCACCGTCACGGATGACGGTCCCGGCTTCGGCGCGTCCGAGGACGCGCTGTTCGAGCGCTTCAAGCGCGGCTCCGGCGCCGGACCGGACGAGACCGGGTTCGGCATCGGGCTCGCCCTGGCGCGGTGGATCGTCGAGCAGCACGGCGGCACGATCCGACTCGGCCCTGGGCCGGACGGGCGCGGGGCCCGGGTCACCCTGGACATCCCGGCCTGCGATCCGGCATGGGAAACGGGTCCGATCGACGGCGCTGCCGTCGGCGCCCCGGTGAAGGAGTCGGCCGCATGACGCGGATCCTGATCGTCGAGGACGATATCGACATCCGCGGCCTCCTGGCTCGGGGCCTCGAAGCTGAGGGATTCGAGGTCGGGACGGCGGCCTGCGTGGACGAGGCGCTGAAGGCCGCCCACGATCCGGCCCCTGGCGCCGTGCTCCTCGACATCAATCTCCCGGACGGTTCGGGCCACGACGTCTGCCGGTCGCTGCGGGAGGGCGGCTTCCCCGGAGCGATCCTGTTCCTCTCCGCCCGGGACGAGATCCGTGACCGGGCCGAAGGCCTTGCGCTCGGCGCCGACGACTACATCATCAAGCCCTTCGAGTTCGACGAGCTGGTCGCCCGCCTGCGGACCCATCTGATGCGGCGCGAGCAGGCGGAGGCGCCGCGCTCGCGCATCACCGCCGGCAAGCTGATGCTCGACCTCGAGACCCGGCAGGCGAGCTGCGGCGAGGCCAGCGCCCGCCTCACACCCCGCGAGGCCGACCTCCTCGCCATGCTGATGGAGAATATCGGCAAACCGGTCTCCCGCGCCGACATCTTCGACCGGCTCTGGGCGAGCCAGGGCGGGCTCTCCCTCAACGTGGTCGACGTCTATATCGGCTATCTGCGCTCAAAGATGGCCGATTTCGTACGCTACGGCGGTCCGGGCCTCGTCACCGTGCGGGGCAAAGGATTCATGCTTGAACTGCGCGGTCCCGACTTCCGCCAGTGAGCCATTGTACTTTAGTCGCAGCGCGGTCCGTTTCGCGATGGTTTCCGGGCGTTTAGGTAGTCTCTCACGAAAAATTTGGGAGGATCCGGCAACTTAGTGCTTGAAGCCCACGCGTGAATCGTCGATACCTCTCTCGCGCCGGAAATGAGAGCGCCATCAGTGTCTTAGGGTCCTCTTAGGAACCGCGTGACGCTCGGTGAAGATATCGCCTGAGGAGAAACACCATGAAGTGGGCTGCCCCGATCGTGTCTGAGATCTGCGTCGGCATGGAAGTGACGAGCTACGAGTCGGCCGAGATCGACACCTTCAACTGAGTTTTACGGGCCGGGGATCTCGGGAGCCGCACCATGCGCGTCGTGATCCTCGGTTCCGCGGCCGGCGGCGGCCTTCCCCAGTGGAATTGCCGCTGCCCCATCTGCACGCTGGCACGGTCCGAGCCGGACCGGGTGCGGCCCCGGACCCAGTCGAGCATCGCGGTCTCCGCGGACGGGTCGGATTGGCTGCTGATCAACGCCTCGCCGGACATCCGGCAACAACTCTTCGACAATCCGCAGATGCACCCGCGCGAGGGCCTGCGCCACTCGCCCATCCGCGCCGTCCTCCTGACCAACGGCGACGTCGATCACGTGGCGGGTCTCCTGACCTTGCGCGAGGGTCAGCCCTTCACCCTCTACGGGACGCGCGGCATCCTCGACTCGGTCAATGCCAACCGCGTCTTCGACGTGATGGCCGAGGGCGTCGTCGGCCGGCAGCCGATCGGCATGGACCAGCGCTTCGAGCCCCTCCCCGGCCTGTCGGTCACCCTCTTCCCGGTGCCCGGTAAGGTGCCGCTCTGGCTCGAGGACGAGACCATGGAGATCGGCGCTGAGACCGAGACCACGGTCGGTGCCCTCATCGGGGCCGGCGGGCGCCGCCTTGCCTACATCCCCGGCTGTGCCCGGGTGACCGATGGCCTGCGCGCGCGGATCGCCGGCGTGGACGCGCTGCTGTTCGACGGGACCGTCCTGCACGACGACGACATGATCCGGGCCGGCGTCGGCACCAAGACCGGCTGGCGCATGGGCCACGTTCCGATGCGCGGCGAGAACGGGTCGATCGACGCCCTGGCCGCGGTCGAGCTCGGGCGCCGCATCTTCGTCCATATCAACAACACCAACCCGGTCCTCGTCGAAGGATCGCGGGAACGGGCGGATGTCGAGGCGGCCGGCTGGACCGTGGCGCACGACGGGCTGAGCCTGTCGCTCTAGAACGCCGCGTCGGGGTCTGCCGGAGCGCCGCGCCGCGGCCATATGCGCGACGGACCGCCGCCGGCGACGGTTGGGTGCCGGGGGGACCAGCACTATATCGTTGCTGAGCCCGGACAGTCGCCCCGCGGACGAGGGCGGGATCGGAATACAGGAAACGCGACCTGAGGACGGACGCCGGACACGCCATGAACGCCATCTTTCCGACCCCTGACGCGGCCGACAGCCAGCGTCTCCTGAGTGCCGAAGAGCTGGAGGCGGCCCTGCGCGACATCGGCGCGCGCCGCTACCACAACCTGCACCCGTTTCACCGGCTGCTACACGACGGCAAGTTGTCGAAGGATCAGGTCCGGGCCTGGGCGCTGAACCGCTACTACTACCAGGCGATGATCCCGGTGAAGGACGCCGCCGTGCTGGCGCGCATGACCGACGCGTCGCTGCGGCGGATCTGGCGCCAGCGCATCGTCGACCATGACGGCGACCACGAGGGCGACGGCGGCATCGAGCGCTGGCTCAAGCTGGCCGAGGGCGTCGGCTTCGACCGCGCCTACGTGCTGTCGACCCGCGGCATCCTCTCGGCCACGAAGTTCTCGGTCGAGGCCTATGTCCAT
>NZ_FMWU01000068.1 GCF_900103195.1 Methylobacterium sp. UNC378MF | reverse complement strand
GCGCCAAACCCTTCGTCTGGACCAAACCCGCCACCGACATCCTCGCCGCCGTCAGCCGATCCCCTGAACCATCCGTCTGAGTCAGTGCACTAGCGTGACCGCCGTCGTAATGACGGGCGCGGATAGCACCGCAACCAGCTTGAAGGTCATGCCCATGCCACCGGAGAACGATAGAAGATCTTCTCAGACTCGCCGATAATTTCGACGATCCAAGTCTTCGTAGTGCTGCAATTTGCCGCCGCAGTTCTACGGCAAGCATTCGCCATTCTATCCGCCGCTTGCATTGCTTCCGAGAAGACGTGCGTTTCCATTGGAGTCGGAGACCGCCACACGGTTAGATCGAGTGATCTTATTTGAAGGCGGAACATAGCAATGCTGAGTCACTTATAAGTCTGTCGTCGTTGAGCCTATGCCGATTTCAGGCCGCCCTTGCAGTATCTCTGGCGCAACAGAGTCAGCGATTGACTATTTCAGACGCTGTTTGGGACGCTGGGTCAAATTTTTTGGACGCAGAGGCAACAACATGTGCTGCGCTTCGCTGAGATAGCGTCGTTCGCAGCATCTTCGCAACGACGCACTTGATCATAAGAAAATATCAATAGGGTGACTGAATCAAGCGAATAAATGCAGACGTGAGTGTTCCAGCAGTCAGTGCCGCACCAAGCAGAACGAGTGCCCAGGCCTTATCAACTTTAAACCGCGTCATTGTCGTCCTCCGCATAGATGCAACTTTAGAGCGACAGCGTTTAACGCGAGGCGCAACCTCATAGCTAAAATCTTACCCAAGCGTCATGTCAGGTTGATCGCGGCAGCAAACGGTGCGCGTGAGTTAGCTGTGCCTCGCAACCGAGTTCTCTTCCAAAGCGAAAGTCGCGGCCTTCTGGCTACCAGGCGAAGGTCAGTTGGGCCTGTGAGCAGCCGGACTGACAGTTCGCGGCCAAGGAGCGTGGCTGATCGCGCTTGTTATCTGCGAGGATATCGGGGGCAACCACGGTCTTAGCCGGCACAGGTTGTTGCGTCCGCCAAGCCATTAACGCGGCAGGTCTTTTTGCAGTGCAATATGCAAGGATGTCCAATGACATACCGAGCCAGCCATGCACTTCGAGATCCGATCCAGCGAACGCTACCTCTGGATCTGGGTGCTGCTCGACGCGACGCACATGACGATCTTGGAAGCGGGGAAGACCGTTCTGTCAGAGACCCAGGCGTCCGTTGCGGCGCTAGCCTTCGCGAAGCTCGTCGCGCACGGTGGCTGCACTACGCAGCCGCCTGAAGACTTTGCAATACTTTCGGCTCGAACGACCGCACGCTGTTGCGCCCCCCCGACTTGGCCGCATAAAGCGCGCGATCTGCCCGTTCGATCGTGTGGTCGACGTCACCGTCACTGAACTCAGCTTCGGCCATGCCGATGCTGATCGTCGCTCTGAGGCACTGACCTTCAGGCTCGAACACGGTGTTTGCCACCGTTTGGCGGATCCGGTCCGCGAATATGGTCGCGCCTTTCAGGTCGGTCTCGCGGAGCAGGACCACGAATTCCTCTCCACCGAACCGTGCCACCTTGTCGGTCGTCCGGAGCGCCTCGCTAACAATGCGTCCGACCTGCCGGATGACCTCGTCGCCCGCGGCGTGGCCGTACAGGTCATTGACGCGCTTGAAGTGATCAATGTCGATCATCAGGATGCAAATCGAGCGCCGATAGCGCTTGAAGTAGCTCATCGCGTCGTTGGCCAACGGCAGAAACGCGCGCCGGTTGAGCAGGCCTGTGAGTACGTCGGTGTCGGCCAGAACCTGCATCGCGTGCAGATCGGCTCCGAGGCGTCTGACGCGATCCTCCGCGGCGTGTACCGCACTGGACGCCTCCGCCTCGATGAGGCGTGCATCCGCCTCTGCTGTGCCGATGCGCCTCAGCAGCGACCTGACCGAACCGGACAGGCGCAGAACCTCGGGCGAGCCGTGCACATGGCGCGTCATCGTCGCATTCGGCTCGCGGCCGATGCGGTCGACGGCCTCAGTCAGCTGCGCCAGGGGCCGAGTCAGCCGTGCCGCGACCCACCAGATTGCGGCAATGCCCAGGACGGCCGTGGTGAGCCCAAGCAGCAGGATCAGGCTGGTCAGACGGTTGGCCCCTGCCAGGGCGGTGTCGATCGGCTGAAGCGCGACGACGATCCAGCCCAGGCCGGGATAGTCGCCCCGTCCGCGGGTAGCGGCAGCCGCGGCGAGCCTGGCGCCTTCAGCACTGTGGTCGATGAAATGGCCGGATGCGAGCGCTGCGGCCGTGTACGGGACTGCCCCGGGGTTGGATCCGAGCAGAACGCGGCCGGAGCGATCAAGGACGACGACGTCCTCCCTCAGCTCTGGTCTGCGAGACGACAGGACCTCACGCCGGACGATATCAGCCCATCGCCAGCTGAGGTGAGCGCCGAGAACACCGACGATCTGTCCCGACGCGTCACCGACCGGGACGGCCACATCCACGAACCGGAATGGCGACCCGTCGCTGTTGGGAGGAAGCTTCGATGCCAGCAGGGTCGCCGCGTGCACGTCCTCGACCGCAGCCTGCTGGAGGCCGTCGGTAAACCAGGGGCGCTGGCTGACGCTCACTCCTTCGAGAATGCCGCCTGTAGCGGCGCGAACCTGGCCATCGCGATCGGCAAACCCGATCCAGGCGTAATCCGGTAGCGTCCTCTGCATTGTCTCCAGGACTTTGCGCAGGCCGCCAGTGTTCTCCATCCAATGAGGTTGCAGTGGCTCAAGCGATCCGACGTTGCGGATTTCCCGCTGCCGCTCGGCCATGTCCTGATCGAGCCGATCGGCCATCGACCGAGCGATCTGAAGGAGGGCGTTCTGCGCCATATCGGTGGCTTGCCCGCGCGCCAACAGCGCGGATCCGATCGTGGTCACGCCGACAATCGCAAGACCGATGGCGCCAGCGAGCAGACTGATCTGTCGGCGCAGTGAAACGCGGTCCGCGAGCCGCTTGAACATCTTGTACGATCCTCGACCAACGAGAATTATGCGGCTCAGGTCATGACGACATGTTAAATTTGTTCGTAAACAACTCGCTGCTTCTGCCGCCTGATTTCACCGCATAATCATTCGTTCCGGCTGTAGATCCCTGCCTCTTTAAGCAACCTACAAGCAGGCGTTCCGCGCATCTTCAAAGGGCCGCTTGCGGCCCCTCGCTGCGTGCACCAATCGTCAGACTTCGTCTATAAGGTCTCGCCAGATGGCCAATCACGGTCACGTTCAGCCTCATCCTAGTGCACTGACTCAGACGGATGGTTCAGGGGATCGGCTGACGGCGGCGAGGATGTCGGTGGCGGGTTTGGTCCAGACGAAGGGTTTGGCGC
>NZ_FMWU01000035.1 GCF_900103195.1 Methylobacterium sp. UNC378MF | reverse complement strand
CCGCCCCCGAACGCGCGCGCGATCAGGCTCAGGTACTTGCGGTCCATCACGTCGAGCCCGGCCCCGTCGACGTCCAGCAGCTGCAGCGCCCGGTCGGCGATCGCCCGCGTCACCGTCTCGGCCTCCGCCACCACCGCGAAGTCCCGCACCCGCCGCAGCAGCCGCCCCGCGATCCGCGGCGTGCCCCGCGCCCGCCGGGCGATCTCGTTGGCGCCCTCCGCCGACATGCCCAGGCCCAGGACCCGCGCGCCGCGGGCCACGATCTGCTCCAGCTCGTCGATCTCGTAGAATTCCAGACGGATCGGGATCCCGAACCGGTCGCGCAGCGGCGTCGTCAAGAGACCCGCGCGCGTCGTGGCGCCCACCAGGGTGAACTTCGGCAGCTCGATCTTGACCGAGCGCGCCGCCGGGCCCTCGCCGATGATCAGGTCGAGCTGGTAATCCTCCATGGCCGGGTAGAGGATCTCCTCGACCGCCGGGTTGAGCCGGTGGATCTCGTCGATGAACAGGACGTCGCGCTCCTCCAGGTTGGTGAGCTGGGCGGCCAGATCGCCGGCCTTGGCGATGACCGGCCCGGAGGTCGAGCGGAAGTTCACGCCGAGCTCGCGCGCCACGATCTGGGCGAGCGTGGTCTTGCCCAGTCCGGGCGGCCCGACGAACAGCACGTGGTCGAGCGCCTGACCCGTCTTCTTCGCCGCCTCGATGAACACCTGCATGTTCGCCCGCGCCGCCCGCTGACCGATGAACGCGGACAGGCTCAGCGGGCGGATCGTCTGATCCGCTTCCGCGGCGGTCATCCCCGCGCCCGGGGCCGGCCCCGGCCGGATCGTCTTGATCGGCGCCGCCATTCAGGCCGCCCTGGCGCGACCCGACGCCGGCTCGAAGGGCTGCACCAGGACCCGCCGGCCCGAGAGGTCGTGCACGCTGACCCGCCACTCGGCCCAGTCGGTGCGGTTGGCCAGCGATTGCCGCACGTCGGAGGCGACCTTCCGCGCCCGGTCGACGAGGCGTGCCGTCGCGCGGACCTCGGTGCCGCGCGCGTCGAACACGCATTCGAGGCCGTTGGTGCAGTGGAACCGGTACTTGGCCATCCCTCGCTCCTCCTCGGCCGCCCCGTGCGGCGCTCACCCTGCGTTCACTATATGTTCTCATTTCGGCAGGATCCAGCCCCGGCGAAGCGTCGCAGGCGTCTTCGGTGCGGCCGATGGGATCGGCCCGGAACACCGCGCGCGCCGGGGGCTTACCGGCCGAGACGCTTCGCCGCCGGACCGGGATCCCACCATGCGCGCCACGCTCCTCGCCCTCCTGCTGGCCGTCGGCCTGGGCACCCCCGGCCGCGCCGCCGAGGCGCCGGCCGGGTCCGACGCGCTCAAGCCGATGGTGGAATCGGACAGCCTCGTCTTCAACGGCATCACCCGGTCCTCGGACGGCCGGCTGTTCTCGCCGTTCCAGCGGCAGAGCAAGGACACCGGAATCGAGCTCGGCGAGTGGCGGGACGGCAAGGCGGTCCCGTTCCCCGACGCGGCCTGGAACGGCTGGAAGACGGGCGACGACCCGGCCAAGGCCTTCGTGGCGGTCAACGCCATCCGGATCGGCCCGGACGGCGACCTCTGGGTGGTCGACAAGGGCGCGCCCGGCATGGGCGCGGCGCCGCTGCCCGGCGGCCCGAAGCTCGTGCAGATCGACCTCGCCACGAACGCCGTGCGCAGGGTCTACCCGCTCCAGGCGGCGACCACCGACAAGAGCTTCATCGACGATTTCCGCTTCAACGGCGGCCACATCTACCTGACGGATGCCGGCCAGCCCGGGCTGATCGTCCTCGACCGCGAGACCGGCGGCCTGCGGCGGGTGCTCGACGGCCATTGGTCGACGATCGCGCAGCGCCCGCTCACCGGCCAGGGCCGGGTGCTCCGGGACGACACGGACAAGCTGCTCTTCATCCACGCCGACCAGCTGGAAGTCTCGCCGGACGGCAAGACCTTCTACTACCAAGCCTGCACCGGGCCGCTCTACAGCATCGAGACCCGGTATCTCGACGATGCGACGGTGAGTGACGCCGAGCGCGCCAAGCACGTGAAGCTCCACGCCGCCACCGTGGCGACGGGCGGCACCGCCATCGACGCGGCGGGCACGATCTACGCGAGCGACACGGACGGCCTGCGGATCCTCAAGATCGCGCCGGACGGGACGATGAGCACGCTGGTGCAGGACCCGCGGCTCGTCTGGGTCGACGCGATGTGGATCGACGAGGAGGGCGGCCTGTGGATCCCGGCAGCGCAGATGAACCGCACGCCGGCGATGAACGGCGGCGCGGCCTCGGCCGTGAAATTTCCGACGACGGTCTACCGGATGCAGATCGACGCCAAGCCGCTGCGCAACTGAACCTGATTTGCAGCACCCGACGCGCCGGATGGCGAACCCGGGTCCCGGTTTCGTCGTTTGACCGGAGGGGGTGCCGGGCCCGTGACCCGGCGCAATGATGGGATGAGCGGTCTTATGCGCAGGATGCAGTCGTCGCGGCAGGCTGCTGCCTTCTTGGCTGCCGGCCTGATCGTGGCGTTCGCCACGCCGACGCGGGCCGATGCCGCCCTCGTCATCCGGGAGACCCGGCTGCACACGCCGCCGGATTCCCACGAGCCGCAGAGGGCGATGGTCAACCTGCGCAACACCGGTCCGGATCTCGCGACGAACGTGACCATCCTCTGCACCTTCACCGGGGCCGGCGGAGCGGTGCTCGACACGCAGCAGGCCTCCGTGCCGGAAGTCGTGAGCCTCGCCGACGTGCAGGCCGAGACGATCTACTACGGCTGGCCCCGCGCCAGCAGCGCCACCTGCCGCCTCACCGATCCCCACTGAGCCGTCCGAGCGGATCGACCGAGGCAGCCCGGGCGGTTTCCCGCGCGTTATGCTGCGCCCGCGGTGGCGCCCGGGGGCCGTTTCCGGCAGAAGGCGCCCACGACCCGCCGCTCTCGCAAAACCCGCTCCGTGCCCGAATCGTCCGCCTCCGCAGCCCCGATCGCGACCAGCCGTGCCCGTCCCGCGCCGCCCGGCCCCCGCGCGTCCGGGCGGCAGGCGGCCGATCCGGTCGCGACGCCCGGAACCTGAGCGTGGACGAGACCGGGACCGAGGCGCTCCTGCGGCGCGCCCGCGCGCTGGAGGCGGAAGCCGCCGGCCTCCGCGCGCAAGCGGTGGCGGGTGGTGGCGGGCCCGCGCAGGCAATCCCCGACGGCGCCCCCCGGTTCGCCGCCCTCACCACTGACCGCGACGGGCGCATCACCGCCTGGAATGCCGGCGCCGAGGACATCCTCGGCTGGACGGCGGAAGCGATATGCGGCCAACCCTTCTCGGCGCTGTTCACGCCCGAGGACCGGGCGGCGGGCCGCCCCGAGGCCGCTTTGCGCGCAGCTCTGGACCAGGGCAGCGTCGAGGACGAGGTCCGGCACCTGCGCGCCGATGGCGAGTGCCTGCGCGTGTCCGGCGCGCTGACGCCGCTGCGCGACCGGTCCGGTGCCCATGTCGGCTACGTGAAGGTGCTCCGGGACCGCTCGGAGCTGCACAGCGCCGGTCTGGCGCTCCGGGAGGCCCAGGCGCATCTGCTGCGGGCGCAGGAGGCCGGCGGGATCGGCCTGTTCACCGTGGGGGTCGAGGACGGGATCCTGCACCCGACCCCGCAATTCTGCCGGCTCTATGGCCTGCCGGAGCGCGACACCTACCCGGCCGAAACGGTCGAGGCGCTGATCCTGCCGGAGGACCAGCCCCTCATCTCGACGACGGTCAGCCGGCGCCGCGGCGACGCCCCGCGCGACGTCGCCTACCGGATCCGGCGACCGGATACCGGCGAGATCCGCTGGATCGCGCGACAGGGGGAGATCGAGCGCGATGCCGACGGGCGACCGGTGCGGTTCTCCGGAGTGGCGCGCGACATCACGGAGCAGAGGCAGGCCCGCGACGCCCTGCGCGCCGGCGAGGCGCGCTACCGGACGCTGTTCGAGGCCATCGACGAAGGCTTCTGCATCATCGAGTTCTTCGACGGGCCGCACGGCCCCCTGAGCGACTACGTCCATGTCGAGGCCAATCCGGGCTACGAGCGCCACACCGGCATCTCTCGGATCGTCGGACGGACGCTGCGCGACCTCGTCCCGGCCGAGGACGCCGAGGCCTGGCTCGACCTGTACGGCGGCGTGCTCCGCACCGGCATCCCGATCCGGTTCGAGCGCTTCTTCGCCCAGGCCAACCGCTTCATCGACGTCTCAGCCGCCCGAATCGAGCCGGCGAGCCGGCGCCAGGTTTCGGTGCTGTTCCGGGACGTCACCGCGCGCCGGGCGGCGGAGGATGCGCTGCGGGCCAGCGAGGCCCTCGCCCGGACGAACGTCGAGCGCGTGCAGCTTGCTCTTGCGGCCGGCGCGATCATCGGGACCTGGCTCTGGGACCTGCCGCGCGACCGCTTCACCGTGGATGAGGCTTTCGCCCGCAGCTTCGGCCTCGATCCGGCCCTGGGGCGCGAGGGGCTGAGCCTGGCCCAGGTGGTGGAGACCGTGCACCCCGACGATCAGGCGGGTCTCGCCGAAGCCATCAGGGCTGCGATCGCCCGCGGCGGCGCCTACGCGCACCAGTACCGAGTCCGGCGCGCCGACGGGCACTATTACTGGCTGGAGGCCAATGGCCGCGTCGACCATGGGCCGGACGGCACGCCCCTGAGCTTTCCCGGCGTCCTGATCGACGTGGATGAGCGCCGCGCCGTCGAGGCGGAGCGGGACCGCGTCACCGCGATGCTGCGCAGCCTCAACGAGACCCTGGAGCACCGCGTCGCCGAACGCACGGCCGAGCTGATGCGGACCGAGGAGGCCCTGCGCCAATCGCAGAAGATGGAGGCGGTCGGCCAGCTGACCGGCGGCCTCGCCCACGACTTCAACAACATGCTGGCCGGCATCGTCGGCTCGCTGGAGCTGATGCAGACCCGGATGATGCAGGGCCGGGTCGGGGACCTGGAGCGCTATATCAGCGCGGCGCAGGGGGCGGCCAAGCGCGCCGCCGCCCTGACCCACCGCCTGCTGGCCTTCTCGCGCCGCCAGACCCTCGATCCGAAGCCGACGGACGTGAACCGCTTGGTCGATGGCATGATGGAACTTGTGCGCCGTACGGTCGGCCCCGCGGTGGCGATCGAATCCGTGGGGGCCGGCGGTCTGTGGCCCACGCTCGTGGACCCGAGCCAGCTCGAGAACGCGCTGCTCAACCTGTGCATCAACGCCCGGGACGCGATGCCGAAGGGCGGCCGCATCGTCATCGAGACCGCCAACCGCTGGCTCGACCACCGGGCCGCTCAGGAGCGCGAACTGGAGCCGGGGCAGTACGTGACGCTCTGTGTCTCGGACAACGGCACCGGCATGACACCCGACGTGGTCGCCAAGGCGTTCGATCCGTTCTTCACCACCAAGCCGATCGGCGAGGGGACCGGCCTCGGCCTGTCGATGATCTACGGCTTCGCCAAGCAGTCCGGCGGGCAGGTCCGGATCTACTCGGAAGTCGGCCAGGGCACGATGGTCTGCCTGTACCTGCCCCGCCATATCGGCGAGGCGGAGGCGGAGGTGAGCCTGCCCGACCTCGCCCACGCGCCCCGCGCCGAACAGGGCGAGACGGTCCTGGTGGTGGATGACGAGCCCACCGTGCGGATGCTGGTGACCGAGGTGCTCGAAGATCTCGGCTACGCGGCGATCGAGGCGGCGGACGGCGCCACGGGCCTGAAGGTGCTCCAGTCGGACGTGCGCATCGACATGCTGATCACCGATGTCGGTCTGCCCGGCGGCATGAACGGCCGCCAGATGGCCGATGCCGGCCGCCAGCATCGCCCGGACCTGAAGGTCCTCTTCATCACCGGCTATGCCGAGAATGCCGCGCTCAACCACGGCCATCTCGGCCCCGGCATGCAGGTGATGACGAAGCCCTTCGCCCTGGAGGCGCTCGCGACCCGCATCCGCGGCATCATCGGGGGTGAGGGGTGAGATCCGGGCCCGGCTGACGGGCGATCCCGTCGGAACGAGCGGGGCCGGGCGTCAATGCCATACCGGGCCGACGCACATGAGGGCCCCGCCATCGCGAGGCCCACTCGGGGCGCGGAAGCCGGTGGTGCGCGTCAGGGCCACGGGCTGGCCGGAATTTCCTTAGCGAACCCGCAAGCGAGATCTCCGAGGTCCTGGATGGCGCCGGGTGGGCGACAGCTCCCCCTTCGTGGGGCCCGCGGTGGGAATCGATGCGTCGGCGGGGGACTTGCGGCTCTGCGCGCAATGCCGGCGCCCGCCCACCGGGCAGGCCTGCATGGGAGTACGGCCCCAATGCCGGGACCTTCATGGTCGACAACACCGCCGGCACGGTGTCCGGCCTCGCCCCGACACACAGCATCCCACTGCCGCCCTAGCGGCAAGCGCGCTCCGCGAGGGCCGTCCCGGCTTCGAGACGGCGTTCCCGGATCACACCCTGCAGATGCCGGAGTTGGTGCTCACACGAAGCTGACGCAGCCGTTCAGGGCCCTAGCCTGTCGCACAGCGTGCCCGTCCTTGCGAGCGCAGCGAAGCCATGCAGTCGGTGCCATGCTTGCCGAGGTTGTGCGGCCCTGAATTGCATCACTGCCCCGGCAAAGACGGGCGTGTCTCCGTACCCTTCACCGGTAAGCCAGGATGGATCTTCAGGAGACGGGGCGCCGGATCATCCGGCGCCCCGTGCAAGATCAGTCGATCACCTCGACGATGCGGTGACCGCGGTCGACCAGGACCGGCTGGTCGTTCACGATGGTGTAGCGGTAGCCCGGCCGCACCCGGTACTCTGTGGGCACGTCGTAGTAGGTGACGCTGTCTTCCGGTAGCACGGTCCCGACCCGGACCGGGCCGCCCCAGCTGTACGAGCGAGCACCGCGCTCGCGGACGTAGCTGCGGAAGCGCGGGCGGTCGTCGACGCCCAGGATGCCACCCACCGTGCCGGTGGCCGCGCCGACCGCACCGCCAACGATGCCGCCGACCGGGCCCGCCGCGGCCGATCCGGCCTCGGCCCCCTCGGCCGCGCCGCGCAGGGTCCCCTGAGCCTGGGCGGCCACCGGAAGGGCGAGAAGGCCTGCGGTCGCCAGCGACAGAAGAAGCTTGTTCGTCATGGGGAAATCTCCGAGGTCGTCAGATCGTTTCAGGCGGCGGCTACTCAGTTGCAGCCTTCCTTATGGACGGTCTTGGAGTTGCCCATGCCGTCCTCCTTGTGGACGGTCTTGGAGCCGCAATCGACGCTGCCAGTCGTGACCTCGCGGCGCTCGACCACGCCCTCGCGGTGATCGACGGCGACGCTCGGACCGCTATCGCGACGGATGACCGTGGTGTCCTCGGCGCTGGCCGCGCCGCACAGGGCAGCAAACAGGGCGCCCGAGAGAATGATGTTCCGCATCAGTAACCTCCTGACTGCAATCAATCAGGGGCAGTAACGGGGATCGCGGAAGAAGGGTTCCGCGGCGATCGACCGGATAGATTGCGGAAACGACCGCGATAAGATGCGGTATTGGTTGCGAACAACCGATCGCATCCGGATCGCTCAGCTTCAGCGGATTGTGCAACCGCTTCAGCCCGCATGTGGCGGAACCCGTCGCCACCAATCATGTGCCCGCTCGTACTGGTGGGCCGCGCGCAGCATCACGGCCTCGGCGAAAGGCCGGGCGGCGATCTGAAGGCTGATCGGCAGGCTGCGCCGGTCGAAGCCGCAGGGCAGCGCGATGGCGGGCAGGCCCGTGAGATTGAACGGATAGGTCAGGCGCCAGGAGGCCGCCAGCACGCTCTCCGCGCGGCCGGCGACCGACACCGTGGTCTCGTCCGTTCGCCAGGCGGTCAAGGGCGAGGCCGGGCCGATGATCACGTCGGCCTCCGCCAGGATGGCGGCCATCTCGTCCATGATCAGGGCCCGCACCTGCTCGGCGCGCAGATAGTCCGGCCCGGTGACGAGTCGGCCCATCTCCACGAGGTCGCGGACATCGGCGGCGAAGCCCGCCACGTGGCCCTGGGTGAGGCTGCGGTCGTGATAGGCGGTCGAGGAGGCGAGTTCGATGGCGTAGATGGCGCCGAGCCCGTGGCGCAGGGACGGCACCGCGACATCGCGGATCGTGCAGCCCTGCGCGGCGAAGAAGCGGAGCGCTCCCTCGACGGCGGCAGCGACATCGTCGTCGACCGCGTCGAAGAAGTGATTGCGGATCACCGCGACGCGCAAGCCCCGGATCGGCCGGTCCAGCCCAGCCGTATAATCGTCGACCGGAGCCGCGCTGGACGCCGGGTCGCCGGCATCCGGGCCGGCCAGGACCTGCAGCATCAGGGCGGCGTCGGCCACCGTCAGGGTCAGCGGCCCGGCATGGTCGAGGGACCAGGAATGCGGCACGATTCCCGAGCGCCCGACCCGGCCATAGGTCGGCTTGAGGCCGACCACGCCGCACAGGGCGGCCGGGATGCGGATCGAGCCGCCGGTATCCGAGCCGAGGGCGGCGGGGCAGAGCCGGGCCGCGACCGCGGCGCCAGAGCCGCCGCTGGACCCGCCGGGCACCCGGGCGAGGTCCCAGGGGTTGCGCGTCGGCGGCGTGATCATGCCCCAGGCGAATTCATGCATGCGCAGCTTGCCGAGGATCACCGCGCCGGCCGCGCGCAGCCGCGCCACAGCGTGGCTGTCCTCCATCGGGAAGGTCAGGGCCTCCACCGCGGTGCCGGCCCGGGTCGGCAGGTCGGCCGTGGTGTAATTGTCCTTGATGGCGATCGGGATACCGTGCAGCGGGCCGCGGGGCCCGGTCCTGGCGATCTCGGCGTCGGCCTCCCGCGCGGCGTCGAGTGCCCCGGGCGACAGGCGGACGACGCTGTTCAAAGCGCCGTCGAGGCGTGCGATCCGGTCCAGCGAGGCACCGACGAGGTCGGTGCTCGACAGCGCCCGTGCCGCGATCCGCCGCGCGAGTTCCGTGATCGGCAGCTGCCACAGGGCGTCAGTCATGGGGCACCCGGCGGTAGGGCAAGGTCGGATCGAAGACGATCGGCGGATGGATGTCCGCGAGGTCGAGATCGCGGAGCCGCGCGATCTCGGCGAGCACCGGCGCGAACCGGGCCAGCAGATGCGCGGTCCGCCCGGGCTCCTGGCGCAGGCCGATGACGTCGCGCAGGAGGTCGGGCGCTCCGACGGGCCCGCCATCGAGTGACCCGCCCGGCCGCTCGGCGGGCGCCTTGAGGAGCATCGCCACGATATCGTCCGGCAGGGCGCCGGCCGGGCCGCCCTTCCGGGGCATGCCGGCCACGAAGGGCACGAGCTGCCGGCGGGCGATTGCGAGGACGCGGCGCAGCTCTGCGACAGGTTCCGCGTGCTCGTCGACGCGCAGGTCGAGGAACGGGTAATCCTCGCTGGCGACGATCTTGAGCGCCGCCGATTGCTTGCCGCGCCGGTCGCCGCCGGCGGCATCGCCGGCCTCCAGGGTCCGCATGAGCCGCTCGTCGAGGTCGCGGGCGGCGCTTCCTTCGAAGGCCTGCGCCATGGCGTCGATCACGTCGGGCCCGGCGAGCATGTTGCCCTGGACGGCATAGCCGGCCCCGGTGCGGTGGCCGGCCGCCCGCGTGCAGCCGGTGCCGGTCCAGGCCGCGCCGGTCCCGCGCGCGTCGACGAGGCCGAGCTGGCGCAGGTCAGGCCGGTCGTCGGTGGCGAGCGCCGCCGCCAGCGCGGCCTCGGGATCCTGCCCGCTGGCCAGCCCGTCGAGGATACGGGCGGCGAGGTAGGGGTTCACCCAGGACTGGGTGGTGACGGCCCCGATCCCGACCCGAATATATGGGCAGAGCCCGCCTACCGCCGGGACGGCGCTCGCCACCGCCACGCCGAGCTGCCCGGTGCGCGGACAGCAGGCGGCGATCGAGAAGGTGTTGAGTTCGATCATGCGCTCACGGCTCCCGGTTCAGGGTGAACTCGCCGCCCTTGCGAGCGCAGCGAAGCGACCCAGACGGCGCCGCGCTCGGAGAGGTAACCCCGCCCTGGGTCGCTTCGCTGCGCTCGCAAGGACGGCGTGGGGATCGGCACCGAAACGGCCTCACACCGCCAAATGGTCGATGACGCGCCCCTGCGCCTCCGGCGCCCTGGCGGGGCCGCTGTCGACGATTTCGCCGAGCTTGAGGACGGCGTAGCGGTCGGCCAGCGCCAGCGCGAAGGCGACGTGCTGCTCCACCACCAGCATGGACACGCCCGAATCCCGCTCGGCCTGGAGCACCCCGCGCAGGCGCTCGACCATGGATGGCTGCACGCCCTCGGAGATCTCGTCGATCAGGAGGAGCCGCGGGCGCAGCATCAGGGCGCGCCCGAGGATCAGCATCTTCTGCTCGCCCCCCGAGAGGGTGCCGGCCCGCTGGGCGAGGCGGTCCTTCAGGAACGGGAAGTGGCCGAACAGCCGCTCCAGAGCCTCCGGCAGCATCCTGTCGGACGGCACCGCGAGGCGCAGGTTGTCGCGGATCGACAGGTCCTGGAACAGGGGCTGCTCCTGCGGCGCGTAGCCGACGCCGAGCGCCACGAGCCGGGCGGGCGAGAGGCCGGCCAGCGCCTGCCGCCCCAGGGTGACCGCGCCGCCACGCAGGGCCACCATGCCTAAGATGGTCTTGAGGAGCGTGGTCTTGCCCATGCCGTTCTTGCCGAGGAGCGCCACGATCTCCCCCTGCCCCACCGACAGGGACACGTCCTTCACGATCGACACGGCTCCGTAGCCGCTCGACACGTGCTCCAGGGTGAGTGCGGCCCCTGCCGGCTCGATCCGCCGCGCTGCCTCAACCATGGGCACCTCCCGCATAGATGGTCCGGACCAGCTCGGAGCCGACGACGTCCTCGACCGTGCCGTCGAGGACGAGCCGGCCCTGGTGCAGCACCACGATCCGCGACGAGATCTCGCGCACGAAGTCGAGGTCGTGCTCCACCAGCACGGCGGCGATCCGGCCCTCGGCAGTGAGCGCCTTGAGCACGGTCCCGATGGTGGTGCGCTCGGCCTTGGTCAGGCCGGCGGTGGGCTCGTCGAGCAGGATCAGACGCGGCTCCAGCGCCACCACCATGGCGAGTTCGAGCGCCTGCTTCTGGCCGTGTGACAGGAGGTGCGTCGGCCGGGTCAGCAGCCGGTCGAGGCCGGTCATGCGCAGGACGTCGAGGGCCGGCTGCGGCAGGCCCAGCGTCTCGGCCTGCCCGACCGGGCTCAGGCCGTCATGCGGCGCCCGGGCGAGACGGAGGCAGTCGGCCACAGACAGGCTCTCAAACACGCTCGCGACCTGGAACTTGCGCCCGACCCCGAGGCCGACGATCCGGTTCGGCGTCAGCCCGGTGATCGGCGTGCCGCCGACCGCGATGGCGCCCGTGAACGGCTCGGTGCCGTCGCTGAGGCAGCGCATCAGCGTGGTCTTGCCGGCGCCGTTGGGGCCGACGAGGCTGACGAGCTCGCCCGCCCGGATCTCCAGGTCGATGCCCTCCAGAACCGTCAGGCTGCCATAGGCCTTGGCGAGGCCCTCGACCTTGAGGATGGGGGTCGCGGCAGCCGTCGCTTCCGTCTCGGCGGTCCGGGCGACGAGGCGCGGCGGCGCCGGCACGCGCCGGCCCACCGGCAGCGCCCGCCACAGGCGGCCGACGAGGTCGGCGAGGCCGCCCGGCAGCAGGATGATGATGGCCACGAAGGCCGTGCCTAAGAGGAGCTGCCAGAGGAACGGCAGGTCGCCGGACAGGTTCGCCGCAAGGTAGTCGATGGCGACGGTGCCGAGCACCGGGCCGAGCAGCGTGCCGCGGCCGCCGAGCGCCACCCAGATTACCAGCTCGGTGCCGAACAGGAAGCCGGCATTCTCGGGCGCGACCACGCCCGAGGCGTTGGCGAACAGGAAGCCCGCGAGCCCCGCGACCCCGGCGAGCGAAGCGGTCAACCGGATCTGCAGGCGCCGCGGGTTGAGGCCGAGATAGGCGCAGCGCGCCTCGTTGTCCCGGAGTGCCACGAGGGCGCGGCCGGCATCGGCCCGGACCAGGATCCAGGCTGCCAGCGTGACGACGATCAGGAACAGCGCCGCGAGGCGGAAATAGCCCTCGATCTCGAAGGGCAGCACGTCGAACCCGACGAGGCCGCTGCTGGAGCCGGTCCATTCCCCGCCCGAGTAGATGAGCTGCACCACGACGATCGGGACGACCAGCGAGATCACCGAGGCGTAGAGCGGGGTCGAGCGGTGATAGAAGGACAGCCAGCCGACCGCGAGGCCGAGCAGGGCCGGCGCCAAGAGCGCCGCCGCGACGGCCGCGGCGATCCCCAGCGGCGTCGCCCCGTAGGCGCCGAGGATCATCGCGGTGGCGTAGGCGCCGATGCCGAAGAACGCCGCCTGCCCGAAGGTCAGGATCCCCGCGAAGCCCCAGAGCAGGTCCACCGTGACGGCCAGCACCGCGTAGATCATCGAGCGGGTCAGGACGTTGACCGCGAAGGTGTCGAGGAAGGGCGGCGCGATCCAGAGGGCCAGCGCCGCCAGGGCCGCGACTACGAAGGGCGCGGCGCGGGACAGGCGGCGTCCGCGGGGCGCCGCGGCGGCGCGCTCGGCGACGGGCAGGGTCTCAAGCACGGGAGAAACCTTTCGGGCTGATCCGCAGCACGAGGGCGGCGAGCACCGCGACGGCGATGCTGCCCAGGATCGGGCTCACGAAGGTGCTGATCAGGACCTGCGCGGCCCCGAAGACGAGACAGGCCGCCGCGAGCGCCAGGTAAGAGGCGTCGGCGACCATCACCAGCATGAAGGCGCCGATCAGCCAGGAGACGCCCATGTTCGGGTCGACGCTGGTGAGCGGCGTCAGCAGGACGCCGGCGAGGCCCGCGAAGCCGGCGCCGATCATGAACACGACGAGGCGCACGCGCCCGGTATCGATGCCGAGGCTGCGCGCCAGGGTCTCGTTCATGATCACCGCCCGGGCCGAGAGGCCGAGCCGGGTGCGCTCGATGGTGAGCGCGAACAGCGTGCCGATCGCCAGCGCGATGCCCAGAGCCACGAGGCGGTAGGCGGAGTAGTCGACGCCGAGGATCTCGACGGTGCCGGCGTAGAGGTTCGGGGTGAGCTGGACGTCGCGGCCGAAGGCCAGGGTGATGAGCTGCCCGAGCACGATGCCGAGCCCCCAGGTGGCGAGGATCGCGTCGAGGGGCCGCCGGTAGAGCGGGCGGATGATGAAGTGCTCCGCGAGGCCGCCGAGCGCCGCGCCGATGACGAAGGCGAGCGGCAGCGCTGCCCAAGGGTTGAGCCCGATCTTGGCGGTCACCACCGCGCAGTAGGCGCCGACCGTCAGCCACGCCCCGTGGGCGAAGTTGATGATCTTGAGCACGCCGAAGATCGCCAGCAGGCCGATCGAGACGATGAACAGGATCGCCGCCGTGGTCAGGATGTCGAGGGTGAGCAGCATCGGGGAGTTCCGGTTGAAGGACCGTCATCGCGAGGCGGAAGAGGCACGGCGAGACGAACGCCCCACCGCGGGTCTGCCGCATCACGCATCTGCGCGGGCCATCGGCACGGGCAACGCGGTCTCAGGAGAGGGGGCGCGTCGCCTCTGCGGCGAAGGACGAGCGTCAGCCCCCTCCCCTTACGGCAGCTTCGGGCACTGCTCGCCGGGATCGACGTCCTTGAAGGTGCCGGCGACCTTCACGGTGCCGTCCTTCTGGATCTGGCCGAGATACATGGTCAGCGGCGCGTGGTGCTGCTTGCTCATGGTGATCGTGCCGCGCGGCCCGGTGAAGCTCACGGTCGGCAGCGCCTCCAGCACCTTGGCGGTCTCGGTCCCGCCCGCCTTCTCGACGGCGGCCTTGTAGAGGTAGATCGCCTCGTATTCCGGCACCGAGAGGTCGTTCGGGGTGCGCAGCTCCGCGCTGAACTTCTTCTGCATCGCCGCCAGGAAGGCCTTGTTCTCCGGGCTGTCGATCCCGGTGACGTAGGAGGCCGAGAGGTAGACGCCCTCGGCGTCCGCGCCCATGCTCTTGGCGGTGCCCTCGTCCAGCGCGAGGTTGGCGAAGGGCAGCGTCACGCCCGCGCCGCGCAGTTGCTTGGTCAGCGTGACGTTCGGCGCGCCGCCCGCGGTCGAGGTGATCAGCGCGTCGGGCTTGGCCTCCTTCAGCTTGGAGACGATCGCCGTCCAGTCGCTGCCGTCCATCGGCAGGTACTCCTCGCCGAGGACCTTGCCGCCGGCCTTCTCGACGTAGCTCTTGGCGAAGCCCAGCATGCCGCGGCCGAAGGCGTAGTCGCTGCCGATGAGGAAGTAGGTCTTGGCGCCCTTTGCCTTGAAGGCGTCCACCACCGGCGGAACCTGCTGCTCCGGCACCCAGGCGTCCACGAACATGTTCCTGTTGCAGGAGTGGCCCTCGTAGAACGAGGTGTAGATGTACGGCACCTTGCCTTTGGTCACGGCGGGCAGGCCGGCGTTGCGGGCCGCGCTCGTCTCCATCGAGATCAGGACGTCGACCTTCTTCTGGTAGATCAGGCTGTCGAAGGCCTTCTGGGCGCCGGCCGCCCCCGAGGCGTCGTCGGCGACCTCCAGGACGAGCTTGCGGCCGAGCACGCCGCCCTTGGCGTTGATCTCCTCGACCGCGAGCTCGGCCGCCTGCACCACCGAGGGGGCGACGACGCTGTTGGCGCCCGACAGGCCGATCGGGATGCCGATCACGATCGGCTTGCCATCGGCGGCCTGCGCGGCCGTGGCGGCGAGGGCGAGCGCCGCGGCGCCGACGAGGGACCATTTCACCATGAACGAACTCCTTGAAACGGGCAGGGATGGGGTCGGACAGGGACGGGGACGGGTCTCGGCTCAGCCGTAGATGTCGGTGCGGCGGTCACGCAGCAGCGAGTTGAACGTGTTGAGGTCCTTGCGGCCTGCCGCATCGAGGTCGACCTGGGCCGAGAGGGTCTCGGTCCGGTCCCGGCTCGCCGGGCCGGCGAGCGGCCAGCCCTTGGGGCCGATGATCAGGCTCTGCCCCTCGAAGGGCTGGCCGCGCTCGATTCCGACCCGGTCGGCGCAGGCGATGAAGATGCCGTTCGTGTGGGCGGCGGCCCGGTGCAGGGTGTTGGCCATGGCGGCCTCGCCCTCGGGCTGGTCAGGCATCGGCACCCAGTTGGTCGGGATGCAGACGATCTCGGCGCCGGCGAGCGCCAGTTGCCGGAAAGTCTCGGGGAACCAGCCGTCGTAGCAGATGGCGACGCCAACCTTGCCGAGCGTGGTGTCGAAGACCGGGAAGCCGAGGTCGCCCCGGGCGAAGAACACGTTCTCCTGGTCCCAGAGATGCGCCTTGCGGTAGGTGCCGATATAGCCCTCGGGCCCGACGATCACGGCGGCGTTGTAGAGGGTGTCGCCCGCGGATTCGGCGATCCCCGCCACGATGTGGACGCCGAGTTCGGCGGCGAGCGCCGCCCAGGCCTGGGTGGTCGGGCCGTCCGGCACCGGCTCAGCCAGCGCGGCGGCCTCCGCGGCGGATTCGAACACGTAGCCGGTGC
Source organism: Methylobacterium sp. UNC378MF (assembly GCF_900103195.1). GTDB lineage: Bacteria > Pseudomonadota > Alphaproteobacteria > Rhizobiales > Beijerinckiaceae > Methylobacterium. Next base: position 45,884 of record NZ_FMWU01000035.1, on the reverse strand, counting down.
TGGCGAGTTCCGGCAGCACGATCAGGCGGCTGCCCTCGGCGGCGGCCGCGCGGACGAGGTCCGACGCGCGCGCCAGATTGGCCGCGACCGCGCCGAATTCCGGCTCGAACTGGATGCACGACACCCGTATCGGCGGGCGCGCAGGACCGTTCGTCTGGATCATGAAAGCTCCAAAACGCAAAAAGCCCCTGGGCGCGGACAAGTTCGTCCGCGAACCAGAGGCCTCAAAGCCGTGATGTAGTGCAGCAATCCTGCTGCGGGGCAACCTTGCCCGGTTAGACTACGATACGCGTCGCGATACGGACCGCAAGACCATAAATGCGGCAGGCTGCTGCGATCAGGTCTTTTCCGCCAACGCGATGCGCAGGCCGAGACCGCTCATCGCCTCGTGGGCCGAGACCACGCTCTCGGCCACGCTCGCCATCGGCACGCGGGAGGCGGTGGCCCGGTCCCGGAGCATCTTGTAGGCGGCGTCCTCGTCGATCCGGTTCAGGTCCACGAGCAGCCGGACCGCCTTCTCGACGGTGCGGCGGCCCTTCATGGTCTCCTCCAACCGGTTGATCTTGCTGGTCAGGCGCCCCTCGTAGCCGCGCCTGTAGCGGGCCAGGGCGAACTGGGTGAGCACGCCCCGCGGGTGAAGCGGCTTGTTGAGCACGCCGTGGGCGTTGACGTCGGCGATCGCCTTCAGCGAGGTCGGGCTCTCGTAGGCCACGATGGCGATGACAGCGGGCTCGATCGCCTCGATCGCCGGCAGCAGGTGCATCACCTGAGCGTCGTCGAGCTGGATGAACAGCGTGTCGATGTCGGCCGGCAGGGCGGCGGGTGGCGGCCACGCGAGGGAGACCGCGCAGCCAAGGCGGCGCAGTTGCTCCAGGAGCGCGGCGCCCTCCTCGTCCCGGGGATGGATGACGAGGGCGCGAGCGCGCCGCAGGTCGTCCAGGATCTTGCGGGCGGGGGCGGTCACGCGGCGAGCCCCTCCTCCAGCCAGTTCGTCTCGAACCGGGACCACGCGAGGTACGGGTCGGGCCGCACCGGCCGGCGCGCCCGCCAGACCACGTCGAACTGCCCGTCCGCGCGGGCGACGCCGATGCCGGGGGTGAGCCAGATGTGGCGCGTCTCGCCATCGAAGGCGAGTTCGCCCTCCGGGGCCGCGAGGCGCTGCCGCAGGGCCGCCGCGCCGAGGCGCTCGGCGTCGAGGGTGCCGGCCTCCGCGAGCGCCCGGGCGAAGAGGTGGACCTGCGCGTAGGCGGTCTCCGACCACATGCTGGTGGGGCGCTCGGGCCCGAACCGGGCCTGGAAAGCGGCGACGAAGCGCCGGTTCTCCTCGCTCGCCAGCGCGCCGAAATACGGGGCCGCCAGGACGTGGCCGGTGCAGTGCTCGGGGCCGATCGCGTGGATCTGGCCCTCCGCCAGGGTCAGGCTGGCGATCGGGCAGCGGGCGCGGTCGATGCCGGATTCGGCGTAGGCGCGGTAGAGCCGCTCGGCGCCGCGCCCTACCACCGTGGAGAACACCGCGTCGGGGGCGGCGTCGCGGATCGCGGCGATCATGGCAGCATGGGCTGCATCATCCGCATCGAGGGCTGCATACAGCTCGCCGACGATGATTCCACCCTTCGCCTCGATCAGGTCGCGCATGACCCGGTTCGATTCCCGCGGGTAGATGTAGTCGGACCCGATCAGGAAGATCCGGGAGCCATGCGCCTGCAGGAGGTAGTCGGCCAGGGCGAAGACGTTCTGGTTGAGGGTCGCGCCGGTATAGATGATGTTCTCCGAATACTCGAAGCCCTCGTAGATCGACGGGTACCAGAGCAGCCCGTTGTGCCGCTCCACGGTGGACAGCACCGACTTGCGGCTCGCCGAGAGCGAGCAGCCGAACACCACCTCGACCCCGTCCTCGGCAAGCATCCGCCGGGCCAGGGTGCGGTAGGCGTCGGTGTCGCCGGCGGGGTCGTAGCAGACCGGCTCGATCGGGCGGCCGAGCACGCCGCCGGCTCGGTTGATCTCCTCGATCGCCAGGGCGGTGCCGAGGAAATGCTCGGTCTCGGTGATGCCGCTGACCCCGCTGCGGGAGAACAGGACGCCGACCCGCCACGTCGCTTCATCCCTGCCGGCCATGGCCCCTCCCCTCACCCGCAGGCGCCCGGAGGGCTGCGCGTCCCGCTGTCCTAGCCGAGGGAGGACCCGCTGCGAAAGCTACCCCCTGATCGGACGGACGCGATCCGGAGCGCAGCTCAGCACCGGCGTTCCGGGGTGCCGGAGGCAAACCCGGAACCGAGAGCCGCCGCCGGTGACGGGCCGGGCGTAGCGGCGGGTCCGGATCCCGGGTTCCGCTGCGCGGCCCCGGGATGACGGGAGGAAGCGACGCTAGCGCCGCTCCGCCCGGGCGAGGCGCGAGACCAGGATCCCGAGCCCGATCACCGCGCCGGTGAGCGCGAGCTTGCCCGCCAGGCCGGAGCGGTTGTGGGCCAGCTCGGCCCGGGCCCCCATCTCGGCCGGGACGTTGGGGACGCGGCCCCGTGCGAGGTCGTCGACCACGCCCTCGACGACATTCACCCGGTCGGCCGCCATCAGCATCAGCCAGTGCGCCCACTGAGACTCGCTGTACTTGAAGGCCTGCCGGCGGATCACCCCGCTCACGCCCCGCGGCGGCGTCGCCGTGCCGACGACCGCCGGCCGGGCCTTGTACTCGATCGAGGTGAGGACCTCGACGCGCGCCGGCTGCTTCGGCGGGCGCGTCCAGTTCATGCCCCGGCTGTCGTCGCGCGTGATGTCGCGCATCGGGTAGGTCGGGTCGTTCTGCGGATCCGCGTCGACGCCCCAGCCCGGGACCGTCGACGGATCGATCGGACGGTTTCTCATCGCCCCCTCCTCACGCGCGTGCCGTCGGGGGGACGAGGACCGGCTTGATGCAGTCATCGAGCTTGGCCGAGAAGAGGTGATAGGCATCCGCGGCCTCCTCGAGGGGTACCTTGTGGGTGATCAGTTCCTTGGGGTTCAGGCGGCCCGCCTCGATATGGGCGATCAGCTTCGGCAGGAGGCGCTTCACCGAGGCCTGGTTGGCCCGGATGGTGATGCCCTTGTTCAGGACGTTGCCGATCGGGATCAGGTTGCCGGTCGGCCCGTAGACCCCGACGATCGAGACGATCCCGCCTTTCTTGACCGAGTTGATCGCCCAGTGGAGCGCCACCGCCGAGCCGCCCTCCAGCTTCAGCTTGGTGCCCATCAGGGTGTGCAGGGCGCTCCCCGCGGCGTCGCCGCCGACGGCGTCGATGCAGACGTCGGCCCCGAGGGAATCGGTCGTCTTCTTCAGGAAGACCACGGGATCCCCGATCGAGCGGAAATTGTAGACCTCGGCGGGACAGTAGCGCCGCGCGAAGTCGAGGCGGTACTCGACGTGGTCGATGACGATCACCCGGCCGGCCCCGAACAGCCACGCGCAGCGCGCCGCCATGATGCCGACCGGTCCGGCCCCGAAGACCACGACAGTGTCGCCGCGCTGGATCCCGCCCATCTCGGCCGCCTGATAGCCGGTCGGCACGACGTCGGTGAGCAGCACCGCGTCGTCGAGGTCCATCGTCTCGGGGATCTTGCAGGGGCCGACATCGGCGTAGGGCACTCGGACGTACTCGGCCTGACCGCCGTCGTAGCCGCCGGCGGTGTGCGAGTAGCCGAAGATGCCGCCGACCGCGGTCGCCTGCGCGTTCGCCTCGTGGCAATTGCCGAACAGCCCCTGCTTGCAGAAATGGCAGCGGCCGCAGGCGATGTTGAACGGGACCAGCACGTGGTCGCCGACGGCGAGATTGCGCACGCCGGGGCCGACTTCCTCAACAACGCCGGTGAATTCGTGACCGAACGTCATGCCCACGCGGGTATCCGGCACCATCCCGTGATAGAGGTGAAGATCAGACCCGCAGATGCAGGTGCGCGTAACCCGGATGACCGCGTCCTCGACATGCTCGCAGACGGGGACCGGCTTGCGATCGACCCGCACGCGGTACGGTCCACGGTAGTTCATCGCCAGCATGCTGCGGCTCCCTCATCCACGACCGGGGAACCTCAGGCGGATGCCCAAGTTCCCGGGCCTGTGTCACGGCGTGCCTCGGCCGGCACCGGGAACCGGTCCAGGCCTCGGTGCCGGCCGGCTGACGAACCGGGAGCCGGCGAGGAGGAAGCGCCAGGGCGTCTCGGCGCCGCGGGTGATCCCGATGCGGCGGGCGCTCACCACGTCGGCTGGCGCGGCGCGGGGCTCGAACCGGAACGGCGCCCGCGCCAGCGGCGCCCCGTCCAGCGCGTCGGTGATGCCGAGCGCCTGAGCGAGGCGGCCGGGGCCGGCGCAGAGCAGCCGCGGCGCGTCCGTGCCCCGGCGGGCCGCCATGGCGGCGAGACCCTCGGTCGGCGCGAGGGCCCGGAGCAGCACCGCGCTGCCGGGCTCACAGACGAGGTTCAGGCACCAGTGCATCCCGTAGGAGCGGTAGACATAGGCATGGGCCGGCGGTCCGAACATGCTGGCATTGCGCCGGGTCGGGCCGCGGAAGCTGTGAGAGGCCGGATCGGTGCTGTCATAGGCCTCGGTCTCGACGATGATCCCGCCGGTCGCGCCGACGAACAGGCGGGCGCCGATCAGGTCGGCGGCCACCGCGGCGGCGCTTCGGGCGAAGTAGGATTCCAGCATCGGGTCTCCGGCGCGGCCAGTCCGCGTGGCTCGCACCGATGAGCCTCACGGATCGCCGGGAAGTAGAAATAAATCGGGCGGGGCGGAAGTCTTGCTGGTACGAGGGTCCGTGAATGGCGGACCCAAAAGCGATCCCCTCGGACCTCCCAGCATGGTGCGCACAGCCTCGATCGCGACGCTTCGCTCCGCCGATGCGGCCGCGCAACCCCGATCGGCCACGCCAGCCGCACGGATCCGCCTGAACCTCCGGCGCCTCCGGCTGGCCAGCGGCCTGGTCCTGTTCGGCTACGTGCTGACCCACCTGCTCAACCACGCCCTGGGCAACATCTCCATCGACGCCATGGAGGACGGCCTCGACATCGTCACGGCCGTCTGGCTCAACCCGTTCGGCCTGACGCTGCTCTACGGCGCCCTCGTGGTCCATCTGCTGCTCGGGCTCCAGGCTCTCTACGCGGCCCGCTTCTTCCACTGGCGGCCATCCGAGACCCTGCAGCTGGTCTCCGGCCTGCTCATTCCGACGCTGCTCATCAGCCACATCACGGCGACCCGGATCTCCTTCGTCACCGAGGGCCTCGACAAGGGCTACGCGCAGGAACTCTACGCCTTCTGGATCGCCTCGCCGACGCTCGGCCTGCTGCAGGTCACGGTCCTGGTCATCGCCTGGATCCACGGCTGCATGGGGTTGTATTTCTGGCTGCGGCTGAAGCCCGCCTTCGGGCGCATGGCGCCCTGGCTGCTGGCTCTGGCGGTCCTGGTGCCGGTCCTGTCGCTGCTGGGCTTCGCGCAAGGCGGCCGGATGATCCTCACCCTGGCGCAGGATCCGGCCTGGCGGGCGGTGGCCCTCCAGCCGGTCCATGTCGGGCTGCCCGATCAGGTGGCGCGGCTCGCCGCCATCCGGAACGGGCTGCTCGGAACCTATGCGGGCCTCGTAGCGGCGGTGATCGCGGCCCGCGGCGTGCGGACCCTGGCGGAGGTCAAGCGCGGCACGATCCGGCTCAGCTATCCGGACGGTCGGGTGGTGCGGGTGCCCCGGGGCACGAGCGTGCTGGAGGCGAGCCGGCGCAACCGGATCCCCCATGCCAGCGTCTGCGGCGGCCGCGGCCGGTGCTCGACCTGTCGGATCCGGGTGACGGATGGCAGCGACGGCGCGCCCACGCCCGGCCGGACCGAGCGGGCGGTGCTGGAGCGGATCGCCGCCGGTCCGGGGGTGCGCCTCGCCTGCCAGTTCCGGCCCGAGACCGACATGGCCGTGGTGCCGCTGCTGCCGCCGCAGCCCCGGATGCGCCAGGCCGACCTGCTCGACCGGGCGCAATCCGGCGAGGAGCGCTTCATCGTGGCGATGTTCGTCGACCTGCGCGGCTCGACGCGGCTCGCCGAGGAGCGCCTGCCCTACGACACGGTGTTCATCATCAACCGCTTCCTCGGCGCGGTCGGCGACGCCGTGCGGGAGGCCGGCGGCTCGACCAACCAGTTCCTCGGCGACGGTCTGCTGGCCCTGTTCGGCCTGGAGACGGAGCCCGAGCAGGCCGCCCGGGACGCCCTGCGGGGGATCGACCTCATCGCCGAGTCGGTCGAGACCCTGAACCGGCTGCTGGCAGCCGATCTGGAGCACACCCTCCGATACGGGATCGGCGTGCATGCCGGCCCGGCAATCGTCGGCGAGATGGGCGACGCCACCGACGCCCGCTTCACGGCGCTCGGCGACACCGTCAACGTCGCGGCCCGCCTCCAGGGCCTGACCAAGATCCTCGGCTGCGTGGCGGTCGTGTCGGAGGCGGTCTACGAGGCGGCCCGCGTGGCGCCGGCGGAGATCCGGGACGTGGCGGTGGACGGCCGGTCCGAGGCGGTCCGAGTCAGTGCCCTGGGGAGCCTCTGAGGCGTCCATCCCGGGAGAGGCCGTCCCCGTCATTCCGGGACTGCGGAGCAGGGCCTGGAGTCCCGAACCGCACCGGGCGCCCGGATGGCAGCGTCGGCGGCTCCGGGTTCCGGGCTCGCCTGCGGCGCCCCGGAAGGACGGGGCGTTACGCTGAGGCCGCGCCTCAGGCCGACCGCGCCGCCTTGAGGCGCGGCGCCAAAGCCAGCATCAGCGGTACCGCGGCGAGCGCCGTCGCGGCCGCCGCCACGGCCGCCCAGTGCGGGCCGGCCGCGTCGCCGAGCTTTCCGTAGAGCAGCGGCGCCGCCAGCGCGCTGCCGCCGAGCGTCCAGGTGTAGAACACCGCGAAGGCATGCTCGACCCGGCCGCCCGGAGCCAGTTCCGGTACCGTGCCGTAGAGCACCGAGGAGGTGCCGTTCAGCATCACGCCCAGCAGCGGCAGCAGGATCAGCCCGGGGGTCAGCGGCAGCACGATCACCGCCAGGATCGCGAGCGCCGTCCCGGTCTCGGTGAGGATCACGGTCCGGGTCACGCCGAGGCGTTCCCCGAGCCGGCCGCACACGGCCTTGCCCAGCGCACCGCCGACGAAGACCAGCGACAGCGCGAGGCCCACCGTGGTCAGCGCCGCGCCCTTCTCCTGCAGCAGGAACGGCAGGTAGAGCAGGAAGGCCGGACGGGCCGCGTTGTCGAGCATCCCGATCCCGACGAGCAGCCGGAAGCCGGTGCCGCTCCCCGACCCGCCCGCGGCGCGCGCAGCCGTCCGCGTGGCGGGCAAGCGGCTGCTGCGTGACTGTGGCTCACGCGGCAGTAGGCGCCCGACGGCCAGCGCGACCACGAGACCCGCCCCGGCGATCGCCCAGAGGGCGTGCCGCCAGCCCGTCAGGGTCAGCAGGAGGCCGACCATGGGGGGGACTGCCGCCTTCCCGAGATCGCCGGTGAAATTGTAGGTGCCGAGGGGCCCGCGGGCGCCGGGGCCATAGGCCCGGGCGATCACCGCCGAGGCCAGGGGATGCTGCGTGCTGCTGCCGGCGCCGCCGAGCAGGAGGCCGAGGCCGAGCCCGACGAGACCGCCCGAAGCGCCGGCGATCGCGTAGCCGGCCGCGCTGAGCAATGTGCCGAGCACCAGCACGGTGCGGGCACCCCACGCCTGGGCGAGGCGGCTCGCCGGCATCTGCAGCGCCGCCAGCGCGCCGTTGTAGAGCGAGCGCAGGAAGGCCAGGGCCACGTAGTCGAGGCCGAATTCCGCCTGCCAGACCGGCAGCAGCACGTAGATCAGGTCCGTGTAGCCGTCGTGCAAGGCGTGGTTCACGCCGGTGGCCACCAGCGTGCGCCGGGCATCCGGCAGGGACGCGGTTCCGGAAGACGCGGTCAGATCGGACGCGACGGACATCCAGCCATCCTTCGTGGTGCCGATTCAGGATGGCGCCCTGGCCCGGAGCTGACAAACGACTTATGCTGACGCTCGCGTGAGGAAACCTGACCCATGCACCGTCGCCTGCCGCCGCTCAACGCCGTGAAAGCCTTCGAGGCGGCCGCGCGGCACGGGAGCTTCACGCGGGCGGCGGACGAGCTGCGGGTGACCCACGGGGCGGTCAGCCGGCACGTCCAGACGCTGGAGGGCTGGCTCGGGCTGCCGCTGTTCGAGCGCCACAACCGGCGCGTGGTCCTCACCGAGGCGGGCAGCGCCTACGCCACCGAGATCGGCGCCGCCCTCGACCGCATCGCCCTGGCCACGGCCCGCCAGGCCGAGCGCGGGCGTCCGCGCCTGCTGCACGTGAACGCGCTCGCCACCTTCACCCTGCGCTGGCTGATCCCGCGCCTGTCCGGCTTCCAGAGGGCGAACCCGTCGATCGAGGTGCGGCTGACGACCTCGAACGTGCCCCTGGCGCAGCTCGCGGACCCGTTCGACGTCGCGATTCGCGGCGGGCCGGACGCACGCCCGGGCCATCGCGCGGAGCCGTTCCTGTCGGAGCGGCGCATCCCCGTCTGCAGCCCGACGCTGCTGCAGCGCCTGCCGCTCGAACGGCCCGAGCAGCTCCGGCAGCATACGCTGCTGCATGCCGCCACGCTCCCGCGGGTCTGGCCGGACTGGCTGCGGGCGGCGGGCGTCCCGGACCTGGCGCCGCAGGCCTCGGTGACGCTGGAGCATTTCTACCTGACGCTCCAGGCCGCCCTCGACGGGCTCGGGGTCGCCATGGGGCCGGAGCGGCTGATCGCCGATGACGTGGCGGGCGGCCGCCTGACCCTGCCCTTCGCCGGCCCGTCCCTCCCGGCGCGCAGCTACTACACCTACGTCCCGGAACCCCGCGCGGAGGATCCGGCGGTCCGCGCCTTCTGCGGCTGGCTCGCCGAGGCAGCCCGGCGGCCATGAACGCCGCTCTCGCAAGGCGCGCCCAGCTCGGCACACCGTCATCGCGAGCGCAGCGGAGCGACCCAGGACGGCGGCACAACGGTGCGCGTCGCGCGACGGGATGGCTTCGCTGCGCTCGCAATGACGATCTCGGCTTGGTGCCCGGCCCCGCCCGGCGCATGGATCGAATCCGGAACGCCCCCGACCGCGTCCGGGTTGGCGTGAGACGCTTCTGCCGAAGGTGACCGCATGGCGCGCAAGCGTCTCCGCCCGACGATCGAGAGCCTGATCGAATCCGTAGGCCGGCTCGGCCTGTCTCCGGACACGGTCGATCTCGACCGGCTCCTCGCCCATCTCGAGCTGCCCGATTACGGCGCCGAGGTGGAGGACGAGCGCGTCGCCCGGGCGCTCCGCGAGATGCAGGCGGCCCGGGCCTTCGCGGAGACCGGCATCCCGGCGATCCGGAAGGCGATCCCCGCCCTCCGGGCCGTGGTGACCAAGGACCACCGCATCACCTGGCTGATCCGGACCGAGATCCCGCTCCTCGACAACGGTCGCCTGGACCTGCGCCTCGACATGGCCCCCGAGCCGGAGGCGGCCGAGATCCTCGCCCGCATGGCCGCCCGGAACGACCCGGCCCACCGCCTGGAGGCCCTGCGCGAGGCCGTGGCACGCACCGCGCTCCAGGCCACCCGCGCCCTGCACAAGCCGGTCGACAAGCTGCGGGCGCAGCTCCTTGTCGACCTGCGCGAGGTCGGGGCGGACGCCGCCGCCTACATCGCCCACATGGACCGCTCGCTCCGGTCCCGGGTCTTCACCTACAGCCCGAAGCTCGCCCGCGGCCTCAACGACACGCTCACGCCGGTGCGCCGGCACGCCAAGGCGGTGGCCCGCGAGGGCTCGCGCCTGCGCCGCCTGCGCGATCAGGTCGGCTTCGGCGCCTATATCGAGCGCTTCACCGCCGCCCGGCGCCTCAACCGGCGGATCCTGTTCCACATGGGCCCGACCAATTCCGGCAAGACCTACGCGGCGCTCCAGCACCTGACGGCGGCCGAGACAGGGGCCTACCTCGCGCCGCTGCGCCTCCTGGCGCTGGAGAATTACGAGACCCTGCGCGAGCGGGGCTTGCGCGCCGGCATGATCACCGGCGAGGAGGTGCTGGGCGAGGCCAACCCGACCCACACCGCCCGGACCATCGAGACCGCCGACCTGACGCGCCCCATCGACGTGGCGGTGATCGACGAGATCCAGATGCTGTCGGACCCCGACCGCGGCTGGGCCTGGACCAACGCGCTGTTCGGCGTCGCGGCCCGGACCGTGATCGTCTGCGGCTCCGACGACGCGCTCTCGTATGTCCGCCGCGCCGCCGAGGCCGCCAACGAGTCCCTCGAGGTGATCCCTTTCACCCGCAAGTCGCCGCTCCTGCTGCTGGAGGAGCCGGTCCCCCTGGAGAAGGTCGAGGCCGGCGACGCGGTGGTCGCCTTCTCCCGCCGGGCCGTGCACGAGAACCGCGAGATCCTCGTCGCCCGCGGCCACCGGGTGGCGACGATCTACGGCGCCCTGTCGCCGGAGGTGCGCCGGGCCGAGGCCGCGCGCTTCCGCTCCGGCGAGGCCAACGTGCTGGTGACCACCGACGCGATCGGCATGGGCCTCAACCTCGGGCCGCTGAAGCGGATCGTGTTCTCGGCGGTGCGCAAGTGGGACGGGACCGCCGAGCGGGCGCTCACCCATTCCGAGATCCGGCAGATCGCCGGCCGGGCCGGCCGCTACGGCCACCAGGATGTCGGCTACGTGGCGGCGACCGACCCGTTCGCCGTGGAACCGATCCGCACGGCCCTCTCGGGCGCCCCGACGGCACCTGCGGCCGACACCCGCTTCTTCGTCCGCCCGGATCTCGGGGCGATCCGCTCGGTGGCCGAGGAGATGCGCACCCACAGCCTGCACGAGGTGCTGACCCACTTCGCCCGGGCGACCTTCTACGCCGGCTCGCCGTTCCAGCCCTCGGCCCTGGAGGAGGTGCTCGACGTCGCCCGCACCGTCGACCGGGCCCGGCTGCCGATCGAGGAAAAATTCGCCTTCTCGGTCTGCCCGATCGACCGGCGCGACGAGATCGCCATGGGCCTGCTGGAGCGCTGGTGCCAGGCGCGGGCCGCCGGCCTCACGGTCCCGGCTTTGCGCGGCAACCTCGCGGGCGAGCTCGACTACCAGGAGCGCACCGTGAAGCTCGCCAGCGCATATCTGTGGCTGTCCCGGCGCTTCCCCGAGACCTTCGACGACGTGGACGCCATCCGCCACATGCGCGGCCGCGCCAACGACGCCATCGAGCAGCATCTGCGGGAGACCGCGACCCGCAAGGCGGAGCGCCGGAGCCGGCGGAGTGGCGGGGCGCGCTGACCGGCCTGCCTAGATCCGCTCCCCCGCCAGACGGCTCCGCAGCAGGTCAACGAAGGCCCGGGTCCGGGCCGGCGTCGGCGCGTGTCCCGGCCAGAGGGCGTGGACCGGAATCGGTGGCGGCTCGTGCGCGGGCAGCAGCAGTTCCAGCAATCCCTGATCCAGCTCGGCCCGCACCTGCCAGAGCGGCGCCAGGCCGATCCCGGCGCCCTGGAGGACGGCGGCGTTGGCGGCGGCGGCGTCGTTGCAGCGGAACCGGCCCGCGACCGGGACCCGGATCACGCCCCCAGCCTCGGTGAGCGGCCAGAGATCCTCCTCCGGTCCGGAGGTCCTGACCACGCAGGAATGATCCTTGAGGTCGGCGGGGGCGGCCGGGCGGCCGTTTTGCGCGAGGTAGCCGGGTGAGGCCACGACGACCCGGCGCAAGCGCGCGAGCAGCCGGGATCTCAGCCGCACGACCAAGATCCACGCGCTCACCGACCATGCCTGCCGCCCACTCACTTTCCTGCTGACTGGCGGGCAGGTCGCCGACTGCAAGGCTGGGACGCTGCTCTTGAAGCGCCTGCCTAGCTCCCGCATCGTTCTGGCTGACAAGGGCTGCGACAGCGACGCCATCCGCCAGCAGATCGAGGCGATGGAAGCCGCGCCCAACATCCCGCCAAAGGTCGACCGCCGCTGGAAGCCGCGCTTCTCGCCCGTGCCCGGTCGCGGGCGTAACGCCATCGAGCGTATGTTCGGGCGGCTCAACGACTTCCGCCGCATCGCCGCCCTCTATGATTGGATCGCTCGCAACCACCCCGCTGCCCTCTGCCTCGCGGTGATCGTCCGCTGCTGACTATGAGTCCGGACGGTAGGGCCAGCGAGCCGGACAGACAACGGACAACTGCGACCGGATCAACGCGCTGGAGCGGGAGAACCGTGAACTCCGACAAGCCAATGAGATCCTGAGGAAGGCATTGGGCTATTTTGCCTTGGCGGAGTTCGACCGCCGGGATGGCGTAACCTAACCGAGAGGGCCTCCGACAAACCCGGTGCGGTTCAGGGGGTTGTGGAAGCGGTGCGAGTTGAGAGAAGCCAAGCGGATCTGGGCGCGGTCGTACCAGCTTGAATAGCTTGGACCAAGCTCAATCGTCGATGACAGAATACACTAGCGGGGCGTTTTTCGGGAACATCGACATAAAATATTTGAAGCATCTTCTTTATTTGCTGTATTCGCCGACAAATTATGTCGACATAACGCGCCTAATGCGGACAACAATCAACACTGAGCTTCAATATCAGAATAATTAGACAATTGTACAATCCTGTTCGCCTTTTATGCATATTACAAGAAAGATAAATGAAAGTTTTTTCTGCGTTTTCCTTATTGCGACTCAACCTAACATATGATTTATCGTCGAAACGGCCGACGCCGGCCACACCGAGAATAAACATACTGTAACTCTCGACATTCTTACTGATATAGCAAAGTTTCAAATTTGTTTTATATGCCAAAATAACATTTACTCTGCAGAAAAACCGAGCCGCCAAACATTAGAGAGATTAGAGACCTATCACAAAACACCCCTGAAGGTTGCAAAAAGCACACCGACAGTCGTAACTGGCGGACGTTTTGTGTGAAATTGTTATTGATCTTCTACTACTGAAGGAATGACACGATGAATGAAACAGAAGGGTCTATTGCTCCGAAGGAGCGTATCAACATTCGATACGTTCCGGCGACAATGGGACAAATATCTGAGACGGAATTGCCGCTCAAGCTCGTCGTGCTCGGAAATTTTCTCGGGAAAGCGGACACGACGCCCGTCGAAGAGCGAAAAATGATTAATGTCGATAAAAACACCCTATCGACAGTTATGAGCGAATCTGAAATCGAAAAGAAGATTACTGTTCGTAACGTGCTCGATGAGCAAAATGGCAGCACAGACCTGAGGGTCAATTTGAAATTTGAGTCGTTTAAGGATTTCGAGCCGGATTCTCTGGTTCAACAAGTGCCAGAGCTTATGAAGATGATGCAGTTGCGCGAGGCGCTGGTTGCGCTGAAGGGGCCGCTGGGAAATATGCCGGCATTTCGTAAGCGGATGCAGCAAATCCTTGAAAATGAGGGGAGCCGCACCCGGCTGATCGCCGAGTTGGAAGCGCTTCATCAGGGTGATTCGAACGCATCCTGAGATGCCGGCCCGCGCGGAAGTCCGTCTCTCATCGAGATCGGTACAGCCCAGTAACGTGTCGATATAGATACCGGTGAGCTAAATCTGGCTGACTGTCGTTGAGCACGATTTGCAAAATCGTGGCTTGATCTTCGTTTTTCCTATACGATCTCAAGAGGCCATCATGGATACTCTGGTTTCAGCACCGTCGTCCCAGAGAATTCCGAGTGAGTCTGGATCCCTACTTGAGCAGATTATGGAGGAAACTCGGATCAATCCAGGAGAAGAAGGGTACGATGTTGCGCGCATGGGCGTGCGGGCATTTATCGCTGACCTTTTGAAATCGGATGAACATAATCAGAAGATCAACAAAGTTCTTGTTGATCGAATGATCGTTGAAATCGATAAAAAGGTCAGCGCGCAAGTCGACGAAATCCTGCACCACCCGGAATTCCGGGAACTAGAGGCGGCATGGCGTAGCCTTAAGATCCTCGTCGATCGCACCGATTTTCGAGAAAATATAAAAATTGAATTATTGTCAGTCTCAAAGCAGGAATTGCTCGAAGATTTTGAGAATGCGCCAGAAGTAGTCCAATCTGGCCTATACAAACAAGTTTATTCCTCAGAATACGGCCAATTCGGTGGCGAGCCGGTTGGCGCGATGATTGCGAATTTCGATTTCGGGCCGTCCGTTCCCGACCTTAAGCTCCTTCAGTACGCGGCATCCGTAGGGGCCATGGCGCATGCTCCGTTCATTGCGGCAGCGGCTCCGCAGATGTTCGCGATTGATAGCTATCTTGAACTTCCCAATGTCCGCGATCTGGCCTCAGTCTTCGAAGGGCCACGCTACCGTAAATGGAACGCATTGCGCGAGAGTGAAGATAGTCGCTATATCGCCCTTACGGGACCGAGATTTCTTCTGCGTCAGCCTTACCATTCGATCGATAACCCCATACATAGCTTCGCATATAATGAAGACGTGACTTCACGTCATGAAAATTATTTATGGGGCAATACCGCTTTTCTTTTGGCGTCACGCATAACGGACAGTTTTGCTAAATATCGCTGGTGCCCCAATATTATTGGACCGAGATCCGGTGGTGCGGTCCACGATCTGCCTATTCACGTCTACGAGTCTCTGGGGCAGATCGAGGCTAAGATTCCGACTGAGGTCTTGATTACCGACCGTCGAGAATACGAGCTGGCCGAACTCGGCTTCATCGCACTGACCATGCGCAAAGGCTCGGACAACGCGGCCTTCTTCTCGGCTAACACGATCCAGAAGCCGAAACGGTTTCCCGGGACGAAGGAAGGTAAAGCAGCTGAGACTAATTATAAGCTCGGCACACAGCTTCCTTATCTCTTCATTGTCAACCGGCTCGCTCATTACATCAAGGTTCTGCAGCGCGAGCAGATTGGATCGTGGAAAGAACGGGCGGATCTTGAGCGCGAGCTCAATATTTGGTTGCGCCAGTATATTGCCGATCAGGAAAACCCACCTTCCGAGGTTCGGTCGCTCCGCCCCCTAAGGGATGCGACCGTCCAAGTCAGCGATGTTGAAGGCGATCCGGGTTGGTATCAGGTGACGCTGAAGGTTCGGCCACATTTCAAATACATGGGTGCAAATTTCGAATTGTCGCTCGTTGGCAAGCTCGACAAGTCTGATGCCGCGACGAATATTTGATAAGCAGCCGCAGTGTAGCCGGGTTTAACTCCGTCCTCCCTCGCGCCACCGGTTGACTATGATCTTGCGCAAACCTGTGACGGCATCGGCATCGCGCCTGCGCATCTTGAACGGAAGCCTCTTCGATCGCCTCGTGGCGGACGAAGAGGATATCGGGCACCTCTCAGGGATGAACGTCGATGAGGCGCAGATCGCTTCGATCAAAGGCAATCTCGGCCGCGTGCTCAACCTTCGCGCGGGCGGCGCAGCCGCCAACCCCGGCTTGGGCATCATTGATATGAACGATGGGGCGGTCCGCTCCAACGACATGATCCGGCAGATCGCCGAGTCGATCCGCCAATGCATAGTAATGGGTGAGCCGCGGATCGCTGATGTACGGGTCGGCTACATCGCCGCAACCGATGAGCCCTTAAGCCTACGCTTCCGCATCACGGCGCGCATCGGCAAAGCTGAAGCTGAATCCTCCGCTGAATTCGATCTGTGCTTGAACAAAGATCGCCACTTTATTTTGAGTTGAGTGTCAGGTCGATGGCAAGTCTATTCCATGACGAACTCAGTTACTTGCGAGAGTCCGGAAAGGAATTCTCACGTCTGAACCCGAAGCTTTCGAAATATCTTTCTGAGAGCAGCACGGATCCGGACGTCGAGCGGTTGCTGGAGGGATTTGCGTTCCTGACCTCACGCGTGAGGGAAAAGATCGAAGACGATCTTCCCGAACTCACCCATTCGCTCGTGCAGTTGCTGTGGCCCAATTTCCTCCGGCCCTTCCCTCCGACCTGCCTCATGCAATTCCGGCCGGTCCGCGGCACGATCACCGAAGCCCATGTCATTCCGCGGGGGATGGCGATGCGCGCCCGGCCGATTGAGGGGGGATCGTGCGACTTTCGAACGACCGCGGACTGCCTTGTCTACCCGGTCGAACTGACCGACGTGGCGCATACCCGTACGCAAGATCGATCTCAGCTTGCCTTGAGCTTTGCGATGCTAAGCGAACGCACGGTAGGCAGCGTCAACTTTTCAGATTTGCGCCTTTGGTTCACGGGAGATGCGATCGTCGCGCAGACCCTATATCTCTGGTGCCTACGCTATCTACTGGCCTTGCACTTCATTACACCGGACGGGCGGCGGGTGAGGTTGCCGAATACCAGCGTACGGGCCAGTGGCTTCGCCTTCGACGAGACGTTGTTACCTAGCGCATCGACGGCATTCGATGCCTATCGGCTGCTCCAGGAGTTCTTCGTCTTCCCCGACAAATTCCACTGTGTCGATTTAGACGGGCTCGCGGCGGCGGCGGCGGGCAGCGAGGCTAAGGAGTTCGGGCTGGACTTGGAGTTCGAGCGACCGCTGCCGGCACATGTTAAATTACGCGCCGACAACGTACGGTTGTTCTGCTCGCCCGCCGTCAACCTGTTCGAGACCGATGCTGAGCCAATCGCTGTCGATCATCGCAAAGTGCAATACCGGGTCAAGCCGTCCGGAAATGACTACGCGGCTTGTGAAATCTTTTCCATCGACAATGTCGTCGGCTTCCGTGCTCCGGAAAAGGATAGAGGTTTCCAGATCGAGCGCGCCTACCCTGCCTTCGAATCGTTCCATCACGAACTCGAAATGGCGTCGCGGCGAGAGCAGGTCTACTACCGTCAACGCCTAACGGCGGCGGCAAACGAGGCCGGGTTCGAACACGCGATCACCTTCGTGCTGCATGACGGCGAGCAGGCGGTGCCCGCTGAAGAGGCGGTGAGCATCCGGCTAACCTGCTTCAACCGAACGAGGGCAGTCGAACTGGCCATCGGCGACATCGACCTCGCGACCGATTCGAGTCCATCCTTCATTGAATTCTCAAATATTACTCGTCCGACGGCGCCAGTTTATCCGCCGATCGATGGCGCGCTGAACTGGAACCTTATCTCAAATCTGTCGCTCAATTATATGTCACTCCTGGATAAAGACGCTCTCGGTGTGATCCTGCAGATCTACGACTACCGATCGCTGACGGATCGGCAGGCAGAGCGGGCGGCGCGTCTCCGTCTCGGCGGCATCCGTAACCTGAGCACCCGGCCGGTGGACATGTTGTTCAAAGGACGCCCGATTCGCGGAATCCGCTCAATCCTCACCCTCGACGAGACATGCTTCCAATCAGAGGGGGAGATGTACCTCTTCGGTAGCATCCTCAAGGAATTCATCGCCATCAGCACGACCACCAATTCGTTCCACGAATTGGAACTGCGCGGCGACAACAACGGCGAGATTTATAGATGGCCAGCGACAATCGGCCGTCAGCCGTTGATCTGATCCGCGCCGAGGCCGAGGCGCGGGCTCCAACCTACGCCTTCTATCGCCTTGTGCAGATGATCCAGGACGCCCTCGACGACGGACGCGAGGTCGGCACGCATCTCCTGCCAGCCGAGGAAAGGATCATCTTTGAAGTCGATAATGGCCTGGGTTTTCCACTCTCGGACGTGGCCAGCATGCGGCTGCTCAACCCGGCCTGCAACGGTGCGCGGGCGGATTCACCGCCGTGCTTTGTGATCACTGTCACCTTCCTCGGGCTGCACGGCTCGGGATCGCCGCTGCCCTCCTATTATGTCGAGCAGATCGCCGGCTACGATCCGAAAGGATCGGTGCTGACAGATTTCTTCAACTTCTTTCACAATCGTCTGATCGGCCTTCTCCATCGAGGCTGGCGCAAATATCGGTATTACATGCGCTACCGTCCCGGCGGGGAGGACGACTTCTCTCGGGGAATCTTCTCTCTTTTCGGCCTCTATGATGCACGATTGAGGGCGGGCTCTGGAATTTATTGGCCGCGACTGTTGTGCTTTGCTGGGGTCTTGGCGAGTCGAAACCGCTCGCCTGCCGTGCTTTCCACCATCATTCGGCACACGTTCCGGCTCGAAAGAGTCTCGATCGAGGAATGGGTGCGACGCCGGGTGCCGATCCCAGAGCACCAGAAATGGGGCCTCGGCGGCGCCAATTCCCGCCTGGGCGAGGGAACCATCTCCGGCGATCGCGCTCCCGACTATCAGGGCAAGATCCGGGTGGTCATTCACGATCTCGACGACCGGCGCTTCCGGGATTTCCTGCCTCGCGGACAGGAGCATCGGCGGCTCCGTAACCTCGTGGAATTCATGCTCCGCGATCAGTTCGCTTACGATTTCAAGCTGTGCCTGCGTCCCCGTGCCACCCAGCCAATAACTTTGACGCGGGACGATCCCGGCCGGCTCGGATGGTCGAGTTTTCTGGGCGACGGGCGGCGTGACGAGGAACGGGTCGTCGTGATCACGGCGAGGGCATGAGGATGACAACCTTCCTCACTCTTGTCGTGGATAACACGGCGCTGCTCGAAGGCGGCAGCCGGTCATCGATGGTCTTCCCGGCGGAAGGGGGGCTGATTGGCTCTGCGGCGGATTGTACCTGGACGCTGATCGACCGGCAGCAGACCGTCGACGGACACCACGCCCGGATCTTCCACGCGGATGGTCAATTCTGCGTCGAGGCGCTGAGCACGCGCGGTGTCCGGGTGAACCATTCGGTCCGAGCACTCGGCCCAGGCGAGCCCTTTCGGATCTCCGATGCGGACAGGCTGTCGATCGGCCGGTTCGACGTGACCGCCTTCCTCATTCAGCGGGTCGACGAGGCGGGCAGGGCTGCCAAGTCCGAGGATTGGGCACGGAAGTTCATTTCCGTCGAGTCGATCGTGGATCCTCGCCGGGAGGAAGAGGAGCACCGCAACCTCTTGGATGAGACCCTCGTGGCGCAGCATGGGCTCGATCCGTTCAGCGCGCGATTGAAGCAGAACGAGGAAGACAAGGATCCTCTCTCTTTCCTCTCGGATAGGACGGTCCGTCAGGGCGATCCTGTGACCTCCGACCCAGTTGCGGCTCTGAATCGGGAAAGTCCTCTGGAAGGCGGCACCATCGCAGCCGGACTCGAGATGTACGTCCTCGGCCGCCCTATCGAGGGGCCACGGCCGGAAAGCCCTGACGATCTGCTGCCGACCTCGGCCTATTTCACACCGCAACGGGTGAAGGATACTTCCATGAAAGCTGCCGAGCACGGTCGGGCGGATTTCCCACTGGCCGGGATCCGCGATGAATTAGACAGCTATCTCGGCGAACTCGAGAATAACATGCGGGATCGCAAGGCCCACGCTGCGCGCGGTCCAGACGAGGTAGCTACCCGCGACGCTTGGCTCGGCGAAGTCCCGCTCGCCGAGGAGCGTGGGGTCGCACGGGAAGATCTGGTCGATCACGTGGTCCTGCGCCCCCTCTGTGCGGCCCTCGGCCTTCCGGTCACATCCCTCACAGGTCCCGAAGCTGACCGCTTGGCCGCTGATATAGGCGAGGCCTTACGGGCGGCGATCGACGGGCTGCGGAGGTTGAGCCAGGACCGAAGCGCGGCGGGTGTGCTGGCCAGTGACACCCATCTCCACGCCATCGAGGACAACCCGCTCCGCCTGGCCGGGGATGCGAACGAGGCCGTGCGTGACCTGTTTCTGGTTCACAGCCCGGTACATCTCTCAGCGAAGACGGCGATCGGCGAGAGCATCGCCAGCATCGAACACCATCAAGCTGCCGCCTCGGTCGCGACCGAGGCAGCATTAAAAGCTATTTTTGCAGCTCTGTCCCCGGTCACTCTGGCCCGACGCTTTCTCAAATACAAAGGTCACGTTCCGCGAACCGGCGATCTCGATGCGTGGCATTGGGGAATGTACCAACATTACTATCGAGAAATCGCGTCCGACAGGCAGGGCGGCCTCGCGCGCCTGTTCTGGGAAGTCTTCCGGCAAGTCCACGACCGTGAGATGCGCACGCTCTCGGCAGGAGAATGAACCATGAGACGGGTGATGCCGCCTCGCGCCCACCTGTTTTCCGTCGTTGTCGTCGGCTGCCTAGCCGCCTGCACGCCGCTGCAGACGATCCAGGGCGCGACCAAAATAGGGCAGATTATGATGAACCCCGACATGCCCATCGGGCCGCCGAAAGATCAGCCCTCGAAGGCGACGATCGCCATCTATGTCGAGGAGGATGCCAACAAGAACGCGTTCGGGCAGGCGGCGCCGGTCGATGTCTGGCTGTTCCAGCTCTCCGACGACACGCGTCTCAGGACTCTGGATTTCTCCACCCTTTCGGCATCACCCAAGGACGCGCTCGGGACTTCTTATGTCACCCATAAGGAAAAGCAAGTCGAACCTGGAAATTCTAAAGTCATAGAGGATTGGGAAATCGAAGAGGAGACGTCGAATATCGGCGTCGCTGTCGGTTACAAGGATATCGATCACATCAACTGGCGTAGTCTGGATGCAATCAAGCCTAAAGGTGAGACTTACAAGATCGTCGTCGCGATCCGAGGCCGAAACGTCGCGATCCAAACGCATCGCTGAGCGGCAGGCTATGCGCCAGCTTCTATCGAGGAAATGATGTCTCTTCGTAATGCCGTGATGTGGTCGGACGGCCTGTTCATCAAGCCGCAGCATCTGCAGCAGCAGCAGCGCTACCACGATTACGTGGCCCGGCGGCGCGGCGACGCTCTCAGCGCCTACCAAGTGGGCTTCGAGCAGATCGAACTGAATACGGAGACTCTGCTTCACGGCAAGATCGACATCGTGCGCGCGAGCGGAATCCTTCCGGATCGGACGGTGTTCGAGATCCCGGGCGAGACGCCGGCGCCTGGCGCCCTCGATCTTTCCGCTGTGACGGTCGTCAACGAGGTCGTCTACTTGGCCGCGCCCCTTGTGGTGAGCGGTTTGCCCGAGATCCCGACGGGTGAGACCACCACGAGGGGGGCCCGGTACCGGATCGCCGGTCAGGATGCCAACGACGTATCGAGCGACGACGCCGAGCCCTATTCGATCGAAGTCACGCAGCTCAACTTGCGCCTGATGCTCGGGCGGGAGGACCGCTCGTCCTTCGCCTATCTCCCGGTGTGCCGGGTGCAGGAGAAGCAATCGGATGGGTCGATCCGCCTCGACCCGTCCTTCATGCCGACGAGCTACGGCCTCGAGGCGATCCCGCAGCTGACCCGTGTCCTCGACGATTTTACCGGCCTGCTTCACCAGCGCGCTTTGCAGATCGCGGGCCGACTCGGCTCGTTGAGCCAGAATGGCGTCGCAGAGATCGCCGAGTTCTTGCTTCTTCAGACAATTAACCGGTGGCAGCCAGTATTCAGGCATCTATCCACCATCAAGCGCGTTCATCCTGAACGACTTTACGAGGTCTTCGCCTCTTCTGCCGGCGAGTTGGCGACCTTCACCCATGAGCAGCGGCGGCCTGAGGCTTGGCCGCCATACAACCACGAGATGCCGGAACATTGCTTCGACCCCTTGATCCGGTCGTTACGGCGCTCGCTCACCACGATGTTGGAGCCCAATGCGATCGTCCTCGACCTGCACCGGCACAAATTCGGGGTCTTGACTGCGCCTCTGACGGATCCGGACATGATCCGAACCTGCGCTTTCGTGCTCGCTGTGCGCGCCGCCATTCCCCTCGACCGGCTCGCCAAGACGTTTCCCTCGCAGGTCAAGGTCTCGTCGATCGAAAAGATCCGGGAACTGGTTCAGTCACATCTTCCAGGTGTCGTCCTGCAACCGATGCCGACCGCGCCGAGACAGCTCCCTTATCACGCAGGATATACTTATTTTATGCTTGATAATAATTCAGTCGGCTGGAAGGACCTGCTCAAATCCAGCGGCTTCGCGTTTCATATCGCCGGCGACTTCCCCGACCTCGAGATGCAGTTCTGGGCGATCCGTGGTCGAACGGACGGGAGGCTGTCATGACCGATCGCGCCCTCGCCCGCGCGTCGGAATTCGACGCGCGGGAGCTCTTCGATACCGATCCGAACGCCGTCGCGGCGCGGTCTCAGGATCTCACCGCAGTGCCACAGGTTGAGCCGCAGCGGCCGTTCTCGTTCGAGATCCGCGGCAGCAGCCTCAACCGCGTGACCGACGCCAGTGCCGCCCTGATTGCCCTGATGCTGCGCATTGCCACGCTCGGCCATCTGGACGACGTCGACACGCTGCATCGCCGCTCCACCGTCGAGATCGAGTCGATCGAGCTTGAGTTGCACCGGCTCGGCTATGACCGTGTGAGCGTGCTCGCCCTCCGCTACTGCCTCTGCTCGGCTTTCGACGAGGCGGTGATGAACAGTCCCTGGGGGCTCGAGACCAACTGGTCGGAGCGCAGCCTGCTCGCGACGTTTCACAATGAGACTTGGGGTGGCGAAAAGTTCTTCGTCATCCTCGCGCGGCTGATGACCGAGCCGAACCGGTACATCGACCTCCTGGAGTTCCTCTATCTCTGCCTCAATCTCGGTTACGAGGGCCGCTACCGAGCCATGCACAATGGCCGCGTTCAGCTTGAGGCGGTCATCAAGGAACTGCACGACGTCATCCGCACGGAGCGCGGCCCCACCGAGCCGCTGTCGCTCTTCAAGTCCGAGGGCATCGTTCGGAAGGCACACCGAGTCGCGTGGCAGACACCCATCAGCCTGGTTGTGATCGCGGCCTTCGCGACGGCAGTGCTCTTGTACCTGACGTTCTTCCTGCTGACGCGCTCTGAAGCCACGCGCTCCCTCGAACAGCTCAACCAGATCATCGGCCGGTGAGAGACGTCATGCGCGACATCGAGTTGATGCCGGGACTCATCGAGCGCCTCAACCCCGTCTGCCACGAGGCGTTGCAGACGGCAGCCGTCGCCTGCGTGTCTCACGGCCACCGGGAAGTCGCGGTCGAACACCTCCTCGTGCCGCTACTGACGCAACCCGGAGCGGATTGCCGGCTGATCGTCCAACATTGCGACGCCGATCCCGACCGGATCAAGAACGCGGTCGAGGGTGCGTTCGCACGGTTTCGCACGGGAGACGGCGCATCCCCACGTTACTCGACGCTTGTATGCGAGTTGTTGCAGGACGCGTGGATGGTGGCCTCCGTGCTCCTCGGGGAAGGGCAGATCCGCTCCGGCGCAATCCTGCTGGCTCTCCTGTCCGATCTCGGGCGCTACGCCCATTTCGATTACGGCCTGCGTCTGGAGCAACTACCTCTCTCCCATATCCGCGGGCAGTTCGACGAGATCGTGAAGGGCTCGGTGGAAACGCCGGCGATCACCAAGGCGGCCGCCGCGCCCCAAGTACCGGGGCACGTGCAAGATGCTGGCACCGCACTCGGACGCTACGGCCACGACTTCACCGAGGCGGCTCGCCAAGGGCGGATCGACCCGGTCTTCTGCCGAGACGATGAGATCCGCCAGATCATCGAGATCCTGGCCCGGAGGCGCAAGAACAATCCGCTCTGCGTCGGAGAGGCCGGTGTCGGTAAGACGGCGGTCGTGGAGGGGTTGGCTCTGCGGATCGTTCAGGGCGACGTGCCTGACTTCCTCGTCGGAGCGTCCCTCTACGGCCTCGATCTCGGTGCGCTTCAAGCGGGCGCCTCGGTCAAGGGGGAGTTCGAGCGACGGTTGAAGGCGGTGCTCGATGACGTGAAGGCCGCCGACCGGCCGATGATCGTGTTCATCGACGAGGCTCACACGCTCATCGGCGCGGGTGGCCCGCAGGGCGGCTCGGACGGAGCCAACCTTCTGAAGCCCGCTTTGGCGCGGGGCGAGATTCGCGCCATCGCGGCGACCACGTGGTCCGAATACAAGAAATACTTCGAGAAGGATCCCGCCCTCGTCCGCCGGTTCCAGCTCGTGCAGCTCGCCGAGCCCGGAATCGAGCAGGCGCGCATCATCCTCGGCGGTCTCGTTCCCGCCTACGAGAGGGCCCATGGCGTCTTCATATCCAGCGCCGGCGTGGCCGCGGCGGCAGCGCTCTCTGCGCGCTATATCAGCGGGCGCCAGCTCCCGGACAAAGCGATCGATCTGCTCGATACCGCCTGCGCGCGAGTCAAGGCGAGTGCCTCCGGCGTTCCCCATCGCATCGACGTGCTGCGCCGCGAGGAGCTGATGCTCGCTCACGAGGCTGAGGCGCTGAACCGTGACATCGATGCCGGCCATCCATCCGGCAAGTTCGGTGAGCGACTGAGCCAGATCGAGGAGCGCCGCATCGCGATCGCGGCACAGATCGACCGCCTCTCCGGAGAGCACGACGTCCAGAGGCGGCTGGCCGGAGAACTCGTCGCGCTTCGTTCCGCGCAGGCGACGGCGGAGACACGGACCGCGATGGAGCGGCTGCGGGCGGAATTCGCGCGCGTGCGCGAGACCGAGCCCCTGGTTGCGCTGGAAGTGGGAGTCGATGAAGTCGCTTCGGTCGTCTCCGATTGGACCGGCGTCCCCGTCGCGGCCATGACCCAGGACGAGGCCTTCCGACTGACGACTCTCGGACGGCGCATCAAGGACGCGATCCGCGGGCAGGATCACGCGATCGACCTGATCGTGGAACAACTGCAGACCGCACGGCTCGACCTCCACAAAGCTGGGCGCCCGATTGGGGTGTTCCTGCTGGTCGGCCCCTCCGGCGTGGGCAAGACCGAGACGGCTGTGCAGGTGGCCCGGCTGCTGTTCGGTTCCGAGCGATTTCTGACCACGATCAACATGACCGAGTATCAGGAGCGTCACACGCTCTCGCGCTTGATCGGCTCGCCGCCCGGTTATGTCGGGTACGGTGAGGGCGGCGTGCTGACCGAGGCGATCCGCAAGACGCCGTATTCCGTCGTGCTTCTCGATGAGGTCGAAAAGGCGGATATCAACGTCCTCAATCTATTCTATCAAGCTTTCGATAAAGGGGAGCTGAACGACGGCGAAGGTCGAGCGATCGATTGCCGTAACGTCGCCTTCTTCCTTACATCGAACCTCGCGGCGGAAGAAATCAGCCAGCTCGCTGCGCAGACGGGACAGGGCGTGCGCGTCCCTGAAATCCTTGAACGGATCCGCCCACGATTGGCCGAGCATTTCAAGCCGGCGCTTCTCGCGCGCATGCAGCCCCTCGTCTACCTGCCGCTGTCCGAGGAGGCGATGGGCGAGATCGTTTCGGCCAAGCTTGCCGAGCTCGGCGAGATCCTGCGGGCGCGCCAGGGGGTCGTGCTGCATGTCGGTGCGGAAGCCGAGGCCCACATGCGTCGGCAATGTCTGGCGGCGACGAGCGGTGCCCGCCTCGTCGATCAGGTGATCCAACGCCGGCTGCTGCCGGAAATCTCCCGAGCCATCCTCCAGGCCGGACTGGATCATGTCGTTCTCGTCTCCGCCACGGTCGACATCGGTGAGGGCGACGGATTCCGTTTCGCCTTCGAGACGGTCGTTGCGCCATGAGGGTCGGCCGATGGAGCTGACCGGCCGCCTCCTCGACCTCTGCCGCGAGGTCGCCGCCGCGGAAAATCTCGATGCGATGCGTAAAGCCGTTCTGCGCGGCCTCGCTATCCTCGCCGACGTGGAGAGCGGGTACCTCTACGGCCCGAACCAGATCGGCAATGCCTTTGTGTGCCTGGCGAGCGTGCCGGCCCTGCTCGAAGGACAGGCGTTTCCGCTCGGACCGCTGCCCGGCGCGGCATGTGCGATCTCCGGGCTTCTGCGGATCACTCAGGCGGCGATACTGGGTCCGGGGGAAGGCGCTGACGCCTTGCGGGAGACGCTGTTCGGCGTCGCGGCGGGGCGGGTGCTCGCCATCCCCGGGCGGATCGGAACCGGAGCCTGGTCCGTCACCGCCTTGCTTTTGCTGCAGGAGGAGCGGGTCGTGCCACCGGCGAGCTTGGTGCTGCTCGACCGCTTCATGGCCTTTGCCGGAGCGGGGATGGAGCGCACCCTCCGCCTCGACTGCCTGGATGCCGCGTCGCGCCGCCTCAAGGCGGAGCCCGGCCGGGACACCGCAGGGCATGCGAGGGGCAATATGGAGAGGCGGCTGATCGGCGTCTCTCCACCGATGCAACGGTTGCGCGAGCAGATCGCCCGCGTCGCGAGTCGAGATATTTCGGTGCTGATACTCGGCGAGACCGGCACCGGAAAGGAACTCATCGCGAGGGAATTGCACGAGCTCTCAAACCGTAAGGATCATCCTTTCGTCGCCCTGAACATGGCCTCCCTGCCGGAGAATCTCGTCGAGGACGAGTTGTTCGGCCACGTCAAGGGCGCCTTCACGGGAGCGCAGGCAGCCCGCACTGGACTGATCGCTGCTGCGCGCGGAGGTACGCTGTTCCTCGACGAGATCGGCGACATGGCGCCGGCACTCCAGGCCAAGCTTCTGCGGGTGCTTCAGGAGCGGCGGTATCGGCCGGTTGGGGCCGACCGGGAGGAGAGCGCCGACATCCGCCTTGTGGCCGCGACCCATGCAGACCTGCCTCACATGGCCGCCGACGGGCGATTTCGCAGTGATCTGTTCTTCCGGATCGCGCAAATCCGCATCGTCAGCCCGCCGCTGCGAGAGCGGAACGGCGACATCATGCTGCTCGCCCATCATTTCCTGGCAACCAGCAGCGCCCAGTTCGGGGACGCGAAAGTCTTCGCGCCGACCGCCGAGGCCCTGCTGGCTGGCTACGCTTATCCAGGCAACGTGCGGGAGCTTCAGGCCATCGTGGAGCGCGCGGTGCTCCTGTCCGGCGAGCGCGCGATGATCGAAGCCGAGGATCTCGCTCTGGTGGCCGCGGCG
This sequence comes from Methylobacterium sp. UNC378MF, assembly GCF_900103195.1. GTDB lineage: Bacteria > Pseudomonadota > Alphaproteobacteria > Rhizobiales > Beijerinckiaceae > Methylobacterium. Next base: position 19,193 of record NZ_FMWU01000035.1, on the reverse strand, counting down.
AAGTCGCCGGAGCTTGGGGTTTCCGGCTTTGCGCTGCCGAAAGCGTGCGACCGATTCGAAGCCTCATTGATCACGCGCGCGCTCGAACAGCGCCGGGGATCGCGCCGTCTCGCCGCCGAGGATCTCGGCATCCCGCTGCGCACCCTATCCAACAAGATGCGGAAGCTCGGCCTCGATGGGCCAGAAGCGGGAGAGAACGCATGAAAACCGCTGGACGCATGATCGCCCTGGTGGTCTTCGCCATCGCGCCCGCTTGGGCCGGGACGCCCACGCTGCCGGAAATCGACGCCTGTCGGGCTACCCGCGACAGGGTGGGACGTCTCCTCTGCTTCGATGCGTTGTTCAAGACTCCCGTCGAAGATAGCGCTGCGGAAACGCCGCCGCCCGAGACGGCCAAGGTCATCCGTAAGCCGAGTCCGCTTCGAGAACTCGGCCTCGACCAGGAGCGTGGCCGACCCGATGGAGTGGCCGGTGCCCTGGTTCGTATCCGGCCCTGGCGCAGCGCCGCCTTCATAGAGCCGGCGACCTTCGAGGGCATCCTGACCGGCAGGGCGGGCCAGTCGGCAGACCTCCCCGCTGACCAGCGTGCCTGGACGGCCGAGACAGCGGATGTCTTCCTGACGCTCCGTGAGGGAGACGGGGCGTCTCCGCTCGGGCGGGGCACGCTCGACCAGCGTTCAGTGATCATGCTCGCCTGCGAGGACGACATCACCGCCTTCTATATTCTTCTCCCCAAGCCGGTCGGCCACGCCCGCACCAAGTTCGCACTGACGACCGACCGGGGTGTGACCCTCAATCTCCACTGGCGGGATTACGAGAACGGCGACGTCATCCTCGCCGGCAGAGGCCTCGAGAGTATCGATCTCATCAAATCTTTGATCAACTCTCGACGCCTCGCGATCCAAATCGACTATCCCGACGGTCCGCAGACCTACCTGTTCGAGGCGGGACAGCTTACCGAAGCGCTGCGTCCACTTCGCCGCGCCTGCCACTGGTAGTTTCGACTTCAACCAGAGCCCGCCATGCTTTCTTCTGGATATTCACCTGCCCAGATCGTGGCCAACACGGCCGCGCTCCTGTGGAACTGGGTCGCGTCGGCTTTTGGCGCCTCCGCCCTGATCGCTCTCGCCCTCATGGCCGCCATCTGGTTCGGCGGCGAGAGTCTCGACATCAACGGCTACAAGCCCTTTGCGGCGACCTCACACCGGGTCATCGCGTTGCTCATCGTCTTCATCTGCTGGCTGATCGGCGTTGTGTTCGTGCGCTGGCGGACCCGGGGACTGAAGCCGCCGGGCCCCGAGAAGCCGGTGGTGCAAGATCCCGTGGAGCTTGAAATCGAAGCGATGCGGCAGAGCTTCCGCAACGCCGTGAAGACCATCCGCACCAAGTGGACCGGCGAAGAACGCGGACGGCAAACACTTTATACATTGCCCTGGTACGTGGTGATGGGTCCCCCCGCGGTCGGCAAGACGTCGTTGCTCGCCGCATCGGACATGAAATTCCCGCTTGCCCATTTGCTCGGGCTCGAAAGCTTCAAGAGCATCAAACTCACGGTAGAGCCGCAATACTGGGTCACGAACGACAGCGTCCTGTTCGACCTGCCTGGAGCGTGGCTGCGGCCAGCCTCTCAGAAGGCGGGGGCCGAGACGGGCAAGACCCGCGAGTCTCGCCTCTGGAACGCCTTCTCGGCCTTGTTGACGGAGCACCGGCCACGCCGCCCCATCAACGGCGTCATACTGGTGCTCGACATCTGTGAGCTCATGCGCACCACGGAGGAGGAGCGGGGTAACCTTGCCGCCTCAATCCATGGCCGTCTCGTCGAGATGTCGGAAGCGCTGGGGACTCGCTTCACGATCCACATGGTGGTCAACAAGATCGATCACCTGCTGGGCTTTCGCGATTACTTCCAGCAGTTCAGCAAGCTCGACCGGCTCGCGCCGTTCGGCTTTTCGTTCGACGTCTATGACGAACTGCACGCCGACGCTTGGCGGGACACCTTCGCCACGGATTTCGCAGCCTTCATGGAGCGGGTGAACGACGACCTGATCGACCGGCTCTACGCGCAACGCGATCTCACGGCGCGTAAGAACATCTACATGTTCACCCGGCAATTGTCGGCGGCGGGGGTAGTGCTGCAACATTTCCTGGTCGATTGTCTCCAAGCCGACCGTTTTTCGACTCCGCCTCTGGTGCGGGGTCTCTACTTCACCACGACAAAGCAGGAAGGCGTGCCGTTCAACGCGCTGCTCGCCCGCATCTCGCGAGACTACGCCCTGCCGGCCCCGGTCATGCCGGCCTACTCGGGCTTGTCGCAGCCGTATTTTCTCGCGCGGCTGTTTGCCGATGCCATCTTTACGGAGGCCGGGCTCGCCGGCGATAACAAGATCGTCGAGCGGCGCAAAATGATCGCCGTCAACTCGACCGGCATGGCCGCCGCCGTGGCGCTGATAACGTTGGGCTTCTACCTGTTCGAAGCCTACTGCGACAACGCCGCCCGGGCAGCGTCGGTCGTGGCCAGGACACGCGACTTCGTCACCCTGCCGCAGGGCGTCGATGCCTCTGGCGAGGTGGCACTGCTGCGGCCGGCGATGGATGCCATCCGCGACGCCACAACGGTCTTTCCCGACTGGCGCACCAAATATCATTTGCTGGACTACGTCGCGCTCTACCAAGGGCACCGGATCGGACCGGCGGTCGAGAAAGTCTACGCGACGCTACTGGCGGAGCGGTTCCTGCCGGCCCTTGCGGCGCAAGTGAAGGACCGAATTATCGCCCTCGGCCGAGACGATGTCACCCGGGACGAGGACGAACGCCTGAACCTGCTTCGGGTCTACTTGCTGATGGGAGACAAGGCCAAACGCGATGCCCTCGACGCGCGCCCGGATGCCAAGGGCGCGCCGTCAAAACTCGGAACACGAGCCATCGAAACCTGGTTTTCCGAGCGGTGGCAGGGCGCCTATCAGGGCCAGGGACAAGTGCAGGATTCCTTGAACGGACACCTCGCCCACGCCCTCGAAGTGTCGGACGTCACGGTGGCCCTGCATCAACCCGTAATTGATGCCGCCCGCGCAGATTTTGCCAAGGTCGACCGCACCCAACGCATCCTGCGCCGCCTGGAGCGCATCGCGGAGATGCAGCACCCCGTCCCGGTCTCCTTTCGCAAGGAGATCGGACCGGCCTTCGACCTGATCTTCGATCAAGGAAGCAGCACCCCGCTCCAGGGCAGGGATATACAAATCCCATTTCTTTATACCAAAAAAGGTTTTCACGAGTTCTTCGTGCCGCAAAACGAGCAGATCTCGGCGATCGTCGTGGAAGATGCCTGGGTCATCGGCGAGCGCGACACAATCGCCTACTCGCCCGAAGACCTCGCCGCCTTCCGGGATGGCGTGCTGAAACGGTACGTCTCGACCTATATCGGCGTCTGGGACCAAGCGGTGAATGTCCTCGACATCACGGCGATGCGCAATCTCGACCACGCCATCGCAGTGCTCGAAAACGTCACCGGTCCGGCCAACGGGATCGGCCGGCTGCTGATGCTGATCAAAGCCAACAGCGTTGTCTACGAGCCGAAGACGACGGAACTGCGCAAGGACCAGCCCATAAAGGCCCTCGATAACACGATCACGCCTTTCGACCCGAATGAGGCGGAGGGTCTACGTATCGTCCGGCGGTTCGATCCCCTTGCTCGGATTGTCACGGCGACCGGCACCGGCAGGCCTTACATGGAGGAAATCGTTGCCAAAGTCGGCGCGGTCGAGACCTACCTGCGAGAAATCCGCGCGGGCGAAGCTTCCTCCAAACCGCTCGCACTGGAGCGGGCGCGGGAGCGGGCAACCCTCCAGGGAACCACTGACCCGATCAGCGACCTCGAAAAGGTGGGCGTCAACCAGCCGCTGCCGCTTAACAGGATCATAGAGAAGCTCGCCGCTCAGTCGTGGAAGGTCGTGTTGGAGGCGGCACGGCTCGATCTTCAGGCGGTCTGGCAGGGAGAGGTCTACCGCAGCTTCAGCGTGTCGCTGGCCAACAAATATCCCTTCCGCAAAAATACTCAGGAGGAGGTCACGCTTGACGAGTTTCAGACATTCTTTGGACCGCAAGGCACTTTTGATCGATTTTTTACCAATTATCTCGCAAATTTCGTCGATTTTAGCACGCACAAATCTAAGATTATCGACCGACAATCCATCGAAATCCGGCCAGAATTTCTATCTGAATTGGACAAATTGCGCCAGATTCGCGCCATTTACTTCGACGCAAAGGGGGCACCTTCCCTGCGCTATCAGGTCGAGCCGCTCAGCCTGTCGAACACCGCCGGGGCGGCGATTTTGAATATCGAGGGACAGCTCGTGCCCTACCGGCACGGTCCGGCTCAAACCTACACGATCCTGTGGCCCAATGCCTCGACGACGCGCAACAACGCCTCGTCACTAACGGTCACCGGTCGATCGAATGGTGCGATCTCCCATAGCGGTGTCTGGTCAAGTTTCCGGCTCATCGATGCCGCTCGCGTTACGGACGTTCGTGGCCCGGCCGACCCGGTAGAGATGGTGTTCAGCGTGAACGGCGTGAACGCCCTCTACGCGATCCGGGCGCTCGCTCCCGTCAACCCCTTCCGCGAGCAACCGCTCATGCATCTGCGGGTGCCGGAGACCTTATGAGCACGCGTCAGGCGGTCGCCGAGTCGGGGTTCGTCTCGGGCGAGGAGCGGATCGATCGCCACCGCTGGGTGGAGGCCGTCCTTGCTCCCCTTCCGGGCCCCGACGCCTATGGCATGCCGGCAGACGAGCATGAGAGCTGGGACGAGATCGAAACCGATCTGATGAAACGCGGCACCCTCGTGCAGGCAAGTATCCGCTGGTCCGCAATCGCGGAGATCGCGGCGGCCTTGCTGCGCACCAGTTCGAAGGATCTGCGGCTGCTCCAAGTTCTGGTCCATGCCGCGCCGCATCTCCTCGGCCATGAAGCTTTGCCCGTTTGTATGGTCGCCGCCGCACAATTCCACATCAGCTATGGGGGCGCCCCCCATCCCCGCAACCGGCCGCGCGAGAAGCTCGCAGAGCTCCTCGTGAAGGGCCTCACAGATCTGATGCCGTCGCCGGGCCGAGGCCATCTCGATCCGGTCGACGCTATCGTCGTGGTGAAGGCGTGCGATGCGCTCGCGGCGAAGCTCGCCGAAATCTCGCCCGATCTCGGGCTTGACCTTGGCCTTATCGGCAGCCGGGCATCCGAGATCGTCCGGGCCAACGCGGAGGCGCATCCGCTGCCGGCCCTGGCGCCCGCCGTTTCCGCAACTGAGTCAAAGCCGGATGTTCTGGATGCGGCCGCCCCACGGTCCGATCAGCTCCGCCTCGACCCTTCGAATGAGCGGGCGTTAAAGCAAAGTCTGGCGACGGTGGCAGAGTTTCTTCTCGAGCTCAATCCAGCCCATCCCCTTGCCTACCGATTGAGGCGGTTCTCCACATGGTACGGAATTTCCTCCCCCCCGCCCTTGAGCCGCTCGGCGCAACGCAGCGTTCTGCACCCTGTAAGCGAGGATATTGCTGACAACTATCGTCAGGCGACCGAACGCGGAGGCGCCGACACAGCCCTCGTGATGCGGCTTGAGCGTACCTGCGGCCAGCAGCCGTTCTGGTTTGAGGGGCAGTATCTCCAGTACCAAATTGCCGTGAATCTCGGTCGTGAGGAAGTCGCTCAGGCGATCCGCGAGGAAGCGTCCCGCTTCCTCCGCACAGTATCGGGCGTCGAGGCGCTCCAGTTCTCAGATGGCACGCCCATGATCCCGGAGGCCGTCCAAGCATGGCTCGAAGCCACCCGCCGTTCCGTGACGCTCGGGGAGACCATGTCTCAGCAGGAGGGCAACGAGGGCTTCCTCGTCGTGGATCGAGCCTTCCAGGCGGTGGCGAGCCAAGTGCAAAGCAGTATCGAAGCCGGTCACATCGACGAAGCCCTCACCCTGCTCGATGAGACGCGCGGCGGTACGCGGGGCCTGCGCAATCAGACGATCTGGGACCTCTTCATCCTCGAGAACTTGCGCAACCTCGGTTTGCGCAGCCATGCGGCGCGGCAGGCGGACCGTCTCCTCGCCTCCATTGCGAAGGTCGGCCTCGCCGAATGGGAGCCGGAATTGCTCAAGCGTATCGAGAGACTCAAGGGATGAGACGAAAGTCCCAAAAAATCGCCGTACTGTGCCTGTGCGTCGCCGGGCTTAGCGGAATCGGCGCGGCCTCGGCTGAGGAAGGGCTGGAAGAGCCGAGCTTCGACCTGCGGAAGCTCTGGCCATTCACACTTCTGGCCGGACCTTCGCCCGAGGTGGAACGCGAGGCCAGAACGCAGGCCAAAGTGCGGTGGCTCGACACGCACCGGCTCACGAGCGAGCTAGGTCGGCAGGAGGATTGGCCCTTGGCCGCCGAGACTTGTGAGGCGAAGAACCTGCGCATGACGGAGCGCCCGCAGCTTACGCTTCCCGAGACGGTGGCTGAAGCGTTCCGCCGGAAGGAGCAGCGGCCGTGGTCGTTCATCCGATATGATGTGGAGGCGAAGGGTATCGCAAGTGGTGTCGCGGCGATCGATTCAAGCGGTGACCCCGATTTCGATGCAGCGGCTGCAGCTGCGATGATTTCCGCACGCTTCGAGCTTTTGAACGGGACCGATCGCGCCAAGGGCTGTATTGCCTATTTTGCCGGCACCGACTTTGTTGGCACAGCGCCCGTACAGCCGAGCGAGAACCGGGAAGCTGCGGCCGTTCCACGGCCGCTCACCCCGCGCCGGCGGCCGAAGGCTATCCAGCCTTCCGGCACACCGGACACTTCACCTTTGCAGGGTGCGACCACTGAAGATAATTCCAGTCCAACCAAGCGTTGGTGGTATCGGGATGCACGCGACCAGTCAGGTTCCGCCTCTCGTACCGCACCACCTGAGGGTATTACCTGTGCAACCTTAGCCGATAGGCTGGCGCGGCCCGCGCAGTGCGAGCGCTAAAACTTTGAGGGGCACCACAAGGATTGTAGCATGGACGGCGATAAGCTGAACATCGTGCGAACGCAGCCCACACCACCCTGGCCCCGGGCTCGTCACGGAGGTTGAGCGGACGGTATCCGTCGCGGTCCAGCTCAGCTGCGGCGTTCTGCCAGAGGTCGTCGCCGGTAAGGCTGATGTGCCGCCAGCCGAGCGGGGCGACATGGGCGAGCAACTTGTCGGGCGCAGGTTCACCGAGGCTGCGCAAGCGCTCGACCGCGCCCCGACTGGAGACCGCGACGCCCGCGAGGTTGCGCGCCGGATCATACGAAAAGCGCTCCGCCCGCTCGCCGAAGCGCGCCTCCGCCACCTGCCCGTTGCGGTGGCCGGGGGCATAGTTGTCGAGGTACTCGTCGAAGGCGGAGATCTGGCAGGGGCCGAGCGGCCCGCGCCATTCCGCAGCGTCGGGCCTCTGAAGGCCCATGTAGCGGGCGCCGTCGAAGGGCAGCGCGCCCAGAACCGGGAAATCGTGCCACGTTTCCAGGTACTCGCCGGTCGCGAGGGAGACCGGTTCGCCAACTTCTACAGCAGCGACACCCGCATCTTCGGCAGCAACGGCGCCCCCTTTGGCAGCGACCACCGCCATGACCGCCCCGTCCCGGTGCAGGTCGTCGAAGCCGATCGCCGCCAGCGGCGTGTCGTTGCGCAGCAGCATCGCCCGCCCCTCAGCGCGAGGGGTTCAGGTCGATCACCTTGCTACAACCATACTCGACTTCGAAGCGCTGCTAAGAATTCTGCATATCGACTATGCTTATTGCGAGCCGATCCGCCTGACATCTTTCATCCGACCAAGTGGTGCGCCGGGTTCTGGATCGGTGATTTCGATAAGCGTTAACGGTTCTATTTGGGCCAGAAAGTCCAGATATTCCATCGCCTTGAAGCGTTGCAGATTTTCCGGGAACGGGTCGCCTCCAAGTTGCAGAGCCGGCACGAATCCAAAAACTTCATCAAGTTTTAGCTTTCCAAGACGCTCAACGGCTTCTGAGTAATAATCTTGCATCCCTCCATTCGAAATTCTACCATGTATCTTTGATCCAATAAGAAAATCTTTATTATATTTTTTCCCGGTAGATGGGTTCACGATTTTACTTTGTGAATTTACGCGCGAGTTAGCGAGATTAACATATATCCCGTAACCCTTTCGACTCCAAATATCCATTTCGCACAACGCAGTGAACATTATAACCGTCAAATCTTGATGATCAAAATCCGGATCATTCGTAAACATAGACTTGACAAGCGGTTGAAATGGTCGCGGATCACAGATCCGGCAGTATCCAGATTTATAGTTTCCCCACCCGTATGTTTCCCAGAACCTAATCATGGAGGGAGGGAGATAATCTTTGTACAATTCGATCACATCGGGTGGGACGCTTTTGGCATTTTCCGGCGGCCCGAAATCACCGATCACGCGTGCGAAGGCATCGATCTCTTCCATATCGTCTCGTCCTCGTCGTCAAAGGATTATCTGACCATCGTCATTGGGGGCGGCCTCGCAGACGTCTAGCGTCACTGACATCCGACAGCCCTTCTCACACATCTCAGTGACGTAGCGTATCAATTTCCCTTTGCGGCTGTCGGCTGGCCACGACGCACCGATGGATTTGTTGATTTTCCAACGCCCATATCTACAGAATCCTCTTCATGCTCACCCGCGACCATGTTGATCCGATGCATTCATGCTATCCATCAATACTTCCGGATGAGTATCTATGTAATTTTGTACAGAAATATTTCTTTATAACGATCTGCTCTTCTGCCTTGGTCTTCCCTTTTCAGCCGGACTCTGCGCACCGAAGCGCGCGATATCATCTTTGTTTTGGCAGGCCGCTTTAGCGTTCAAGCCATCCTGCTGGGTCTTCAACTGCCGCCGGTATTCCGTCTCATCGTAATTTTTGCGCTCGAAGCAGATCAGCTCGCTCCTGCATCCTGAGGCACGGAATCCTCCTGATCCTCGTGGTCCCGGCGTCAGCTCCGGCCCGGGTTCCGGCCCCGGCTTCGGGGCCAAACGCGGAGGCACTTTCGGCACGGGCGACGATCCGCGCGGTCCAAGGAACCGCTCCATGCCCGGTGCCAACCGCGGGAGGAACTTCAGACCTTCGTAAAAGGCCTGCTGCTGAACAGGCCGGGCGTGAATTTCTGACCGGTTTCGGAGCTAATTTGCGATTTTTCAGGATGATTGCCTACAGTATGCTGAGTAAATCAACTGTCACCTCGTATCGTTCTCGATGCCAAATCGAAAATCAACCGAAGCCGTCGTAACCGACAGCTGTCATCAAAGCAGAATCGAATTCCGGGCCACCACTGAAGATGGCTTCGATTAGTCCTTGGTAAGGCGCTGGGTCGCAGATCCAATAGCTTCCGCCCTTGTATGTGCCACGACCATGCTCTCGCCAGAACCGTAATAGTGCGTCTGGCAGGCGTCCGGTGTAGCGTTGCGCCTCGTCATACGTCACCTCTAGCGCCTGCTCCGGTTCACCCAACCGGCCAAGAAGATGAGCGAACATGTCGACTTCTGGCATTCGACCGACCTTGTTTCTCTGCAGTCCCGGTGCAGCAGCCCTGAACCGAGAGGAGATCGCGGCCACGCGACTGCTGTCCGCCCACTTCGCAGATCAGCGGCTGGATGGGTCCCTCCAATCCCAAGGTTCTCCGAGGCGAGCGATGAGGATGCGGTCGAACCCCACAAGGCTCGGACCGAACCGCAACTCGATGACCCGCCCTCCGGACATGAAGAACGATATGCGCCGATCCCCGGATGCCAATTCGGCTGACGAGCCGCCCACGACGGATTGAGACAGCTTGGCACTCGCGCTGCTGATGGTCTCCGCTGCCGCGTCCAGGCCGAGCGGCATTGGGGCCGTTCCGTTACCCTCGATCGTGATCAGATGAAACAGATCTCGCGAATCCGATAGGGAAGGCTGGGCCGGGACTGAGCCTATCCGGAAGACGAGGCCCGATACGCGCGGCAACGCGATCCCCGGCGTGGGGCCGGCCGCGGCTGGAAGCGGTTGGCCCGCTGCCGTAAGCAGCCGCTCCAGCCACGCACCGACGGCGTAGCAGTTGATCCGTTGGACAGCCTCGTCCATCAGCGTCGGCGTCACCGTCATCTCAGTCAGCCCATTCCGGCAGCTTGATGCGCTCCCACGACTTGCCGTCGAAGCGCGCGAGCGTCGTCGAACCGATCACCCAGAGCACACCGTCGCGCGCATCGACCGTGTGGACGTCGTCGAACGCCCGCGCCCCGTCACTCGCAACCTGCCAGAGCTGGCCATCGTAGACGAACAGGCCACGCGGAGACGCGAAGCTGGACAGGTAGATCTTACCCTCGAACAGCGCCATGGTCGAAAATCCCTGCCGCCCGGAAGCGAGGGTCTGGAACCCGGCCCGGGCGTTGCCGCACAGCAGGGTTCCGTCGCGGCCACTGACCCAGACCGTGTCCGGGTCTTGGACCAGGATGTCGAGAAGCGCGCTCGACACCGGCGACGTGAGCTTCCGTGTTGTGTGCCCGTCATTGTGGAAGATCTCGCCGTTGCCACTCGCGATGTAGATATCGTCCGGAGAGGGGCCATTGATCGCGTAGAGCTTCTTGTTTTGCAATGATAGATCTATGCGACGATCCCGCTCTCTTTTCAGATCCGGATGCTTCCCCCAGTACTTATCCTGCTCGCCCATCGTCGCGCCCGGCGCGCGGATTTCAAACACCCAGTCGTTGGAAATCTCATCGTCGAACAACCCGAGGTCGAGCGGATGCCAGACGCCGTCCTTCCCGACCCGGCGATAGGTCTGGCCGCCGTCGCCGCAGGCGTAGAGATCCGCCCCGATTTGTCGGATATCCACCATGCGACCGAGCTTCTTCGTGGATTGGAGCTCGGGCGTATCTTCGGCGATCACGGCCGCTTTGAAAGAATCGTTCGGCGAGTAGGTGTCGCCCTGCGGCGACAGCAGGACGGCGATGCGCCCGCCCTCGGGCCTAACGTAGCGGGCCAGCCGCTGCGTGCCCCGGTTGTAATCGACATGCTCCCATTTGCCGCGGTCAAACTGAAGCAGGCGCGTGAACGGCGCGTTGGCCTCCTCGTCTTCGGGCAAGGCGGCAAGATACACCACCTCATTTGTGATGGCGCGCGCGCGCGTCACGGTCAGTTTCGGCACGATTTACCCCTAATGTACGGCGTGGGAGGTTCGCTGATCGGATAGGGCTCGGAGCGCAGTTCCGGTCGGAAGCCGGTCAATAGTCGTTCGTCCCAGAGTGTTGGGATTTATACCCGAGAACTCGGACGAGACAACCGCGCTGATTTGCTCCGCGCAATCTTCTCTCAGTTTGATAACTTGTCTTGTTGATTTGTCGCGTATATCCTCGATGAAAGCCGTGCCCTTGGGCATAAGCAACGTATCTGGATGGTTCCCCAGTTTCTCAATCTCGCTATCCGCTCCGTGAGCTTCGAAATGTTCTGACCCATCGTCTTTTGCATTGCCCTGTAGGCAAATCGATGCGCCATCATCGTAGCTCGCCAGCCCTTTGATACGGCCCGCCTCGCCCCTGGCATATTTACGAGCGACATAACGCTTGGTAAAATCTGGCACGATGTGGTGCGCTTGGCCGTTTTCACAAAGGTGGGCGCAAATATTTTTGAGATCTTTATACTTTCCAACCTTGCAGGGGCACTTTCCCCTAGGCTTTCCCGTGGTGCGGAACCCGTCCTTTTCCGGTTCACCGGCAGGGCTTGTCATCGCCAGTAGGAAAGCAGCCGCGAGCGCACTCGTCGCCATCCCGGCCGCCTCGATAGCACCGGTTACGACACGGAGCGCGATGCCATCGCGGCCGAGCGCAGGTATCTCCAGAGGTTGCGGTTGTGGCGCTGGCGCGGTCTCAGGAGGCGCTGACGGTACAGTAAACGGGGAAAAATCTGTGGTGGTGTTTGGCGTCTGATAAAAAGCGAACCGCGTCCTCGGCTCAACGGTCTTGGCTTTTGGCGTATCGTAAGTGTTCGTATCCTTGGGGTAGGTGAGCTTGCCCCAAGTCTCCTTATGGTTCATCCACCACTCGTCGTCGTGGCGCACCACCCCCTTGTCCTGGATCTTGACCGTCTTCGACCACGTCTTCGGCTCGCACTCCGCGCCCTGCGTGCCGAACTGGACGCCCCCGCCGGTCGCCGCCTCGTCGCCGTAGCAGGCCTTGATCAGCGAGCCCTCGACGTACGACGCCTGATCCGTCTGACGCACACTCCCCGCCGCCTGCGCCCCCTCGATCTGACCCTGCGTGTGGATCCGGTACGGCACGATCGCCTGAGGCGACCGGCCCCAGTTCATCGGGACCGACATCAGGATCCCGTCGCGCGTCACGCGCGCGCCTTCGCGCGGCAGGCTCATGCGGCCTCTCCCCCATCGCGCAGGCCGTGATCGCCCGAGACCGGCAGGCCCGCCGCCTGCCCGGCCGGCACCGCCTCCAGCGCCGCGCCCAGATACGCCGGGCACCGCGCGATGCAGCCGCGCCACGTCAGATCGACCGACCAGGGCGGCGCCTCCGCCCGCAGGTCGAGGTGCAGCCCGTCCAGCGTCAGCGCCGCCCGCGCCTCCCGGCCGTCATTCCAGCTGTGCCGCACCACCGGCACGAACTCCGGCAGGCGGAACGCTAGAGGCCCGCTCGGCAGCAGCCCGTCCAGGCTCACGCGCGTGCCGCCGGACAGCCGCCGCACGATCAGCCGGGGCGCAGCCACCTGGAAGAAGCGGTAGTCGAAGTCCGCCGGCATCTGCGGGCAGCGCCCGCGCTGCCACGCCTCGTCCCGGGTGCCGCAGTGCCGCTCCCGCCACGCCCAGAACGGCGGCACCGGGCCGAACCCGGCCGGCTCCGGCACCGCGAACGGATCGGTCACCGGCGCGTCCACCGCCTCGATCTGCGGCGCCCGCAGCGCCCGCCCCACCGGGCTCCAGTCCCGGTGCAGCAGCCCCGGACCGATCGGGTTGTACGGGCTGCCCCCGGCCTCCGGGTCGCCGACGAACCGGCCGCCGGCCGCCAGGCGGTAATCGAGCGGCACCCGCGCGACCGGCTCGGCCGGCCCGAGCCGCCACGACGGACCGGCCGGCTCCCAGCGCCGCGGCCCGTGCACCCGCAGGCTCGCGCGACCATTCCCCAGGCCGAGCGACACTTCCCAGGAGGCCGTCGGCCGGCCGCCCGGCGCGTGGGCGCTGCCCAGCACGGTCACGTCCGCGTGCGGCCGGTAGCCGACGAGATCGTTCGCGCGCAGCAGCGGCGTGCGGTGCGGGTCGCCCTCGTAGACGTCGCTCATCGCGATCGCCTGCCGCTCGTACAGGCGCAGGGCGCCCTCTGCGGTCAGCGCGTAGCTCGCCCGCACGGCGACCACCGCCATGACCGCCCCGTCCCGGTGCAGGTCGTCGAAGCCGATCGCCGCCAGCGGCGTGTCGTTGCGCAGCAGCATCGCCCGCCCCTCAGCGCGAGGGGTTCAGGTCGATCACCTTGCCCCAGTGCTTCACCTGCTCGGAGAAGTCGGTGGTCAGGGTCGTGCCGGTGAGCGTGACGTGCCCGTCCTTGGTCAGGGTCAGCGTCGCCTTGCCGACCGTGAGCTGGAACGTCTCGCCGACGTTGATCAGCATCTCCTTGCCGACGTTGATCACGTGCTGTTCGCCCACCGTGACGGTCTGATTCACCCCGACCACGGTGTTCTTCATCATCCCGACCTCCTCCGAGGAGGTCAGGCCCACGGTGCGGTTCATGTTCATGCCGACCGTGAGCTGCTTGTTCTGCGCGATCGTCTCGACATGGTTGCCGCCGACATCGATCGACTTGTTGTGGCCGATGCTCTCCGACTGGTCGTGGTCGACCCGCTTGCGCCGGTCGTGGCGCACCTTCACCCGCATGTCCTTCTGGGCGTGGACGAACACCTCCTCGCGGCCCTGCTCGTCCTCGAACCGCAGCTCGTTGAACCCCTCGCCCTTGTGCGTCTTCGACTTGATCGTCATCCGCGTCTTGTTGGCCGGCAGCGGGTACGGCACCGGCTCGCGCGCGTTGTAGGCCCGGCCCGTGATGATCGGCTGGTCGGGATCGCCCTCCAGGAAGTCCACGATCACGTGCTGGCCCACCCGCGGCACCGCCATCTGGCCCCAGCTCGCCCCCGCCCAGCCCTGGCTCACCCGAATCCAACACGAGGCCGTGTCGTCCGCCCGCCCCGACCGGTCCCAGGGGAAGCGCACCTTCACCCGCCCGAACGCGTCGCAGTGGATCTCCTCCCCCGCCGGACCCGTCACGATCGCCATCTGCGGGCCTTCTACCCGCGGCTTGGTCGGCGCGTCCGGCCGGTAGGGCGTGTCGTGCCGGATCACCCGGAACGACGTGGTCAGATACGCGCCCCCGTCACCGGCATCCGCCTCCACCGCCCCCGGCTGGCTGCCCGCGTGGCTCACCGCCACCACTAAGAACCGCCGGTTCAGCGCCGGATCGGGATGCCCGGTGAGTTCGAACCGGTGCCCGGGCAGCAGCCGCGCGCCCCGCCCCGCCCCCTCGCCGTGGCTCGCCTCGTCGCGAAGACCCTCCAGCCGGTAGCGCGTGAACGCCTTACCCACCGCGTCCGCCTTGTAGCGCCCGGGGTAGTCGTACATCTCCAGCTTGCGCGTCAGCCCGTTCAGCGCGGACGCCTGCGCCCGCGCCTCGAAGTCGTGCACGGGGTTGCGGAAGAAGTGGTCGCGCTGGACCACGTCGGAGGGCGCCACCACCTCCCGCCACGTGAACCGCCCGACATGCGGGCCCTTCACCGTGCCGCCGGGCGTAGCGTTGTACTCGATCGCCTCCGCGCCCGGCGCGTCGGGCGCCAGCTTGGTCGCGTCGGTGAGAACCAGGGTGTGGGCGCCCTCGGCGTGCTCGAAGTGGTAGGCGATGCCCTCCTCGGCGAGCAGCCGCTCGATGAAGGCGTGGTGCGTCTCGCGGTACTGCACACAATACTCGCGCGCGGGGTGCGGCTCGGTCAGCGCCAGGCGATAGGCGCTGACCCCATTCTCCTTGAGCACCGCCTCGACGATCTCGGGCACGCTCTTGGTCTGGAAGATCCGGCAATCGGCGGAAAAGCGCAGGCGGTGGAGCGCCGGCATCACCAGGACGGAGTAGCGCGTGTGGTGCGCGCCGGTGTCGCCGCGCTCGGCCAGGGCGACCACCCCGTGGACGTGGCGGGGCGGCCCGTAGCGGTCGAGCACGGACAGCCGCGCCGGCTTGTCGAGGAGCGCGGTGAGATCGAGGCCTGGGTCGGGTGAGGCCAGCGCGATCTCCGCCTGAAACAGGCTCGAGATCGCCTCCTCCAGGCGGAAGCCCGTGACCGCGAGATCCGCGTCTGTCAGGCCGTCTGCGGTGAACGCGAGGGTGAAGTCGCGCTCGATCTCGCTCAGCGGCTGGGTGATCTCGGCGGGCAGGGCGATCATCAGGATCTCTCGAAGGCGGTGGCGGTCCCGGCCGGCGGGGCCAGCTCAGGGGGTTGCGGGCTCAGGGGGTGCAGCCGGGGACGTGGAGGACGAAGCGCTGCAGCCAGAAGGCGGCGAGCCCCGCGCCCAGGATCAGGCCGAGCCAGGAGCGCGGGCGCCCAAAGCCGGCCAGGCCGATCAGGCCGAGCACCGGGCCCAAGGAGACCAGGGCCAGGAGGATCGGCATCCCGTCGCGGCCGTCCGGCACGGCGCAGAATGCCACGGCCGCCGCCTCGGGCAGGTCGACGACCCACTCGGCCGGGTCGGCGGAGAACACCCGGATCGCCAGGGCGGTCACCCCGGCGGCTGGCACTAGCGCGAGGTCGCCGGCGTGGTCGCGCCAGCCCGGCCACCGCCCCGGCAGCCGGGCGGGCGGCCGGAGCATCCGGGCCGGGATCGGCCACGGCGGAGGTTCGTCCGGGACGGGCTCGTCTTGGACACCCTCGTCCGGGCGCGCCTCGTCCCACGGCTCGCCGGGCCATCCGGCGCGTGACCCGCCCGAGGCGCGCATCCGCTCGTCCCCCGCCGCTCAGGCCGTCCGGCTCAGGCCTTGGGCTTGCGCCAGTCGTCGGCGCCCGACGTGCTGGCGACCGTGTGCTCCCACTCGATCCGGCGATAGGACAGCGACACGGCGATCAGCTGGGTGAAGTCGGCGTTGCGCGCGTCCTGGCAGTGCGGCAACTGACAGTCGATGTCGATGATGGTCGCGTCGACCAGGCGGGTGGTGAAGAAGTGCTCCTGCTTGCCGGCCGAGCTGGTGCGAAACCACTTGACCTCGACCTTGGTCAGCATCTCGCCCGAGGTCAGAGCGTTGTAGAGCAGCGGTGTGGCCTTGTTCAGCGGCGCGGTGAACTTGAACGGCAGGTGGACGCGCTGACCCGAGGGCTGGCCCGACTGGGGGTCGCGCGGGATGGTGACACGGTGGTCGATGGCCTGGACGAGGATCTCGTTCTCGTGGCCCTCCTGCCAGATGTTGCCCACGGAAGCTTCGGTGAACGCCCCCTGGGTGATGTTGCCCTGGGTCGAGCCCTCGATCGAGATATAGGCGGGTGTCGGCATGGTCTTCCCCGATGATCCGAGGCCGGTGAAGGTTGATCCGCAGATCCGGCCAGATGAGGTCCGGTGATCTGCGCTGTGTTCCGGCTTCGCAGGAAGCACATGGCAGAGTTCGTGCCAAGAGTTTCTATGGAGGTCTTATTTTTTGTCAGCGTATCAAGTGCCTGATCTATCAGGCGGATCGTTTTCAGCCACAAGCGTGTGATCTAAAGCATCCATCAGCGGTTGAGATTTTTGGCCAAAAATGGCCGAGGGCTTGGCCAAAAATGGCCAAACTTTTCAAGTGAGGTAAAGGACTGTGGTGGTTGCGGAAATCGACGCGGTTCGAACTGGACCAGATCTAGAGAACGGCTAAGCTATTGATAACGCTGGATTGGGGCGTTTGGCCAAAAGTGGCCGAACCGTCCGGACGGTTGGTTCCGAGAGCGGACTGGCGGGCAGACCGACCTACACCGCAGAAGCTGCCGTATTGACGATGGTCTATCGTACCGGTTGTTCGACAAAGTTAAGGGGGAAACTTGGCGCCGAATATCGATGACTTGGAGATTACCAAAAACTTTCAGACCATCTTCATTGCCAATCAATGCACGAGTCGAACGGAAGATGGATTAATTCAGATCAAGAATTCAGCTTTGACTTCGTCGAGCTTTCGTGAAGGCCCGATCCATTGCGATGAACCGCGCCAACATGGGCGCGATCAGCCGGGTTGGATCGGCAGCCGGTTGTCCGGTCTCCCGCGCCAGCACCCCGGTGGATTTGCTTGTGTTTAGTGGAGAGCGGTTTGGTGGGCGATGCCCCTTTCGAACTGAACGGGGCTGGTGAAGCCGAGCGCCGAGTGATGGCATCGGGGATTGTAGAAGCCATCGATGTAACGCGCCAGCGCGGCGATGGTCTCGGCTCGCGTCTGGAACGCGGTGCGCCAGACCAGTTCGCTCTTCAGCGTCTTGAAGAACGTCTCGACCATCGCGTTGTCAAAGCAATTTCCCTTGCCGAACATCGAAATCACGATGCCATGTCCTCGTAGCTTCGCCTGATATTCGTTCGAACAGTACTGGGTAGATTCAGGTGTTTGTCGCAACAGCCTGGGGAGGGCAGTTGCGATGGCGGGTCGACGGCATTCGGATCGGGCACTACGGGGCAAGCTGAGATCGCCGGGGCGGCCGCCAGTGGCACAGCGGGAGCATCGACGCCGGTTCTGGGTATTGATCGCGTCGGGTCTGTCGAGCGAGCACGCTGCGATGGGATGCGGGATCTCACAGCCGGTGGGAACGCGCTGGTTCCGAGAAGCGGGCGGACTGCCGCCCTCCCATCTCTCACTCTCGTCGCCGTCGCCCTCTGATCGCTACCTGTCCTTCACCGAGCGTGAGGAGATCGCGCTGCTTCGGGCGCAAGGTCATGGAATCCGGGAGATGGCGAGGCGGCTGGGTCGGGCGGCCTCAACCATCTCGCGGGAGTTGCGGCGGAACGCAGCGACGCGCAGCGGCAATCTCGACTATCGTGCCACGACAGCCCCATGGCACGCCAAGCGTGCGGCGCGTCGGCCAAAGCAGGCGAAGCTGGCCGCCAACGCAGCCCTGAGGACGTATGTGCAGGACCGGCTCGGGGGCGCTATCATCGCTCCCGACCGCGCTGCGCTACCGGGACCGTCCGTGCCCAGGGTCAGTCGATCCGCGGCGACCGGACGATCAATCAGGCCGAGGCCGCCGTCGTCCGTCGGATCTTCAAGGACTATCTCGCCGGCAAGTCGTCGCGCACGATCGCGTTTGAGCTGAACCGCGAAGGCGTGGCCGGGCCGCAGGGTTCGCAATGGGGACCGTCGACGGTCCACGGCAAGCCGAAGCGCGGCGTCGGCATCCTCAACAACGAACTCTATGTCGTCCGGCTGGTGTGGAACCGGCTCCGCTACGTCAAAGACCCCGACACGGGTAAGCGCGTGTCGGGGCTCAATCCGGAGAGCGAGTGGGTCGTGCAGGCCGGGCGCGCAGCTCAAGGATAGGATCGGCCGGCTCGAAGACCGCAAGGCCGAACTGACGGCGTTCCTTGCGAACGCAAACGAGCCCCCGCCCCTGCTGCACCCGAACATGGCGGAGACGTACCGACAGCGTATCGCCGGTCTCTACGAGAGCCTCCAGACCGAGGACCATCGTATGGAGGCGGCCAGGCTGCTTCGCACGCTCGTCAATCAGGTGAAGCTCGTCCCTGAGAACGGCGGACTGCGCATCGTGCTGCGCGGCGACCTCGCCGGCATCCTGCGGTTCTCAGCCAACAAAAAGAACCCCGGCTTCCTTTCGGAGGCCGGGGTTCTGGATGACTTGCTATCGCAAGGATCGTTGGTTGCGGGGACAGGATTTGAACCTGTGACCTTCAGGTTATGAGCCTGACGAGCTACCGGGCTGCTCCACCCCGCGCCAAGTGTGTGCGGCTGGTCCGGGGCGCCGGCTCCGTGTGAGCGTGGGCGGTGTATCCGGGGCCGGATCGGTGTTTTGTGTCGAGGGGATGCGTGTCTTGCGATGGGCGGGTCTGGCAGCGACCGACTCTCCCGTGTCTTGAGACACAGTACCATAGGCGCTGGCGTGTTTAACGGCCGAGTTCGAGATGGGATCGGGTTCTGGGCACGCCGCTCAGGCCACCAGACCGGCGCATCGCAAGTGGTTTCG
>NZ_FMWU01000018.1 GCF_900103195.1 Methylobacterium sp. UNC378MF | reverse complement strand
AGCGCCAGCACCTCAGCCACCGTCTCGGTCGAATGGGGTGGTGTCCCGGGCGGACGCGTCTTGTCGCGCAGCAGACCCTCGACGCCCGCCTCGGCGTAGCGCCGCTGCCAGCGCCACACGGCCGGACGGCTGACGCCCGCTCGCCGGGCGACGTCCTGGACACTCAGGCGCTCGGCCGAGAGCAAGACGATGCGGGCGCGCTGGATATGTTTGAGCGGGCGAGAGCGGTCGCTGGCGATCGCAGCCAGCCGTGCCGCGTCGCTCGTATCGAGAAGAACGCATACCGTCTGAGCCATGGCCCAGACTCGCACGCCTCACCGCCTGCGTGAATCCTCCGTCCGCGTCACTGCACTAGCTCCCGAGGCGTTAGCTGCCCCAAAGCTGCGTGAGGACGGCTGTCGTTTTACTGACGCCGCGGCATCTCGATCTTGCTGATCGGGTAAAACAACGACAAGAACCAATTCGCGTTGAGGACCTCGTCGCACAGGCGGACGTTGAATGACTTGACCAGTGTCTGGACCCACCTGTTGTAGCGGTTATAGATCGTCGTGTGTGGGCCATAGGCGGAAGGCTTGTCCTGCCAGCGGCAGCCGACCTTCAGGACGTGCAGGATGCCGCTGATCACCCGCCTGTCGTCGACCCGAGGTTTGCCCGGTTGGCCGTGAGGTGGGTGCGGCTCAATCCGCGCCCAAGCGCTATCCGGGAGGCAGAACAACCTTGCCATCGCGATCCTCCTGCGCTGGAAATCCCAATCTCAGGAAGAAAACGCAAGCGACAGCAATTGGTTGTCTGAGTTCCCTACCTAACCTGAGGTGGCGGGGTGCGCGGCAGCCGGCACCCGCTTCCGGCTCGATGCCCAGTCCCCGGAATGGGTGGGCATCCCGATGGCCCGCGCCCTGAAGCTCGACCGCGAGGACAAGGCCCACAAGTCCAAGATCACCGGCATGCTCAAGGTCTGGATCGAGAAGGGCAGGTTCGAGGCGGTCGACGGCAAAGATGCCAAAGGTAAGCCGCGCAAGTTCGTGGAATTTGGCGGGCACGCCTCAGACACGGGTGAGTGAGCATTCTCCACCCTGGAACACGTGGGTGGAGACAGGTGGAGAACGTCGAGACAAAACCTTCTTCACCACCAACCCCTATTAGGGTCTGACCTCAGACGGCTTGGCCGTTTAAGCGGCAGTTACCGACTGCTTTCACCCTTAGCGGGCCTTCTGAACCGGCGCATCGGGCGTATTCGGCGGCAATTCGAGATAAAATCCCGCCCCGATCACACCCGGCGCGCCATCGGATTTAACAGCCCTAACATAACTCTACTTCGTTGAAAGGTTTGACTTAACTGGCGCCGATATGAGGTAATCAACCCAGCCCGACTCGTTCGCCATCTTCATATCAAGCAAAGTTTGATGGAACGCATTCCCATTTTCGTTCCTTTCGCCGTATGGGTTGGTAACAACTCGTTTTAGTACCACAAGATTTAGAAGGACTTTTCCGTCCACGTCATAGCCAAGAACGAAACGATACTCTAGCATCTGTTGCTTTTGTATTGTCTTTTGTAGTTCTGAAGTGTTTTCTTCGCTATAATAGCTGCAGATCTGTTACAATCTTCCAAAAAATCTACCATTTTCTCATTTTCATCGATTAGCTCGCTTAACGTAGAACAATATCCACTAAAATCATCGTCGATATCAGTTGTACCTAAATTATATTTCAGAGAACTTAAGTTTCTATCAATCTTAATATATTCATTTGTATTGCATGATTGGGAGTTCGCGCATTCAATCATCACAGTGTATGAGATTAAAACTGTGACCCATTTTCGAAACGCGGCTCTAGCTTTCACTTTCGCACCTCGGAGTCTTGATTGGAGTGACTAAAACGCTTATAGCAAAATTATCCGCATAATACTACTGCACGTGAACGGCATACGCACGAGTTTATAGCCAAGTTTGCTGCGCTAATGCCCAGCAATGCCGATCTTAATTGTGAATTCCGCCTTGAAACAAATCGTATTTTCCTTCAAAACAGAACGGGAGGATACTATGCGTGTAAGTACGACTATTTTATTGGAATTGCTTTCTTTTTCACTCTTTATATCGGGGATCTATGCACAAAATTCATCTGTAGGTAGGGCCGGAGCTGCTGGAGCGGCAAGTTCTGTCGGTCGTAGCGGAGCAGCCGGCGCTGGAGACGCGACCGGACGGTCAGGAGGAGCAGGCGCTGGAAATTCTGTCGGCCGTAGTGGCGCAGCCGGTGCTGCAAGCTCAGTAGGACGAGGGGGCTATTAGGCTCGCTTTGGCCAATCGCGATCTATCAGCGGTCGACATCCTCCTACATGCCGGCACGTGCCGACAGAGTTTTGTACGCTCACCGAGTGCACGGGACATCGTGAAAAGTCCGGGAATGCGCGCTTGCCGACCTACATCTGGCTTTCGCCTCTCGTTACAGCAACCAGACCGAGCTGCCTTGGTCTGTCTGGGGAACGCGGCTGCTGGCCGGGCCGGCGCCTGACTGCACGCGTTACCCGAGGCAGGCGGCCGCTGCTTTCCAAATCAAGCTTAGTGCCCGGCGCCATGTAACGCGCCGCCAGGAGCACTCGGCCAGCACGGCCTCCACCGCGCGGCTCCTGGTCCGGGACAGGCTTGCGGCCACGACTGGAGGACGGCACGAGCATGACTTCCGCGGGGAAGACCTTCTGCGTGGGCAGGATGCCTACGGCCCAGCCCAGGTGACGCTCCTCAAGACCATGACGGAAGGCAGCACTGCTGCCGTAGCGGGCATCGGCCAGCACGGTCGCGAACCGGACCCCGCCTCGCACAGATGGACGAGTTCGGGCAAGGCGATCTCACTCTTGCAACACCCTGCGACTGGAGCAAGAGCCGAGCGCTCGAGGGCCACGTAGATCGAGCTCCACGAGATTGAGCCCCGACGCGCTCGTCGGCGTGAAGTGGAGGTTGAACCGCGGATGCTGAACCAACCAGTCTTGTACCAGGGTCGTCTTGTGCGTCTTCAGGTTGTCGAGCACGAGACGCACCTCCAGATCGCGTGCGACGCTGCTCTCGACCTGTTCCAGGAAGGTCCGGAACTCGGCGCTGCGACGTCGCGGCTTGCAGCTCCCGATCACCGTTCCAGCTTTCACGTCGAGGGCGGCAAACAGGTCGAGCGTGCCATGCCGACGATAATCGTGGGTCACGCGCTCGGCCTGGCCCGGCCGGAGGGGAAAGGCTGGCGCCGTGCCCTGCAACGCCTGGATCTTCGGCTTCTCGTCGACGCACAGCACCAGCGCGCGATCGGGTGGGGCGAGGTAGAGGCCGACGACCAGGGTCCCCATCGAACGGGTTCGATGGGGACCCGTCGCGCACCTTCTCGAACATGGGCCTGACCACCCAGACTGGGAACCATTTCAGAGACGCCCTAGGCCGCTACCGCTTGATCGTGGAGCGCACTCTGGCGAGCCTGGCCCGCTTCCGCCGCCTCGCCGTCCGCTACGAGTGCCATGCCGATACGAGTGCCGTCCCGACCTCCACCTAGCCTTCATCACCCTCGCCTGTGCCCGCATCTGCCAGCTCAGGCCAAACGGTTTTGTCCCTGCCCCTACACGAGTCACACAACGACTTGGACGTGTAAGCTTGGCCTTTTCCGGAGGACACTGGAGGCATACCTTAAATTGGGCATTTACGCAGAACAATTTCGGAAGTACGTTCTCGTCCGCAGTGCAGTCAAAATATTGATCGATGGAGGCACAAAATGCGAACGACGCTAGTCGGATTTGTTGTCGTCTGCGCCTTTTCAGGCGCGACCATTGCCGAATCTGCGGAAGATAAGAAAACGACTACGACTCAGCAAGCATCCGATGCAGCTAAGCGCCAAGGCAGCACCGGTACAACAAACGAGAATGCCGCGCGCCAATTAAAGCAGCTAGATAGTGAAACATCGGCTTCTCCGACAGCCACTCCTTCGAACAAGAAGAAATAGTGTTTTTATCTGTCCTGTTATAGAGCTAAATTGGGTGTACGTGCGCGACGACCGGCCGTTCGGCGGCCTCGACCCGCCGGCGGCGCTGTTCCAGTTCTCGCCCGATCGCTTAGGCGAGCATTCCGAGCGTCACCTCGATGGCTTCTCGGGCGTGCTGCAGGCCGACGCCTTTGCCGGGTTCAACCGGCTCTACGACCCCACGCGTCCTCTGGGGCCGCTTGTCGAGGCGGCGTGTTGGGCACACGCGCGCTGCAGATTCTTCGTGCTCGCCGACGTCACCGCCAAGGCGCGCGGCCGGTTGCCGGTGCTGGGTCCGCTTGCACTGGCGGCGGTCGAGCGCATCGACGCGATCTTTGTGGTCGAGCGGGAGATCAATAGCCTTGAGGCTGCCGCCCGTCTTGTGATTCGGCGCGAGCGCCTCGCCCCGTGCGTCACCGAGTTGGAGACCTGGATGCGGGCCGAGCGGACCAGGCTCTCGCGCCATGCCGACGTGGCCAAAGCGATGGACTACATGCTCAAGTGCTGGCCGGCCTTCGAGCGCGTCATCCACGACGGGCGGATCTGCCTGACCAGCAACGCGGCGGAACGGGCGCTGCGCGGTATCGCTCTCGGCGGGAAAGCCTGGCTGTTTGCCGGGTCGGTGCCCGGCGGCGAGCGCGCGGCGGTGATGTACACGCTGATCCAGACCGCGCGCCTCAACGGCGTCGACCTGCAGGCGTGGCTGGCCGATGTGCTCGCGCGCATCAACAAACACCCCGCGCGGGACCTCGATGCCTTGCTGCCGTGGAACTGGCAGCAACCTGCCGCCACTCAGCTCGTCGCCGACGCCGCCTGACGCGGCCAATCTACCGCGACCGGAATGCCTGCGGCTCAGGCCGGATGCTTACGCATTCTCCCTCTATGCGCAAAGAGGAATGTTGCCGCGATGCCATTGGATCCTACAGTGACGCGGGCACATCGCGCCGGGCTGGAATGAGAGGTCCGAGCGCCCGCGGATGGATGAGGCGCTTCGCCGATATGGCGCCTGGAGCCTAGAGGCCGAGCAAGGTGATCGATGCGCTCGGCGAGGTCGCCATTTGGTAGTGCGCTCCGCGCGCGCAGTTCGCACGTGCGTGGCTTCCGCGGAACGGCAGACAGTTTAGGCCGATCATCGAGCGTCCGGAACGAATCACCTGGTTGACGCTATTGCAGCGCTCGCGCTTAAGCTGAGCGTTGATGAGTGCGCCGCGCATGAAGCGCCGTACATCTTGCACGCACTGTCAGGACACAGCTTAGGCCTAGGCCCACCCAGAGTAGGCGGGAAAGGGCGGCACGGGTCAGGGTTGAGCGAACTCAATCCCGGGGCAGAACCAGCCCCTCGCCCACCAACTGATTCGGGTAAGTCGTCAGGCGAGCTCGATCTTTACCCAGGGACGCACTGATCGGGCGATTCGGGAGTGTTGAAGGGTAGCCGCGAGAGGTGAGTTCGACCGTCGGCTATGGGTGCAGGATAGGGGCATAATAGCGACACTGCTCAGCTTCCCCTGGCCGAACGTGATCATCCACTACCCCGTAGAAGCGTTACTTATCAACGGCTTAGATACCTCCGCCGTGACAACGATCGCCAGCATACCCACCAACTGGCCAATTCGCGAGCCTGGGAAGCTTCCGGGGCCCAGGTGCGACCTACTCGCCGCTCGATCGGACGCTAACTATCGCGGCGACCAATCAGCCGCAGGCGAACGCCCTGCACGCAAGTTCGTGTCAGTTTCTTGCCAGAACCGGCCAAAACTATCATCATATCAACGGGATAGCGCCATTATGGAATTTCTGCACACCATGGTCCGGGTTGCCGATCTCGACCGGGCGCTGGCCTTCTACGTCGACACGTTCGGCCTGAAGGAGGTCCGTCGCGTCGAGAACGAGAAGGGCCGCTTCACCCTCGTGTTCCTGGCTGCCCCCGGGGACGTCGAGCGGGCCACGGCCACCAAGTCGCCGCTGATCGAGCTGACCTACAACTGGGATCCGGAAACCTACACGGGCGGGCGCAATTTCGGCCATCTCGCCTACCAAGTCGACGATATCTACGCCTTCTGCGCCCGGCTGCAGGAGAAGGGCGTCACCATCAACCGGCCGCCGCGCGACGGCTACATGGCCTTCGTGAAGTCGCCGGACGGTATCTCCATCGAGATCCTGCAGAAGGGCGGCGCCAAGGAGCCGCAGGAGCCTTGGACGTCCATGGCGAACACCGGCACCTGGTGAGGGTCCTGCACCCTTGACCCGGACGGCTCCGCGGGCGCATCTGCCCGCGGATCAGCCGGCCGGGCGGCCGCTCCGGACGCGCGAGCATCCGGGGAGGAAAGTCCGGGCTCCATGGAGAGACGGTGCCGGATAACGTCCGGCGGGGGCGACCCCAGGGACAGTGCCACAGAAAGCAGACCGCCCCGGATCCGTCCGGGGTCAGGGTGAAAGGGTGCGGTAAGAGCGCACCGCGGACGCGGCAACGCGGACGGCACGGCAAACCCCACCGGGAGCAAGACCGAATAGGGGCGGCGCGCCCTTCGCGAGAAGGGCAGGCCGGCTCTCCAGGCCAGTCGCCCGGGTTGGTTGCTCGAGGCGGTCGGCGACGACCGTCCCAGAGGAATGGCCGCCACGTCGGCGCGCGCGAGCGCTCCGGCCATACAGAACCCGGCTTATAGGCCGGCTGATCCACGCACCGATAAGCCTCGCCAGCGCAACGCCTTACGGCTCGGCGCCGCATCCGAACCGGCGCGCGATGCGCCGAAGATTCCGGTGCGGCAAAAACCTTCGGTTAACCTTGTCGGGTTCAGATCGGTCGGCGCGGCAGCGCCAAGCTTGTGCGTTGACGATCCTCCGAGGCCCATGATACCCGGCATCCTCCCGTCAACGGCGTGTATCGGATCGCCAGGCGCAACCTGCCATGGTGCAGGTCCCGTCCGTGCGCGGCATCTTGCGCGCTCAGCATCCGGTGCCGTTCCCGTCACGCGCGCCGCGCTCGCGCGGCCCGGCACAGGGCACCATGAGTCGCATGAGCCGCATCCGCGTCCGGATCTCCGGAACGCGCCGACATTCCGACCGTCCGCGCCAGGCACGGCGCGCGCCATCGGCGAGGCACCCATGAGCCGGCGTCGTCCCTCTCCCGAGACGGCGCCGCGGCACGACGGCGCCGAGGTGCCGGATCAGCCGCACGTCCCGGTCCTCCTCGCGGAGGTCATCGAGACGCTCGCCACGGCGGGCGGGCTTGCGGTCGACGGCACCTTCGGTGCCGGCGGCTACACCCGCGCGCTCCTGGCGGCGGATCCTGCGCTGCAGGTGGTGGCCATCGACCGCGACCCGACGGCGATCGCGGGTGGCCAGGCGCTGGTCGCGGCATCCGGGGGGCGCCTGCGCCTCCTGCACGGTCGCTTCGGCGCGCTCGACACCGTCCTGGCGGAGGCGGGCCTCGCCCAGGTGGACCGGGTGGTGCTCGATATCGGCGTCTCGTCGATGCAGCTCGACGTGCCGGAGCGCGGCTTCTCGTTCCGCAACGACGGGCCCCTCGACATGCGCATGGGCGCCGACGGCCCCAGCGCGGCCGACCTCGTCAACGAGGCCGACGAGACCGTGCTCGCCGACATCATCTACCATTACGGCGAGGAGCGGCGCTCGCGCGCGGTGGCGCGGACCATCCTCGAGGCGCGCCGCCGCGGCCGGATCGAGACCACCGCGCAACTCGCCGAACTGGTCGCCGGCGTGGTGCGGACCGAGCCCGGCAGCCATATCCACCCGGCGACGCGGACCTTCCAGGGCCTGCGGATCGCCGTGAACGACGAACTCGGCGAGCTGGTGCGCGCCCTGCACGCGGCCGAGCGCGCGCTGAGGCCCGGCGGACGGCTCGCGGTCGTGACGTTCCACTCGCTCGAGGACCGGATCGTCAAGCAGTTCTTCGCGGCCCGCAGCGGTCGTTCCGCGCAGGCCTCGCGCCATCTGCCCGGGGGTCCGGTCGAGACCATCCGCAGCTTCCGTCTCGTCACCAAGGGCCCGGTCCTGCCGGGCGAGGCCGAGACGGCCCGCAACCCGCGCGCCCGCTCGGCCAAGCTCCGGGTCGCGGAGCGCACCGAATCCGACGTTCCCGAACCGCTGGCGGCGCTGACCGCCCTGGCGAGCCTGCCCGACGCGGCCCGCGGAGGCCATCGCCGATGATCCGCCTCCTGAACCTGCTGGCAGTGGCCGGCCTCGTCGCCTCGGCGATCTATGCCTACTCGATCAAGTACGACACGCTCTACCAGGGCGGTCAGGTCTCCAAGCTGCAGACGGCCCTGCACAAGGAGCGGCAGGCGATCGCCGTGCTGCGCGCCGAGTGGCAGCTGCTCACCCGGCCGGACCGCCTCCAGGCGGCCGTCGACAAGCATATCGCCCTGGAGCCGATCGGCACCAGCCATCTGGCGCGCCTCTCCGATCTGCCCGCCCGGCCGGAGCGCGGGGACGAGATCGGCCGGCTGCTCGCCGCCACGGCGACGCCCAAGGACAAGGGGACGATCGAGCCGCGCACGACCGGCTCGATCACCCGCACCGTCACCACGACCCGCACCCCGACGACGGCTTCGAGGTAAACCCCCGTGTCCGATCACGCCGACGAGACCCTAGACCCGGCGGTCGAGCCCGCCGTGTCGGACCACGAGGCGGCGCTGCTGGAAGCCGCCGCGCTGGCGCATGCGGCCGGCGCGCCGCGCCCCCTGGAGGAGGAGGCGCGCGAGCCCGAGCCGCGCGCCGAGCGCGCCAAGGCGCTCCTGCGGAGCATGTTCCGGCTGGCCATCGAGCGCTCGCACATGCGCGTCGCGCTGGTCGGGCTGGTCTTCGTCGGCGTGTTCGGGACGATCTCCGCCAAGCTCCTGATGATGGCGATCTTCGGGGAGCCGCCCAGCCAGGAGCACCGGGTCGCGGCCGCCTCCTCGACGGCGTTCCGGCCCGACATCGTCGACCGCAACGGCGAAATCCTGGCCACCGACATCCGCACGGTCTCGGTCTTCGCCGAGCCGGGCAACATCTACGACAAGGACGAGGCGGTCGAACTCCTCACCGCGGTCCTGCCCGAACTCAACGCCTCGGAGCTGCGGGCCAAGCTCACCCAACGCAAGGACAAGAAGGGCGCGGGCTTCGTCTGGGTGAAGCGCGAGCTGACCCCGAAGCAGCAGGCCGAGGTCCACCGGCTCGGCATCCCGGGCATCGGCTTCCTGCCCGACCACAAGCGGGTCTACCCGAATGGCGTCGCCGCCGCCCACATCCTGGGCGCGACGAACCTCGACGGCATCGGCATCGCCGGCATGGAGAAGTACATCGACTCCACCGGCCTGCAGGCCCTCAACAGCTTCGGGCTGATCAACAAGCAGGCCGACCTGAAGCCGGTGCAGCTGTCGATCGACCTGCGCGCGCAATTCGCCGTGCGCGACGAACTTGCCTGGGGCATCGACCACTTCAAGGCCAAGGCCGGCGCCGCGATGATCCTCGACGTGAAGACCGGCGAGGTCATCGCCCTGGTCTCCATGCCGGATTTCGATCCGAACGATCCCAAGGACGCGCTGTCGCCCGACCGCATCAACCGGATGAATGTCGGCGTCTACGAGATGGGCTCGACCTTCAAGGCGATGACCCTCGCCATGGCGCTCGATTCCGGCAAGTACAACGTCAACTCGACCTTCGACACCCGCGGCGGCGTGCTGAACTGGGGCCGGCAGAAGATCCACGAGTATCACGGCACCAACCGGGTCATCACCATGCCGGAGGTGTTCACGCACTCGTCGAATATCGGCTCGGCCAAGATGGCGCTCGGCGTCGGCGTGCCCGGCCACAAGGCCTTCCTGAAGAAGATGGGCCTGCTGGACCGGCTGCGCACCGAGCTGCCCGAGAGCGCGGCGCCGATCGTCCCGTCCCGCTGGACCGAGATCAACACCATCACCATCGCGTTCGGCCACGGCATCGCGGTGGCGCCGATCCAGGCGGCGGCCGCGGTGGCGGCCATCGCGAATGGCGGCGACCTGATGATCCCGACCTTCCTGAAGGCGACCCCGGACTCGGCCAAGGCCCGCGCCACCCACGTGCTCTCGGCCCAGACCTCCGAGGCGATGCGCTACATCATGCGGCTCAACGCGGCCGAAGGCTCGGCCAAGAAGGCGGCGGTCCCCTATTACTTCGTCGGCGGCAAGACCGGCACGGCCGAGAAGGTCATCGGCGGCCGCTACATCCACAACCGCCTGTTCACGACCTTCATGGCGGCGGCGCCGATGAACGATCCGAAGTACCTGTTCGTGACGATCATGGACGAGCCGCAGGGCCTGCCGGAATCCGGCGGCTACGCCACGGCGGCCTGGAATTCCGGCGTGGTCACCGGCAAGGTGATCGAGCGCGTGGCGCCGATCCTCGGCCTGCCGCCGCAATTCGAGCCGCCGGTGAGGCCGTTCCCGCAGATGGTCAAGCTCAACGCCTACCACATCAACCAGCTCGGCGGCCCGTGATGGTGGCGTCATGAGCGCGCGGCTCGCCGACCTCTTCCCCGAGGTCACCGGCCCCGCCGCGGATCTGTCCGTGTCGGACCTGACCGCCGACAGCCGGCAGGTCGCCACCGGCACGGTCTTCGTGGCCGTGCCCGGCACGAAGGCCGACGGTCGGCGCTTCGCCTCGCAGGCAGCCCAGCGGGGCGCAGCCGCAGTGGCGGGGGAGGGGACCCGTCCCGCCGACCTGCCCGACACGGTGACCTGGATCCCGGTCGCCGATGCGCGCCGGTCGCTCGCCCACGCCGCGGCCCGGCTCGCCGGGGCGCAGCCCGGGACCGTGGTGGCGGTCACCGGAACGGCCGGCAAGAGTTCGGTGGCCGACTTCGTGCGCCAGATCCTGGCCCGGCTCGGCCGCGACGCCGCGAGCCTCGGCACGGTCGGAATCGTCACGAATCGCGGGGCCCAGTACGGTTCGCTGACCACCCCGGACCCGGTCACGCTGCACCGGACGCTGGCGCGTCTCGCCGCCGAGGGCGTCACCGACCTCGCCATGGAGGCCTCCTCGCACGGGATCGAGCAGCGCCGGCTCGACGGCGTCCGCCTCGACTCGGCCGGCTTCACCAATCTCGGCCGGGACCATCTCGATTATCACGCGAGCATCGAGGACTATCTCGCGGCCAAGCTGCGCCTGTTCACCGACCTGCTGCCGCCGGGCCGCCCGGCCATCGTCAATGCCGACGGCGCCTATGCCGAGCGGGTGATCGCCGCCGCGGAGGCCGCCGGCCGGCCGGTCCGCACGGTCGGCCGGGGCGGACGGGACCTGCGGGTCGCCTCCGTCCGGACCGAGGGCTTCGCGCAGGCCGCCCGCATCCTGTTCGAGGGCCGGGCCCGGGATCTGCGCCTGCCGCTCGTCGGGGAGTTCCAGGTCGAGAACGCACTGGTGGCGGCCGGCCTCGCCCTCGCCACGCCAGCAGGCGCCGCCGATCCCGACGGCGTCTTCGCGGCGCTCGACCATCTCACCGGCGTCCCCGGGCGCATGGAGCGGATCGGCGAGGCGCGGGGTGGCCTCTGCCTCGTCGACTACGCCCACAAGCCGGAGGCCCTTGAGAGCGTGCTCGCCGCGCTCCGCCCGTTCGCGTCGGGTCGGCTGATCGTGGTCTTCGGCTGCGGCGGCGACCGTGACCGGGGCAAGCGGCCGCTGATGGGCGCGATCGCGAAGCGGCTTGCCGACGTCGTCATCGTCACGGACGACAACCCGCGCACCGAGGATCCCGCCGCCATCCGCCGGGCGATCCTGGACGCGGCTCCGGGCGCGGAGGAGATCGGCGACCGATCCGAGGCGATTCACAGCGCCGTCGCCCGGCTCGGACCGGGCGACGTGCTGGTCGTGGCCGGCAAGGGCCATGAAACCGGCCAGATCGTGGGGGATCGCACGCTCCCGTTCTCGGACCATGCGGTCCTGCGCGCCGCGATTGCCGCGGCGGCCTGAGGACGACGGGGGACCGACGATGACCGCACTCTGGACGCGGGAGGAGCTGGAATCCGCGACGGGCGGACGCCTGACCGGCGCCGAGCGCGCGATCGGGGGCGCCTCGATCGACACCCGCACGCTCCAGCCTGGCGACCTGTTCTTCGCGATCCGCGGCGATACCCGCGACGGCCACGACTTCGTTCCCGATGCCCTGGGCCGCGGGGCCGGTGCCGCCGTGGTCAGCGCGGGCCGCGCCGAGGACCTCGCGTCTCACGGCCCCGTCCTGGCGGTGCCCGAGGCGGGTCCCGACCCGGTCCTGACCGCGATGGTGCGCCTCGGTGCCGCCGCGCGCGCCCGGACCCGCGCGCAGGTCGTGGCGGTCACCGGCTCGGTCGGCAAGACCGGAACCAAGGAGGCTTTGCGCCACGTCCTGTCCGAGCAGGGCGAAACCCACGCCTCAGCGGCCTCCTACAACAATCACTGGGGCGTGCCTCTGACCTTGGCGCGGATGCCGCGCACCACCCGCTACGGCGTGTTCGAGATCGGCATGAACCACGGCGCCGAGATCGTGCCGCTGACCGCCCAGGTCCGGCCCGACATCGCGCTGATCACCACGATCGCGCCCGCCCATATCGAGCATTTCGCCTCGCTCGCCGCGATCGCGGACGCCAAGGGCGAGATCTTCTCCGGGCTCCAGCCCGGCGGCATCGCGATCCTCAACCGCGACGTCCAGCATTTCGACCGGCTCGCGGCCCACGCGCAGGCCTCCCGGGCGGGACGGGTGGTGACCTTCGGCGAGCATCCCGAATCCGACGTGCGCGCCCTGAAGATCGTGCTCCGTCCCGACCTGTCGGTGATCGACGCGATGGTGATGGGCCAGCCCGTCACGTACAAGCTCGGCACCGCCGGGCGGCACGCGGCGCTGAACTCGCTGGGTGTCATGGCGGTGGTCCACAGCCTCGGGGCCGACCTCGCCCGCGCCGCCCTGTCGCTCGGCGGGCTGACGCCGCCGGCGGGCCGCGGCGAGCGCAGCGCCCTCGAGATCGGCGGCGGCACGGCCTATCTCGTGGACGAGAGCTACAACGCCAATCCCGTCGCGGTTCGGGCCGCGCTGGCGACGCTGGCCGGCATCGAGACCGGGCCACGCGGGCGTCGGATCGCGGTGCTGGGCGACATGCTGGAACTCGGCGCCGCCGCGCCCGACCTGCATCGCGACCTCGCGGAGGCGATCGAGGCGGCCCGGATCGACCTCGTCTTCGCGGCCGGTCCGCTGATGCGTCATCTGTTCGAGGCCCTGCCGGTGAGCCGCCGCGGCGGCGTGGCCGACACGGCCGCCGACCTGATCGAGCCGCTCGCCCGGACTCTCAGGTCCGGCGATGCGGTCATGGTGAAGGGATCCAACGGCAGCCGCATGGGCCGGATTGTCGAGGCCCTGAAAGCCCGCTACGCGGTCGATCCGGCCCGGCGGACCCAGACCGTCCCATGACCGGCACGCCCGCGCGTTCGGCGCGACCGGCGCCGTCCCCCGAAACCTGAGCCTGAACAAGGGGGCCGAGCGCCCGGATGCTGTACCTTCTCTCGGACCTGAGCAGCGCCTTCACGCCGCTCAACGTGTTCCGCTACATCACCTTCCGCACCGGCGGCGCGCTGTTCACGGCGGGCCTGTTCGTGTTCTGGTTCGGGCCCTGGATCATCTCGCTGCTGCGGATCCGCCAGGGCAAGGGTCAGCCGATCCGCGAGGACGGGCCGCAGACCCATCTGCTGACCAAGCGCGGCACGCCGACCATGGGCGGCCTGATGATCCTGGCCGGCGCCGTCGTGGCGATCCTGCTCTGGGCCAATCCGCGCAACCACTATGTCTGGGTGACGCTGACCGTCACCCTCGGCTTCGGCGCGATCGGCTTCTACGACGACTACCTCAAGGTGACGAAGCAGTCGCACAAGGGGTTCTCGGGCAAGTTCCGCCTCACCCTGGAGGCGGTGATCGCCATGGCGGCCTGCGTCACCATCGCGGTCTATTCGCCCGCCACGCTCCAGAATCAGCTCGCCTTCCCGGTGTTCAAGGACGCGCTCCTCAACCTCGGCTGGTTCTATCCCCTGTTCGGCGCCTTCGTGATCGTCGGCGCGGGCAATTCCGTGAACATGACCGACGGCCTCGACGGCCTCGCGATCGTGCCGGTGATGATCGCCTGCGGCACCTTCGGCTTCATCGCCTACCTCGTCGGCAACTCGTTCACCGCCAGCTACCTGCAGGTGAACTACGTCCGCGACACCGGCGAACTCGCCGTGGTCTGCGGCGCGGTGATCGGCGCCGGTCTCGGCTTCCTCTGGTTCAACGCGCCGCCGGCCCAGATCTTCATGGGCGATACCGGCTCCCTGGCGCTCGGCGGCCTGCTGGGCTCCATCGCGGTGGCGACGAAGCACGAGATCGTCCTGGCGATCGTCGGCGGCCTGTTCGTCCTGGAGATGATGTCGGTGATCATCCAGGTCGCCTCGTTCAAGCTCACCGGCAAGCGCGTCTTCCGCATGGCGCCGATCCACCACCATTTCGAGCAGAAGGGCTGGAAGGAGCCGCAGGTCGTCATCCGCTTCTGGATCATCGCGGTGATCCTGGCGATGGCGGGTCTGGCGACGCTGAAGCTGCGCTGATCGAAGAGTGTGCTAGACGGGTGACCCAAGGGGGCGATCCCACGCTCGCCCTCATCCTGAGGTGCAGCCGCCCGGCGGGTGCCTCGAAGGAGGCTTCCAGTCGGCCGCGCGAGTTCTGGAACCCTCCTTCGAGGCCCGCCGATGCGGGCACCTCAGGATGAGGGCGCGGGTCGGATCGGCCGGGTTCGGCTGCCGCATCCAGAGTTTCGCATGACACCGATCACGACCTTCGCAGACCGCACCGTCGCCCTGTTCGGACTCGGCGGCTCCGGGCTTGCCACCGCGCTGGCGCTGAAGGCGGGTGGGGCGGGCGTGCAGGCCTGGGACGACAATGCCGACAGCCTCGCCCGCGCCCGGGAGGCCGGAATCGAGACGCGGGACCTGCGCGAGGCCGACTGGTCCGACTTCGCCGCGTTCGTGCTCAGCCCGGGTGTGCCGTTGACCCATCCCGAGCCGCACTGGAGCGTCCGGCTCGCCCGGGACGCGGGCGTCGCGATCATCGGCGACATCGAGCTGTTCTGCCGGGAGCGACGGGCGCAGGCGCCGGGGGCGCCGTTCGTGGCGATCACCGGCACCAACGGCAAGTCGACCACCACGGCGCTGATCGCCCACGTGCTCGCGCAGGGAGGCCGCGACGTGCAGATGGGCGGCAATATCGGAACCGCGATCCTGTCGCTGGAGCCGCCGGCCGCGGACCGCGTCCACGTGATCGAGATGTCGTCGTTCCAGATCGACCTGACGCCGAGCCTCGATCCGAGCGTCGGCGTGCTGATGAACATCACGCCCGACCATCTCGACCGCCACGGCACGATGGAGCAGTACGCGGCCATCAAGGAGCGCCTGATCCAGGGTGCCGGCCTCGCGGTGGTCGGCGTCGATGATGCGCCCAGCCGCGCCATCGCCGACCGGCGCGGTGCCGACCTCGTGCGCGTCCACGTGCCCCACGGCGACGTGCTGTGCACCGACGCGCTGACGGTGCGCGACGGGATCGTCCGGGAGCCGGACGGGACGGCCCTCGCCGACGTCAACGGCATCGGCTCGCTCCGGGGGGCCCACAACTGGCAGAACGCGGCGGTAGCTGTGGCCGTGGCGCGGGCCCTCGGCCTGTCGCCGGAGCAGATCCAGGCCGGGCTGACCACGTTCCCCGGTCTCCCGCACCGGATGGAGGAGGTCGGGCGGCGCGGCCACGTGCTGTTCGTCAACGATTCCAAGGCGACGAACGCGGATTCCACCGAGAAGGCCCTCACCGCCTTCCGCGACATCCACTGGATCCTCGGCGGCAAGGCCAAGGAGGGCGGGATCTTCCCGCTCGTGCCGTATTTCGAGCGGGTCGCCCACGCCTACCTGATCGGCGCGGCCTCGGATGCGTTCGCGGCGACCCTGGAGGGCGCCGTGCCGTATACCCGTTGCGAGACCCTCGAGAACGCCGTCCCGACGGCCGCCGCGAACGCCGCCGCCTCGGGCGCGCCGGAGCCGGTGGTGCTGCTGTCGCCGGCCTGCGCCTCCTACGACCAGTTCCGCAACTTCGAGATCCGCGGCAACCGCTTCCGCGAACTGGTGCAGGCGCTGCCCTGAGGCAGCGCCGTCCTCAGCGCGCCAGAACCTTGGCGGCGTCGCGGGTGGTGTCGACCGCCTGGGAGACGTTGGCCACCGACTGGACGATCGCCCCGATATTGCCGGTGATCGCCGTGACGGCGCCGGCGGCGCTCTGCATGTTCTCGGCGAGATCCCGGGTCACGGCGCTCTGCTCCTCGATGGCGGCCGCGGTGGCCACCACGGTCTCGCGCATCACCGAGACCGAGGACCCGATCGAGCTGAGAGCCTGCACGACCTCCTGCGAGACGCGCTGGACGCTGGCGATCTCGCCGTTGATCTGACCGGTGGCGCGCGCCGCCTGGTCGGCCAGAGCCTTGACCTCCGAGGCGACGACCGCGAAGCCGCGGCCCGCCGCGCCGGCGCGGGCGGCCTCGATGGTGGCGTTCAGCGCCAGCAGGTTGATCTGGCCGGCGATGTCCTGGATCAGACCGACGATGCCGGTCATGGCGGTGGCGGTCTCGGCGAGCCGCTTGGTGTGGCCGTCCGCATCCTGGACGCAGGCATAGGCGGTGTCGGTGGCGCTCTGGGAGCGCACGATGCTCTGGGACATCTCCGCCACCGAGGCCGCGAGCTCCTCGGCCGCCGCCGCGACGGTCTGGACGTTGCCGGATGTCGAATCCGCCGCCGAGGACGCCAGCGCGGCTGCCTTGGTCGAATGCGTCACCGCCTGCTCGATCTCACCGAAATTCTGGTCGATGAGTGTCCGGAGATTGGCGAAGAGCCGGACCTGATCGCTGATGTCGGTGGCGAATTTCACCACCTTGTAGGGCCGGCCGGCGGCGTCGAGGATCGGATTGTAGGAGGCCTGGATCCAGACCTCGCGCCCGTCCTTGCCGATCCGCCGGAACTGGGCTGCCTGGAAAGTGCCGTTCCGCAGGGCCGCCCAGAAGGCCCGGTAGGCCTCGCTCTCGCGGTAGGCGGGCTCCACGAACAGGCTGTGATGCTGCCCGATCACCTCGGCGCGGGTGTAGCCCATCACGCCGAGAAAGTTGTCGTTCACGGAAATCACCGTGCCGTCGAGGTCGAAGGCGATGACCGCCTGTACCTTGTCGATCGCCGCGATCTGGCCGGCGCGGTCGGCCTCCTCGGTCCTCTGCTGCGTGATGTCGGTGGCGAATTTCACCACCTTGTAGGGCCGGCCGCGCACGTCGAGCATCGGATTGTAGGAGGCCTGGATCCAGATCGGCCTGCCGCCGCGGCCGACCCGCTGGAACTGGCCGGACTCGAAGGCGCCGGACCGCAGGCGCTCCCAGAAGGCTTTGTATTCCGGCGCGTCCCGCTGGGCCGGATCCATGAACAGACTGTGATGCTGACCGACGATCTCGGGCAGCGTGTACCCGACCACGTCGAGGAAATTCCGGTTCGCCGACAGGATCCGTCCCGCGAGGTCGAACTCGATCACGCCCTGGACCCGGTCGAGGGCCGCGAGCTTCGCATGCGCTTCACGGGCGTTCAGGGTAGAAAACATGGCGCGACGGCTTCCGCTGGGCCGACCGGGCGCGGCGACGCCGCTCTCCGGACGTCACGGCTCGATCCGCCGGGGCATACATCCAACGGTTGCAATAAGAGAATTAACATAGAGTATCGTTTTACCATTACAGTTCCGTCAAATACTGCAATACCGCTCCGACGGCCGGCGCTCGGCCGTTGCCGACCCGGCCGGGACCATAAGGCTCCGTTTACCATTCCTGCACAGGATCGGGCCCGACCCGCGCGGATCGGCATCCGCGCGGCCTGGAGTCGTTGCCCGGCATGATGTCACGCGCGGAACGCACCCCCCTGACGGATTGGTGGTGGACGGTCGATCGCGGGCTGCTCGCGGCCCTGTTCGCGCTCATGGTCGCGGGCCTGGTCTTCCTGATGGGCGGCGGCCCGCCGGTGGCCGAGCGGATCGGCCTGCCGACCTTCTACTTCCTCAACCGGCAGGCGATGTACCTCGCGCCGACCATCCTGCTGATCTGCGCGGTCTCGTTCCTGTCGCTGCGCGGCATCCGTCGGCTGGCGCTGGTCACCTGGATCTGCGGCGTCGTCCTGTGCCTGCTCGCCGGCAAGTTCGGCCCCGAGATCAAGGGCGCGCACCGCTGGATCCAGTTCGGCTCCTTCGGCCTGCAGCCCTCGGAATTCGTGAAGCCGGCCTTCGTTGTGGTCGCCGCCTGGGCCTTCTCGGAGGGCGCCCAGCGCCGCGACATGCCGGGCGGCATCCTGGCGCTGCTCCTGCTGCCGATCACCATCGTGCCGCTGCTGCTGCAGCCCGATTTCGGCCAGACCATGCTGATTACCATGGTGTGGTGCGCGCTGTTCTTCGTGGCCGGCCTCCATCTGATCTGGGTGGCCGTCCTCGGCGTGCTCGGCCTCGGAGGTGTGTTCGCTGCCTATCTGTTCTTCCATCACGTGCGTGAGCGCTTCAACAAGTTCCTCGACAAGGATTCGGGTGGCGGCTTCCAGGATTTCTGGTCGCGGGAATCCTTCCGCTCGGGCGGCTGGTTCGGCACCGGGCCGGGGGAGGGCGTGGCCAAGCGCCACCTGCCGGACGCGCATACCGACTTCATCTTCTCGGTCACCGGCGAGGAATTCGGCGTGATCGTCTGCCTGTGCCTCGTGGCCCTGTTCGCCTTCATCGTGCTGCGCGGC
Source organism: Methylobacterium sp. UNC378MF (assembly GCF_900103195.1). Taxonomy (GTDB): domain Bacteria; phylum Pseudomonadota; class Alphaproteobacteria; order Rhizobiales; family Beijerinckiaceae; genus Methylobacterium. The sequence goes on along the minus strand of NZ_FMWU01000018.1, from coordinate 138,461 downwards.
CTCAAGCTCGCCCGGCGCACCGACGACACCTTCTCGCGCCTGGCGATCACCGGCCTGACCACCCTGTTCGGCCTCCAGGCCTCCATCAACATGGCGGTGAACACCCAGCTGATGCCCGCCAAGGGCATGACGCTGCCCTTCGTCTCCTACGGCGGCTCGTCGCTGATCTCGCTGGCGCTCGGCACCGGCTTTCTCGTCGCCCTGACCCGCAAGCGGCCGCGCACCGTGATGCTCAGCCAGAAGCCCCCCGGCACCGCGCCGGCCACCGTCGCCGGAGTGATGCGGTGACGGTCTTCACCCCCACGATCCTGCTCTGCGCGGGTGGCACCGGTGGCCACCTGTTCCCGGCCGAGAGCCTCGCCCACGCGCTGCGCGCCCGCGGCATCCGGGTGGCGCTGGCCACCGATGCCCGCGTCGACGCGATCGCGTCGGAGTTCCCGGCCTCGGAGGTGGTGACCATCGCGTCGGCGACGCCGTCCGGCCGCTCGCCCCTGAAGCGGGCGAGCGCCGTGCTGACGCTCGGCCGCGGCTTCGGCGTCGCCGCGAAGGAGATCCGCCGGATCAATCCGGCCGCCATCGTGGGCTTCGGCGGCTACCCGACCGTCCCGCCGGTGCTCGCCGGCCAGATCCTGCGCGTGCCGACGATCCTGCACGAGCAGAACGCCGTGATGGGCCGGGCCAACGCCTTCCTGGCGCGGGGCGCCCGCACCATCGCCACCGGCTTCAAGGTCGTGCGCGGCGTGCCCGACAAGGCCAAGGCCCCGCGCATCCACACCGGCAACCCGCTCCGCCCGGCGGTGATCGAGGCGGCCAAGATCCCGTACCCCGCCTTCGGTCCGGACGACGCCCTCCGGCTCCTGGTGTTCGGCGGCAGCCAGGGCGCCCGGGTCATGGGCGAGGTCGTGCCCGAGGCGATCGCACGCCTGCCGGCGGCGCTGCGCGCCCGGCTGCACCTCGTCCAGCAGGTCCGTCCCGAGGACCTGACGGCGGTGCAGAACCGCTACCTCGCCATGGGACTGGCCGGGATCGAGGCGGCGCCGTTCTTCAAGGACCTGCCGGCCCGCATGGCCGCGAGCCACCTCGTGGTCTCGCGTTCGGGGGCCTCGACGGTCTCGGAGCTGGCGGCGATCGGCCGCCCGGCGATCCTCGTGCCGCTTCCCGGCTCGCTGGATCAGGACCAGGCCGCCAACGCCGCGACCCTCGATGCGATCGGCGCCGCACGGGCGGTGAAACAGGCCGATTTCACCCCGGATCGCCTCGCGGCGGACCTCATCGCCTGCTTCGAGACGCCGGCAAAATTGACCGCGGCGGCCGATGCGGCCAGAAGCGCGGGCATCCACGACGCCGCCAAGCGGCTGGCCGAGGTCGTCGTCGAGACGGCCGCCCGCACCTGATCCTCACGGGATTGCGCACCGGCGATCCCGCCACCAGACGGTTCGACCCATGAAGCTGCCCGACAAGCTCGGACCCATCCACTTCATCGGCATCGGCGGCATCGGCATGTCCGGCATCGCCGAGGTGATGCACAATCTCGGCTACACGGTGCAGGGGTCGGATGCGTCCGACAACGCCAATGTCCGCCGGCTGGCCGAGAAGGGCATGCGGACCTTCGTGGGCCACGACGCCGAGAACGTCGCGGACGCGGCCCTGGTCGTGGTCTCGACGGCGATCCAGCGCGACAATCCGGAGCTGCAATCCGCCCGGGAGCGCCGCCTCCCGGTGGTCCGCCGGGCCGAGATGCTGGCCGAGCTGATGCGCTTCAAGTCCTGCGTCGCCATCGCGGGCACCCATGGCAAGACCACGACGACCTCGCTGGTCGCGACCCTGCTCGACGCCGGCAACCTCGATCCGACCGTGATCAACGGCGGCATCATCAACGCCTACGGCACCAATGCCCGCATGGGCGCCGGCGAGTGGATGGTGGTGGAGGCCGACGAATCCGACGGCACCTTCCTGAAGCTGCCCGCGGACGTCGCGATCGTCACCAACATCGACCCCGAGCATCTCGACCATTTCGGCTCGTTCGACGCGATCAAGGACGCGTTCCGGCGGTTCATCGACAACATCCCGTTCTACGGATTCGCGGTGATGTGCATCGACCACCCGGTGGTGCAGGATCTCGTCGGCCATATCGAGGACCGGCGGATCATCACTTATGGCGAGAACCCGCAGGCCGACGTGCGCCTGATCGACGTGGACCTCCGCGGTGGCCAGAGCCGCTTCCGGGTGATGATCCGCGACCGCCGCCCGGGCTACCGGATGGAGATGGAGGATCTCGTCCTGCCGATGCCCGGCAAGCACAACGCGCTCAACGCCACCGCGGCGCTCGCCGTCGCGCACGAACTCGGCGTGAAGCCCGACGCAATCCGCAATGCGCTCGCCGGTTTCGGCGGCGTGAAGCGGCGCTTCACCCGCACAGGCGCGTGGAACGGTGCCACGATCTTCGACGATTACGGGCACCATCCGGTGGAGATCAAGGCGGTGCTCAAGGCCGCCCGCGCCTCGACGGAGCACGGCGTGATCGCCGTCGTGCAGCCCCACCGCTACACCCGGCTGCAATCTTTGTTCGACGATTTCTGCACCTGCTTCAACGATGCCGATACGGTCATCGTCGCCCCGGTCTACGCGGCCGGCGAGCAGCCGATCGAGGGCTTCGACCGCGACAGTCTCGTGGCGGGCCTGCGCTCGCGCGGACATCGCGACGCACGGGCACTGGAGCGGCCGGAGGAGCTCGCCGGGATCATCGCGGATCTCGCCAAGCCGGGCGACTACGTGGTGTGCCTCGGCGCCGGCACGATCACCCAATGGGCCTACGCCCTGCCGGACGAACTCGCCGCGCGGGGGCGGTAAGCGCGGTGCGTGATCGGGCCCTGGGAGACGTTCCGGGCCGGAGGCGCCTTCCACCGTCGACACTGGGCTGCGCTTTGAGGATGGATTCGGCGGTGCATCTCCGGACCCAGGCCTCACAGCGTCCGCTGCCACCCCGATGCGACGACACCCGGGTCGTCGCATCCCTCTCCCCGCAGGCGGGGCTAGGGGAGAGACACCCATGACCGAATCTCTGCACGATCGCATCCGGGCCGCCGCGCCCGATCTCCGCGGGCGCCTGCTCGCCGACCAGCCGCTCGCCGACCTCACGTGGTTCCGGGTCGGCGGCCCGGCCGAGGTGCTGTTCACCCCCGCCGACGAGGAGGATCTCGCCCGGCTTCTCGCCGCTCTCGACCCCGACGTGCCGGTCACGGTGATCGGGCTCGGCTCGAACCTCATCGTCCGCGACGGCGGCGTGCCGGGCGTCGTGGTGCGCCTCGGCGGCAGGGCCTTCGGCAGCATCGCGGTCGACGGCGACACGCTGGCGGTGGGCACCGCGGTACCGGACATGCGACTCGCCAAGGCGGCAGCCGAGGCGGGAATCGACGGCCTCGCCTTCTATCGCGGCATCCCGGGATCCATCGGCGGCGCGCTGCGCATGAACGCAGGCGCGCATGGCGGAGAGACGACCGACGTGCTGGTGGAGGCCCGCGGCGTCGATCGGCGAGGCAACCCGCGCACCTTCACCCACGCCGAGATGGGCTTCGCCTACCGCCATTCGGGCGCGCCGGAGGACGTGATCTTCACGCGCGCCCTGTTCCGCGGCAGGCCCGGCGACCGGGCCGCCATCGAGGCCGAGATGGAGCGGGTCACGGCCGCCCGCGAGGCGGCTCAGCCGATCCGCGAGCGGACCGGCGGTTCGACCTTCGCCAATCCCCCGGGCGGCAAGGCGTGGCAGCTCATCGACGCCGCCGGTTGCCGGGGCCTGACCCGCGGCGGCGCTCAGGTCAGCGCAATGCACTGCAACTTCCTGATCAACACCGGCACCGCGACCGCAGCCGATATCGAGGGGCTCGGCGAGGAAGTCCGCCGGCGCGTCCGCGACACCAGCGGGGTCGAACTGCGCTGGGAGATCCGGCGGATCGGATCGGCGGCCGGGGCGACGTGAGAGCGGTCTTCCCGACATGCCGGCGCGGGCGGGATCCGGTGCTCGTCAGCCACCGGTGACCGTTCGGGCCCATGCAGATTCTGTTTGAAGCCGACCTATTCGAGGTGCCCTGATGTCCAAGCACGTCGCCGTCCTGCTGGGCGGCACCTCCGCCGAGCGCGAAGTCTCGCTCAATTCCGGCAAGGCCTGCGCCGACGCGCTCGAAGGCGAGGGCTACCGGGTCACGCGGGTCGATGTCGGTCCCGACATCGCCTCCGTGCTGACGGCGCTCAAGCCGGACGTGGCCTTCAACGCGCTGCATGGCCCGGACGGCGAGGACGGCACGATCCAGGGTCTCCTGGAGATCCTAAAGATCCCCTACACCCATTCCGGCGTCCTCGCCTCGGCGCTCGCGATGAACAAGGAGCAGGCCAAGACCGTCATGCGCGCCGCCGGCGTCGACGTGCCGGAGGGCCGGATCGTTAACCGTCATGAGGCCGCCAGGACACACCCGCTGCCGCCACCTTACGTGGTGAAACCCATCGCGGAGGGCTCCTCGGTGGGTGTGATCATCGTGCGCGACGGACGCTCGCATCCGCCCCAGATCCTCGCCTCCGCGGACTGGACCTTCGGCGAGCAAGTCCTTGTAGAACCTTACATAGCCGGCCGCGAACTCACCTGCGGGGTGATGGGCGACAGGGCCCTCGGCGTCATCGAGGTGAAGGCCGCCAACGGCGACTGGTACGACTACGACGCGAAATATGCTCCGGGCGGCTCGGTGCACGTGCTCCCGGCCGAACTTAAACCAAATGTTTACCAGCGTGTCCAAGAACTGTCGTTAACGGCGCATCAAGCACTGGGCTGCCGGGGCGTCAGCCGTGCCGACCTTCGATTCGACGACACGCCGGGTGGAACCGGTCTGCTCGTGGTGCTGGAGGTCAACACGCAACCCGGCATGACCCAGACGAGCCTTGTGCCGGAGATGGCGGCCCATGCGGGCCTGAGTTTCGGTGAGCTCGTCCGATGGATGGTGGAGGACGCTTCCCTGAATCGCTGAGCGGCGATGCCGCCGGCCGGAGCGGTCCCGCGCGCCTCGTCGGTGCGGTCCTGGGTCGGCTCTTCGGCCGGGTCTCGTCCCGGTCCCTCTCGGTGCGTCGGGCCCGCTCGGGTCAGCGCCTGAGCGAGCGCCTGCCGCGCGGGGCCGGTGTCGTGGCGGTCTCCGTATCCGCCGCTGCCGTGGCGCTCGCCGGTTTCGTGGCGAGCGGCCGCTACGATTCTTTCGTTGCCGAGCAGGGCCGCCCCCTCGACATCGCCGCGCGGATCACCGGCTTCGGCGTCGAGCGCGTGACCATCTCGGGCATCTCCCGGATGTACGAGCGCGAGGTGCTGGCCGCCGCCGGGATCGACTGGCGCTCCTCGGTCCCGTTCCTCGACGTCAACGACGTGCGCGAGCGCCTGCTCCGCGTGCCGCTGATCGCGCAGGCCTCCGTCCGCAAGATCTATCCCAACGAGATCGCCATCACCCAGGTGGAGCGCGAGCCCGCGGCCCTCTGGCAGAAGAACGGCGAGATCAGCGTGATCGCGGCCGACGGCACCGTCATCGACGCCATGCGGGACGACCGCTATGCGAGCCTGCCCCTGGTGGTCGGCGAGGATGCCAACACCAAGCTTCCGGAATATCTCGCCCTCGTCGCCGCCGCGGGGCCGCTCGCCGAGCGGATCAAGGCCGGCACCTACGTGTCCGGCCGGCGCTGGACCCTCAAGTTCGACGGCATCGACGTGCGGCTCCCCGAGGCCGATCCGGCCTTGGCGCTCGCCCGCCTCGTCCGGTTCGAGCGCGAGGCCGGCCTGCTCGAGAAGGACATCATCGCGGTGGACCTGCGCATGCCGGACCGCCTCGTGGTGCGCCTGACCGAGGAGGCGGCCGCCGCCCGTGCGGAAGCCCAGAAGGCGAAGAAGAAGGGCGCGGCCAGCTGATGCCCTTCCTGTCGATCTCCGCCCGTCCCGCACCCCGCGCCCGGTAGCGTCAATGCACAGCCAACACGGCCTCACGCCGCGCTTGAAGCCGCTCTCCGCCCGGCGCTCGACCACCCTCTCGGTGCTCGATATCGGCACGAGCAAGGTGGTCTGCCTGATCGCCGAGCTTCAGCCCGCCGAGGCGCTCACGACGCTCCGCGGACGCACGCACCTCGCGCGCATCATCGGGATCGGCCACCAGCGCTCGCTGGGCCTGAAGGGCGGCGCCATCGTCGACCTCGCCGCGGCCGAGAGCGCGATCCGTCAGGCGGTGCATGCCGCCGAGCGGATGGCCAAGGTCGAGGTCCAGTCGGTCATCGTGAACATGTCGGGCGGTCGGCTCGCCTCGCAGCACTTCCAGGCGCGTGTGAACGTCCGCTCGGGCGCAGTCACGGGCAGCGACGTCGAGCGGGTGCTCGAGACCGCGAGCGCCCACGGCGTGAGCCCCGGCCGAGCCGTTCTGCACGCCCTGCCCACCGGCTACGCCCTGGACGGCCAGGGCGCGGTGATCGACCCGTCCGGCATGATCGGCGAGGCGCTCAGCGTCGACATGCACGTGGTCACCAGCGAGTTGGCCGCCGCCCGCAACGTGATGCTGGCGGTCGAGCATTGCCACCTCGGGGTCGAGGCGGTGATCGCCACGCCCTACGCGGCAGGTCTCTCGGCCCTGGTCGACGACGAGGCCGAGATGGGCGTCTGCGTCGTCGACATGGGCGGCGGCACCACCAGCGTCGGCGTGTTCTCGGGCGGCCACCTCGTCCACGTGGACGCCCTGGCGGTCGGCGGCCACCACGTCACCATGGACATCGCCCGCGGCCTCTCCACCCGCATGGCGGCGGCCGAGCGGCTGAAGACCCTCTACGGCTCGGCCCTCTCCACCCCCTCCGACGACCGCGACATGATCGCCGTGCACGGCGTCGGCGAGGACGAGGGCGAGGCGCCGGCTCACATCCCGCGTTCGCAGCTCGTGCGGATCATCAAGCCGCGCGTCGAGGAGGTGGTCGAGCTGGTGCGGGACCGCCTGCGCGACGCGGGCTTCGCCGCCCAGGCCGGGCGGCGCGTGGTCCTGACCGGCGGCGCCAGCCAGCTCGTCGGTCTGCCCGAGGTCGCCCGCCGCGTCCTCCAGGGCCAGGTGCGGATCGGGCGGCCCCTCGGCATCCGGGGCCTGCCGGAAGCCGCCAAGGGGCCGGCCTTCTCGGCGGCGGTCGGCCTGCTCGTCTACCCGCAGGTGGCGCATGCCGAGCATTTCGAGCCGCGGGGGCACGGCGCCTTCGCGGCGACCGGAACCGACAACTACCTGAACCGGGTCGGCCGCTGGCTCCGGGACAGCTTCTAGAGTTTCGCATCCGCCCCACAGACGGGCGGGTCGAAGTGAATCCGGCGCCCCGGCGTCGCACGGAAAGCATAGTTAGCGAGAGGCTCGACACCATGGCCATCACACTCCAGGCGCCGGACATCCGGGAACTCAAGCCCCGCATCACCGTCTTCGGCGTCGGTGGCGCCGGCGGCAACGCCGTCAACAACATGATCGAGTCAGGCCTGCTCGGCTGCGAGTTCGTCGTGGCCAACACCGACGCCCAGGCGCTCACCTCCTCGAAAGCCGAGCGGGTGATCCAGATGGGCCTGGGCGTGACGCAGGGCCTCGGCGCCGGCTCGCACCCGGAGGTCGGCTCGGCCGCCGCCGACGAGGTGATCGACGAGATCCGCGACCAGCTGTCCGGCGCCCACATGTGCTTCATCACCGCCGGCATGGGCGGCGGCACCGGCACCGGCGCGGCCCCGGTCATCGCCCGCGCGGCCCGCGACATGGGTATCCTGACGGTCGGCGTCGTGACCAAGCCGTTCCAGTTCGAGGGCATGCGCCGCATGCGCACCGCCGAGTCCGGCATCCAGGAGCTGCAGGCCGCGGTCGACACGCTGATCGTGATCCCGAACCAGAACCTGTTCCGGGTCGCCAACGAGAAGACCACCTTCGCCGACGCCTTCGCGATGGCCGACCAGGTGCTCTACTCCGGCGTCGCCTGCATCACCGACCTGATGGTGAAGGAGGGCCTCATCAACCTCGACTTCGCCGACGTCCGGGCGATCATGCGCGGCATGGGCAAGGCCATGATGGGAACCGGCGAGGCGTCCGGCGAGAAGCGCGCCAACCGCGCCGCCGAGGCGGCCATCGCCAACCCGCTCCTCGACGACGTGTCGATGAAGGGCGCCCGCGGCCTGCTGATCTCGATCACGGGCGGCTCGGACCTGACCCTCTACGAACTTGACGAGGCCGCCACCCGCATCCGCGAGGAGGTCGACCAGGACGCCAACATCATCCTGGGCGCCACCTTCGACGAGAGCCTTGACGGCATCATCCGCGTGTCGGTGGTCGCCACCGGCATCGAGCCGCTGCTGATCTCGGCGAATTCGCCGAACAACCCGGCCATCGCCGAGACCGAGCAGCGCATCGCCGAGGTCGCGGAGCGGTTGCGCGCCGAGGCCCGCGCTCGCGCCTCCTCGCCGGTCCCGAGCATCCGCACCGAATCGGTCGCCCAGGCCCCCGCGCCGCAGCCCGCCGCCGAGATGCGGCCCGAGCCACGGATCGAGAGCCGCATCGAGGCCGCCGCGCCGGTCACCCGCGACGACGTCGTGCTCGCCCCGGCCCAGGCGCGCGCCGCGGCGCCGTTCGTCCCGGCCCCCGCGCCGCAGCGGGCGGAGCCGGCCGCTGCCATCGAGGCCGGCCCGTTCGTCCCGCCGCGTCCCGCCGCCCCGACCGGCACGCCGCTCGCCCGCGCCCCCCGGATGCCGCAGATCCACGAGCTGCCGCCGATCGCCCAGACCCAGATCATGGCGAACCGCGCTGCCGAGGAGGCCGCTCCGGAATCCAAGCGGACCTCGCTGCTGCGCCGGCTCGCCACGGTGGGCTTCGGCGGTCGCCGCGAGGATATGGAGAGCGCCCCGGCGGCTCGGCCGGCGACTCCCGTCGCCCAGCCGCCGCATATGGGCCACTCCCAGATGGCCCAGCCTCACGTGCCGCCGGCGCCCCGCGCACCGGCCGCGCCCGCGGTGCCGCAATACCGCCCGGCGCAGGGCAACCTCGACGCTCAGGGCCGGGTCTCGCCGCAGTCCCGGATGATGGACGACGATCAGCTCGAGATCCCGGCCTTCCTTCGCCGCCAGGCGAACTGACCGACGCGAGTCTCGGACACGACAGCAGGGCCGGCGGGACACCGCCGGCCCTCGCGCTGCAGCAAAGCAACTCATGGTTGTTGCACCTGCCGATACCGCTCCGCGGGCCGGCGCACAGCGGGTATCGAGGCCGTTCGCGTGGTGCATCCGCGCCACAGAACGGCCGCCGGTTAGTCACGCATTAACCAACCTTTAAGCCTTTGCTGCAGCAGGATTTTGCGGTCACGGATCGGTAAGCGTGTCTGTAACAGACCGTAAGAATCCGTGATTTGGCTGCCCTGTGCGGCGCAGCTATAGAAACCATGTGATCGAGACGACACGCATCAGGACACAACCTGATCGCGTGGGCTAGGGCATCAAGCAGCGGACGGATCAGTCAGTTTTCTCCTCACCCTCAGTCGGGGTGTCGGGATCTGGTCGCGCCCGGAGGCTAAGGAATGCGAACGCACAAACAGACGACCCTCAAAGGGCCGGCGACTCTCTCGGGCATCGGGGTCCACTCCGGTAATCCCGCAGAGATCACGATCCGACCCGCTCCAGCCAATCACGGCATCGCCTTCCTTCGCACCGGTACCACCCACGGCAATGACCGCCTGATCAAGGCGCATCACGCCCTCGTCTCCGCGACCGAACTCTGCACCGTCCTGGGTGATGTCGAGACCGGCGCCGTCGCCACCGTCGAGCACCTGATGTCCGCCCTGTACGGTCTGGGCGTCGACAATGCCCTGATCGAGATCGACGGCCCCGAGATGCCGATCCTCGACGGATCCGCGCTCCCCTTCGTCCAGGCGATCGACCAGGTCGGGATCGCCACCTGCGACACCCCGCGGCGCTGGCTCAAGATCCTCCGCCACGTGCGCATCGAGACCGGCACGTCCTTCGCGGAACTGCGCCCGATCGACCGCGGCTTCCGCGTGGACGTCGAGATCGACTTCGAGAGCCCGGTGATCGGCCGCTCCCGCAAGGCGATGGACCTGTCGCCCGCTTCCTATCGCCGCGAGATCGCCGGTGCCCGGACCTTCGGGATGATGCGGGACGTGGAGCGTTACTGGAAGGCGGGCTTCGCCCTCGGCGCCTCGCTGGAGAACACGGTGGCAGTCGGCGAGACCGCGGTGGTGAATCCGGAGGGCCTGCGTTTCCAGGACGAGTTCGTCCGCCACAAGATCCTCGACGCGATCGGCGATCTTGCGCTGGCCGGCCTGCCGATCCAGGGCGCCTACCGCTCCTATTGCGGCGGCCACCGGATGAATGTCGGGGTGCTCTCGGCCCTCTTCGCCGACCGGGCGAACTACGCCATCGTCGAGGCCCAGGGCTCGCGCCGCGAGACCGTGCTGGCCGAACTGGGCGTCGGCCTCAGCATCGCCGCCTTCGCGGGCGACCTGTAGAAAACCCTCTGTGGCCATTAGGACACAGCTGGCAACCGATCCTGGCGGTCGCAGCCTTGCCGCTTTCGTGCCCGAATCGAACGGCAGGGTTTAACGGTCCGTGAACGGCGGGCACGGCCCGAGGCGGGCCGGATCCACCCACGCGATGGCATGACGGCGCGAAACAGCGCCGGTTCCGGGAAAGAGCGCCAGATGCCTGTCACCATTCGTCATCGCCGGGCGGCGGCCTTCGCGGCGCCCTTCGTGGCCCTCCTCGGCCTCGGCCTCGGCGGCTGCGACTTCGATCCGACCAGCATCTTCGCCGAGAAGTACAAGCCCGAGGTCGTTCCCGATGTTCCGGCCGACAAGCTGTACAGCGACGGCTTGGCCAAGCTCGAGGACAGCGACTACGAGGGCGCCGTCAAGAAATTCGACAGCCTGGACAAGCAGTACCAGTATTCGGAGTGGTCCCGGAAGGCGCTGTTGATGACGGCCTACGCCAATTACGAGGGCCAGAAATACGACGACGCGATCAGCGCCTCGAAGCGCTACCTGCAGCGGCATCCGGCCAGCAAGGATGCCGCCTACGCGCAGTACCTGATGGCGATGTCGAACTATAAGCAGATCCCGGACGTCACCCGCGATCAGGAGCGGTCCGAGAAGGCGCTCGCCGCTCTTCAGGAGCTGGTTCAGAAGTATCCGACCTCGGAATACGCCACGGACGCGAAGGCGAAGATCCAGATCACCCGCGATCAGCTCGCCGGCAAGGAGATGGAGATCGGGCGCTTCTACCTGGAGAAGCGCAATTTCCCGGCGGCGATCAACCGCTTCCGCGACGTGGTCGCCAAGTACCAGACCACCCGCCACGCCGAGGAGGCGCTCGAGCGCCTGACCGAGGCCTATTGGGCGCTGGGCATCACCCAGGAGGCGCAGAACGCCGCCGCGGTGCTCGGCCACAACTTCCCGGAAAGCCCCTGGTACAAGGACGCGCACGCGCTCCTGGCTCAAGGTGGCCTTGAGCCCCGCGAGGAGAAGACCTCCTTCCTCTCGAAGATCTACCGCACGGTCACCGGCAAGACCGCCTCGGCCGAGTAAGCGTCCGGGTCCGCGCAGGGCCAGCCCACAAAACCATCGAGGCCCGGAGCCGCCGCTCCGGGCCTTTTCCATTGCGGCGCCCCTTGCGGCACACCGACTGAGCGGTGCGACGCATTTTTGGGGTGAATCCGCGCCGCAGCAGCCTTATGTCTGCGGTCCCATCCTGAGGAATCCCCGTCGCCGCATGCTGGCGCAGCTCGCGATCCGCGACATCGTCCTGATCGATAGGCTCGAACTGAATTTCCGATCGGGGCTCAGCGTCCTGACCGGAGAGACGGGCGCGGGCAAATCGATCCTGCTCGACGCCTTCGCCCTGGCGCTCGGCGGCCGCGGCGATGGCCGCCTGGTGCGCCACGGCGAGGCGCAAGGAGTCGTCACGGCGGTGTTCGATCTGCCCGTCGACCATCCCGCGCGCCGGATCGCGGCCGACGCCGAGATCGACACCGAGGGCGAGCTGATCCTGCGCCGGACACAGATGGCGGACGGCCGAACCCGCGCCTTCGTCAACGACCAGCCGGTGGGCGTGCAGGTCCTCCGGGCGATCGGCGCGGCCCTGGTGGAGATCCACGGGCAGCACGACGACCGGGCGCTCGCAGACCCCGCCTCGCACCGGGCGATCCTCGATGCCTTCGGTGGGCTTCAGGCCCAGCTTGCCAAGGTCGCGGCTGCGTCGCGGGCCGTGAGGACGGCCCGCACCGAACTCGCCGAGCACCGCGCCCGCGTGGAGACGGCCCGCAAGGAGGCCGACTTCCTGCGCCATGCCGTGGAGGAACTCGCCGAACTCGCGCCGCTTCCCGGTGAGGAGGCCCAGCTCGCCGAGCGCCGCACGATCATGCAGCAATCCGAGAAGGTCGCGCGCGAGCTCAACGAAGCTCTGGAAGCGGTCGCCGGTCCCCATTCCGGCGCGTCGCATCTCTCCGCCGCCCTGCGCAAGCTGGAGCGCCGCGCCGCGCAGCTTCCGGCTCTCGTGGAGCCGTGCGTGACGGCCCTCGACGCCGCGATGGTCGCCCTCGACGAGGCCCGTGCAATCCTCGACGCGGCGGTGGCCGAGACGGAGTTTGATCCCCGCGACCTGGAGCGCGTGGAGGAGCGGCTCTTCGCCCTGCGCGCCGCCTCGCGGAAATACGACGTTCCGGCCGACGACCTCGCGGCCCTGGCGCAGCGCTACGCCGACGACGTTGCGGCCATCGATGCCGGCGAGGCGGCTCTGGCCGGGCTCGAGCAGGCGCTCGCGGTGGCCGAGGCCGCCTATGCCGAGGCCGCGGAGAGGCTCAGTGCCGGGCGCCGCCGCGCAGCCAAGCAGCTCGACGCTGCCGTGAAGGCCGAGTTGCCGCCGCTCAAGCTGGAGCGGGCCCGGTTCATCACCGAGATCGTCACGGATCCGGAATCCCGCGATCCGGCCGGCACCGACCGGGTCGAGTTCTGGGCCCAGACCAATCCGGGGACCAAGCCCGGCCCGATGATGAAGGTCGCCTCGGGCGGTGAGCTGTCGCGCTTCATGCTGGCCCTCAAGGTGGTGCTGGCCGACAAGGGCTCCGCCCCGACCCTGATCTTCGACGAGATCGATACCGGAGTCGGCGGTGCGGTGGCGGATGCGATCGGGATGCGGCTCGCCCGGCTGGCGGCGACCGTGCAGGTGGTCGCGGTGACCCATGCCCCCCAGGTCGCCGCCCGCGCCGAGACGCATTTCCTGATCGCCAAGGCGCCGGTGAAAGGAGCCGGCCGCGTCGCCACCCGGGTGGCGAGCCTGCCCGTCGCCGAGCGCCGGGAGGAGATCGCCCGGATGCTGGCGGGCGCCATCGTCACCGACGAGGCCCGCGCGGCCGCGGCCCGGCTCCTCCAGGGCGCCGATGCATAAGCTGCCGGCAACCTTAACCGTTGGTTGCATGCAACGATTCGTTAACCATTCATAGTGAGAGTGATGGCATCCCGGTGCCGCGACAGGTTTGGGCGGTCGAAGGGCGGGAGGGAGCCATGAAGCCGTCACTCGTCGAGTCCGATGCGCACCTGTCTGCGGGACGACCGCTGAAGCGCGCGGTCGACACCCGCCAGCTCGGCCTCACCCTCCGCACGGTCTACGAGGGCAGCGTCGACACGCAGCCGATCACCGATACGCACGTGGAGCTGCTCCTGCGCCTGCGCCAGAAGGAGCGGGAGTTGCGCCGGGCGATCTGACCCGGCCCCGCGTCGCTACCAGCGGCGCGCGCCCGGCCGTCGCCGGTACTCGGCAGCCCGAATCAGCGTCAGCACGCGGTCGAGGCTGACCAGCAGTTCCGCCTCCTCGCACCGCGCCGCGCTGGCGGCCGCCGGATCGGCGCTGAATTTCTGACGTGCCTGTGCCAACGTCAGCGCACGCTCCACAGCTTCCCGCTCCGCGTGCAGGGCCAACCAGGCCGGATCGGCTTCCGCCGCTGTATCGACCTCCTCGCCGCCCACGATTCCGATATCCTTCCATCGCCGTTGCCGAAGAGGAACGCGCGAGATCCCGGAACCGTGCCGCGGGAACCGCGGCGCGATGTCATGCCGGTGTCATCTACCTGTCGTAACCGCCCGTCCATCGGGCGGCCGGCGCTGGGTCTCTTCGGAAGATCGGCCACAGAGCTCTGCCGCGGGCATGGGCTTGCCGGCAGGGCAGCGCAGGCTCTTGCCCGACGGCAACGGAGAATCCCTTGAGACCCTTCGCTTACGCGCTCGCCGTCGGCCTCGCGACGGTTCAGCTGGCGTCCGCGGCGCTCGCCGCCGATATCACCGGCGCCGGGGCCACGTTCCCCTTCCCGGTCTATTCCAAGTGGGCCGAGGCCTATCGCAAGGGGACCGGCGCGGGCCTCAACTATCAGTCGATCGGCTCCGGCGGCGGCATCAAGCAGATCCAGGCCAAGACGGTCGATTTCGGCGCCACCGACGCGCCCCTGAAGCCCGAGCAGCTTGCCAAGGACGGCCTCGTCCAGTTCCCGACCGTCATGGGCGGGGTCGTGCCGGTGGTGAACATTCCCGGGATCGAGCCGGGCAAGCTCAAGCTCACGGGCGACGTGCTGGCCGACATCTACGCCGGCAAGATCGCGAAGTGGAGCGATCCTCGGATCGCCAAGCTCAATGACGGGCTGAAGCTCCCCGACGCGAACATCACCCCGGTCTACCGCTCCGATGCGTCGGGCACGACCAACATCTTCACCACCTACCTGGCTCAGGTCTCCGAGCCCTGGAAGAAGGAATACGGTGCGGCCACCACGATCTCCTGGCCGGTGGGCCAGGGCGGCAAGGGCAACGAGGGCGTCACCGCGACCGTGAAGCAGGTTCCGAACGCGGTCGGCTACGTCGAGTCCGCCTACGCCAAGCAGAACAAGCTCTCCTACGCCCTCCTGCAGAACAAGGCCGGCAAGTATCCGCAGCCCGACGACAAGGCGTTCCAGGCCGCGGCGGCGAGCGCCGACTGGAAGTCGACCCCGGGCTTCGGCATCTCGCTGACCAATCAGCCGGGTGAGGATGCGTGGCCGATCACGGCGGCGACCTTCATCCTGGTCCACAAGGATGCCGCGGATCCGGCCAAGGCCGCCGATGTGCTCAAGTTCTTCGACTGGGCCTACAAGAATGGCGACAAGCTTGCCACCGACCTCGACTATGTCCCGCTGCCGGACAACGTCGTCGAGCTCATCCACCAGGAGTGGAAAGACGTGAAGGGCAAGGACGGTAAGCCTGTCTTCAACATGTGAGCGTGGCCGGGAGGAGGTGACAACCTCCTCCCTCGCTTCCGGGAACGCAGCGCGCTACCACGCCACCCTTCGCAGAGAACCGCGGATGCCCGCTTTGACAGAATCGATCGCCGTCGGCCGAACCCGTTCCGCGACCGCGCGGAAGGCGCCGAGCCGGAGCCTCGACACCCTGTTCCGGACCTTCTCGTACGGCGCCGCGCTGCTGGTGCTACTCGTCCTCGCCGGCATCCTCGGCTCGATCCTGTACGGCGGCTGGCCCGCCTTCCGCGAGTTCGGCTTCGGCTTCCTGACCTCGAGCGCCTGGAACGTCGGGACCGAGCAGTACGGCGCCCTGGTGGCGGTGATCGGGACCGTCGCCTCCGCCTTCCTGGCCCTGCTGATCGGTGTCCCCGTCTCCCTCGGGATCGCGGTCTATCTCACCCAGCTCTGCCCGGGCTGGGCGCGCAAGCCGGTCGCCATGACGATCGAGCTGCTCGCCGCCGTGCCGAGCATCATCTACGGCATGTGGGGCCTGTTCGTGTTCGCGCCGCTGTTCGCGCGCTACGTCCAGATGCCGGTCTCGAACCTCGTCGAGGGCATGCCGATCATCGGCACGCTGTTCTATGCCCGGGTTCCCTCGGGCGTCGGCGTGTTCACCGCCGGGATCATCCTGGCGATCATGATCGTGCCGTTCATCGCCTCGATCGCCCGCGACATGCTCGACCAGATCCCCACGGTCCTGCGCGAGAGCGCCTACGGGATCGGCTGCACCACCTGGGAGGTGGTGCGCCACGTGCTGGTGCCGCAGGCCGCGGTCTCGATCATCGGTGCGATCATGCTCGGCCTCGGCCGCGCGCTCGGCGAGACGATGGCGGTGACCTTCGTGATCGGCAACGCCAACCGCCTCTCGGCCTCGATCTTCGACCCGAGTTCCACCATCGCGTCGCGCATCGCCAACGAGTTCAACGAGGCGGACGGCCTCCAGCTGAACGCCCTGATGGCGCTGGGCTGCATCCTGTTCGTGATCACCTTCGTGGTGCTCATCATCGCCCGGCTGCTGACGCGCCGCGTCCAGTCCGCCTGAGGAACCCGCGCGATGGACGCTTCCAACACGATCACCACGACCACCGGGCGCCGTTCCGGCCGAGTCCGCCACGGCCGCCGCGTCGCCGACCGGGTCCTGCGGATCGCCTGTACCGGCGCGACCCTGGTGGGCGCCCTGGTCCTGGGCTCGATCCTGGTGATGCTGATCGTCCAGGGCGTGCGCGGCTTCACGCCGACCCTGTTCACCAACCCGACTCCGGGTCCGGGTTCCGAGGGCGGCGGCATCGCCAACGCGATCCTCGGCAGCCTCGTCCTGACCGGGATCGGCATCCTGATCGCCACGCCCATCGGCGTCATGGCCGGCACTTATCTCGCCGAATACGGGCGCGGCTCGAAGCTGGCTGCCCTGATCCGTTTCCTCAACGACATCCTGCTCTCGGCACCGTCGATCCTCATCGGCCTGTTCGTCTACACGCTGATGGTGCGGCCGATGGGGACCTATTCGGGCTGGGCCGGCGGCGTGGCGCTCGCGATCATCGCGGTTCCGGTGATCGTGCGCACCACCGAGGACATGCTGCGCCTCGTCCCCGGCACCCTGCGGGAGGCCGGCGCGGCCCTTGGCGCGCCGCCCTCGACGGTGATCATGAGCGTGACGTGGCGGGCGGCCTCGGCCGGCATCGTGACCGGCATCATCCTGGCGCTCGCCCGCATCGCCGGCGAGACGGCGCCGCTGCTGTTCACTGCGCTCAACAACAATTCCTGGTTCTCCGCCAACCTGATGGGCGGCGTCGCGAACCTGCCGGTGATGATCTACCAGTTCGCCCTCTCGCCCTACCCGAACTGGCAGGGCCTCGCCTGGGCGGGCGCGCTCCTGATCACCGCGACCATCCTGGCGCTGTCGATCATCGCGCGCCTCGTGATCAAGCCGCAGGCCTCGCGCTGAGACCCCTTTCGAGGACACGACGATGAACGCCGCCTCCGCGATCCCCACGGTCGAGCTGAACCGCAACCGCGCCGACGAGGGCGGCCCCGTGCGGATCGCCGTGAAGGACCTGAACTTCTACTACGGAAGCTTCCACGGGCTGAAGGACGTCAACCTCGACTTCCACGACCGGCAGGTCACGGCGCTGATCGGCCCGTCCGGCTGCGGCAAGTCCACCCTGCTGCGCTGCTTCAACCGGATCTACAGCCTCTACCCGGAGCAGCGGGCCGAGGGCGAGATCCTGCTCGACGGCGAGAACATCCTCAGCCCGTCCATCGACCTGAACGAGCTGCGCTCGCGCATCGGCATGGTGTTCCAGAAGCCGACGCCGTTCCCGATGTCGATCTACGACAACGTCGCCTTCGGCCTGCGCCTCTACGAGAAGCTGCCGAAATCCGAGCTGGACGGCCGGATCGAGGAATCCCTGCGCAAGGCCGCCCTGTGGGACGAGGTGAAGGACAAGCTTCGGCAGCAGGGGACCGGCCTGTCCGGCGGTCAGCAGCAGCGCCTGTGCATCGCCCGGACGGTGGCGCAGAAACCAGAGGTGATCCTGTTCGACGAGCCGACCTCGGCCCTCGACCCGATCTCCACCGGCCGCATCGAGGAGCTGATCGAGCAGCTGCGCGACGAGTTCACGATCGTGATCGTCACCCACAACATGCAGCAGGCGGCGCGCATCTCGCAGTTCACCGCCTTCATGTATCTGGGGCAGCTCGTCGAGTTCGGTCCGACCAATCGGATGTTCATGAACCCGACGGAACGCCGCACGCAGGACTACATCACCGGCCGCTTCGGCTAGTCTGCCGGGCCGCTCCGGTCCCGGGACCGCCGCTCGCGTCTCCGGCGCGCCGGCAGATCCCGCAAGCCTCCCGGAGGGCCGTCCCCGGGACCCCATCGAAGGATCCGCCATGCCCGGCCATATCGTCACCTCCTACGACACCGACCTGGAGAACCTGCGTCGCTCGATCTCGGAGATGGGCGGCGTCGCCGAGAAGATGACCGCGGAGGCGACCGACGCCCTCGTGCGCCGGGACGACACCCTCGCCCAGGCGGTGATCCTCGCCGACAAGCGCCTCGACGCGCTGCAGCGGGACATCGAGGAGCGCGCGGTCCTGCTGATCGCCCGGCGCCAGCCCCTGGCGATCGACCTGCGCGAGACCATCTCGGCGATCCGCGTCTCCGGCGATCTCGAGCGGATCGGCGACCTCGCCAAGAACGTCGCCAAGCGGGTGGTGGCGATCTCCGACCAGGCGCCGGCCCAGAAGATCGTGCTCGGCGTGCGCCACATGAGCGACCTCGCCGAGGGCCAGCTCAAGGACGTGCTCGACGCCTATGCGAGCCGCGACGTCCAGGCGGCCCACGACGTCTGGGAGCGCGACGGCGAGATCGACGCCCTGTACAACTCCCTGTTTCGCGAACTCCTGACCTACATGATGGAGGATCCGCGCAATATCTCGTTCTGCACACATCTGCTGTTCTGCGCCAAGAACGTCGAGCGCATCGGCGACCACACCACCAACATCGCCGAGACGATCCACTATCTCGCCACCGGCGAGACCCTGGCGGGCGACCGGCCCAAGAACGATGCGTCGAACTATGTGACGGTGGACGGTGTCCAGGCTCCGTGAGCGCCCGGCCGCGGCCCCGGCGCCGCATGGCACGCGCCTTCCCGCGGGGCGCGGCCGGAGTGACCGTACGTATGGGTTGAGGCGCGGCGGCGCCTCCTGCAGCATCCGCCGGACCGCCGGTAGAACGGATCTTCGAACGTGAGCATGCAAGTCCTGATCGTCGAGGACGAGGAGGCGCTGACCACGCTGCTGCGCTACAACCTGGAAGCCGAGGGCTTCCTGGTGGATTCGGCGGCGCGCGGCGACGATGCCGAAGTGCTCCTGGCGGAGCGGATCCCGGACCTCGTCCTGCTCGACTGGATGCTGCCGGGCCTCTCGGGGATCGAGCTCTGCCGCCGGATCCGGGCGCGCCGCGAGACCGAGCGGCTGCCGGTGATCATGCTCACCGCCCGGGGCGAGGAGGGCGACCGGATCCGCGGTCTCGGCACCGGCGCCGACGACTACATCGTCAAGCCGTTTTCCGTGCCGGAACTGCTCGCCCGGATCCGCGCGCTGCTGCGTCGGGCCAAGCCCGCCCATGTCTCGGATCGGCTGGCAGCGGGCGACCTGGAACTCGACCGGACCGGCCACCGCGTCCGGCGCGGCGGCGAAGAGCTGCATCTGGGCCCCACGGAGTTCCGGCTCCTGGAATTCCTGATGCTGGCGCCCGGCCGGGTCTTCTCCCGCGAGCAGCTTCTCGACGGGGTCTGGGGGCACGACGTCTACATCGACGAGCGCACCGTCGACGTCCATGTCGGGCGGCTGCGCAAGGCGCTGAACGGCCCGCGCCAAGCCGATCCGATCCGCACGGTTCGCGGCTCGGGCTATGCCTTCGACGAGACCTTCTCGCTGGAAGCTTGAGGCGGGATCGAAGCGTACCGGAACGAGGATCGGTCGGCCGCGGCCTCAGTACGCGCGCGGGGCCGTGCCGCTCGGCCATACGACGTCGGCGGGTGCGGCGCCGCCGGATTGCGTCGCTCCGCTCGCAAGGACAGCGGGCCGGGCGTTTCGACGCGCGTGCGGCTTCAGGACCCTCTCGACCTTTCAGCGGGCCAGCGCCGCGCTCCGGCCGGACACGGCTGGCACCGCCTCCAGCGCCGCCAGAACCGTCCCCTCGGTGAGGATCTGCGGGAGAACCTGGGGTTCCCCGGTTCCGGTGTAGAGCAGGTAGAGCGGGACGCCGCTGCGCCCGTGCTTCTCCAGGAGGCGGGTGATCTCGGGATTCTGATTGGTCCAGTCGCCCTTCATGTAGGTCACGCCGCGCTCGGCCATCGCGGCGCGCACGGCCTTGGTGTTGAGCGAGGTCGCCTCGTTCACCGCGCAGGTGATGCACCACGCGGCCGTCATGTCGATGAAGACGGGGCGATGCGCGTCGACCAGGGCGTCGAGGCGCGCCTGGGTGAACGGCTCGACCCCGTCGGCGGCGGCCTGCGCCGACGGCACGGCGCGGTCCCGCGGCAGGGTCACCGCAAGGGCGGCCACGGCGATCAGCGCGAGAGCCGCGGCGACCTGCGCGATCCGGCCGACCTTGGGCGCGGCGGCGCGGCCATGCTCCCAGGCCCAGGCGGCGAAGCCCACCAGCACCAGGCCGATCAGCGCCGCCAGCAGGCCGCGCGGATCCACCTGCTGCGCCAGCACCCAGATCAGCCACGCCACGGTGGCGTAGACCGGGAAGGCGAGGACCTGCTTCAGGGTCTCCATCCAGGCGCCCGGCCGCGGCAGCGCACGCAAGGCCCTCGGCCAGAGGGTGAGCACCAGGAAGGGTAGGGCGAGGCCGAAGCCGAGGCTCGCGAAGACGGCGAGCGCGACGCCGGCGCTCTGGGTCAGCGCGAAGCCCACAGCCGAGCCCATGAACGGCGCCGTGCAGGGCGTCGCCACCAGGGTCGCGAGCACGCCCGTGAAGAACGAGCCGCTCAGGCCGGCACGGTGGGTAAGGCCGTCGCCGAGGCCGGCGAGTCGGCCGCCGACATGGACTGCACCCGACAGGCTCAGGCCCATCGCGAACAGCAGATAGGCGAGCCCCGCCACCATGGCGGGCGATTGCAGTTGGAACCCCCAGCCGATCGCGGCCCCGCCACCCTTCAGGGCGATCAGCAGGGCGGCAAGACCCAGGAAGCTCGCCAGAACGCCCGCCGTATAGGCGAGGCCGTGCATCCGCAGCCGGGCCGGCCCCTCGCCGGCATGCCGCACGAGGCTCAGCACCTTGATGGACAAAACCGGGAAGACGCAGGGCATCAGGTTGAGGATCAGCCCGCCCAGGAAGGCGAAGACCGCGGCGGTCGCGAGGGTCAACGCGTCGAAGTCGGCGGCGACCGGCGGGGCTGCGACCGGACTCGGAGCGCTCGAGGCCGCCGCGGCGGCCGGGAGCACGGGCTCGTCCCCATACGCGAAGGCGAGGCGGCGGCTTCCGGCGGTGCCGACCTCGTCGAGCGTCAGGACGCCCGGGAGGGTGGCGGGAGCCGGATCGGTCGGGCTGCTCCGCCCGACGGTCAGGTGCACGCCGGTCTCGTCGACGGACATCACCTGTGCGGCGGCGTTGTCGATCGCCGTCTCGGCATAGGGAAAATACGCGGCGTTCCGGATGGAGTCGGCCTTGAGGCCGGTCGCGGCGAAATCGAGGCGCAGGGTGTCGCCCTGGCTCGACAGGCGCAGGGGCCAGAGCGCCGGCACGGGCAGCGCGGCGCGGGCGCGCGCGAACAGAGCGGCGTTGGCCGGGTCCGGCTCGGCCTTGCCCACCGGTAGGGTGAGAGCGAGATCGGCCGAACCCGGGACGCACTCGGTCTCGCAGACGAGATAGGTCAGCTTCGCCTGGATCTGCACGGGATCGGCCGGGTCGAGGCTCGGCGGCGGCGTCACGGGCACGAGGAGCGTGACCTCGCCCTCGTAACCATAATTCATGAGCGTCGCGATCGGGATCCGCTCCGGCGCCGGCCACCGGATCGCGCCGGCATTGAAGCCGGCCGGCAGGGTCCAGGTCACCTCCGGGGGCAGGCCGGAATCGCCCGGATTGCGCCAGTAGACGTGCCAGCCCGACTTGATCTGCATCCGCACCGCCAGCGTGAAAGGCTGCGCGCCAGCAACCGCCGCGGGCTCCGCCACGAGGCTCGCCCGCACGAGGTCCGGCGGCGTGCGGAAGCCTTGCGGGAGACCCTGCGCCGCAGCGGCCGAGAGGCTCGCGGCGAAGGCCAGGATCAGAATGGCGAGACGGCGGATCATACTGTCCCTTCGCGCGCAGGACGGTCGCGGTTTCATGCGCGGCGTGTCCAGTCCGGGGCGGGCATTTTCATGGTCCCGGGTCTTACCACGGGCCGCGCCCGGGGTCCTGCGCCGGGGACTCAAGTGTCAAGCGGTGCCGTCGCCCGCTCCAGCCAGTCGCGGGTCCCGGCATCGAGCCCGGACGCCAGGGCGTCGCGTACCCGGGCATGATAGGCGTCGATCCAGGCGCGCTCCTCCGGTTCGAGAAGGTCCGGCTCGATCAGCCGCCGGTCGTAGGGGGCGAGCGTCAACGTCTCGAAGCCGAGCATCGGGCGCTCGCCGCCGGCGATCGCGCGGGGCTCGACCAGGACAAGGTTCTCGATCCGGATGCCGTAGGCGCCGCGGGCGTAATAGCCGGGCTCGTTCGACAGGATCATGCCGGGCTCCAGCGCCACCGTGCCGGTCTTGGCGATCCGCTGTGGCCCCTCGTGCACAGACAGGAAGGCGCCGACGCCGTGGCCGGTGCCGTGATCGAAGTCGAGGCCCGCCTGCCAGAGCGGTGCCCGTGCGAAGGCGTCGATCTGTGCGCCGGTCGTGCCGACCGGGAACACCGCCCGGGCGATCGCGACATGTCCCTTCAGCACCCGTGTGAAGCGGTCGCGCATTTCAGCGCTCGGCACACCCACCGCGACCGTGCGGGTGATGTCGGTGGTGCCGTCTGCATATTGCGCACCGGAATCGATCAGGAACAGCTCGCCGGTCTGGACCGCCCGGTCGGTGGTGCGGCTGACCCGGTAATGGACGATCGCCCCGTTCGGCCCGGATCCCGAGATCGTCGGGAACGACACCTCGCGCAGATCGCCGCCCGCGGCCCGGAAATCCTCGAGCGCCTCGACGGCGGCGATCTCGGTGAGGCCACCGCCCAGGGCGGCGCCGTCGAGCCAGGCGAGGAAGCGCACGACACTCGTCCCATCGCGGATATGGGCGGCCCGCGCGCCGGCGATCTCGGCGGCGTTCTTGACCGCCTTCATGCCGGTGATCGGATCCTTGCCGACATCGGCGGTGCCGCCGGCGGCTTCGATCTTCTCCTTCAGGGCGACTGCACCGGTGGCCGCATCGAGGCGGACGCGCACACCGGCCAGGGATGCCAGCCCGTCGTCCAGCTCTGCCCGGGGCAGGATCTCGGCGATCGGGGCGAGCGCCGCGCGCAGGGCCGGATCGACGTTCGGCGAGACGAGGAACAGTCGCGCCAGCCCCGCGCGCGGCAGGATGGCGTAGCCCAGCGCCAGCGGCGTATGCGCGACATCGGCGCCGCGCAGGTTGAAGGCCCAGGCGAGATTGTGCGGATCCGAGATCACCAGGGCATCGCAGCCGCCCTCGGCGAGGGCTGCCCGAACCCGGCCGAGCTTGTCGGCGGATGACTCGCCGCACAGCGTGTCCGGATGGACCACCACGGGTCCGGCGGGCGGCCGCGGGCGGCCGGCCCAGACCGCGTCGACGAGGTTCGGCACCGCCCGCACCGCGCCGCCGGCCCGGGTCACGACCCGCTCCAGGCGCGCCAGACTATCCGGCGTATGCAGCCAGGGATCGTAACCCAGCACCTGATCCCGCCTGAGGTTGGCGGCGATCCAGGCCTCCGGCGTCGACTCGGCCAGCGGCACCACCGCGAGGATGCCGGTATCGACCTGCTCGGGCGCCTGCAGGGTATAGCGCCCATCGACGACCAGCGCCGCGGATTCCATCAGGATCACGGCCGTCCCGGCCGAGCCGGTGAAGCCGGTGAGCCAGGCCAGACGCTCGGCATCGGCCGGAACGTATTCGGATTGATGCTCATCGGCCCGCGGCACGACAAAGCCGTCGAGCCCGTGCTCGCGCAGAGCGGCCCGCAGGGCCTCGATCCGCTCCGCGCCCTTCCGGTGGCTCGGGTCCTCGAAGCTCTGGAAGCGCGGGCGCGGCCGGGACGGGCTGGTCTCTGTCATGCGGCGAGCCTAGCGCCCGCCGCTCCCGCGTCGCAACACCCCACCCGCACGCCGAGGAGCAGGATGCGGTGGTTAAAGATCGTCAACAATCTTATCACGCCGCCGGATTTGGCCTATTCCTCGGACATGCCACGCCGCGTTTACTACCGGATCAGCGACAGACTCGATGGCCGCTTCGACGCCGTCGTGACGATCGAGCCCGACACGGTGATCCGCCGCGACGGATTCGACTCAATCGCCGAACTTGAGGAATGGATCGACGGTCTGCGCGTGCTGATGGCGGCGCTCGGCGCGCCGGTGGCGCAGGGAGAGCCGGCGGGATCGTCGAATCCGGAAAAACCGGTCGGGCCGAGCCGGCCGGGTCGGCTGCGCACCGCGCGCTGATCAGGCGTCGGTCATCGGCAGGTCCGGAGCCCGCTCGCTGGGCGCGCCGTCATACCCTTCCAGCCACGCCTTGCGGGCTGCCGAATTGGCCGGATAGGGACAGGCATCCTTCGGACGTCCCTGCGCCCGGGCGCGGGCGCCCTCGGCGATGGGGTCCGCGGGCGGATCGTGGAGCGACCTCTGGCTCATGACCGGATAACGCGCCGGCGGGCGGGCGGTTCGGAGCGGTTCAGCGCCGCGGGCGTCGGGCCGCGCCGCCGCGCATCAGGACCAGGGCGACCCACCCCTCGATGACGCCACGGCGCACCAGCGAGAAGCCCTGGAGGCGGTAGGCCGAGAGGACGCCGGGCACGTCGCGCTCGATCAGGCCCGACAGGACCAGCACGCCCTCGGCGGCGACCACCCGCGACAGGGTCGGCGCGAGGAGCCTCAGCGGCCGGGCCAGGATATTGGCGAAGACGAGATCGAAATGGCGCGGCCGGTCGGCGAGGCGGTGGCGCACCCCCGGCCCCTCGTAGAGCTTGAGATAGGGTCCGAGCCCGTTGGCCCGGGCATTCTCGCGCGCCGTGCGCACGGCCTCCGCGTCGAGGTCGCCGGCCACCACGGGCTGCCGCAGTGCCTTGGCGGCCGCAAAGGCCAGGATTCCGGTTCCGGTGCCGACATCGAGGATATGGGCCGGGCGCCGGCGCTTGAGCTCCGAGACCAGAGCCCGGAGACACCCCAGCGTCGTGCCGTGATGGCCGGTGCCGAAGGCCAGAGCCGCCTCGATCTCGATGGACAGATCGTTGCCCCGCACGGCCTCGCGGTCATGCGACCCGTGCACGACGAAGCGCCCCGCCCGGACCGGCTTCAGCCCCTCGAGCGACGCGCGCACCCAATCCTGCTGCGCGATCGTGCGGAACTCGGCCGCGTCGGCCGCGTCGCCGATCACCGGCCGGATCAGCGCGCGGACGTAATCCTCGTCGGGCTCATCCGCGAAATAGGCCTCGAGGCGCCATGTGCGCCCGTCCTCGTCCTCGAAGGCCGCCACCGCGGTCTGCGTCGGATCGAACATCTCGCCCAGGAGATCGGTCATCGCGCGGGCCGAGCGTTCGTCGGTCAGCAGGCGCAGGACATGGGACGGGCGGTGGGGCGGCAGGCCTTCGAGCATGATTCCGGGCTCTAACGCCCGGGCGCGCCGCAGCCCAGGGGCTAGCGCAAAAAAAAACGCGCTCGGTCGAGCGGGCAGCACCGCCGACGTGCCGTTCCACCCTTTGTGGCCGGGCAGACACAAGCGCCAATACTTATCTTCTCCCCGACCTAAATCAGTACGTCGGGCCATCCTGTGTGCTTAAACAATCTCGGCTTCCTCAAGGCCAGACCCTTAACTCAGGCGCGCCGCACTTCGTGAGGCGGCGCGCCGGTTTTGACAGACAATCGAACCGCCATGATCTCGCCCCTCCTGATCAGCGTCTTCTTCGCGGTGGTCACCACCGCCGCGGCAACGCTCTGGGCGCTGCTGGTCGCGAATGGCATGAGCGGTCTTCCGGAAGGGCGCTCAGCCGAGCGGCACGATATCCGAACGTGGTAGGCCGCATATCCCGATTCGTGCTTGGAACTGCCCAGGAATACGGCAGAATGATTGCGATTTGACCACATCATCCACCTTCGCGGTGGAACCCGCCGCTGCCGACGGCGTTTTTGCCAGCTTTTTACGTGAATCACGATTGAGCAGGGTGCGTACAGCGTGACCAAGTCCCGGCGTTCCGGCCCCCGCGGGCCCGTGGTCGTCACCGGTACGGCCGTGCAGGCCCGGCCGCGTGAACGGATTTTCGGCGGTCCCGCACCGGACGGGCCGCTCCCCGGCCACCTCCTAGTTCTCCTGAGCCGCCTGCACCGGGCGGAAGCCGAGCCGAAGGACGGTCCCGAGGCGAAGCTCGGCTGACGTGTACGGGTCTCCACGATCCCGCGCCGGCGACGGGCCCTTGGCCGGTGGCCGCCGGGCCCGTATGGTCCCCGTCGTTCACCGCCGTATATAGCGGGTCGCGACGGGGAGACCCCATTCATGCGCCTGACGCGACGGATCCTCGCTGCGCATTTCCTCGCGTCGCTCGCGCTTGCCCCTCTCGGCCGCGTCGCGCGGGCGGACGAGCCCATCGTGGTGTTCGCGGCCGCAAGCCTCAAGAACGCGCTGGACGATGCCGCTACCGCCTGGACCAGGGCGACCGGCAAGACCGCGCGGATCTCCTATGCCGGCTCGAACGCCCTCGCCAAGCAGATCGAGGCGGGCGCGCCGGCGGACCTGTTCATCTCGGCCGACCGCGCCTGGATGGACTACGCCGACCGGGCCGGGCTGCTGAAGGCAGGCTCGCGCATCGATCTCCTGCGCAACGCCCTGGTGCTGATCGCCCCCGGGCCGAAAGACGGCACCGCGGATCCGCAGATCGCCCTGGCACCGGATCCCGGCAGCACGCTGACGCGGATCCTCGGCGGCGGCCGCCTGGCGATGGCGACGATCGACGCCGTCCCGGCCGGCAAGTATGGCAGGGCGGCCCTGGAGAAGCTCGGCGCCTGGGAGGCCGTGAAGAGACAGGTCGCCCAGGCCGAGAACGTGCGCGCCGCCTTGCTGCTCGTCGCCCGGGGCGAAGCGCCGCTCGGCATCGTCTACGCCACCGATGCGGCCGCCGAGCCGAGCGTACACGTGCTGGCGACCTTTCCGGCCGACAGCCACCCGCCGATCGTCTATCCTGCGGCCGTGACCAAGGAATCGCGCAACCCGGATGCCGACACCCTGCTCGCCTACCTGCGCGGCCCGGATGCCCGGGGCTTCTTCGAGCGCCAGGGCTTCACGGTGGTCGCGCAGCCCGGCGCCAGCCAGTAGCGGCGCGCCGATCCCTTGCTCGGCCTGACACCGGAGGAATGGACCGCCGTCGGCCTCAGCCTTCGGGTAGCCACGGTGGCCACGCTCGCGAGCGTCGTGCCCGGCCTCGCCGTGGCCTGGCTGCTCGCGCGCCGTCGCTTTCCAGGCCGCGCTCTGCTCGACGGACTGGTCCACCTTCCGCTGATCCTGCCCCCAGTGGTCACCGGCTACCTGCTGCTGCTGGCCTTCGGCCGGCGGGGTCTGCTCGGCGCCCCCCTCGCCGAGATCGGCGTGGTCTTCTCCTTCCGCTGGACGGGGGCGGCGCTCGCCTGCGCGGTGATGGGGTTCCCACTCATGGTGCGGGCGATGCGGCTATCGATCGAGGCGGTGGACCGGCGGCTGGAGCAGGCGGCCGGGACGCTGGGCGCGCATCCCGTCGCGGTGTTCCTGACGATCACGCTGCCGCTCAGCCTGCCCGGCTGCCTCGCGGGAGCAGTGCTGGCCTTCGCCAAGGCGATGGGCGAGTTCGGCGCGACCATCACCTTCGTGTCGAACATCCCGGGCGAGACCCAGACGCTGCCGTCGGCAATCTACACGCTGACGCAGGTTCCCGGCGGGGAGGGGCCGGCCCTGCGCCTCACCCTGATCTCGATCGCGCTGTCGGTCACGGCCCTGCTGGTCTCGGAAGTCCTGGCCGCGCGGGTCGGGAGACGGCTGGGGGCCGGCTGAATGGCCGACGCCCCGAAGCGGAAGACCCGCTCAGGCATACGCGTAGGGGCCGCCCTGCTGCAGCGCCCTCTGATAGGCCGGACGGGCGTGGATGCGTGCGAGCCAGTCCCTCACGCGCGGGCCCGCGCCCGTGCCCCGCGCCGCGAAGGCCTCCAGCGGGAAGCTCATCAGGATGTCGGCCGCGGTGAAGTCGGCGCCGCAGAAATACGGCTGGCCGGCGAGTTCCGTCTCCCAGAAAGCCGCATGCCGGCGCAGATCCGGATCGACGAACCCCCGCACCACCGTGTCGGCGATGCGGCGGACGAGGGGACGCAGCGGCCACGGGCTGCTCGGCGCCAGCCGCCCGAAGACCAGCTTCAGCAGCAGCGGCGGCATCGCCGAGCCTTCCGCGTAATGCGACCAGTAGACGTAGCGCCGTCGGGCCTCCGACCCGTGTTCGGGCACCAGCCGCTCACTGGCCAGGCCCGTGAGATAGGCGACGATCGCGCCGGTCTCCGCGACCACCGTCGCGCCGTCGGTGATCACCGGCGCCTTGCCGAGCGGGTGCACGGCCACGAGTTCGGGGGGCGCGCGCAGGGTCCAGGGATCGCGGGCATAGCGCGTCACACGGTAGGGCAGCCCGAGTTCCTCCAGCAGCCAGAGCACGCGCTGCGAGCGGCTGTTCTCAAGATGGTGGACCGTCATCATCGCGGGCAAGTCCGGGCCGGCGCCGGGACGCGCCGGGGCCCCTGTTACCCGAGTCCCGCCACGTGAGCATCCAGGTCGATGTCCAGCTCCGGCGCGGCGCCTTCGCGCTCGACGCCACCTTCGAGGCGGGGTCCGGGCTCACCGCCCTGTTCGGGCGCTCCGGCTCCGGAAAGACCACGCTGATCGACCTGATCGCCGGCCTCGCCCGGCCGGACCGGGGCCGGATCGTCGCCGGGGGGGCTCCGTGGGTCGACACCGCGACCGGGCTGATCCTGCCGCCGCATCGGCGGCAGGTCGGCGTGGTGTTCCAGGATGCGCGGTTGTTCCCGCATCTCAGCGTCCGGAGCAATCTCGGCTACGGCCGCGTCTTCGCGCGCCGCCGTGCCGATCCCGCGGCCTTCTCGGCGGTGACGGGGATGCTCGGCATCGACCATCTCCTCGAGCGGCGACCCGCGGGCCTCTCGGGGGGTGAGCGCCAACGGGTGGCGATCGGGCGGGCGCTGCTGGCCAAGCCGCGCCTGCTGCTAATGGACGAACCCCTCGCGGCCCTCGACGAGGCCCGCAAGGCCGAGATCCTCCCCTATATCGAGCGGCTGCGCGACGAGGCCGGCGTCCCGATCATCTATGTCAGCCACGCCGTGTCCGAGGTGGCGCGGCTCGCCACCACGGTGATCGTGCTGGAATCCGGGCGGGTGGCCGCCATCGGCCCAGCGGAAACGATCCTGCGCCGGGCCGATCTCGTGCCGATCCACGAGGCCGAGGCCGGCGCGCTCCTCGACATGGTCGTCGAAGCCGTCGATGGTGCGACGGGGCTCACATGCCTCACCGGCACCGCCGGGCGCCTCCTGGTGCCGGGGCTGTCGCGCCCCCCCGGGACGCGGCTGCGCGTCCGGATTCCCGCCCGCGACGTGCTCGTCGCCATCGAGCGCCCCCGCGGGCTCAGCGCCCGCAACGTGCTGGCCGGCCGGATCTGCGCATCGGCTCCCGTGGGCGCCGAGACGGCGCTGGAGATCGACTGCAACGGCGCACGCATCGTGGCGCGCGTGACGACGGCGGCCGTCCGTGAACTCGGGCTCACGCCGGGTTGCGACGTCCACGCCATCATCAAGAGTGCGGCCTTCGATCCCGCCGGGATCGGTCTGCTGCGGCCGCCGAGGGCGATCTGAGCGCCGCCGCGACCGACGATGTCGGGGCGGCGGGCGCCGCAGCGAGCGCCATCATCGAGCAGCGTCGCACTGCCTGCCGCGCCTTACCCGAGCTGCGTGAGCAGCGTGAAGGCGCCGAAAATCAGGACCGCTCCTACCGAAGTGGCTAGCAGGATAAGCGCCGCGCGCGATTCCCGTATCTCCGGTGACATTGCCTCCTCCCGTCGAGGCCCGCGTTGGTTCGCGGGCCTAGTCTGTCAGGATTCGCACCGTTCGGCCGGCCTGTCGACGGCCGCCCTGGCAGACGGGGCGACATCGCCCGCCATCCGGAAAGCCCGGCTGGCGCGGGAGGCCGGCACCTCAGGCGGCGGTGCGGCGCTCGACCATCCGCGCGAGGAAGGCGCTGCCGATCGGGATGATCGAATCGTCGAAATTGTAGGCGGCATTATGCAGCCCCGGTCCGGGATTGGCGCCGAGCCAGACATAGGCACCGGGCACCGCCATGGTCATGTCGGCGAAGTCCTCGCTGCCCATCTTCGGCACGACGTTGGCCTCGACCTTGTCCGCCCCCAACAGCTCGGTGGCGACCTCCGTGGCGGCGGCCGCCTGCTCGGGGGCGTTCTCCAGCACGGAGAACACGTCCTGCAGATCGACCGTGACCTCGGCGCCGTAGGCCGCGCCGAAGCCCGCCGCCAGCTCGCGCATGCGGGTACCGGCGAGCGCCCGGATCTCCTTGTCGAAGGTGCGGATCGTTCCGGCGAGATGGGCCGTCTCCGGAATGACGTTGTAGGCGGAGCCCGCCTCGATCCGGGTGATCGAGAGGACGATGGACTTCAGCGGATCGGCGTTGCGCGAGACGATCGACTGGAGCGCCTGCGCGAGGCCGGTGGCGATGATGATCGGATCGACGCCCCGGTGCGGCTGGGCGGCGTGGATGCCCTTGCCGCGAATGTGGATGTCGAAGAAGTCGGCCGCCGCCATGATCGGACCGGGCCGCAGCTTGATCATGCCGTGGCCGCCGCCGGGCTGGTTGTGCAGGCCGTAGATCTCGTCGCAGGGAAAGCGCTCGAACAGCCCGTCCTTCAGCATGGCCCGGGCGCCGCCGCGGCCCTCCTCGGCCGGCTGGAAGACGAACACCGCCGTGCCGTCGAAGTCGCGGGTCTCGGCGAGGTAGCGTGCCGCGCCGACCAGCATCGTGGTGTGGCCGTCATGCCCGCAGGCGTGCATCTTGCCGGCGTAGGTGGAGCGGTAGGGGAGGTTGGTCTCCTCCTCGATTGGCAGGGCGTCCATGTCGGCGCGCAGGCCGATGCGCCTCCCGTTGTCGGTGCGCCCCCTGAGCAGGCCCACCACGCCGGTGCCGCCGACCCCGCGATGCACCTCGCAGCCGAATGTTTCCAGCAGGTCGGCGACGATGCCGGCGGTGCGAACTTCCTCGAAGCCGAGTTCCGGGTGGGCATGCAGGTCGCGGCGCAGCGCCGTCAGCTCGTCAGCATAGGTCTGAATGCGGTCGATCGGGCTCATGTCTCAGGGGCTCTCGGGGGGTGATGGTTTGGAACGCACCGCGCCGTCGCAGGCGTCGCCCTCATCCGTACGCCGGAAGGGCGTCAACGTGTCGAGGACGTCCACCGCCTCGGCGACGTGGGCGCGTTCGCGCTGCAAGTAATCGGCCACCGCGCGGCGCAGCGCCGGGTCGGCGATGTCGTGGGCCGAGTGCATGAGGACGGGCCGGTAGCCGCGGGCGAGCTTGTGCTCCCCCTGGGCGCCGGCCTCGACGCGCTTCAGACCCCGGGCGATCGCGAAATCGATCGCCTGGTAGTAGCAGACCTCGAAATGCAGGAACGGGTGATCCTCGACGCAGCCCCAGTTGCGCCCGTAGAGCGCCGTGTCTCCGATCAGGTTGATCGCGCCGGCGATGTAGGCGCCCGCCCGCTTGGCCATCACGAGGAGCACCCGGTCGGCCATGCGCTCGGACAGAAGCGAGAAGAACCGGCGGTTGAGGTAGGGACGCCCCCATTTCCGGGAACCCGTGTCCATGTAGAAGGCGTAGAACGCGTCCCAATGGGCCTCGGTGATGTCGGCGCCGGTCAGGTGCTCCACGGTGATCCCGGGGGCGAGGGCGTCGCGGCGCTCCTTGCGGATGGTCTTGCGCTTGCGCGAGGCGAGGGCGGCGAGGAAGTCGTCGAAGCCCGCGTAGCCGTCGTTCTGCCAGTGAAACTGCTGATCGGTGCGCTGCAGGAACCCGGCAGCCCCCGCCCTGTCCCACTCCGCCTCGCGCATGAACGTGACGTGGATCGAGGAAGCCTTGGTCTCGCCGCGCAACGCCCGCAGGCCCGCAACGAGCCCGGCGGTGGCCTCATCCGGATCGGCGCCCGGGGCGATCAGGAAGCGCGGACCGGTCACCGGCGTGAACGGCACGCTTACCTGCAGCTTCGGGTAGTACTCGCCGCCGGCCCGCTCGTAGGCGTCGGCCCAGCCGTGATCGAACACGTACTCGCCCTGGCTGTGCGATTTCAGGTAGCAGGGCGCCAGGCCGAGACGCTCGCCGTCGCGCTCCACGGAGACATGGAGCGGCAGCCAGCCGGTCCTGCGCGAGACGCAGCCGGACTCCTCCAGCGCCGAGAGGAAGGCGTACGACACGAAGGGATTGTGGGTCTCGTCGCCGTCGGCCAGGGTCTCGGGTGAGAAGGCGCAGGCATCCCAATCCGCGGCGCCGATCTCCTTCAATCCGGGAAGCGCTCGCACGGTCAGTGCGGCGGTCTCCGGCGTCGGCCCGGGTGCTTGCTTCATGGGCGTGAGTCTAGCCCGTGCCCGGCGCGGAGCAAGCGGGCGGATGCGCGCGGCGGCGGTCGAAGCCTTGTCAGACGGCCGCGGACGTCACTCCGCCGGTTCGCCGAAACCGGATCCGCGCGCCGTCGCCATGACCGGGCCCGCCGCAGAATATTTACGGCACGAACCCCTCGAACACCATCTGGTCCGCATGCGCGGCGGCACGGGCACGCTGCTCCGCGGTCCGGACCGTCCAGGTCATCACCGGGATCCGCCCGAGCAGCCGGCAGAGATGGGTCGGCGCGCAGGGCAGGTCGTCCACCCGCCAGGACAGGAAGTCGGGCCGCGTCTCGGCGAAATGCAGCAGGTCGGAGAGCGACCTGCGGAGCGAAGGAGTCAGAGCCGCGTAGACCGGATCGTCCTGGGTCGTTTCCGCCACGATCCCCCGCGGGATCGTGGCCGGGCAGAGATCGCGCAGGGCCGCGACCACCTGCGGATCGAAGGATTTCAGCGCCACCGGCCCGGCATAGGCCGCGGCGATTTCGGCGCTGCGGGTCGCGAGCCGCAGGTCGCCGTCGTAGCGGGACTTCACCTCGATCACCACCGGGACCGCCCCGGCCACCGCCGCCAGGAAGGCCGGCAGGGTCGGGATCGTCTCCGCGGATCCCGCCACGGCCAGCGTCCCGAGTTCGGCGGCCGACCTGTCGGCTACTGCCTCGCGCGCCCCCGTGAGACGCCCGAGGGCGACATCGTGGAAGACCATGGCCTCGCCGTCGGCGCTCATCTGGACGTCGCACTCGATGCCGAAACCGCCCGCAACCGCCGCCCGGGCGGCCGCCAGCGTGTTCTCCGGCCGGCCCGCCG
This sequence comes from Methylobacterium sp. UNC378MF, assembly GCF_900103195.1. Lineage (GTDB taxonomy): Bacteria > Pseudomonadota > Alphaproteobacteria > Rhizobiales > Beijerinckiaceae > Methylobacterium. The sequence goes on along the minus strand of NZ_FMWU01000018.1, from coordinate 104,950 downwards.
CCCGGTCGTGCAGACCGCGATGGGCGATCGGCCGCGCGGTGAGCCAGTCGGGGGCGGCCATGGTCAGCGGACCTCGAACAGGGCCTCGACCTCGACGGCGGCGTCGAGGGGCAGCTCCGCGACGCCGACGGTGGAGCGGGCATGGCGTCCGCGGTCGCCCAGCAGCTTGACCATCAGGTCGGAGGCGCCGTTCATCACCCCGGCCACGGCCGAGAAGCCCGGCGCCGCGTTGATGAAGCCACCGAGCCGCACGCACTGGACCACCGCGCGGTCGAGGTCGCCCACCGCCGCCTCGAGCTGGGCGAGGACGTTGAGCGCGCAGAGCCGGGCGGCCGCCTTCCCGGCTTCGGCAGTGACCCCGCCGCCGACCTTACCCTTGTGTTCGGCCGCGATGGCGCCGTCCGCGCCGAAGCAGACCTGACCGGAGATCACCACGAGGTTGCCGGTGCGCACGAACGGCACGTAGTTGGCGACCGGCGCCGCCGCCTTGGGCAGGGTGAGACCCTGCGCTTCCAGGCGTTCCTTGATCGTGCTCATCGGGATCTCCCAGCTTCCGTCGAATCCGCGGGAGCAGGAGCACGGCGGCACCCTGCGGCGCAAGGGCTGGACCGCCCGAAGGCTGGACGCGCGGCGGCGATGGCCTGTCCCGGCGGCGGCCTTCGGGCGTCCGTTCCGCGGGCGGGTGATTCGCCGACGGCGCACGGTAAGGCCCTACAGATCGGCCGCCGAGATCAGCGCTGTGCGAGCCCCGTGCAGGCCTGCCCGGCGGGTCCGCCGGCCATTGAAACGTTGACAGCGGCCGGCTCTTTCATAGTAATCGCGCGCGTGCCGCCCATCCCTGAGGCGGCACTTTCATTTGGAGCCGGCTCAACGCTGGCTCCGAGATCCTGCGTGAAACGGAGATGGGACCCGTGACGTCAGCCCTTCTGCCGACTTACGCCCGCGCGCCGCTCGCCTTCGAGCGCGGCGAGGGCGCTTGGCTCGTGACGGAGGGCGGCGAGCGATACCTCGACTTCGGCGCCGGCATCGCAGTGAACGGCCTCGGCCACGCGCATCCGCACTTGGTCGGCGCGCTGACCGAGCAGGCGGCCAAGATCTGGCACACCTCGAACCTGTTCCAGATCCCGGGCGGCGAGCGCCTCGGGCAGCGCCTCGTCGACGCGACCTTCGCGGACGTGGTCTTCTTCTGCAACTCGGGCGCGGAGGCCAACGAGGCGGCGATCAAGATCGCCCGCAAGTACCATGCGGCCGGCGGGCATCCCGAGCGCTACCGGATCGTCACCTTCGCGGGCGCCTTCCACGGGCGGACGCTGGCGACCCTCGCGGCCGGCGGCCAGCAGAAATACATCGAGGGCTTCGGGCCGAAGGTCGAGGGCTTCGATCAGGTCCCGGCCGGCGACTGGGCGGCCCTGGAGGCGGCGATCGTGCCGGAGACGGCGGCGCTGATGATCGAGCCGATCCAGGGCGAGGGCGGCGTGCGGGTCATTCCCCACGCAAATCTGCGCCGGCTGCGCGAGATCTGCGATGCTCAGGGTCTGCTGCTGATCATGGACGAGGTCCAGACCGGCGTCGGCCGCACCGGCCGGCTGTTCGCGCATGAATGGTCCGGCATCACCCCGGACATCATGAGCGTGGCCAAGGGCATCGGCGGCGGCTTCCCCCTCGGGGCGTGCCTCGCGACCCGAGAGGCCGCCCGCGGCATGACCGCCGGCACGCACGGCACGACCTTCGGCGGCAACCCGCTCGCCATGGCGGTGGGCAACGCCGTGCTGGACGTGGTGCTGGCGGACGGCTTCCTCGAACACGTCGCCCGCTCCGGCCTACTGCTCAAGCAGAAGCTCGCCGCCCTGCGCGACCGCCATCCGCATGTCATCGAGGAGATCCGCGGCGAGGGGCTGATGCTCGGCCTCAAGCTCGGCGTGCCGAACACGGATTTTGCCGCCGCCGCACGGGACGCGCATCTTCTGGTGATTCCGGCAGGCGACAACATCGTCCGCCTGCTGCCGCCGATGACCATCGGCGAGCCCGAGATCGACGAGGCGGTCCGGCGCCTGGACGCGACGGCATCCGGTTTCGAGGCCGTGCGCGGCGCGGCCGAGTAGCGCCGAGCCCCGAATTTGCGAACACCGCCCTCCGGACCTCGAAGGGCGGCCCGAAGCGTTTCCGGGTGCGGCCGATCCCGCCGCGCCTGACGGAAATGCCCCTGCCAGGAGGTAGAGTGCGGTTCATGATCAGGTGATCGTTGAGCAGACTCTAGTAATTGTGACGCGATGAAAGCCCAGATTGACGGCCGGGCACAGGCCCCGGCCAGGCACCTGAACGGTGCCGGCCCTCGTCATTTCCTCGATCTCAAGGATTTCTCCGGGGCGGAGCTGCGCCGGGTCCTCGATGCCAGCGCCGCCATCAAGGCGCGCCGCCGAAAGGGCGAGTTGGCCACCGAGCGCCCACTGGCGGGCAAGACCCTCGCCATGGTGTTCGACCGGCCCTCGACCCGCACCCGCGTGTCCTTCGACGTCGCCATGCGCGAACTCGGCGGCGAGACCCTGATGCTCACCGGCTCCGAGATGCAGCTCGGCCGTGGCGAGACGATCGGTGACACCGCGCAGGTGCTCTCGCGCTTCGTCGACGCGATCATGATCCGCATCCTGGACCACGGTCAGATGCTGGAACTGGCCGAATACGCCACCGTCCCGGTGATCAACGCCCTCACCAAGGTCTCGCACCCGTGCCAGATCATGGCCGACGTGCTGACCTTCGAGGAGCATCGCGGGCCGATCCGGGGACGGAAGGTCGCGTGGTCGGGCGATTCGAACAACGTGCTGGCGAGCTGGGTTCATGCGGCCGCTCGCTTCGACTTCACGCTCAACGTCGCGAGCCCGCCCGAACTCGCGCCGCCGCCCGCGCTTCTCGCCTGGGCGCAGCAGGAGGGCGCCGACGTCCACGTCACCACCGACGCCTTCGCGGCGGTGGACGGCGTCGATGCCGTGGTCACCGATTGCTGGGTGTCGATGGGCGACGACGACGAGGCCCACCGCCACAACCTGCTCAGCCCCTATCAGGTCAACGACAAGCTGATGGCGGCGGCGAATCCGGGCGCGATCTTCATGCACTGCCTCCCGGCTCATCGCGGCGAGGAGGTGACGGCCGAGGTGATGGACGGGCCGCGCTCGGTGGTGTTCGACGAGGCCGAGAACCGTCTGCACGCGCAGAAGGGCATCCTGGCCTGGTGCCTGGGCGCGAACGGGCTCTGATTCCGTCGCCACACGTCGCCGGGTCCGACCGCACCCTGTCCGGCCTCGCGCTGGCGGGGTCGGCGCACCATATAGGCGTGAGCGGGCGGCCCGTGCCGTCCGCCTCCCCATCACGGCTGCCGGAAGGCGGCATCCCGGCGACGAACGGAGCGCGCTGCGCCGCCGCTCCCGCTCCGGGCCGGACGGGGTGAGGGATCCGATCGCTCCGCCAAGGTCATCGCCTCACGCCGCCCGGCCGCCGGGAAGACGGATCCCCGCCTTGCCGGCATGAGCCGCCGGACGCATCGATCGGAGAGGGCATGACCTCAGGAACGCAGTCGCACCCCCAGTCGCCATCGCAGCCGCAGGTCCAGAACACCGGTAACGGCCATGCCGCTGCGGACGACGCCGTGCTGCCCTTTGCCGTCGAGGCGCTCGACGTGCGCGGGCGCGTCGTCCGGCTCGGTCCCGCCGTGGACACGATCCTGCGCCGCCACGGCTATCCCGACCCGGTGGCGCGGCTCCTCGGCGAGGCCGCGGCGCTGACGGTGCTGCTCGGCTCCTCCCTCAAATTCGAGGGCCGGTTCCAGCTCCAGACCAAGACCGACGGCCCGGTCACGATGATCGTGGTCGATTTCGAGGCCCCCGATCGGCTGCGCGCCACGGCCCGCTTCGACGCGGAGCGGGTCGCCGCCCTCGGCACCGGCCCGCTCCGGGATTCCGACCTGATCGGCACCGGCCATCTGGCCATGACGATCGACCAGGGTACCGCCGCCAGCCGCTATCAGGGCGTCGTGGCGCTGGAGGGCCAGAGCCTGGAGGAGGCCGCACACCAGTATTTCCGCCAGTCGGAACAGATCCCCACGCAGGTGCGCCTCGCCGTGGCCGAGGCCGTGGAGGAGGGGGCCGGGCACTGGCGGGCCGGCGGGCTGCTCGTGCAGTTCCTGCCCCAGTCGGTGGACCGGGCACGCCTCGCCGACCTGCCGCCGGGGGATATCCCGGAAGGCCACGCGCATCTCTCCGGCGGGGCGCCGGAGGACGATGCCTGGGTCGAGGCGCGCTCGCTGGTCACCACCGTCGAGGATCACGAGCTGGTCGATCCGCACGTGTCGAGCGAGCGGCTGCTCTACCGGCTGTTCCACGAGCGCGGGGTGCGGGTGTTCGATCGGCAGCCGGTCCACGAGACCTGCCGCTGCTCGCGCGAGCGCGTGATGGGCATGATCCGCTCGTTCTCGCCGCAGGAGCGGCACGACATGGTGGCGGATGACGGCCGCATCGTCATCACCTGCGAGTTCTGCTCCCGGCGCTACGATCTCGATCCGCAGGAGATCGAGGCGGAGATCGCCGGACAGCCGAGCCAGTAGAGAGCCGCTCCGCGGGCGCAGCGGACAGCATAGCTGCGCTTACGGCCAAGCTTTTTCGCGCGAAACGCCCGAAGTTCGGTATTCGTTGCGTAAATTTTTGGGACCTCCAGGCTGAACCGTTTCGCGACCTTTGACGTTGCGTGGCAGATTCAACATTGGAGGATTCGCTATGCGGACATTGTCGATCGGGTTGGCCGCGCTGCTGATCAGCACCTCGGCCTATGCCCAGCAGGGTGGGGCCGAGCGCGGCGCCGGGATGGGTGGACGCGGCGGCCAGGGCGCCGCCGAGTCCGGCATGAAGGCCGGCGGCGAGCGCGGCGGCATGCAGGGGGACATGAAGGGCGATCGTCAGGCCGCGTCCGACCGCTCCGGCGCCGATGCGGGCCGGGCCGCACAGGGACGCGACGCCGGCAACGAGGGCCGCATGGCCCAGGATCGAGATCAGAATCGCGATCGTGCCGGAGCCGAGCGCGGCGGTCGCGACGGTGCCCGCGCCGACCGGAACGAGCGCGGCGACCGTGACGGCGCCCGGGCCGAGCGTGACGACCGCCGCGGTGACCGCCGCGCCGACCGCACCGATTTCCGCGGCCGGACCGATGTCAGCCGGACCGACGTCCGGTCCGAGCGGGTCGAGGGCGGCTTCCGCCGCGAGGGCCGCTACGTGTTCATCGGCGGCCGCCGGGTCGTGTACGGCTCGCCGGAGTATCGCCGCCTGATCGTCACCGAGAACCGTGGTCCGCGCGCGCGCTACGTCGTCATCCGCGGCCAGCGCGTTCTGTACGGCTCGCCCGAGTACCGGCGTCTCGTCAGTGTCCGCGAGACGGGGCCGCGCGAGCGCTACGTGGTCATCCGCGGCCAGCGGGTCGTCTACGGGTCGCCCGAGTACCGGCGCCTCGTCTCCGTCCGGGAGGACCGCTTCGTGACGATCCGCGGCCAGCGGGTGCGCTACGGCTCCGACGAGTATCGTCGCCTGAGCGGCGGCGGCGCGGTCAGCGCAAGCTTCCGCTCCGAGCAGCGCGCCGGGGCGCACTTCGACAAGCGCGAAGGGCGGGACGGCGTCCGCGATGTGTCGCAGAAGGAAGGCCGCAACGACGGCCGCATGGACCGCACCGACCGTGGTCAAGACCGCGGGATGGATCGGGCGTCCGGCCGGGACGGCAAGAATGACGGCATGCGCAACAGCGACATGCGCGGCGGTCAGCAGGACGGCATCCGCAACGCGTCGGATCGCGGCGGCCAGCAGGGCGGCATGAAGTCCGGCGCCGAGGGCGGCCGGATGGGCGGCGCGGAGCGCGGCGGCATGAGCGGCGGCAATGCTGGCATGGGTGGTACCCAGGGCGCCGGCCGGACCGGCGGCCAGACGGGTGCCGGTCGCAACTGAGCGGAAGAGAACGGGGAGGGGCCGTTCGGCTCCTCCCTCATGGCGCTTCCGGCCGTTCGCTTCGCGATCGTCCCGGCAAGCGCTGCGGAGGAAGTCCGCGGCACCCCGCCCGCTGATGTCGCCTGACCTGAATTTATCGCCTCGCGCGTGCGGTCGGAAGGCGCAGCATCAAGCGGAGGTTTCAGGCGAAGGCCGTCTCACACCTTTAGGACGGGCTCCGCGATGTCGCCGCCCCCGCCGCGGGCCTTCAGATATTCGGGCTGGAACAGGCACATCCGCACCGCGTCGCGATAGCGCCCGTTCACGAAGAACTCGTCCTTCAGCACGCCTTCGGGATGGAAGCCGCAGCGCTCGTAGATGCGCACCGCCCGGGCATTGTCCCGGTCGACGTGCAGGTAGAGCTTGTGGATGTTGAGCACGCTGAATGCGTAATCCATGGCGATCCGCGTGGCCTGCCAGGCATAGCCGCGTCCCTGGAAGCTCGGGTGGATCGCGATCTGGAACTCGCAGCGCCGGTGCAGGTGGTTGATCTCCACCAGCTCGATCAGCCCGGCCGGCTCGCCACTGGGTTCGGCGACGATGAAGCGGCGCTCGGTCTGATTGTGGATATTGCGCTCGTAGAGCTGCTGCAATTCGGCGAAGGACTCGTAGGCCTCCTCGAACCAGTAGCGCATGATGCTGTCGTTGTTGTTGAGCTGGTGGACGAAGCGCAGGTCCTCCCGCTCCAGCGGCCGCAGCTTGATGGTGATTCCGGTCACCGCATTCATGACGCACTGGCCTCGATCAGTTTGCGCAGGAAGCGCTCCCCCTGGCCGAGGGCATCGAGGGTGATGAACTCGTCGGGCTGGTGCGCCTGGGCGATGTCGCCGGGGCCGCAGACCACGGTCGGCAGGCCCGCCGCCTGGAATCGCCCGGCCTCCGTGGCGTAGGGGACCGCGATGGTGCGGTTGCGTCCGGCGAAGCGCAGGCAGAGCCGCTCCGCCTCCGAGCCGGGCTCCGGGGCGAGACCCGGGATATCAACCTCCTCCAGGGTCTCGATCCGCCCGAACGCGCCATAGCGATTGAGGCGCTCGCGGGTCACCCGCTCGGCCTCCTGGGCGAAGAGGCGCGGAATCTCGGCCGGGTCGAGATCGGGCAGACCGCGATACTCCCAGTGGAAGCGGCACTCCTTCGCCAGGATGTTGCGGGCGGTGCCGCCGTGAATCGTCCCGACATGGATTGTGGTCGAGGCCGGGTCGAACCGGCCGGACGAGTCGCCGCGCTCGATCATCAGATCTGCGATCCGGTTGAGGCCGGCGACGAGGTCGCAGGCGGCCGACACGGCATTGGCGCCGAGGGCGGGCCGGGCGGAATGGGCCTCGTGGCCGTGAACGGTGGTGAGGCAGGTGACGATGCTCTTGTGGGCGTCCGCCACCTCCATCCCGGTGGGCTCGCCGACGATGACAGCGGCCGGCCGGGGCAGGTCTTCGCCGAACCGTGCGATCCCATCCAGGGAGCCGAGGCAGGTGGTCTCCTCGTCGTAGGAGAGCAAGATGTGGATCGGCCGCTTCAGGTCGGCGGCGAGCATGTCGGGCACCAAAGCCAGCGCCAGGGCATCGAAGCCCTTCATATCGACGGCGCCCCGGCCATAGGCCCGGCCGTCGGCGACGCGCAGCGTGAACGGGTCGCCGGTCCAGGCCTGCCCCGTCACCGGCACCACGTCTGTATGGCCGGAGAGGACGACGCCGCCATCGACCATCGGCCCGATCGTGGCCAGGATGGCCGCCTTATCGCCCGTAGCGTTCGGGAGGCGCAGATATGGCACGCCCCAGCCGTCGAGATAGGCGCAGACTGAGTCGATGAGGTCGAGATTGGACTTGTCGCTCTCCGTGTCGAAGGACACGAGGCGGGCGAGCATGTCGAGGGGGCTCTGCCGCTCGCCGGTCGCGGACATGTATTCCTCCGGGGCGAGGCCCCGGGCCGGGACCTCAATGCAGGCTGCGGCGGACGTGCGGGCTGTCGAGGGAGAAGGCGGGGATCTCGGCCTCGAAGCTCTCGCCGGCCACCGTCGCCATGGTGTAGCTGCCGGCCATCAACCCGTCGGGCGTGTTGAGCGGACAGCCGCTGGTGTAGCAGAAGGACTCGCCCGGCTCCAGCACCGGCTGCTTGCCGACCACACCGGTGCCGCGCACCTCCTGGCAGGCTCCGTGCCCGTCGATGATGCGCCAATGCCGCGAACGCAGCTGAACCTGCTCGCTGCCGTTGTTCACAATCTCGACCGTGTAGGCGAAGAAGTACCGGCTCTCGGTCGGCGAGGATTCCTCCTCGACGAAGCGAGATTGAACAGTCACACTTATTCCCCGCGTCTCGGCCTTGTACATCGCCCTAATAGGCCCTTCTTCGGACGGTGCGACTCGCTGAAGCCGAATGGAACACGCTTCCCGGCCGGTGGTAGTAGGCTGCGGAATCGCCGTCAATTGCGGGGACTACCTCGCGCGGCGCCGGACCGGGTGCCCCGATCGTCCCGGGCGCCGCAGTCTCGCGGAGCCCATCCATGGGTTAAGCCGGTATTAGCCGGTCCGGGCAGAAAACGGGCGGTGGACGCGGACCTGCCGGGGCGCGCGAGGGAGTCGGAGCGCGATGAACGCGGGCGCAGGCCAGGAGGGTACCAAGGAGGGTGCCGAGGGAGCCGCCAATCCGGGCGCGGACAGCCGCTCCGGCATTCTGCCGGCCCAGGCGATCGCCGCCCTGGCCAAAGCGGGCGGCATCCGCGCCGGAGCCCCCTTCGCGCCCGATCAGATCCAGCCCGCGAGCCTCGATCTGCGCCTGGGCGCCAAGGCCTACCGGGTGCGGACGAGCTTCCTGCCCGGTTCGGGACGAACGGTCCAGACCTGCGTCGACCGGCTGTCGCTGCACGCGGTCGATCTGCGCCCCGGCGCCGTCCTGGAGACGGGCTGCGTCTACATCGCGGAACTCCAAGAGAGCCTGGCTCTTCCCGGCAACCTGGCCGCGGCGGCAAATCCGAAAAGTTCGACCGGCCGCATCGATGTCTTCACCCGGGTCATCACCGACCGGGGTGAGGCCTTCGATCAGGTCGAGCCCGGCTATGACGGGCCGCTCTACGCGGAGATCTCACCGCGCACCTTCCCCGTCCTGGTGCGCAGCGGCTCCCGGCTGTCGCAGATCCGATTCCGCCGCGGGACGCCGCGGTTGACCGAGTCCGAACTCGGCCTGCTGCATGCCCGTTCGGCCCTGGTCGACGCGGGCAGCCCGTCCTTCCAGGGCGGCGTCGCGGTCTCGGTGGACCTCGCCGGCTTCGACGGCCTCGTCGGCTACCGGGCGAAGCGCCATACCGGCCTCGTCGACGTGGATGCGCCCGGCCGCCACCGGGCTGCCGATTTCTGGGAGCCGCTCGCCGCCGACGGGTCGGGCAGCCTGATCCTCGACCCCGGGCAGTTCTACATCCTGGCTTCCAAGGAGGCGGTGCAGGTCCCGCCGGACCACGCCGCCGAGATGGTGCCGTTCGATCCCCTGGTGGGCGAGTTCCGGGTCCACTACGCGGGCTTCTTCGACCCGGGCTTCGGCTATGCCGGGGCCGGCGGGGCGGGGGCGCGGGCCGTGCTGGAGGTCCGCTCCCGCGACGTGCCGTTCCTCCTGGAGGACGGGCAGATCGTGGGCCGCCTCGTCTACGAGCGCATGCTCGACCTGCCGGAGACGCTCTACGGGGCGGGGGCGGGCTCGAACTACCAGGCTCAGGGGCTCAAGCTCTCGAAGCATTTCACGCTGTAATCCGGCCCGGACCCGTCGGCGGGAGCATCGATCGCATGGACGCGGTGGACCGGAAGATCCTCGACCTGCTCCAGCAGGACGCGACGCTCCCGATCGCCGAGCTCGCCGAGCAGGTCGGGATCAGCGCGGCGCCGTGCTGGCGCCGGGTGAAGAAGCTGGAAGCCTCCGGCGTGATCCGGCGACGGGTCGCCCTGGTGGATCGCCGCAAGGTCAACGTCCCCACCACAGTGTTCGTGGCCGTGAAGGCGCCGCGCCACGCCGCCGACTGGTCCGACGCCTTCCGGCGGGTGGTGGCCGGCTTCCCCGAAATCGTGGAGGCCTGGCGCCTGACCGGCGAGATCGATTACCTGCTGCGGATCGTGGTGCCGGACATCGAGGCCTACGATGCAGTCTACCAGCGCCTCATCGCCAAGCTCGACTTCTCGAACCTGTCCTCGTCCATCGCCATGGAGGAGATGAAGTACACGACCGCCGTCCCGACGATCTACGTGACGTGATCGCGCCGCGGCGGACCTCAGCCCGCCGCCACCGCGTAGGTCCGGTGGATCGAGGTATCCTGCGCCCGGTGGTCGTAGCCGTAGACGTGGATCGAGACGGCCACATCCGGTCCGTCATTGGCGATCCGGTGCAGGTTCGGCCCCGAAGGCATCATGCAGGCGACGAAGCCGGGCTCACGGACGACGTCCTGCGTCGCCACCGCGTGGGTCTCGCTGATCGGGCGATACCACGTCTCCCGCAGGCTGCCGCGCAGCAGGCCGAAGCAGCACGAGCAGTGATGGTCGTGGACCGGCGTCACCGCGCCGGGAGCCCAGACCATCGCCCAGACGCTGATCGCCTCGCTGCCGAACAGAAGATTGCGGCTCAAGCCCGGACCGCGGCCGAGCAGCTTCGTCGAGTCGAGAAGGTCCGGCCGAGCCAGGATGCGGAGCAGAGCGGCGCGCGCCGAGGCCAGATAGGCATCCGGCGAGCGGCGCGCGGAGCGGGCGAGACTCGCCAACATCGCCTCGACATCGGTCGGGCTGGTCGTCTGCGGCATCGGCGGGTCTCCTTCGGCGCGCTTCGCGAGGCTGTGCAAAGGGTACCGAAAGGCCGACGCTGCCGGATTGCGTTGTTGCGCGCATTTCCCCCCGACGCGGCAATGACATTGCGTTCCAGGGCTCATTTGCGGAATGCTGTTGCGCGCTTTGCGCGCGCGCTGCGAAGCCGCCGCCGAAACAGGGGATCGTGCTGCGGACGCGACTCTCTTTGCGCCACTCAGGTCCTTCGCGGCACCGAGGCAGTCCAGCGCGCGGTCTCTGCCGCGCACAGCTGCAGACGGTCCGTGCAGCGCCGAGGGGAGAGTACCCCGGGGGTCTTAACCCGCCGCGGCCTCATCGAGCAGCCACGCCACCGCGCCCGTGCTGGTTACGCGACCGGCGGGCAGGTCCTCACCCGCGGCGAGCCGGGTGAGGGGCGCCCTCTTGCCGGCACCCGTGACCAGGAACAGGACGTGCCGCGAGGAGGCGAGCGCCGGCAGCGTCAGGCTGATCCGCGGGACGAAGGGCTCCAGACCGGCCTCGGGCACGGGGGCTACGAGCCGGTGGGTCTCGTCGACGGCGGGCTTTCCGGGGAACAGCGAGGCGGTATGCCCATCCTCGCCGAGGCCGAGCAGCACGAGGTCGAACAGCGGCCGTGCCGGATCGAGGCGCTCGGCGCCGTAGAAGTCCAGGAGTGTCCGCTCATAAGCGCGGGCCCCCACCTCCAGTCCCAGGTCGGAGGGGATGAAATGGAGATGCGTCGGCGGGATCCGCGAGCCGTGACTGAACGCCTCGCGGACCATCCGCACGTTGCTGCGGGCATCGTCCCAGGGGACCGCGCGGTCGTCGCCGAAGAACCAGTGGATCCGCTCCCATGGCACACGCGTCGCGTAGTCCGGCCCGGCGAGCAGACCGTATAGAAGCTTCGGCGTCGAGCCGCCCGAGAGGCTGATCGCGATCCGCTCGGAGCGGCTCTCGCCGCAGGCCGCGATCAGCCGCTCGGCCGCCTCCCGGGCGACCGCCTGCGGATCCTTCAGGACGTGGGTGCCGATGGGAAGGCTCACGCGCTGACCCCTTTCTCTACGTCTTCGGCTCCTGGTGGCCGCCGAAGCCCTTGCGCATCGCCGAGAGCAGCTTGTCGGCGTAGCTGGCGTGCTCGCGGGAGCGGAAGCGGCGGTAGAGAGCGGCGGAGAGCACCGTCGCCGGGACGCCCTCCTCGACGGCGGCGTTGATGGTCCAGCGGCCCTCGCCCGAATCCTCGACGTAGCCCGAAAAGTCGGTCAGTTGCTCGTCGCCGGCCAGCGCCTGGGCGGTCAGGTCGAGGAGCCACGACGACACGACGCTGCCGCGCCGCCAGACCTCGGCGACGTCGCCCATGTTGAGGTCGAAGCGGCGCTCGGCCGGAAGCTCCGCGGCATTGGCGTGGCGGAGGATGTCGAAGCCCTCGGCATAGGCCTGCATCAGGCCGTACTCGATGCCGTTATGGACCATCTTGACGAAGTGTCCGGCGCCAGTCGGGCCGGCATGGATATAACCCTGCTCGGCCCTCGGGTCGCGACCCTCCCGGTTCGGGGTCTTGGGGATGTCGCCGACCCCCGGCGCAAGGGTCTTGAAGATCGGATCGAGGCGGTCGACAGTCTCTTTGTCGCCGCCGATCATCATGCAGTAGCCGCGCTCCAGTCCCCAGACGCCGCCCGAGGTGCCGACATCGACGTAGTGCAGGCCCTTTTCCTTGAGGGCGAGGCCGCGGCGGACATCGTCGCCGTAGAAGGAATTGCCGCCGTCGATGATGCAGTCGCCGGACTGCATCAGGTCCGAGAGGGTCTGGACCGCCTGCTCGGTGATCGCGCCCGCCGGCAGCATCACCCAGGCCGCCCGCGGCACCTCCAGCTTGGAGACCAGATCCTCCAGGCTGGACGCGCCGACCGCGCCGGCCTCAACCAGGGCCGCAACCGCGGCGGGGTTCTGGTCGAACACCACGGCTTTGTGGCCATCGCGAAGGAGACGCCGGACGATGTTGCCGCCCATCCGGCCGAGGCCGATCATGCCGAGTTGCATTGCTGCCCTTCCTTACCGGTCGACCCCGCGAGGCGGGGTTGAGGTTCTACGGCTTCGCCGACGTCAAACCCTGAAACGCGACGCTTTCCCGGACCCCTGGAACGCCGTGGACGGTGATCCAGGACCCGGCACGAGACGTGCCGTGAAACGGCTCCGAACACCTAGCCATCTTCATCCGGATGCTGCGCGTCTCCTTGTGCCGGGTCCCGGCTGGCATTCCGCTGGCGCTGCATGCGCCCGGCAAAGGGCGGCGACCACCGGCCGCCGCCCCTTCCCGACGCATCACGCCACTGCGGCCTTGAGCGCCGCCGCAACGCGCTTCAGCCCCGTCTCGAGATCACCCTTGATATGGACCCGCAGCGCCCGCCGGCCGCGTTCGGCGAGAACCGCGAAATCGCCTCGCGCCTGTGCGGCCACAACGGTGGCGAAGCCGAGCTTCCGGCCGGGGATCGGCAGGTCGCGCGTCGGATCCGCGGTGATCTGGAGGAACACGCCGCTATCCGGTCCGCCCTTGTAGGCTTGCCCCGTGGAGTGGAGGAACCGCGGACCGAATTCCAGGCAGGTTGCGACCTTGCGGGCGTCTCGCACGGCGATCCGCGCCTCCTGCAGGATACCGGCGGTCGTGGCATCGCGCGGCACGTAGGCGAGGAGCCCGAGATAATCGCCGTCCTTGAGCCGGGCGAGCTGCGCCTTGAGGGCGGGCTCCAGGCCGTCGGCCGCCTGCTTCAACCCTTCCGCATTCTGCGGGTCGGCGTAGAGGGCGATCGCGTCGTCCGCGTAGAGCGGCGTCTCCGCCGGGAGGGCGCCGCTCGCCTCGGCCTCCGCGAACAGCTTCTTGGTCTCGACCTTGCTGGCCTCGACGTCGGGCTGGTCGAACGGATTGATGCCGATCACCGCGCCGGCCACCGCGGTCGCCATCTCCAGCCGGTAGAATTCCTGCGGCAGCTGCTCGATCGAATCCAGAGTGATGCGGGCGACCGGGTGGCCGTCGCGCTCCAGAGCACGCAGTGCCTCGTCCTGCGTGGCCTCGGCGTTGCCGTCGAGGCGGAGATAGAGGAAGAACCGGTCGTGGCCGTAGACCGCCGGCACCCCCACCGGCTCGCCGTCCACCGGGACGAGGCCCTTGCCCTGCTTGCCGGTCGATTCCGCGATCAACTGCTCGGCCCAGGCGCCGAAGCTGGCGATCGCCGGTGAGGCGATGACCGTCACCTTGTCGCGCCCGGCGCGCGCGGCGGCGCCGATGGCGGTGCCGAGAAGGACGCCCGGGTTCACGGCCGGAGGCACGGCCGGGCCGCAGGAGCGGACCATGATCCGGGCGGTCTCGAGGAGCGCCTTCACGTCGAGGCCCATGGCGGCGGCCGGCACGAGGCCGAAGGCCGAGAGCACCGAGTAGCGCCCGCCGATCTGCTTCACGCCGTAGAAGATCTTTTTGAACCCATCCGCCTTGGCGGCGCGCTCCATGTCGGAGCCGGGATCAGTGACCGCCACGAAATGCTCGCCGGCCCTCTCGCCCAGCACGTCCCTCGCGCGGGCCAGGAAGTAGTCGCGGAAGACGTTGGGCTCCAGGGTCGAGCCGGACTTCGACGCGACGATGAACAGCGTCTTGCCCAGGTCGATGCTCGCCTCGAGGGCGCGGACCTGATCCGGATGGGTCGAGTCGAGGATCTGGAGCTTCGGGAAGCCCTCGCGCTGGCCATAGGTCAGGCTCAGAACCTCCGGACCGAGGCTCGAGCCGCCCATGCCCAGCACCACCGCGTCGGTGAAGCCTTGCGCCTTCACCCAGTCGGAGAAGGCGGCGTAATCCGCGGCCTTCTCCAATTCCTCCTCGACGATGTGCAGCCACCCGAGCCAGTTCGCCTCGTCATGGCCGGACCAGACCGAGGCGTCGCCCGCCCAGAGCCGGCGGATCGACCCGCTCGCGCGCCAGGATTCGACCGTCTTCTTCGCCTCGGCCGCGAGGGACTCGTCCAGGGCGAGGCTCTGGCCGTCCAGACGGTGCCCGAGGAGGGCCAGCCGCTTGCCGGCGACCGCGCCCAGCAGGTTGTCGGCCGCGTCGATGAAGAGCTGCACGCCCTCCTTCACTAGCTGCTCGGCGATCTTTTCGATCTCGATGCCGCTCCGGGCGAGCCGTGCCATCACGGCCTCGGCGCCGGGGACATCCTCCTCGATCGTCGCCCGCACCACGCCGTGGTCGCGGAACGCGTCCATCGTTGCCGGCGGCATGGTGTTGACGGTGTTCGGTCCGATCAGCTCCTCGACGTAGAGGACGTCGGAATAGGCCTTGTTCTTCACGCCCGTCGAGGCCCAGAGGAGCCGTTGCGCCTTGGCGCCCTTCTCGGCGAGAGCCGTCCATTTCGACTCGGCGAAGATGCGCTTGTAGCGCTGGTAGGCGAGCTTGGCGTTGGCGATCGCCACCTTCCCCTTGAGCTGCTCCAGGGCGATCTTCTCGTCGGGGTCGTTCGCCTGGGCGATCTTCTCGTCGAGGAGCTTGTCGACCAGCACGTCGATGCGGCTGATGAAAAAGCTCGCCACGCTGGCGATCCGCGAGACGTCGTGACCGGCCTTCGCGCGCTCGTCGAGACCGTCGATGAAGGCGCGGGCCACGGCCTCGTAGGCCTCCTGCGAGAACAGCAGGGTGACGTTGATCGAGATGCCCTCGGCGGTGAGCTGGCGGATCGCCGGGATTCCCTCGGGGGTCGCCGGCACCTTCACCATCAGGTTGTCGCGCGAGACTGCCTTGTGCAGGCGCCGGGCTTCGATCAACGTCGCCTCGGTATCGAGGGCGAGGTAGGGCGAGACCTCCAGGCTAACGTAGCCGTCGGCACCGTCACTCGCCTCGTAGACCGCGCGGAGCACGTCGGCGGCCGCCTGGATATCGGCGATGGCCAATCCCTCGTAGAGGTCGATCACGCGGCTGTCGCCGGTCGCCTGCACGGCCTTGAGGCTGTCGTCATACTCGTCCGAGTGGCCGATCGCCTTCTCGAAGATCGACGGGTTGGAGGTGACGCCCCGCAGGCCGTCCCGCTCCACGAGTTGCTTCAGTTCGCCCTTCGCGATGAATCCGCGGGCCACGAAGTCGAGCCAGACCGCTTGATCCTGTTCGTCGTGCAGGGCCTTGAGCGCGTTCATGTCGGTTCCTCGTCTCGCGTACCGCGTCCCGGACCCGGAACGCGCTCTCCTCCTTGCGGGGAGGAGTTTGGGGATCGAAGATCCCGCCTGGGGGTGGCGCAGGAACGAGCGCATCGGTGCCTTCTGCACCACCCCCACCCCTGGCCCCTCCCCACAAGGGGGAGGGGGGAATGGCCGTCGGGCTACTTCTTATGCTTGGCCACCTGCGCCTTGGCGGCCTCCAGGACCTTCTCGGGGGTAAAGCCGAACTTGGTCTGGAGATCCTTGATCGGCGCCGAGGCGCCGAAGGTGTGCATGCCGATGATCGCGCCCTCGGAGCCGGCATAGCGGTCCCAGCCGATGACGCTGCCCTGCTCCACGGCGACCCGGGCCTTCACGGCGGGCGGCAGAACCGAGTCGCGGTAGGCCGCGTCCTGCCGCTCGAACAGGTCCCAGGACGGCATCGACACCACCCGAGCCTTCACGCCCTGGGCCTTCAGGGATTCGTAGGCACCGATGCAGAGCTGCACCTCGGATCCCGAGGCCAGCAGGATGACGTCGGGCGTGCCGTCGCAATCGGCGAGCACGTAGCCGCCCTTGGCGGTGCCCGAGGCCGCACCGTACTTGGTGCGGTCGAGAGTCGGCAGCGGCTGGCGCGAGAGGGCGAGCACCACCGGCTGGTTCCGCAGCGAGAAGATCACCCGGTAGGCCTCGGCGACCTCGTTGGCGTCGGCCGGCCGCAGGGTCACGAGGCCCGGGATGCACCGCAGCGACAGGAGCTGCTCCACCGGCTGGTGGGTCGGCCCGTCCTCGCCCACGCCGATCGAGTCGTGGGTGAAGATGTGGAAGACCGGCAGCTCCATCAGCGCGGCGAGCCGGATCGGCGGGCGCATGTAGTCGGCGAAGACCAGGAAGGTCGCCCCGTAGGCCCGCAGGCCGGAGAGGCCCAGGCCGTTCACGATCGAGCCCATGGCGTGCTCGCGGACGCCGAAATGCAGGTTGCGGCCGCCCGGCGAGAACGGACCGAACGAGCCCGCGCCCTCGAAGGTCAGGTTCGACTTGTTGGACGGCGCCAGATCCGCCGAACCGCCGAGCAGGAACGGCACGTGCTGGGCAATGGCGTTGAGCACCTTGCCGGAGGATTCGCGGGTGGCGAGCCCCTTGGCGTCCGGCTCAAAGACCGGGATGTCCTTGTCCCAGCCCTCCGGCAGGCGGCCCTCCAGGAAGGCGTTCAGCTCCTCGGCGTGCTCGGCATCAGCCTCCTTGGCCTTGGCGAGCAGACCCTGCCACGCGTCGTAGAGGCCGGCGCCGCGCTTGCCGATGCCGTCGCGGAAGTTCTCCTGCACGCCGTCCGGCACGAGGAACTGGGCGTCCTCGGGCCATCCGTAGGCGCGCTTGGCGCCCTTGACCTCGTCCTCGCCGAGCGCGTCCGAGTGGGCCTTCGAGGTGCCCTGCTTCTTGGGCGCGCCGTAGCCGATCACCGACTTGACGATGATCAGCGTCGGCCGGTCGTTGGTGGCGAGGAACGTCTCGATGGAGCCCGCCAGCGCGTGCACGTCGTTGGCGTCGGCTACGCGCAGCACCTGCCAGCCATAGGCCAGGAAGCGGGTCGCCACCTCCTCGCCGAACGCCAGTTCGGTGTGACCTTCAATGGTGATGGTGTTGTCGTCGTAGATCCAGCAGAGGTTGGCGAGCCGCAGGTGGCCGGCGAGCGAGGCAGCCTCCGAGGCGACACCTTCCATCAGGTCGCCATCCGAGCAGACGGCGTAGACGTTGTAGTCGAACAGCGGCAGGTTCGGCCGGTTGAGGTGCTGGCCGAGGAAGCGGCTGCCCATCGCCATGCCGACCGAGTTGGCCACACCCTGGCCGAGCGGGCCCGTAGTGGTCTCGACGCCGGTGGTGAAGTGGTATTCCGGGTGGCCCGGGGTGCGGCTGTCGAGCTGGCGGAACTTCTTGATGTCCTCCAGCGACACCGCCGGAGCGTTGCCGCCGTCGCTTTCGGCGACGCCCGCGAGGTGCAGGAGCCCGTAGAGCAGCATCGAGGCGTGGCCGCAGGACAGCACGAACCGGTCGCGGTTCGGCCAGTGCGGATGCGCCGGGTCGTAGCGCAGATAGCGGTTCCACAGGGTGTAGGCGACCGGCGCCAGCGCCATGGGCGCGCCGGCATGGCCGGAATTGGCCTTCTGCACCGCGTCGATCGCGAGCGTCCGGATCGTGTTGATGCTGAGGGTATCGATCTCAGCGAGGGCCGCCTTGGCCGGAGTGTCAGCACCGCTCATGATGTCGCGTCTTCCAGTTCGCCTCTCGCGGTCCGCTTGGCGGCTTCGCGCTGCCGCAGGACGGCGGGAGGAGCTCCGTTGGCCTTACCACCCTGCCGATCCGCCGGCCCTTCGCCGCGCGTATAGCTGAGCAGCGTGTTGACAAGCGCGACATGCGTGAACGCCTGCGGGAAGTTACCCACAAGACGCTTCGCTTGCACGTCGTATTCCTCGCTGACGAGGCCGAGATCGGTGCAGATGCCGATCAGGCGCTCGATCAGCGTCGCCGCCTCGTCGCGGCGCCCCAGGCCGATCAGGTTGTCGGCGTACCAAAAGGTGCAGGGCAGGAAAGCCCCCTCGTTGCCGGTCAACCCGTCCGTGGTCTGCCCCTCGGTCTCGTAGCGCAGGATGAATCCGTCCCGCATCAACCCCTTGCCGATCGCCTCAACGGTGCCGATCACCCGGGGATCATGCTGCGGCAGGAAGCCGGTATGGGCGATGAGCAGCAGGCTCGCGTCCAGCGCCTTCGAGCCATAGGACTGGACGAAGCTGTTGAGCGCGGGATCGAAGCCCTTCTCGCAGACCTCGGCGTGGATCTCGTCCTTGATAGCGCGCCAGCGCGCGGCCTGTTCCTCGGTAGCGCCGTTCTCGTGCATCTCGTGCATGCGCAGGGCCCGGTCGAACGCGACCCAGGCCATGACCTTGGAATGGGTGAAGTGGCGCCGTCCGCCGCGCACCTCCCAGATCCCCTCGTCGGGCTGGCGCCAAGCCTGCTCCAGATGGCCGAGGATCGCGAGGCCGACCCGTATTCCGTCCTTGCTCACCGGCAGGCCGCGCGCATGGGCCTGATAGAGCGCGTCGAACAGCTCGCCGTAGACGTCGAGCTGGAACTGGCTGGCGGCGGCGTTGCCGATCCGGACCGGGCGGGAATTCTCGTAGCCGGGCAGCCAGTCCAGCTCGATCTCGGGCAGAAGCCGCTCGCCGCCGATCCCGTAGAGGATGTGCGCCTGCTCTGGGTTGCCGGCAACGGCCCGCAACAGCCAGCCCAGCCAGGCACGCGCCTCGTCGATATAGCCCCCGTCCATCAGGGCGATCAGCGTCAGCGTCGAATCGCGCAGCCAGCAGAAGCGATAATCCCAGTTGCGGATCCCGCCGAGCCCCTCCGGCAGGGACGCCGTGGGCGCCGCCACGATGCCGCCGGTGGGTTCATAGATCAGCGCCTTGAGAGTCAGGAGGGAGCGCTGCAGCACCCGGTCCCAGGCGGTGCCGCCGGTGCAGCGCGAGGTCCATTCGCGCCAGTGCTGATCCGTGGACACGAGGGCCCTGCGGGGCTCGATCGGGGGCGGGTCGTCCTCGTGCGAGGGGCCGTAGCTCAGGACGAACCGGTGCTTCTCGCCGGCATGGATGGTGAACTCGGACACCGTGGTCTGCGCGTTGGATCCCTTGAGATGGACGTCGCTGCGCAGCACGACCTTGTGCGGCCCCGAGACGGCGCGCAGGTCGCCGAGCTCCGAGCGGGACACCCAGGGCACGGCCGAGCCGTAATCGAAGCGGACCGCCATCTCCATCCGCATCGCGACCCGCCCATGCACGCCCTCGACGAGTCGCACGAGATGGGACCCGTCGCCGACCGGCATGAAATCCGTAACCAGGACCTCCCCCTGCCGCGTGCTGTGGCGGGTCTCGAGGACGAGGCTACCCGGCCGGTAGGACCACCGCGTCTCGACGTTCTCGGCCTCGGGAAAGATCTTCCAGAATCCGTGCGCCTCGGTTCCCAGCAGGCTGGTGAACAGCGCGGCCGCATCGAAGCGCGGCCAGCACAACCAGTCGACGCTGCCCTGCCGGCTGATCAGCGCCGCGCTGCGGCAATCCCCGATGAGCGCGTAATCCTCGATGCGTGCAGCCATCCGGCCCCGGCTCCGGTCCGCGGACGGCAGCCCGGGCCATCCGCTGCAACGCACCTAGGACGGGATGCCGGGAGATCCAGAGGAGCCCGGACCTTGAGGGGATCTCCGGGGGCGGACCTCCGGAAATCCCTCCGATGCGGAGACGTGCTGCGACCGCGGGTCTGCATCCCGGTTCCGCCCTGCGAGCCAAGCGGTTGCCGACATGTCCTCCCGAGAACGAGGCCGGAGATCTGCATGCCTGCGGAACAACACGGGTCGGTCGGGTGCGGCTCTCGGGGAAGATCCGCCCGTCAGCGCAGGCAGTCGGCCACCGCCAGGGACACGGACCCCTTCATCGCCGCCGCGCCGCTGCGCACGAGATCGGCTGCGTCGCCGACAACCCGCGCGGCGGGCGCCAATGTCTCCGCCACCGTCTCGACGAAGGGGAGGGCCGAACCCGGAACCGGTCCATCTCCGCCCGGCTCCGCAGCCTCCGCATGCGCGGCAACGAACGGATCCACGGCGCGTTGCGGAATCTCCGGGCAACGGCGACCCGGGCAGGCGCGGCGGTTCACGGCGAGGCGGCCCGCCGGCCGGGTCGGGCTCCCCGTATGCAGGGCCACGGCCTTCGAGGCCGAGCCGTCGAGCGGATAGGCTTCAGCGAAGGCGATCGAGGCCGGCACACGGGCAGGCGCCGGGACGAGGGCAGCCGATCTGGCGAAATCGGTCGGGAAAGGCGCCGTCCGGGCGGGAGCCGGTCCGACGGATTCAGTCGTAAGCGGATCGCGCAGCGCAAGGTTCGCCTCGGCGCCGGGCCGGACCGGATTTGACGATGGGCAGTAGAGCGAGGCCAGGCCCAGGAGCCCCACGACAGCCAGCGTCGGCAGGAAGGGCATGGACACGCGGCCGTTCGCGGTATCCGTCAGGGCGGGCTTATCTGGCCTGCGCATCCGAATCACCGATCTCCATGACCGCCTCGAGGCATAGAGAATGCGGCCAGCATTGCGGCGGAAGCTGGACCGTTTCATTGCGCGTCGGTTACCGGCGCAGTCGAGTCGGAGTCGGCGTGGTCGGCGGCGGGCACGAGCATGGGCATGGGTCTTGCTACGATTGCGGCGGCCCGATCCGGGCAGGCCTCCAGCGAAGACCCGCCCTGTTCCGGGCCACGATGACCGAAACCAATCTCACCGTCGCCGTGATCGATCCGAGCCGTGCCCGCGCGGCCATTCTCGAAGAGGGCCTGCGGGCCGCCGGGATCGGGCGCGTGGTCGTGATCCCCGACACCGCCGATCTCATGGAGCGCGTGGCCGCGCTGAAGCCCGACGTGGTGGTGATCCATCTGGAGAGCCCGAGCCGGGACATCCTCGAACAGATGTCGGGTGTCTCCCGGCAGGTCGAGCGGCCGGTGGCGATGTTCGTCGACCGGTCGGATTCGACCATGATGCAGGCCGCCGTCGATGCCGGGATCTCCGCCTACGTGGTGGACGGGCTAAGGGCCGAGCGAATCAAGTCGATCCTCGATATCGCGATCCTGCGCTTTAACGCCTTCGCGCGGCTCCAACGCGAGCTGACGGAGGCGCGGGGTGAACTCGCCGACCGCAAGCTGATCGAGCGGGCGAAGGGCATCCTGATGAATCTGAAGGGACTTTCCGAGGACGAGGCGTACAAGCAACTGCGCCGCAAGGCCATGAACGAGAAGCGCAAGATTGCCGACATCGCCCGGGCGATCGTCACCACCGCGGACCTGCTCGGATGAGGCTCCAGCTCGGTTACGTTCCGCTCTGCGATGCGGCGCCTCTGATCGCGGCCCACGAACTGGGCTTCGCCCGGGCCGAAGGGCTCGACCTCGACCTCACAGCCGAACCGTCCTGGGCGACGCTGCGCGACCGGCTGGCGCTGGGTTACCTCGACGCTGCGCACATGCTGGCACCTCTGGCGTTGGCAAGCCGGCTCGCCCTGTCCGGCCCCCCTTCGGATCTGGTCGTGCCGCTCCAGCTCAGCGCCAACGGCAACGCCGTCACCCTGTCTCGCAATCTCTGGAACGCGATGGCTCCGGACAGCGAGGCTCCGGCGGATGTCGCCCGTGCCTTCGCCGGCGTCGCCGAAGCGCGGCATCGCGCCGGCAGCACCGTCACCCTTGGCACCGTCCACCCCTTCTCGTGCCACAGCTATCAGCTGCGGCTGTTCGCCGAGGCGGGCGGGCTCGATCCGGCGGCGCTCCGGACGGTTGTGGTCCCGCCCCAACATTGCGTCGAGGCTCTGGCTCGCGGTCTCGTGGACGGATTCTGCGCAGGCGCGCCCTGGAACGATGTGGCGGCCGCGGCTGGCCATGGGCGGATCGCGGTGCAGGGGAGCGCCCTGGCGCCGGATGTGGTCGAGAAGGTTCTGGCCGTCTCGGCACGGCTCGACGACGCGATTCTGCCACTGGTGCGTGCGGTCGCGCGGGCGGGACGCTGGTGCGCCGATCCGGAAAACAGGACCGAGCTGATCCATCGCCTGGGCCGCCGGACTTATCTGGACCTCGATCCGGCCCTGATCGGCCGGGCCTTTCCCGGCGATCCGGACGCACCCGCCGGGACCGGCATGGGCCTTCGCCTCGGCGAGCCTGTCCAGGAGCCACGGGCGGAGCATGCCCGTTGGGTTCTGGAGCAGATGCACGCGTCGCAGCAGCTTCCCCCGCATCTGGACATCGCGGCAGCGATTGAGACCGTCTACAGACCGGATCTCTACCGTGCGGCGATCGCGGATCCTTGAGGTCGGCGACACTTCATGCCGTTCGTCACCAGCCCGCCGAAACGGCCCGAACGGTGGTGGAACGCCAGGCAGGCTCGCCCGTTGTGCCTCCGCCATGCCTGGATGTCGCAAACTCGAAACTGGATTGTCGATGTCGCATCCGCGTGGGCGGGTCGAACTTCGACGCTACGTGAACCGGGGCGGCCGGGTGCCACGCGCCTGCAACGACAACCGCCGGGCCGGGGCACATCCCGCCTGGTATTGGGCTCTGGTAGCAGGAGCGATGCCGACTTTGGGCCTCTTGGCGATGCTGTCGACGTTCCTCTAGCGAAGCGTGAAGTCAAACTTACGAATTCGTCCTACCAATTCGTCTTGTGTTTCCGAGAGCGGGTCAGTGTTTGTCCACGCCGACCGTCCGGCAACTACGTTGTGATCTACCGCTTTCCTGTAACGTTCAGCAGAATAATTGCTGAGTCAACCAACGGGACGCGCCTTCCATTGGGATCGCGCTGGTGTCCTGCCCGGCGCGCATCGGGGACCTGGGTCGTGATCGACCGAGTGTAGCCGCTGCGTCCTTCCTCTCCTCCTCCCCGACACATCGGGCATCGCCGCCCCTTACTGGCCACCTTGCCGGCGCGTGACCGGTTTTGTGCCGGCCCGCACAGTTTTTGTGCAGCGCCGCAACGCGTCAGCCTCGCGGCCTTGCTCGTAGCGGCGTCCACCAATCCGAGAGCATCCCCTGCCCCTCGCATCGCACGCGTCGGTTGGCACGGAACCTGCAATTCCTCCCTCGTCCGTCAATGGCGACGGACAGCGCCGTCAGCGAGGCCGCTGATCCGGTTCTCCCTGAGGCTGCAGCCTGCTGGGAGACGACCGGCAGCGGCTTTTTCGTGGGCGGTCCGCCAACGACCCTGCACTCGAGGTTCCAGACGCGATCGAGCGATGGCGATATCTCCCAAGGACACACGCGGACACGACGCGCGCGCCGGGTCGGGCCTGCCGCGCGAACGGCTCGTCGTCGTCGGCAACGGCATGGCCTCCCTGCGCTTCCTGGAGCGGCTGACGGAGGTTTCCCCGGGCCGCTTCGACATCACCTGCATCGGGGCCGAACCTACGGCCGCCTATAACCGGGTCCTGCTCTCCTCGCTGCTCGGCGGTGAGGTCGATGAGGCGGCCTGCGCCTTCCGCGGCCTCGACTGGTACGCGGATCACGGCATTCGCCTGATTACCGGCGCGCCGGTGACGCAGATCGACCGGGAGAACGGGCTCGTGATCGTGGGCGAGACCCACGTTCTGCCCTTCGACAAGCTGGTCCTCGCGGTCGGCTCCTTGCCGATCCGTCTGCCGAAGCCCGGCATGGACCTTCCGGGCGTCATCACCTTCCGCGACCTCGCCGACGTGGTGGCGATCCGCAAGGCGGCCGTGCAGCACGCCCGCGCCGTCGTCATCGGCGGCGGCCTCCTGGGCCTCGAGGCAGCGGTTGGGCTCGCCCGCCTCGGCGTCGAGACCACGCTGCTGCACGTCATGGACCGGCTGATGGAGCGCCAGCTCGACCACCACGCGGCCGGGCTGGTGAAGCGGGCCATGGAGGCGCGGGGCGTTCAGGTGATTCTCAAGGCCGACACCGATCGGATCGAGGGCGCGTCCCGCGTCGAGAGGCTTGTCCTGACGGACGGCACCGTGCTGCCGGCCGATCTCGTGGTGATGTCGGTGGGCGTGCGCCCGTCGGTGGCGCTGGCGAAGGAAGCGGGATTGACGATCGGCCGGGGCATCACGGTCGATGACCGGATGACGACGTCGGACGCGCGCATCTTCGCCCTGGGGGAATGCGCCGAGCACCGGGGCCAGATCTATGGCCTGGTGGAGCCGGCCTACGAGCACGCTGAGACGCTGGCCCGCCATCTCTCCGGTCAGCCAGCCGAGTACCGGGGTACGGCTTTGTCCACGAGCCTGAAGGTTTCGGGCTTGCCGGTCTTCTCGGCCGGGATCGTGGACACACCCGACGACGCCGAAGCGATCGTCCTCTCGGATCCCGGCGCCGGCCTCTACCGCAAGCTGCTGGTGCGCGAGGGTCGGCTGATCGGTGCGGTGTTCGTCGGCGACATTGCCGAGCAGGGCGCCTGCAAGGACCTGATCCGCTCCGGTGATCCGATCACGAATGTGGACGACTTGATGTTCGGGCGCGCCGCGCCCGAGCCGCTGGCTGCTTGAGGAGGCGCGGATGTCCCAGACCACCACCCAGACCGCCGCCGGCGCATTCGAGGCCGAGCAGAAGCGCTACCTCGAGGGCTTCGCCTCCGGCATTGCTGCCGTCCGCCTGACCGGTGGCCTCGCCTCGGGCGGGGCCGGGGCGGCCGCGCCGCCCGCCGAGCCTACGGGCCCGGATGCGATCCACATCAAGGCGCAGGACCGGACCGTCAAGGAGGGCGGCAAGCTCTGCGAGCAGGAGAAGTGGAAGCGCGCCGAGAACCCCTTCGACGGCCATAACCGCCTGATCCAGGAGGCCGCCGCCGGCAAGCAGCCGAAGCCCGAAGACAATTTCCGCTGGCGCTACCACGGCCTGTTCTGGGTCGCCCCAAACCAGGTCTCCTACATGTGCCGGCTGCGGATCCCGAACGGGATCCTGCACCATTGGCAGTTCGCGGGCGTCGCCGACCTCGCCGATGAACACGGCGGCGGCTACGTCCACGTGACGACCCGGGCGAACCTGCAGGTGCGGGAGATCAGCCCGGAGCACGCCCAGCCCTTCCTCGACGGGCTGACCGATATCGGCCTCACCGCCCGCGGCGCGGGCGCCGACAACATCCGCAACGTCACCGGCTCGTCGACCGCCGGCATCGATGCCCAGGAGCTGCTGGACACGCGCCCGCTCGCCAAGTCCTGGCACAACTGGATCCTCAACGACCGCTCGCTCTACGGCCTGCCGCGTAAGTTCAACGTCGCCTTCGACGGCAGCGGCGTCATGCCGACCCTGGAGGAGACCAACGATATCGGCTTCCAGGCGGTGGAGGTTCTCGAGGGCGCTACCGTGCCGCCGGGCATCTACATGCGCCTCGTCCTCGGCGGCATCTCGGGCCACCGGGACCTCGCCCGCGACACCGGGATCGTGCTGAAGCCGGAGGATTGCAACGCGGTCGCCGACGCGATCATCCGGGTGTTCATCGAGAACGGCGACCGGACCAACCGCAACAAGAGCCGGATGAAGTACGTCCTCGACGCCTGGGGCTTCGACAAGTACCTCGCCGCCGTCGAGGAGAAGCTCGGCCGCAAGCTCGACCGGGTCGCGCCGGAGCACGTGGCGCCGCGCAAGCCCACCGATCGGTTCGCCCATGTCGGCGTCCACGCCCAGAAGCAGCCCGGCCTCAACTGGATCGGCGTGGTCCTGCCGGTCGGCAAGATGACGAGCGATCAGGTGCGGGCGCTGGCCAAGATCGCCGCCGAGTGTGGCGACGGCCAGATCCGCCTGACCGTCTGGCAGAACTTCATCTTCTCCGGGGTGCCGGACGCGAAGGTCGCCGAGGTCGAGGCCCGGGTCGAGGCGCTGGGGCTCACCACTAGGGCTGCGGGCATCCGCTCCGGCCTCGTGGCCTGCACGGGCGCGAAGGGGTGCAAGTTCGCGGCCTCCGACACCAAGAGCCACGCCCTGATCATCGCCGACCACGTCGAGCGGGCCGTGCCGAACCTCGACGTCCCGGTGAACGTCCACCTCACCGGCTGCCACCACAGCTGCGCCCAGCACTACATCGGCGATATCGGGCTGATCGGCGCCAAGGTCGTCGTCTCGGAGGAGGGCGACACCGTCGAGGGCTACGACGTCGTGGTCGGCGGCGGCTTCGCCGAGAACCCGAAGATCGGCACCGAGATCTGGAAGGCCGTCAAAGCCGAGGATGCGCCCTCCCGCGTCGAGGCGCTGCTGCGCGCCTACCTCGCCCTCCGGCAGGGCCCCGAGGAGAGCTTCCAGGCCTTCACTAGCCGCACCGGCGCGGAGGCGCTCCGCGACGCCGCCGAGGACCAGCCTGCCCTGAGGGCCGCCGCATGACCCAGCACGTCTCGCCCCCCCTCGTCCTGATCCCCGAGACCGCGCCCTTCAACGAGGACCAGCGCGCTTGGCTGTCGGGCTACTTCGCGGCTCTGCTCGGCCCCGCCGTCGCGGGTGCCACGGCGCTGGCCTCCGGCGAGGCGCCGGCGACCGGCCCGAAGCTGGCCGACAACGACGACGCGCCCTGGCACGACCCCTCCGTGCCGATCGGCGAGCGGATGGAGATGGCCAAGGATCGCCCCGAGCCGCAGAAGCTGATGGCCGCCATGGCCCAGCAGGATTGCGGCCAGTGCGGCTACAACTGCGCCGACTACGCCAACGCGATCTTCCTCAAGAACGAGGCGCGCCTGAACCTTTGCCAGCCCGGCGGCAAAGAGACCCTGCGCATGCTCAAGAAGCTGGACGAGGAGTTCGGCGCCGCCGGCGGCGCCCCTGCCGCGCCGAGGGCGGAGGACGACGCCCCGAAGGCAGCGGCCGATCTCGGTCCGCTGGGCTATTGCCGCGAGAACCCGGTCGAGGCGCTGTTCCTGTCCCGCCGCCGCCTCAACGATCCGGGCGGCGAGAAGGAGACGTGGCACATCGAGATCGGCCTCGACGGCACGCCGATCCAGTACGAGGTCGGCGACTCCCTCGGCCTGTTCCCCGCCAACGCCCCGGCGCTGGTCGACGCCGTGATCGCGGAACTCGGCGCCCGACCCGAGCGGGTGATCGGCGACAGGACCCTGCGGGAGCACCTGCTGATCAACTACGCGCTGGGCGCCGCGCCCGACAACCTCTACCAGCTCCTGTCGCTGCTCACCTCGGGGCCGGCCCGCAAGAAGGCGCAGGCGCTCGCCTCCGGCGAGGATCCGGACGGCGATGCCGCCTATCTCGACGTGCTCGGCGCGCTGCACAAGTTCCCGGGCGCACGGCCCGACGCCGAGGTGTTTCTGGAGGCGCTCGACGAGTTGCAGCCGCGGCTCTACTCGATCTCATCCTCGCCCAAGATGGATGTCGGCCGCGTCTCGCTGACCGTGGATGCGGTGCGCTACAACCACCGCTCACGGCTGCGGCTCGGCGTCGCCTCGACCCATCTGGGCGAGCGCCTGCCCGAGCAGACCAAGGTGAAGGTCTACCTCCAGAAGGCGCACGGCTTCGGCCTGCCGGCCGACCTGTCGAAGGACGTGATCATGTGTGGCCCCGGCACCGGGATCGCGCCGTTCCGCGCCTTCCTGCGCGAGCGCGCTGCCACGCAGGCACCGGGCCGCAACTGGCTGTTCTACGGCCACCAGCGGCAGGCCTCGGACTTCTTCTACAAGGACGAGTTGAACCAGTTGAAGGACGACAAGGTGCTCACACGCCTGTCCCTGGCCTGGTCCCGGGACGGCAAGGAGAAGACCTACGTCCAGGACCGGATGCGCGAGAACGGCGCCGAGCTGTGGAAGTGGCTCGAGGGCGGCGCGCATTTCTACATCTGCGGCGATGCCAAGCGCATGGCCAAGGACGTCGAGCGGGCGATCATCGACGTGGCGGCGCAGTTCGGCGGCAAGAGCCCCGAGGACGCGGTGGCCTATCTCGCGGCTCTCAAGAAGGCCGGTCGGTATCAGGCCGACGTGTACTGAGCGCCGGGACCCCTCCCCGCAAGGGGAGGGGGGAAACGGCGGCGCGAAGCTTGCTCCCATCCGGGACGACCCTTCGAGGACTCGAGCTATGACCCAGCCAGTGGCGGCGCCGACGGTGCGGACCACCTGCCCCTATTGCGGGGTCGGGTGCGGCGTGCTCGCGACCCCGGACGGGCAGGGCGGCGCCACCATCGCGGGCGATTCCGAGCACCCGGCCAATTTCGGCCGCCTGTGCTCGAAGGGCTCGGCGCTGGGCGAGACCCTGTCGCTGGAGAACCGGCTGCTGCACCCGCAGGTCGACGGCGCCCAGGTCTCGTGGGACGCGGCCCTCGACACGGTCGCGAAGAAGCTCAGCGCGATCGCCGCGGAGCACGGGCCGGACGCGATCGCCTTCTACCTGTCGGGCCAGCTCCTCACCGAGGATTACTACGTCGCCAACAAGCTCGCGAAGGGCTTCATCGGCACGCCGCACGTGGACACCAACTCGCGGCTCTGCATGTCGAGCGCGGTCGCGGCCCACCGGCGGGCCTTCGGCTCCGACACGGTTCCGGGCTGCTACGAGGATCTCGACGAGGCCGACCTGATCGTGCTGGTCGGCTCCAACACCGCGTGGTGCCACCCGATCCTGTTCCGCCGCATGGCCGACGCCAAGGAGCGCCGCGGGACCAAATTCGTGGTGATCGACCCCCGCCGGACCCAGACCGCCCAGGAATCCGACCTGTTCCTCGGCATCCGGCCGGGCACTGACACCGCCCTGTTCTCGGGCCTGCTGGTCTACCTGTCCGACCACGGTTTTCGCGATCGCGCCTTCGTCGATGCCCACACGGCCGGCCTCGACGGCGCCCTCGACCGCGCCCGTCAGATCGCGCCGGATCTCGCGGCGGTCGCCGCCGTCACCGGCGTGCCGGAGGCCGACATCGCGGCCTTCTACGCCCTGTTCGCCGGCACGCGCCGGGTGGTCACGGCCTTCTCGCAGGGGGTGAACCAGTCGGCGCAGGGGACCGACAAGGGCAACAGCATCATCAACTGCCACCTGATCACCGGCCGCATCGGCGAGACCGGGATGGGCCCGTTCTCCCTGACCGGCCAGCCCAACGCCATGGGCGGGCGCGAGGTCGGCGGTCTGGCCAACATGCTGGCCGCCCACATGCACTTCACCCCGGAGGAGGTGGACCGGGTACGCCGCTACTGGGGTGCCCCGCGGATCATCACCGGCGAGGGCATGAAGGCGGTAGCGCTGTTCGAGGCGGTCAGCCGGGGCAAGATCAAGGCGCTCTGGGTGATGGGCACCAACCCGCTGGTCTCGATGCCGCGGGCCGATGCGATCCGCGAATCGCTCGCCGGACTCGACCTCTACGTGGTGTCCGAGGCGGTGGCGGATTCCGACACCGCCCGGGGCCGGGGTAGGACCACCGTGCTGCTGCCCGCCCAGGCCTGGGGCGAGAAGGACGGCACCGTCACCAATTCCGAGCGGCGGATCTCGCGCCAGCGCCGCTTCCTCACGAGCCCCGGCGAGGCGCGGCCCGACTGGGCGGCGCTGGCCGACGTCGGCCGCCGTCTCGGCCACGGAAGGGCCTTCGCGTTCGACTCCGCCGCCGCGATCTTCCGCGAGCATGCCGGGCTCTCGGCTTACGAGAACAACGGTACCCGCGACTTCGATCTCGGCGCACTCGCGGAGATCAGCGACGCCGCCTACGACGTGACCCTGCCGGTGCAGTGGCCCATCCCGAAGCGCTCCGGCTTCCGGGGTGCACCGCAGGGCAAGGCGCGGCTGTTCGGCGACGGCCGGTTCTACACCTTCGACCGGCGCGCCCGCTTCGTGGCGGTGCAGCCGCCGGGCCTCGCCCAGGAGGTCTCGGAGGCGTTCCCCTTCGTGCTCAACACCGGTCGGGTGCGTGACCACTGGCACACGATGACCCGCACCGGGAAGAGCCAGCGCCTGTCGGCGCACCGGGCCGTCCCGTTCGTGGAGGTCCACCCCGAAGACGTTGCCGCCCGGGGACTCGCCGACGGCGCCATCGCCCGGCTGACGACCGAGCACGGTGAGGCCGAGCTGGAGGTGATGGTGACCGACGCGGTGGCGCCGGGCAGCCTGTTCATGCCGATGCACTGGGGCAGCGCCTTCGCGTCGAAGGCCCGGGTCGGCGCGCTGGTGCGCGGCATGCCGGACCCGGTGTCCGGACAACCCGAGCTGAAAGCGGCACCGGCCTCCATCGCGCCGGTCGCCTACCGGGCCAGAGGCTTCCTGCTGACGCGCCGGCAGGTGGCGATGCCCGAGGGCTGGTGGTGGGCGCGCGCCGCGATCACCGGCGGATGGGGCGCGCAGTTCGCCACCGCCGACAGCTCCCGGGCGGTGGCGCTGATGGTGCGCGGCCTGATCCAAAGCGAGGCGCTGTCGGGCTGCGAGCTGGCGGAATATGCCGACCACGCCCGCGACCGCTACCGCTGCGCGGTCTACGACGGCGACCGCCTGGTCGCCTGCCTCGCCTACGCGCCCGCCGGGGAACGGCCGGGCTGGGAGGCCGCCAAGGCCCTGTTCGCCACCGAGGCGCCCGACGCCGCCGCGCGGCGGGCGCTGCTCTCGGGCCGCGCGGCCACCGCCTCGGCGGGGCCGGTGGTCTGCGCCTGCCACGGCGTCGGCGCCGACGTCATCGCCACGACCGTGGCCGGGGGCGCCACCTCCGTGGAGGCGGTGGGCGCCGCCTGCAAGGCCGGAACGAATTGCGGCTCGTGCATCCCTGAGATCCGCAAGATGCTGGCCGCGCAGACCGCCCGCGCCGCGTGATCTTCTGATACACTCGTCGGCGAGGACAGACCGGCCCGTCCTACCAGACCACCGCATCCTGAGGTGCGGGCGCGCAGCGGCCGCCTCGTAGGAGCCTCCAGCCGGCCGCGCGATCCCTGGAGCCCTCCTTCGAGGCTGCTGCGCAGCACCTCAGGATCAGGGGGCCTACGGGAGAGGCCGGTTCGAGACGATTCAGGACAGGCCCGTGACCGATACTCCCCTGCGCGCAGCCCGCGCGCCTCGCGAGACCAAGGCCGCCGGCCTCGAGCCGCTGGCGGTGCTGCCCGTCTTCGTGCCGCTGCGCGGCAAACGGGTGGTGCTGGCCGGCTCCTCCGGCGGCGCGCCCTGGAAGGTGAAGGTCCTCGCCGCGGCCGGCGCCCATGTCGACGTCTACGCCCCCGAGCCCAGCGAGGAGCTGCGCGCGGTGCCGGGCGAGATCGTCGACGGGCAGGTGGTCCTGCACGAACGGGCGTGGAGCCCGGACGATCTCTGGGGCGCTGCCTTCTGCATCGGCGCCATGGAGGACGAGGCCGAGTGTGTCGCCTTCGTGGCGGCCGCCCGCGGGGCCGGCGCCATCGTCAACGCGGTGGACCGACCGCATCTCTGCGACGTGAAGTTCGGCGCCATCGTCAACCGCTCGCCGCTCGTGGTCGGCATCTCGACCGAGGGCGCCGCCCCGGTTTTCGGCCAGACCGTGCGCGCGCGGATCGAGGCGATGCTGCCCCGCGGGTTCAGTCGATGGGTCGCGGCCGCCCGCGACTGGCGCGACGGCGTCACCGCCCGCTTCCACGGGTTCGCCGACCGACGCTTCTTCTGGGAGCGCTTCACCGACCGGGCCTTCGCGGAGCCGGACCGCGCGCCGTCCGGTACGGACCTCGCGGAACTGCTCGGTGAAACGGAAGCCGCCCCGAAAGGCGGCGCGGTGACTCTGGTCGGAGCTGGCCCGGGCGATGCGGAGCTTCTGACCCTCAAGGCGCTGCGGGCGCTCCGCAATGCCGACGTGATCCTGTACGACGACCTCGTCGCTCCCGAGATCCTGGACTACGCCCGCCGCGAGGCCCGCACCATGCTCGTGGGCAAGACCGGCCACGGCCCGTCCTGCCGTCAGGACGACATCAACGCGCTGATGGTCCAGCTCGCGCGCTCGGGAAAGCAGGTGGTGCGGCTGAAATCCGGCGACCCGCTGGTCTTCGGCCGGGCGGGCGAGGAGATCGAGGCCTGCCGGGCGGCCGGCATCCCTGTCAGCGTGGTGCCCGGCGTCTCCGCCGCGCAAGGCGCAGCGGCCAGCCTCGGCCTGTCCCTTACCCATCGCGACGCCGCGCGCCGGCTCCAGTTCGTCACGGGTCACGACCGCCGCGGCGCCCTCCCGGACGATCTGAACTGGGGCGCGCTCGCCGATCCGAGCGTCACGACGGTGGTCTACATGCCCAAGCGCACCTTGCGGGCGCTGCTGGCGCGGGCGGTGGAAGAAGGGCTGGCGCCATCGACCCCGGCGCTCCTCGTGTTCAACGCCACGCGGCCGAACCAGCAGGCCCTGCGCGGCACGGCCGCCGATCTGGCTGACCGGATCGAGGCGGCGGGGACCGACGGACCGGCGCTGCTGATGGTGGGCGAAGCCTTTTCCGAGATGCGGGGCGCTCTCCCGGTTCAGGCGGAGCAGAACGGCTCCGGTCCGTTCGGGCTGAACGACATCGACCCCACGGACAATCCGAGCCGGAGCGCCGGCAAGCCCGGCTAGCCGAGCCGCTCGGGATCAGGTCTCGCCGGCCACGAAGGCGCGCATCAGGTAGTTGGCGATCGCCATGGGCGGCGGGGCCTGGATCCCTTCCGGATGCGCACCCGCCAGCATGGCCGCGACGTCGGTCCGGGTGAACCAGCGGGCATCCTCCAGCTCGCTCGGATCGGTCACAATCGCAGCGTCGAGGCCCTCGGCGGCGCAGCCGAGCATCAGCGAGGACGGGAACGGCCAGGGCTGCGACGTCCGGTAGGTGACCGCGCCGACGCGGATCCGCGTCTCCTCGAACACCTCGCGGCGGACCGCGTCCTCGATAGTCTCGCCGGGCTCCAGGAAGCCCGCGAGGCAGGAATACATGTGCGGCCGGAAATGCGGCCCGCGGCCGAGCAGGCAGGTGTCGCCCCGGCGCACCAGCATGATCACCACCGGGTCGACCCGGGGGAAATGGTGGGCGCTGCAGCTCGGGCATTCGCGCCGAAAGCCGCCGGCCCTTGCCACGGTGGCGGTACCGCAATTGGCGCAGAAGCCGTGGCGGGCGTGCCAGTCGAGCATCGACTTGGCCACGGCGAGAAGGCCGAGCTCCTCAGCCTCCACGGCGGATTCGGTGGCGATCGACCGGAGGTCGAGGGTGCGGGTCGGCGCGGCGGCGAAGCGCTCCGCCGCTTCGGCGGGCGCGGCGGCGGCGAAGACGGGCCGCCCGTCCCGGTGCCCGAGGAAGATGCGCGTTCCGCCTTCGAGGCCGACGGCCTCCGCAGGGGCGATCAGCGCGGTCTCTCCGCGCAGCACGATCCGGTCGCCACAGATCAGAACGAGGCGGGCTTCGGCGGTGTCGAAGGCGGGCACCGACTCCTCGGGCTGCTCGGCCGAGTGGCGTACCAGGCAGTTGCGGACGAAGCCGAGGGTGTCGCGTGGATCGGTCATGCCAAGGTCAGGCCGCGGAGAAGAGGGCGCCGGCGCGCTCGAGGAGCTGGGCGCGGGCGTGGAGCGGGTAGGGCTTGCGGGTCTCGAATCCCCAGACCGGCCCCGGCCAGGCGGGATCCGAGCGGAAGCGGCCCACGATGTGGACGTGGAGCTGGGACACCACATTGCCGAGAGCGCCGAGATTTACCTTGTCGGGCTTGGACAGGGCCTGCATCACCCCCGTGGCGAGATGGATCTCCTGCCAGAGCGTGGCAGCATCGCCCTCGGAGAGGTCGGTGATCTCGGTGAGGCCGGGGCGGCGCGGCACCAGGATCAGCCACGGGAACCGGGCATCGTCCATCAGCAGCACGCGGCACAGGGCGAGGTCGCCCACTTCGGCCGTGTCGGCCGCGAGGCGGGGATCGAGGGTAAAGGCTGGCTCGGTCATCGCCGACCGATGTAGCGCAGCTTCCGCTTCGGCGCGCGAATTTGCTGCGCCGTCGGTGACACAGCGTCCCGGCCGGCCGGGTCAGAGCCCCGGCACGACGCCCTGGCGACCCACCGCGATCGTCCCGGCCTCCAGCCCGCCGTCGGTGCCGGAGCGCGCAAAGATCGTCACGGCGGCGCCGGGCTGGAGCATCGCCTTCTCGCCGGGGGAGAGCTGAGTCACCGGCGTGTCCTCGGGAATCGCGAAGGAGGATTGGCCGCCCCCGTAGGCGAGCGTCAGCCGCATCGGCGTCCCCCGCTGCAGGTCAGCGACCCAGCCGGCGGTCAGGCTCGCGCCCTGCGCCGTGTCCCAGGGCTGGCTGCCCGCCTCGAAGCCGCGTTCAGAAGGCGAGTACAGCGTCACCGCGGCCGCCTGCCGCGGCTCGGAGCCGGGTGCGCCGAGGACGCTGACGTAGCTCTCCGGCTTGATACCCCGGAGGCTGGCGCCGTTGACTGCGTAGATCCGGGTGCGCGGGCTCATCCGCACGGCGAGGGTGCTGCCGCTGGCGCGGCGGACGTCTAGGCGCTCCGAGTCGGCCCTGACCACGATTCCCCGGAACCGGACCGTCATCGGCTCGGCTCGTGCGCAGGGAACGGCTGCGATCGCCAGAAGGCCAGCGAGGAAGAGACGTCTCACGGGGCTCGTCACGGGGCTCCTTTCCAGGCGGCGCGCCATCCAGATGCGGGAGCCGAACGCCAAGGACGGGCGCCGGTTCCCGGTGCGTCCCAGGATGCAATCGGTTCGGTCGCGCTCCGCTCAATGCGCCATCAGCACCGGCATGTCGGCATAGGCGAGAACATGGCTGGTGACGCCGCCGAATATCATCTGGCGCAGGCGGCTCTGGGTGTAGGCGCCCTTGATCAGCAGGTCGCAGCCGAAGGCCTTCGCCTCCACCAGGAAAGTCTCGCCGGGCACCCGCCGGCCGGCCGGCAGGGCCCGATGCGACGCGTCCACACCCTCGCAGGCCAGGGCCTGAGCGAGATCCTGGGCAGTCGGGCCCGGCACCATGCCGCCTTCGACGCTGAGCACCAGCACCCGCTCGGCCCGTCGCAGGAACGGCATCGCGAACGCCACCGCCCGGGCCGTCTCGGTGGATCCGTTCCAGGCGATGACCACCGCGTCCCCGAGGCTCGTGGGCGCGGTGGGCGGCGCCAGCAGGATGGGCCGGCCGCTCTCGAACAGGGCCGTCTCGAAGGTGGTCATGCGCGGGGCGTTATCGGTCGTGCCTGGACGTCCGACCACCGTCGCCGAGAACAGCCGCGCGTACTGGCCCAGGAATGCGTCCCCCGTGGGTACGTCCTGCCGCCAGCGGTAGCGTGGGCCGGCATCCGGCACGCGGTCCGGTATGCAGAGCCCGTCGCGGGCATGCCGCGGAATGCCGGCCCCATCCATGAAGGCGACGAAGCGGCCGCCCGCTTCCTCGGCCTCGGCCCGGTCGGCCTCCTCGTCACGCAGCCAGGTCATGCCGCCGACCATGTCGACGGGCACGTACTCGGCAAGCGCAGGGCGCAGGGACACGCCCTCGATCAGACTGCCGAAGCGCGTCGCCGCCAGCCGCGTCGTCTCGAAGACGGAGGGCAGGGCGTCGTGCATCGCGACGGGTACGAGCAGGGTCTTCATGCTGGCCTCCTCCTCGGGCCCGCGAGGCTAATCCGACCGGCCGCCCTGTGGAACCGGGGTCGACGCGGCACGCACACGGTTTTACGGCGCGCCCGGATCGAGCCGCTTCCGGAGGGCGCGGGTGAGGGGCCGTTCGACGCGGCGGTGGATCGCCAGCGACGCCGCGACGCTGACCGCGAGCATCAGCGTCATGCTGCCCCAGGGATGCAGGGCAGGGGCCAGGCCGAACCGGAGCAGCCCCTCGCGCACGAGGCGCAGCGCGAATGGATGCACGAGGTAGAGGGCATAGGACGCGTCGCCGAGCCCGACGAGGCCGCGCATGGGGGATGGCAGCCGAGCGACCTGCGCGACGTCGCGGGCCGGCCCGAGGGCGGCGGCCACCAGCAGGACGGCCGGCCCTCCGACGAGGAGCGGGCGCAGGCCCCCGTCGGCCTCGCCGAGGCCCGCGAGCACCCGCGCCGCCAGGACCAGCCCGAGCACGCCCAGGATCGCGAGTGCGATGCGCACGGGCAGGGCCGGCCGGAACCCTGCGCGATAGGCGAGGGCGAGTCCGGCGCCGGCGGCGAATTCGAGCACGATCGGATCCGACCAGAAGCGCAGAGGCACCGGCAGGCCCGGCACGAGGGCGCCGACGGCCACGAGGACGGTCAGGGTCCCGCACAGCCAGGCGACGGCGCCGCGCCGGCCGAGGCCGAGGCCCGCGGCGAAAAGTACGTAGAAGAGCGCCTCGTAGTTCAGGGTCCAGCCGAGGCCGTAGAGCGGCTGGATGGTGCCGTCGGGCCGGGCCGCCGGCCAGAACAGGAAGCTCGCGACGAGGGCGGAGGGATCGCGCGCCAGCGCTGCCGCCTCCCCGAGCAGATCCGGCCGCGTCAGGGCGAGGGCGAGGTAGAGCAGGCTCACCAGCCAGTAGAGAGGCACAACGCGGGCAACCCGGTGGGCGAGGAAGCGGACATGCGCGCCCGGCCGCCCGGCCAGCCGGCCACCGGCATGGACGATGACGAAGCCGGATATGACGAAGAACAGATCGACCCCGCCCCACCAGGGCAGGAGGGTCGCGGAATCAAGGGTCGGGCCGGCTCCCCGACCGGCCATCAGCCCAGCCTCGTGCCGCGCGTGGTGCCACGCCACCATGAGGGCGGCGGCGCCGCGCAGGATCTGAACCGCGGCGAAGGTCACGGGACGCTCGCATGCCTCAACGGCCGCGCCGCAGTGAGCCTGCACCGGCCGCGGCCGAAGCCCGGCCGGATGGCCGTCAGCAAGCCCGGTCGGCGGCCCGCACGCGGGAGCGGCTCCAGTCGGGCACGACGGTGTCCGGGGCAAAAACGGCAGGAACCATAAGCCCATACCCTCGTTGACGCACCAATCCGCGAACGTTCCGGCGCCAAGTGTGTCGCCAAGCCTTCCGTGCTGCGCATGCGGCGCCTTTCCGCAGTTCGCGAGTCCATTTCGAACAGAGGTCCCGATGCTGAAGAACTACGCTGCCGCGTCCGCGCTCGTCCTGGCGCTGTCGACCCCGGCCCTGGCTCAGAGCGCCAACGACTTCCGTCTGCAGTCGATGCAGGCGAACGCCTTCGAAATCCAGTCGTCTCAGATTGCCTTGTCCAAGTCGCGCAACCCGAAGATCCGCTCCTACGCCCAGGAAGCGATCCGTGACCACCGCGCCGCCAACGTGGCCCTGGCCGGCGGCCAGATGAACGGCGTTGCGGGCGATCCCGGCCTCGGCGGTCTGGTCACGGCGCCGATCGCGGTGGCCGGCAGCGCTGTGGGCGCCGGCGTCGGTGCGGCGACCGGCGTGGTCGGCGGCACGCTGGCGGGCGGCCCGGTTGGCGGTCTTGAGGGCGCAGGTACCGGCGCGGCGCGCGGCGCCGCCGCGGGCGCCCAGATCGGCCGGGGCGACGTGGGGGCCACGGGTGCTTCGACGATCGTGCCGCCGACCCCCGAGCAGCAGGCGATGCTGGCCGAGCTGGCGGCAACCCCGCCCGGTCCGCGCTTCGACCGCCTGTATGCCAACCAGCAGATCCAGGCGCATCAGATGAGCATCGCGATGACCCAGGCCTACGCCCAGGGCGGCCCGAACCCAGCGCTGCGCAACTATGCCCAGCAGGCCCTGCCGGCCCTGGAGATGCACTACGCCCACGCCCAGCGTCTCCCGGGCGCGATGTAAGGCGGAACGCACTCGCGACCCGGCCTCGGCCGGGTCGAACGGAGGGCGGCGGGCGCGAGCCCGCCGCCTTTGTCGTTTGGAAGTCCCAGCCGCGGCACGCCGGGCTGACGCAGCGGGCGGTGCGTGACGCGGTCCCTCCGCGGACAGTCCGGACCCGTGGGTCCGGACGGAACGGGCGGAGCGCGTCACGGGAACCGGTCGGAGACCGGACTCCCGCAGGACCGCAGGCCCGTCCCGCGCTTCAGCGACGGCCCCGTGCGCTCACTCGCACGCGATGGCGGCGACGGAGCGGACGGCCTGGCCGGTCGTGTCGATTGGCGGTTTGAACGCGCCGGTCTCCGGGTCGCGCACCAAGAGGGAGCCGCTGGCCACGCCGAAATGTGCCCCATGGATCTCCAGGCGGCCATCATCGACCCGCTCCTTCACGAACGGGAAAGTGAGCAGGTTCTCCATGCTCTGGACGACCACGGCGTGTTCCAGCTTGGTCAGGTAGTCCGGCGCGCCGGGATCACCGGCCTTGCCCTCGGCCTGCCCTACGAGCGAGACCCACTTGCCGATGAAGTCGCCGGGCGAGAGCGGCTTGGCCTTGTTGGCGTAGGCCTTGATGCCGCCGCAGGTGGCATGGCCGAGCACGACGATATGCTTCACTTCCAAGGCCTGGACGGCGAATTCCAGGGCCGCCGAGGTGCCGTGATACTGCCCGTCGGGCTGGTAGACCGGCACGAGATTGGCGACGTTGCGGATCGTGAACAGCTCGCCCGGGCCGGCATTGAAGATCGCGCTGGGGGAGACCCGACTGTCGCAGCAGCTGATGACCAAGATCTCCGGGTTCTGACTGGACGCAAGCTGCGCGAAGCGCCGGCGCTCGGTCGGGAAGCGATCGAGGAGAAAGGACCGGTAGCCTTCGGTCAGGTAGACGGGGAACATAAAGTCGTCTCCAGTTGAACAATTCCGCGACAGCGGGAGTGAACTCAAAGTTCTCGCCAAGCAAGAACGCGCGGCTCGGCCGGAATAGTCCCTCGCGCGAGATCCAACGCGAGATCGGCCAGACCGGCCGGCTCGAAATGCTCGCCGCTGGCGCGCAGCTCGTCGATCGGCCACCAGCGCGTCCCGATCAGCGGGTTGTCCTCGGTCTCGGCAAGGCGGCTGGTGTCGACCCGGTCGTCGGGCAGGCGGACGAGGAAGTAGCGCTCCCGGGCGTCCCGCGCCTGCCGGAACAGGTGGAACGGGCCGTCACAGGCGGCGACCTGCGGGCCGATCACGACATCGCCACGGCCGATCTCTTCCTCCAGCTCCCGGCGGCAGGCGGTGACATGATCTTCGCCAGGCTCAAGGCCGCCGCCAGGCATGAACCAGAACCGGAGCGGCTTCCCGTCCGGCCCTTTGGCATGGACCGAGGTGTAGGCGATGAGCAGGATCCGATCCTGCGGATCGAGGACGATCGCGCGGGCGATGTGACGGACGGGCAGGGGATTCGCGGCGCTCATGCAGCGAGAGTTAGAGCGCGTCCCGTAGACGGACACCGGCCGCGTTCGCGACAGCGTGCAAAACAGCACGCTGGGGCAGATGCCGCGCCCGGTGCCCCGGCTCAGGGAGGCCTGCGCAAGGCCGGCGCCCAGATTACGACAGGAAGCCCGAAGGCGTCCTGCTCCGGCGGGTCCGGCAGCGGCACGGCCAGCCCGAGGCTGATGTCGCGGGCCACCACCAGGGCGGCCAGCGCGTCGAGATGATCGTCCTCCGGAATGCCCTTCACCCGGGCCTCGATCAGCGCGTCCGGCAGACCCGCCGCCAAGAGGAGCGCCCGCCGGAGGTCCAAGCCCTCCCGGGCGCGCTTACCCTTCTTCGGCAGGCCGAGCGGCCGGCCGCCGTTGAGGGCATGAAAGGCCACCTCGGGATGGACTTCGTACACCCGTGCACGCACCTCCGGGCGCTGCCGCAGGAGCGTGTCGACCGCGCGGACGTAGCGGAAGATGTTGTAGCCCTGGATCGAGGGTGCGAAGGGCGGGTCGCTCGCATCCCGCGAGGCCGCCTTCGCGGCCGCGTAGTCGGAGGCGTAGACGGCGCGCCGCGGCGGCATCGGAAACACCGACGACCGCGCCGGCCCGAGCCGGACGCGCGCCGCCCGATCGGCGGCCCGACCGCCGCCGGTGATCCGGTCGGGCAAGCCGATCGGCACGTCGATCCCGACGATGCCGGGCCGCTCCGGCGAATCGAGGAGCGCGGCAACGTCCCGGAACAGGGCGCAGCGGTATCGGTCGGGATCGTCGAGGTCGAGGAGTGAGCCCGCCCAGGATCCGCGGCAGCCGTCCAGTCCCGCGATCCAGCGCGCCATATCGATTCTCGCTGTCGTTCCGCATGCGCGACCCGCGTTCTTGCCGGGATGCGCGGGGAAAGCTATCCGCGTCGCCATGGGGCGCCGCCGGCCCGGGAGAAGCGTGATGAGCGAGATCCGTCCCCGTCGCAGCGTTCTGGCGATGCCGGGCTCCAACGCCCGGGCACTTGAAAAGGCGCGGTCGCTGCCCGCCGACGTGATCCTGATCGACCTCGAGGACGGCACCGCTCCCGCCGTGAAGGCGGCAGCCCGCACCCAGGTCGCCGCCGCGGTGGCCGCGCGCGGCTTCGGCCAGCGCGAGATCGTGGTCCGGATCAACTCGCCCGAGACCGAGGACGGCGAGGCCGATCTCGTCGCGCTCGCGCCGGCCGCCCCGGACGCGATCCTGGTGCCGAAGGTCCGCACATCCGACACGTTGATCGCCGTGGGCTCACGCCTGCGCCGGCTCGGGGCGCCCCTGGCGACGCGGGTCTGGGCGATGATCGAGACGCCGATGGCAGTGGTCAACGCCGCCGAGATCGCCGGCGCGGCCCGGGACGTGGACGGGCGGCTCGGCGCCCTGGTAATCGGCCCGAACGACTTGCTGAAGGCATCCCGGATCCGGCCGCCGGGTCGGGCCGCCCTGATCCCCTGGCTGATGACCGTGCTGGCCGCCGCCCGGGCCTACGAGATCGAGGCGATCGACGGCGTCTTCACCGACCTTAACGACGCGGACGGGCTCGAGGCCGAATGCGCGCAGGGGCGCGACCTCGGCTTCGACGGCAAGATGCTGATCCACCCGAGCCAGATCGGCGCTGCCAACGCGGCCTTCGGGCCGGATGCCGACGAGATCGCGCGGGCGCGCCGGTTGATGGACGTCTTCGACGCGCCGGAGAACCGTGAGCGCGGGGTCGTCGCGGTGGATGGGAAGATGGTCGAGCGCCTCCATGTCGAGGCCGCCCGGCGGACGCTCGCCATGGCCGCGGCGATCGCGCGGCTCGGCGCGTGAGCGGCCTTCCCGAGGTCGGCCTGCGGCTGCTCGATCCGCGACTGACCGGCTGGGGCTTTCCGCGCTGGGGGACCGCCGCATCGGCAGGCCTCGACCTGTACGCCTGTCTCGACGCGCCGCTGATCCTGCCGCCGCGGGCCCAGCCGGCCCTCATTCCGGCGGGCTTCAGCGTGCTGATCCGCGACCCCGACTGGTGCGGGCTGATCTTCCCCCGCTCGGGGCGCGGCCACCGCGAGGGCCTCGTGCTCGGCAACGGCACCGGCGTCATCGATGCGGATTACGAGGGCCCGCTGATGATCTCCGCCTGGAACCGCAGCGACGCGGAACCGGTCCAGATCGCGCCGGGCGAGCGGATCGCGCAGCTCGTCTTCACGCGGATCACCCGGCCGGTGCTGACGGTCCTTGAAGGCGCGCCCGGCCCCGGCTCAAAGCGAGGCGCAGGGGGATTCGGGTCGAGCGGGCGCTAGACCTCGTCAGTCCAGCGTCTTGCCGAGCCGCCCGGCCAGATCCTGGATGAACTGGAAGGCGGTGCGGCCCGAGCGTGAGCCGCGCGTCGTGGCCCATTCGAGGGATTCGGCGCGCAGCTGCTCCTGCGGGACATCCAGGCGATAGCGGTCCGCATAGGCGCGGATCATCGCCAGGTACTCGTCCTGGCTGCACTTGTGGAATCCGAGCCAGAGGCCGAACCGGTCCGAGAGCGAGACCTTCTCCTCCACAGCCTCGCCGGGATTGATCGCAGTGGAGCGCTCGTTCTCCATCATGTCGCGGGCGAGGAGATGCCGGCGGTTGGAGGTGGCGTAGAATAGCACATTGCCGGGCCGCCCCTCGATACCGCCGTCGAGGGCGGTCTTGAGCGACTTGT
Source organism: Methylobacterium sp. UNC378MF (assembly GCF_900103195.1). GTDB lineage: Bacteria > Pseudomonadota > Alphaproteobacteria > Rhizobiales > Beijerinckiaceae > Methylobacterium. The sequence continues at coordinate 62,635 of NZ_FMWU01000018.1, read as the reverse complement.
ACGAGGTATCGTCGGCGTCGAAGGAGAGGTCGTCGCAGTAGACCAGCCAGCGATGCGGGTCGGGGCGCAGCAGAGCCATCAGGTCCGGCAGGGCCTCAATGTCCTCGCGGTGGATCTCCACGAGCTTCATCGGCAGGCTGCCGGCGGGGCGGCGGGCATTGATCTCGGCATGCGCCGCCTTGACCAGCGACGACTTGCCCATGCCGCGGGCGCCCCACAGCAGGGCGTTGTTGGCCGGCAGGCCGCGGGCGAAGCGCTCGGTGTTCTCCACCAGGGTGTCGCGCGCGCGGTCGATGCCGGTGAGCAGGCCCATCTCCACCCGCGCCACCTGCGGCACCGGGGTCAGCCGGCGCTCGGGCCCCCACAGGAAGGCGTCAGCGGCATTGGGGTCGAAGGCCGGCGGGGCGGCGGGCGCGGCCCGCTCCAGCGCGGTGGCGATGCGCTCCAGGAGGGGCATCAAGGTATCGAGGGTCGCGGGGCTCGTCATCGGATCGGGGGGTTCGCATGCAGGTCGGTCAGGCGGCCGGTTCTACGGGGAAGATCAGGGGAAAGCATCCGTAACCGGATGCATGGCGCGGACCTTCCGAACGCGAACCCGGATCGAGCGTTGGATATCCCGGCAGGTCGAGCCACGCGCCTGCCGGGGAGCATCGATGGATACGGGGCCGACGATCCGGATTACCCAAGTCGCGGATTACGTCTTCACCGTTGATTTCAGCACGGCCCTGCCGGCGCTCATCACCGACGAGGCGCCGCCGATCGGCGGCGGGACCGGGCCGTTCCCCGAGCAGTTGCTGATCTCCGGCGTCGCCAACTGTCTCTGCGCCAGCCTCGTCTTCGCCCTGGGCAAATTCCGCCAGGACGCGCACGGCGTCGCGGCCGAGGCGTCCTGCCGGGTGGAGCGGAACGCCGAAGGGCGATTGCGCATCACCGGGATCGGCGTCCACATCCGGCTAGGGGCTGTCGCCGCCGACATGCCGCGGATCGACCGGGTGCTCGCGCAGTTCGAGCGGTTCTGCACCGTCTCGGAGAGCGTGAAGGCCGGGATCCCGGTCGCCGTCTCGGTGGCCGACCGCGACGGCACGCGCCTGAAATGACCGGCGCGCCGGGGACAAATCGGCCGCCCGGCGCATTGCCGCAACATCAACCGGCCGCCGAAGCCGGACGAGGAGACGCCATGACGGATCACACGCGAGAGCCCGCCCGCGCCCCCGAGGACCTCGCTGCCCTGTTCAACCGACGCGCCAATGCCGGCGACGTCGAGGGTCTCGTCGCCCTCTACGAGCCCGACGCGGTGCTGGCGGCGGGCCGCGTCGTCGCCACGGGTCACGCCCAGATCCGGAGCTTCTACGCCGACCTGCTGGCGCGCAAATCCGATTTCCCGGCACCGGAGACGCCGCCGCCCCTGCGCAACGGCGGGCTGGCCATGACCTTCGCGCGGCTGCCCAACGGCGCGTTCTCGGTGGAGGTCGCCCGCGAGCAGCCGGACGGGACGTGGCTCTGGGCGATCGACCAGCTCAAGCTCGCGCCGCCGAAGGGCTGACGGGCGGCTCGGACGCTGCCGCGCGCTTGTCCCACCGGACGCGATGCGGCAAAGCGGGGCCCGCGCGCTCGACGCCGCGCAGAAGACCCGAGCCGACTCGATGCACGACATCCGCGCCATCCGGGAGAACCCGGACGCCTTCGACCGCGACCTCGCCCGCCGGGGCCTCGCGCCGCTCTCGGCCGAGCTGATCGCGCTCGACGAGGCGCGGAAATCGTCCGTTTCGGCCGCGCAGGCCAATCAGGAGCGGCGGAACGCCCTGGCCAAGGAGATCGGCGGCGCCAAGAAGGCGAAGGACGAGGACCGCGCTACCGCCCTGATGGCGGAGGTCGCGGCTTTGAAAAGTGCCGAGCCGGAGCTGAAAGCCGCGCAGGACGCGGCCGACAAAACCCTGGCCGACCGGCTCGCCGCGATCCCGAACCGGCCGAAGCCCGACGTGCCGGACGGCGCCGACGAGCACGGCAACGTCCTTTATCGCAGCCACGCCGCGACGCGCGAGCGGCTGAACGAGGGCAAGGAGCATTTCGAGCTCGGCGAGGCCTCGGGCCTGATGGATTTCGAGGCGGCGGCCAAGTTGTCCGGCTCGCGATTCGTGGTGCTGAAAGGTCAGCTCGCGCGGCTCGAGCGGGCGCTCGGCCAGTTCATGCTCGACCTGCACACGCAGGAGCACGGCTACCTGGAGGTGGCGCCGCCGGTGCTGGTGCGCGACGCCGCCATGTTCGGCACCGCACAGCTGCCGAAGTTCGAGGACGATCAGTTCTCGGTCTTCAAGGGCCTCGATTATGTCAAGTCGCTGCAAGGGCAAGCCGGCGCGGAGTCCGCGCCGGTCAGCGACGAGCATTTCTGGCTTGTCCCCACCGCCGAGGTGCCGCTGACGAACCTCGTGCGCGAGTCCATCCTCCGCGAAGAAGAGCTGCCCCTGCGCTTCACCGCGCTCACCCCATGCTTCCGGGCCGAGGCCGGGGCGGCGGGGCGCGACACCCGCGGCATGCTGCGCCAGCATCAGTTCAACAAGGTCGAGCTGGTCTCGATCACGACGCCGGAGGAATCGGCCAACGAGCACGAGCGGATGCTGACCTGCGCCGAGGCGGTGCTGAAGAAGCTGGATCTGCCCTACCGGGTGATGACCCTGTGCACCGGCGACATGGGCTTCGCGAGCCAGAAGACCTACGACATCGAGGTCTGGGTTCCGGGCCAGCGCACCCACCGCGAGATCTCGTCCTGCTCGGTCTGCGGCGACTTCCAGGCGCGGCGGATGAACGCCCGCTACCGGGGCAAGGACGGCAAGCCGGCCTATGTTCACACCCTCAACGGCTCGGGCGTCGCGGTCGGCCGCGCGCTCATCGCCGTGATGGAGAACTACCAGAACCCGGACGGGAGCATCACGGTCCCGTCGGTGCTCCACCCCTACATGGGCGGGCTCAACCGGATCGAGGGCACCCGCTGATGCGCATCCTGGTCACCAACGACGACGGCATCCACGCGCCGGGGCTCAGTACCCTGGAGGAGATCGCCCGGGAGCTCTCGGACGACGTCTGGGTGGTGGCGCCGGAGAGCGACCAATCCGGCGTGTCGCATTCCCTCTCACTCAACGACCCGCTGCGGCTGCGGCAGGTCTCGGAGCAGCGCTTCGCCGTGAAGGGCACCCCGTCGGACTGCGTGATCCTGGGCGTGCGCCACATCCTCGGCGAGCATGGGCCGGATCTCGTCCTGTCCGGCGTCAACCGCGGCCAGAACGTCGCCGAGGACGTGACTTATTCCGGGACGATCGCGGCCGCCATGGAGGGGACAATCCTCGGCATCCGCTCTATCGCGCTGAGCCAGGCCTACGGCGCGGGCGGGCGCGGCGCGCTCAAGTGGGCCTGCGCCCGGACGCACGGCGCGAAGGTCGTCCGGAAGATCCTGGAGACCGGGATCGAGCCCGGCATCCTGGTCAACGTGAATTTTCCGGATTGCGAACCGGCCGACGTGCAGGGCATCGCGGTTGCGGCGCAGGGCTTCCGCAACCAGGCGCTGCTGTCGATCGACGCGCGGGTGGACGGGCGCGGCAACCCGTATTTCTGGCTGGCCTTCGCCAAGGCCCGGTTCGAGCCGGGCCACGGCTCGGATCTCAAGGCCATCGCGGAGAAGCGGATTTCGGTGACGCCGCTACGTCTCGACCTCACCGACGAGCCGACCCTGACGCGCTTCGCGCAGGCCTTCGCCGAGTGATCGATCTGGGCAGCCTGGAGGAGGCTGCCGGCAATGCGGCCTTTGTGATGGCGCTGCGCGGGCGCGGTCTGCGCGACACCGCGGTGCTGAGAGCCATGGAACAGGTGACGCGGGACGCCTTCGCGCCGCCGCAGCATCGGGAGCATGCACGGCGCGACATCGCTCTGCCCCTGCCCTGCGGCGCGTCGATGACGGCGCCGTCAACGGTGGCGCTCATGCTGACGCTTCTGCGCCTCGAGTCGGGCCAGCGCGTCCTGGAGATCGGCACGGGCTCGGGCTACGTGACCGCCCTGCTGGTCCAGCTGGGCGCGGGGGCGGTGCTCAGCCTGGAGCGCTACACCTCGCTGGCCGGGGCGGCGACGCGGCGGCTCGCCGCCCTGTCCGAAGTGCATATCGTCCGGGCCGACGGGCTCGCCCCGGAGCTGCCGGACGGGGGCTTTGACCGCATCCTGGTCCACGGCAGCGTCGCGGCGATTCCGCCGCATTGGCGCGCGGCCCTCGAACCCGGCGGCCGGCTGGTGACGGGTCTCAACAGCGCGGGGGGTTGCCGGGTCGCCGTGCTGGCGACGCCGGAGGCCGAGCCGGAACCGGGCGCGCCGGCCCGTCTCCCGAGGCTGGTCCCGGGGATGGCGCAGCTTCTCTGACGCCGAGCCGTCATCGCGAGCGCAGCGACCTTTACCCCACCCGTCGCGCCGCCCGCCAGAGCCGCCACAGGCGGCGCCAGCGCGGCAGCTCGGTGGGCGTGTTGAGCGGGTCGTACGAGGCCCGCTCCATGGCGGAAAGGTAGGGCTCCGCCAGGGCCACCGGCAGGAACGCGGCCCCCGCCGAGGGCGCGATGGTCGGGCGCGCCGCCTCGAAGGCCTTGAGATGCTGGCGGGCGAGGTCGCGCAGGTCGGCACAGGCCCGGCGTAAACCCGGGCCGCCGCGGCCGGTGACGATGTCCTCCCGGGTGACGCCGTAGCGGCCGAGGATGTCGGCGGGCAGGTAGACCTGCCCCGCGCGCGCGTGCCAGGGCAGGGCCCGCAGGAGCCCGGTGATCCCGTAGGCGACCCCGGCATGGCCGGCCGCACCCGCGCCGCCCGGCTCGGTGCCGTTGCCGATCACGAGGCTCGCCAGCCGGAACAGGGCCGAGGCGGTCTCGCCGCAATACCCTTCCAGGTCGTTCACCCGCGGCATCGGATCCTCGTAGAGGTCGAAGACACGCGCATCGATCAAGTCGACGAAAGGCTGCCGTCCGAGGCGGTTCACCCGGATCGCCTCTTCCAGGGCGGCCGCCACCGGGTTCGCGCGCACGTCGCCCCGCGCCTCGCCCTGGAGGGCGTCGCGCCACCATTGCAGGCGGATCTCGCCGGCCATCGGGTTCGAGACGGCCTCGCGAACCCGCGCGATGGTCAGGCTGAAGGCGTAGAGTGCGAAGAGATGCGGCCGTGCGGCGGCCGGGGCGAACAGAGTCGCGTAGTAGCGGTCCGGGTCGCCGGTCCGCACGAGATCCTCGCAATGAGACTGCGCGAAGGCGAGTCCAGTCTCAGCCGTCCTGCCGTCGACCTCCGGCATCAGGCCACCGCGATCAGCGCGGCCGCGACCTTGCGGTTCTCGGCCACGAGGATGTTGTAGGTGCGGGCAGCGGCCCCGGTCTGCATCACGTCGAGTCCGACGCCGAAATCCCTGAGCCAGCCCCGCAGGGCCGGGTCGATCGCCGCGATGTCGAGGCCGGTGCCGACGAGCAGCAGTTCGATTCCTGCCGCCTCAGCCTGGACCGGGCGAAGCGCCGTGCGGTCGATCGCCCGGGGCTCCAGCACGTCCCACGCGCGCACGCCCGAGGGCAGCATCAGGATCGAGCCGCGATGCGACATGCCGGCGAAGCGGAAGCCGCCGTTGCCGTAGGTGTCGATGATGTGGCGCCCCGGCACGAAGCCGGATTCGAAGCTCTTCGGGGTCTCCCGCTCGGCCATGTTCGAAACAAACTACTCCGCGGGTTGCGGGACGCCCGACCGCTCGGCCGCCGCGCGCGCGCCCGAGAGCATCAGCCCCAGGTAGATCAACACCGGCGTCGAGATGAAGATCGCCGAGTAGGTGCAGATCAGGACGCCGCAGAGCATCACCACGGCGAAGCCCTTGATCGCCTCGCCGCCGAACAGCACCAGCGCCAGCAGCGACAGGGAGGACGAGATCGACGTCATCACGGTGCGCGACATGGTCGAGTTGATCGACAGGTTGAGCAGGTCGACGGTGGGGATGGTCTTGTACCGGCGCATGAGCTCGCGGGTCCGGTCGAACACCACCACGGTTTCGTTGAGCGAGTAGCCCACGATCGTCAGGATCGCGGCGATCGAGGTCATGTTGAACTCGATGCGCGTGATGATGAACACGCCGACCGTCAGCACGATGTCGTGGAGGGTGCCCACGATGGCGCCGAGCGCCAATTCCCGCTCGAACCGGAACCACAGGTAGAGCAGCACCGCCACGACCGAGAGCACGACGCCGAGCGTGCCGGACTGGACCAGTTCGCCGGAGACGCGCGGACCGACGGTCTCGGTGCGGCGGAAATCGTAATCCTTGTCGAAGGCGGCGTGCGCCTTGTTCATGACCGCGGTCTGGCCCTGCTCGCCGGGCTGGAGCGGCAGGCGGACCAGCACGGTGCCCTGGTTACCGAGCTCCTGCACCTCCGGCTCACCGAAGCCGAAGCCGGCGGCCGTGTGCCGGATCGACGCCACATCGGCCGTGCCGGACTTCGCCTGCAGCTCGACCAGGGTCCCGCCCTTGAAGTCGATGCCGAAATTCAGCCCGATCGACAGGAACAGCGCCACGGTCGCGAGCGACAGCACCGCCGAGAGCGGGAAGGTGAAGCGCCGGAATCGCATGAAGTCGAAATGCGATTCATCGGGCCAGAGGCGAAGCAGGCGCATGGAAACGGACCTAACGTTTGGGAGATCTCAGCACCGACCCGTTCGTCCCACCTTCACCCTCATCCTGAGGTGCCGTAGCGAAGCGGAGGCCTCGAAGGAGGCTTCCAGGGATCGCTGCGCCTCCTGGAGCGCTCCTTCGAGGCCCGCTGACGCGGGCACCTCAGGATGAGGTGATGGTCTGGAGCGGCCTTTCCGCCGGTGATGCGTCTCCCGAAAGTGAACTCGTTCAGAACGGCAGGGCCTTCGGCCGGAAGGTCTTGTACCACACCGCGATCATCATCCGGGTCAGCGTCACGGCAGTGATGACCGTCGTCAGGATGCCGAGGATGAAGACCACAGCGAAGCCCTTCACCGGGCCCGAGCCGAGGAAGAACAGGATCAGGGCGGCGATCGCCATGGTCGAGTTCGAGTCGATGATCGTGGCGAAGGCCCGGTCGAAGCCCGCCTGGAGCGCCGAGATCAGCGAGCGGCCGGCATGGCTCTCCTCGCGCATGCGCTCGTAGATCAGCACGTTGGAATCGACCGCGGTGCCGATGGTCAGCACGATGCCGGCGATGCCGGGAAGCGTCATGGTCGCCTCCAGCACCGACATCAGGCCCAGGATCAGCCCGACATGGACCATGAGGGCGATGTTGGCGATGAAGCCGAAGGTGCCGTAGGTGGCGAACATGAAGGCGACCACGAGGGCCGCCGCCACCAGGGTCGCGAGCTTGCCGGCCTCGATCGAGTCGCGGCCGAGCCCCGGTCCGACGACGCGGCGCTCGACCACGGTGAACTTGGCCGGCAGCGCGCCGGCCCGGAGCAGCACCGCGAGGTCATTGGCCTGCTGGACCGTGAAGTTGCCGGTGATCTGGCCCGAGCCGCCGGTGATCGCCGAGCGGATCACGGGCGCCGACACCACCTCGTTGTCGAGCACGATTGCCATGCGCCGACCGACATTCTCCGAGGTCGCCTGCCCGAAGCGCTGAGCCCCGCGCAGGTTGAACTTGAAGCTCACCATCGGCTCGTGAGATTGCTGGTCGAAGGACGGCTGCGCGTCGGTCAGTTCGCCGCCATCGGCCATCACCCGGCGCTCGACCGGCACCTTCGCGCCCTTCTCGTCCTTCGACGGCAACATGTCGACGTCGCCGGACGGGCTGTCGGCGAGCATGCGGAACTCGAGCTTGGCGGTGGAGCCGAGGAGCCTCTCGAGCCGCTCGGGGTTCTGCTCGCCCGGCACCTGGATCAGGATCCGGTCGGCGCCCTGCTGCTGGATCGAGGGCTCGGTGGTGCCGGTGGAATCGAGGCGGCGCCGGATGACCTCGATGCCCTGGCTCACCGCCCGGCGGGTCCGGTCGGTGATCCCGGCATCGGTCAGCGTCAGGCGGATCACGCCGCCGGGCTGCTCGGAGATATCGAGGGTCCGGGCCGCCGTCTGGCCGAGCGACGTGGTGATCGGCAGCGACAGTTCCTGAAGCTTCGGCAGGACCTTGGCCCGGGCCGCGTCGTCGGCGACCTTCACCTGGACGCCACGCTGGAGCAGGCCGATGCCGCCGTCGGCGCGGACGTTCTCCTGCTGAAGAACCCGGCGCACGTCGTCGCGCAGGGCCTTGGCCTGGGAGGCGATCAGCTCGTTCTGATCGACTTCGAGCAGGAGCTGCGAGCCGCCCTGCAGGTCGAGGCCGAGCACGATGGCGCGAGTTGGCACCACCCAGCTCGGAAACCACGAGGGCAGGCTGGCGACGAAGCCCTTGCGCTGCTCGGGCGAGAAGAAGCTCGGCACGGCGAGCATCAGCCCCACCAGGATCAGGCCCAGCGTCGCGATGATCTTCGCACGGGAGAAGCGCAGCATCGGCCGTCTTTTTCTCTTGTGGGCCGGCGCGTTACGCCGGCCAGTTCAAACGGAAGCTCAGGCGGCCTTCACCGAGCCCTTGGCGCGGACCTCGGAGATCATCGAGCGGACCACGCGCACGCGGACGTTGGGGGCGATCTCCACCTCGATCTCCGGCTGGTCGTCCGCCGCTTTGGTCACGCGCCCGACGAGGCCGCCATTGGTCACGATCGTGTCGTCCCGGCGCACGGACTTGAGCAGGGTCTGGTGGTCCTTGACCCGCTTCTGCTGCGGTCGCAGGATCAGGAAGTACATGATCACGAAGATCAGGACGAACGGGATCACCTGAAAGGCGATCTCCGCTCCGCCAGCGGCCGTACCGGCCCCTTGCGCGAAGGCGGGGGTGATCAACGAGCGTCTCCTGCAAATGGCGATCGGGCCTGCCGCCGGTTTTCGGCGTGGGCAGACCTGTCGAAAAGCGCGCGGACTATAGCCAGGGGCTTCCCGAAAGCAACGTCGAAGCGACGGGCATCGGCGGCGGCGTCACAGCAGGGCGCGCACCGCCGCCGCGAAGGCGTCGGGTGCCTCCTGGGGAAAGTTGTGGCCCACCCCCGCGACGATCTCACGCCGGTACGGACCGGTAAAGTGGCGGGCCTCCGTGTCGGCCGCGGACGGCGGCGCGACGCCGTCGTCGGCGCCGAGCAGCACGATCGACGGCACGGCAATCGTCGGCTGGGCCGCCAGCCGCGCCTCGATCTCCACCAGCGCCGGATCGCCCGGCACGAGCCCGAAGCGGTGGCGGTAGGAATGCACCACCACGTCGACGAAGTCGGGATTGTCGAAGGCGCCGGCGGTCCGCGCGAAGGTCTCCGCGTCGAACGCCCAGGTTGGCGACCAGAGCTGCCAGAGCAGGCGGCAGAAGGCGTCCCGGTTCTCGGCGAGGCCAGCGCGGCCGCGCGCACCGTGGAGGTAGTACTGGTACCAGAGACGGTGCTCGTTCTCCGGCGCGGCGGGCCGCCCCGCGGCCGGAATGTTCTGGATGTTGTAGCCGACGCCGCAGCTCACGAGCCCGCGGGCTCGTTCTGGCCAGAGCGCCGCCGCCACGCAGGCGGCCCGGCCGCCCCAATCGTAGCCGGCGAGCACGGCCCGCTCGACGCCAAGGGCATCAAGGAAGGCAAGAAGATCGGCGCCGAGCGCCGCCTGCTCTCCGGAGCGCGGCGTGGCGGGGTCCAGGAATCGCGTTGCGCCGTAGCCACGCAGGGACGGGACGAGGCAGCGGACCCCGTCGGCGGCGAGCTGCGCGGCCGCGGTTTCGCAGGCATGGACATCGTAGGGGAAGCCATGGAGCAGCACCGCGGGCGGCCCGTCGGGCGGCCCAATCTCCAGATAGGCAACCTCCAGGACGCCGGCCCGCACGCGCTTCATGAATGGCTCTCGGATTCGTGACGCTGCGAGCTTACCGGGTTTGCCGCGCAAATGCCGCATGCGCTTGCCGCCGCGGGTCCGCGCCCGACTTCATCGTGCGTCGAAGAGGCGCGACGGTGGAGAAACATGAATCTGCTCGACGGTGCGAAGAACCTGATCGGTGATGTGGTTGCGGCGGCCGATCGGGTCCTCGAAGAGACCGGCAGCGGCAAGCTCGCCCTATCCATGGCGAAGTTTCATCCCGGCGGCCTTGCTGCCTTTCTCGACAGCCTGCGCCAGGCCGGCCATGGCGCCGCGGTGGAGTCCTGGCTCTCGGGTGGCGAGCGGCAGGCGGTGCCGGCCGCCGCGCTCGCCGCCTGCCTGCCGGACGGCGTGACCGAGCGCCTCGCCTATGATCTGAGCGTTCCGGAGGGTCGGGTTCCCACGGTGCTCGCGGAATTTCTGCCGGCCGCGGTCGCGGACCAGAGCGAGAACGGGCGCCTGATGCCGCAGCCGAATTTCAGCACGCAGGTCCGCTGATCGGCCGAGCCCGACGGGCCGACGCGTCACATCAGGGTGGTACTGTTGCGCAGCTTAGACAGCAGACCTGCTTCGTAGAGCGGCATCACGCGGGTTGACCGTTTTTGGGGCAAATACCCCTACAATGCGGGCACCTGCAGCAGAGCGGCCGCAGGAACACGGCGGCCGCGAGGGGGCGCTCCGGCGAATGCGCCGCGCTGAAAGCCGGCAACGCCAGGGTCGCGCCGGCCGTGATCACGAGCACGAATGACTGAGCCAGGGACCTCATGACCGCCGGCCTTCGATCGATATCCGGGGTCGCTTGGCGCGCCAGAGCTCGCGGCTGTCGACCGAATTGCGGCTGGCGCGGTCGCGCAGCAGACCGCCGGCCCTCCTCCTTCCCGGACATCGCCCTCGAATCCCACCGGTCGACGATCCGACGGGGGATTTCATGAGCCTGCTCAACTCTCTCGGCGGCTCGCTGGGGCAGATCGCGCTCAAGGCGCTGCCGGGCGTGATCCAGCAGGTCCTGCCCGGCGGGCTCAACGCGCTGCTCGATCAGCTCCGGCGATCGGGCTACGAGAACCAGGTCAGTTCCTGGCTCGGTCGCGGGCCGAACGAGCCGATCACCGCCGAGGACCTGCGCAAGGTCCTCGACAACGAGCAGGTGCGCCAGATGGCGCAGAAGCTCGGCATCCCGATGGACCAGCTGTTCCCGACCCTGGCGCAGGCGCTGCCTGAGACCGTGGACCATCACAGCCCGGACGGGACGCTCCAGGAGCCGAAGGCCTAGACGGCGACGTTACGGCACTCGTGGTCTTGCACGCGGCGCGATCGGCAGGCTTCAACCTGCGGTCGCAACGCGAAAACGGCGGCCCCATCTAGGACCGCCGCTCACATCAGACTGGAAGTGCCGCTCAGTTGCTGGCGAGCTGCGACATCGGATCGACAGGCGAGCCGCCCTTGCGGATCTCGAAGTGCAACTGCGGCGAGGTCACGTTGCCGGAGGCTCCAGACTTCGCGATCGTCTGGCCGCGCTTGACCTTGTCGCCGGGCTTCACGTCGATCTCGCCGTTATGGGCGTAGGCCGAGACGTAGCCATTGGCGTGCCGCACCAGGACAAGCTTGCCGTAACCCTTCACGTCGGAGCCGGCATAGGCGACCGTGCCCTCCTCGGCCGCCTTGACGGGCGTGCCTTCCGGCACAGCGATGTTGATGCCCTCGTTGCCGGAACTGCCGTAACCGGAGATCACCCGGCCCTTGGCGGGCCAGCGGAAGCTCTCCGAAGCCTCGGCGACCGAGCCGGTCGCGGCCGGCTCGGATTTGGCCGGAGTGGCGGCCGCGACAGCAGCCGGCTTCGGTGTCTCCTTGGCGGCAACCTTCTCCACTTTCTCGGCAGCGGCGGCCTTCTGCGCGGCCTCCTTGGAGGCCTCCTTAGCGGCCTTCGCCTCGGCGAGCTTCTGGGCAGCCTCCGCCTTCGCGGCGGCCTTCGACTCAGCCCTGGCGTCCTGGGCCTTCGCTTCGGCCTTCGCTTTCGCCTCAGCCTTCGGATCCGCCTTCTTCTCGTCCGCCTTGGCAACCTGCCCGGGGCGCACGTGCTTCGGCTTCTCACCCTCCTTCAGGGCGGCCTCCTTGCGGGTCTTGGTGTCGGCGAGCTTGCGGGCGGCGGCGTCGCGGGCGAGGGCCTCCTTGCGCTCGGCCTCCTTCTCGGCAGCGGCAGCCTTCAGCGCAGATTCCTTGGCGGCCTTCGCCTCGGCGAGCTTCTGGGCGACCTCCTTGGCCTCCTCGCGCTTCGTCGCGATCTTGCTCTCGACCTGCTTGGCGTCCTCACGCTTCTCCTCGGCGGCCCGGGCGGGCCGGGCTGACATCGGGGCCGCGGCGGGATTCAGGCCGGAGGCGTTGTAGACCGGGATCACGATCTGACGGCCTGGCGTGATCTGGTTCGCGCTGGACAGGCCGTTGGCAGCCAGGATCGCCGAGGCGGGCACGCCGAAGCGGGTCGACATCTGGTTCAGGCTGTCATTGCGCGACACGGTGATCTGAGTCCCACCCTCGGCGCTCCAGCCGACCTTGCCGGTCGAGGCGACGCGGGCCGCGGGAGCGGCGGCGTTGGTCTGAACCGGCGTCGCGGCCGCGGCCGGGCGTGCGGCGCCGGGCGCGCCCAGCGCCTCCGACTGGATGCGGCCCGTCCGGACCGGCGGCACGGATTTCAGGCTTCCGTCCGGCAAGCTGCCGGTGGCGGAGGGCTCCGAATCGAACGGGTTCGAGAACGGGTTGGTCAGACGCGATGCGTCCGACGAACAGGCGGCGGCCGCCCCGCCGATGATGCCGATGAGCGCGACGCGCGACAGCGTCCGCAACATCTGACCCGTACCGCGCACCCGCATCGACGCACCCGTTTGCCTGACGCAACCTGATGCGCCAATGAAGACGGATTCAGGTTAAGCAACCGTTCCCGTTCAGCATGTCTGCGACCGTGAGGCGAAGGTATGCCGGCGGTTTTCGCGCCGCGTCGGGGATGAATCTCGCGGGCGGGTTCGTCCCTTTTCGTAATCGGCCGGCACACCACATCGAAGGCATGTTTACCATCCGCGGCGCGCGCGACACCCTTGCCGACCTTCCCCGGATCGAGACCGCGCGTCTCGCAATTGCCCCCCTCCAGGTCACGGATGCACCGGCCCTGCGCCAACTCACCGACGATCCGGCGATCACCGCGGCGGTGGATTTCCTGCCGACGCCGTTCACGCTGCAGGATGCAGAAGACCTGATTCGCAGTTGTGGGCGAGGCCGGGATTGCTTCCTCGGCGCATGGACCCGCGACGGCGTCCCCGATGCGGCCTCGCGCGCGCTCGCCGGGGTCGTCGGCACGCATCTGCGCGGCGCCGGGACGATCGAGATCGGATATTGGGTCGGCGGTGCCGCCCGCGGGCGTGGCTTCGCCTATGAGGCTGTTTCGGCGATCCTTGATCTTCTCGGCGAACGCTTCCCGGCGCGGCTTATCGTGGCGGAGTGTCGCCCCACCAACGTGGCGTCCTGGGGCTTGCTGGAGAAGCTAGGCTTTCGCGACACGGGCGAGGAGGGTCACCGGCCGGGCCGCCGCCTGCTCAGACGCGACTGAGTCTCGACGGGCGGCCGGACTCTGCGCTGCCTTCCTCATGCACCCCTAGCGGCGCGCCTTCGTGCGTCGTGGGCCGAATGCGAAGGACGTCTCGTCGTCGGGTAAGCGCTCCGCCAGCGCGAAACTGTGCAGCTCGTTGAGGCCGCCGCCGTCTCGGGGATGCGCCGCGAACAGGGCGCAGAAGGCTGCCCGCACCACGTCCTTCCTGGACGCGTCGGGATGCTTCTCCCTAAGGGCGGCACGCAACGCCTTCGGCGTCATTCCAGGCGCGGCGAGACTCCTCAGCGTCGCCGCCAGCGCCTCGATCGAAGCCATCCGAAAGATCCCCGTCGGCGGGCAAGCCCGGCGTCGCTTTATACGGCCCGAATCCCCGCAAGTGCAGGCCCTCGACATGAGGATCCGAATAGCGCCGAAGCTCATTCAAGCCATTCATCACAACAAATCACATGTTTATCACCATCAATACTGCAAATATCCGCCAGAAACGGCTCGCAAGGCCCGAATTTTCCGATCAAGCAATTAAAAAACCCCCGGACCTGAGGCCGGGGGCTTGCGGAAGTCCGGTTCTTCGAACCGGACTGATCGGTCTGATCAGAAGGTGATGCCGGTCTCGACCATGTAGCGATCCTGCGAGGTGCGGTTGCCGGTACGGCCGAAGCCGGTGCCAAGCGTGCCCTCCGCGAGATTGCCGCGGGTGATGCCGCCGAGTTCGACATGGGCGTATTCCACCCGGAAGAAGTAGCGGTCGAAGGTGAAGGTCGGCGTCACGGTGACCGAGAAGGCGTTGCTGCCCGCGCCGAAGCCCAGCAGGTTGGTTCCGCCCGAACCGCGGACGCCGGTCTGCTCGGTGTACTCGACGCGGCCGGCCAGGGAGAAATTGTCGGTGAACGAGTAGGCCGCCAGCAGCGCGCCGCCATAGGTCGAGGCCGAATTGGCGATGCCGACGCGCAGGTCACGCTCGACGTTGGTGAACTGGAAGTACGGCGAGATGATCCAGGGGCCGTTCGCGTAGGTGTAGTTGATGTTGAAGATGCCGCTGTTCTGCTGGAGATTCGGCGTGGCGAACTGGTAGCGCGGGCTGCGGTCGAGGGCGTTGGTCCGGCCGACGTTCAGGCCGCCGTTGACGCCGATCGTGTTGAAGTCGTCGAGCTTGTAGGCGACGTTGCCGGTGAACCACGTGATCTCGTTGGAGAAGAAGCCGTCCGTGCCCGCGAGCGACACCGAGAGCGGGCCGCTGCTGTAATTGACCTGCACGCCCTGGTTGATGAAGTTCTCCTGCACGAACAGGAGGCCGCGGTTGATGTTCAGGTTCTGGTAGGTGAACAGCAGCTCGGTGCCGATCAGGGTGAACATCCGGCCGCCCTGGACCGACCATTCATCGTTGATCTGGATCTTGCCGAAGGCGACCGGGACCGGACCGAACAGGAGATCGGTCTGGGTGAAGGTGCCGAGGGTGGGGAAGCCGAGCTGCGGGATCGAGTAGCCGCCGGCCTGGATGTAGAACTGGAACGCGCCCTCGGGCTTCTGGATGATGCCCTGGACGTTCGAGAAATCGAACCGGGCCGAGCGGTCGCGATCGTTGGGCGCCGCCGGAGTCGAGAACGACGCGAACGGGTTGGACTGCGTGTAGCCATAGCCCGTGATGGCGCCGCCCACGTAGAGGTCGCCCAGCGGCCCCGCGGAGAAACAGCTCGGGTTCGGGTTGGCCTTGATCACGCCGCTGTAGGCCGGACCGAGCAGCGTGGCCTTGCAGGGCTCGGCGGGGGGCGCGACCGGAACCGGCGCCGGGGCCGACAGATCGGCCGCGAGGATGCTGGTCGAGGACAGCAGCACGGTGGCCAAGCCGGCCAGGGTGGATCGCTTCAGCATGGTGTCGCAGCTCGTTCGGGTTCGTTCACGGCCAAGCTGACATCGCGACGCGATTGATACAAAATCAAACATAGAGCAATTGCATAATTTTTGGGCAGTTCGGTATCGCCGAACACGTTCGATGCGGAAATGTGACTTTGCCGCCACATTCTTCGTGGCGGACCGGCCTTTTCCTTGAACCGGAGCCTGAACAGCTTACCGGGTGCGGGCCAATTCTGTCGTGTCAGGCCACCGGGCCGATCGGATCGCAGCGAAACCCTCCGAACTCCTTCCGGGCCAAGCGTTCGGCGAGGGCCGGCAGGAACAGCGCCGCCTCCTCGGCGAGGCGCCAGGGCGGGTTGACCACGATCAGGCCGCTCCCGGTCAGCCGCGTCGGGTCGTCCGGCCGGTCGATCAGCAGGTCGAGCCGCAGGGCCGGGCGGGGCAGGGCGGCGTCGAGGGCGCGGACCATCCGGTCGAGCGCCGCGGCGTCCTTGATCGGGTACCATGCCAGGAACAGGCCCGTCGGCCATTTCGCCACCGCCCGGGCGAGATGGGTGCCGAGGCGCTCGATCTCGCCGGGTACCTCGTAGGGCGGGTCGATCAGCACGAGGCCGCGCCGCTCCGGCGGCGGGATCTGCGCATTGATCGCGGTCCAGCCGTCGAGGTTCATCACCTTGGTGCGGGAATCGCGGGCGTACCGGCCCTGCAGCGTCGCGGCGTCCGCCGGGTGCAGCTCGACGAACACGCCCTTGTCGCCGGGGCGCAGCGCCTCGCGAATCACGGCCGGCGAGCCCGGATAGGCGGTGGCGCCGTGGCGCGCCCGCACCGCGGCCACCGCGGCCCGGTAGGGCGCCAGCAGCGCCTCCACCTCTGGCGCGAAGGGCGCCTCCATCCGGCCCCAGCCGTCCCGCCACTCGCCGGTGCGGGCCGCCTCGTCAGCCTCGAGATCGTAGACGCCGAGCCCCGCGAAGGCGTCCAGCACCCGGAACGCCTTGTCCTTGAGGCGCAGGTGGTCGAGCACCCGCGCCAGAACGAGGTGCTTGAGGACGTCGGCGTGATTGCCGGCGTGGAAGGCGTGCCGATAGTTCATGGCAGCGCGCTCAAGCCGATCCCGCGCTCCGGGTCCAGCACCTGACGCGGAAAAGACCGAAAAAACTCAGCGGGCCGCGTCGAGACTCACCTCGGGCGCCCGGCAATTGCCCCGCGCGACTTCGGGGCAGGGAGTGAAGCCGCGCAGATCCTTGCCGAAGCAGATACGGACCTCCTGCAGCTGCCCGCGGGTGCAGGTGACTGCCATCATGTCGGGGCGCAGGCCGCGATTGGCCGCCACGAACTGCCGCGCGATCTCGATCGGCGCCAGGCTCTGCGGCGGCGAGCCGCCCTTGAGCCCGTCGGGGATCGTCACCGCGAGGCGCGCCGCGCGGGCGGCCGCGAAGTAAGCGGCGGGATCGAGGCCCGAGCAGGTGCCGTGCTTGCGCCACTCGTAGCGGGCGAGCCCCTCGCTCGGATAGACCTGCCCGGCAACCTCCATGGCCTGCCGCGTCGGCGCGCGGTTCACCGCCGAACAGTTCTGTGGGTAGCCGCTCGCATATTGCGGCCACAGGCCGTGGACGACGAAGCCGAGGCCGCGACCGGGAGCGCACTGAACGTCGTCCCGCCGGGCGCCAGACCCCGCGCAGTAGGTCGGCGACCACGACAGGGCGAGGACGTAGAAGTCGAAGTCGCCGGGTGCGCCGTGGCGGGCGAAGCCGCCGTAATCCTGGGCGGTGACCGGCGCGGCGGCCAATCCGGCGAGGAGGAGGCCCGCGAGGCCGGCGGCGCACCCGCGCATGGTCAGGGACGCGCCATCCGGCAGGCGGTGGCGTAGGCGTAGGCGAGGTCCCGGTCGAGCCCGTGGACGCAGAACTCGACACCCCAGGTTGCCCCGATGATGCCGAGGCTCTCACGCACCGAGTAATCGACCTTGCGGCGGACCCCGTCGGACGTGGTCACGGTCGCGGAGCAGAACCGGCGCGGATAGGTATCGAGGCCCCAGGGCCGCCAGGCGGTCCGCTCGATTCTGTCGAAGGACAGGATCGTCATCGACGAGTTCCAGAACTTCGCCTCCTTCTCGGCGAAGTTGGTCGAGACCCGCTCCAGCACCGACGGGTCCTGACAGCCGGGGATCTGCGCGTCGAACGGGAAGATCCGCTCCTCGGCGGGCTCGATGTCTTCCCGGGCCGAGCGGGCGAGCGCCGGCTGTACCAGGGCGAGAAGGGCCAGCCCGAGGGCGAGGCCGTGAAAGAGCGGGCGCATGGCGCGTGCCTCGACGGATGTGCGATCCTGCATCCGCGAACGATGGCCTCGCCGCGCCGCCAGTCAAGCTCCGGGAGCCCAGCCCCGGCGCTTTGGCGGCCTGTGCGGCGCGCCCGCTACAGTTGCTTCTCGAGGCGAGACGCCGGATCGGTGCTTAGCAGGGTGTCGCTTCGTCCTTCCGGTGCGCCGATGGCGAACACGGAATCCAGCATCTCCGACGGGGCCAGTCCGAGCACGCGGCGCGGTGCTGGAGTCCGGGCCCTGCTCCGCAGTCCCGGATCGACGGCACTGTCGGACCGGCGCCCGGTGCGACGCCGGCGAGGCGCGCCCGCCGCTCAGTAGATCGGCCCCGCGCCCGGCGGCGCGCCGAGCTGCAGCGGCTCGTCGTCTTGCGCGGGCTCCTCGGGGGCGGCGACCCGCGGCGCCGGCCGCACCGGCGGCGCTGCGGTGTAGGCCGAGGCCGCGGCCGGGCGGTCGGGCGTGCGGGAAGGCGCCCGGGCGACGTGCGTCGCGCTGCCGGCCTTCGACATCGGCGACACACCGTAGGGATCGTCCTCTTCCACATCCGCCGGCGCCTGCGGGGCGGCGGGCTGGCGCGGCGGCGGGACCGGACGGCTCAGCGGCCGCTCGACGCCGGTGCCGAGCTGCGGCGTGAACTTGATCATCGGCTGGCAGATCCGCCGCAGACCGCGCGGGTCATGCCGGGCGAGATCCACGTGGATGTGGTCGTAGTGGAACACGTTCGAGCCCGGCGCCAGCACCGTCGTGAAGCGCTGGCAGGCACCGAGGAAGATCTCGCGCAGGAAACCCTGTTCGGCCTCGGTGCCGCGCCAGCCGCCCTTCACGGTGATCACGTGGCCATCAGCGAGCTTGATCGACATCACATCGATCGCGTTGCCGAAACCGTGCTCGGAGAGCTTGGCGCCGGGCTGGTTGTTGCGACCGCGGCAGGAATAGGAGCCGGCGTTGATCTCGGCCACCGGGACGCCGAAATAGAGGTTGGCGGCCGGCTGGATCGTGTCGGCCAGCCACGCGTCGGCCTCGGCGAGCGCCGGGCAGCCCAGCGTCATCCGCTGCTTCAGTACGACCGAGCCGCCGCCAAGCCGCGTCACCCGGAAGGGCTGCTGCATGCCGCAGGGTCCCGGACCGTCCATCGCCGCGATGGGCGTGATGTATTCCGAAGGCTCGACCAGCTTCTTGGCCAGGCAGACCTGCTCCGCCTGATCGCGCCACGGTTCGCGTCGCTCGAAATGGTTGATCGAGCACGCGGTCAGGCCCGCACCGAACAGCGCCAGGGCCGAGAACAGGGATACGCCACGCCACATGACCCGGACGATGCGCACGGTCGCGTAAAGCGTTCGTCAACGGCGTTTCGGGAATGCCGCGGGCTGTGGCGTCTCGGTTGACAGCGCCGCTGTGCGCGGACTGAATGCATTATGCTTTCGCTCCTCGACCTCCGCGCCCGCATCTCCGCCGGCACCCTGACGCCCGCGGGCGCGATCGATCTGTGCCGCGCCGCGATCGCCGCGCGGGAGCCGGACCTGCACGCGCTGGTCACGCTCGATGCGGCGCCGGCGATCCCGGAGACGGGGCCGCTCGCCGGCATCGCGGTGGGCGTCAAGGACATCATCGACAGCGCCGGCCTGCCGAGCCAGATGGGATCGTCGATCTATGCGGGCTGGACGCCCCGGGGCGATGCCGCCGTGGTGAGCCGGCTGAAGCAGCTCGGCGCCGTCGCCCTCGCCAAGACCACCACCACGGCCTTCGCGAGCAGCGATCCGACCGAGACGGTCAACCCGCACGATCCCGGCCACACGCCGGGAGGCTCCTCGGCGGGCTCGGCCGCCGCCGTCGGCGCCGGGATGCTGCCGCTGGCGCTCGGCACGCAGACGGCGGGGTCGGTGATCCGGCCGGCGAGCTATTGCGGCTGCGCGGCGGTGAAGCCGTCGTTCCGGCTGATCCCCACGGTCGGTGTGAAGACCTATTCCTGGGCCCTCGATACGGTCGGGCTGTTCGCCGCCGGGGTGGCGGATGTCGCCCATGCCCTCGCGCTCGTCACAGGGCGTCCGGAGATCCAGACGGCAGCGGCGGGCTCGGCGCCGCGCATCGCATTGGTGCAGCAGGACTTCGCCGAGGCGCCCGAGCCGGAGGCCGAGGCGGCGCTGGCGCAAGCCCGGCAGGCGGCCGAGCGGGCCGGCGCGCGCGTGAGCGACCTCGCCCTGCCGCCGGAGCTGGCGCAGGCCTGGGAGCGGCAGCGCATCATCCAGAATTACGAGGGGCGGTTGGCGCTCGCCTGGGAATACGACACGCAAGCCGACGCGCTCCCGCCCCGCGTCCGGGAGCATCTGGAGGCCGGCGCGGCGATCAGCCCGGCCCAGTACGACGACGCCCGCCGCCACGGCCACCACGCCCGGCGAGTGCTGAAGGGCCTCTTCGCCGATTACGACGCGATCCTGACCTTCTCGGCGCCGGGTCCGGCGCCCGCGACCCTGGCCTCCACCGGGGATCCGCGCTTCAACCAGCTCTGGACGCTGATGGGCGTGCCCTGCGTGAACGTGCCGGTGCCCGGACACCGCCTGCCGGTGGGCGTCCAGGTGATCGGCCGCTTCGGCGACGACGGCCGGGCCCTGGCGGTGGCCCGGATGATCGAGGCCGCCCTGCGCGGCTGACCGGCCGGCCGCGCCCTTCGACGACGGGGCCCGTCCACACCGTCTCTTCGGGGCCGCGGCGTGGCGCCCGGACGGACGGCGCGGGAGCCCGGGACGCTCAGCTGCTCGGCTGCTCGTGGAGCGTATCCTCCACGTAGAGCTGCTCCAGCAGGACCTTGATCACCGCCATCAGCGGCAGGGCGAGGGCGATGCCCCATAGCCCGAAGATCACGCCGAGGATTAGCTGGCCGGCGAAAATCGTCGCCGGCGGGATGTCCAGCGCCCGCTTCTGGATGAACGGCGTCAGGCCGTAGCTCTCCAGGCACTGCACGGCGAGATACACGCCGATCGCGCCGATCACCGCCTTCGTGCCCGAGGCCAGGGCCGCCAGGATGATCACGAGGCCCGCCACCAGCGGCCCGACCGTGGGCACGAAGGCGAGGAGGCCCGCCTGAAGTCCCAGGATCAGCGCGCCGCCGATTCCCAGGAAGGCGAGGCCCGCCCAGGTGCACAGGAAGATCACCGCCATGATGATCAGCTGTCCGAACAGCCAGTGCCGCAGGGTCTCGCCGGCCCCGTCGAGGACCTGGGTCGCGCGCCAGCGCTTCGCCGGCGGCACGAAGCGGACTGCCCCGTCCCGGTAGGCCTTCGGATCGGCCGCGAAGGCGAGGCCCAGAAAGGCGATGACCAGGACATTGCCGAGGGCGTCGAACAGGCCCAGGATCACGGCGGCGGCGGGCCCGAGGACGCTGCCGGCATCCGAGACGATCGAGCCGCTGCCCTTCAGCAGGCCGTTGGCGAGGCCGCCAAGGCCGCCCTCTCTCTGGCCCGCATCCGTGGAGCCGTCCTTGCCGCCGCCCTGTGGGGCGAGGCTAGGGACATCAATCCCCCGCTCGGAGAGCCAACCCGAGACCGTGCCGGCCTGGTCCTTGATCGTCGTGCCGAGGTCCCGGCCCTGCTGCACGATGGTGGCGCCGCCGTAGCTGCCGAAGCCGATCACCGCGACCGCGACCGCAAGGCTGGCGATGGACAGCCGCAGCCCCCGGGGCAGGGGGAGGATGCGGCCGAGCCCGCGGGTCAGGCCGTCGAGGAAGACGCCGAGGAGCACCCCGGCGAAGATCAGCAGGAGCGTACCGGCCGACATCCAGGCCAGCGCCAGCGCCGCCACGAAGCACACCACGGCGATCCCGGAGGCCGCGAGCGGCGCCGTCTGGCGCCAGGACACGGCCGGGCCCTCCAATTCCTGAACCCTGCTGTCTGACATCATCGCTCCTGCACCGCGGGCTCACGAACGCCGCGGGCCCTCACGGGTCAAGTCCGCCAGCGCCGCTTCGGTGCGCGACCTGGGGACCGGATTGCTGTCCGCGTGTTGTCCGCTCACGGCGCAGATGCGGGCGCCGCCCGATCCAGGAGGCCCCATGAGCAGCTACGACAACACGCAGGTTCGATCCCTCGGCCCGGGCCGGACCGTCGATACGGGGGATCAGCTCAGCAGCGTGGTCCTTCTCGGGATCTCGATCGTGGGAGCCGCCGCCGCGGTGCTGCTCAACGCGCTGATCGTGTAGCGCGCGCCGATCAGAGGCTCAGCTCCAGCGCCCGGCCGCGGCATCGTCCTGGGTCGTCGCCGCGACCCAGCCGCCGGTCGTGCCATCGGCGAGGTGCTCGCGTTTCCAGAATGGGGCGCGGGTCTTGAGATAATCCATCAGGAAATCCGCGGCCTCGAAGGCGGCGACCCGGTGGCTCGCGGCGGTGACCACGAGCACGATGCCGTCGCCCGGCCGCACCAGACCGTGCCGGTGGATTACCCGCAGGGCCTGGAGCGGCCAGCGGGCGATCGCCTCTTCGGCGACCCTCTCGATCTCGGCCTCGGCCATGCCGGGATAATGCTCCAGCTCCAGGGCCGCCAGCCGCCCGCCCTCGTCGCGACAGAGGCCGGTGAAGGTGACGACGGCGCCCGCCCGGCCGCCCAGCTTGGCACTCAGGTCGGCGATCTCGGCCGCGGTGTCGAAGGGCTCGGCCTGGATGCCGATGCTCGGAACGGGGGCGCTCATGACCCGATCCATAGGAGCCCGCGGCTTTGCCGGCCAGTCCCGTCCCTGTCACACCCGGCCCCGCCTCTATATGAGACGGTCCGTCGCGCCCTGCCGGCCCGGCGCGCGGCCCGCGATCATCCGGATCACCCCGCGTGCTCCGGACGGCGCTGGAGAAGGATATCCGCGTGACCCCCGACCTGATCCTGCCCTACGACGGCGTGCAGCCGGATTTCGCGAGTCGCCCCGTCTGGTGCGGGCGCGGCAGCACGGTGATCGGCGCGGCCCGGATCGGCGCGCAGGCCTGGATCGGCGACGAGGCGGTGATCCGCGCGGACGGTCAGACGGTGACCCTCGGCGACCGCTTCTGGCTCGGCCACCGCTCGACGGTGCATATCGCCACCCGGACGCACGGCACCCGGGTCGGCGACCGCGTCACGGTCGGGCGCAACAGCGTCGTGCATGCCTGCACGCTCGGCTCCGACGTGGTCGTCGAAGACGACGTTGTGATCCTTGATGGGGCAGAGGTCGGCGACGGCGCGGTGATCGAGGCCGGCTCGACCGTCTTCCCCCGGGCGAATCTCCCCGGCGGCTATGCCTATGCCGGTAGCCCGGCTCGTCCGAGTCGTGCCATCGGATCCGACGAGATCGCCGAGCGCGCCGAGCGGGTGCGCGAGCGCATGGGCGACGGGCCAACCTTCCCGCCGGGAGAGGTGCCGGAGGTCGAGGCCAGCGTCTTTGTGGCGCGCACGGCCCGCCTGCGCGGACGGGTGAGCCTCGGTGCCGGCGCCAGCGTGCTGTTCTGCTGCGATCTCAACGCCGAGGTCGGCCCGATCGTGATCGGGGCCGATACCAATATTCAGGACAACACAATCATCCGCACTCGGGCGGACGGCGTGGTGATCGGGCGGGATACCACCGTCGCCCACAACGTCCGGATCGCCGATTGCCGGATCGGGGCGCGGGCGCTGATCGGCATCGGCGCCAGCATCGCGTCCGGAACCCTGATCGCCGACGACGTCATGCTGGCGGCGGGCGCGACCACCGATCCCGGCCAGATCCTGGAGGCCGGCTATCTCTGGGGCGGCCGCCCGGCCCGGATCCTGGCCCCCCTCGATGCGGAGAAGCGCGCTATGATGATCCGCATCGTCGAGGGCTATTGCCAGCACGGCCGGGAATACCGGGCCGCGCAGGAGGCGCTGGCTTAACGGCCCGCGGTCAGTGCTGGAGGATCTTCGACAGGAAGGTCTGCGCCCGCTCGGAGCGGGGACTGCCGAAGAACTCCTCCTTCTTGGCGTCCTCGACGATCTCACCGCGATCCATGAAGATCACCCGGTCGGCGACCTTGCGGGCGAAGCCCATCTCGTGGGTCACGACCATCATCGTCATGCCCTCCTTGGCAAGTTCCACCATCACGTCGAGCACCTCGCCGACCATCTCGGGGTCCAGCGCCGAGGTCGGCTCGTCGAACAGCATCACCACCGGGTTCATGGCGAGCGCCCGGGCGATCGCCACGCGCTGCTGCTGACCGCCGGAGAGCTGGCCCGGGAACTTGTTCGCATGGGCGCCGAGGCCGACGCGGGCGAGCAGGTCGAGACCGCGCTTCTTCGCGTCCTCGCCGCTGCGGCCCAGCACCTTGCGCTGGGCGATGGTGAGGTTCTCGGTGATCGACAGGTGCGGGAACAGCTCGAAATGCTGGAACACCATGCCGACCCGCGAGCGGAGCTTGGGCAGGTTGGTCGCCTTGTCGGCCACCTTGGTGCCGGCCACGGTGATCTGGCCCTTCTGGAAAGGCTCCAGGGCGTTGACGCATTTGATCAGGGTCGACTTGCCGGAGCCCGAAGGACCGCAGACGACCACGACCTCGCCCTTGGCGACCTTCGTGGTGCAATTCGTCAGCACTTGGAAATCGCCATACCATTTGCTGATGTTGTCGATGGCGATCATCGTCTCGCCGGGTGCCACGACGGGCGCGCCGGAGATCAGGCTGCCGGGCTGCAGGCCGGCATCCTTCGGCGCGTGGCTGGCATCGACAACGGGTTCGGCGGCGGTCGGGGCCGGCATCGGGGACGAGGTCATGACACAGTCTCCAGTGTCGGTCAGCGGATGATGGCCACGCGGCGCTGCAGACGGCGCACCAGGTACGAGGCCGAGAAGCAGATCGCGAAATAGACCACGGCTGCGAAGATATACATCTCGACGAGGCGGCCGTCGCGCTGGGCGACCTTCGAGGCGGCGCCCATGAAGTCTGTCAGCGACAGCACGTAGACGAGGGACGTATCCTGGAACAGGATGATCGTCTGGGTCAGCAGCAGCGGCAGCATGTTGCGGAAGGCCTGGGGCAGGATCACGTTGCCCATGGTCTGCCAGTAATTCATCCCGAGCGCCTGGGCGGCGGCCGTCTGTCCCTTCGGGATGGACTGGATCCCGGCCCGCATAATCTCCGAGAAGTAGGCCGCCTCGAAGGCCATGAAGGTGATCAGGGCCGACGGGAAGGCGCCGACCTGGATCGGCGTCGAGGCTCCGGTCAGATAGGCGCCGATATACGGCACCAGGAAGTAGAACCAGAAGATCACCAGGACCAGCGGCAGCGAGCGGCACAGCTCGACATAGCCCTTGGCGAGGTGCCACAGGCCGGGGATGCCCGACAGGCGCGCCATCGCCAGCAGCGTGCCGATGATCACGCCGCCCACGGCCGCCATGGCGGTGAGCGTCACGGTGAAGACCATGCCCTGCCCGAACAGGTAGGGCAGGGACGAGACGATGACGGAGAAGTCGAAATTCGAGAGCATCGGGGCCTGTTCGCGGTGGCCGTCGGACGGCGGAGGATCGGGGGCGGGCTGTCCTCAGCGCTGGCCGGGGATGGCGACCGCCTTCTCCAGGAAGGTCGCCGCCGTGACGACCACGAGGTTGATGATCACGTAGAGGATCGTCGCAGCCGTGAACGCCTCGAATACCTGGAACGAGAATTCCTGCATCGAGCGGGCTCGCGCGGTCAGCTCCAGCAGGCCGATGGTCAGCGCCACAGACGTGTTCTTCAGGTTGTTGAGGAATTCCGAGGTCATCGGCGGCAGGATGATCCGGTAGGCGTTGGGCAGCAGCACGTAGCGGTAGGTCTGGTAGGTCGTGAAGCCCATGGCGGTGCCGGCCATGCGCTGGCCCCGCGGCAGCGACTGGATGCCGGCACGGACCTGCTCGGCGACGCGCGAAGCGGTGAAGAAGCCGAGGCAGACCACCGCCGTGTAGAACGGCGCATCGGGTAGTTGCTTGATCGCGTCACCGATCCGGGTCGGGACCACTTCGGGCAGCACGAAGTACCAGAGGAACATCTGCACCAGCAGCGGCACGTTGCGGAACAGCTCGACATAGGCCGTGCCGATCGCGTTCGCGGGCTTCGACGGCAGGGTGCGCAGCACGCCGACCAGCGAGCCCAGGAAGAACGCGATCACCCAGGAGCAGAGCGCGGTCGTGATCGTCCACATGAGCCCCGAGAGCAGCATGTCGAGATACGTGCCGTTCCCCTCCGGCGAGGCGTCGAAGAAGATCCGCCAGTTCCAGTTGTAGTTCATCGCGCCGCTTCTACTGTGAACTTACAGAGACGCACCGCAGGCCGGAGCCCGCGGTGCGCATCATGGCATGAAACCGTACCGAACGGATCTCAGTACGCCGCCGGATCGGGGCTCGAGATCGGGGTCGTGAACTGCTTCTTCATCTCCGCGCTCATCGGCAGGTTGAGGTTGATGTTGCGCGGCGGGATCGGCTTGGTGAACCACTTGTCGTAGAGGGCCTTGCCCTCAGGGCTCGTGTAGAGCTTGGCGGTGGCGTCGTCCGCGACCTTCTTGAACTCCGTGTCGTCCTTGCGGAGCATGATGCCGTAGGGCTCGGGCTTCGACAGGGCTTCGGTGGAGATCTCGTAGGCGGACGGATCCTTCGAGGAGGCGGCGAGCGAGGCGAGCAGCACGTCGTCCATCACGAAGGCTGCGGCGCGGCCGGTCTCGACCATCAGGAACGCCTCGGCGTGGTCCTTGGCCGGCAGGATCGTCAGGCCGAGCTTACGCTCCGTGTTCGCCTCGTTGATCTGCTTGATGTTCGTGGTGCCCGAGGTCGACACGACGGTCTTGCCCTTCAGGTCCTCGATCGTGTGCAGGTTGGCCGACTTCTTCGAGACGTAGCGGGTCGCGGTCAGGAAGTGCGAGTTCGTAAACCACACCTGCTTCTCGCGCTCGGCGTTGTTGGTCGTCGAGCCGCATTCGAGGTCGATCGTGCCGTTCGCCATCAGCGGGATGCGGGTGGCGGAGGTGACCGGGTTGAGCTTCACCTCAAGGTTCGGGAGGTTGAGCTTGGCCTTCACGGCGTCGGCGATCTTGTAGCAGATGTCCATCGCGTAGCCGACCGGCTTCTGATCGCCGCCGAGATACGAGAACGGCACGGAGGCGTCGCGGTAGCCGATGACGATGGCGTTGGCGTCCTTCACCTTCTTGAGGGTGCCGGTCAGTTCCTGCGCCCGCAGGCTCATCGGAGCGAGGGCGAGAGACAGGCCCAGCGCCGCGGCTAGGCCACGGCGAGCGAAATCAGACTGCATCGGTACGGAACTCCTGGATCGGGCCGAACGGTGTCGGCTGGCGGCGGGGTACGCGGGCCCGCCCGCTCGGGCGACGCCTGTGCAATGATGGTGCCGGGAGACGGGTCGAAGGGCCGCGCGAGCCTGCGGCTGAGTACGGACAAGTTGCAGCCAAGCTCCTGCGCACGTCCGCAGACGCGGTCCCTGCCGTCCTCATGGCCTCCTCCCAAGCGCTGAGCCGGCCTCACGCTCGCGCCGGCGGCATCATGCACACTTCTTAGGCGTACGCACGCGGTGTGGAGGACGGATCCGCCCGGAAGGCTGACGAATCCACGGTATAGAAAACGACGACGCCGCCCCCCGCGGTATCGGGAGGCGGCGTCGGACTGAAAACCCGGTCTGTGGCTGCGGCTTACTTCGTCAGCTCATTGCCGCTGTAGTCGATCTTGCCGTCGGCGCCCTTCTTCCACTCGTACATGACATAGTCGGGCCGGGTGATGTCGCCCTTCTTGTCGTAGGCGATGGGTCCGACCACCGTATCGACCGGCTTGCCCTGATGCAGCCAGTCGGCCAGCTTCTTGCCATCGCTGGAGCCGGTCTCGGCCATCGCCTTCGCCAGGACCTGAACGGCGGCGTAGGAGTAGAGCGTGTAGCCCTCCGGATCGATGTTCTTGGCCTTGAAGGCGGCCAGCGCCGCCTTGGCGTTCGGGTTCTTGCGGGCATCCGGCGGGAAGGTGGTCAGCGTGCCCTCGGCCGCGGGACCGGCGATCGCCACGAGTTCGCGGTCGACCATGCCGTCGCCGCCCATCATCGGCGCCTTCAGGCCCTGGTCGCGCATCTGGCGCAGGATGAGGCCGGCCTCGGTATAGTAGCCGCCGAAATAGACGACATCGACATTGGCTGACTTGAGCTTGGAGACGAGCGCCGAGTAGTCCTTCTCGCCCGGGTTGATGCCCTCGTACATCGCCTCCTTGCCACCCTTGGCCTTCAGCGCCTTCAGGGTCTCGTCGGCCAGCCCCTTGCCGTAGGGCGTCTTGTCGTGGACGAAGGCGATCTTCTTGCCCTTGAAGTGCTCGGCCAGGTAGGTGCCGGCCACCGCGCCCTGCTGGTCGTCGCGGCCGCAGGTGCGGAACGTGTTCCACATGCCGCGCTCGGTGAACTTCACGTTCGTGGAGGCGGGGGTGACCTGGATGATGCCGGCGTCGAGATAGACGTCGGAGGCCGGGATCGACACGCCGGAATTGTAGTCGCCGACGACCATCTTCACGCCGTCGCTGGCGAACTTGTTGGCCACCGAGACGCCCTGCTTCGGGTCGGAGGCGTCGTCGCCGACCGTGACGGTGAGCGTCGTGCCCTTCAGCGTGCCGGCCTTGTTGAGGTCCTCGACCGCCTGGCTCGCGCCGTTCTTGAGCTGCGCGCCGATGGCGGCGCTGTTGCCGGTGATCGGCGCGGCGACGCCGAGCTTGACCTCGGCGGCCTGTGCGGCCGCCACCATCGCGCCGAGGGCGAGCCCGGCCAGCAGAATCGATCTCATCGCGTACTTCCCCTAAATGTCAGGACCGCACGTGCGGATCCGGCCGCACTCATCGGACCTCGCCCGCTTCGGGCGCCCGATCGCGCCATGTCAGCGGTGAGGTCTTCTCGTAGAGCCAGCGGTACTGGCTCGTCATCTGGCGCGTCCGCGTGTAGCGGAAGCCCGCCGCGCCGATGATCATGACGACGACCGCGTCGACCGCATAGTAGTGCAGCGACAGCAGCGTGCCCGAAAACAGGGCGTAGTGGATGAAGCGCACGGCGGCGGCCACCAGAAGCAGCGCCAGGGCGCAGTGCCAGAACGGCCGCCAGCCCCGGGCGATGCCGCGGGCCGCCATCCAGCCGGCCCAGCCGCCCATCACGACGGTGACGAGCAGGAACAGCCAGGCCGACGGCTCCTCGTACAGGATCCCCTGCAGCACGCTCATGGTTGCACGCTCATGCCCCGACCGGGCCGGCATGGCCCCCTTCCAGATAGGCGGCCTTGACGTTCGGATCGTCGAGCAGCGCCCGCCCGGTGCCGCTCATGGTCACCCGGCCGTTGACCAGCACGTAGCCGCGATGGGCGAGCTTCAGGGCGTGGTAGGCGTTCTGCTCCACAAGGAAGATCGTCATGCCGTCGGTCCGGTTCAGCTCGCGGATCGCGTCGAAGATGCCCTTCACCACCAGCGGCGCGAGGCCGAGTGACGGCTCGTCGAGGAGCAGCAGGCGCGGGCGGCTCATCAAGGCTCGGGCGATGGCCAGCATCTGCTGCTCGCCCCCTGACATGGTGCCGGCGCGCTGGTTCAGGCGCTCCTTCACCCGCGGGAACAGGGCGCAGACCTTCTCCAGATCCTCGGCGAAGAAGCGCCCGTCGTGGAGCGCGGCGCCCATCTGAAGATTCTCGTAAACGGTCATGCGCGGGAAGACCCGGCGGCCTTCCGGCGACTGGGCGATGCCGAGCCGGGCGATGGCGTGGGTCGGCAGCCGGGTGATGTCGCGCCCGTCATAGGTGATCGTCCCCGAGCGCGCCTGGGGGCTGCCGAAGATCGTCATCATCAGGGTCGACTTGCCGGCGCCGTTGGCACCGATCAGCGTGACGATCTCGCCCTCGGCCACGTCGAGGTCGACCCCGCGCAGGGCGGCGACGCTGCCGTAATAGGTCGAGACGTCGCGCACCGCGAGGAGCGGGGGCTTCTTCCCCGCCTGGATCGCCCGCGTCTCCTCGACCAGGACGTTGATGCCGGCGACGCTCATGCCCGCACTCCGGTTGGCGCGCCGTCGGCGTGGGGCACGGTGATCCCGACCTCCGCCTCCACGGCCTCGACCTCCTCGTCCTCGACGCCGAGATAGGCGGCGATCACCTTCGGGTCGGCCCGCACCTCGGCGGGGGATCCGTCGGCGATCTTCACGCCGTAATCGAGCACAACGACGTGGTCGGAAATCTCCATCACCACCGACATGTCGTGCTCGATCAGCAGCACCGAGGTGTCGTGCGCGTCGCGAATGTGGCGCAGGAGGCCGTTGAGCTCCGCCGATTCCCGCGGATTGAGACCGGCCGCCGGCTCGTCGAGGCAGAGCAGCACAGGGTCGGTGCACATCGCCCGGGCGATCTCCAGGCGCCGCTGAGCGCCGTAGGGCAGCGCGCCCGCCGGGTCATCTGCGCGCGCCGTGAGGTCGATGCGCTCGAGCCAGGCCTTGGCCCGCTCGATTGCCGCGCCCTGCGCGTCCCGGTAGGTCTTGAGACCGAGCAACCCGAGGATCGTGTAGCCCGAGGCCCGCATCAGCGGCGCGTGCTGGGCGACCAGCAGGTTCTCCAGCACGGTCATGCCCTGGAACAGGCGGATGTTCTGGAAGGTGCGCGCCACCCGCGCGGTGCGGTTAACCTTGTGATTGGGAAGCCGCTCCAGCAGGTGGGCCGTGCCGTCGGCATGGGCCAGCGTCAGCATCCCCTCGGTCGGCTTGTAGAAGCCGGTGATGCAGTTGAACACCGTGGTCTTGCCGGCCCCGTTCGGGCCGATCAGCGCGGTGATGTCGCCGCGGCGCGCCTCGAAGGACAGGTCGGAGACGGCGGTGAGACCGCCGAACCGCATGGTCAGGTGCTCGACCGTGAGCACCGGCGGGGGGAGCGGTGACGTCGCCATCAGCCGTGCCCCTCGCTGACGTGGGCGCCCGAGACCGCGCGCCGCTGGCCCAGCGACACCGACGGCATGCGCTCCGAGATCAGGCCGCGCGGGCGCCAGACCATCATGGCGACCATGGCCAGCCCGAACAGGAGCAGGCGGTACTCGCTCGGGTCGAAGCCCTCGCCGAACACGGCCTTCAGGAAGCCGAGGTTGCGCAGCATCTCCGGCCCGCCGACCATCGCCACCGCGGCGATCGCGACGCCGACCTGGCTGCCCATGCCGCCCAGCACCACGATCGCCAGGATGATGGCGCTCTCCAGGAAGTTGAAGCTCTCGGGGCTGATGAAGCCCTGGCGCACGGCGAAGAAAGAGCCTGCGACGCCCCCGAAGGCCGCACCCAGGGCAAAGGCCGTCAGCTTCGTGGCGGTCGTGTCGATGCCGAGCGACCGGCAGGCGATCTCGTCCTCGCGCAGGGCCTCCCAGGCCCGCCCGATCGGCAGGCGGCGCAGGCGCAGGGTGACGAAGTTGGTGATCAGGGCGAGGCCCAGGATCAGGTAATACAGGAAGACGAGCCGGTGCATCGAGTCGAAGGGGATGCCGAAGGTCGCCGCAAACCCGTCGTCGCCGGCCGTGAACGGGATCCCGAAGAAGGTCGCCCGCGGGATCGACGAGATGCCGGCGCCCCCGCCGGTCACGTCGGTCCAGTTGATCAGGACGAGACGGATGATCTCGCCGAAGGCGAGGGTGACGATGGCGAGGTAGTCGCCGCGCAGGCGCAGGACCGGGAAGCCGAGGATCATCCCCCACAGGCCGGCGAACAGGCCCGCCAGCGGCAGGCAGACCCAGAACGACAGGCCGAAGGTGGTCGAGAGCAGGGCGTAGGAATAGGCTCCGACCGCGTAGAAGGCGACGTAGCCGAGGTCGAGCAGGCCGGCGAGGCCGACGACGATGTTCAGCCCCCAGCCGAGCATCACGTAGGTGAGGATCAGGATGCCCAGGTCGATCCAGTAGCGGGCCGAGGACAGGCCCCCGGTGGCCAGGGCGGAGATCATCGGCAGGGTCAGCGCGACGAAGATGAACAGCCAGAGACCGACCTTCGAGGTTTTCTGGCCCGCGTCGGGCTCGCCGTGGACGGCCTCGGTCGCCTGGGCCGGGGAGGGGGTCAGCGCCCGCCGCGCGTCGCGGCGCAGCAGCACGAGGCGCTGGACGAGGCGCACCACGAAGATTGCCGCGCAGAGTGCCGCCACCAGCCCCCAGCGCGGCACGAGCACCAGCTCGGTTCCGGGTCCCGGATCCGTGCGGTAGGCGATGATCGGGACGCAGAGGCCGAAGGTGACGAGGGCGTAGAGGGCGGCGTCGCGCAGGATGCCGGCCATCGCGGAGCCCGGGAGAGCAGTCTGCGAGCCGGCCATCAGACTTTCTCGACCTCGGGCCGGCCCAGGATGCCCGACGGCATGAAGATCAGCACGATCGCCAGGATCGAGAAGGCGGCGACGTCCTTGTACTCGATGGAGAAGTAGGCGGACCAGAAGGTCTCGATCAGCCCGATGA
This sequence comes from Methylobacterium sp. UNC378MF, assembly GCF_900103195.1. Classification (GTDB taxonomy): domain Bacteria; phylum Pseudomonadota; class Alphaproteobacteria; order Rhizobiales; family Beijerinckiaceae; genus Methylobacterium. The sequence goes on along the minus strand of NZ_FMWU01000018.1, from coordinate 30,550 downwards.
TCAGGCCGCCGAGCACCGCCCCTGGCAGGGAGCCGATGCCCCCGAGCACCGCCGCCGTGAACGCCTTCACGCCGGGCACGAACCCGTCCGAGAAGGACACGACGCCGTAATACATCAGGTAGAGGACGCCCGCGACGGCCGCGAGCGCGGCGCCGAGCACGAAGGTCAGCGAGATCGTGCGGTCGACGTCGATGCCGAGCAAAGCCGCCATCTTGCGGTCCTGCTCGCAGGCGCGCTGCGCCCGGCCGAAAGGCGTGCGCTGCACGAGATACCAGAAGCCGGTGAGCAGCACGGCGGTCACCGCCATGATCAGCACCTGCTTCCAGGCCAGGAACACCGCGTAGCCGTCCCGTTCGAACAGGGTGATGCCGCCCGACAGCATCGGCGGGGTCGGCTTGTTGCGCGCGCCCTGCACCACCTGCACGAAGTTCGACAGGAAGATCGACACGCCGATCGCCGAGATCAGCGGCGCGAGGCGGAACGAGCCGCGCAGCGGCCGGTAGGCCACCCTTTCGATCGCCCAGCCCCACAGGGCGGTCAGCGCCATGGCGACCACCAGCACCACCAGGAAGGCCAGCGCGATGGAGCTGACCCCGAGCCAGACAGTCAAAAGCAGGAAGGTGATCAGCGCGATGAAGCAGGAGACCATGAAGACGTCGCCGTGGGCGAAGTTCACCATGCCGATGATGCCGAACACCATCGTGTAGCCGATGGCGATCAGGCCGTAGATCGAGCCGAGCGTCAGCCCGTTGATCAACTGCTGTACGAAAACGTCCATGGACTCCCGCGCGCGCTCGTTTCTTGTGCCGCCCGCGTCTGGCGCGAGCGGATCGTCGCCGCAAGTCTCGTACCGCAAGCGTAGCCAACCGGCCACCGGTTTCATCGCCGGCCAAGCGTCGCGTGAAAACAGTCGACTGCGCCAGTAACCGGGCCTGGATGGGCTTGCGTCTGGCGTAGTTCGTGCTTCACGTTAACGAACTTTAATGCTCGATCATCCCGGCCTCAGGCGAGGAGCAGTCCGATGACAGGTTCGCGACTCACGACGATGATCTTCGTCGGGATGCTCCTCGGGATCGCGGTGGGCTACGCCTGCAGCATCACATGGCCGGATCCGCAGACCGCCAAGGAAATCGCCGGCTACATCGCGCTGATTTCCGACGTTTTCCTGCGGCTGATCAAGATGATCATCGCGCCGCTGGTGTTCTCGACGCTCGTCGTCGGCATCGCGCATCTCGGCGACACCGCTGCGGTCGGCCGCGTCGGCGGCAAGGCGCTGCTCTGGTTCGTCGGCGCCTCGTTCTGCTCGCTGATGCTGGGGCTGATCCTGGTCAACCTGATGCAGCCGGGCGTGAACCTGAACCTGCCGCTGCCCGATGTCGGCGCCGGCACCGGCTTGAAGACCGCCTCGCTCTCGCTCAAGGAATTCGTGACCCACTTGGTGCCCAAGAGCGCCGTGGAGGCCATGGCCAACAACGAGATCCTGCAGATCGTGGTCTTCTCGATCTTCTTCGGCGTGGCGCTCGCGGCCCTGGGCGAGAAGGGCCACTTCCTCGCTAAGGGGATCGAGGGCGTGGCCGACGTCATGCTGAAGGTGACGGGCTACGTGATGCTGTTCGCCCCCGTGGCGGTCTTCGCCGCCATCGCGGCGACCATCACAACGCAGGGCATCGGCGTGCTCATCACCTACGGCAAGTTCCTGATCGAGTTCTACATCGGCCTCGCGGTGCTCTGGGCGCTGCTGATGGGTGTCGGCTTCCTGTTGCTCGGCGGCGGCGGCATCATGCGGCTGATCAACCTGATCAAGGAGCCCTTCGTGCTCGCCTTCTCGACCGCGTCGAGCGAGGCGGCCTACCCGAAGATGCTCACGAACCTCGAACAGTTCGGCGTGCCCAACCGCATCACCTCCTTCGTGCTGCCGATGGGCTACTCGTTCAACCTCGACGGCTCGATGATGTACTGCACCTTCGCGGTGATGTTCATCGCCCAGGCCTACAACATCCCGCTGACCTGGGGTCAGCAGCTCACCATGCTGTTCCTGCTGATGGTGACCTCGAAGGGCATGGCGGGCGTGCCCCGCGCTTCGCTGGTGGTGATCTCGGCGACGCTGACGCAGTTCAACATCCCGGAGGCGGGGCTGCTGCTGATCATCGGCATCGACCAGTTTCTCGACATGGGACGCTCGGCCACCAACGTGCTGGGCAACAGCGTCGCCACCGTGGCGGTCGCCAAGTGGGAGGGGCAGCTCACCGCCACCGACCAGCGGCTCGACCATGTCGGCACCGTAGCCTCGCCGGCGGAGTAGGGGCGGGGCGAGAACGGGAGAACCGGTGATGGCGATGCGGCTCGTGGCGGCGATGGTCCTGGCGCTGGCTGGCGCGTCGCCGGCTTTCGCCATTGAGGTGCTCACCGGCACGCTCAAGAGCGTCGCCGCGCGCGGCGAGATCGTGCTCGGCTACCGGGAGAGCTCGGTGCCGTTCTCCTTCGTGGAGGGCAAGCTGCCGGACGGCAGCCCCCGGCCCATCGGCTACGCCATCGACCTCTGCGGCGAGATCGCCGACGACATCCAGGCGGCGATCGGCCGGCCGGTGAAGGTCCGCTACGCGCCGGTCACCGCCGAGACGCGCATCGAGGCGGTGACCTCCGGCAAGATCGACCTCGAATGCGGCTCGACCACGGCCAACGCCGAGCGCCGCAAGCAGGTCGCCTTCTCGCCGGTGGACTACATCAGCGCGACGCAGCTGCTGGTAAAGCGCGGAGCCGGCATTGCCTCCTACCGGGATCTCGGCGGCAAGACCGTTGTGGTCACCGCGGGCACCACCAACGAGAAGGCCGTGCGCGACCAGCTCGCCCGGCTGAAGATCGACGCGCAGGTGGTGACGGCCCCCGACCACGCCGCCTCCTACGCGATGGTGAAGGCCGGCAAGGCCGACGCCTTCGCCACCGACGACGTGCTGCTCTACGGGCTGATCGCCACCGACGCGAAGGACGGGGCGAACTACACGGTGCTGCCCGACAAGCTCTCCTACGAGCCCTACGGCATCATGTTCCGCAAGGACGATCCCGAACTCGCCGGCATCGTGCAGCAGACCTTCACGCGGCTCGCCGAGTCGCGGGCGCTGCGCTGGACCTACGAGCGCTGGTTCCTCAAGCGCCTGCCCAACGGCGAGCGCCTCGACATCCCGATGTCGAACGACCTGCGGGTGAGCTTCCAGCTGATGGGCCTCGACGGCGGCGAGTGACGGGGGCGAATGATCGGCGCAGGGTCGGGACGGCGCCTCGCTTTCGCCCAACCGGCGCGCGAGGAGATCCGGCCTGACCGCCTCCCTCCGCGAGCGTGCCTCCGCCCATGCCGATCGCCGCGCACCGCCCGAAACCGCCCGCCCTGCTGCTGGCCGCCGCCCTCGGCTGCGCCGCCTCGGCGGCCTCTGCCCACCCGCATGTCTGGGTGACCGCCAAGGCCCAGCTCGTCTACGAGGGTGGCAAGCTCGTCGGCGTCCGCGACACGTGGCGCTTCGACCCCGAATACACGGCCTTCGTCACGCAGGGCCTCGACACCAACAAGGACGGCACGCTCAGCCCGGAGGAGCTCGCCGGGCTCGCCACCGAGAACACCGCCAACCTCGCCGAGTTCGGCTATTTCACGAAGCTCAAGGTCGGCGGCAAGGAGCAGGCCTTCGGCGACCCGAAGGAGCCGGCCGCCCACATGGAGGACAAGGCGCTGGTCATGACCTTCCTGCTGCCGCTGAAGATTCCGGTCCAGCAGGGGCGGGGAGTCGCCGCGCTGGAGGTCTACGACCCGACCTACTTCGTCGCCTTCTCGTTCGCCGAGGGCGCCGACGCCGCGACCCTCGCGGGGGCGCCCCAGGGCTGCGCCGCCACGGTCACCCGGCCGAAGACCGAGCAGCCGAAGACGGCCGATGCCGGATCGCCGGGGATGACCGAGGCCTTCTTCGAGGCGCTCACCGCCGCCTCGACCTACGGCGTGCAGTTTGCCAGCCGGGTGCTCGTGGCATGTCCGTAGGCATCGGGTTCGTCGCCCCCGCCGGGGCGGGGCGGCTGGGCCTGCGGCTCGGCCTCATGGCCCTGGCCATCGGGCTGGCCGCGCTGCTGGCCGCCGCGATCGCGTGGCTCGTCGCGCCCGGCCTCGCCGCGCCGCCGCCGCGCTCGCCCTTCGGCATCGGCTTCCGGGAAGCCGCCCCGGCCACCACGGGACTCGGCGGCATCATCCTGGCGCTGCAGGCGAGCTTCTCCCGCAGCCTCAACGCCGCCGTGAGCGCGCTGCGGGGCGGCGGCAGCTGGACCCCGCTGATCGGCCTCGCCTTCGCGTACGGCGTGTTCCACGCCGCCGGCCCGGGCCATGGCAAGGCGGTGATCGCCGGCTACATCCTGGCGGGGGAGCGGGCACTCCGGCGCGGCGCCGCGCTGAGCGCCTGCGCCGCGCTGCTCCAGGCCTGCATGGCCGGGGCGATCGTCGGGCTCGGCACGCTGGTCCTCAACGCCACGGCGGCGAGCATCACCCGGGCCGGCACCCTGATCGAGACCGTGAGCTTCGCCCTCGTCGCCCTGATCGGGCTGGTCCTGACGTGGCGCAAGGCCGGACGCCTCGCCGATCTCGGCGCGGGCTGCGGCCCGGGCTGCAGCCACCTGCCGGGGCCACAGGCCCTCGATACCGGCGACACGTGGCGCGAGCGGGCCGGCGTGGTGCTGGCGGCGGGCACACGCCCCTGCGCGGGCGCGGTGCTGGTCCTGGTCTTCGCGGTGTCGCAGGGCGTGCCCGGGGCGGGCGTGCTGGCGGTCCTGGCGATGGCCCTCGGCACCGCGGTGACCACGACCGCGCTGGCCTGCCTCGCGGTCTTCGCCAAGCGGATGGCGCTGCGCCTCGCGGGCGGAAGAGGTCAGGCCGGGCTCCTGGCGCTCGGCGGCCTCGAACTCGTCGCCGCCGCCTTCGTGCTGGTCCTGGGCACCGCGATGCTCTCGGGCCTCGCGCCGGGCCTCGGCGGCTGAGGGGGCCTCGCCTTCCGGGGCGCGGCGTGCCACGCTGCGCGCCCGAGACGGAGAGCGCGCCGATGCATCCCGACTTCGCGACGATCCTGAACTGGCGTCTGCTCGCCGGATCGCATCCCTTTCCCGGCCCCGACGGTGGGACCTGCATCAACGAGGCGGCGATCGTGGCCGCGGGGCTGCCCTACCGGGCGATCCGCTCCAGCTCCGACTGCCCGCCCTGCTTCTCGCGGCCGGTCGCCGCCTACGCCCTCGGGCTCAATGACGCCATGCCGGACGAGGCACGGCCCCAGCTGATGGCCTTCGTCCTGCGCCTGTCGGGCAGTGCCGACACCCCGGAGATCGAGGCCGCCCGCACCCGGCAGCTGGCGCTGGAGAGCGTCCGCCGTATCCTGGCGCCGCTCTGCGCCGTCGCTGGCCTGACGGCGGACGCGCAAGCCTGCGCGGGAGCGCCGGACTGGCCCGCGGCCCTCGCGGCCGCGAACGCGGCCGCGTGGCGGGGCGGTGCCCGCGCGCAGGCCGCGGCCCAGGCGCGGCGCTGGCGCGAGGGCGCCCTCACCGCCGCGGCGTCCCGCACCGCGACGGCGGCGCAGCGGGCGGGCGAGGATGCGCGCTGCGCCGCGGAGGTGGCCGAGGGCGCGGCACCCTTCGTAGCCGGGACCTGGAGCGAGGCCTGCGCGATCCTCGCGGAAGTCCTCGCCATCGGCCGGCAGGCGCCGGAGATCGCCCTCATTGGCGCCCGTCAGCGCATGGACGCGGCGCGCGCCCGAGTGCCGGCCTGATCAGGCCTCCGCGGGCGCGGCGTCGAGGTCCAGCTCGACGGAGCCGCAATTCTCCAGGAACGTGCCGGTGAGGTGGTAGAAGAACGTGCCGTGCCCGACCACCGCGATGGTGGTCTCGGGCCGGGCCCGCAGCCAGTCCCGGAACGCCGCGACCCGAGCGTCGAACAGGGGCCGCGGCTCCACCGGGTAGCCGCCGACCTCGCAGCCCGGCTCCGCGTGCCACCAGACCTCGGGCAGGTGCCCGACATCGAGGTGCGGGAACTCCGCGGCGATCTCCGAGGTCGCCCGACCGACGTCGCAGCTGCTCTCCTGGCACTCGCGGTGCAGCACCTCGACGAGCACCCGCGGCCGGCTCGGATGCTCGCCGAACAGGATCGCGGCGGTCTCGATGGCGCGGGTCAGGGGCGAGACTACCACGAGGTCGAAGGGGACCGCTCGGAGCCGCTCGCGCGCGACCCGGGCCTGGGCGTGGCCCAGCTCTGTCAGGCGCGCGTCGGGCAGGCCGGGATCGCCGCGCCCGAGCTTGTGCGCGGCGTTGAAGGTCGACTGCCCGTGGCGGATGCAGACGATGCGGGTCTTGTCCGGCATGGATCTCGGAGGCGTTTCGGAGAGGGGATGGCGCGCCGGAACGGTCACGCGAAGCGGCCGCCGCGCTGGATGACCTCGATCTTGTAGCCGTCCGGGTCGGTGGCGAAGAAGAACCGTGCCAGCACGTCGTCCCCGTGCTTGAGCGTCTTGATATCGGTGGCCGTGAAGCCCTCCCGCCGGTGCCGGGTGTGCTCGGCCTCGACATCGTCGACCACGAAGGCGATGTGCCCGTAGCCGTCGCCGAGATCGTAGGGCTTGTCGCGGCCCTTGTTCACCGTGAGCTCCAGCTCGAACGGCGAGGCCGGGTCCCGCATGTAGACGAGGGTGAAATCCGGGAAGTCGTATCGGCCGGAGACTTCAAGGCCGAAGGCCCGGGCGTAGTAGTCGCGCGCGCGTTCCTCCTCGAGGACGCGGATCATGGCGTGGACGGGCTTGGACATGCGCTCGCGATTCCGTGGGCACGCGGCCAGCGTGCAGGGCCCTCTATGTGGCGCCGCGCGCGGCGGTGGAAAGGTCGCCGGGCGCGGCTGCAGAGGCTCCAGCCTCGCCTGCTGCACCTGCGGCGGAACGACACAGGCAATACATGCGGAGAAATCCGTTCAAGAAAATTCAATTTTCTAGACTTGATTTCATTCTTTTAAGCGTTCCAATCATGATATTCAGTTCATTTCAGTTTTATTCGAATTGATATTCTGGATTTTCTATAAGTCTTACTGATCTATTTCTGATCACTATCAAATCAACGCTGGACTCAACAATTTCTTTAACATCTTTTTTACACACCGGATCGAGATTGCCACTTTCATAAATCGGAATGCCGGTCGTCGATTTGTGTCAAGGAGCCTGAAAGTCGTGTTGCGTCTGTCGAACGTCAATATATTGCCGAAGCTGGCAGCGGTCATTGCCATGATCAGCATGATCGTCGGTGGATGCATCTGGTATGCGCAGTCGCGGATGACGACGATCGACGACGGCTACAGCCAGTTCATCGTCAACGAGGCGGCGGCCGTCGCCGAGGCTCGTCGGCTGAATCGCCTGATGATCGAGCTGAACTACTGGGTCTACCGCATCATCGCGGAGACCGAGCAGAGCCAGATGCAGGACGCCAACAAGGGCTTCGAGGCCGTTCTACCGAAGGTGCGGGAGCTGCTCCCGGTCTTCCGTTCACACGCACTGACCTTCGCTGCACGCATCGATGAGCAGGCGGCGCGCATCGAGCGCTATCTGCGGGACGTGAACGAGGTCCGCCGGCTCGGGACCGCCAACCAGAACGATCAAGCCATCGCGTTGGTCCATTCGGCGATCGATCCGACGTTTTCCAGCATGCTCGCCGAAGGCAACACGATCGCCGAGGACATCAATGCATACATGCAGAAAGGTTCGGACGACCTGACGGATCAGACCAATGCCACCCGCCGGACCTTGATGACCGTGAGCGCCCTCGGGATGCTGGCGGGCCTGCTGGCGGCGGTATTCATCGCCACGGTCGGGATCACGCGCCCGCTGGACCGGCTGGTCAAGGTCCTGGAGCGCATGGCGCAGGGCGAGATCGACGCCGACATCGAGGAGGCGGCGCGCCGGGACGAGATCGGCGCGGTCGGTCGCGCGGTGGAGGGCATCAAGGCCATGGTCGCCCGCAAGGCCGCCGAAGAAGCCGAGGTGAAGCGCCGCGCCGACGAGGCCGCGGCCGCAGAGCGCCGACGCACCATGATCGAACTCGCCGACGGATTCGAGCGCGCGGTCGGCGGCATCGTCGGGATGGTGTCGTCCTCGGCGACCGAGCTGCAGGCCACTGCCCAGACCATGACGTCGAGCGCCACCGAGACGGCGAGCCAGTCCACCACCGTGGCGGCAGCCGCCGAGGAGGCCGCCGCCAATGTGCAGACCGTAGCGGCGGCCGCCGAGGAGCTGGGCACATCCGTGCAGGAGATCGGCCGGCAGGTCCTCGGCTCGGCCAGTCTCGCCCAGACGGCCGTCGGCGAGGCGGACGAGACCCAGCACCTCGTCCAGGCCCTGAGCCAGGCGGCGACCCGCATCGGCGACATGGTCGGGCTGATCTCGAACATCGCCGGACAGACCAACCTGCTGGCCTTGAACGCCACGATCGAAGCGGCGCGCGCCGGCGAGGCCGGTCGTGGCTTCGCCGTCGTCGCGGCCGAGGTGAAGGACCTCGCGGCGCAGACGGCCCGGGCCACCGAGGAGATCAGCCAGCAGATCGGCCAGATCCAGGGCGTGACCGGTCAGGCGGTCTCGGCCATCGACACGATCGCCGCACGCATCCGCGAGATCGACGCGGTTGCCACGACCATCGCGGCGGCGGTGGAGCAGCAGGGCGCCGCCACGCAGGAGATCGTCCGAAACGTGTCCCAGGCGGCGGCCGGCACCGATGAGGTCACCAGTAACATCACGGGGGTGGCCAAGGCTTCCGAGGAGACCGGCGCGGCGGCAGCCCAGGTGCTGGGAGCGGCCGGCGAGCTGTCGCGCCAATCCGAGTATCTCGGCACCGAAGTCTCGCGCTTCCTCGGGACAGTCCGAGCCGCCTGACGTCAGGCCCCGATCCGCAGCACCTCGGTCCGAGCGCCGGCCTGTGCGAAGGCGTCCGGGTCGGCGCCGGTCATCCAGACCTGACCCGGGAGCGCCGCCAGGGCCTCGAACAGGCCGGCCCGGCGGCGGGGGTCCAGATGGGCCGCCACCTCGTCGAGGAGGATCAGCGGCGCGATGCCGCTCATGGCGCGCACCAGCCGCGCATGGGCGAGGACGAGCCCGATCAGCAGCGCCTTCTGCTCCCCGGTGGATGCCGTCCCCGCCGGCACGTCCTTGGGGCCGTGGCGGACAACGAGGTCGCTGCTCTGCGGCCCGATCAAGGTGCGACCGGCGGCCCGGTCCCGTTGGCGGCCGTTGCGGAGAGCCAGGCGGTAGCGGTCCTCCGCCTCGATCGCCGGCCAGACCGCCACGAGATCGTCCAGGTCGCCTTCAAGGCGGATGGAGGCCCAGGGGAAGGGCTGCGCGTCGTCCCGGGTCTCGGCGATCAGCCTGTCGAGGCGCTCGGCGGTCTCGCGCCGGGCGAGCGCCACGGCGACGCCCAGCTCGGCGACCTCCCGCTCCACCGCGTCGAGCCAGCGGTTATCGTCGGGCCGCTCCTCCAGCAGGCGGTTGCGCGAGCGCAGGGCCCGCTCCATCGCGGAGACTCGAGCACCGTGCGCGGCATCGACCGCCAGCACGAGACGGTCGAGGAACCGCCGCCGGTCCCCTGCCGCGCCGCGGAACAGCCCGTCGAGGTCGGGGGTCAGCCAGACCACCCGCAGGAACTCGCTGAACGCCACCGGTGAGGCGGCGGTGGCGCCGTCGATCCGGCAGAGCCGGCTCGTCCGCCCGTCGGGGCCCGGCGGCTCCAGCCCCGTGCCGAGCCGATGCTCGGCCCCCTCGCGATCGAGGGTGAGCGAGACCGCGAAGCCCCCCGGGCCGCCTGCGCGCGCCATGGCGGCGAACTCTGCCCGTCGCAGGCCCCGGCCCGGCACGAACAGCGACAGCGCCTCGAGCAGGTTGGTCTTGCCGGCGCCGTTCTCCCCGACCAGCGCCACGAACCGGGCCTCGGGCGTCAGTTCGAGGTCTGCGTGGTTGCGGAAATCGCGGGCGATCAGGCGGGTGACGCGCAGATCCGACCCGTTGGGCTCGATCCGCGGATCGAGGATGTCGCTCATCGGTGAACCGAGGGGCCGAGACGCGGCGCGCTCAACCGTCCCTTGTTGTCTGACATCCCATCCCATCACCTCATCCTGAGGTGCCCGCATCAGCGGGCCTCGAAGGAGGGCTCCAGAAACCACATCGCCATGTGGAGCCCTCCTTCGAGGCCTCCGCTACCCTCCGGCACCTCAGGATGAGGGCGGGACCGGGATTTGCGTGGCAGCCTCACACCCGCATCGGCATCAGGACATACAGCGCCGGGGCGCCCTCGCGATCCTGGATCAGGGTCGGCGAGCCCGGGTCGGCGAGCTTGAACAGGGCGGTGTCGCCCTCGAGCTGCGCGGTGATGTCCAGCAGGTAGCGGGCGTTGAAGCCGATATCGAGGTTGGCCGCCTCGTAGTCGACGTCGAGCTCTTCGGTGGCACTGCCCGAATCCGGGTTGTTCACCGACAGCGCGAGGCGCCCCTCGGCGAGGCCGAGCTTCACCGCGCGTCCGCGCTCCGACGAGATCGTCGAGACCCGGTCCACCGCCTTCGCGAACGCGTCGCGCTCGACGGTCAGCCGCTTGTCGTTGTTGGCCGGGATCACGCGCTGGTAATCCGGGAAGGTGCCGTCGATCAGCTTGGAGATCAGCGTCAGGCCACCGGCGAAGCGCAGGCGGATCTTGGCGGGCGACAGGTCGACCGCGACGCTCTCGCCGCCATCGTCGAGGAGCTTCTGGATCTCGGCGACGGCCTTCCGGGGCACGATCACGCCCGGCATGCCGACACTGCCCTGCGGGGCCGGGATCTCGACGCGGGCGAGCCGGTGCCCGTCTGTGGCCACCGCCCGCATCACCGGGCCGCCCTCGGTCTCCAGCGTGTGCAGGTAGATGCCGTTGAGGTAGTACCGGGTCTCCTCGGTGGAGATCGCGAACTGGGTCTTCTCGATCAGCCGCTTCAGGTCGGCGGCGGCGATCTCGAAGCCGTGCGGCATCTCGCCGGCAGCGAGGTCCGGAAAGTCGCCCTCGGGAAGGGCGCCCAGGGCGAAGCGCGAGCGGCCGGACCGGATCGTCATCTGGCCGGATTCACCGCCGGTCTCCAGCGAGACCTGCGCGCCGTCGGGGAGCTTGCGCACGATGTCGTAGATCACGTGCGCCGGGACCGTGGTGGCGCCCGGATCCGGCACATCGGCCGGCACGCTCTCGGTCACCTCGATGTCGAGATCCGTCGCCCGCAGCTGGAGACCCGACCCTTCCGCGCGCAGGAGAACGTTCGACAGGATCGGGATCGTGTTGCGGCGCTCGACGACCCGGTGCACGTGGCCGAGCGACCTGAGCAGGGCCGCGCGCTCGACAGTGACTCTCATCGCAATACTCAAGTGGTGGGGACGGCGCCGCGGCCGTCATCCGTCGCGGAATATGGCCGTTCAGCTTGGCGAAGGGGGCCCGGGAACGCAAGACCGCCGCGGGTGCACCGCACAGCGACCTCCGCGCCCAGGTCGGATGCCCATGCCGAAACCGGGGTATCGGCATAGGCTGGCCCGTGCGAAAGCGCCGCGACAAGCCCGATCCCTGCTCCCCCGACCGATCATGTTGCAGACCATCGACACCGCTGGCCCGTCCCAGACCGCCGCGAGCGTCACGCCGAGCGCCGGCCGGATCCTCGCCGCGAGCTTCGTCGGGACGGCGATCGAGTTCTTCGACTTCTACATCTACGCAACCGCCACCGCCCTGGTGATCGGCCCGGTCTTCTTCCCCGCCGGCGCGCCCGGTGTACAGCAGCTCAGCGCCTTCGCGACCTTCGCCATCGCGTTCATCGCGCGACCCGTCGGCGCGGCCCTGTTCGGGCATTTCGGCGACCGGGTCGGCCGCAAGGCGACGCTGGTGGCGTCCCTGCTGATCATGGGTCTCTCCACCGTCCTGATCGGCTGCCTGCCGACCTACGCGTCGGTCGGCTGGTGGGCGCCGGCGGCGCTCTGCCTCCTGCGCTGCGGGCAGGGGATCGGGTTCGGCGGGGAGTGGGGCGGCGCGGCCCTGCTGGCGGTGGAGAACGCACCGCCGGGCCGGCGTGCGTGGTACGGCATCTTTCCGCAGCTCGGCGCGCCGGTCGGCTTCATCCTGGCCAATCTCGGCTTCCTCGCCCTGAGCTTCGGCCTGTCGCCCGAGAGCTTCCAGGCCTGGGGCTGGCGCCTGCCGTTCCTGGCCTCGGCGGCGCTCGTCGGGGTCGGGCTCTACGTGCGCCTCAGGCTCACCGAGACACCGGCCTTCAAGGCCGCGCTCACCGAGGCGCGGCCTGAGCGGGTGCCCTTCGCCACCATGCTGACCCAACACGGACGTGCGGTCCTGGTCGGCACCTTCGCGATGGTGGCGGTCTATGCGGTATTCTATCTCTCCACCGTCTTCGCCCTGGGGTACGGCACCGCCACCCTCGGCTACAGCCGACCGACCTTTCTGATGTTCGAGTGCATCGCGGTCTGCTTCATGGCGCTGGGCACCGTCGTGTCGGGTGCCGCGGCCGACCGCTTCGGCCGCCGGCCGGTGCTGCTGTCCGGCATGGCCGTGACGTTCCTGCTGGGCTTCCTCATGGGGCCGATGCTGGGCCACGCCGCCGGTACCGGCACCTGGCCCCCGGTCCTTGGCTTCCTGTGCGTCAGCCTCCTGACCATGGGCTGGGTGTTCGGCCCGATGGGCGCCGTCCTGCCCGAGCTGTTCCCGACACGGGTGCGCTACACGGGCGCATCGGTCACCTACAATCTGGCCGGCATCCTGGGTGCCTCGGGCGCGCCCTACATCGCGCAGGAACTGGCGGCCTATGGCGGGATCGGCTTCGTCGGGTTCTATCTGGCGGGAGCCGCGATCCTCAGCTTCCTCGCCGTGCTCGCCATGCCGGAAACGGGCAACCGCTGACGGGATGCGCAGTCCGCGTGCGAGCACACGCGAGCGGAGCGAGGCGGGCGCTACGCGGGAACGACGGCTCCGGCCTCAGCGCGCCGGGTGATCCTGACTCGCCGGTACGATCGGCTCGAAACGGCCGAGGAACCGGGTCCGCTCCCAAAGCTCGATCGCGTCGCGCTCGACCATCGCACGGGCACGACGGCGCGCCTGCGTGTCGTCCTCGGCGGACAGGATCTCGGCCGCGCAGACGCGACCGGCCCGGTCGAGCCTGAAGGTCCTGTAAGCGCGGCTCCGGTGAGCCGATCCAGCATCCAGCGCGAGCATTGCGAAATCCTCCGAGACAAAGCGTCCCGGAAGAGGGTTAACCAATGGTAAATGACAGCTCTGGATGACCTCAGGAGCCGGCCGGCCTCCCTCTTGGCACCTCTGTCCCCCGAAGCCGATCGATCCTGCGCCGATCTGGAGGCGCCGCTTGGCAGCGGACCTGACGGAGCCTTCAGCTCCGCTTGTCGAGGGGACGACCCAGCAGGCGGGCGAACTCGGCTTCGATCTCTTCCACAGAGAATGGATTGCCAGAGGTCTTCGCCTCCGGCCGCTGGACGGGGGGCGCGGCGGGCGGGGGCGGGGGCGGGGGCGGGGGCGGAAGGGGGTCGGTCTTCGGAGGTGCCGGCGGCACGGGCTTGGGCGGGGTCGGCTCCGGTGGCGGAGGAGCCTCCGGCGCAGCCGCGGGCGGAGGCACCGGATTGACCGGGGCACTGGCCATCGCAGCCGCGAGCGGATCGACGCCCTCGGGCGCGGCCGGAGTCGGCGCGGGCGGCGGCGTCACGGCCGAGGACGAGCGCGACAGGGCGGCCTGGAGCTGCCGGGCCATGTCGGACAGCACCACCGGATCGACGGACTTGCGCTCGGACGGAACTGCGAGGCTCGGCGCCGGACGCACCGGCTCCGGCTCGGCCGGTGCGGCTTCGGGCTTGCGCTCGGAGGCGGAAGTGGGCCGGGGCTCGATCAGCGGTGGCGCGGTCCGGCTCAGGATCCGCCGCGGCGTGATCGGCTCCCGGGCCGGTGGCGCGGGCGGTTCCGCCGCCGGTGCTGGTGCCGACGGGCCGGGCGAGGGCAGCGGGGGCGGAACGGGGGTCAGGGGCGCCGAGATATCCTGGCCGGGCTCGTCGCCGCCGAACAACGCGGCGTCGAGGGGCAGCGTGACGGGCGGGGCCGATGCGGAGCGCGGAACCGGCGGCGGCACCACGATGGGCATCTCGAAGCCCGGATCGAACAGCGGCTCCGCGCGTCGCCCGCCGGATTCGGGCAGGCCCCGAGGGGGCTCGGGCAGCCGGCCGCCCTGGACGAGGGGATCGGGCAGCGGCTCGTCCAGGGGCTCCGGCGTGAGGTCCGGCCGGATGGCCGCCTCCGGCAAAGGCCGCTGGCCGCGCTGGATGTTGCGCTCGACCACGACATCGTTGGGACCGCCCACGAGCAGCAGGTGCTCGACATTGTCCCGGCGCAGCAGGATCAGCTGCCGGGCGCGGTCGAGCTCGTACACGTCGACGATCCCGAGCCGCGGCTGGCGGCCGCGGCTCCCGGACCGCCCCGGCAGGGCGAGGCTCCGGCCGGTCAGCCGGCGCACCGTGAACACGATCGCCGCGAGCGCCGTGAAGATGACGGCGAAGATGACGATATACTGGACGATGGGGGAGCCGTCAGAGCCGAACACGGATTGCAGCCATCGCAAGATTACGCACTCGCACGTTCCGACCGCCGCGGGTGCGCGTCGGCACGGGCTTGTCCATACCATGCGCGGGGGGAGGCAAGGCAAACGACGTTAAGAGTTCGTTAACAGACCTTTTAATTGAGCGCGAACAAGAGAATAGGTCGGGACTGCGCCGCCGGCCCGGCTGAACCGACATTCGGCGGCCCTTCGGCAGCCGCGATGGCCGCGCGATGGGAAGCCCGCGGGCGCCCCTACGAGTAGAGCGCCGGGCCGGACGGGGCGCCGTCGCGCTGCCTGCAGCACCGCCGCGGGACCGAACGCGCTGGGAACGCGCGCTGGTCGGTGTTCCAGGTGTTCAACGATCACGGCCGGCCCGTCTGGGCGGTGTGCGACATCGCCTACACGCCGCTCTGCGATTACGGCCAGGATGTCACGATCGCGGCGCATCTGGATTCACCGGCCGAGCTACAGGGCGAGTCCCCGCCGTTCGGGCACGCCGCGACGCCGGCCGACGGTGGCGTGCCGGGCTGCTTCTTCGCCCGCTGCACGGAGGAACCCCAATCCGTAGCCGCATCCGGCGCCAGAACCGGCCATCCCTGCGACCAAGCTTAACGCGCTGTTAACCATGCAGGCGGCAGATTTTGCCGAGCCCGCTCGTCCCGGCGCGGCCACGCCATCCCGGAGGCGACCATGGCCCTCACCGATCTGCCCGTGCTGAGCATGCTGCGCACACGGATGCAATGGGCGCAGGCGCGCCAGGGCGTGATCGCCGAGAACGTCGCCAATGCCGACATGCCGGGGTTCAAGCCCCGCGACCTCGTGGAGCCGCGCTTCGACCGGGCGACCGGTGCCCTCGCCACCACCGCCTCCAGCCTGACGCTCACGAGCGCAGGCCACATGGCCCCGCGCGGCCAGACGGTCGGAGCCGATTCCAAGCGCGCCAAGGGCTTCGAGATCCGCCCGAGCGGAAACGGCGTCAACCTCGAGGACGAGATGATGAAGGCGGGCGAGAACCAGTCGGACTACCAACTCGCCGCCTCGCTGTATCAGCACAGCCTGACCACCCTGAAGATCGCGATCGGCAAGAGCTGATGCGCGACCGCCGACGGTGGAGCGCTGACGGCCGCAGGGTCGCGGCAGCAGGAGGGTCCTGAGCCATGGAATTCACGAAGTCACTGGCGGTGGCGGCAGCGGGCCTCAAGGCCCAGTCGGGCCGGATGCGCATCATCGCCGAGAACATCGCCAACGCCGATTCCGCACCGGCCTCCGCCGGCGCTCAGCCCTACCGCCGCAAGATCCCGACTTTTACCAGTCACCTCGACGACGAGACCGGCGCCAAGCTCGTCGAGGCCGGTCGTGTCCGGCGGGATCCGTCGGCCTTCCGGACCAAGTACGAGCCGGGCAACCCCGCGGCCGATGCCCAGGGCGTGGTGCAGATGCCCAACGTCAACGCGCTGATCGAGAACATGGATCTGCGCGAGGCTCAGCGCTCCTACGAGGCGAACCTCAACATGATCAGCGCCACCCGCAAGATGCTGGCGCAGACCCTCGGCATCCTGAAGTGAGCCCCGGGGCCCGCGGCAGGACCGCATAGCAAGGACGCATGGCGATGGCTTCGAGCAACTTCGCGGCGGGTGCCTACGCGGCCGTCCAGGGCCTCGCCGGCGGCCGGCCCGCACCCCGGGTGCAGCCGACGACCGGCACCGGCACCGACTTCATGCAGATGCTCGGGCAGACCCTGGACAGCGTCGGCGATGCCGGCCGTCGGGCCGACACACAGGCCGTCTCGGCCGCCGCCGGCAAGGCCAACGTCGTGGACGTGGTCACCGCGGTGGCCGAGAGCGAGACCGCCCTCCAGACCATGGTGGCGGTACGCGACCGCATGATCTCCGCCTACGAGGAGATCATGCGCATGCAGATCTGACCGGCCGACCGTTTCCCCGCCCACTCCGCCCGCACAGATCGCATTCCCATGACCGGCCTCGCCATCCTCGATGTCGCCCGCGACGGCATCTTCGTGTTCCTCAAATGCGCCGGGCCGCTGATGCTGGTCGCCCTCGCGGTCGGGCTCGCGGTCTCCCTGGTCCAGGCCCTGACCCAGGTCCAGGAGCAGACGCTGATCTACGTGCCCAAGATCGTGGCAGTCTTCGCCGTGCTCCTGCTGATGCTGCCCTTCATCGGCGACGCCATGGCCGGCTACATGACCCGCATCGCCGCCCACATCGCGGCCGGCGGCTGATGCGCGCGCCGGCCGGGACAGGCGCGGTCCACGCGTGCCATAGGGGCCGCGATGAACCTGCTCCTGCCCGGCATCGCCTCGGCCTACCTGATCACCTTCGCGCGCATCGGCACGCTGATCATGCTGATGCCGGGGATCGGCGAGCAGACGGTGTCGCCGCGGCTGCGCCTCGCCTTCGCGCTGCTCACCAGCCTGGTGCTGTTCCCGACCGTTCGCCCGCTGCTCGGCGGGACGGAGGGCGTGCCCGGCCCGCGGCTGATCGGCCTCCTGTTCGGCGAGACGATCATCGGGCTGGTGCTCGGCCTGACGGTGCGGATGATCCTCGCCGCTCTCCAGACCGCCGGCGTGATCATCGCGGCGCAGCTCGGCCTGTCCTACGCCATGACGGTGGATCCGAGCCAGGGCGGTCAGCAGGTGGCGATCGGCAACTTCCTGTCGCTGCTCGGGATCACGCTGATCTTCGCGGCGGACCTGCACCACCTCGCCATCGAGGGTGTGGCCCGCAGCTACGTGGTGCTGCCGCCCGACGGCGTGCCGTCCTTCTCGGACGCGCTGATGCTGGCCACCAAGGCGCTCGCCCGGGGCTTCGCCCTGGCGGTGCAGATCTCCGGTCCGTTCATCGCCTTCGGGATCCTGTTCAACCTGGGGCTCGGCGTGCTCTCCCGGCTGATGCCGCAATTGCAGGTGTTCTTCCTGGCGGTCCCGGCCTCGATGCTGATCGGCATGCTGCTGCTGATGGGCTGCCTCGGCGTGATGATGGGCGTCTTCCTGGACGATCTGGGCCGGTATCTCGGGGATTACGTCGGCCGCTGAGTGGCCGGCTCGCCCGTGTCCCGACGATGTTCCCGCTCTGAGCGCGACGCGAGATGGCCGACGATACCGACGACGAGGACAAGACCGAGGAGCCGTCCCAACGACGGCTCGATCAGGCGATCGAGCGCGGCGACGTCGCGACCAGCACCGAGATCAACACCTTCGCAATGCTGGGCGCGTTCACCCTGACCCTGCTGGTCGCGGCCCCGAGCATCGCCACGAACCTGCTGCACGGCCTCAAGGCCTATCTCGCCAACGCCCATACCCTGCCGGACGACGCCACGGCGATGAAGGAGGCCATGACGCGGGGCCTGTGGCTGTGGGTCCAGGCGGTCGCCGTGCCGGTGGGCCTCGCGGTCGTGGCCGGGCTGGCCGCAGGGCTCCTGCAGCACCCGCTGGTCTTCTCCGCCGAGACACTGATGCCGAAATTCTCGCGCCTCTCGCCGATGGCAGGCGTGAAGCGGCTCCTCGGCGTCGAGGCCCTGTTCCAGTTCGGCAAGGGGCTGGCCAAGATCGGCGCCGTAGGCGTCGTCGGCGCGGTGATGCTGTGGAACGACCGCGACCGGCTGGAGGTGTTCGCCCGCCTGGACCCGGCCACCTCCATGCCGGCGATCCTGTCCCTCAGCCTGAAGCTCCTCGCCGGCATGCTGTGCATGCACCTCGCGATCACCCTGGCTGACGCCCTCTACGCGCGGTTCCGCTGGCGCAAACGCCACCGGATGTCGAAGGAGGAACTCAAGCAGGAGATGAAGGAGTCCGAGGGCAACCCGGAGGTCAAGGGTCGCCTCAGGCAATTGCGGATGGCCCGGGTGAAGAAGCGCATGATGGCGGCGGTCCCCACCGCCACCGTGGTGGTCACGAACCCGACCCACTACGCGGTGGCGCTGCGCTACGAGACCGGCATGGCCGCGCCGATCTGCGTCGCCAAGGGCGTCGACGCCCTGGCCCTGCGCATCCGCGCGGTGGCGGCCGAGCACGGCGTCGCCGTGATCGAGAACCCGCCGCTCGCCCGCGCGCTCCACGCCACCGTGGAGATCGACCGGGAGATCCCGGCCGAGCATTACCGCGCGGTGGCGGAGGTCATCGGGTTCGTGCTGCGGCTGCGGAGACGGGCAGCCTAGGAACCGCGTCACGCCGCGGCGCCGCAGCCGACCGAAAGCCACGCTTCCTCCACCTTTTTTCGCGAGGCTGTATCAAGGCTTGGCGCGACGAGAGTGGTGCCGCGCTCCGCATGTCCTGATATGGCCGGCTGACCAACCGGGTGACTGTTCTGGAATGAAGCCGATGGCCGACGTCACTGGACCTCCGGCGCCTGCCGCGGGCCCGCAGAATTCGGGGCCTCCGGTCTCACAGGCGTCCGCCCTGCTGGGGACGGGCTCGATCGACCGGTCGGAGCAGCCGGGCCGGGTCGGCCTGCTCCTCGTGCTGGCCGGGCTTCTGGTCGGCGCCGCCATCGGCCTGTCCTTCGTGGCCAACGAGCAGGCCCAGTCGCTGATCGTCTGGCTCCTGGCCCTGCTGGCCATGGCGGGCGTGTTCTTCCTGTTCGCCCTCGCCATCGGGGCGCTCCAGCTCAGCGGCAGTGCCGCCCGGGACGACATCACCAAGGGGATCGTCGATGCCTCGCCGGACGGCAAGCTGGTTGTCGAGGAGGGGGGCCGGCTGATCTACGCCAACGAGGCCTATCTGCGGATCGCCAGTGGCGACACCTTCTCGAATCTCGTGCCGGTTGAGCGCATCCTGGTTGGCTCTCCGGAGGTCTCCGAGGCGGTCTACCGGCTGTCGCAGGCCTCGCGCGATGCCAGGGCCCACACCGAAGAGGTCCGCATGTCGCCGCCGCTCGGCCCTACGGCCGGCGAGCGCGGCTTCGGATGGTACCGGGTCTCGGTGCGGCCGCTCGCGCGCCCGCGCCGGGCGGCCTCCCTCTGGACGGTCGCCGACATCACTGCCGAGCGCGAGCGGCAGGAGAACGTCTTCCAGGAACTGCAGCACGCCATCGACTATCTCGACCACGCCCCGGCGGGCTTCCTGTCGATCGATCCGGCCGGCGCCATCGTCTACATGAACGCGACGCTCGCCGCCTGGCTGGGCTACGATCTCGCCAGCGTCGGCCCCGGCGGGCCGCATCTCACCGAGATCGCGCCGGAGGCGGACGTCCTCGTGCGCACCGCCGGCCTCCCCGGCGAGGTCCGCACCGACCGCTTCGACCTCGACCTGCGCCGCCGCAACGGCCACACGCTGCCGGTGCGGCTCTACCACCGGGTCGCCTTCGGCAAGGACGGCAAGCCCGGCTCCTCGCGGACCTTCGTGATCAACCGCTCCGCCGGGGCCGAGACCGACGAGCCGCAGCGCGCCGCCGAGGTGCGGCTCGCCCGCTTCCTCAACAACTCGCCGATCGCCATCGCCACCCTCGACAGTACCGGCCGGATCGCCCGGGCCAACGCCTCCTTCACCCGGCTGTTCGGCACGGTGCCGCGCCAGGCGGAGGACGGCGCCCTCGACGGGGACAGCGGGTCCCGGATCGAGCCCAACGTCGCCGATTCGGTGGCCGACCGGACCGCGCTGGAAGCCGGGCTCGCCCGTGCGGCCAGCGGCCGGACCGATCCGGAGCCGATCGAGGTTCAGCTGAACGGGCCCGGCGGTCGCTCCGCCCGGGTCTGGCTCAGCCCGGCCGATGGCGGCGATCCCGGCCAGCAGACCGACGAGGCCGAGCGGGTGATCCTGTACGCCCTCGACACGACGGCGCAGCGTCAGCTGGAGCAGCAGGTCGCCCAGGCCCAGAAGATGAACGCGGTGGGTCAGCTTGCCGGCGGCATCGCGCACGACTTCAACAACGTGCTGCAGGCGATCATCGGTTACTCCGACCTGCTGCTCGCGAGCCACCGGCCGACCGACCCGGCTTTCCAAGACATCATGCAGATCAAGCAGAACGCCAATCGGGCAGCGGGCCTCGTCCGCCAGCTCCTGGCGTTCTCCCGCAGGCAGACTCTGCGTCCCGAGGTGATGAATGTCGGGGAGGCTCTCTCCGAATTGACGCTCCTGCTCAAGCGGCTCCTCGGCGAGCGCGTCGCCCTGGAGCTGAAGCACGGCCGCGAGGTCTGGCCGGTGAAGGCCGACGTCAACCAGTTCGAGCAGGTGATCGTCAATCTGGCAGTCAACGCCCGCGATGCCATGCCGGAGGGCGGCAAGCTGATGATCCGCACCGAGAACGTCACCGATCCGGGGACGGCCGTCGACGCGGAGGGACGTGGCGGGGCGCCGGCGGGCGACCATGTGCTGATCGAGGTGCGCGACACCGGCCAGGGCATTCCGCCCGAGCTGATGGAGAAGATCTTCGAGCCGTTCTTCACCACCAAGGAGATCGGCAAGGGCACGGGCCTCGGCCTCTCGACGGTGTTCGGTATCGTCAAGCAGTCCGGCGGCACGATCGACGTCCAGTCGAAGATCGGGGAGGGGACCGCCTTCCGCATCTACCTGCCGCGGCACGTGCCCGTCGCCGAGCCGGAGGAGATCCCGGCCCCGACCGCGGATCCATCCCTCCCGCGCGCGGAGCCGCTCGCGGCGATCGCCGCCTCGCCGAAGCCCGATGCCAAGCCCGGCGAGGGCGGCGACACCCTGGCGCCGCAAGGTGGGCCGGTCTTGGCCAAGGCCGACAAGCCGGCGCCGCGCAAGCCCGCCGCGGACCATACGGGGCAGGGGACAATCCTGCTCGTCGAGGACGAGGATCCGGTGCGGGCAGTCAACAGCCGGGCGCTCTCGGCCCGCGGCTACACGGTCCTGGAGGCGGCCTCGGGTCTCGAGGCGCTGGCGATCGTCCGCGAGGGCGCCCAGACGATCGACCTCGTGGTCTCCGATGTGGTCATGCCCGAGATGGACGGCCCGACCCTCCTGCGGGAGGTGCGCAAGCATCAGCCCGACCTGAAGGTGATCTTCGTCTCCGGCTATGCCGAGGATGCGTTCCGCAAGAACCTGCCGGAAGGGGAGACCTTCAACTTCCTGCCGAAGCCCTTCAGCCTCAAGCAGCTCGTCGAGACCGTGAAGAAGACGATGGCGGATTGAGGCGCGACCGCGCCTCCGCGTGCGAGCGGGAGATCCTCCGCCTTCCGTGCAGGCACGGGATCTCCGGCCAAGACAGCCCGGAGCACGGTCGTTCCGGGCTCCGCTGCGCGGGCCGGGATGACGATGCCGCGGTGGCTCGGAAGGATCTCGGCCCGTCTTCGGACCCGATCCCTCCGCTCACGGCGACGATGCGGTCGCCGGCTCATCAACCCTGGATCGATCGCAGCCGAAAACGGCCACCCGCTCTTGCCGGATGAGAACAAAACAGGTACACCGAGGCGGTGGCGACGCGCGTTGTGAACTGCGTCCAACCCCTTCATAAGGAGCCCGCCAGATGGCCCAGCCCGCATTGAAAGTGGTCGATATGCCCCCGGTGGACAAGGACAAGTCCAAGGCCATTGATGCCGCCCTGGCTCAGATCGAGCGTGCCTTCGGCAAGGGCTCGATCATGCGGCTCGGCAAGAACGACAAGGTTCAGGAGGTCGAGACGGTCTCGACCGGATCGCTGGGCCTCGACATCGCCCTCGGCGTCGGCGGCCTGCCCCGCGGCCGGGTGATCGAGATCTACGGCCCCGAATCCTCCGGCAAGACGACGCTGGCGCTCCACACCATCGCGGAGGCCCAGAAGAAGGGCGGCGTCTGCGCCTTCGTGGATGCCGAGCACGCCCTCGACCCGGTCTACGCCCGCAAGCTCGGCGTGAACCTCGACGACCTGCTGATCTCGCAACCCGATACGGGTGAGCAGGCCCTGGAGATCACCGACACGCTGGTGCGCTCGGGCGCCATCGACGTGCTGGTGGTCGATTCGGTCGCCGCGCTGACCCCGCGGGCCGAGATCGAGGGCGAGATGGGCGAGAGCCAGCCCGGCCTTCAGGCCCGCCTGATGAGCCAGGCCCTGCGCAAGCTGACCGGCTCGATCTCGCGCTCGAACTGCATGGTCATCTTCATCAACCAGATCCGGATGAAGATCGGCGTGATGTACGGCAGCCCGGAGACGACCACGGGCGGCAACGCCTTGAAGTTCTACGCCTCGGTGCGCCTCGACATCCGCCGCATCTCCACGCTGAAGGACCGCGACGAGGCGATCGGCAACCAGGTCCGCGTGAAGGTGGTGAAGAACAAGGTCGCCCCGCCGTTCAAGCAGGTCGAGTTCGACATCATGTTCGGCGAGGGCGTGTCGAAGGTCGGCGAGTTGATCGACCTCGGCGTGAAGGCCGGGATCGTCGAGAAGTCCGGGGCCTGGTTCTCGTATAACAGCCAGCGCCTCGGCCAGGGTCGCGAGAACTCGAAGGGCTTCCTGCGCGACAACCCCAAGATCGCCGCCGAGATCGAGGGTTCGATCCGGCAGAATTCCGGTCTCGTCGCCGAGAAGATCCTGGAGAATGCCGCACCGACGGCGGACGATCTGGACGAGGGCGAGGCGTAAGCCTCGCCGCCGCAGCCGGAACGAGCCTGCGGCTAGCTCATCGACGCGAGAGACTTGGCGGCCTCGGAGCTTCTCCGGGGCCGTCTGCCGTTCCGGGATTGCCGCACGCCATGACCGATCTACGCGACAAGGCCGTCGAAGCCGTCCGCCGCATGCCGCTGGACACACAGGAGACAATCGCCCAGGCGATGCTTGATCTCATCAGCCTCGGCGCGACCGTCGAGATCGATTCCGAGGACCCTCAAGACGTCCTCGATGGCCTCGATGAGATTGGCCGTGGCGATATCGCGACGGACGAAGAGGTAAAGGCTGCCTTCCGGCGGTTTGAGCCGTGAAGTTTCGCCTTTCGCGCCGGGCGGCCCACCGCTTGACCGACATTGCCGCTTATCTTCAAGCCAGAAACCCCAGCGCGGCTCGGGACGCCCAGAACGCAACACGAGATTGCTTCGATCTGCTCGCCCGATACCCAGACATCGGACGACGTGTCGAGTTGCCCGAACGAGCCGCGGCGCTGCGCGTCATAACTGTGCCGAGACGGCCCTCTCTCAGCGACTATCAGGCTACTCCACAGGGGAGGTTCTGACAGTGGTCACGAACCGGCAGGCAGCAACAGCGCCTGACTTGACTCGATGACGATTGGGACCGCTTCAGCGCACTGGCCATGTGAACGGAGCGAAGCAACCCTCACGGCAGCACGCTGATTGAGGCGCGCACATATCCGATGAACCTCGTGCCTCATGGCGGAGGGAGCGAGATTCAAACGATCTGAGCCGCGAAAACGCGAAAGCCCCGCGTTGCCGCGAGGCTCCCACCAATCGCACGTGACCCGTCGCCGGCCCAGAACGCGCCCGGGACCCTTCGACCCCGACCGCCGTTCGATCAAGCCGCCTCGCCGGCTTCGGCCTGGGCGGCCTCGCCCTCGACCAGCTTCCAGGTCTTGGTCTTCGAGAACGGACGGCACTCTTCGATGAACACCGTCTGCCCGACCTTGGCGGCATTCGCCTCGTCGTGCGCGTGGTAGTTCTTCGAGCGACGCACGGTCTTCTTCATCACCGGGTGCGTGAAGCGGCGCTCCACCTTCACCACGATGGTCTTCTCACCCTTGTCGCTGACGACGGTGCCCTGCAGGATGCGCTTCGGCATGGTTGTCTCCTAAAACCCGCCTCAGCCCTTGGCCTGCTGCAGCGTCTTGGAACGCTGCAGAGTCCGGACACGGGCGATGTCGCGGCGGACCTCACGGACGCGGGCGACGTTCTCGAGCTGGCCGGTGGCCCCCTGGAAGCGCAGGTTGAACTGCTCCTTCTTGAGGTTGATCAACTCGTCATTCAGCTGATCCGGCGACAGGGCCTTGAGATCAGACACTCGTTGGGTCGACTTCACGATATCCTCCGTTCAGTCGGCGATGCGCTGGACGACCCGCGTGCGGATCGGGAGCTTCGCGGCGCCGAGGCGGAGCGCCTCTTTGGCGATGTTCTCGGCAACGCCGTCGACCTCGAACATGATCCGTCCGGGATGCACGCGGGCGGCCCAATAATCCGGAGCGCCCTTACCGGAGCCCATGCGGACCTCGGTCGGCTTCGAGGAAACCGGCACGTCCGGGAAGACCCGGATCCAGACGCGGCCCTGACGCTTCATCTCGCGGGTGATCGCGCGGCGGGCCGCCTCGATCTGCCGGGCGGTGACGCGCTCAGGCTCCACCGCCTTCAGGCCGAACTGGCCGAAGTTCAGCTCGAAGCCGCCCTTGGCCGCACCGTGGATGCGGCCCTTGAACTGCTTGCGGAAGCGGGTCTTTTTCGGTTGCAGCATGGCTTCCTACCTTACGCGTGCTCGCGATCGCGGCGTCCGCGCTCACGGCCGCCCTCGCCATCGCGCTCACGGCGTCCGCCGGAGCGGCCGCCCTCTTCCTGGGCCTTCTTGTCCTGGGCCATCGGGTCGTGCTCGAGGATCTCGCCCTTGAACACCCACACCTTGATGCCGCAGGTGCCGTAGGTCGTGAACGCCGTAGCGGTCCCGTAATCGACATCGGCGCGCAGCGTGTGCAGCGGAACGCGGCCCTCGCGGTACCATTCCTGGCGGGCGATCTCGGCGCCGCCGAGACGGCCCGAGCAGTTGATCCGGATGCCCTCGGCGCCCAGACGCATGGCCGACTGAACCGCCCGCTTCATGGCACGACGGAAGGCGACGCGGCGCTCGAGCTGCTGGGCGATCGAGTCGGCCACCAGGGTGGCGTCGATCTCGGGCTTGCGCACCTCGACGATGTTGATGGTCACGTCGGCCTTGGTCATGGTGCCGACGAGCTTGCGCAGCTTCTCGATGTCGGCGCCCTTCTTGCCGATCACCACGCCCGGACGACCCGAGTGGATGGTGACGCGGCACTTCCGGTGCGGACGCTCGATGACGATCTTGGAGACCGCCGCCTGCTTGAGCTGCTTCATGAGGGCGGCGCGGATCGCGACGTCCTCGTGCATGAGCTTCGCGTAGTCGCCCTTGTTGGCGAACCAGCGGGAATCCCAGGTCCGGTTGATGCCGAGCCGGAGACCGATCGGATTGACTTTCTGGCCCATCAGATCCTCCTCAGGCCGCTTCGGCCTGGCGGACTTCGCGAACCACGATGGTGAGGTTCGAGAAGGGCTTCAGGATGCGCGCGCCGCGACCGCGGGCGCGGGCGTGGAAACGCTTGAGAACCAGCGCCTTGCCCACGAAGGCCTGAGAGACGACGAGGTCGTCCACGTCCAGGTCGTGGTTGTTCTCGGCGTTGGCGATGGCGCTCTCGAGGCACTTCTTGACCTCGGTCGAAATCCGCTTGCGCGAGAACTGCAACTCGGCGAGCGCCGTGTCGACCTTCTTGCCGCGGATCATCTGCGCCACGAGGTTGAGCTTCTGCGGGCTGACGCGCAGCATGCGCGCGACGGCCTTCGCCTCGTTCTCGGGGAGCGCGCGGGGGGTGGCTTGCTTGCCCATCTCAGCGCCTCTTCGCCTTCTTGTCGGCCGCGTGGCCCGGGAAGGTGCGGGTCGGCGAGAACTCGCCGAACTTGTGACCGACCATCTCCTCGGTGACGTAGACCGGGATGTGCTTCTGCCCGTTGTGCACACCGAAGGTGAGCCCGACGAACTGCGGGAGGATCGTGGAGCGGCGGCTCCAGATCTTGATGACCTCGGAGCGCGAGGAGCCCCGCGCCGCCTCGGCCTTCTTGAAGAGGTAGCCGTCGACGAACGGCCCCTTCCAGAGAGAGCGTGCCATAGCGATTACTTCTTGCGGTTGTGGCGGCTGGACAGGATGAACACGTCGGTCCGCTTGTTGGACCGGGTCTTCTTCCCCTTGGTGGGCACGCCCCAGGGCGTGACCGGGTTGCGGCCGCCCGAGGTGCGACCCTCGCCGCCGCCGTGCGGATGGTCGACCGGGTTCATCGCCACGCCGCGGTTGTGCGGGCGCTTGCCGAGCCAACGGTTGCGCCCGGCCTTGCCGAGCGAGATGTTCATGTGGTCCGGGTTCGAGACCGCGCCGACGCTGGCGAAGCACTGACCGTGGACCAGGCGCTGCTCGCCGGAGTTCAGGCGGAGCGTCACGTAGCCCTGGTCGCGGCCCACGATCTGCGCGTAGTTGCCGGCCGAGCGGGCGATCGCGCCGCCCTTGCCGATCTTCAGCTCGACATTGTGGACGATCGTGCCCACCGGCATCGAGCCGACCGGACCGGCATTGCCCGGCTTGATGTCGACGTTCTCGCCGGCCACCACCTTGTCGCCCGGCTGCAGGCGCTGCGGGGCCAGGATGTAGCTCTGCTTCCCGTCGGGGAAGTTGATCAGCGCGATGAACGCCGTCCGGTTCGGATCGTACTCGATCCGCTCCACGGTGGCGGCGACGCCGAGCTGTTCGCGACGCTTGAAGTCGACGTTGCGCAGCACGCGCTTGTGGCCGCCGCCGCGGAAGCGGACGGTGATGCGGCCGAGATTGTTGCGGCCGCCGGAGGACGACTTGCCCTCCGTCAGCGCCTTCACCGGCTTGCCCTTGTAGAGCTCACGGCGGTCGACGAGCACGAGCTGGCGCAGGCTCGGCGTGACCGGTTTGAATGTCTTCAAGGCCATCGGCTTGGATCCCTAAAACCCGTCCTCAGAGCCCGGTCGTGACGTCGATCGAGTGGCCCTCGGCAAGGGTCACGATCGCCTTCTTCACGTCGGAGCGCTGTCCGCGGAGGCCGCGGAAAATCTTCTTCTTTCCCTTGGTGACAAGGGTGTTCACGGCCGTGACCTTCACGTCGAACAGTTTCTCCACCGCCTCCTTGATCTGAGGCTTCGTCGCCTTGGGGGCGACGCGGAAGACGACCTTGTTCTGCTCGGTCAGGTTCGTCGCCTTCTCGGTGATGACCGGGGAGACGACGATGTCGTAGTGGCGCGGATCGGCACTCATTTGAAACGCTCCTCCAGCGCGTCGACGGCAGCCTTCGTCAGGACGAGCGTGTCGCGGCGCAGGATGTCGTAGACGTTGATGCCCTGCACGGGCAGCACGTCGATCTGCGGGATGGCGCGGGCGGCCCGGCCGAAATTCACGTCGACCTCGGCACCGCCGATGATCAGCGCGTTCGAGAGGCCCATCTTGCCGAAGCGCTCGACGAGACCCTTGGTCTTGTGATCCTCGATCTTGATGTCGTCGACGACGATCAGGGTCGAGGCCTTGGCCTTGGCCGATAGGGCATGGCGCAGCGCCAGAGCCCGGACCTTCTTGGGCAGGTCGTGGCTGTGGTCGCGCACGACCGGACCGAAGGCCCGGCCACCGCCGCGGAACTGCGGCGCCGAGGCCGCACCGTGACGGGCGTTACCGGTGCCCTTCTGCTTGTACAGCTTCTTGCGGGTCCGGTTCACGTCCGAGCGGTTCTGCACGGCGTGGGTTCCGGCACGGCGCTTGGCGAGCTGCCAGCGAACCATGCGCTGCAGCAGGTCGGCGCGGGGCTCGAGGCCGAAGATCGCCTCGTTCAGCTCGACCGAGCCGGCGCCGGCGCCGTCGAGAGTGGTGATATCGAGCTTCATCACGCGGTCTCCTCAGCCGCAGCGGCCTCGGGAGCCGGGGCGGATGCGCCGTTCTCACGGAACTTGCCCGGCAGCGGAACATCGGCGGGGAGCTTGCGCTTCACCGCATCGCGGATCTGAATCCAGCCGCCGGCGACGCCCGGAACCGCGCCCTCGACGAGGATCAGGCCGCGCTCGGGATCGGTGCGCACGACGCGCAGGTTCTGGGTGGTGACCCGCTCGACGCCGAGGTGACCCGGCATCTTCTTGTTCTTGAAGGTCTTGCCCGGGTCCTGACGGCCGCCGGTGGAACCGATCGAACGGTGCGAGATCGACACGCCGTGGGTGGCGCGCAGGCCGCCGAAGTTCCAGCGCTTGATACCGCCCGCGAAACCCTTACCGGTGGTGGTGCCGGTGACATCCACGAACTGGCCGGGGATGAAGTGGTCCGCGGTGATCTCGGCGCCGACCGGGATCAGCGCGTCCTCGGACACGCGGAACTCGGCGAGCTTCTTCTTCGGCTCAACCTTGGCGACCGCGAAGCGGCCCCGCTCGGCGGCCGAGACGTTCTTGACCTTGGCCTTGCCGACGCCGACCTGCAGCGCAACGTAGCCGTTCTTCTCGACGGTGCGGTGGGCAACCACCTGGCACTGGTCGATCTTGAGCACCGTGACGGGGACATGCTCCCCCGCGTCCGTAAAGACGCGGGTCATGCCGACCTTCTGTGCGATGACGCCTGAGCGCATAGGTTCTCTCCCTCGCGCGATGAAACGGTAAGCTCTAAGTCCTCAGCGGACTCAGAGCTTGATCTCCACGTCCACGCCGGCGGCGAGGTCGAGCTTCATCAGCGCGTCCACGGTCTGCGGCGTCGGATCGACGATATCGAGCACCCGCTTGTGGGTGCGCATCTCGAACTGCTCGCGCGACTTCTTGTCGATGTGCGGCGAGCGGTTCACGGTGAACTTCTCGATATGCGTCGGGAGCGGGATCGGACCCCGGATGGTCGCGCCGGTGCGCCGGGCCGTGGAGACGATCTCCTTGGTCGACGCATCGAGGATGCGGTGATCGAACGCCTTCAGGCGAATACGGATGTTCTGACCGTTCATGATCCTGGAACCTTGAGAGGGACGGCGGGGTGTGCGGGGCTTTCACCCCGCCGCGCCCTGCTAAGGATGCTTGCTTGAGCTCAGTCGTTGATGGCGGCGACGACGCCGGCGCCGACGGTGCGGCCGCCCTCGCGGATGGCGAAGCGCAGCTTCTCCTCCATGGCCACCGGCACGATCAGCGCCACGTCCATGGTCACGTTGTCGCCCGGCATCACCATCTCGGTGCCTTCGGGAAGCGTGCAGATCCCGGTCACGTCCGTCGTGCGGAAGTAGAACTGCGGCCGGTAGTTGGTGAAGAACGGCGTGTGACGGCCACCCTCCTCCTTGGTCAGGATGTAGGCCTCGGCCTTGAACTTCGAGTGCGGCTTCACCGAACCCGGCTTGCACACGACCTGGCCGCGCTCCACGTCCTCGCGCTTCGTGCCGCGCAGCAGCACCCCGACGTTGTCGCCCGCCTGGCCCTGGTCGAGCAGCTTGCGGAACATCTCCACGCCCGTGACCGTCGTGGTCTGCGTGTCGCGGATGCCGACGATCTCCACCGTCTCGCCGACCTTCACGATCCCGCGCTCGACCCGGCCCGTCACGACCGTGCCGCGGCCCGAGATCGAGAACACGTCCTCGATCGGCATCAGGAACGGCAGGTCGATCGGACGCTCCGGCTGCGGGATGTAGGCATCCACCGTCGCCATCAGCGCCAGAACGGCCTCCTTGCCGATCTTCGGCTCCTTGTCCTCCAGCGCCATCAGCGCCGAGCCCTTGGTGATCGGGATGTCGTCGCCGGGGAAGTCGTACTTCGAGAGAAGCTCGCGCACCTCCAGCTCGACCAGCTCCAGAAGCTCCTCGTCGTCGACCATGTCGACCTTGTTGAGGAACACCACCAGCGCCGGAACGCCGACCTGGCGCGCCAGAAGGATGTGCTCGCGGGTCTGCGGCATCGGGCCGTCGGCCGCCGACACCACCAGGATCGCGCCGTCCATCTGCGCCGCGCCCGTGATCATGTTCTTCACGTAGTCGGCGTGGCCGGGGCAATCCACGTGCGCGTAGTGACGGTTCTGCGTCTCGTACTCCACGTGCGCCGTCGAGATCGTGATCCCGCGCGCCTTCTCCTCCGGAGCCTTGTCGATCTGGTCGTAGGCCGTGAACGTCGCCCCGCCCGTCTCAGCCAGAACCTTCGTGATCGCCGCCGTCAGAGACGTCTTGCCGTGGTCAACGTGACCAATCGTGCCAATGTTGCAGTGCGGCTTGGTGCGGGAGAACTTTTCCTTGCCCAT
>NZ_FMWU01000032.1 GCF_900103195.1 Methylobacterium sp. UNC378MF | reverse complement strand
CAACCGCAGCCAGGACGGCTTCTCCGGCGGTGGCCAGATCGGCTACAACTACCAGTTCACCCCGGGCTCGGGTGTCGTGATCGGCTTCGAGGCCGACGCCCAGTACCTCGACTTCGGCCGCAACCGGAACAACGCCTTCGTCTCCGGCGCCGTCGCCCCCGGCTACTACCTCACCGATCCGCGCGGCCTCTCCAGCCTCGACTTCTTCGGCACCGTCCGCGGCCGCCTCGGCTACGCCTTCGACCGCACCCTCGTGTACGGCACCGGCGGCTTCGCCTACGGCTCGGGCAGCGCCGACCGCTCCTTCGGTGGCTTTGCCGGCAACGACAGCTTCCGCACCGGCTGGGCCGCCGGCGGCGGCATCGAGTATGCCCTGCCTACCGACTCGTTCCTGAACTTCTTCCGCTCCTCGGCCGTGACGCTCAAGGTCGAAGGCCTGTACGTCAACCTCGATCGCGGCACCCGCAACCAGGGCGCGTTCGTGATCAACGCCGCCAACAACTTCCCGGTCGTCTACAGCGGCGTCGGCCGCCGCGACGACCAGTTCGCCGTCGTCCGCGCCGGCCTGAACTACAAGTTCGGCACATTCTAGGATCCACCCGCCGGCGCGGCTCGCGCCGCGCCCACAGCCTCCGAACACGGGAAGCCCGGCCGCCAGGCCGGGCTTCTCGCATTTCACGGCCCGCACATGAAGTTTTCGCAATCCCCCTGACAAAGCGTCGCCGCGCACCCATGTCGTGTCTGCCATGCGGCGCGTTCGGGCCCGCGGGTGAGATTCGAGGAGGACGACTCCATGAACAGCGAAGAACGCGACGTCATTTCGGGAATCTTCCAGCGGCTGGAGCAGGCGCAGTCCCAGCCCCGCGATGCGGAGGCGGAGCGCTTCATCGCCGACAAGATCCGCACCCAGCCCTACGCCCCCTACGCGATGGCGCAGCTGATCTACGTGCAGGAAGAGGCGATCAAGAGCCTGAACCAGCAGCTGGAGCAGGCCCGAAGCCAGGCGGCCTCGGCCCAGCCCGCCGGGGGCGGCGGCTTCCTGTCGAGCATCTTCGGCGGCGGCAGCCAGCAGCGCCAGGAGCCCCAGCCCGGCTACGGCCAGCCGCGTCCGGCCGGTCAGCCCTGGGGCAATCAGGGTGGCGCGCCGCAGGGCTATCCGCAGCAGGGCTACCCGCAGCAGGGTGGCTACCCGCAGCAGCAGGGCGGTCCGTGGGGCGGGCAGCCGCAGGCTCCGGCGCGGGGCGGCGGCTTCATGGCGACGGCCCTGCCGATGGCGGCGGGCGCGGCGGGCGGCATGCTCCTCGGCAGCGCCCTCTCGAACGCCTTCGCGGGCGGTCATTCGAGCCTCGGCAGCGCGGCGGCGGCCGGCCTCGGCGGCGGCAGCGGCGAGACCATCGTCAACAATTACTACGGCGACGGCGGCAACCAGGATCTCGGCTCGGCCCTCGACAACAGCGGCGGCGATCTGGGCGGCCTCCAGGATGCCGGCTACAGCGATCCGGGCGGTGATTTCGGCGGCGACCTGGGCGGCGGCGACGACAGCGACTGGACCTGATCGAGCCGGCTTCAGACGCAGAAGGCCCGGTCGCGTCAGGCGCGGCCGGGCCTTCCCGTATCCGGATGAGGCGGGCCCGCGATCGGGCGGCGCCGACAGGCGCTCAGAGCACCTCGACGCGCGCGCCCACCGGCACGCGGTCGTAGAGGTCGATGACGTCGTCGTTCATCATCCGGATGCAGCCCGACGAGACAGACTGCCCGATCGTGTTGGGCTCGTTGGTGCCGTGGATGCGGTAGAGCGACGAGCCGAGATACAGGGCGCGGGCGCCCAGCGGGTTCTCCGGCCCGCCGGCCATGTGGCGCGGCAGATCGGGGCGGCGGGCGAGCATCTCGGGCGGCGGCGTCCAGTCCGGCCACTCCGCCTTGCGGCTGACCGTCTTGAGTCCGCTCCAGGCGAAGCCGGGCCGGCCGACGCCGATCCCGTAGCGCAGGGCGCGCTGCCCGCCCTGCACGAGATAGAGGTGCTTGGCGGCGGTGTCGATCACGATCGTGCCGGGCTTCTGCCGCCCCGCGAAGGCGACTTCCTGGCGCTGGTATTCGGGTGCGACCGCACGGGCGATCCGGCTCGGATCCGCCTGGGGCGCTCCGTAAACGGCCGCGGGCGGCGCGCCGTAAGCCTGTCCATAGGCCTGTCCAGACGCTTGGCCGTAGGCCTGGGCGGGCTCCGGCTCGGCCGGAATAAGGTCGCCGGAATAGGCCGCGACCCGCTGCGGCGCCGCGGAGCGCCGCGGCCAGGCGCGCCCGTCCCCGCCCGCTTGGCCGGTGACGAGGTACTCGATCAGGCCGCCGCCGTAGCCGCCCTCGGCGTAGCGCGCCTGTTGCGCCTGCACCGGGCTGCACAAGACGAGCGCGGCCGCGGCCACCCCCATTCCGAATCGGACTGAACCCCGCATCGCCGCACGCTCCCGCGCCGGGGCTCGTGCTCCCGGCCCGCGAACAATCCCGCGGCATTTTACCGAATCAGGTGAACGAACGTGGTGAATCGCTGCGGAAGCGCGGCCTCTCCGGCGTCAGGCGGCGCCAGCGTGAATCGCGGGTTAAGCCGCGCGCCGCGCCCGCGATCGAACGCGCCAAGGCCCCGGAAAAAGCTTGGCGGTCACAGTCCGCTAACCGATGTGGTAGAGAGTTGCGTCGACCGAACACGAACGCTCACGCCCGGACGATGACCCAGAAGCGCTATCGCATCGAAGACAGCCTCGGGCTTGCCGTGGCTCCCCCGCCTGAGCCAGGCCTCACCGCATCGAGCGCGCGGCTCGAGGAAATCTTCAGCGCCATCCAGGACTTGCGCCGCGTCACGCAGATGAGCGCGAGCGAGACCATCGAGTCGTGTCGCCGCGAGCTGCACGAGGCGCTGGCGATGCGCACGGAACTCGACGTGATGAAGGAGGCGATCACCCGCACCAAGTCGGAGCTGGCGACGCTGCACCGGACCGAGAATACCGGCAAGG
The DNA here is from genome assembly GCF_900103195.1 of Methylobacterium sp. UNC378MF. Taxonomy (GTDB): domain Bacteria; phylum Pseudomonadota; class Alphaproteobacteria; order Rhizobiales; family Beijerinckiaceae; genus Methylobacterium. The sequence goes on along the minus strand of NZ_FMWU01000032.1, from coordinate 62,527 downwards.
GCATGCGGCGTGCGGCCGACGAACTCGATGCGGTGGTCGATTCGACGGAGCGCGCCACCACGCAGCTGCTCGGCGCGATCGAGGAGATCGAGAGCCACGCCGGCATGCTCAACGCCGCGACGCTGCCGCCCGGCGTGAAGCCGCATGTCGACGTGATCCTCGAGCGCGTGATCACCGCCTACGAGGCCTGCAATTTCCAGGACCTGACCGGCCAGCGGATCACCAAGATCGTCAGCGTGATGAAGTTCATCGAGGAGCACCTCGACCGACTGATCGCCACGTGGTCGGAGCTCGACAGCTTCAAGGAGCTCATCACCGTCATGCCGGTGCCGACCTCCCTGGACGACGAGAGCTCGCTCCTCAACGGGCCCAAGCTCGACCACGATATCGGCCACGTGGACCAGAGCGACATCGACTCGCTGTTCGATTGACCGATCGGGCCGGGCGCGCGATTTTTGTCGCCGCCCCGGTCCCCCTGGCGGTCCGGAACGCTTAGATCTGCGGTATGAGCCGCAGAGCCCTGACAGACCTGCCCCCCGACACCTTCGACGACGGCCGGGACGCCGAGCGGGACGAGACCGCCGACGAGCCGGAAGCCGGCCTCCCCGATTCGGAGGCGCCGGAGATCGACTTCGACTTTGAGCCGGGCGCCGTCCAGGCCGGCACCGAGGTGATCCGCCGGTTCTGGTCGACCCTGCCGACCTCGCCCGGCGTCTACCGGATGTTCGATCATCGCGGCGACGTCCTCTATGTCGGCAAGGCCAAGAACCTGAAGGCGCGGGTCGGCTCCTACGCGCGGGGCCAGGCGCACTCCAACCGCATCGCCCGGATGATCTCGCAGACGGCGGCGATGGAGTTCGTCACCACCGCGACCGAGACCGAGGCCCTGCTTCTCGAAGCCAACCTGATCAAGCAGTTGAAGCCCCGCTTCAACGTGCTGATGCGGGACGACAAGTCGTTTCCCTACATCCTGGTCACCGACGACGGTCCGGCCCCGCAGATCGTCAAGCACCGGGGCGCCCGGCGCCGGAAGGGCAACTATTACGGCCCCTTCGCCAGCGTCTGGGCGGTGAACCGGACGGTGAACGCCCTGCAGCGCGCCTTCCTGCTGCGCACCTGCACCGACAGCTACTACGAGAACCGCACCCGGCCCTGTCTGCTCTACCAGATCAAGCGCTGCTCCGGCCCCTGCACCGGCGAGATCGCCAAGGAGGATTACGCCGCGATGGCGGATTCCGCCCGTGCGTTCCTGGCGGGCAAGTCGAATGCCGTGAAGGACCGGATGCGCACCGAGATGCAGGCAGCCTCGGAGGCGATGGAATTCGAGCGCGCCGCCCGCTTCCGGGACCGGATCGCCGCGCTCTCGGCGATCCAGGGCGTTCAGGGGGTCAACACGCAGGGCGTCGAGGAGGCGGACGTGTTCGCCCTCGACGAGCAGGCCGGCCAGTTCTGCATCGAGGTGTTCTTCTTCCGGAACTTCCAGAACTGGGGCAACCGCGCGTATTTCCCGAAGGCCGACCGGACCATGACCCCCGACGAGGTGCTGGGCTCGTTCATCGGCCAGTTCTACGACGACAAGCCGGCGCCGCGGACCGTGCTGACGAGCCACACGATCGAGGATGCCGAGCTGGTGGCGGCGGCGCTGTCGAGCCGCGTGGAGTACCGGGTCGAGATCCACAGGCCGAGCCGCGGCGAGCGGAAGAACCTCGTCGACTACGCCCAGCGCAACGCCAAGGAAGCCCTGGCCCGGCGCCTGGCCGACACGGCCTCCCAGGGCAAGCTGCTGACAGCCCTCGGCCAGGCCTTCGCACTCGACCGAACGCCGCGCCGAATCGAGGTCTACGACAATTCGCACATCATGGGCACGAACGCGGTCGGGGGCATGATCGTCGCCGGCCCGACGGGCTTCATGAAGACGCATTACCGCACGTTCAACATCAAGTCCGAGGATCTCACCCCGGGCGACGATTACGGCATGATGCGCGAGGTGCTGCAGCGACGCTTCAAGCGGCTCGTGAAGGAGGCGCCGAGGACCGAGCGCGAGGCGAATGCGGCGGCCGCCGAGGGCGGCGCGCCGGAGCCAGGTCCGGCCCCGGCGGAGGAGAGCGAGGCGTTTCCAGCCTGGCCGGACCTCGTGCTGATCGACGGCGGCAAGGGCCAGCTCGATGCCGCGCGGGCGGCGCTGGAAGAGGTCGGCGTCTCGGGAGTACCGCTGATCGGCGTCGCGAAGGGCCGCGACCGGGATGCCGGGCGCGAGACGTTTTTCGTGCCCGGTCGGCCGCCCTTCAAGCTTCCGCCGCGCGATCCGACGCTCTACTTCGTGCAGCGGCTCCGCGACGAGGCGCACCGCTTCGCCATCGGCAGCCATCGAGCCAAGCGGAAGCGTGAGATGGTGAGGAACCCCTTGGACGAGATCGCCGGAATCGGGCCGAGCCGCAAACGCGCGCTGCTGCATCACTTCGGGACGGTGAAGGCGATCCAGAGCGCCGCCTTCGAGGATCTGGCCAAGACCCCGGGCGTCAACGCCGCCACTGCGCGGGCGGTCTACGACTTCTTCCATGCCGGCGCCTGAGAACCCGGCCGCGATGGCCGAGCCCGGTCCCGGGGCGTTGACGCCCGGGCCGCGCTCTGATTTCACCCCAGCGATGAACGCCGTCCTTCCCCGACGACGGTCGCCGGCCTGGACGCTCGCGAACTGCCTGACCTACGGGCGCCTCGTTGCCGTGCCGGTGATGGTCGCGCTTCTGTTCTGGCCCGAATCCCACACCGCCCGGTGGACGGCTTTGGGCGTGTTCGTCGCGGCTGCGATCACCGATTACCTGGACGGCTACGTCGCCCGGACCTACCATCAGAGTTCGGCGCTCGGGCGGATGCTGGATCCGATCGCCGACAAGCTTCTCGTCTCGGCCTGCCTGCTGATGCTGGCGGCGGATCACACCATCGCCGGCCCGAACATCTGGGCGGCGATCGTGATCCTGTGCCGCGAGGTGCTGGTTTCCGGCCTGCGCGAGTATCTCGCCGAGCTGAAGGTCGGCGTGCCGGTCAGCAGGATCGCGAAGTGGAAGACCACCGTGCAGCTCCTGGCCCTCGGCTTCCTCGTGGCCGGCCCGGCGGGCGAGACGGTGCTGCCCGGGACCGAGTCGATCGGGCTGACGCTGCTGTGGCTCGCCGCCGCGCTCACGCTCTGGACCGGCTGGGACTACATGCGGGCCGGGATCAAGCACGTCATCGACGATCCGCGCTGACGGATCTGCTCGCGGGATGCGCGGTTCCGACCCTGCCTTGGCTACGGTGATGCGATGAAGCTCGTCTATTTCGCCTGGGTCCGCGAGCGGATCGGCCGCCCCGAGGAGGAGCTGGCGCCGCCGCCGGAGGTCGCCACCGTGGCCGATCTGGTCGGGTGGCTTCGGGGCCGGGGCGAGGAATATGCCTACGCCTTCGAGGATCCGGGCGTCGTCCGGGCCGCGATCGACCGGACTCATGCCAAGCCGGACGCGCCGATCGCGGGGGCCCGCGAGATCGCTTTCTTCCCGCCGATGACGGGCGGCTGAGCTCCGGCTGGGCCGCGCACGTAGTTCACCGGGGTTGAATCGGCGCCGGTTCCGCGGTCCTTAGCGCCGTCGCTCCGGCTGCGCTTCAGGCCGAACGGCGCGCGGGCCGAGCCAAGTTTCCTACGGGTTCGGCCCGCCTTCGGCCCTCAGAATCCGCGGAACGCTCAAGTTGGCATGGCCGTTACCCGGTACCGAAATCGGTATTGGAGTTTCAGCATGCGCATGACCTTCCTCGCGACCGCCGCCCTGTTGAGCCTCGGCGCCGCCGCGCAGGCCCAGACCACCGTCATCGAGCGCGACCGGCCCGCCGTCGTCGTCGATCGTCCGGCCTCCGAGTCCAAGTCCGTGACCGTTCATGAGCATGGCGACGGCTGCGTGACCAAGACGGTGCGCAAGGAGAACGACATGGGCGACACGAAGACCGTGAAGAAGGAGACGTGCGACTGAGCCGTCCGGCCTTGCGCGGCTGACGCGTCGGCCTTCGGCACTCGACGGCCGCGCCTCTGCGCGGGTGCGGGTTCGAAGGACAGCGTCCTCGGGGGCTGCTGGGAAGTGGCGCCCTCCTCTGCCGGTTCGGGGCGTCACAAACGGCAGGACTAGTCCGCGCGTCACTGTCTCGCACCGAATGCGCCGCGCCGTCATTCCGGGCTGCCGAAGGCGAGCCCGGAACCCCGCCCCACCGACGGCGCCCTGTTCTGGCACGTCGGCGTGGCCGGATCCCGGATTCCCCTGCGCGGCTCCGGGACGACGGGGTGAGGCGGCGTCGGAAAGTCCCATCTCCTCATCGGCCTCTGGCGCGGCCCCTCCTTCGTGGGTCCCGGGATCGAGGATCGACACGCCGCCGCGGCCGGTTCCAGAGCAGGAATCGGGATGCTGGCGCGCCCGATACCGTCGCAGCATGAGCCCTGTTCTCCAGGAGCTTCGTCATGCGACCCGCCGGTCATCCGAGCATGTCCACGTCCGACCGGGCGATGCTGGTCGGTCTCTCGGTCCTGTGGGATGACCCGTTCTTCTTCACGGGCGTCGGCCCTCTCGGCGCTGCCGCCCTTGACCCTGGTGCTCCGCCGGGTCGGGATCGCCGCGCTCGCCCTGAACCTCGTCTGTGTCGTCTATTTCCGGATCCGGGCGCGGGCGGGCGCGACGAACCTGTCGCGGGTCACCGTCCTGGTCCTGGTCCCGGCGATCCTGTCGGGTGCGCTGGTCCTCGGTGAGCGTGTGGACGCCCGCCACCTGTCCGGCATGGTCCTGTTCGCCGTCGGTCTCGCCGCCACCGACGGCCGCCTCCTGCGACGCCGGGACAGGCCGGCGCGGTCGGCCGCGGGGGCCGCGCCGGAGCGTTGACCCGCCCGGCTCAGCGCCAGCCGGCATCCACGAAATAGCCGTGGCCCGTACACATCCGGGCATCGTCCGAGGCCAGGAACAGGACCAAGGCGGCGACATCGGCCGGCTGGATCCGGCCGTCGAGGCATTGTGCGGCGACGATCTCCGCCTCGCCCTCCGGCGTGTACCACCTCTCCTGGCGGGGCGTCTGGACGTTGCCGGGCACGATCGTCGCCACCCGGATGTTGTCGCGGCCGAGGTCGCGGGCCAGGGCGCGGGTCATGCCTTCGATCGCCGCCTTGGCGGTCTGATAGAGCGGCATCTCCTTGAGCCCGAGATGCCAGCTGATCGATCCGAAATTGAGGATCACGCCGCCGCCCGCGCGCCGCATCGCCGGAATCGCCGCCTGGGCGGCGAAGAACAGATGGCGCAGATTCACCGCCATCCGGTCGTCCCAGTAGGCGGGCGTCACCTCCGCGAGGCTGTGGCGGTCGTCGTTTCCGGCATTGTTGATCAGGACATCGAGGCCGCCCAGGGCCGTATCCGCCTCCGCGACCAGCGTGCGGACCGCCTCGACATCGGTCAGGTCGCAGTGCCGGTAGAGCGGCGCGTGCACGGCTCCCGGCCCGACGCGCGCCACCAGGGCGCGGGCCGCATCCTCCGCGATGTCGCAGAACAGGACCCGCGCGCCCTGCCCCACGAAGGCCTCGACGAGCGCTTCCCCGATCCCCGAGGCGCCGCCGGTGACCAGAACGCGCTTGCCGGCGAGGCTCGGATACCGGGCACGCTGATCGGGTCGAGCCGTCATCGGACCTCCTCGCCGCATCCGTCGCGACCTGACTTGTCTGAGTTTATCACCATCGCCCGCGACCGCAACGGCGGCGCGCAGGATGGGAGTTCTCAAAACGTTAACGGTTCGCGCATGAAATGGCCGGGTCTTCTAGAAAGGAACGCCCGATGCCCCTGCGCTTGGAACTCAAGCCGTTCGAGAGGCTGATCATCAACGGCGCGCTGCTGCGCAACGGCGACCGGCGCTCGACCTTCCTGATCGAGACGCAGTGCAAGTTCCTGCGCGAGAGCGAGATCATCACGGAGACCGAGGCCGACACGGTCTGTAAGCGTCTTCACCTGACGCTGACGGTCATCTACCTCGCCGACGATCCGACGCCGAGCATCGACCTGTTCTTCCGGCAGGCGACGGATCTGCTCGGGCTCGCGCCGGCCGCAGCGCCGCAGATCGCCGCCATCGCGGAGGCCGTCGAGGCCGGCGAGTATTACCGGGCGCTCAAGCTGAGCCGCAAGCTCGTGGAATGGGAGACCGCCGGCGCGGTGCCCGTGGCGGAGGCACAGGCTCCGGCGGCTCCCTGAGAGGCGCCGGGCCTCAGCCGGGATTGCCCTGGAGGCCGGCCGCGATGTGATTGTTGATCGACACCAAAGTGGCGATCTTCTCCGGCGTCGGCGCGATCATCGCGTCGATGCAGCTCTGGAGCACGTACACGCCCAGGCGCCCGACGCCCTGCTTGACGTCGCTGGGGAGCGGGTTCTCGTCGGATGTCGCCTCCGAGGTCAGCAGCGTCCAGACGCGCTGGTTGTAGGTCAGCGCCTCGTTCATGCGTCCGGTGTCGCCGGTGGCGAGGCCCTGACTGGCACCGATCAGCTTCTGCGCCGCCTTCAGCAGGACCGCGGATTCGGCTTCGCGGGGCGTCAGCGCGCTGTGGGAGGTCTTGGCGTAGGCGTTGGCGGCGTAGTTCATCGGCGGTCCAGCCCCGTCGTCGGGCCTGCCTGGGCGGCAAGCTGGCGCGTAGCTGTCGCAGACCAGGAGTTAAAAGCGCGTGAGCGTCAGATCCGCCATGATGCCGCCGGGTTGCTTATCAACCACGCTGTGTGGCCTCAAGGACTCGGCCCCCGGATCCCATCCCCGATGCTGAATTTCGTTCTCGGAACTGTGGCCGGCGGTCTGATCGCCTGCGTGCTGACCATCGCGGCGGCGCGGCAGCCGGAGGTTCAGACCCGCCTCGGCCTGGTTCCCGCGGCGGTTCCGGCAACCCTCGCGGCGGTCACGAAGCCGGCCGAGCCCGATTGCGGACGGCGGACGGAGCCGGCTCCGAAGGTCGGCTCCCAGGATATGCTGTTCAACCGCCAGCGGTTCTGGTCGGTCGCGCCGTGATCAGAACGTGCCGATCAGCATGAGCAGCATCGTCGTCGCGACGGTGGTGCTGACGAAGCCGCAGAGGGCGGCCGCGAAGGACGGGCCCGTGCGGGTCACGGCAGGCTCGATCTCGTTCGAAAGCGTGGCGGGGGTCATGGGCGCAGAACCTTTTCGGCGACCTGTGTCGCGCGTATCGGGGTGATGCTGCAGGAACGGGGTGTCCGAGGTGCGGGCGCGCACCCGATCAATCGCAGCGGTTAATTTTCTTGGCGATCCGCAGGCCCCGCAATTCGCTGCGGAGATCGATCGCCACGACGCCCTCGCCGCATCGCTCGAATGCGTCGCGGGCATCGTCGTAGCGGTCGCCGACCTCGTCGAGCGTGTCGCAGACGCGGTCATGATTGCCCAGGCGGGCTTCCTGACGCGCCTGAAAGCGCAGGGCATTGGCCTCGTCGACCTTGCGCTGGGCTTCGATGCAGGCCGGCACAGCCGACGCCGCGGAAGTCAGGGCGAGGCCTGCCAGAAGGCTGGCGAGGCAACGGGTCAGAGTGGCCGACATGGCACTCACGGGAACACTCACACACGGCTTGTGAAGGTCGATCCGCAGGCGGATCGACCTGGTTTCTCGGAGCGGCACGGGTCCACTCCCTTTCTGTCCGCTGAAACGGTGAAGCTCATGTGAAAGTTCCGACCCGAATCATTGCTTCCGGCGCAGGCGGGAGGTCAGAATCGCGGCGAGCGGCACGGGGGCCGGCCCCATCGGGTCGACGCCGACATCGTACTGCTTCGGCATCGGCTTGAGCTTGCCGTGGCTGTGCCCGTGGAGGTTGAGGGCACCCCGGCTCATGCCGTTCCAGGTCCGGAACGCGTAGTGGCAGAGCACCACCATCCGCCCCTCGACCGCGACTTCCGCGTAGTGCCGCACCGAGGCCCAGCCGGGCGCGTCGAGGGTATCGGGCCCGTCGTTGTTGCCGACAATCAGGTGCTTCTCGCCGTTCAGGCCGGCGAGGATCTCGCGGATCCGGGCGCCGCTCGGCCCGAGGGCGAAGTCGCCGAGGTGCCAGACCGTGTCGCCGGGCGCGACCGTCGCGTTCCAGGCCGCGATCAGCCCGGCATCGTGGGCCGCGAGATCCGGATAGGGCCGGTGGTCGAAGCGCAGCGCCCGCGGATCGCCGAAATGCGTGTCGCCCGTGAAGAAGATGGCCACCGGTCTGCTCCGCCTCGCCCGGGAACGCCACGGGACTGCCGCCGAAATCGGCCGGCGGCCGCCTTGTTCCCGCGGCCCCGCGTCCGCCTGGCGCGTTGACGGCCCGCGCGGCAGGGACGAGACCTCCGCCCGGCGAGCGGGATCGGGAGCGCGAGGGCATGCTCGGAACGGTGGGATTCGCCTTCCTGGCCGGTCTCCTGTCGGTGCTCTCGCCCTGCGTGCTGCCGCTGATCCCGATCGTGCTCGGCACCGCGGCCGCGGAGCATCGCCTCGGCCCGGTGGCGCTCGCCGCCGGGCTTTCGATCGCCTTCACGGCGATCGGGCTGTTCGTCGCCACGATCGGGTTCACCCTCGGCCTGGACGGCGACGTGTTCCGGCGCGCCGGCGCGGTGCTCCTCGTGCTGCTGGGCGTGGTGCTGATGGTGCCGCGGCTGCAGGCCGGGGTCGCGACGGCGGCGGGTCCGGTCGGAGCCTGGGCCGAGGAACGCTTCGGCGGCTTCGGCGCGGGGGGATTGTCCGGCCAATTCGCGGTGGGCCTGCTGCTCGGCGCCGCCTGGAGCCCCTGCGTGGGACCGACGCTCGGCGCCGCTTCGCTCATGGCGGCAAGGGGCGAGCATCTCGGGAGCGTCGCCGTGACGATGCTGGCCTTCGGGATCGGGGCCGCGGCCCCCCTGATGCTGCTGGGCTTCGTCTCCCGCGAGGCGCTGCTGCGCTGGCGCAGCGGTCTCGCCGCGGCCGGACGGGCCGCGAAGTCCGCCCTGGGCGCCGTGATGGTGCTGCTCGGGCTGCTGGTGCTGACCGGGCTCGACAAGCGGGTCGAGGCCGCGGCCGTCGCGGCCTCCCCGGACTGGCTCAACGCGCTGACGACGCGATACTGACCCGGGAACGGCCCAGGACATCCGGAACGGAGATCAGCGATGACCGATGCCCCCCGGCTGACCAGTCTTGCCCATGGCGGCGGCTGCGGCTGCAAGCTCGACCCCGCCACCCTGCGCCAGCTCCTCGCCCAGCAGCCGGCGGCCGGCCCGTTCGAACGGCTCCTCGTCGGCAACGAGACCGCGGACGATGCGGCCGTGTGGGAGCTGGAGGACGGCACCTGCATCATCGCCACCACGGATTTCTTCACCCCGATGGTGGACGACCCCGTCGATTTCGGCCGGATCGCTGCGACGAACGCCATCTCGGACGTCTATGCCATGGGCGGCCGCCCGATCCTGGCGCTCGCGATCCTCGGCATGCCGCTCGGCAAGATCGACCCGGAGGTCGTTGCCCGGATCCTGCGGGGCGGTGCCGAGACATGCGCCGAGGCCGGCATCCCGGTGGCGGGCGGCCACTCGATCGACGCGCCCGAGCCGATCTACGGGCTCGCGGTGATCGGCACCTGCCGCCGCGAGGCGGTGCGCCGCAACGCCGACGCGATGGCCGGAGACGCCGTCCTGCTCACCAAGGCGATCGGGGTCGGGGTCTACTCGGCGGCGATCAAGCGGGCGACCCTCGACGAGGCCGGCTACCGCGACTTCATCGCCACCACCACCCTGCTCAACCGGATCGGACCCGAACTGGCGGCCGATCCCGCCGTCCACGCCCTCACCGACGTGACCGGCTTCGGCATCCTGGGTCACGGCCTGGAGATCGCCCGCGGCGCCGGCCTCACGCTCACCCTCGAGGCCGATGCCCTCCCCCTGCTGCCGCGGGCGGAGGCGCTGGCGCGCGCGGGCGCCGTCACCGGCGCCTCGCACCGGAACTGGGCGGCGTTCGGCGAGGCGGTCGACCTGCCGGAGGACTTCCCGGACTGGCGCCGCCACCTCCTGACCGATCCGCAGACCTCGGGCGGGCTGCTGGTGACCTGCTCGTCCGACCGGGCCGAGGCGATCCTCGCGCGCATCCGCGAGGCCGGCTACCCGGCAGCCGCCCGCATCGGCCGGCTCGAGTCCGGCCCGGCCCGGATCCGCGTGGACGGCTGACACGCCGCCGGCACCGAGAGGCAATCTTCAACCTTCCGGTCCACGCTGCCGCCCCGCACGAGACCCGAGCCGCCGTCAGAGCCGCCTTGACCGACGCCGCAGACATCGCATCGCCTGCCCACGGCGTCGCCGGCTGGCCGTTCGGGCGCCAAGCCCCCGGCCCCGCTCGTCCGGCGTCGCTGCCCGACGGGCGACCATGGCCGCGGATCCGGATCGTCACGGTGGCCCGGGCAGGCGCGGCGCCGGCCGGGACCGTCGCGTCGGTCCTGCGACAGGACTATCCGGAACTCCGGCACGACGTGCTGGCGCCGGGAACCGCCCGCGCCGCCGTCGAGCGCATCCTGGCCGATCCCGGTCCGGACCACCTGCTCTGGCTCAGCGCCGGCGACCTGCTCGCACCGGGGGCGCTGATCGCGCTGGCGCTGGAGGCGTCGCTCACCGATGGCGACGCGGTCGCGGGGCTGCGCGTCCTGTTCGACGACGCCGTCCGCGGCCTCGACGGACCCTGTCCTGCGGAGGCGATCGGCAGCCGCGTGCCTGCGGGCGGCGGGATCCTCTGGCGGCGCAACGCCGTCGCGGCCCACGCGGTCCTCGACGCCGACGGTATGCTGCATGAAGCGGCCGCCTGGTCGAGGATTGCCGGGAACCGGCGGAGCCTGATCGGCCGTCCGGCGCTCCTCCACAGGCTGCATGCGGATTTGCCTCCGCCCGGCGACGGCCTGTCGATCGTGTCGCTCACCGGGACGGGCACCCAGGGCGGCGCCGGCGTGGCCCAGCGCCGGCTCGCGGAGGCGCTGACCCTCGCGGGTCATCGGGTTGCGGAGATCATCCTGAGCGGCCGCCCCGAAGCTGCCGAGTGGCGCGACGTCTTCCCCCGGGCGGAGGCGGCGATCGCGGAGGCCGCCCCGGACCTCGTCCTCGCCGGCAACCTGCACGGCGCCACCCGCAGCCTCGACGTCGTCGGCCGTCTGGCCCGACAGGGAGCGGTCGGCCTCGTGCTGCACGACCTCTTCCCTCTCACGGGCCGGTGCGCCCATCCGCGCGCATGCGGACGCGCCGCGATCGGCTGCGATGCGGCCTGCCCCAGCCCGGACGAATACCCGCAGCTGGCGCCCGGCCGGATCGCCGGCATGCATGGCCGCAAGCGCGCGGTGCTGGCCGGCGCCGCAGGGGTATCCGCGACCCCATCGCCGGCTCCCTGGCTGCTCGCCAATTCCGACTGGACGCTGGCGCGGGCTCGCGAACTCGCGCCGCCCGGAACTGTGGTCGAGCCGATCCGCCTCGCCTTCCCGACCGCCGTGTTCCGGCCCGGTGATCGCGCGGAGCTGCGCGGCCGCCTCGGCCTGCCGCCCGACGACGTGCTGATCCTTGTCTCCTCGGTGATCGTCGACGGGCCCGACAAGGGCTTTGCCGATCTCCGAGCGGCGCTGCAGGCCGTAGCGGGGCCGGGCGTCGGCGTGGTGGCGATCGGCCGGCTCGACGATCCGGCCCGGCTCGGCGTCGCGAACCTCTTCGCGCCCGGCCTCATCGCGGACGAGGCGATGCTGGCGGCGTGGTACGGCGCCTGCGACCTCCACGTCACCGCGAGCCGTCACGAGACTCTTGGGCAGACGCCCATCGAAGCCGGCCTGTGCGGCGTGCCAACCCTGGCCTATCGCACCTCAGGGCTGACCTCGGCGGTGATCGACGGCGTATCCGGCCGCCTCGTGCCGATGCGGCCGGGCGCCCTCGCCGAAGCCCTGGCCGCCCTGGTCGGTGACCGGGAGGCCCGCACGCGTCTCGGAGCCTTTGCGCGCATCGCCCTGGAGAGCCGCTACAGCCCGGCCGCGGCAGCGCTGTCCCTGGAGGCGGTGTTCCGGCGACAGGGCTTGTCGGAGGGCGCGACCCATCCATGCTTCGCACCCGCGATGCTCGGGCATTTCCCCTTCGCGGCCGATCTGCGGACTGGCGCGACCGGCACCGTTCCGGCGGTCTCGCCGCCGCTCGTTCGCCGGCTGCGGCGGGCCAAGCAGATGATGTTCGGGCGCCGGATGCCGCTCTTCGTGCGCCGGTGCCTCTATCTTGCCGGCGCGCTGCGGCGGCGTGCGCCATGACGGCCGGCAAGGCGGATCCCGATATGGTGCGGCGGCGGATCTACCTCGACCAGACCCATCTGCGGGCCCATGTCACGGGGATCGAGCGGGTCACCCTCGACCTCTTCGCCCCGGACAGGCTCGCTCCGCACACGGTGCGGCCGGTGACCGCCGGCTCCCTGCCGGACATGATCGCCGCGCAGCACGTCGGCCTCCCGGCGCGGGCGCTCCTGGACCGGGACGCGCTGTTCCTGTTCCCGGGCTTCCCACCGGGGCCTCTCTGCGCCGTCGCGGCAGCGCGGTGCCTGCTCTACGTCCACGACACGTTCCTCCTGACGCGGAAGGCGGATCTGAGCCTGCGCAGCCGGATCTACATGAGCCCGAGCTTCGCCCTCGCCCTGCGCTGGTGCCCGAACCTGTTCGTCAACAGCCGCACCACCGGCGCGGCCGTGCGCGGGCTCTGCGCGGCGCGCGCCCGCGTCGCCCTGCTGCGCCCCCCCGTCCGCGACGCCTTCGGCCTGGGCGACCTGCCGGGACCGGCGGCCTACGGGCCGGGCGGAACGCTGCGGCTCCTCGCCATCGGGACCATCGAGCCGCGCAAGAACTATCCGGCGACCCTCGCCCTGACGGCGGCGCTGATCCGCGCCGGTATCCCGGCGGAACTCCATCTCGTCGGCCGGGTCGGCTGGGGACGGCACGCCTTCCTGGAGGCGCCGCCGCCATTCCTGCACCGGCACGGGTACCTCGCCGACGCAGAGCTGCGTGCCCTCGCCGGGTCGTGCCACCTGCTGGTCTCCACCTCCATGGCGGAGGGGCTGGGCCTGCCGCTGCTGGAAGTCCAGCATGGCGGCCTGCCGGTCGTGGCGCCGGATGACCCGGTGTTCCGCGAGGTGCTGGGGACATCCGGCCTGCTCATCCGGCCGGAGGATCCCGACGGAGCAGCCCGGGCCGTCGGCGCCTGGCTTCGGGAAGGCGGCCCGGCCCGCGCGGCGGCGGCAAGCCGAGCCAACGTGGCCCGCTGGAACGCGACCGCGGCCGAGGACGGCCGGCGCTTCCAACAATTCCTGGCGGGCGATCCGGCCGCCTACGCGGCGCCGGAGTCAATTGTCGCACGGGGTGGCATCGCCTGAGGCGGTTCACGTCGTCCCCAGCAAATCGGGAACTTTACGTGCTCTGTTATCGTGACACTCATGATCGCATCGGTAAGCGATATCTGCGGGCTTCCTGACGCAAGAGCCACATCGGGACGATACGACTGGTCCGGTATGCTGATTGCTGGGCTCCCGAAGAAGGCGACGCCTCGGGCGAGCACCTGTTCCGGATCGGCACGAAGCTGGTCAGAAAGGGGACGGGCGATGCAGAGGGCGACGGGCGGTGGTCTCCGCCCGGGCAGGTCAGGGAGCGAGGCGTATGTTCGACTTCTCGACACGGATGAGCGGCGACCAGCCCGTCCGGATGGTGCTGCCGCAGGTCACGCCGTCGCCGGACAGCCGCGTGATCCTGCGGCGCCTGTGGCGCGGCAGCGGCTTCATCGTGCTGGGCGGCCTGTTCATGGTCGCCGTGGCGGTCGCCCTGCTCGGCCTGATCCCGCCGCGTTATACGTCCAGCATCCAGGTTCTCGTGGATCCCAGCGACCTGCGGGTCGTCGAGAACGACGTGAACGCGCGCCAGCCCCAGGCCGACAGCGGCGTCTCGATCGCCGAGAGCCAGGTGCGGGTGATCCAGTCCGACAGCGTCCTGCGCCGCGTGATCGCCAAGCTCCGTCTCGATCAGGACGAGGAGTTCGTCCTGCCGGACGGCGACAACCCGACGCTCACCTGGATCAAGGGCGCCCTGGGCATGCTGCCCCCGCCGGCGAGCCGCGACCCCGTCAACACCGCCCTCGACACGCTGCAGAACCGGCTCAGCGTCCGGCGGGCCGAGCGGACCTTCGTGATCGACGTCTCGGTGCAGTCCCGCGATCCCGAGAAGGCCGCGCGCATCGCCAATGCCATCGGCGACGCCTACTTCGCCGAGGAGGCCGCAGCCCGCACCGAGACCGCGCGCCGCGCCTCCGAGGCCCTGGCCGGGCGGCTCAGCAGCCTGAAGCGGGACGTCGAGCAGGCAGAGGGCGCCGTGGTCCGCTACCGCGAGGATCACAAGCTCGTGGCCGCCAGCGGCCGCCTGCTCACCGACCAGCAGCTCGGCGACCTGAACCAGCAGCTCGTCACCGCCTCCATCAAAACGGCCGAGGCGAAGTCGCGCCTCGATCAGGCGCGCCGGATGCGCTCGTCCGATCCCAGCACCGCTTTGCCGGAGATGCTGCAATCCCTCGAGATGCAGGCTCTGCGGCAGCAATATGCCACGCTGTCCCGCAACACCGCGGAACTCGCCACCCGCCTCGGCGAGCGCCACCCGGCCATGGCCGAGCAATACGCCCAGCAGCGCGACCTGCAGCGCCTGATCCAGCGCGAGAAGGAGCGGATCATCGAGACGACCCAGAAGGATTACGATCGCGCCGCCGCCAGCGAGGCGGCGATCCGGGCCAGTCTCGACCGGGTGAAGAGCGAGACGGCCAGCAGCGACCGGGCCTACGTCGGCCTGCGCGAGCTGGAGCGCACCCTCGATGCCCGCCGCGGCATCTACGAGGCCTACCTGAAGCGCGCCCGCGAGGCGAGCGAGCAGGAGCGGCTCAACACCACCAACGTCCGGATTATCTCGGCCGCGACACCGGCGCGCCAGCGGACCTTCCCGCCCTCACCCAAGATCGTCCTGCCTGTGGCCCTGGTCCTCGGCCTGCTCCTCGGCGCCGGCATCGCCCTGCTCCTCGGCGCCGACAGCGACCGCCGCCGCCACCGGCGCGCCGCCACCCGGCCGGCTGCGAGCTTCCGGGCCGCCGATGCGTGACATCGGGGAGATCGGTCTCTACCTGGGCGCCGTGGATCCGGTCCGCGGGGAGGCACAGACAATGAGCGCCCCGGCTACCACGGCATCCGGGTCGCCGCAGACGGCCACGACCGTCGCGCTCTTCGGATATCGATTCCATACCGGTTCCGCGGAGGCCCTCTTAGCCGCTATTGCGGCCCGGCGGGACGGCCGGCCGCGGATGATCGTCACGGCGAATGTCGATCATATCGTCCAGCTCAGCGAGAATGCCCTGTTCCGCGAGGCCTACGCGCGCGCCGCGGCCAGGACCCTCGACGGGATGCCCCTGGTCTGGCTGGCGCGGAAGGCCTGCGCCCAGCCCGTGCATCGGATCACAGGCCACGATCTCCTGGGCTGCATCCTGGCTGATCCGCCGAACTTCGCGCAGCGGGTGTTCTTCGTCTCCGCCCGCCAGGATGCGGCGGACGCGCTTGCCACCCGGCTGCAGGCAGCGGGCCTTCGGTCCGGAGCCGTGGCCAGCGCGGTGCCGCCCTTCGGTTTCGAGAACGATCCGGCTTACAGCCGCGCCCTGGCAGAACGGATCCGTGCCCACGGG
This sequence comes from Methylobacterium sp. UNC378MF, assembly GCF_900103195.1. Classification (GTDB taxonomy): domain Bacteria; phylum Pseudomonadota; class Alphaproteobacteria; order Rhizobiales; family Beijerinckiaceae; genus Methylobacterium. The sequence continues at coordinate 46,804 of NZ_FMWU01000032.1, read as the reverse complement.
ACCACGCTGCTGGTGATGGGAGTCGGCGCCCCCAAATCCGAGATCTGGGTGGATCGGCACGGCCAAGCGCTTGGCGAACCGGTGGTGTTCTGCGTGGGCGACGCCCTGAACGTCGCGGCGGGGTTCCTGCCGCGTGCGCCGGACTTGATGCAGCGTTTCGGCCTCGAATGGATCTACCGGTTCCTGCAGGCGCCGCGGCGGCTGTTCCGCCGCTACTTCATCAAGTCCTGGCGCTTCATCGGCCTCGCCCTGCAGGATCGGACGCGGCGAAGCGCCAACTGACCTCAGCGACTCTCTGCGAAGAGGTCCGGCCGCTGCAGTTGGAGCGCGAACAGCAGCGTCAGCGACTTCATGTCGGTGATCGCCCCACGGCGACCCATGGCGGCCAGTTCCGGCAGCGGGATCTCGTGCACCGCCACGGCCTCGCCCTCTGCGGCCAATCCGCCGCCGGTCCCGGTCCGGTCGGCCTCGCCATAGGCGGCGAGGAACAGGTCCATCCGCTCCGTGGAGATCCCCGGCATCGACCAGGTGCTGGCAACGAAGTCGAGCTGGCTCAGGCGCAAGCCCGTCTCCTCCATCGCCTCGCGCCGCGCCTCGTCCGCGGAGTCGCCTTCATCGAGGAGACCGGCCGGCACCTCGATATGGCTCGGTGGTCCGCCGGAATAGAGGACCGGCGCCCGGAACTGCGAGACGAGCGTGGCGACCCGCCGCTCCGGATCGTAGGGGAGCACCGCGACCGCGCGGCCGTGATCCTCCATCTCCCGCGTGATGCGGGTCCCATCCTCCTGCATCACCTCGGCGACGAGGTAGCGCGCCCAACCGTCGTGTACGAGGCGCACGCCCCCGATCCTCGCTGCCATTCCAATCCCACCTTGCTTCCGGAAGGCTGACGGATCGTTCAGGAATGCGGCGGCCTTGCGGACACGGTGATGCGGAAGCGCAGGCGTCGCTCAAGCGGCCCCTCGAGCCGTTCGACGGCGTCGAGGCGGGCGCCTTCCTCCCGCACGAGGTTCGGGATGTCGAGGGCGGCCAGTGGATCGGTGCAGGTCACCACGAGGGTTCGGCCGCCTGCGAGGCTGCGCAGGACCTTGCGCGTGCGCAGAACCGGGAGCGGACATTTCAGGCCGCTGAGGTCGAGATCGACGCAGTCCGCATCCTCGTCCCGCACGCCGGAAGCTCCCGAGCCAGCGCTGAGGCCGCCCCCCGGCGCGTCATAGGCATCCCCACGTCGCAACGCCAGCCGCCACCCTCACCATTCGTAATAGCCGAAGGCCGGTCCATAATAGCTGTCCGGCGCAGTCCAGGCATAGCGCGGGCCGGAATAGCCATAGTCGAAGCCGTGGCTCGGCACCGGGGCGTAGGCGTAGCCGTAGCCGAAGGGTGCGGGATAGCCGTACTCGCCGTAATAGCTGTATTGCGGCCGGCCGCGTGCGGCCACGGTGCCCGCGATGCGGCCGTCGCGTCCGTTATGCCAGCGGCCAGGCGCGGGCGACGGACCGGGAGCCTCGAAGCGCCCCAAGTCAGCGGCCTGACCTGCACCCACACCCGCAGACAAGGACGCCACCCCAAGCAGGACGAGGGCAAGGATGCGAATCACGATACGGCCCCTCCAAGGCTCGAAGCCCGATGGAACGTTCCATTAGCACGTTCGGATTGTGATTCGCTCCGGATTCCGCGATCAGTCAGGCAGCGCTCAGAAGACGCATTCGGTGAAGGCCGGACGCACGCAGGCGCCCCAGCGGCGTTCATAGTCAGCGAGCAGATCCTCGGCTCTGGTCCGGCCCGCTGCGACGATGGCCTCGAGGGGTTGCAGATAGATCGCCTCGTCCCGCCCCTCGGCGTCGCGGCGGCCGCGTGCCCGCAGCCCCGCTCGGGCAATGGCCAGGGCCTCGGCGGCGACAGCACCGAGCGTGGTGTTGGCCACCGGCGTTGCCAGGCCGAGGCGCGGCGCGGTTGCACGCGCGGCCTCGCGGTTGGCCGTGTTCCACCCCTTCACGAGGTCGAGCGCCGCATCGAGGGCGACCTCGTCGTAGAGGAGCCCGGCCCAGAAGGCCGCCTGGGCGGCGATCATGCCCGGATCGCCGACATCGGCGCCGCGCATTTCCAGGAAGCGCTTGAGCCGCACCTCGGGGAAGGCGGTGGAGGCGTGGTTAGCCCAGTCCGATACCGTCGCGAATTCGCCGGGGAGTTGCGGCAGGTTGCCGGCCATCAGGTCGCGGAACGAGGCGCCGGACACATCGTGGTAGGTGTCGCCCCGCTTGACGAAGTACATCGGCATGTCGAGCAGCCAATCGACATAGGCCTCGTAGCCGAACCCCGAATCGAAGGCGAAGGGAAGCATCCCGGTCCTATCGGCATCGGTGTCGCGCCAGATCTCGGACCGGCGGGAGAGGAAGCCGTTCGGCCGGCCGTCGGTGAAGGGCGAGTTGGCGAAGAGTGCGGTGGCCACCGGCTGCAGCGCCAGGGATGCGCGCATCTTGCGCACCATGTCGGCCTCGGAGGCGAAGTCGAGATTCACCTGCACGGTGGCGGTACGCAGCATCATGTCCAGGCCGAGGGACCCGACCTTCGGCATGTAGCCGGCCATGATCCGGTAGCGGCTCTTGGGCATGACCGGAGTCTCGTCCCGTCGCCATTTCGGGCTCATGCCCAGCGTCAGGAAGCCGATGCCCAGGGGATCGGCTACCCGCTTGGTGGCAGCGAGATGCGTGGCGAGTTCCGCCGCGGTGGCATGTACGTCGGGAAGCGCCGCACCGGACAGCTCGAACTGGCCGCCGGGCTCGATCGAGATCGCGCCGCCCGCCTCCGCCGACAGGCCGATGATGTTGCCGAGATCGAGGATCGGTTCCCAGCCGGTCTCGCGGGCAAGCCCGTCGAGAAGCGCTCGGATACCGTTGCCGCCCTCATAGGGAACCGGTGCCCGGTTCTCCCGGTAGAACGGGATCTTCTCGTGCTCGGTGCCGATCGCGAAGCGCGCGCGCGGTTTCTCGCCCGCCGCGAACCATTCGACCAGTTCGGCGCGCGTGGTGAGCGGCGTGGTATCGTTGCTGTCGCGCGCCATGCGCTGCCTGCCCGCGTCTGACCTGTGCCTGGGAATGGGCGCGCCGAACTACTCCGGCGGATCCACCCGGTCCAAACCCGCCCTCGCGAGCGGGATCCGGGCGGACACCCGCCCCCGACCCCGATGAGCACGTGGCGCAGGCGGCGTCCGCTCCGGGACATAATCGAGCCGCCGGGAACCCACAACGCGGCGGCCTCGGCAGGTGCCCCGCTTCACGTCTGATCGTAGGAAACAATCGCCCTCGCCGAGGCCTCTATGTGCGCCCGCGCACATGGATTGGTCCAGTGCCGCCTCAACGGGCGTCACCCAGCACCGCCTGCACCAGCGCCAGGACGGCGACGGCGGCCGTGTCGGCTCGCAGGATGCGCGGCCCCAGGGAAAGCGCGACGGTGTTCGGCCGCGCCCGGATCAGCGCCCGCTCCTCGTCCGAGAAGCCGCCTTCCGGACCGACCAGCACGGCGAGCGGCACCGAGTCCGATGGATTGGCGGCCGCACGCAGGGCCTGCACGGGATCGCGGACCGGAGCGTCCTCGTCGCAGAACACCAGAAGCCGCTCGGACGCGAGCGCCGCGAGCGCCGGCGCGAGTCGCTCAGGCTCAGGACATTCGGGAATTGCCAGGATGCCGCATTGCTCGGCAGCCTCGACGGCGTTGGCCCGCAGCCGGTCCATGTTGACGCGGTCGCCCTGCGTGAACCGCGTGATGACCGGCCGAATGGTGCCGGCGCCCATCTCCACCGCCTTCTGCGCGAGATAATCCAGGCGGGCGCTCTTCAGCGGTGCGAAGAGATAATGCAGGTCGGCGCGCTCCGGCTGCGGGCGCGTCTGCGCCGCAACGTGCAGATCGGCCCCCTTCCGGCCGGTCTGGACCAGATGGGCGCGCCATTCGCCATGGCGACCGTTGAAGACGAGGACCGGATCATCCGGTCCGCGGCGCAGCACATTGAGCAGGTAGTTGGCCTGGGCCCGGTCGAGGGGGAGAATCACGCCCGCGGCGAGATCGGCCGCGACATGGAGGCGCGGGGCGGTGAAGTCATAGGCCGGCATGGCAGCGTGGTTGCGCGGGTCGACACGACTGTCAACGGACCGTCCGCGCCCGAAAGTGTTGCCGAATGGTTACGAAGGCCGGTTTTTCGCAGCCGGTCCACCGGTGCATGGCGCAGCCGGTTTGCCGCTCGATTGACGCCACAATCCTATGGCGAACCCAGGAGAACGGAAGAAAGCCGGCCGGGTGCGGATTCGGCAGGGGCGTCGAGGGAGTTGCGGAATGGCGAAGGGGAGCTTCACTCTGGGGGCTGCGGTGCTGGCTGGCACCGTCCTGTTTGGCACGGCGGCCTCCGCCCAGAGCGCGGCGCCGGAATGCGGCGCGATTCAGAAGACGCTGGCCGAGCGCAAGGCGCTGGTCGGCCGGGCCAACGCGGCCTCGCAGTCCAAGAAGAAGATGACCCCGCAGGAGGCCTGTGCCCTGTTCGGGAAGCTTCAGAGTAACGGCGCCGAGGGCATGAAGTGGATCTCGGCCAACAAGGAATGGTGCTCGATCCCCGATTCATTCGCCGAGGGCTTCAAGGCTGACCACATGAAGGTCAGCGGTATCCGCACCAAGATCTGCAGCGTCGCTGCCCAGGCGACCAAGATGGAGGCGCAGGCTCGCGCTCAGGCCCAGGCTCAGGCCGGTGGCGGTGGCGGTGGCCTGCTTGGCGGTCCGGGCTTGACCGGCAGCTTCAAGCTGCCGCAGGGCGCTCTGTAAGACCGTTTGAGAGGATCACGGATCCGGCATGGGTCCCCCTCTGCAACGGCGGGGGACGCACGTGTGGCACGACCGGAGATCCGATCGATGAACGGGACGGCGCTTGACGATGGGCGGCCAGCCGACTCCGTCTCCGGACACTGGGTCGATCGCTTGGCGCCGCGGCCCTGGCGCCCCTATCTGCGCCTTGCCCGGATCGACCGGCCGATCGGGTGGTGGCTCCTCCTCCTGCCCTGCTGGTGGTCGGCCGCCCTGGCGGCCATCGCTGCGGATCAGGCCTTCCCTGATCCGTGGCACTGCCTCCTGTTCCTGATTGGCGCGGTGGCGATGCGCGGGGCGGGCTCGACCTACAACGACCTTGCGGATCGCGACCTCGACGCGCTGGTCGAACGCACGCGCCTGCGTCCGCTGCCCTCCGGGCAGGTGCGCCCGCGCCATGCGGCCCTGTTTCTGGTGATGCAGGCGCTGATCGGACTGGCAGTCCTGCTGCAGTTCAACGCCGAGGCGGTCATCATCGGCCTCTGTTCGCTGCTGCCGGTAGCAATCTACCCGTTCATGAAGCGGGTCATGCCGCTGCCGCAGGCGGTTCTGGGCCTCGCCTTTGCCTGGGGCGCGCTGATGGGTTGGGCCGCCGTGTTCGCCCGCCTCGATCCGCCGGCGCTCCTGCTCTACGCGGGCGCGCTCTGCTGGGTGATCGGATACGACACGATCTACGCGGTGCAGGATATCGAGGACGATGAAATCGCGGGGATCCGCTCTTCGGCCCGCCTGTTCGGCCGGCACGTGCGACTTGCCGTGGGGATCTGCTACGCGCTGGCGGCGATCTTCGTGATGCTGGCGGCCCGTGGGGCCGGGGCGGGCTTCATCGGGTATCTGGGAGCCGCTGCCTTTGCCGGCCATCTGGCTTGGCAGGTCCTGTCGCTGCGCGAACGGGACGGGCGCGGGGCTCTCGCGTTATTCCGGGCGAACCGGGATGCCGGGCTGATTCTGTTCGTCGGCTTCACCGCCGACGCGCTGCTGCGCAACCTGTTCTAGGATTGGCCGACGCCCTCAGGTGCGGGCAATGATCTCGTTCTCGCCGCGGAAGATCTGAGGACGGGCCGGCAGCCGACCGGTCTTCCGGCGGGTGAGGAAGCGGGGGCGGCGGCGGCCGAGGCCGGCATGGCGGCGGCGGATGCGGACCTGACCGAGGATGAGGCGGCCGATCTGTTGCGAGACCGGGACGAGAAGGCCGTCCTCGCGGACGATCATCCGCACCAGTCCGGCCCGTACGGCGATGTCGCGCCACACGGCGACGACGTCGTCCTCCTCGAAGCTGCCAAGGCGCTGGAGCACCTCACCCTCGGCATCGACCAGCATCAAGGTGAACAGGTCTGACCCGGTGATCTCCGCATCCTCGGCGGCGTAGGCCAGCGCGATGCCGGCCGCCCGGCGGGCGCCGGAGACGCGCCCGATCACCGGAAGCGACGATGCGACGAAACGGGGCGCGGTGTCGGCACCGTGCATTGCGTATCCTGCAGGGTTTTTGTCCGTGACCGGGGAAGTGTTCATCTGTCCGAGTCCCTGGAGCAAGTGGCTGACCCTGCCGGGCCCTCCGTTATGCCAAGCAAAATCGCACCCGAACTCCTCCGCACGGCTTAAGAGCCGTCGTTAAGCGAATCTGGACAGCGCTGTCATTTGCGGAATGCTCAATGCTTCCTTGAATGCTCAACATTTCCTTGCGCAGATCGGTCGTTATCGATCGATCACCCGGCATCCTTGTGGCGCTGCAGGAGGCGCCGTACAACGGGACGACCGGGCGCGCGATCCTCCGCGCCAGGTGTTCTCAGCCCAAGCGGGTGTGCCCAGGCGGGCCCGGACGTCCGAGCCAGCGGGCGGACGGCTCAGGGAGGCCCTCGCGGGCCTCACGGATTACACGCGGAGCGCGATGCCCGAGCCCCTCAGCGACGATGCCGTATCTGCCCTGATGCCGGAGCTTCGCGCCGTGATGCGCGAGGCAGCCGAGATCGCGCGGCCGTTCTTCAGGCTCGGCGGACAGACCTCGGCCCGCATCTGGTCCAAGGCCGGCGGTTCGCCGGTAACGGAGGCGGATGTCGCGGTCGACGCGTTTCTGAAAGTGCGCCTGAGCGCCCTCGTGCCGCGCGCGGCATGGCTGTCGGAGGAAACCGCGGACGACCCTGCGCGTCTCGGCCACGACCTCGTCTGGATCGTGGATCCGATCGACGGGACGCGGGCTTTCCTGTCGGGCCATCCGGATTGGTCGATCGCAGTAGCGCTCCTCTCGGGCGGCGAACCGCTCATCGGCTTCGTGCATGCCCCTGTGGGCCACGCGGATTACGAGGCCGTGCGCGGGCGTGGCGCGACGCGGAACGGCGAACCGATCCGCGTCCACGCTCGGCAGAACCTGTCAGGTGCGCGCATTACCGGCCCGAAGCCAATGCTCGACCGTCTGACCCGAGGCGCCGAGACGGCCTCTGATTTCGAGGTGATCGCGCGGATTCCCTCGCTCGCCCTCCGCCTCGCCCGTGTGGCGGACGGAACGGTCGATGTCGGCATGATTTCGGGCAATGCCCGCGACTGGGACCTCGCCGCCGCCGATCTCGTCCTGCGCGAGGCGGGTGGGATCGTCTGCGACTTCGATGGTGCAGCGACGCCCTACAATCGCGCCGATCCGGTCCACGGCGAATTGCTCGCCGCGCCACTCGCCTTGCAGAACCCCGTCCTGGCGGCCTGGGGCCGCTGAGGACAGGTATCCAAGTGATGCTCGACGGCCCTTTCAGGCCGCCGCGGCTTCACGGAGCTTCATCGCGCCGGGCGCGAGCCCGAGGCGCTCGGCCAAGTGCCAGTGCAGCTCCCGCGAGGAATGGTAGTTGTAGGACCGGTCGATCAGATCGCTGATATCGATCCCGGTCTGATCCGCGGTCTTGGCCCGCGCCAGCTTGCCCACCCGGAAGGTCGGTGCATCGGTGACGGGGGAACGGACGCCGCGGCGCCGTGTGTATTCGAACAACATCTATGTCTTTTCTTTTCTGGACCGGACGTTGGCTTCGCCCGGGGTCGTTTCTGGGATATTGCCTCCGACGCGACCTGCCCCGGGCGGTCTTGCCCGGGATGGCAGCGTCGGAAGGGGGAACCGCTTCTGGCGGCCGCTTCGAGCGTCACCCGCGACTCCCGTTGCCCACAACGGAGCCGCGGGAGTTGGCGAGGTGAGCCCTGAGATCTGCGCGGCGGTTAGGCCGCCTGGAGGTTGCCGGCGGCGTCCTTGCCGCTCCGCTTGTCCGTGAGGATCTCGTAAGTGACCCGCTGACCTTCGATCAGGTTGCGCATCCCGGCACGCTCCACAGCCGAGATATGGACGAACACGTCCTTGCCGCCATCATCGGGCTGGATGAAGCCATAGCCCTTGGTCTCGTTGAACCACTTCACAGTACCGGTATTCACGTAGCGTACCTCGTTCGTCCATAGGTCACCTGCGCGGCGCGAGGGCCGCGTGATGCACCACGGTCTTTCTGGATTTGGCCAGTGCGGCGGGGCGCGAGTCGCTGAACCTTGAACAGCGTCAGCCTCGGTGGAAGAGCCCCCCGAGGACGTATTTAGGCGATGGCTGCGGCCGCAACAAGGCATGAGCGGCGTACCATCTGCGTCGCAGGGGCGGATCGGGAGGTGGCCGACACGCGCCGCCCCCTGTGATTCCGGGCATTCACGATGCATATACGGAATGCGCTCAAGCAGTTAAGGCGCGTGGCTCTGGACGATACATGGCAGGCATCTCGGTCTCGCTGGACGGTGCGAACATCCAGCTGTCCTTCCAGAAGGACGATCAGGCGACGGCGGTGGTGATGGATGCCCGCGCCGCCCGGGCACTGGTGCGCGCCGTCGGGCAACTCCTCACAGCGATCGACGACACCGACGAGCCCGACATGGCCGACGAGATGGGCGACGAGGAAGTCGCCATGCTCGACGTGACGTCGTCGGCCATCGAGATCGGGACCGACGACGAGGGCCAGGCCGTTGTTGCCCTGCAGGCCGGTGCGCTGCCGCCGTTCCAGCTCCGGCTGACGGACGAAGAGGCCCGCCACGTGGTGACGAGCCTCTCCGAGATCCTCAATGCCCCGCGCGACGTGCGCACGTCGCACGGCGGTCACTGACAGCGGATCACATGCGTGTGCCGGGATCCGTCGGTGCCCCGGGGAAGATGTCGGGCTCCGAGCCCGGACCGCCGGGCTCACCGATCCCCGGATCGTTCACCGGATAGGGCGTGCGCGGGCCGGTCGGGCCGATGTCGGGCTCCTCTTCGGGCGTCGGCGGGGGCGGCGGCAGATCGCCGGGCGTGGGATCGGGAAGGCCTGGATTGGCCATGACGCGACTCCTGGTGGTTGGGATGGTGACCAACGGGTCGCCTTCGCGGCGGTTCCGATCTCTGTCCCGAGGTCCAATCGCGGACGCGGCCAGGCGGCCGAGGGCCGCAGGAACGCGACGGGCGACCCTCCGTTAGCCGGGCAGATCCCCGACCGGAGGTACACCATGCCCGACATTCGCCAAGCCAAGATCCTGATCCTCGCGACAGACGGTTTCGAGGAGATCGAGCTGACCGTTCCGCAGGCCAAGCTGTCCGAAGCCGGCGCGACCGTGACCGTCGCCGCCCCGCAGTCGCGCCAGAGCAAGGGCACGATCCGCGGCTGGGACAAGACCGACTGGGGCAAGGCGGTCGCGGTCGACACCGACCTCGAGCAGGTCGACCCCTCGGCCTTCGACGCGCTTGTCCTCCCGGGCGGCCAGATCAATCCGGACAAGCTCCGGCTGGAGCCCAAGGCTTTGGCCCTGATCAAAAGCTTCCTCACGTCCGGCAAGGTCGTGGCCGCGATCTGCCACGCCCCTTGGCTGCTCATCGAGACCGGCGCGGCCAAGGGCCGCGACCTGACCTCGTTCAGCTCGATCCGGACCGACGTGATCAATGCCGGAGGCCGCTGGCACGACAAGGAAGTCGTGACCGATCACGGCATCGTCACGAGCCGCAATCCGGGCGACCTCGACGCCTTCTGTGCGAAGGTCATCGAGGAGATCCAGGAGGGTGGCCACGGCACCCGCCAGCTGGCGGCGTGACCCGCCCGGGCGCCGCCGAGCGCGCGGCGCCCGGGCTCAGCCGCGGCCGCGCTCGCCGGTGACTTCCAGTACCGTGCAGCCGCGGATCGGGCGGCCGTACTCGTCCGCGCCCTCCACGGTGACCCGGTGGGCCCCGGGTGCCAGGTCGTCCGGAAGCCGCGCGGTCCAGATATGGGTCGAGGGCACCGCCTTCACCCAGCTCTTCTTGGTCTCCGGGTAGCGCTCGTAGAGTTCGGTGACGAACGGGTCGAGGCGGCGGGTGCGCTCCATGGATCGCGGCGGCGCGTCGCCGATCCGGAGCGCGAGCTGCGTGCGCGGGCCGCCATCGAATACGTTCACAACCAGGGTCGTATCGGCGAGCGCGTCTTGCGGCACCGGTGGCCGGAGACCCTGTACGGGCTGGGTCCAGCGCACCACCTCGGGCGCGCCGGCCCGCAACTCGCTCTCGAAGAGGATCCGCATGGTCTCGTCCGGCTGGCCCTGCGCGGCAACGTAGCGCGAGGTGTAGGCGGTGCCGCGGATCGAGAGCACGTGGAACCCGTTCGGCGTTCCGTCGCGGCTGTCGGCCGAGGGGATGCCGGTGCGGGTGTCGGGCCCGCTCCACCACGAGCCCGAGACGGCGGTGAGCACGTGATGGTGGTGGCCCTCGGCGAGGTAATGGTGCTCGGTCGTGTGGGTGTGGCCGGCGAGGCTCAAGACCTTGCGGCCGGCAAGCAGCTCGAGGAGCGCGGCGCGGTCGGTCGTGGTGGTGCGGGGATCGTCCGGCGCCGTGTCGGTGTGCAGCGGGATGTGCATGGCCAGCACGATCAGGTCATCCCGGGGGATTTCGGCCAGGAGGTTGCGCAGGAAGCCCAGGCTGCGGTCGCCGATCCGGCCCCGGTAGGTGTTGGCGCCCACCGGCACCGGCGGCCCGAGCCACGCGACGTTGTCGAGCATCACGAACCACGCCCGGCCGTGCCGGAACGCGTAGGTCGGCGCGCCGAACACCCGCTTCCAGGTCTCGCGGCTGTAGCGCGCGTCCGGCGCCTGCATGTTGAGGTCGTGGTTGCCCGGCAGGCTGTACCAGGGCAGGCCGATCCGCCCGACGATCCGGTTGGAGCGACCGTAGAGCGAGAGATCGTCGAACAGCACGTCGCCGGTGGTCAGGCCGAACGCCGCCGGGATCGCCATGGCGCGGGCGACCGCGGTGTCCCGCACATGGTCCAGTTCGAACCGGCTCTCGGGCTGGGGATCGGTGAACAGCACGACGTCGAAGTCGTCCGGCTCGTCCGCGCAGGTCAGGGTGAAGTCGATCGAGGCCGGGAGCGGGCCGGTGGGCGCGAGCCCGCGATAGCGCAGGCCCAGCTCGGCGGGCGTGCCCCCGGGCTGGTGGATGTAGGAATGGCGCGGCACGTTGTCGGCGTCGCGCGGCAGGGCGTAGCCCGGCGGCTTGATGACGAAGACCGCGCCGTCGCCCGGCATCGGCAGGCGGTAGCGGCCGCGCTCGTCGGTCCGCGCGATCTCGCGGCCGTTGGACACCAGCACGCCCGGCAGCGGGACCGGCTCCGCGCCGGCCGCGTCGCGCGCGGTGACGATCCCGGTGGCCTCCGCGGCCTCCTGGGCGCCGGCCCGGCCCGCGACGAGGCCGAGGGCGGCGGCGCCCGCCATGGTGCTCCGGCGGGTCAGGCCTCCGGGTTGGGTGTCGCGCGACATGGACGGCTCCTGCACGGCTTCGCGGCGCGTCGTCCCGCGGGGGCCGGCAACCGGCTCCGGGACGCAGCCTCCGCGGCCAAGCAGACGCGTTTGACCTCCCGATGACAGGCACGGCCCCGAACGCGCGAGGCCCGCGCCTCGGCGGAGGTGCGGGCCTCGGATCGGGTTCGACGGGCGGGCGCCGCCGGAAGCGGCCGGCGCCCGGGATCGACTATTCCTCGTCGCCGGGCTCGAAGGTCTGCGGCATCGGCTCGGCGCTGGCGACCGGGGTCGGCGCGCCGATGGTCGAGGGGACGTTCACGCCGTCACGCTTGTAGATGTCGTCACGGAACTGGACGATACCGTCCGGGGTCGACCAAGCGGTGATGTAGGTCCAGTAGACCGGCACCGGCTGGGCGATGTTGGCGTCGATGCGCTTGCCGCTCTCGATCGCCTCCTCGACCTGCTGGCGGCCCCAGCCGGGCGTATCCTTCAGCAGCCATGTGATGTACTCGCGCACGTTCTGCACGCGCACGCAGCCCGACGAGATGAAGCGGAAATCGTCGCCGAACACGCCCTTGGTGTTCGTGTCGTGCATGAACACGCCGTAGGGGTTCGGAATATTGATCCGGACGATGCCCATCGAGTTGAAGTCGGCGCCCGAATCCTGCCGGTAGGTGTAGCGGGTGCCCTCGTCCGAGAACCAGTTCACCGACTTCGGCGAGACCTCGGAGCCGTTCGACAGGATCCGGATCTTGTTGTCCGTGAGGTAGTTCGGATCCTTCTGCATCTTCGGGATCAGGTCCTTCTTCACGATGGAAGCCGGGACCGTCCAGGTCGGGTTGAAATTGATCTGCGTCGCCTTGGTGTTCATGATCGGCGACTGGCGGTCGATCTTGCCCACGCCCGCGGCGTGGAGCGTGACGACCTGGCCGTTCTCGACCGTCTCGACGAGCGCGGCCGGGATGTTGGTGATCACGAAGCGCCGGCCCAGGTCGCCCGAGTAGGAGCGCAGGCGCACGACGTTGATCTCGAGCTGGCGCAGGCGCACCTCGGCCGGCACGTTCATGGCCTGCTGGGTGGCGGGGGTCATCGCGCCGGTCTGGCTGAGGCCGTGCCGGGCCTGGAACCGCTTCACGCCCGCGGCGACGTAGGAATCGTAGACGCCTGAGCTGCCGGCGGCCGGATCGAGGTCGCCGGTGACGATCAAGCGCTGGCGGATGGCCGCTACGGCCGGGCCGCGCGAGCCGATCCGCAGATGGTCGGCGCCGGAAACCTGCCGCCAGCCCCCGCGAGCGACGATGTCCTTGTAGCGCTCCACCATCTGGTCGGTGGACGCCACGGTCTGGGGCGAGAGGATCGGCACCGTCTCGCGCTGCACCTGCATGCCGGCGGGCGAGGCGTAGTCCTGCGCCCATTCGGCCTGAGCATAGTTGCCTTGATCGCGGGCTTGGGCGCCGCCGAGGCCGAGCGCGCCGAGAGCGGCAACGCTGAGGACTGCGGTGAACCGGTTTTGTGCCTTGTTGCGCATCGGTCCTGGCTCTGGTCCGGGGTTCGTCAGGGCGTGACGGGAGCGGATTGTCTCGGGCGCCACGGTGTCGGGATGGCGTTAAGACTCCCTATCGAAGGGGCCGGAATGTGGCATCGCCGTGCGCCAGCGCACGCTGCGTTTCGGTGCGGCACCCTGGCAACAGCCTAAGTCGGCCAGGTGTGGCAGAGATGCCATAGCGGTCCGGTTCGGACGGCGCGCGGGAGCAGCATGGATTCGGGCGAGCCCCATTCGGATCGACGTGTCGGGCCGGCCCTGCGGGCCGCGATCGCCGTGCTGGCGCTCTACGCCCTGCTGCTTCAGGCCTTTCTCGGCGGCCTGATGCCGTTGCCGACGACGATCGACGGTCTCTGCGCGCAGCATTCCGACGGGTCCGCTGTACCGGGCGCGCCCCTCCCCCATGGCCACGGCGATTGCTGCACGGCGGCCCAGGCCACCGGCCCGGCGCTTCCGCCGCGGCCGGCCGCCATCGGCGTCCGATGGGCCGTGGCCACGAACCGTCATTCGGCCTGGCCCTTCACCGACAGCGTCGGCGCCCGCGCGCCGCCCGGCACCATCGCGTCCCCGAGGGGGCCGCCAACCGCCTGAGCGATCACCACCCTTCGGATCCCTCAGGACGGATGTACTCCCATGAAGACCCTTGTCTCGGCCGCCCTCGGCCTCGGGCTGCTCGCTTCCGCGGCGCAGGCCCACGCGGTGCTGGAACGCAAACAGGCCGCCCCCGGCGTCTCGTATCGCGGCGTCGTCCAGATCATGCACGGCTGCAACGGTAAGCCGACGACCCGCGTGAGCGTTACCATCCCGGAGGGCCTGATCGGCGCCAAGCCGATGCCGAAGCCCGGCTGGACCCTCGCGACGACGCGCGGGCCCTACGCCAAGACCTACGCGACCCACCACGGCACGGCCTCGGAGGGCGTGACGGCGATCACCTGGAGCGGCGGCTCCCTGCCGGACGATCAGGTCGACGAGTTCACCTTCCTGGCGCAGGTCGCCGGCACGTTCGAGCCCGGCGCGACCGTCTACGTCCCGGTCCAGCAGGATTGCGCGGAGGGCAGCCATTCCTGGTCGGAGATCCCCAAGGCCGGTCAGGACGCCCACGACCTGAAGGCAGCCGCGCCGTCCTTCCGAATCGTCCAGGTCGCCCAGGCGGGCGGCGCGCCGGCCGCGGCGACGCCCGCCGCCTCGACCGTGAAGGCCGGCGACCTGACGATCGAGACGCCGTGGCTGCGCGCCACCCCGAACGGCGCCAAGGTCGCGGGCGGGTACGTGCGCATCACCAACACGGGGAGCGTGCCAGACACGCTCACGGGCGCGACGGTGCCCTTCGCCAAGAGCAGCGACATCCACTCCATGTCGATGGAGGGCAGCGTCATGAAGATGGCGCCGGTCTCGGGCGGCCTCACGATCAAGCCCGGCGAGACCGTGGAGCTGAAGCCCGGCGGCTATCACCTGATGTTCGAGGACCTGACCGGCGCGCCGAAGGCGGGCGAGGCCATCGCGGGGACGCTCACCTTCCAGCGGGCCGGCGCCGTGCCGGTGACCTTCACGGTGGCGCCGATTGGCGCGGGCGCACCGGGCGGCCAGCACCAGCACTAGCCGCCCGGACGGAGCCTCGGCTGCCGGGCGACCGCCGTGACGCGAGCAGATCCACGAGGCCGGGCCGCCGCGGCGCCCGGCCGTCGCGGCCGCGCGGACCCTCGGGTCGCCCCCGCGCGGTCGGCGTGCGCGCTCGCCCGGATCGTCGCACTGCTCGCCCTCTACGCCCTGGCGCTGCAGGGCATCCTCGGCGGCCTGGTGTCCGCCGACGCGGGGTCGGTCCATATCCTCTGCCTCGCCGATGATGGCCAGACCGGTCCGGCACCGGCGGGCAAGCACCTGCCGGCCCATCACCGCGGGGATTGCTGCGTCGCCTGTCAGGCGGCCGGGCCGGCCGCCCTCCCCGCGCCGTCGGCCGCCACGGCCATCCCGGTCGCCCGGCCTGTCGTAGCCGCCGGCCCGCGTCCGCAGCGCGTCGCCCTCCCGCGGGCACCCCCGCGTCCCGGGCTCGGAGCCCGCGCCCCACCCGACGTCTGACCGATCGCCACTTCCTCCCGATCACCAGACACGGATTCCGCCCCATGCCCCTCCAGTTCCGGGCCGGCCGATGCGCCGCGCTCCTGCTGTTCACCTGCGCGACGCCGGCCGCAGCACAGCCCCAGACGCCGTCCGCCGCCTCGGTCACCCTGTCCGAACTCAGCGTCGTCGGCACCGCCGCCGCGGACGCTCCGTCGGACGAGACCCGCGGCTCGCTCTCGGTGCCGAGCGTCGACCGCCAGAGGGCCGCCCTGGCGGGAACCGTCGGCTCCGTGGCCTTCGTCGACGCCGCGGCGCTCCAGGACCGCTACACCAACACGCTCCGCGACGTGCTCAAGGACGTGCCCGGCGTCTACGTGCAGGAGCGCTACGGGCAGGAGCTGCGCCTGTCGGTCCGCGGCTCCGGCATCGCCCGCGCCTTCCACCTGCGCGGCATCGAGCTGCTGCAGGACGGGATCCCGCTCAACCTCGCGGACGGGAGCGGCGACTTCTATCAGGTCGACCCGCTCGCCCTGCGCTCGGTGGAGGTCTACAAGGGCGGCAATGCGCTCACCTTCGGGGCGACGACGCTCGGCGGCGCGGTCAACGCCGTCACGCCCACGGCCTACACGGCGCTGGCGCCCAACATCCTGCGGGTCGACGGCGGCAGCTTCGGCACGATCCGCGAGCAGGCGCAGATGTCCCGCATCGACGGGCCGCTCGACGTGCTGGTCAACGCGACGCTGACCAATTCCGACGGGTTCCGCGCCCACGAGGCCCAGGCCACGAAGAATTTCAACGCCAATATCGGCTACCGGATCGCCCCCGACATCGAGACCCGCTTCTATCTCGGCACCTATCTCACCGATCAGAAGCTGCCGGGCACCCTGACCCTCGGCCAGAGCCTCCTCACCCCGACGCTGGCCAACCCCACGGCGATCACCGGCAACCAGTCCCGCAAGGTCGAGACGGAGCGGATCGCGAACCGTACCTCGTTCCTGCTCGACGTGGGCCAGCTCGACGTCGACACCTGGGCGATCCACAAGAGCCTGTACCACCCGATCTTCCAGGCGATCGACCAGGATGGCTGGACCTACGGGATCAGCCCGCACTGGGCCGGGACGGTCGATCTCGGCGGTTTTCGCGACGACGTGGTGCTGGGTCTGCGCGCCTTCGCGGGCCAGAACTCCGCGCTGCAATTTGTCAATGTCCGCGGACAGCGGGGGGCACAGACGCTCAACGCCCTCCAGAGCGCCTCGAGCCTGGAGGCCTACGGAGAGAACCGATTCTGGTTCCTGCCGGACGTTGCGCTGATGACTGGCGCGAAGGCGTTCTCGTCGAACCGGACCTTCAGCGACAAGGGCGGATTGCCGGGCGACCCAAACCCGCGCTTCGCCGACGTGACCTACGCGGGGATCAACCCGAAGGTCGGCCTGCTGTGGCAGCCGCGGGCCGACATCCAGATCTTCGGCGACGTCGTCCGGTCCCGGGACGTGCCGGACTTCTCCGACCTCGTGCAGCAGAACCTGCTGAGCACCACCTTCGTGCCCCTCCGGGCGCAGCGCGCCTGGACCTTCGAGGCCGGCGCCCGCGGGCGCGTCGACCGCCTCGCCTTCGACGTGACGCTCTACCGGTCGGACCTGCGCGACGAGCTGATCAACTTCGCGACCAATCCCGGCCTCAACATCCCGGCCGCGACCTTCAATACGCCGCGCTCGGTCCACCAGGGCGTCGAGGCGGCCGTCACCCTGGACCTCGCCCGCGACCTCGTGAGGCCGGGCGACGGGCTCAGCGTGACCCAGATCTGGACCCACAACGATTTCCGGTTCGTCGGCGACCCGGTCTTCGGCAACAACCGCATCGCCGGAATCCCGGCGGACGTGCTGCGCACCGTCCTGGGCTACCGGCACCCGAGCGGCTTCCACGTCGCGCCGTCGCTTGACTGGGTGCCGCAGGGCGCCTTCGCCGATCACGCCAACACCCTGCGGGTGCCCGGCTACGCCCTGCTCGGCGTCGAGGCCGGCCTCGACCTCGCCGACGGCGTCGCCCTGTTCGTGGATGCCCGCAACCTCACGAATGCCCGCTACGTCTCGGATATCGCCGTGGTGGCCAACGCCGCCGCGACGGCGGGCGGCCCGGGCGCCCTGGCCGCCTTCTATCCCGGCAGCGGCCGCAGCGTCTTCGGCGGTATCCGCGCCTCGTTCTGAGCGCGCGTGCCGCCATCCTGGGCTCTTCTCCAGGCCACGGACGGCGGGTTAAGGTTAAAAAAACATGAACCCTGATGTTCGGGGCAATCGGCGCTAGGATTGCGGTGTCGTCCGAAAGCCAAGGACGGAGCGTCCCGGATCGGAACGAGCCGGGCCGTCGGACGGCACAGGAGAGGCAGATGAACGGCTTCGATGTCACGTTCCGGGACGATCAGGACTGGGTCGATTTCGGCAGGTCCTACGTCAATTCGGAAGCCTTCAAGGCACTGTTCCGCGACGGGATGACCCTAGTCGAGGAGACGGCCGCCTATCTCGACGGCGAAGGGCGAGACGAGTCGCGCCTCGTCTCCCGGGACGCGACGCTGAGCTACGCGGCCGAGAGCATGCGCCTGACCACGCTCTTGATGCAGATCGCCTCGTGGCTTCTGGTGCAGCGCGCGGTCGCCGAAGGCGAGATGACGCCGGCCGAGGCGCTCCAGGAAAAGCACCGGGTCAAGCTCGGAACGTCCGAGCCGCCGAAGCAGCAGGATTTCAACCTGCTGCCGATGCGCCTCCAGCAGTTGATCATCCGGGCGCGGCGGCTGCACAGCCGCATCCTGCACCTCGACGCGCTGATCGCCGAGGACCGACCGACCCCCACGCCGGTGGAGAGCCCGGTCGCCGCGCAGCAGGGCCTGCTGCGGATGGCGTTCCGGATGAGCGAGGGTTGAGCGCCCCCCCGGGGCGCCGCCGCTCAGGGCCGGCCTGACCGGCCCCGACGATCAGAACGCCGGAAACTGGCCCGGGAACTGCTCCTTCAGGATCTGGCGGATCGCGTCATTCTGAAACGCGTGGAGCAGCTTCGGCACCCAGGGCGCCTTCGTGTCCGCCTCGCGGACGACGATGACGTTGTTGTAGGGATTGTCGACCTTGGACTCGAGGGCGATGGAATCCTTGCCCGGGGTCAGGCCGGCATCGACGGCGTAGTTGGTGTTGATCACCGCGGCGTCGAGATCCTCGAGGCTGCGGGGCAGTTGCGCGGCGTCGACCTCCTGGAACTTCAGCCGCTTGGGATTGTCGACGACGTCGAACACCGTGGGCAGCAGGCCGACCCCGTCCTTCAGGCGGATCAGCTTCTCGGCCTGCAGCAGAAGAAGCGCCCGACCACCGTTCGACGGGTCGTTCGGGATCCCGACCAGCGCGCCGTCCTTCAGGTCCCCGACGGCCTTGACCCGCTTGGAGTACAGGCCGATCGGCGTCACGATCGTCTCGCCGACGGGGACGATCTTGTAGCCGCGCGCCTTGATCTGGTTGGCGAGAAACGGCTTGTGCTGGAAGGCGTTGGCGTCGAGGTCGCCGGAGTGGAGCGCCTCGTTCGGCAGCAGGTAGTCGGAGAACACCACCAGGTTGATGTCGAGCCCGTCGCGGGCCGCGATCTCCTTGGCCTTCCCCCAGAGGACTTCGGCATCCCCGCCCATGATGCCGACCTTGATCTTGTCCGCGGCCACGGCCGGCGCGGCGGCCAGAGCGATCATGGCGAAAACCAACAGCAGCAAACGTCTCATCGTCTCTCGATCCTGGCAGTACATCCGAAGAGCGCCGGCCCCCGGACAGGCAGGGGCGCCCGCGCGCCCGCTGCGGCTTCCGGACGAACCGCGGGTGACCGGAGAAGGATACGACGTCCCAGCCGCGCTTTGAATGAATCGGCAACGGCTGGGCCCGGCCAGGGAGGCCGCGAGCGCCGCCCGAACGAGAAGAAGCGTTTCCGTCCGCCTGCATGGACGCGCGGTTCGCCGCGCGGTCCGCGCGATCTTTGCAAACGTGTCCTGTGGATAACGGGCGCTGCCTCTACCGCGCGAGGCGACGCACGAAAAACGGGCGGTCCCGTGAGGAACCGCCCGTCTTGAACAGCTTCGACGCCGCAGCGGCTGCGCTCAGCGCTTGCCGAGATTGCCGAACCGCGAGTTGAAGCGCGACACCCGGCCGCCGCGGTCGAGCATCTTCTGCTCGCCACCGGTCCAGGCCGGATGGGTCAGCGGATCGATATCGAGATTGAGGGTATCGCCCTCCTTCCCGTAGGTCGAACGGGTCTGGTACTCGGTACCATCCGTCATCACGACCTTGATGAAGTGGTAATCGGGGTGCTCGGTCCCCTTGGCCTTCGCGGCCGCGTCCTTCGCCATGACCTTGGTCCCTGTCTGGCACGCCGGCGGGAAGCGCAGGAGGCGCCGCCCGGCCCGGAATGCGGAAGATGTCACCGGTTGCACCGAACCATGGGTTCGTGGCAACGGCACGTCCAAGCCGACCGTGGTGGCGGCCCGCGGCCATTGAACACACGCAATCGGATGAGCGGCGGCCTATACCGCAGCCGCTCCCCGGTCACAAGCGCCGCGGACCGGGAGAACGATAACACGTGAGGCGTGATGGCCCGTAAGACCAAGGCGGCCGCAGACGGACGGCCCAGAGCCCCGCTGAGCGCCCTCCGGCCGCTCCTTCCCTTCGCCCTGCGCTACCGCGCGCGGATCGCCGCCGGCCTGATCGCCCTCGCTTGCGCCTCCGCCTCGACGCTGGTCGTGCCGATCGCCATGCGCCGGGTCATCGACCACGGCTTCACCGCCGACGGCTCGGGGGTGATCGATGCCTATTTCCTGGGCCTGCTCGGCGTCGTCACGGCCTTCGCGCTGTCGAGCGCCGCGCGCGTCTACACGGTCGTGACTCTGGGCGAGCGGGTGGTCGCGGACCTGCGCAGCGCCGTCTTCGCACGGCTGACCCTGCTGGACCCTGCCTTCTTCGACCGGGCGCAATCCGGCGAGATCGTCTCGCGGCTCACCGCGGACGCGACGCAGATCAAATCGGCCTTCGGCGTCTCGATCTCGATCCTGCTGCGCAACCTGTTCCTGTTCGTGGGCGCCACCGCCATGATGGTGGTGACCAGCCCGCGCCTGTCCGTGATGGTGCTGGCCGCGATCCCCGTCATCGTCTTCCCGCTGATCGTGTCGGGCCGCGGCGTGCGACGGCGCTCCCGGGCGGCCCAGGACCGGCTCGCCGAAGCCTCCGCGTATGCCGCCGAGGCAATCGGGGCGGTGCGGACCATGCAGGCCTTCGGCCGCTCGGCCTCGACGGCGGCCCGGTACGAGGCGGCTTCCGAAGAGGCCTACGCGGCCGCACGCGCCTCGATCCGGGCGCGGGCGCTCCTCACCGGGGTCGCGATCTTCCTGATCTCGGCCTCCGTGGTCGGCGTGATGTGGTACGGCGCCCAGGGCGTCCTCAATCACACGATGACCGGCGGCGAACTCTCGCAATTCGTGCTCTACGCCGTGTTCGGCGCGGGCGCCCTCGGCCAGCTCTCCGAAGTCTACGGCGACCTCGCGATGTCGGCCGGCGCGGCCGAGCGGCTCACCGAGATCCTCGCCACGGAACCCGCGATCCGCGTGCCGTCACCGGCCCTGCCGCTGCCCGAGCCGCCGCGGGGAGCAGTGTCCTTCGAAGACGTGCGCTTCGCCTACCCGACGCGTCCGGAACATGCGGCCCTCGGCGGGCTGAGCTTCGCGGCCGCCCCCGGCGAACGCATCGCCATCGTGGGGCCCTCCGGAGCCGGCAAGTCGACGGTGTTCCAGCTGCTGCTGCGCTTCTATGATCCGCAGGGGGGCCGGATCTTGGTCGACGGAACCGATGTCGCCCAGGTCGACCCGGAGCGCCTGCGATCCCGCATCGCCCTGGTCCCGCAGGACCCGGTGGTATTCTCCGGCACGGTCACGGAGAACATCCGCTACGGCCGTCCGGAGGCCAGCGAGGCGGAGGTGCGGCGCGCGGCCGAACTCGCCAACGCACACGGCTTCGTCACGGCCCTGCCGCAGGGCTACGCGACGCAGGTGGGCGAGCGCGGCGTGACGCTCTCCGGCGGCCAGCGGCAGCGCATCGCCATCGCCCGGGCGATCCTCAAGGACGCGCCGATCCTGCTCCTCGACGAAGCAACCTCAGCTCTGGACGCCGAATCCGAGCGCGCCGTCCAGGCGGCCCTCGCCACCTTGATGCACGGCCGCACGACCCTGGTGATCGCCCACCGCCTCGCCACGATCCGCGCCGCGGACCGCATCCTGGTCCTCGACGACGGCCGCATCGTCGAGACCGGAACCCACGAGAGCCTGCTCGCGCAGGGCGCGCTCTACGCTCAGCTCGCGAATCTGCAGTTTACCGATGCGCTGGACGAGACGGCGCGCGGCAAGGAACCCCGCAGCCGGGGTGAGCGTCTGCCGGCCGCGGAATAGCCAAGCCTCGCTCGGACAGGCCCGGGCTGCGGCGTCGCCCCGGGCCGGGACGGCGGAACCCACGGCGCGCGGCCACGCGCCCTTCGGGTCGAGCCGCGCGACTGCCTGGCCGCTCAGGCCCCTCGGGACGAACGGCGCCGCATCAGGCGGCAGAGATCTGTTCGGCTCTGCGGTGCTCTCGGACGGACGCATCCTGCGCCCGCTCCGCAGCGGCCTGGATCAGCCCGACCTGTGCGACGATTGTCTCGGTCGCCCGCGCCATTTGCCCGGCCAGATCTCTGACCTCCGCGGCGGCGGCCGCGAAGCTCCGGCTTTCGCCGCCATCGCGGGTCGCCTCGATCGCGGCCCGAAGCGCCATCAGGCTCGTCTGCCCGGCAATGCCGGCCAGCAGACCGGTGGCCTCATCGGCTGCCAGTTGAGGCGGACGCGCACCGGTCGCGCCCGCCGCCAGCCGCATCAGACCGTCTTCGAACACCTGCACGGCCGCCGCGATGGCACGCGCCTCGTCCGCGTGCTCGCCGAGTTCCCGATGGCGCAGGGCCGACTGGAGCCCCGCAGCCGCGCCCTCGGAACGATCCGTGGTCTCGGGCCCAGCCGGCCTCTCGGACACGTTGAGATTCGACATCGATGGCAGACTCCCCGAATCGCCCGCACCCTGCGTCGTCAAGGATAACAACAGGTTAAAGCGTCATGGCGGCCAAGAATCACGTTGAGATCCGAAATTTTTGAAACGAATTTTCGACGAAATACTCCGGTAGCGGTAGGAATACCGTCGAAATATGCGACGACCCTGCAAGCAGCCAGATCAAAATTCAGCAAGACTTAGATCGATTGACGGTCGGGAGGCTTCGGCCTTTTCTCCGCCACCAGCCGGGACCACCGCCGCCGGGGCGGTCACCCGCCCCTACCGTTCGGTGAGCTTCATCTCGATCCGGCGGTTGCGGGCATAGGCTTCCTCGCTGGCACCGGCCTCGAGAGGCTGGAACTCGCCGAACGCGCCCGCGAGGAGATGCTGCGGCGGGATACCCTTGCCGGCGAGGTACTGCACAACCGCGATGGCGCGCGCCGCAGAGAGCGACCAGTTCGAGGGGAATTGCGACGTGCTGATCGGGCGCGCGTCGGTGTGCCCGTCGACGCGCAGCACCCAGGGTAGATCCGCCGGGATCTGCTTGGCGAGATCCGAGATCGCCCCGGCGATGCGGTCGAGTTCAGGTCCGGCCTCAGGCTTGAGGGTCGCGGAACCGCCCGGAAACAGCACCTCGGATTGCAGCACGAAGCGGTCGCCCACCACCCGGATGTCCGGCCTGTTGCCGAGGATCTGGCGCAGGCGGCCGAAGAAGTCGGACCGGTAGCGGGCCAGTTCCTGAACCTTCTGTGCCAGGGCGACGTTCAGCCGGCTGCCGAGCTCGGCGATCCGGGCCTGGGATTCCCTGTCGCGGCTTTCGGAGGCCGCCAGCGCATCCTCCAGGGCGGCGAGCTGACGGCGCATGGCGCTGATCTGCTCGTTCAGAAGGTCGATCTGGGACTGCGCCCGCTTGGTTGCGCCGCGCTCAGCCTCCAGCTGCTTGTCGAGGGTGCCCGCCGCACCCTGGCTGACGGTCGCGGCCTCCGCCTGCACCTTGGCCCGGTCGCGCTCGGCCTCGACGCCGGCCAGCGTCGTTCGGAGGTTGCGCACGTCCTCCTCTTGATTGCGGCGGTTCGTCCGCTCCAGGGCGAGCAGATCGGTGAGGTCGGCGATCTGCCGGTTGAGCTTGGCCAGGGTCTCATCGCGGCCGGTCAGCTCCTGCGACAGGAAGAACTGGCCGACGACGAAGACCGTGAGCAGGAAGACCACCGAGAGAAGCAGCGTCGCCAGCGCGTCGACGTAGCCGGGCCAGACGTTGAGCGTGCGCCGGGTCCGTGTCGCCGTGGAAGCCATTAGACGCGCTCCCGGCCCAGCCGGTCGAGCACCTGCTTCAGCTCGCGCTCACGGCTCGCCTGCGCCTCCACCCAGTCGCGGATCATCTGCTGCTCGGCGCGCATGTGCTGGACGAGGCCCTGGATGCCCTCCGCGAGATTGGTCATCGCCTGCGTGGCCGCACGGCTGCCGCCGCCCTCGGCCACCAGGGCAGTCAGACGGTCGACCGCCTCCTTCAGTTCCTGCGTGCCGGCGGCCGGCCGCACCGCCACGGCCGCTGCGGCGGTTGTCGCCTCGGGGGCGGTCGCGCCGGACATCAGCCAGTCCTGCAATTCGTTGTGGAACCGCGCATGGGCCTGGCCGGCCTGTAGCTCCAGGAAGCCCGTAATCAGTGACGAGGCAAGGCCGAACAGCGAGGCCGAGAAGGCCAGACCGATGCCTGACAGCGGCACGGCGAGGCCGGACTTCAGCTCGTCGAACATCACGCCGGCATCGCCGCCGCCGCGCATGCCCTTGATCACCCCCCCGACCGCCGACAACGTATCGATCAGCCCCCAGAAGGTCCCGAGCAGGCCGAGCAGGATCAGGATCCCGGCGATGTAGCGCAGGATCTCGCGGCCCTCGTCCAGCCGCACCGCGATCGTGTCCAGGTAGCCGGTGGTACCCGGCAGGATGGCCCCATCGACCCGGGCGGCGATCATCGGCGCCATCGGGGTCAGGAGGGCAGGCGGCTGCTTGACCTGCGCGCCGTTGGCAACGGCATTGACGTAGGCGGACTCGCGGAAGAGCCTGATGACCTGCCCGAAGGCGATCAGGACGGCGATCAGCAGTACCCCGAGGATCAGACCGTTGAGCCCGGGATTGGCCAGGAAGGCGGGGGTGATCTGCTTGAACAGGATGAAGGCGAGGAAGCCCACCAGGATCAAGAAGATGACCATGCGCCCGAGATAGATCCCGGGTTTCGCCAGCGGCCCATTTTTGTCGTCGCCGGTTTCTCGGGCGGCCATCGGTCGCTCTAGCCTGATCTTACTACGCGGCAGCCGGCCATCGGCGCCCATCCGGGGCACTGTGGGGGTAGGTCCGCACGCGATCAAGTCTTGCGAAGGCAACCGCGAAGCTATGCCCACCCTCATCGGGACGGGGTGTGCGCAAAAGGCTTAAACGCTCCGGCCCATGCTACGCCGAACCGGCATCGGCCGGATCGAACGGGTCACTCATCCCAGAAATGCGGCGCGCTCTCTTCTAGATTCGGCCCGAGGCGGAGCGCCGCGACGCGCGTGGCGAGGCCGCGCGCATCCGTTTCCACCGCGATGCCGCACAAGGTGCCCTCGCCGACGGCGACCTCCCAGCGTGCGCCCGGTGTCTTCTGGATCATGCGGCGGATCGGCTCGTCCTTCTGCATGCCGATCACCGAGTCGTAATCGCCGCACATGCCGGCATCCGACATGTAGGCCGTGCCGCCGGGCAGGATCCGGTGGTCCGCGGTGGGCGTATGCGTGTGCGTGCCGACGACGAGGCTCGCCCGGCCGTCGAGGTAGTGGCCGAAGGCCTGCTTCTCGCTCGTCGCCTCGGCGTGGACGTCGACGATCACGGCGTCGGCCGCCGCGCCGAGGGGGCAGGCGATGAGCTCGCGCTCCACCGCCGCGAAGGGGTCGTCCATCGCGTCGAGGAAGACGCGACCCATCACGTTGACCACGAGGACGCGGGCACCACCCTGGGTCTCGACCACCGTCGCGCCGCGGCCCGGCGTGCCGGGGGGATAGTTCGCCGGCCGCACCAGACGCGGCTGGCGGGCGATGAACACCATCGCCTCGCGCTGGTCGAAGCTGTGGTTGCCCAGCGTCACCGCATCGGCGCCGGCTTGGATCAGCTCGTCGCAGATGGTCTCCGAGATGCCGAAGCCGCCGGCCGCGTTCTCGCCGTTCACCACCACGCAATCGAGGCGCCAGCGCTCGCGCAGGCGCGGCAGGTGCTCGCACACCACGGTGCGGCCCGAGCGCCCGACGACGTCGCCGAGGAAGAGCAGACGCATGGGTCAGGCGATCCTGTCGCAGCGGATCACGCCGTCTTCGGTGATCACGAACTGGAGGGGCCGGTCATGCGGCTCGGCCGGCACACGCTCCACCTCCTGGGCGGCGAAGCCGATGCCAACGGTGAGAACCGCGCGGCTCTTGGAGAGGCGCGCGATCGCGCCGTCGTAGTAGCCGCGGCCGTATCCGATGCGTTGCCCGGACCGGTCGAAGGCGGCAAGGGGCACGATCAGCGCGTCGGGCTCGACCGGGGGCAGCGACGGGTCCGGCTCGCTGAGGCCGAACCGGCCGGCGACCAGCGCGTCGCCCATGCGCCATTCGCGAAATACGAGGCCGTCCGGCGTGACGTGCGGCAGGGCCACGGCCTGAGAGCGGGCGCGCAGGCCCTCGACAGCGGGCCGGGGATCGACTTCGCTGCGGATCGGCCAGAAGGCTCCGACCAGACGGGCCTGCGCGAGTTCGGGCAGCGCGAGGAGCGCGCGCCCGATCGCCGCCGAGGCCGACCGCCGGACCGCGGGATCGAGGGCGTCGCGGGCAGCGAGAGCTGCGCGACGCAGTTTCGCCTTGCGGGCGACGTCCGGAGCCTCGGCGCCGGTCTTGGAAGGGGTAGTCGGGTGCGGAGCCACGTGAGCCGTTGGAGGATCGATCCCGGGAAACCTACAGCGTAGGTGGGCGCCGTGTTGGCCAAGTCCAGGGACGAGGCCAGGGACAGCTCCCGAGGGAGTCGATAAGGCCCCGGGGATAGTGCTCCTGACGAACTCTGCAGCCCCGCCTCCGTCATGTAGCGGTCCCGGCACGATCCCGCCAGGGTCATGCGCACCAAAATCCTCAGGCCGGGGCGTCGGGCCCGCGCACCTCGTCCTTCGTCCGGGCCGCCGAAAGGGCTCACATGCGGCGACGAATCCGCGTCGCGCGCCGCGGACAGGCTGCAGCAACACGAGGAACTCGACGAAGGACGCGGGCACCGGAGCGCGCGCTGCGCGCAGAGTGTTTACCACGAACCCAGTCATAGCAGCCGTTAAGGCGCGGATCGCGGTCGCGATACATTGTCAGCACACTGCGCGACTCTTGCAGTAGAGAAGGCGCCCGCGAGGGACCGACCAGGATTGAGACGACGGTGACCGATCGTGGCACAGATCGACAATAACATCGCTGTCGCGACGTGGCTCGGACCCGTTCACCCGGTGCATCCTGAGCGGCCGGGCCCGCACCGTCCGGACACCACGGCCGAGTTGGGTGACCTGTGGCGGATCCTGTGGCGGCGTAAGCGACTGGTCTTCGGCACGGCGCTTCTGCTCGGCCTCATCGTTCTGGCCTACGCCCTGATCACGCCCTCGCTCTACACGGCCACTGGGCAGATCCTGATCGATCCTCGTGATCGTCAGGTCGTCACGAATGATGTCAATCCCGCAGCGCTGTCGCCGGATGGCGGCATCGCTCAGGTCGAGAGCCAAGTGAAGGTGATCGAGTCGGACGCCGTCCTGGGTCGTGCGGTCGATCAGGCCGGACTCGAACGCGTACCGGGCTTCGGCGTGCCACAGGATAGCGCCGTCACTCGTGCCCTCGCGTCTCTCCGGGAGATACTGACGGGACCGAAGGCAGAGCGGCAGGTCGATGCGCACGGCCGGGCGCTGGACCAGTTGCGACGGCGCCTCGCGGTCAAGCGCGCCGACAAGGTCTTTGTCATCGACCTGGTGGTCACCACGACCGATCCCGATCTCTCGGCGCAGATCGTCAATGCCATCGCGAACGCCTATCTGACGGATCAGACCGAGGCCCGCTCGGACGCCGCAAAGCGCGCTGCAGGCGATCTGCGCGGGCGGCTCGACGAGTTGCGCAATGCCGTCAACGCCGCCGACAAAAAGCTCGAGGATTACAAGGCCCGCAACGGCCTGATCGCCTCCAGCGGCCGGCTCGTGAACGAGCAGCAGCTCACCGACCTGAACGCGCGGCTGGTCGCCGCGCGGGCGCGGACCGCCGAGGCCAAGGCGCGCCTTCAGGGGATCCGGGACGCGCGTGGGCAGGCGATCGGATCCGGGGCGATGCCGGAGGCAGTTCAATCCTCGGTGATCGACCGGCTGCGCGGCCAATACGCGGAACTTGCCGCCAAGGAAGCCGACCTGCGCACCAATCTAGGCGAGCGTCACCCGTTCATCGCCGCCGTGCGCACGCAGATGCAGGACGTCCGCCGACTGATCGATGCCGAGCTGAACCGCATCGCGGGCGCTGCCGAGACTGAATACCAACGTGCCCAGGCCAACGAGCGGACCCTCTCGGGGGAACTGGAGCGCCTGCAGCGGCAAGCGGCGGTGAACGCCCAGTCGTCGGTGCAGCAGCGCGAACTGGAACGGGAGGTCGATGCGGCGCGCTCGGTCTACAATGCCTTCCTGGTCCGTGCCCGGGAGATCAAGCAGCAGACCAGCATCGACAGTTCGAATGCGCGGATCATCACCGCGGCCCGCCCGCCGCAGGATCCGAGCTGGCCGCCGCGGCTGATCCTGGTGGCCGCCGCCCT
Organism: Methylobacterium sp. UNC378MF; assembly: GCF_900103195.1. Classification (GTDB taxonomy): domain Bacteria; phylum Pseudomonadota; class Alphaproteobacteria; order Rhizobiales; family Beijerinckiaceae; genus Methylobacterium. Next base: position 18,727 of record NZ_FMWU01000032.1, on the reverse strand, counting down.
GGCGGGCGGCCTTGGCCTCGGTGCAGGCCTCGCGCTGACGCGGGAATACGTCGCGCCGACCGTGCTGTCGCCCCGTCAGCTGGAACGGCTGTCGAACGCCCCGGTCGTCGCGGTGCTGCCTGGTCTTCGGCAGGGTGGCGCGAACGCGACCGCCGCGAGCATGACGCTCGACCACCTCGCCGCGACCTCCGGCAGCCGCGGCCGCTCGCTGGCGCTGCTCGTGACTTCGGGCGAATCCGATGATGCAGAGCGGCGGGCCGTGATCGCCTTGCTCGCCGCAGTGGCGGTCGGACGCGGCGACCGGGTCCTCCGTATCGATGCCGATCTGCGAGCCGACGGATCCGGCAGCGGCGGCCTGCTCGACGTGCTGCGCGGCGAGCAGAGCCTCAACGCCGTGACCCGGACCGACCCAGCCTCCGGTGCGCGCCTGATCGGACTCGGCGACACCCAGAAGCCCCTGCGCGATGCGCTGACCCCCGCTAATGTCGAGCGCTTCATCGCGGGTGTGAAGGGCCGCTTCGACCTCGTCCTCGTGGATGGCGGCGTGCTCACCGAGAACCTGCGGCTCGGCCCCCTGGCGGCCGCCGCCGACCGGCTGCTGCTCGTCGCCTGCAACGGCGCGACGCGCCAACGCGACCTGATCGACCTCGTCGACACGTCGGAAGCCCTCGGCCGACCGATCTCCGGCTCCCTGCTCCTCAGCGGGCGTAAAGCATGAGGTCAATCCGGCAGCCCGCCTACGCGCGCCGCCACGACGCTGCGGCGCGCCCGGGTCCGGTTCTGCGCGTCCTCCTGCGCTTGGAATCTGCGGCGCTGTCGGGCTGGGCCTTGCTCCTCGTCGGCGTCTCGGGCGGCCTCCTATGGGTGCTGGGCCTCAACTACGAGGGGATCACCGGTTCAGCCGCCTCCAAGATCCACCCGGCCACCTATCTGGCGGTGATCCTGATCGGCTGGTCCCTGATGCGGGCGGGCAATCCCGTGATCCCGGTGGCGGGCGCGCTGAACCGGCGGCCGGCGAGCGTGCTCCTGGCCGCTTGCGGCGTGCTGCTCCTCGCGCTGATCGCGGCGCGGGGCGGCGCAGGCCTCGCCGGCTCGATCGATACGTTCGTGCTCGCCGGCCTCGTCCCGATCCTGCTGTTGGATCGCGATGCCGCCACCCTCGGGCGGCTGGAGACCGTCTTCCACCTCGTGATGCTCGCCAACGCCCTTCTCGGCCTGTTCGAACTCGCGAGCGGCCAGCGCTTCTTTCCCTACCGGTTCGACGGCGTGGCGTTCGAATCCGACACCCGCTCGGCGGCGCTGCAGGGGCATCCCCTGGCCAATGCGACCATGACGGCGTGCTACATCCTGGCGCTCGCCAAAGGCGGCGGCCGGCTGGCACCGATGACGCGCGCCGCCATGATCGGGCTCCAGCTGGTTGCTCTGGTCACGTTCGGCGGCCGCTCGGCCACCGTCACGACGCTGGTCCTCGGGGGCAGCGTCGGGCTCGTGGCCCTGAACCGCACGCTGCGCACCGGGCGCGTCCCGCTGGCGGCGGCCGCCTGCGCCTGTTTCGCTCTCACCCTACTGCCGGTCCTGGTCGCCGTCCTGGCTACCGCCGGCTTCTTCGACACCTTGCTGGACCGGTTCGTCTCGGACGGCGGCAGCGCCCAGGCCCGGGTCGACATGCTCACGGTGTTCGACGCGATCCCGTTCCGGCAACTCCTGCTCGCCCCCGACCTCCTGCAGGTGAACACCCTGCGCCGGATCTACGGACTCGAATGGGGCATCGAGAACTCGGTCATCTCGGCCGTGCTCTACCACGGCATCCTGGTCACGGGGGTGCTGGTGATCGCGGTGGGGCTCTACCTGGCGGAGATTGCCCGGGATTGCCGGCGCGGCGTCTGGCTGCCGATCCTGGCTTTCGTGATCCTCGTGAACACCTTCGAGGGTCTCGCCGGCAAGACCACCCTGCTCGCCAAGTTCGCCCTGATGCTCATCGTCCTGTTCCCGGCCGCAGCCGCGGCTGATCGTGAGCGAAGGGCCGCCTGATCGAGCGCGTTTCAGGCCCGGGTCCGGAGGCCGAGAGCGGCGACGAGGGCGGGATCGGCGACGTGGGCCTCGTCCATGAGGCCGAGGCCGTCGAACAGGTTCCAGAACGACCAGGCGAAGCGGTTCGTCTCGGCCACCATCCGGACGTCGCGGATGTAGGCCGCCCGGTCCGCGGCCCGGGCGGCCGTGAAGCGGGCATCGGTGCGCAGGGCTCCGAACTCGCCCATCAGGATCAACCCGGGCGCGATCCCGTAGAGTTCCGCCCAGGTGGCCACCGGCGCCATCGCGTCGGCGATGTAGGCGGGGCCGGGCACGGCCCCGAAATACTCGCGCAGCTTTGCCTCGATCACCGCGCGGTCCCGCGCCTTCTCGACCTGCGACACCGTGCGGTCGGCGTCCATGCGCGCCTGCACCGTCGCGAGCGTCTCGCCGAGCGTACCGCGCGTGCCGGGCCAGGGCACCGCCGTGAGCCAGCGGTAGAACGGCTCCTCGGTGAGCCAGGTCGCCCCCTGGTGGGAGAACAGGTACGGCTCGTAGAAATGGAACGTGTAGAGCAGCGGCGCGAACCGCGCGAGCTTGGCCGGATCGATGGCGGTCAGGCCGGCGACGAGGCTGCCGCAGGATCCCGTCGCCACCAGGGTGAGCGCCGGCGCGGCAGCCCGGGCTGCGATCAGGAGCCGGTCCTGTACCTGATTCCAGGCGAGCGCACCGCAGGCCTGCGGCGGCTCGTTCACCGGCTCCAGTGCCACCCGGTCCGGCCCCTTGCGGGCGCACAGGCGCGCGAGGTCGCCGACGAGGTCGCGATAGGCGGCGAACAGCGGCGCCTGGTCCGAACCGTAGAACGCCTCCGGCGTGTAATGGTGGGTCGCGGCATTCGCCTGGACATTGACAACGACGCGCAGCCCGGCTGCCAGGGCCGCATCGATGGCCGCCGACAGCGCGCTGAGGAGTTCGGCGCGCCGGGCACCGGTGAATGCCACGAATGGTCCGGGATCGAGGGGCAGCCGGACGAAATCGAATCCGAGTTCGGCGAGACGGCCCAGGTCCTGGGGCGTCGGTATCGGCCGGCCGGCCTGGAATGGCGGCCAGGCGTAGTCCGTCCGTGGCGGCGGGTACTCGGTCGTCAGCGAGAACCACGGCCAGAGCGCGATGCCCCGGCGCAGCGCCATCGGCGCGGGCGCACCTTGGACGGGGCGCCCCCCCGCACCCGCCACCGCGAGGGCGCCGGCGAGTAGCGACCGCCGGTCGGGATCTACCATTCGGAACCGGCCGCGGCGCCGACGGGCGCGGCTCCAGCCGTCGGGGCTTGCGGTGCCGGCGGGTAGCCGCCGACCCGGCGCAGGGCGTTCTCGTAGGAGGCCAGCACGTCGTCCCAGCGGAACTGGTCGGCGCGAAGCCGCGCCGCCTGACGGGCTGTCGCGACCGCGGCCTTATCGGTGAGCACGCGCTCAATCGCAGTGGCGCAGCTGCCCACGTCCGAGAAGTAGAACTGACCGTCGCCGGCCGTGCCTCGGTTGAAAGGATTGTCGTGAGCGACCACGGCGTTGCCCGCCCACAGCGCCTCTACCAGCGACGGGTTGGTGCCGCCGACGGTGTGCCCATGAAGGTAGGCGCGCGCATGAACCCGAAGGGCCTGGACCTGCTCGGGCTCATAGATGGCGCCGGGGAAGAGCACCTCAGGCGAGGCGGCATCCTCCACGGCGCGATGATACGGATTGCCGACCTTCAACGTTCCGAGCACCACCAGCCGCATCCCCCGGGGGCGGCGCGAGAATGCCTCGACGAGCGTCAGGATGTTGTTGTCCGGCTCGATGCGGGCAATCGAGACGAGGTAGCGGTCGGGCTCGAGGCCGAGGGGCGGCGGTCCAAGGTCGGCCGGGGGTGGATCGCCCCCATATGGGATCGTCGCGATGGCGCCGCGCGGCCGCCGCAGGGCGAGATGGTCGGCGATGACGGGGTGGTCGGCCACCAGCCGCTGCGAGGACCACGCGGCGATCCACTCGCTGACGTAGAAGAAGGCGCGGACGGCCAGCGACCATTTCGGGCGGCGCCACTCGATCCCGTCCATGTTGGTGACGATCCGGCCGCCCCGCGCCCGCAGGTAGGGCAGGAACACGGCGCCGTTATAGCCGAGCACGAGGCAGACGCCGCCGCGGGCCGCCGCGTCGTGCGCGCAGAGGGCGTCGAAGGCGAGCGTTGCGGCAGGGCCGCTGAGGCCAATCTCCACGCTGATCAGTTCGATGCCGTTCCACCAGCGCGTCGAAATACGCTCCCGCACCATCTCGACATCCCGCTGACAGTACACGCCGACCTGCCAGCCACGTCCGGCCAAGTAGAGCGCGAGACGTTCAGCAAAAGTCTCGAATCCACCGTGGGCCGCCGGGACTCCACGCGTGCCAAGAATTAGCAGTTTTGGTCGGCGGTCAGGCATCGGCCTTCCTTCCCAATTTAGGGCGCCTATTGCAAACCCCAAGCATACGGTTAAAGTCACCAAGAATGTAAACTCAAGGTTGTTCATATAGTACTGAAATCACCGCATGGTTGATATTTCAAGAGTTCGAGCAGTTCCCGCTAACGGCAGCGACCATTCTTGCGCAGTTGCGCCGGCCTCCGGCGGCGACGTTCCGCCGCGGTTGAGGATCACCTGTGTCCACCAGGGATTTGAGCTCTACGGCTCGGATCGCTGCTTCATCGAGACCGTCCGTACCATCCGGGCCGCTCATCCAGCAGCACAGATCGACGTGGTGCTGCCGCGGAGCGGCCCGATCGTGGCCGCGCTTGAACCGTATGCCAGCACTATCGTGATCGCGCCGCTCTGGATTTTGCGGCGCAAGAACCTGGCGCGCCTCGCCACCCTCGGACTGATCGCTCTGCCCATCGCGGTTGTTCGGGCGCTGCGTCGCCTCCGCGCGAGCGACCTCGTCTACATCAACACCACCGTGGTGGCGGATTATCTGCTGGCCGCCCGGCTGGCACCCGGCCGGAGCATCGTGCACGTCCACGAGATCCCGGAAGGCGCTGTGCTGAAGGTTCTGCGCGGGCTCATCCGTTGGAGCGGTGCCAATGTGGTGTTCAACTCGCGCGCGACCGAACGGGCCTACGCGATGCCTCCCGGGACGATTGCCCGGGTCGTCTATAACGGCATCGCGGGACCGGCTGAGCCGAACCATAGCGCGTATGACGGCTCCCGCCCGCTCCGGGTGCTGATGCTTGGCCGGATCAGCCGGATCAAGGGACAGGACGTTCTGGTGGAGGCGCTGGCCTCGTTGCCGGAGACCGTGCGCCGGCAAATCGCGCTGCGCATCGTCGGCAGCGCCTTCGAGGACGAAGCCCGCGAGCGGGCACTGCTGAACCGGATCTCTGAAGCCGGCCTCACCGCTCAGGTCACGCTCGAGCCGTTCGTGGCCGATCCCGCGGCGCTCTATCGCTGGGCCGACGTGGTGACGATGCCGTCGCAACGGCCCGAGTCTCTCGGGCGCGTGGCGATCGAGGCGATGTCCTACGGCGTGCCACCGCTCGTCACGGCGGTCGGTGGCCTCCCCGAGGTGGTGGAGGCCGGGAAGACCGGCTGGATCGTTCCGCCGGGCGGGCCGGAGCCGATCGCCGCTTTGCTCGCGGAGCTGGTCGTCCATCCGGCGCACTGGCGCGATTTCGGCCGGGCTGCACGGGCGCGCTACGAGAGCCTGTTCTCCGAAGCCTCGGCGGCCGAGGGCATCGTCGCCATGGTGCGAACGACGCTGCACCCTCCGCAGGGGACGGATCCGTCGCGCATCGCAAAGGCTTCGGCTCGCCCAGGCACGTAGGAGCACGCTGCGCCGGTTATGCGTCGGATCCGATCCAGTGGCGGAGCCTGACTCAAGAACGAGATGACGCCGCCGCGGCTGCTGCGATCCCTCCCGACCGAGGCCAGCCTTCGACCTGTGTCGTCCGTGACCCTGCGCCGCGGCCGTCCCACTTCCCGCTCAGTCCACGACAGGGGACGGAGACCCCATTCCGCACCGCGACAGTCACCCTGTGGATGAGCGTCGGCGCGAGGATGCATTGCGGCGGTGGCTGATCGATGAGGCAGGCAGCGCGGATAACCGGCCCGGGCAGGACGAGGAGCGACATGGCGGCCAAACTCGCAGTTCAGGAGACTGCGGATGCCCGGGACTGGGATCGACGGATCTGGGCTTGCCCGGGTGCCAACATTTATTGCGGCAGCGCCTGGGGCGCCTACAAGGCGCGGCGCGGCCTGGAAGTGCGGCGCGCTTTCGTGAGCGGCGACGGTGCAGACCTCGCCTTCATCCAGTGGCAGACACGCCGCAAGGGTCCTGTGCGCTTCATCCACGTCCAGGGCGGACCGCTGCTGACAGAGGCAGGCGCGCACCGCGCGGAGGCGGTGTTCGCCGCCTTCATCGACCATCTCGCGCTCGGTCGGCTCGACATCCTCGCCATCGACTACGAGCAGTTTGAGAGCCAGGACGCGACGCTCGCGCTGCTGATACACGGCTTCACCCCGGTGATCGGCGCACGCGACCACACCCTCGAACTCGACCTGCGTCAGGATCTCGATGCGATCCAGGCCGGTATGGAGCCGCGCTGGCGCAAGGCCCTGCGCAAGGCCGAGCGCAACACCGATGTGACGACGCATTTCCTGGAAGACAGAGCCGAGCGCCTGTCGGCCTTCGACGATTTCACCGCGATGTTCGCAGCCCTGCGCCAGCGCAAGGGTTTCGCCACGACGCTGCAGCCGCAGGCCTACCGGGATATCGCGGCCGAGGATGAGCACCTGCTCTTCCTCGACGTCCGGGAGAAGGGGGAGCGCATCCTCGTGCGGATCGCGCACCTGTCGGAGACCCGCTGCACGGATTTCTATACCGCCTCGAACGAGCGGGCGCGCGCGACGAGCGCAGCGACCCTCGCGGTCTGGCGCTTCGTGGAGCGTGCGAAGGCCGAGGGCTGCCGGGTCTTCGATTTCGGCGGCATCGATCCGGCCGCGAACAGACCCGTCTTCGACTTCAAGCGCGGACTCTGCACCAACGTCGTCCAGCACAACCCGCTCTGGGTCTACGGCATGTCGCCCGCTCTGCGGAAGCTGGCGCCGGTCCTGCTCTCGCTCCGCTGAGCGCGGAAGCCGGATCCGTTACAGGACGCCGTCGGGCCCGGCCGGTCTCGGATGCCGCGCCAATGTCCGAAAGGCCGAGACCGACCAGACCAGCGTCGCCACCTCGGAGGCCAGCAGGCCGAGGAGCGCTGTGGCGGGGGTCAGCAGCAGCAGGGCCGGAACCATCACGGCCATGCCGAGGACGGCGCTCGCCACCGCGCCCGCCGTGATCGTCCGGAACGCCGCCGAGGCCTCCAGATAGGCCCGCGGGATTGCGTAGAGGAGCGACACGGTCACCACGGCCCACACGCCGAGCCCGATCCAGCCCATCGGCTGCTCGGCGAACCGGCCCTTGAACAGGATGTCCTCGATCAGCGGCAAGGCGGCCGCCATCAGCGCGCCATAGGCGAGACAGGCGCTGCCGAGCAGGATGCCGTTGCGGATGACGAGCCGGCGTGCGGCGTCGATCTGACCGGCCGCGATCTGGCGGCTGATCTCCGGCAGGATCATGTTCAGCAGCGCGCTCGCGGGGATGCGCAGCGGCGCGTAGAGCACGATCGTGGCGGCGATCGGAGCATAGGCGGCCGGCCCGGCCAGGAGAGCCAGCAGCAGCGTCAGTCCCTGCCCTTGCACGGTCAGGCTGGTGACACCCGCCAGCGACCAAGCCAGCGTCCGCCAGATAGCCCGGTAGCGGGCCCGCGCACGCGGATGGAGGGAGAAGCGAATCCGCTCGCGGAGCGCCCCGTAGGCTACGGTGATCGCGACCGCGTGCGCGAGCGCAATCGCCATGAAGGCCCGATCGAGGAGGGCTGTGCCCTGCCCGTTCAACCAACAGGCGACCAGGGCGCCCCCGCAGGCCGCGTAGGCCAGATCGCTGAGGCCGGCGATCCGCGGCCGGCCGCGGGCGAGGAGCACGATCCGCAGGTAGCTGCGGAAGGCGTAGAGGCCCACGAAGGCGCCGGCCGCGAGCGCGCCGAGGCCGATAACCGGGATGAGCACCGAGCCGACGACGGTCGCCATCATGCCCGAGACGAGCACCGCCCCCGAGCCGAACATCACATCGTAGCCGAGCGCGGCAGGCCGACCCAGGCTCCGGGCGACATGGATCGTCGCCGGGACCGCGACCAGGGCCCGAATGTAGGTGATGCCGACCGCCCCAACCGCGAAGACGATGGCGAACAACCCGTAATCGTGTGCGCCGAGTTCGCGCACCAGCAGGATGTTGAGGAGGAAGTGGAACAGGCTCTGGATCAGCTCGCCCGAGAGGATCACGGCGAACCGCCCGGAAAGGACGGCGCGCATCGGTCCGGGCAGACGGATGCGGCCGGTACCGGGGATCCGGAGCCGATCACCGGGACGCAGCATCCAATGAGGCATGTGGGTGTGGGTAGTCTCCGTGTGGGGATGCAGTCGTCGCCCTGGCAGCGTCACCTAGAGCCGGCGGGCGGCGGCGACATCCGCATTCCCCCGTCCCATGCCTATTCCGGAATGTTCGTTTCCGGACCGTCTCAGGTGACACCCCGGAGGGCGATGCCCAGTGCGGCAATGCAGCGCGCGAGGTCATCGTCATTCGCCCAAACATGCGGGCTGATGCGTAGCGCGCCGGATCGCTCGCTCACGAAGACGTTGTCCCGACGCAGCCGGTCGGCGAGGTTGACCGGCAGACCCGCAGGCGGACGCAATCCGAGGATGTGCGGCGCACGCAAGGAGGCCGGCGCTGGCATCAAGACGAGTTCGGCGGCCCCATCCGCCAAGTAGTCCGTCAGCCCCCGCAGCCGGGCTGCGATGGCCGGAACGCCCCATTCGGTGATCTGCTCCAGTCCGGCCACGGCCATGAACAGAGCGACCGGGTCGTAGAGTTCGCCCCGGTCATAGCGGCGCGCACCGACGGCCGGCGGCCGGTTCCCGACATTCTCCTCGATAGCGGTCCCGTCCTGCCTGTGCGGCGCGGCGTAGAGGAAGGCGAGGCCGTAGGGACCAAGGGCCCATTTGTAGGTGGGGAAGGCCAGGAAATCGGGGCGCCACCGGGCGACGCTCACCGGAATGGCGCCGACAGCCTGCGTGGCGTCGATCACCAGGGCCGCCCCCTCCGCGTGGACCAGGGGTGCGAGCCGGTCGAGGTCGATGAGGCTGCCATCGGTCCAATGCAGCGGCGTCAAGGTGGCGAGGGCGAGCGGCGCGGCACCCGGACGGGTGATCGCGGCCGCGACCGCTTCGGTCCAGTCCCCGTCCGGGGGGCGCGGCACCTCCTCCACCACGAGTCCCTGCCGGCCGGCAAGCCGGTCGAAAGCGAAGCACAGGGACGGGAACTCGTCGGCGACGCGCAACAGGCGGCCGCCTGGCCTCGGGTTCAGGTTGTACGCGGCCACCGACATGGCGTGACTGACCGCACCGACGATCGCAATATCGTCCGCGCTGGCGCCGATCAGCCCGCTGGCCGCCGCGCGCGCCCGCTCGGCCCAGGCCGGAACCGCCGAGCGCGGATGATCCCAGGGGCGGCTCTTGACCAGGATGCCCGCCTCGCCGGCTGTCCGTACGGACCGCGGCAGGGGCGACCAAGCCGCGGCGTCGAGGTAGCTGACGTCGGCGGGCACCTCGAAGAGGTGACGCTGGCACGGGAGTGCGGTGACGACGGATTCGGTGAACGCCATAATGCGCAGAAGCGTAGAGGATCGGATCCGCCACGACCACGGCCCAGGCTTGATCGCACGGCGCCGATGCCGCAAGCCGGCACGTCCCAGCCAGCGAGGCCGCCCGTGCCGACCCGCCCGCCCCCGTCTGAGCCAGCATTGCCATGGGCCGCGTGAGCCCCGACTGCTTCGACGCCGCATCCGCCCCCATGCGGGTCGCCGATGCGGTGGCGCTGATCCAGGCGCGGCTCCCGATCCTGTCCGGCCACGAGTCGGTCCCGCTCAGGAAAGCGGATGGCCGCATCCTTGCGGAGGACGTGGTCGCGCCGCTCGATCTGCCGCCCTTCGACAACGCTGCTGTCGACGGCTACGCCCTCCGCGCCGCTGACCTTGCGGCCGCAGGCAAGACCCGGCTGACCCTCGGCGGGCGCGTGCCCGCCGGCCATCCGGCCGCCGATCCGGACCCGGGCGCGGCGGTGCGGATCTTCACCGGGGCGCCCATGCCGGCGGGAACCGACACGGTCGCCATGCAGGAGGACGTGCGCGTCGATGGCGGCAGCGTCGTCCTGCCCGCGGGCTTGGTGCCGGGCTCCAACCGTCGACGAGCAGGTGAGGATATCGCCCATGGCAGCACGGTGATCCGCGCCGGGACCCGGCTCGGCCCGGAGCACATCGCGCTCGCCGCCGCCTGCGGCCTGCCCGCCGTGATCCTGCGGACACCCCTGAGGGTTGCGCTGTTCTCCACCGGCGACGAGCTGACGCCGGCAGGCCAGCCCCTGCCGCCGGCCGGCATTTTCGACGCCAACCGGCCGATGCTCGCCGCGCTGCTGCGACGGCTCGGCGCCGTGCCCGTCGATCTCGGCATCCTGCGCGACGAGCCCGGGCCGCTGCAGGCGCGCATCGCGGCCGCCGCGGCTTCCCACGACCTGATCCTGACATCGGGGGGCGTCTCCGTCGGCGAGGAGGATCACGTCCGCGCGGCGGTCGAGGCCTCGGGGGACCTGACTTTCTGGCGGCTGGCGATCAAGCCGGGCCGGCCGGTCGCGCTCGGGACCGTGGCCGGGACCCCCTTCATCGGCCTGCCCGGCAATCCGGCCGCCGCCTACGTGATCGCCCTTGCGGTGCTCCGTCCCCTGATCCTCCATCTCTCGGGCGCACGTGACACGGCGGCCGAGATCGCGGTCCGCAGCGGCTTCGCCCGCGAGAAGCGTCCCGGACGGCGCGAGTACCTGCGCGTCTGCCTGCGTGCCGGTTCGGACGGTCTGCCCGAGGCGATTCCGGCGCCTGGCGGCGCTCTGTCGGGCCTCGCGGCGAGCGACGGGCTGGTGGAACTCGCGGAGGACGTGACTGCGATCCGCGTGGGCGACGCCCTGCCGTACCGACCGCATGGGGCCTTCGGCGGCGCTGCCAGCTGAGCTGTTGTTCCGGGCCGTGAGCCTGTAGAGCCTCGGTACACACTGCCACGACCCCTCCGAGACCCAGTGACCCTGCTCGCCGATCGCGCCCCCGCCAAGGTCAACCTGACGCTGCACGTCCTCGGCCGCCGCGCCAGCGACGGCTATCACGCGCTCGAGAGCCTCGTCGCCTTCGCGGGGACCGCCGATCGCCTGACCCTGGACGCCAGTGCCCCGCTCGGCCTGACCGTTACTGGCCCCACCGCCGGCCCGGCCGGCCCCACGGACGACAACCTCGTCCTCCGGGCTGCCAGAGGGCTCGCCGGGCGGGTGCCGGGCCTGCGCGTGGGCGCCTTCCATCTGGTGAAGCGCCTGCCGGTCGCGGCCGGGATCGGCGGCGGCTCCTCCGATGCCGCCGCGGCCCTGCGTCTGTTGGCGCGCCTCAATGGGCTGCCCCTCGATCACACCGCCCTCGGCGCGGTTGCGCGGGAGACCGGAGCCGACGTGCCGGTCTGCCTCGATCCCCGCGCCCGGATGATGCGCGGAGCGGGCGAGACGATCGGTCCGGCCCTCGGGCTCGCGCCGCTGCCGGCGGTGCTGATCAATCCCGGCGTTCCGGTTCCCACAGCCCCGGTCTTCAAGGCATTGGGCCTCGTCGTCGGCCAGGATCTCGCCGGCGCGCCGCATCCGGTGATCCCCCGCAATATGGCCACCGCGTCGCTGCTGGAAGCCCTTGCGGAGGCGCGCAACGATCTCGAAGCGCCAGCGCTGACGGTGGCACCCGTCATCGGCGACGTGCTGGCCGCCCTCCGCGCCCAGGGCTGCGGGCTCGCGCGGATGTCGGGCTCCGGTGCGACGGTGTTCGCGTTGTTCGCCGACCGGCGGGCTGCCGTCCGGGCCGCGGGCACCCTGCGGGCAGCCCATCCCGGATGGTGGGTGGCGCCAACCCTCCTGCGTTGAGCAGAGCGGCAAGCCGCGTTCAGCCGGGTTCCGCTTCGTAGACCGTGACGACGCCGTTGCCCTCCGGCACCACCACGCGCCAGCGGCGGGCGCGCGGCCGGTCCCCGAGATCGATCGCGCTGGCCCGGCCGCTCCCGACATCGAAGGTCGCCAGCCGGCCCGATCCGTCCCGGCCGCACAGATAGGCGCTGCCGTCGCCCAGATGGAGCGCGGCCGGATCGAGCGCGGCTCGGCCGAGGGCGATGTCGGAGAGGGCGCCGCTGGGCGCCAGGACGGCGCCCCGCAGAGCCAGCACATCGGCATCGAGGGCGATATCCGACAGGATCCGCAGGTGGCCATCAGCGTCGTCACGCCGGTTCAGGAGCAGGGCCTCCCGTCGCTCGTCGCGCAGGACGACGAGGGCGAGATCCGGCCCGTCCGGGCCTGCGATCAGGTAACAGCTGCCCGGACCGAGCCGATCGAGGCGGGAGGGCCACCCGGGAAAGCGCAGGTCCATGGTCATGCTTCCATCCGTGCGCGGCGCGCGCTTCGCCTGCTCCGATAGAACGCACGGCGCTCGGCTTCCGCCCGCACCACGGTGGCGCGCACCTGGAGCAGATCCTTGCGCGTCAACAAGCCCACGAGGCCGCCGCTCCGCGGATCGGTGACCGGCAGGCGTCCCTGTCCGGCCGACAGCATCACGTCGATGGCGTGCGAGACCACGTCGCCCGGATGGACCAGCGCCAGATCGGCATCCGAGACGCGCTCGCCGAGGGTGCCCTCCGCCACCGTGCCGTCGCGCTCTTCCAGGGTCCAGCGCAGGGCGTCGTTGCGCGAGACGAGTCCCACCGGCCGGCCCGCGCCGTCGACGACCGGGTAGGCGTGGTGAAGACCGGTCTCGATGGCGGCGAGCGCCTCGGCCAGGGGCAGATCCGCATCCAGGGTCTCGACCCTCCGGGTCATCACCGCCTCGACCCGCGCCAGATCGTAGGGATCGATCCCGTATTCCCGGGTGACGTGCTGCCCGCGCCGGGCGATCTTTTCCGTGAGAATCGAGCGCTTCAGGAGCAGGACGGTCACCGCATAGGCCGCCATGGTGGCGGCGAGCAGGGGCGCCAGAGCGGCGACGTCGCCCGTCACCTCGACGGCAAAGACGACGCCGGTCAGCGGCGCAGGCAGCGTGCCGCCGAGCATCGCCGCCATACCGATCAGCGCCCAGAATCCGTGGGCGCCCGGCAGGAGGAGCCCGATCAGCCAGCCGACAGCGCCGCCCAGGATCAGCAGGGGCGCCAGCACGCCTCCGGATGTGCCCGACGACAGTGCCGCGAGCCAGATCACCGCCTTCACCAACAGGATCGTCACGACGGCGCTCGCCAGCATGTGGCCGGAGAGCAGGTCGTGGATGACGTCGTATCCGACGCCGAGCGCCCGGGGTTCCACGAGGCCGCCCAGGCCGACCACGAGGGCGCCGATGGCGGGCCACCACATCCAATGCACGGGAAGCCGCCCGAAGCCGTCCTCCAGCGCGTAGAGCGCCCGTGTCAGCGCACCCGAGATCAGGCCGCAGGCGACGCCGAGCAGGGCGCAGGCGGGAAGCCCCCACCAGGGAAGGGCGGGATTATCGGCGAAAGGAAAGAGCGGGCCGGCGCCGAACAGCGCGGGCCGCCAGCAGGCAGCCGTCACCGCCCCGACGGTCACCGGGACGAGACTGCGTGGCCGCCACTCGAACAGCAGGACCTCGACGGCAAGCAGCACGGCCGCCACGGGCGTCCCGAAGATGGCGGTCATGCCTGCGGCGGCACCCGCCACCAGCAGGGTCTTCCGCTCGGCAGCGCTCAGATGGAAGAACTGGGCGAACAGCGAGCCGACCGCACCGCCCGTCACGATGATGGGTCCCTCGGCGCCAAACGGGCCGCCCGTGCCGATCGCCACCGCCGAGGACAGCGGTTTGAGCACGGCGACCTTGGGCGACATCCGGCTACCGCCGATCAGGATCGCCTCCATCGCCTCCGGGATTCCGTGGCCACGGATCTTCTCCGATCCGTAGCGCGCCATGGCGCCGACGATCAGCGCGCCGATGACCGGTATCGCCACCATCCAGGGTCCCGGCGTTGCGCCGGCTAGGGAGGTCAGGGCTGTGTCGAACCGGCCATACCATGCGAGATTGGTCACGAGGCCGATGAGCGTGAGCAGGATCCAGGCGGTGGCGCTCGCGGCGCTCCCGGTCACGACTGCCATGCCGGCCAGGTGCAGCACACGTCGATCCGCGCTGAAATCCCCCAGTGCCCGACGCAGCGGCCTGCCGCCCCCGCTCCCGCTCCCAGTCCCGCCGATCATCCAAGATTCCTTTCCTCAGGGCGGCTATTTATGTCGTGATACGATATATTCCACAACGATGCAGCCGCGGCGAGGCGCGGCGGGCCTGTGATAAGGCGCGGTGTCGGCGACTTACGGGACGATCAGGGAGGCGATGATGGGGACCGGCGCGCCGGGGGAGGATGCGCTCTCGCGGGAGCAATATGCGGCGCTCGCCGATTTCCGGTTCCGTCTCCGCCGCTTCCTGGCGTTCAGTGAGGCCGCGGCGGCCCGGGCGGGGCTGCCGCCGCAGCAGCACCAGGCCCTGCTGACGCTGGCCGGCCATGCCGGACGCGCGCCCGCCACGGTCGGCCTTCTGGCTGAGCAGCTGCTGATTGCTCCGCATAGCGCGGCCGAGCTGGTCGCCCGCATGGTGGAGGGCGGCCTTCTGACCAAGACGCGCTCGGTCGAGGATCGGCGGCGGAGCGAAGTGTCGCTCACGCCGCGCGCCGAGGCCCTGCTGCGAACCTTGACGGCGGCGCATCTCGACGAGCTGCGCAACCTTGCCCCCGCCCTCGCCGAAGCCCTCGCGCCCGTGGCACGGTGACGCCAGCAGGGTCGCTGACGCCGCGCCGGGCAAGGGCCGTGCGCTTCGGCGCTGCGCCCGAAGCGAGCTGCCGGTACGGTGGCGGGACGTGATGGCTGTCGACGCGGGAGCCGTGAGCCCCTTCAGCGCGCCCGGGCCACGCAGAACTCGACGGCTCCGATCAGCGCGGTCTTGACCGGTCCATCCGGGAAGATCTCGAGGGCGGCCCGGGCCTCGGCGCCGTAATGGTGGGCGCGGGCCACGGTCTCCTCCAGGGCGCCGTGGCGCTGCAGGAGGTCGAGGGCCGTCTCCAGGTCGTCCGCACCGATCTCGCCCTGCTGCAGGGTGCGCCGCCAGAAGCCGCGCTCGCCCTCGCTGGCGCGGCGATAGGCCAGCACGATCGGCAGGGTGATCTTGCCTTCGCGGAAATCGTCGCCGACGTTCTTGCCGAGCTCCGCCGAGGTGCCGCCGTAATCGAGCACGTCGTCGATCAGCTGGAAGGCGATGCCGAGATTCATCCCGTAGGACCGGGCGGCCGCCTGCTCGGCCGCCGGACGACCCGCCAGCACCGGCCCGACCTCGCAGGCGGCGGCGAACAGCTCGGCGGTCTTGCCGCGGATCACCGCCAGATAGGCGGCCTCGTCGGTCTCCAGATTCTTGGCGTTGGTGAGCTGCATCACCTCGCCCTCGGCGATCACCGTGGCGGCGGCCGAGAGGATGTCGAGCGCCCGCAGGGAGCCGACCTCGACCATCATCCGGAAAGCCTGGCCGAGCAGGAAGTCGCCGACCAGCACCGAGGCCTCGTTGCCCCACTTGATCCGGGCAGCGACCCGGCCGCGTCGCATGTCGCTCTCGTCGACCACGTCGTCGTGGAGGAGCGTTGCGGTGTGCATGAACTCGACGCTGGCGGCGAGCTTCACGTCCCCGTGGGTGGCGTCGGCATAGCCGCAGAGCTGGGCGCAGGCGAGAGTCAGGATCGGGCGCAGGCGCTTGCCGCCGGAGGCGATCAGGTGGTTGGCGACCTCGGGGATCATCGCCACGTCCGATCCCGTCCGCGACAGGATCGTGGTGTTGACCCGCGCCATGCCGTCGGCCACCAGCGCGACGAGGTCGTTGAGCCCCGCCTCCGCCTCGGGCTTCGGATTCTCGATGGAGAGGGCCATACCCAAGATCCGTGACCTCCAGATCGGTCGCCCCTCAGGGGGCGGGCGATCCCTTCGCACGCGCCCCGCGGCGCCGCAACATCGTCGCCGGCCGGATATGGGGTGCCGACAGCGCGGATCTCACGCGGCGAAACCGCCGATCGAGGTCCGTTCCGGAGCGGACCCGCGATGATCGAGCTGATCCGGGCCAACGATGTCGTGCTGATCGGGTTCGCCCGATCGATCCTCGAAGCGGCCGAGATCCCGGTCCTCGTGGCTGACAGCCACATGAGCCTGATGGAAGGCTCGATCGGCGTGTTCGGCCAGCGCCTGATGGTGCCGCGCGACCACGAGGCCCAGGCGCGCCGCCTGCTCACGGATGCCGGCATCGCCCACGAGTTGCGCCAGCCGTGACCGCGGAGGCCGACGCTTTCCTCGGCGGCCGGCTGAGGCTGAGCCAGCCGCCCCGCGGCGCGCATCGGGCCGGGACCGACGCCGTGTTGCTCGCCCGGCTGCTGGTCCCGCAGGCCGGGGATCGGCTCTGCGACGTCGGCGCCGGGACCGGCGCCGTCGGCCTCGCCTGCGCCGCCCTGACACCGGGCGTGCAGCCGACACTGGTCGAGCGCGACCCGATCCTCGCCGAGCAGGCCCGCGCCAACGCGTCCCTCAACGGCATTGCGGCACAGGTTCTGGTCGCCGACGTTCTGGCGCCTGCGACGGAACGCCGCGCCGCCGGTCTGCTGCCCGACAGTTTCGATGTCGTGCTCACCAACCCGCCGTTCTTCGCCGCCGGAAGCCACCGCGCCTCGCCGGATCCGGGCCGCGCCGCCGCCCATACGTTTGCGGGCGGCGATCTGGAGACCTGGATCCGCGCCTGCACGGCGATCCTGCGGCCCGGCGGAAGGCTCGGTCTGATCCATCGGGCGGATGCGCTTCCGGCCTGCCTGGCCGCCCTCGCGGGCCGCTACGGCGGGCTGGCGGTCCGCCCGGTCCATCCCCGCGGCGACGCGCCCGCGATCCGCGTCCTGATCGCGGCGATCCGGGGCAGCCGCGCCGCCTTGAGCCTGCGGCCGCCCCTCGTCCTGCACGGCCCCGACGGCAGCTTCACCCCCGAGGCCGAGGCGCTCCATCGCGGCGCGCCCTGGCCGGCGCCCTGACAGGCAGACTCACGCCGCGAGGGCGGTGGGCGCGGCGTCGCGGATGCCGAGGAACCGCTCGACCTCCGGAAGGTCCGGGAAGGCGAGGAATTCCGGGCGCAGCGGCTCGGGCAGGCCCTCGAAATTGAGGCCCGGGAACGTGTCGGGATGCGGGTAGAGCTGCCAGGCCGCGCCGGGCTCGACCGGCGGAAAGAGGATCGCGACCTTCTCGGCGCCCAGGCGGACGATCCGCGTCGGGCTGTAGGACAGCGTCTCGATGCTCCAGCCGTGGTGGGAATCCCGGCGGGCCTTCATGGTGCGGCGGCTCGTCGCGCGATGCATGGCGGTCTCCTTCGGTGGGGGTGAAAACGGGATCAGGCGGCGCTGCGGCGGCCGGAACGCTTCGGCCAGCCGAGCGCGACGAGACGCGCCTTGGCGTAGTCGCGCACCTCGTCCCGGGTACCGGACGGCATCGTGGCCAGGACGGCCTGGGTGGCGCCGTCCAGCATCAGGTCGGTCACCGCGTTGATCGTCTCGGCCCCGTCGATGCGGCGCTTGAGGTCGCCCTCGGCCTCGGTGACCTCGTCGAAGGCGGGCGCCTCCTCGAAATCCTCGTCGACGGCCCGGACCGGGATCTGGTGGGCGCGGAACTCGTCGGCCTCCTCCTCCGAGTAGACCAGACCGTGCAATTCGATCAGCTTGAGGATGACGCGGTCCTTCCCGCGCTTCTCGGCCATGGCGTAGACGTAGGCCGCCTGCTTGCCCGAGACGCGGTAGTTCACGTTGACCAGCGCCTCGCCCATCGACCACTCGACCCGCTCGGTGCCGGGCTTCGCGCCGGGCAGGCGACCGGTCACCAGGATCACGGCCTCGTCGCGCTCGGCCCGGATGACCGTCGGGGGCTCGAAGACGATGCCGGCCTGCGCGGCGATGCGCTCCAGAGTCTTGTGGTAGATGACGGCCGTCCCCTGAACGCGCCAGACGTTGCCCCCGAAGGGCTCGCCGTAGCGGACGAGGATGTCGGCGATCTGCTTGTCGGCGGTTCGCATGCGGGGCTCGTTCCGGCGGGGTGGGAGCGTCGTCCACAGCTTTCTCAGGCGGCGCTCTTTTGTTCTCTTTTTGTTCACTCCTATATGCGTGATCCTCCCGCGATGCGCAAGGCTTTGGGGTCGAAACGTGCGTCGCATTTCACGCGTCATCGTCCCCGCGCGCCTTTGGCGCCGGGGGCATGGCCCGGGAGATCACGAGGGACGCGGGACGCCGCGGGAACCCTGTGTCGGCCAAATAACGCGCGGGATCCGATCCCCGCGGCGCCCGCGGCATCGACCGGGCATCCTCCCCGGCCGGTGCCGTCTTTCTCGTCGCGGTGTCTTTCGACGCCCCGGACCTGCGCCTGCCTGCCAAGCGGTCTCTGCGAGGCGCACGCACCTCCGGAACCCGCTATCAGCGCCGTGGCCTTCCAGCCGTCCCGCCTCGTCGTGGGCGGGT
>NZ_FMWU01000030.1 GCF_900103195.1 Methylobacterium sp. UNC378MF | reverse complement strand
CCACAAACATCCGAAGGTGCGCGCCTGGCTCGCCCGGCACCCGCGCTGGACGTTCCACTTCACTCCGACCTCGGCCTCGTGGCTCAACGCGGTCGAGGGCTTCTTCTCAGCGCTGACCCGTCGTCGGCTGCGGCGAGGCTCCTTCACCGGCGTCGTCGACCTGCAGGCAGCCATCAAACGCTACATCGCCGAGCACAACCGGAGCGCCAAACCCTTCGTCTGGACCAAACCCGCCACCGACATCCTCGCCGCCGTCAGCCGATCCCCTGAACCATCCGTCTGAGTCAGTGCACTAGGGTGTCGCGCGGGCATAGGGGGCGGGCGTCAGGATCGCCTCGACCGTCCGGCCTCGCTGCGGGGGCCGTCTCTGAGCATGCGCACGGTCTCGGCCAGGGCTGCGTCGAGGCCTTCGGCTGACGACGGTGCGAATCCCAGGCCCCGCAGCCGGTCGACGGCGAGGCTGAACGGTGGATCGAGGGGTGCTGCGTGGCCCGCGTCCAGGATGCGAAGGCCGATCGGGCGCCCGAGTTCCAGCTCGGCGACCCGGGTGAGCCGGGCGGCGATTGCGTCAACCGTGCACGTCGTGCCGCTGCCCAGGTTGATGATGCCGTCGTGCAGGGCCTCGGCCGGCGCGGCGGCGATCTGTTCCAGGGCCCGGCAGGTGTCCTGCATGGTGATGAAATCCCGCCACTGGCCCGAAGTCCGGATCACGAGCTCGCCGGTTTCGACGGCCTGTCGCGCAAGGTCGTTGCCGAGAAGGGTCCAGCGATCCACGTCGATCCAGGCGGGCGCCCCCACGACGTTCGACAGTCTGACGACCGCCCCCTCGATGCGCCCGGCATCCCGCGCGGCCAGTGTGAACGCCTCGCCGACGTGATGGGTGATGGCGTACGGATGGACGGGCCGCGGTCGATCGGTCTCCGACAGCAGGCCGCGCAGCGGCGTGCCGTAGACGTGGATCGTAGACAGGAAGATGAACCGTCTCACGCCGGCCGCGATGGCGGCCTCGAGGACGCGCCGTGTCCCGACCCCCGTCTCGGCCAGTGCCTCGTCGGGCGCGCTGGCGCTGCGGCTCTCGTTGGCAGCGGCGAGGTGGATGACCGTGTCGATCCCCGCCAGCTCTGCCTCAGCGGCGGCTGGGTTCCCGAGGGGATCCAACTGTATCAGCGGCGCCGCGCTGGGCCAGCCGGTGGGCGGCGGCATGGCCGAGCGGCTCGTTCCGAAGACGGGGATCCCCCGCGCCTCGAGATGCTGGAGGAGACGGCCGCCCAGGTACCCGCGGGCTCCGGTGATCAGAACGGGCTTGCGTTGATCCTGTGCGCGCATCGGATGACCTGAGGGATCAGTAGGATCTGTCGCGGGAGGGCCGCGTCGGGGAGGATCCGCGCGTCTGACTCATCGCGTGTCCGCCCCGCCGCGCGGATCGGGAGCATGCGCGGCGACCGCGTGCTTAGCGAGCATCATCAGAACGGCGTCGCGAACTCTGCCAGGGGCCGGTGCGCACGGTCGCGCGCGGACAGGATTGGCCGGTCGATGCGCCAGTCGAACGCGAAGCTGTCCCAGCGGATCCCGAGATCCGCCTCCGGCGCGTGAACCGAGGTGACCATGTAGAGGAGCGTCGCGTGATCCGAACGAACCGCGAAACCGTGCGCGCAGCCCTCCGGAACGTAAACGCCGTTCCGGCCCCCGCCCTCGAGATCGAGGGAGAGCGCCCGGCCGTAGCTGTCCCGGCCCGATCGCAGGTCGAGCACCACGTCCGTCACGCGCCCTTCGAGACACCAGACCAGCTTCGCATGCTGATGAGGCGGTGCCTGGAAGTGCATGCCCCGAACGACGTCGCGAAGCGAGGTCGAGCAGTAGATCTCCGCGAAATCGGACCGCATCCCCGCCGCCGAGAGGCTGGGGCCGTGGGCCAGCTTCTGGAAGCTCCCGCGGTCGTCGCGGCTGGCGGGCGCGCGCAGGGACATGACACCGGCGAGGGCGGTCGCGCGGATCTCGAACATGCAGGTCTCCCCGAGTGGCGCAGACAGGGGCTGCGGCGGCGCCCGAACGGCGCCGGAGGCTCGTCTTACCACGTCTTCCACGGTGCCCGTCCCGACGCCCAGAGCGCCTCGAGGTTGGACTTGTCCCGGAGCGTGTCCATCGCCTGCCAGTAGCCGTCGTGGATGAAGGCCTGCAGGTCGCCCTCCCGGGCCAGGCGCTCCAGAGGCTCGCGCTCCCAGACCGTCTCGTCGCCCGCGACCGTGTCGATCACCGACGGGGCGAGGAGGAAGAAGCCGCCGTTGATCCAGCCGCCCTCGTTGTCGGGCTTCTCCTCGAAGGCCGTGACCTGCGCGCCGTCGAGGGCGAGATAGCCGAAGCGCTTGTCGGGCCGCACCGCCGTCACGGTGGCGCGCTTGCCGTGGGCGCGGTGGAAGGCGATCTGCGCGGTGACATCGACGTCGCTGACGCCGTCGCCGTAGGTGAGCGCGAACATCTCCTCACCCTCCAGGTGATGCCGGACGCGCTTCAGGCGGCCTCCGGTCATGCTCTGGTCGCCCGTATCGACCAGCGTGACGGTCCAGGGCTCGGCGGTCTTCCGGTGGATCTCCATCCGGTTCTCGGCGATGTGCATGGTCACATCGCTCATGTGGAGGAAGTAGTTCGCAAAATATTCTTTGATGATGTACCCCTTGTAGCCGAGGCAGATCACGAAGTCGTTGATGCCGTGGCGGCTGTAGCCCTTCATGATGTGCCACAGGATCGGCCGGCCGCCGATCTCGACCATCGGCTTCGGCCGCGTGGCGGTCTCCTCGGACAGGCGCGTGCCGAGGCCGCCCGCCAGGATCACGGCCTTCACCGGCCGTCTCCCCGACCCGCGGGGCGTGAGCGGAGGGTGGGGCGACGTGCGTGCATGATCAGGCGCTGTCCTCGTCTGCGTGGCCGGCCGCGGCCGAGATCCGGCCGTATTCCGCGATCTGGGCTTCGACGAGCGCCCGGGCATCGGCGGGACGCGCGCTGTAGTCGCGGTACCACTCCATCGTCATGCGCACCGTGCGGGCGAAGCCGAGCTGGGGGCGCCAGCCCAGCTCCGCCTCCGCCTTGGCCGCGTCGAGCTTGAGGATCCCGGCCTCGCGCAGGGCCGAGGCCTCGATGCAGACCGGGATGGGGTCTCCGCCCCAAGCGGCCAGCGCCTGCTCGATCAGCCGCCGCACCGCGACCTCGCTGGCGCGGGCCGGGCCGAAATTCCAGGCACCGACCACCGCGTCGTCGCCGGCCAGGAGCCGCGCGCCGAGCAGCAGGTAGCCGTGCAGGAGTTCGAGCACGTGCTGCCAGGGCCTGACCGCGTCCGGGTTCCGCAGCGTGAGCGGCGCGCCGCTCCGGATGGCGCGGACGAGGTCGGGCACGAGCCGATCCTCTGACCAGTCGCCGCCGCCGATCACGTTGCCGCCGCGGGCGGTGGCGAGGCGCAGGCGCGATCCCGGCATCAGGGCCTGCCGGTAGCTGCCGGCCACGATCTCCGCGGCGGCCTTGCTGGCACTGTAGGGATCCTTGCCGCCCAACGGGTCGGATTCGCGGTAGCCCCAGACCCACTCGCGGTTCTCGTAGCACTTGTCCGAGGTGACGCAGACGACTGCGCGGATTGAATCGGTGTGGCGCGCTGCCTCCAGCACGTGGGCGGTGCCCATGACGTTGACCGCGAAGGTCTCGAGCGGGTCGGCGTAGGAGCGTCGCACCAGCGCTTGGGCCGCGAGGTGGAAGACGATCTCCGGACGAAACGCCGCAACGGCTCTGCGCACGGCCTCGGCATCGCGGATATCCACGAAGGCGGATTGCATCCGGTCGGCGAGCGCGAGATCGCGGAACAGGCTCGGCCTCTCGGCCGGAGGCGGCAAGGCGAGGCCCATCACCTCGGCGCCCTGGTCAAGCAGCCAGGCGACGAGCCACGCGCCCTTGAAGCCGGTATGACCCGTGACGAGGACACGAGTGCCGTCATAACGATGATGCTTCATGTGCGGCCTCCCGGCCGGACATCTCGAGCGGGCACGGCGCTCATGCGCTGGCCGACGCGGACAGCCTCACAGGCTGCCCACCTTGCCAAAGATCGGGCGATTTGACGGCTCGCTGGGGTGCTCCATCCAGGTAATCCCGCAGCACCGCGCGCAGAGCCAACGGATCGATCCTCTCGTCCGCAACGAACTGTCCGCACGAGCCGGTAAACATCATGATAATGTAGTCGATGATCGCTGATTTGAGCGCATCAGACGACGAAAAATCTCCAAGGACCTCTTTAAGACGCTCGAAAAACTGGAAAAGACCCAGGAAGGTCTGCTTCCCGATCGGGCCTGCCTGTCGGCTCTCCTGGCTCTGATGCATGCGATACAGGAAGGCGGCCTCCGGCGCATAGAAAACCTTCGATCGCGCGGTGTTGACGCCGACGAACGGGACGGTGTCCGCGAAGAAGGACGCCGACAAGGTCGGCTGGCCGCCGCACGCGAGCCACTCGGAGCGACGGTAGAACGTCGAGAAGATGGTGTTGATGTGATGGTGTGCTGTCCGGCTCGCGAAGTACCGTGTCATCCACGCTTCCGCTTGCTCGACATACGCTGTGGCCGAGAGCGGATCGGATTGGTGGATAATCCGGCTGTCCCCGTCGATCAGGATCCGGCGTCCTAGGCCAACCTGAACTTCCGGCTCCGCCTCGAAGCACGTTACCATAGTCGATATGTAGTTGCTGCATATAAGATCATCGTCGCTTAATACAATGAGATACTTACCTGTCGCGTGACGGGCCGCGTCGTTGACGTTCGCTTCCAGCGGCAGCGTGAAGGGGCGGGTGATGGTCAGGAGATTGTCGCTCTTGAGGTGCGACAGGAACTCGCCCGTGGCGTCCCGGCTGCCATTGTTGCTGACGATGAGCTCGATGTTCTCATAGTCCTGGAGCGTGATCGAGCGCAGTGTCTGAATGAGCAGCTCGACCCGATTCAAAGTCGGGACGATGATGGACACGCGGGGCTTCGACATGGACCGGTTCTTCCCTGGATCCGCAGAGTCCGGGCGTTCTCGAACTCGCCTGGAATCTGTCGGTTAGCGCCGCGCGCCTCAAACGAGCAGGTTGTTGATGCCGGGCATGCCGGAGTCGAACCCTCTTCTACGCCACATCGTGCAGGTCTGGTGTGGCAATTGCGCTATGACGGATCCTGAAAATGTTGTCGCAGCGTAATGATCGGACTGATCCGGATGATCGAGCAGATCTGTCGTCATGGATATCAATCATTAGTATATATCCTCGATAAAAATAGGATTTCGATAATATAAAGACGAGATGGCCCAAGGTCTATTTAGATTCGTCGGCAGGCTGAGGAGCGTCGCTGTCTTTCCGCGCCGGTGAGATCAGGCGCCGTAAGGCCGAGCCAGATGGCTCCACCGATGCCCGATGCCGGCGCAGGATGGCGACCGGCGAGTGCGCGACGCCGCGGTCCCACGACGGGCGCGCGTCCCGCAAAGCGCGCGTCCTGCCGAGTGGTCGCGGGTGAGCCGGGTTGTTGTCCGCCGTCCTGTCCACTCTCACACCCCGTCCCCGAAAAGCCCGGTCCACGCCTCGCGGACGAGCGCGAGGCGCCGCTCGGCCCGCGCCGCGTCGGCCTCCTCGACTTGGTGGAGGACGGCCTCCAGCGCCTCAGACCCGCCGAGCGCCGCGGCCGACTCGCCCTGGCGGCGCATGGCGGAGCGGTGCGCCCGCATCGCCGGTCCCGCCTTCGGCCCGGCCTCGATCGCCTCCAGGGTGGCGAGCAGGGCGGCCGCGAACGGGGCGACGTCGCGCCAGGACGCCGCGGCGGGCGGCGGTTCGGGCGGGCGGGCCTGCTCCGGCGGCGGCGCGGAGAAGCTGGTGGTGAGCGGTCGCTTCATGACGAACCTCCACGGGCGCGGTATAGGGGACGCATCGGCCGGTGCAGGCCTGTACGAGGCGCGCATGGCCGAAAGGCGGAAGGCCATCACCGGATCCGGCGAGGACGGCCTGTCGCGCCACATCCTCCCCAATGCCGGCACGATGGTCGGCGTCTGCACCACGCTGATCGGTCTCGTAAAGATCGCAGAGGGCTGGATCGGGCCGAGCCACGTCGACGAGGCCGCGGCCCTGACCGCCGTCCTGTTCCTGGTCAGCGCGGTCGCGTCCTACCTGTCGATCCGATTGGGGGATGCCGGCGACCTCTCGATGCGCCTGGAGCGCTGTGCCGACATCTGCTTCGTCATCGGGCTGATCGGCCTGACCTTGATCGCGGTCCTGTTCGCCTACGAGACGATCTGACGGCGCGTCGCGCGGAGCCGGTCGGGCAGGGCATCGCGATCGGTCAGCGCCGCCGCGAGGACCGCGAACAGGCCGAGATGCAGGGCGAGCGCCGCCAAACCGGCATCCTGCAGGGACCACAGGCCGGCCGCACCGACCGCCATGAGCGGCGGCCCAGCCACGTAGACGAGGCTCCGCCACGCGGTCGCGGGTCGTCCGAGGCGCCAGTAGCAGCCGGCCAGCGCCGCCAGCGCGAACCCGCCCTTGATCAGCGCCATGAAGCGGATCACCCGCACGAGGTCGGGGTCCAGGGCGGCCGCGGGGGCCCGCCCGGCTGCGGCCCAGACCGCCGGAACGGCGAGGATCGTCAGCAGGGCCAGGATCAGGCGCGCCGGATTGGCGGCGCGCGTCGCGCGCCCGGCCGCAGCCGGGATCGTCATCGCCTGAACCCGCATCGGCTTCCTCCTGCGCGCCGCACCGCCCGGGATCGAGTCTAGGCACTCCGGGCGCCCCGGTCACCTCGCGGGGAGGCAAAGGCCCGGTCCGCGCCGTCGCAGGGGCGTGCCGGTGAACCCAGCCGGCAACGACCGTCCCGGGCCCGAGGACCGCGTTCCTCGGCTCAGCAGCCGCGGAACAGGGCGACGCCGAAGGCGGTGAATTTCAGCGGCAGGTGGCAATGGCCGTCCGGGTCGCCGATCCGGAAGCGGATCGCGGCCTCCTCCAGGAACCCCTCCCCTGATGTCCCGACGAAGTCCCCGATCGCGAACACGACCTCGTAGAGGCCGGCGGCGAGCCGCGTGCGCACGATCGGATGATCGAGCGTCCCGTCCGCCCCGAGCCGGCCCTCGGCGATCACCCGCCGCCGGGACCCGGCCCTCAGGACGCGCACGCGCATCCCCTCGGCCGGCCGGCCGGTGGCGGCGTCGACGGCGTGGAGCGACAGGCCGGTCACGGCGCCCTGCCCTCCCAGACCATCCGCCAGGGATGGGCCGCCTCGTAGGCCGCCGCCATCGCCACCAGGGTCTCGTCGCGCCCCCAGGGCGCCACGAGCTGGAAGCCGATCGGCAGCCCGGCGCCCGAGGGGCGGCAGGGGATCGAGATCCCCGGACAGCCCGCCGCGTTGACGAAGCCCGTGAAGGTCGCCGAGCCGCGGGGTCCAACCGGCAGCCCGGCGATGTGCTCCGGATGGGTGTCCTCCGCCCGCCAGGGCAGCGCCGCGGCCGCGGGGGTCATCAGCAGGTCGTGGTCGGCGAACAGGGCGGCGAGGTCCTGGCGCAGCGCCAGCGCCATCCGCTGCACCGCGAACAAATCGGCCGCCGACAGGGCCGCGCCGGCCTCCGCCAGCGCACGGATGTCGGCGCCCAGATCGTCGCGCCGGCCCGGATGCGCCCGCATCAGCCAGGCGATGCCGGCCTGGCCGAGGACCGGCCAGGCCTCCGTGATGGCCCGCGCCGCGTCGAAGCGGCCGGTCTCGACCCGGTGGCCGAGGCCGGCGAGGCGCCCAGCCGCCTCGGCGACGCTGTCGGCGATCTCGGGATCGACCGGGGCCGTCCCGAAGGTCGGGACGTGGAGGATCCGCAGCGGGCGTTCCGGCACGGCTTCACGCCCGAACGGGCCGAAGCCGTGCGGCGCGACCGAACCGGGATCGGCCGCCCCGAGGATTCGCATCGCCGCCGCGAGGTCGTCGACCGTGCGCGCCATCGGCCCGACCACCTCGAGGTCGAGCATGATCGGCGGCAGCCCGCCGGTGCGCGGCACCCGGCCGGCGGTGGGTTTCAGGCCGACGAGCCCGGTATGGGAGGCGGGGCGGCGGATCGAGCCGCCCGCGTCGGTTCCGAGCGCCAGGGGCCCGATCCCGGAAGCCACCGCCGCGACGGCGCCGCCGCTGGAGCCCCCCGGCGTCAAGGCCGGGTCCCACGGGTTCCGGGTAACCCCGTGGACCGGATTGCCGGTGTAGCCCTGGACGGTCAGCTCCGGGACGTTGGTCTTGCCCAGGATCACCGCCCCGGCCGCGCGCAGGCGGGCCACCGGCGTCTCGTCCCGGTCCGCGCCCTGCCCCGCGTAGAGCCGGCTGCCCCAGCCGGTCGCGAACCCGGCGACGTTCAGGCTGTCCTTGACGGTCACCGGCACGCCGTCGAGGGGGCCGAGCGGTCTCCCGGCCCGCCAGCGCGCCGCGCTCGCCGCGGCGGCGCGCTCCGCGCCCTCGGGATCGACAGCCACGAGGGCGTTGAGCACCGGGTTCACGGCCTCGGCCCGATCCAGGCAGGCGCGGGCGGCCGTCACGGGGCTCGCGGTCCCGGCGGCGTAGCGGCGGCACAGGGCCGTGGCCGAGAGGGTCCAGAGCGGGCCCGCCGCATCGATCCGGGTCATGACTCGTCCTCGCGGTGCGCGATCCAGCGGGCGAGCGGCCCGCTCAGGCCCGTGGCCGGTTTCGCGGGCGGCCGGGCGAAGCGTCCGGCCCGGGGCGGCCGCGTCCCGAGCCGCACCAGCGCCTGCGCCTGGCCCAGGGCGGCCGCCAGCGGGTCGACCAGCGGGACCGGCACCGCGTCCCGCAGCGTCGCGGCGAGGCCGGCGAGCGGCGCGCCGGCCAGGATCACGACGTCGGCCCCCTCCCCGACCGCCCGCTCGGCCAGGGCCAGGATGTCGGGCCGCAGCTCGTCCTGCACTGCCGTGACCGCCTGGAACGGCCGGCGCACGGCGTAGAGGCCCGCGCAGCGCGCCGACAGGCCGGCCAGGGCCACCGCATCCTCGTACCAGGGCAGCAGGGCGGGCGCGAAGGTGACGACCGCAAACCGCGCCCCGAGCTGGCAGGCGCTCAGCATCGCCGCCTCGGCCATGCCGACCACCGGCAGGTCGAACAGCTCGCGCGCCGCGATCAGCCCGGGATCGCCGTAGGCCGCGATCACCGCGGCGTCGTGGCCGGACTGGTGCGCGGCCAGCGTCTCCAGCACGGCCGCCCCGGCGAGCTGCGCCTCGGCGCGGCTCGCGATGTAGGGCAGGCCCGTCGTGGCGGTGAGCGCGGTGATCCGCGCGTCGGGGGCGAGCGCCGCCTCGGCCGCCCGCGCCATGCGCTCGGTCATCGCCGCCGAGGTGTTGGGGTTGAGGAGCAGGATCCGCATGCAGAGGCTCCGGGCGCTCAGCCGGCCATCCGG
Organism: Methylobacterium sp. UNC378MF; assembly: GCF_900103195.1. GTDB lineage: Bacteria > Pseudomonadota > Alphaproteobacteria > Rhizobiales > Beijerinckiaceae > Methylobacterium. The sequence continues at coordinate 60,691 of NZ_FMWU01000030.1, read as the reverse complement.
CGGGACAGGCCGGCGGCCCGCTCCATCACGACGGCCAGCACCACGGTCGCCAGGATCAGCAGGCTGGAGGCCGCCGCCACCGTGACGTCGAGGCGGCCCTCCAGATCCTGCCACATCCGGATCGGCAGCATGTCGGTGGCGGCGTCGCGCAGGAACAGCGAGACCGGGACGTTGTCGAAGCTCGCCATGAAGGCGATGAAGCCCCCGGCCAGGATCCCCGGCCGGATCAGCGGCAGGGTCACCCGGCGGAACGTGGTGAGGCGCGAGGCGCCGAGCGAGGTCGAGCTCTCGAGGAGCACCGGGTCCATCTGCGACAGGGCCGCCACGGTGGTGCGGACCACGAAGGGCACGCAGACCACGGTATGGCCGAGGATCAGGGTCAGCGGCGAGACCGGGATGCCGGCGAGGCTGAACAGCATCAGGGCGGCGAGCCCGAAGGCCAGGGCGGGCAGGACGAGGGGCGACAGGAACAGGCTGTCGAGGAGCCGCGCGGAGAGGCGCGGCGACCGGGCGATGGCGAGCGCCGCCGCGGTGCCCAGCACCACCGACAGGAGGGTCGTCCAGCCCGCCACCACGAGGCTGTTCCAGGCGGCCGCCCGGAGCTGCTCGGCCTCGGCCAGGGCCGCGTACCAGCGCAGGGAATAGCCGGGCGGCGGGAAGCGCAGGGAGAAGCCGCTGGTGAACGAGACCACCACAACGATCACGGTCGGCGCCGCCAGCAGGACGAGGCAGAGCCCGGCGAGCAGCAGCACGGTGCCGTGGAAGCTGAACCAGTCGACATCGCGCCGCATCCGCGTCCGCATGGTGACCTCAGGCTTGTGCGCGGCCGCGCGACAGGCGGCCCACGAGGTTGAGGAGCGTGACGCAGGCGAGCACCGCCACGAGGAAGACGATCGCGATCGCCGCCGCGAACGGCCAGTTGTTGAGCGAGGAGGCCTGCTGGTACAGGTACATGGGCATGAACAGCATCTGCCCGCCGCCGATCAGCGACTGGGTGATGAAGGCGGTGATCGCCGCCGCGAAGGTCAGCAGGCAGCCGGCCACGATCCCGGGCAGGCAGAGCGGCAGGGTCACCCGGAGGAAGGTGCGCCACGCCCCCGCCCCCAGAGCCGCCGAGGCATCGGCGAGGTTCGGGTCGATCCGCGACAGGGCGGTGACCAGCGGCAGGACCATCAGGGGCATCTGCACCTGCGCCAGCGCCAGGACGAGGCCGCCCTCGGTGTAGAGCAGCTTCAGCGGCGTGTCGGTGAGGCCGAGCGCCAGGAGGCCGGCATTGACGATGCCCTGGCGCCCCAGGATCACGATCCACGCGAAGGTCCGCACCACCACGCTCGTCAGCAGCGGCAGCAGCACGATCAGGGTCAGCAGGCCGCGCAGCCGGCCGGGCGCCCAGGTCAGGAGCAGCGCGAGCGGCAGACCGAGCAGGAGGGTGAGCGCCGTGACCTCGACGCCGAGCCACAGGGTCGCGCCGAGCACCCTTAAGGAGAACGGGTCGAGCAGGAACCGGGCGTATTGGTCGAGGCCGAACCGGGTCATGCCCGGATCGGCGTAGAAGCTCACCAGCACCAGCAGCGCCAGCGGCGCCAGGAAGAAGACGAGGAAGAACGCCGCGAGCGGCAGCGCGAGGCGGATGTCGTAGGCCGCCGTCCAGGCGCGGCCCGGGCGCAGGGGCGCCGCGACCGCGCCGGCCGCCGCCATGGCCGGGCCGGCGCTCACACCCGGATCTCGCGGTTGAAGCGCTCGATCCAGGCCGCCCGGCTGCGGTTGATCGCGGCCCAGTCCTGGAACACCGATTTGCGCTTCAGCTCGTCGGCGTCCTTCGCCAGGACCTTCGCGACCTCGCCCTCGATCGCCACCTTCCGGTTGGTCGGCACGATCAGGTACGGGCTCTGCATCAGCTTGGCCTGCACCTCCGGCGACAGGGCGGCCTCGATCAGCTTGAAGGCCAGCTCCTTCACGGGCGTGTTCTTGACGATGTGGATCGTCGTCTTGAAGGCGATGATGCCCTCCTTGGGCGCCGCGAACTCCACCGGCACGCCCCGGGCCTTCAGGATCTGGATCGCGTTGAAATTGCCCGGCCCGATATCGACCTGCTCCTGCTGATAGAGGGCCGCCAGGGCACCCGGATTGGCCGCGACGGCGGCGAGGTTCGGCTTGAGTGCCTCCAGCGCCTTGAAGCCGGGCTCGATATTCGTCTCCGAGCCGCCGTGCATCCGGGCGATCTCCACGAGGAAGCCGGTGCCCAGGGTCGAGTTGAGGTTGGTGATGCCGACCCGGCCCTTGAATTCGGGCTTCCACAGGTCGGCCCAGGAGGTCGGCGGGGTCTTCACCTTCTCGGGGTTGTAGGTCAGGCCGACGATCTGGAAGAACGGCGCCGGGCCCATCGGCTCCTGCGCGTCCGCGATCAGGTCGCCGTAATGGGCCGACTGGGCCACCGGATAGGGCTCGACGAGGTCCTGGGCGATGGCCGTGAGGGCGGGGCCCGGATCGTGCAGCATCACGTCGATCGGCGGGTTGGCGCGGGCGGCCTGGACCTTGGCGATCTGGTCGACCGAGAGCATCGGATCGAGGATGACGTCGCCGCCCGAACTCTTGCGGAAGGCCGGCACCAGCACCGCCCGGTGGGCCTCCTCCCAGCTGCCCGTGAAGGTCGCGAAGACGAGCTTGCGCGCCTGCGCGTGCGACAGGCCCGGGAAGGCCTGGGCGGCGCCCAGGGTCAGGGCGCCGGCGAGGAGGCTGCGGCGGTGCAGGGTCATGGTCGGCTCTCCTGGCTCGATGTCGACGGGCCCGGCCTCGGTGGGCTCGGCCTCAATGGCGGGGATCGGGGAAGACGCTGACCCGCTCCGGCGCGGTCGGGCGCAGGCGCACGCGGGTGCCGGGTGGCCGGGGCCGGGCGCCCGCGGCCCGGGCCTCGGCGGTCTTGAGGCGGGCGCCGCCGTCGAGGCGGATCTCGTGAACCAGGGTGGCGCCGAGCGGCAGGCCGATCTCGACCACGCCGTCGAGTCCGCCCCCGGTACCCCCCTCGGCGCCGGGACCGTCCTCCGCGAAGGCGACGTGTTCGGGCCGCAGGCAGGCCGCCACCCGCGTCCCGTCCGGCAGGGTCGTGGCGGCCGGGAGCAGGCCGCCGGCTTCCAGCGCCACGACGCGGGCGCCGCCCGGCTCAGTCGCGAGCCGGCCGTGCAGGACATTGGCCGTGCCCACGAAGGTGTTGACGAACAGCGTCTCGGGACGGTCGTAGACGTCGGTCGGGGGGGCGAACTGCTCCAGGCGGCCGGCATTGAGCACGGCGACCCGGTCGGCCATCGACAGGGCCTCCTCCTGGTCGTGCGTGACGATCAGCGTGGTTGTGCCGGCGCTGCGCTGGATGCGCTTGATCTCGATCTGCATGTCGAGGCGCAGGTTCTTGTCGAGGGCCGCGAAGGGCTCGTCGAGGAGCAGGATCGAGGGCCGCACGGCGAGCGCCCGGGCGAGCGCCACGCGCTGCTGCTGGCCGCCCGACATCTCCCGCGGGAAGCGTCCGGCGAGGTGCTCCAGCCGCACCAGCGCCAGCATCTCGGCCACCCGCGCCTTCTGCTCGGCCCGCCCGACGCCCCGGGCCGCGAGGCCGTAGGCGACGTTGTCGGCAACGCTCATGTGCGGGAACAGGGCGTAGTTCTGGAACACGATGCCGACGGTGCGCCGGTTCGGCGGCAGGTGGTCGACCGCCTGGCCGCCGATGATGACGCGCCCCTCCGTGGGCTTCAGGAAACCCGCCACCGCCCGCAGTAGGGTGGTCTTGCCGCAGCCCGAGGGCCCGAGCAGGGCGACCAGCTCCCCGCCCCTGATGTCGAGGGTCACGGTGTCGACGGCGAGCGCCGACCCGTAGCGCTGGGTGATCCCGTCGAGGATCAGCGGCGTTCCGGCGCCGGCGCTCACGGACGGCCCTCCCCGTCCGCCGCGAAGGCGCGGCCATGGGCGGCGAGATGCGCCGTCGGGCAGCCCGCGAGGTCGAGGCCCTTCCACAGGGTGACGGTCACCGAATCGATCACCGGCACGCCGAGTTCGGCCTCCAGGGCCGGGGCGAGCGCGGCGCCCGCGAGGTTCGTGCAGACGATCGCGACCGCGTCGACACCCTCGGCCGCCACCGCCCGGACCATGCCGGCGATCGCCTCGGGACCGGCCTCCGCGAAGGCGAAGTTCTCCGACAGGCCGAGATGGCGCTCGGCGCCGCAGTCGAACCCGGCCGCCCCCCAATTGGCCTGGATCCGGCGCTGGACGTCGCCGGTATAGGGCGTGACGAGGCCGATCCGCCCGTAACCCCGGGCGCGGAACAGGTCGCGGAAGGCGAGCGTGGCGGTGGAGGCCGGGCACCCGGTGCGGTCGGTGATCGCGGCGCTCAGGCGCTCGTCCGCCGCGAAGCCGAGCCAGGCGCCGGAGGTACCGTTCCACAGGATCGCGGCCACGCGGGCATCGGCGAGCAGCTCGGCCGCCGCCAGGATCGGCTCGGGGTCGAACTGGTCCAGAGCGGCCGCCGACAGGCCGATCTCCGTCACGCGGAAGCGGGCGAAATGGGCGCTCACGCCCGCGCAGCCGGCGAGCAGATGGGCGGTGGCCGGCTCAAGGACACTGTTCGACGAGGGCGTCAGCATGCCCAGACGCGTCGTGCGGTTCGATCGGTCCATCGCATCCTTCCCCGACATGCGGAGCATCCGACAGGCTGTGGCGTGCGACAAGGGATTTTCTGCATGTTGCATGCAATTTGCGCAAATGCATGATAAGACAGCGCAAGCGGCCGAAAAATGGATCATCGATCGTGCGGACGGACGCGCTAGGCTGGCGCGGTGGAGCGGGAGGATCGATGGACGTCGTCGCACGAGGCCGGGGGCGGCCCCGGAAGGCCCTGGTCGTCCCGGCCGCGCAGGTGCCCCGGACCGGACTGCACGAGCAGGCGGCGGCGCGGCTCAAGGACATGATCGTCCGCGGCGTGCTGCCGGCGGGCGCGACCCTCGTGGAGACGGACCTGTCGGTCGCGCTCGGGGTCTCGCGGACTCCGCTGCGGGAAGCCCTCAAGCTCCTGGCGGCGGAAGGGCTGGTCGATCTGCACCCGAATCGCAGCGCCCGCGTCCCGGACTGGACGCCAGAGGAGATCCTCGAACTGTTCGAGGCCCTGGCCGGCATCGAGCGCCTCACCGCGGAACTCGCGGCGCCGCGGATCTCCGAAGCCCTGATGGACGCCCTGCGCGGGAAGCAGGCGCAGCTCGACCGCATGCACCGGGACCAGGTGCTCGACGCCTATTTCGCCCTGAACCAGGAGATCCACCGGACGATCGTCACGGCCGCCCATAACCGCCCGCTGGCGGAAGCGCACGCGCCGCTCCAGGCCCGGGCCCAGTGGGCCCGCCTGCGCGCGCTCTCCAGCGGAAGCCGCTGGGAGGAATCCGCCCGGGAACACCGGGATCTGTTCGAGGCCCTGGCCGCGCGCAACGCCGCCGAGGCCGGGGCCATCGCCCATCGCCACGTGCTGCGGACCGGCGTGGTGATCGCCGAGACGCTTCAGGCCCGGCGCACGGACCCTGCGGGCCGGTAAGGAAACGTTAACCCTGTCGTCGCATCGGTGGGTCACCAGCCGGGCGCTGGCCTTCCACGCCCATCCGATCCGCCCCTCAACACGGGTGGGCGTGGAAGCCTCGGCTCGCAGTCCCGGCCTGTCAGGCGTCGCCGAACGCGACCCCGAGTTCGGTCTCCTGCCGCCACGTGATGCGTGCCGGCCGGCGCTGGCCGGCTCCGTAGGCCAGCACGAACGCGTCGGGCACGCCGATCACGCTGACGACCTTCAGGCGGGCGCCGCCATCCGACATGTTGCGGATCGTGCAGTCGATCACGCCGCCGCCGGCGAGTTCGATGCGACCCTCGAGGAGGGTCCGTCTGCGGGGTGCCGCGCGTCTGTCTTCCATCCTCGTGACCCTATGGCTGCGGGACCGGATCGCTCCGGAATCCACCCGCTCTTCGCCGGTCCGAGCCACGGATGGTCGATCTCCACCCGCGTCGTCCCGGCGTCACGGCCTCCGGCTCTCCGCGTGCCGTTTGCCATCCGGTCCAGGAAATCACGGATTTCGTGTCGATTTCGTCAAAAAATTTCGCGAAAGCGCGCCGGCGCGCGGGTCAGGACGTCCGCACCAGCTGCAGGGCTCCCTGTTGGGGCGGCGGCGCGACGCTGCGGGTCTGGTTGCGACCGCCGTTCTTGGCCTCATACAGGGCGCCGTCCGCCAAGCGGTACGGGTCTGGCAGGGTCGCGCTCCGGTCGCCGCTCGGTCGCACGCAGGCGAGCCCGATGCTCACCGTCACGACGCCTGCTCCGATCCCCGCCGCCGCGACGGTCAGCTTCGACACTTCGGCGTGGACCACGTCCGCGATGCGCAGAGCGCCGGCCTCGTCCGTTTCGGGCAGGAGCAGGGCGAATTCCTCGCCGCCGATGCGGCTGACGAGATCCTGAGGGCGGTGCACGCTCGTGGCCAGGCAGCGCGCCAAGCCCTGCAGGATCGCGTCGCCCACCGGGTGCCCGTAGCGGTCGTTGAACCGCTTGAAATGGTCGGCATCGACGATGAGCAGCGACAGGGGATGGCCGTCCCGCCGGGCCGCGTCCAGGGCGCGCCGGAGGGCGTCCTCGAAGCAGCGGCGGTTCGGCAGGCCGGTCAGGGCGTCGGTGCGCGACAGCGCGGCCATCTCGGCCCGCATCGCCTCCCGCCGGCGCAGCTCCCGGCCGAACAGGAGCGACAGCGCGATCGTGAGGCCGCACAGAACCAGGACGATGCCGCCGATGATCGTCGCCTTGGCGGCCCATTCAGCCTCCACGTCCTTCGTGGACAGGGCGACGTTCAGGATCAGCGGCAGGGTTCCGATTCGCGCGAAGGTGTAGCTCCGCTCGACGCCGTCGCGCGCGGAGGTGCTGACGAAGCTGCCTCGCCCCTCGCGCAGGAAGCGCTTGAAGGTCGACGCCTGCGCGATGTTCGCCCCGAGATCGGCCTCCTCATAGGGATAGCGCATGAGGCGGGTGCCGTCGGTCAGGTACAGGTTGATGGCCCCGCCCGGGCCGAGGTCGATCTCGCTGAACAGATGCGTGAAGTAGGACAGCTTCACGGTGCCCAGGACCACGCCGCCGAAGCTGCCGTCGGGCCTGTCGATGCGGCGGCTGAACGGGAGCATCCGTTCGCCGTCCAGCCGCGACACGATCGGCCGCCCGACATGGAGGCCGAGCCCGGCGCTCGACCGATGCACCTGGAAGTACTCGCGGTCCGCGTAGTTGCCCTTGCGCGGCGGCACGGCCGCGATGTCGCCGACGGCATCGCCCCGCTCGTCCAGGATCAGCATCACGCCCATGTCGCGGGCGGTCGCGGCGCGGTCGAACAGGATGAGCTGGCGCAGGCGCGGATCGGCCTCGGCGAGGCCCGGCGCCTTGAGGTTGTCGACGGCCGCGCTGATCGAGAGATCGTACATCTCGATGTTGCGCGCGATATCGCGTTCGAGAACCTGCAGGAGGTTCCGGGACGTTTGCTCGGCGGTGGCCCAGGCGTCCCGGCGGAGGTCGGCCAGCATCAGGCCGGACACCGCGACCATGCCCATCGGAGCCAGGACGCCGAGCGCGATCCAGGTGCGGGCCGATCGGAGCCCCGAGGCGACGCGCCGCAACAGGTTCATCGGCCTCGCCCCGGACGGCATCCCATGGCCGGGCTCTGGCATGCCGAGCCTTAACCGCGGCTTTCGCGCGGGCCCGGGCGGCGCTGCCCGGTATGCATCGCGGGGAGGCAGATGCATGCCGGGATGCAGGGCACGGCGGCGTCGGTCGGCCTGCGAGCGCGACAAAGTATCCACAATCGGTATGTGGATACGCAATTCTATGCTGATGCCCGCAAGTCCCGCAGGAGACTATGCTGATCCGACACGGAGCGGGAGTCCGGCATGTTGGACGGCGATGCCTTTGCCCACGAGATCGCGGCGCTCCTGATCGCCGACATCAAGACCTCCGGTGCGCGCACCCACGGTGAACTTGAGGAGGCCTGCCGGATCTCTCTCGCGAGTCTGCTGGGCGACACCGCGATCCCACCCCAGATCGCCGTGCTCATGCCGATCGGGCTGGACCGGTGGCCGCGGGTGGTCGTGAAGGGGCGGCCTCTGCCGGACGTGTAGTAGAGAGCCGGCAGAGACCGGTCGGCGGCGTTTCGCGCCTCAGCGACCGATGACGCCCGTGCCGCCGGTCGGGCCGATCGCGTTCGGCCCTGTATTCGGGGCGGGCGTCGCGGCCTGGTTCCGCTGGATGTCCATCCGCAGCGTGTTGCTCTGGGTCGTCTGCTCCTGACGCAGGGCGCGCATCTGGCCGCTGGTTTCCAGGGATTGGTTGGCGGCGTTGGGGTTGTTCTGCTGCACCTGGGCCAAGACGGGAGTCGCGGCAGTCGCGACCAGACAGAGGCTCGTGGCGATGAGGATGCGCATGGGGACGGTCTCGCGCTGAGGGATCGTGCGGAGTTGACCCGTCATGGGCCCGCCGAGTTCCCTCCTGGCCTGCGTCGCACGGCGCCGAAACGGTTCCTTGTTATCTGGACCGTCGGCCTGCCGGCGCCCCTCCCGTGCTGTGGCAGGGTTAGCGGAATCCTGCGGGACAGAGGCCTTCTTCACGCCTTGTTAACGCATCCGGGTAAGGCTGCCGGCGGTGATCTTGAGAGGGGCGTGATGCGGGGCTTGTCGGCAGAGGACGAACAGGCTGTCGATCGGCTGACGCTCCAGCTTCTTCACGACGCCTATTGCGACTTGGCGGCGGTTCTGCGCGGCGCCCAGCCCCAGGCGGCCGCGGCGATCCTCGGCGTCATGGAGCAGCGCGTGACCGACGTCCTCACCCGGATCTGCCGGCAGGGTTCGGAAGGCGCGGCCTCGGTTGAGATCGCCGTCGCCGTCGGCGAGCGGATCGGCGAGATCATGGATCAGGCGCACGGGCGGGACGTGGCTGGCACGCGGGCTGCCTGATTTTAAGAGATTTCGGAAGCCAGCTTTACCAACTGATTCAACGTTTTTGAGTAGTCGATCATTCGCCGTTCGATCGAACTTCCATATTATCTATTTTCTCGAACTGAGTTCGCGCGATCACAATATAGAGTCAAGAATTCGAGCTTCCTCCAGCATCTGAGCTGTGCATGAGTGGCTGCGCAAGTTGGTGCGTCGACGCTTCGCCTCCTTCATGATTTTCTGCTGCAACCAGCAAATCTTCGAGATAATCCTCCCTTTAAGCCAGCCTAAACGCTGCTTCTGTCCTGGGTGTCCACGTCTCGGGAGCCTCTGGCGTTGAACCGAAGGCCAGATGGCCCGTGCGCCACAGTCCGCCCAAAGCCAGAAATTCCGGCATGCCGAGTTCCAGTTCTGTGAATGCCTGGGTCAGAATTCCTTTGCCTCAGCCATCGGGGCCTGCATCGTGAAAGGCCAGATGAACCTCTCCCGGGGCCGCAGGCCGCCGTTTGTTTCCCAGCGGAAGGCCAATGGGGTCGATCGGCCTGCGTCCCTCTGCAGCTAGATAGTCGGAGCTGTAGGCGAACCGACCGAAGCGCCGTGATGAGCCACCTTCAAAGACCAAGAGGCCAATAGGCATATAGCCTCTCTACCCTGATCGAAACACGTGCATTTCCTCAATGCGATTGTACTTCGAGGTCCGCGCGGTGCAGCCGCTGCCCTCCCTAGACTGGTCCGCGGCTTGCCGGGGCGATCCGGCGGCTGCGAACCGCATCGCCCTCCGCGTCCTCGCCGAGGCAGTCGCCCTTCCTGGGCGTGTCGATCCGGCGATGTCGGCGATCTACCCCTGCGCCGCACGGGGTGACAGCTCCTGCATCGACTTGCTCGTGCACGTGCTTTGGCGGCGAGCTCGACGCCGGGCTGATCTCGAGGTGCTCTGCCTCGCCCGGGCTTGGTGCTCCGTTCCGCGCCGCGGTTCCGACCGCGTCGGCGTCGCCCGCTGAGAGGGATTACGCAGATGGCCTTCTCTTCGACCCCGCCTGCCCTGCAGATCGATCCTGAGGCGGCACGTCGCCTGCTCGAGCCGATGCTTCCGCGCCGCCTGCGCGCCTGCCTCACTCAGGATCTGCGCGTGACTTCTGCTTGTTCTGAGATCGCCCTTGATATCATCACACTCGCCCCGGAAGCCGAGGCGCTGGTCTCCGCCTGGATCGCGGCGGCGGCCACTTCGGACGGTGTCTTGTGGCGTGACCGCCGATGGATCGCCCGCCGATCCGCCCTGATCCGGTTCCTCGACGTGCTGGCCGTGGAGCGCGACCAGCCGGCGGCGCGGGCGCTGGCCGATGTCGCGACGCTGCTTTCCTGCGGCGGCGATGATCGCAAAGCTGCCTCGCGCTTGGCCCAGCCACTTTGGCTGGAGCGCGACGCGGTTCTCGACCTCCGGAAAGGTCTCGCGGCCCTGGGCGAGGCGCAGACGCGCCTTACTCTCGGACGCGTCGCCGAGTCGGACGCCGATACGGATGTCACCGGGGCGACCGATCTCGCTGCCGCCCTGCAGGGAGCTTGGCACGACGCGCTCACGGACGCGCTTCTCACGTTCTCCGAAAAGGCGAGCAGTGCCATTGCCACGGCCGCGGCCCTGGCCTGTGGCGCCGATGACGCTTTCGCCGGCGACGTGGCACTCGTCCACGCGCTCTTACCCGTCGGGGAGATCCTGATACGTCCGGTCGCAGACGGCGCGGCGACGCGGGAGCGGCGCAGGTGGAAGAAGATCGAGGCTCAACTCGCCCTAAACGAGACGCGCCGGCGCGAGAAGACGGCGCCCGTCGAGACGAAGGCACGGACGCCGGACGCCGATGCCCCACACGCGGAGGTGCCCAAGGGGCACGTCCTCGTCGTTACAGCGATCCAGGAGACCGGGAGCGACCGCGGCAGGTCCATCGCCCGCGGCTATGAGCACATCATCGGCAAGCCGCTACCGCTCGTCGCTGTTCCGGATCTCGCAGCCGTGCGCGAGCGGCTCGCCTTCGAGTTCCCGTACGCGTTGGCCATGATCGACAGGCTTCTGGCCGATCTGATCGGACGTGAACAAGCCACGTTCCGGCCGACCCTGCTGATAGGCCCGCCGGGTGCCGGCAAGAGTCGCCTCGTGGCGAGGATCGCTCATCATCTCGGGTTAGGGCTGTGGCGGGTCGATGCGACGCGTGACGCGGGCGCATCGCTGGGTGGCCTCGATCGCCGATGGGCAACGTCCGAGCCGGCGCATCCGATCATGGCGGTGGCTCGGTCCGGCACCGCCAATCCGTTGATGCAGATCGACGAATTGGAGAAGGCCGCAACGCGCGCGGATCACGGCAGGCTCTGGGATGCCTTGCTTCCGATGCTCGAACCGGAGACGGCCCGGACCTACCAGGACCCTTGTTTCCAGACCGAGGTCGACATCAGCCGAGTGTCCTGGTTTGCCACTGCCAACGAGGTGGGCAACCTTCCTGGTCCGTTGCTCGACCGCCTGCGCGTCTTGGAGATGGCGGCGCCAAGCCAAGCAGATCTTGAGGCGCTGCTCGGACCGATCCTGGCGGGTATCGCGGCCAATCGCGGGCTCGATCCTGCCTTCGAAGCGCCTCTGGACGGGGAAGCGGTCGCGCTGCTTCGACGATCCTGGCGTGGCGGATCGGTGAGGCGGTTGACCCGATTGGTCGAGGCATTCGTAACAGCGCGCGAAACTCTCGCCGTGCGGCATTAGAGCGGCATCCGATCACATTGGATCGTAGGCATCGTATCCGGGGCTGCGAGATAGTTGCGGCATTCGGCCGATGTGAAGCCTCGGAAGACGGGCATATCTTCCGGAGGTGAGACGGGCACATGCGGGGGCTTCGCTACGACGCCGCGACCGTTGTCCAGACGCGGAGCCGGACGGACAGCGACCTGCCCGCCTGGGGGCTGAAGCTGCGGGAGCGGCTCGGTTTCAAGCGCACCGCCGTGGCTGTCGCGCGCGCAAGCTGGCTGTCGTCATGCACGCCATGCTGCGGTCCGGCCAAACCAACCAAGCGAAGGCTGTCGTGGCCTGATCTCAGAACACCCGAGCTTTCCGCGCGTCAAAGCGCGTCGAGGCGTCCCCACCGGGACGTGGGCGAACCATTCCGCCTAGGCTGTTGCACCATGAGATCCCGCCGATCCATCGAGTGCGCTTCACATGTCGGAAGGTTCATCCTGCGAAGCCCCATCATGCGGCGGCTCATGCCGACCGCGAAGACGACCGTGCTCCCGGCAAGCGACAGCCCGACGAACCAAAAAGGACTCGCTTCATGCGAGACGATTAGACGACGGCCTCGGTCGGAAGGCGCCCATCCGCTTTTTCGCCAAATGCTATCCGCAGCGGACTAGCCGCTTTCGGCCGATTTTGTTGAAAAACTCGGGACCGGATCGAAGCAGCGCCGCGAACGGCGCCGGCCGGGGAAGATCCTACTATTGAACGCCTGGAACGCGCGGCGGGAATGGTGTTGCGCCGTCCGCAAGAGACAAATCTTCTCTCGGGGCGATCTTCGATGACGCTTGAAGCGCTGCCTCCGAGTTTTTCAACAAAATCGGCCAGAAGCTGCCGCACTCTGTCCATCGGAGTGCCTGGAAGCGGCCTCTTGCGGCTTTAGCGACGCTGCCAAACTCCGGCGCACCTTCACTCGGCAGGTCGGCACGACGCCCGCCGAACCTCAGCATCGGGGTGTACGTTTCTGACACGCGAACTGCTGGAGATTTTCTCCTGCGCCGCCGAGCAATGTGCACAGCACAGGAACGTTTGTGCGGACTGCGTGCCAGTTGGGCCGAAATTGCCAAAGCCGCCGAAACGTTAGAGTTTCGACAATTTCGGCGCGGTCGCTTTGACTCGGACGTTCGATCACAACTGAAGTCGCGCAATCAATGATTGTTGCTCGATAATGGGATTCAATCACTTTAGGATCACGGTTATTTTACGCTTTCCAAGAAAACAAAACGCGATCCCTCTAGAAATGACTTTACGTCGTCTGATATCGTCTGAGAGAGATTTTGGGGAATAGGCCATCCATAGACGAATTTGCGGATCGCCAGATAGAATACCTTCCCGTGCATGGCCCAGGCGGCTTCGATTTCCCGCTCCGTCAACGGTATCGTCTCCGGGCCCGGGAGGCCGAGATCGGCCCGGACCTCAGCGCAGATCGGATGGATGACCCGCTCTCGGATGATCGTGAGGTAACGGGGCGCGATGTCGTAACCCTTCAGACCTGAGAAGACGAAGATACGGACCCACACGAAATCGAAGATCTGCTCGGTGTACTCCGCGTAGAAGCGGACGATCCTGGAACTGAGCGGTTGAGACCGATCCCGGACCAATCCCGTCCAGGCCGGGTTCCAGCGCTTGACGTAGACGTGCTCGTAGACGCGGTCGAGCAGCGCTTCCTTGGTCGGAAAGTACCGGAAGATCGCCGAATGCGTGATGCCCAGCTCCTTAGCCAGTTCCCGGGTCTGACCGCCGAGTCCGTGCTCCGCGAAAAACTGCGCGGCGGCCTCCACGATCTGCTGCTCGCGCTCGGCCGCGGGCAGACGGCGCCGGATCTTCGGTGGCGTGGGATGCTCGGGGCAGTCGACGGTTGGGGCCATGCTTCGTGACCGATTGGTTATTTCGCTTGACGGCGCACTCCGGCCCTCGATAGCTTGTAACCAAGTGGTCAACAACGATTGATCCGGCAACTGGCGGCCTGGGAGGGACGCACATGAAGGCGCGGGCCTTCGATTACCGCCGTGTGACGAGCGTGGCGGAAGCGCTCGACGCCTATGCCGCTTGCATGGGCGAGGCGCGCTATCTAGCGGGTGGCCAGAGCCTTCTGCCGGCCCTCAACCTGCGCCTCGACGCACCCGACCTGCTCATCGACATCGGCCGGATCGACGCACTGCGGGGGATCTCCATCGAAGGCGATTTCCTGCGGATCGGCGCGCTGACCCGTCATGCCGAGACCCTGTCCTCCGGCCTGATCGCCGCCCACGCGCCGATGCTGAACGAGGCGGCGGCCTTCATGGCGCACCCGGCGATTCGGAACCTCGGGACGATGGGCGGCAGCCTCGCCCTGGCGGATCCCGCCTCCGAGCTGCCGGCCTGCATGCGTGCGCTCGGGGCGTCGATCGAGATCACCGGACCGGCCGGAACCCGGAACGTGGCGGCGGACGACTACTTCCGGGACCTGTTCGAGACCGTGATCGCGCCAGGCGAGCTCCTGTCTGCGGTGCGGGTTCCCCTCGGCCGCCCCGGCACGCGGATGCGCTTCGACGAGATCGCCCGTCGTCGGGGCGATTACGCGATGGTCGGCCTTGCGGCGCACCTCGCCCTCGCGGGGGATCTCGTCGAGACGGCGCGGCTCGCCTTCTGCGCCGTCGGCCCGACACCGACGCGGGCTCCGGCGGCCGAGGCCGCCCTGGCCGGCCGCCCCCTCGGGCTGGAGAGCATCGCAGCGGCGAAGGCGGCCCTCGCGGCCGATCTCGCCCCCGACGCCGACGATACGCTCTCAGCCGCAGCGCGGATGCACCTTGCCCGGGTCCTCCTCGGCCGGGTGCTCTCCGCCCTCGGTGACGGCCCTCAGCAGGCGGAGGCCGCATGATCGCGCCGCAACCTGTCAGCCTCACCGTCAACGGCTCGAGAGTTCGGCGCTTCGTGGAGCCGCGCCTCTCGCTGGCCGATTTCCTCCGGCAGGAGCTCGGTCTCACCGCCGTGCACCTCGGCTGTGAGGTCGGCGCCTGCGGAGCCTGCATCGTCAATCTCAATGGGCAACCGGTCCATGCCTGCCTGATGCTCGCTGTGCAGGCAGACGGGATGCGGGTCGATACCCTCGAAGGGCTCTCGGATTCGGGGTCGGTCGCCGCACTGCAGGAGGCCTTCCACACCCGGAATGCCCTGCAATGCGGCTTCTGCACGCCGGGGATCCTGGTCGTCGCTCTCGACTTCCTGAAAGGATGCAGCCCCGGCGGAACCGCGCCCTCGCGGGAGGCGATCCGAGACGCCTTGTCGGGCAATTACTGCCGCTGTACCGGCTACGAGGCGATCGTCGATGCCGTCGAGGGCGTCGCGAAGGCCGCCTGCGCCACGCAGGAGGCGGCATGAGCGCGGTCACCGACAGCCCGAGCCGGACCCGCTACATCGGCCAAGGTCTTCCCCGGCCCGGCGCCAAGCGTCTGCTGGCGGGTCGGGGGCGCTATACGGACGACGTTGTGCTGCCCCGCATGCTTCACGCCGCCTTCCTGCGCAGCCCGTACGCCCATGCCCGCCTGGGATCGATCGAGACAGCCGATGCTGCCGCGATGCCGGGCGTGCATGCGGTGCTAACCGGCGCCGACTTCGTGGGGATCTGCGCACCTTGGACCGGAACTCTCACCCATTTCAAGGGAATGCGCTCGGCCCCGCAGATGCCCCTGCCGGCGGACAAGGTGGTCTGGGCCGGCCAGCCGGTGGTCATGGTGATCGCTGAGAGCCGCGCCGAGGCCGAGGACGCCCTTGAGCTCGTCGGCATCGATTTCGAGGAATTGGAGCCGGTCGTCGATCTCGACGCCGCGAGCGCCCCTGACGCTCCCCGGATCGACGCGGACGCAGCCGACAACGTCCTGTTCCGCACGCGGATCGAAGCGGGCGACACGGCGCGGGCCTTCGAAGGAACCTGGAGCGTTGCGGTCGACCTCCGCTTCGGCCGGCACACCGCCGTGACGATGGAGCCCCGCTCCCTCGTGGCCGACTACGATCCAGCGGAAGAACGGCTGACCGTCCACCAGTCGACCCAGACGCCCTATCAGTTCCAGGACATCTACGCCCGGCATTTCGGGCTCTCGGAGGCCAGGGTCCGGGTGATCGCCCCGGATGTCGGCGGTTCCTTCGGGATGAAGCTGCATCTCTACCACGAGGACATGGCGGTGGTAGGCGCGAGCCTGCTGCTCAAGCGGCCGGTGAAGTTCACCGCCGACCGGATGGAGGCCTTCGCCAGCGACATCCACGCCCGCGACCACCGGGTGCGCGCTCGGCTCGCTTTCGAGGGCGACGGGCGGATGCGGGCGATCGAGGTGGACGACGTGACCGGCGTCGGCCCCTTCTCGGCCTATCCGCGCACCAGCGCCGTCGAGGGCAACCAGGTAGTGCGCCTGATCGGGGCGCCCTACCGACTCGACGACTACCGGGCCGACCTCACCGTCCTCGTCCAGAACAAGGTGCAGATGAGCCAGTACCGGGCAGTCGGCCACCCGATCGCCTGCGCGGTGACGGAGCGGCTGGTCGATCTGGCGGCGCGGGAGCTCGATCTCGACCCCTTCGAGATCCGCCGTCGCAACTACGTGACCGACGACATGTACCCGCACAAGACGCCGAGCGGGTACACGTTCGAAAAGCTCTCGCTCGCGGCATGCCTCGACAGGCTCCATGACGTCATGAACTACCCCGCCCTGCGCGCGGAGCAGGCGGCCCTACGGGAGAAGGGCATCCACCGGGGCATCGGTATCGCGACCTATGTGGAGATCACCAACCCGACGCCCGCCTTCTACGGCGTCGGCGGTGCCCACATCTCGGCGCAGGACGGCTGCGTCCTCAAGCTGACGCCGTCGGGCGACGTGGCCTGCGCCATCAGCATCACCGAGCAGGGCCAAGGCAGTGAGGCCATCGTCGGCCAGATCGTCGCCGAGGGCGTTGGGCTCGACCGCGACCGCGTTCGCGTGCTGACCGGCGACACCGAGACGACGCCGTCCGGTGGGGCGACCTGGGCCTGTCGCGGGGCGGGGATCGGCGGCGAGACCGCCCTTCAGGCCGCGCGCAAGCTGAAGGAACGGATCCTGGAGATTGCCGCCGCCATCCTCCAGGCCGAGACAGGCTCCCTCGACATTCGCGACGGCGCAGTGACCGACGCGGATGGCAGCCCGCGCGTGACGCTGACCGAGGTCGCCAACCTCGCCTATTACCGCTCCGACCTGCTGCCGCCGGGGGTGTCGCCGGCCCTCACAGTCGCACACCATTTCGCCCCGCGCGGCTATCCGTTCGCCTTCACCAACGGCATCCACGGCAGCTTGGTCGAGGTCGATACCGAGACCGGTCTCGTGCGCATCCTGAAGCACTGGGTCGTCGAGGATTGCGGCCGGGTCATCAACCCGCTCCTCGTGGACGAGCAGATCCGAGGCGGCGTGGTGCAGGGGCTCGGTGCCGCCTTCTTCGAGGAGTGCCGCTACGGCGAGACCGGCCAACTCCTGAACGGATCGATGACCGACTACCTCGTGCCGATGGCCTGCGAGATGCCCGACATCGTCATCCGGCACGTCGAGACGCCCACGAAGGACACGGAACTCGGCGCCAAGGGCTGCGGCGAGGCCGGCACCGCCGCCTCCAGCGGCGCGGCCTTAAATGCCGTCAACGACGCCCTGCAGCCGCTCGGCGCCACGGTCTCGCAGTTGCCCATGACGCCCGAACGCATCTTGAGGGCGCTCGGCGTGGTGTGAGGGTTTCGCGCATCTCGCGACGCGGGCCAGCCTTCAAGAGCCCCGCGCATAGGAGGAACGGATCATGGGTCAGGCTACGCTTTCGCGCCGGACGCTCGTCGCGGGCATGGCCGCGGGCACGCTCGCCGGAATCGGCCGGCCGCGTCCCGCCCGCGCGGCCGAGACGATCCGCATCGGCTTCCCGACGCCAGTCACCGGGCCGTTCGGCGCTGAGGCCAAGGACCAGATCCGCTCCGCAGAGCTCGCGATCAGGCAGTTCAACGAGGCCGGCGGCCTGGACGGGCGGATGGCCGAGCTTCTGGTGCGCGACGACAAGCTCAACCCGGGCGAGGCCGCCACCCGCACCCTGGAGCTGATCGAGAAGGACAGAGCCCATTTCATCGTCGGCGCCCTGTCGAGCGCGGTGCAACTGTCGGTCAACGAGATCACCCGCTCCCGCAAGGTCCTCTACGTGTCAATCAGCCAGTCCGACACGATCAACGAGGCCAAGGACTTCAGCCGCACCACCTTCCACGAGGCCCTCAACCCGCACATGACGACCGCCGCGGTCGCCAAGCACGCGTTCAGGAAGGGCACGAAGGTCGCCTATCTCGTCGCCGATTACGCCTACGGTCACGAGATGCTGCGGGGCTTCAAGCGCGCCGCCGCCGCCATCGGCGCGGAGACGGCGGGGGAGATCCTGCACCCCTTCGGGGCGGCGGATTACTCGACCTTCATGCCGCGTCTGCGCTCTATGAAGCCCGACATCCTCTGCATCTGCAATTTCGGCCGCGACCAAGCCAACAGCATCAAGCAGGCCAACGATTTCGGACTGAAGAAGGTCGTCAGGATCGTCGTGCCGGTGCTGCTGCACAACCAGCGCCTCGCCGCAGGACCCGACGCATTCGAGGGCGTCGTCGGCGCCAGCAACTACTACTGGCGCCTGGAGGACACCGTCCCTTCGGCGAAGGCGTTCAACGACGCGTTCCGCGCGGCCTACGGCGGTGCCGTGCCTACCGATTACGGCGCCTACGGCTACGCCGCCGTCCGCTCGCTCCTCATGGCCGTCAAGGCGGCCGGCAGCACCGACACCGACAAGGTCGTCGATGCCCTGGAGACCCTGAAATACGACGTCGCCAAGGGGCCGGAGCACTACCGCGCCTGCGACCATCAGGCGGTCCAGTCGGTGCTCGTCACCGAATCGAAGAAGAAGTCCGAGATGGCCAACGACGCCGACCTCTTCAAAATCGTGGAGATCGAGCCGGGCTCGGAGGCTGCCCTGCGCCGTTGCGACGAACTCGGGCACCGCGCCTGACGGGGGAGCGGGAGACGGCCATGGATTGGGGATCCCTCGACCTCGAACTGATCGCCATGCAGCTCTTCTCGGGAGTGGCACTGGGGGCCGTCTTCGTGATGCTGGCGCTCGGCCTATCGATCATCTTCGGCATGCTCGGCATTGTGAATTTCGCTCATGGCAACGTCTTCATGGTCGGCGCCTATGCGGGCGTGTTCGTAATGGAGCGTACCGGCAGCTTCTGGGCCGCCCTTCTGCTCGGCCCGCTCCTCGTCGGGGCCCTAGGCCTGCTCGTGGAACGGTTCCTGATCCGCCCCCTGGCAGGCCGGCCGCCGGACGACGCGCTGCTCCTGACCTTCGGCCTCGGCTACGTGCTCGTGGAGGGCGTGCGCATCCTGTTCGGCTCGGACGGCCTGCCCTTCGCCACCCCTGAGGAACTCTCCGGCGTGGTCGACCTCGGGGTCGGCTTCTTTCCGATCTTCCGGATTTTCGTAATCGGCGTCGTCGCCCTGGTCCTCGTCGCTCTGTGGGTCGGTCTCGAGCGGACGAAGGTCGGGCTGATCGTCCGGGCCGGGGCCCGCGATCCCGAGATCCTGCGGGTGCTCGGCGTCGATATCGAGCGCCTGTGGCTTTGGGTCTTCGGACTCGGCATCGCCTTGGCGGCCCTGGGCGGCGTGCTCGCCGCGCCGATGCGCTCGGTCAACCCGGAGATGGGCAACGTCGTGCTCGGCGAGGCCTTCGCCGTCACGGTGATCGGCGGGATGGGCTCCCTCCTGGGCTCCGTCGTGGCTGGGCTCCTCGCCGGAATCGTGGTCTCGATGACCGCGCTCCTCGCCCCCGAGATGGCGAGCATCGCCATGTTCGCCTTCATGGCGTTGGTGCTCCTCGTCCGCCCCCAGGGGCTGTTCGGCAAGCCCGGCCTCGGTGCCTGAGGGAGAGCGAGGATGCAGCCCCTCGACCAAACCGTCCTGGCGACCGCGCCGCCGGCTCCGCGCCGGTCACCCCTCGCCGAAGGCGCCCTTTCACGGTGGCGCGCACCGCTCTCGATTCTCGCGCTGCTCGTCCTCCCCTTCCTGCTCCCGTCCCAGGCGCTCGCGGTCAATGTCCTGATTTATGGGCTCTACGCCGTCGGCTATAACCTGCTCTACGGATATACCGGCCTGCTTTCCTTCGGCCACGCGGCCTTCTTCGGGACCGGGGCCTACGTCACCGGCATCGCTATAGGCACCTTCGGGCTGCATCCCCTCGCCGCGATAGGGCTCGCGGTCGCTGCAGCCGGGGTGCTGGCACTCGCCATCGGCGCGGTCTCAATCCGGTCGCGGGGCATCTACTTCGCCATGGTGACCCTGGCGCTGGCGCAACTCGTCTATTACGCGGCGCTCCAGGCTTCCGGCTGGACCGGCGGCGAGAACGGCCTACGTGGCTTCACCGTCGCCAGGATCGGCCTCGGCCCCGTTGCCTTCGACATCCTGAACCCGCTCACCAAGTATTTTGTTGTGCTAGCCTTTGTCGGCGCGGCCATGGCGATGATGTCGCGGATCCTCGCCTCGCCCTTCGGTTCGGTGATCGAGGCGATCCGCGAGAACGAGACCCGCGCGCGGGCCTGCGGCTTCGATGTGGAGCGGACCAAGTTGCTCGCCTTCGTCCTGTCCGGGCTGTTCTGCGGCCTCGCGGGCGCGCTCTTTGCCATCCACCTGTCGATCGTGCCGCTCGATAGCCTCGCCTATAACACCTCCGGCATGGCGGTGGTGATGACGCTGGTCGGCGGCGCGGGGACTTTTTTCGGGCCCTTCGTCGGCGCCCTCGCAGTCCTCGTGCTGGAGGACGCCCTGAGCCTGTGGACGCCGCACTGGCAGCTTGCACTGGGCACCGTCTTCATCCTCTTCGTGCTGTTCCTGCCCCGGGGCCTCTGGGGCACGGCGCTGGCCCGACTTGCCACGATGCGGGGGCGCCCATGACCGGCCCCGTCCTCCAGGTCGAGAACCTCGGATGCCGCTTCGGCGCCTTCACCGCCCTCGAAGGGATCAGCGCAACCCTCGGTCGCGAGCGCATCACCGCCGTCATCGGCCCCAACGGCGCGGGAAAGAGTACCTTCTTCAACCTGCTCTCGGGAGCCCTGAAGCCCACGAGCGGATCCCTCCACCTCGGCGGCCGGGACCTCGCCCGCGTACCCCAGGCCCGCTTCGCGCATCTGGGCATCGCGCGCTCCTATCAGATCACTACGGTCTTCCCGCGGCTCACCGCCCACGAGAACGTTCGCACGGCCCTGCAGGCGCGGGCAAACCGCTACGATTTCTGGAGCCGTCGCGACCGTCTCGCGGGCCTCTCGGACCGGGCCGACGCGCTCCTCGAGTCCGTGGGCCTCGTCGGCCGCCGGAGCCGACCCGCCGCCGCCCTCGCCCACGGGGAGCAGCGGGCCCTGGAGATCGCCATCGCCCTCGCCGCCGATCCCAAGCTGCTGCTCCTCGACGAGCCGACCGCCGGGATGGGGCCGGAAGAAACCAAGGACATGGTGGCCCTCCTCCACCGCCTGTCGGATGCACGCGCCATCCTGCTCGTCGAGCACAAGATGAAGATGATCCTCGGCCTATCGGAACGCATCCTCGTCCTGCACCACGGGCGCCTCATCGCCGATGGCACCCCGACCGACATTCAGGCGGACCGTGAGGTCCGGCGGGTCTATCTCGGCCAGAGCGGTGGATACGGCCATGCTTGAGATCGACGGCCTCGACGCGTGGTACGGGGCGAGCCATGTCCTGCACGGTCTTACTTTCGCGGTGCGCGAAGGCGAGATCCTGGCCCTGATCGGCCGCAACGGCGCGGGCAAGACCACGACCATGAAGGCCGTGATGGGCCTGATCCCGAAGGTCGGCGGCCGGGTTCGCTTCCTCGGGCAGGATTTGCTCGGCCGACCGGCCCATGGGCGCTTCTCCCTGGGGCTCGGCTACGTGCCGGAGGATCGGCGCATCGTGCCCGGCCTGACCGTGCGCGAAAACCTGAAGCTCGGATTGCTGCGGGCACCGTCGACGATCCGCGAGGGATCGGCAATCGCCGAGATCGCCGAAACCTTTCCCCGCCTCGCCGAGCGCCTGGACCAGGTCGCGGTGACGATGTCGGGAGGCGAGCAGCAGATGCTCGCCATCGCCCGCGCTCTCATATCTCGGCCGAAGCTGATCCTGCTCGATGAGCCATCCGAGGGCATCATGCCCGTCCTCGTCGAGGAGATGGGCGGACTATTCGTCTCGCTGCGCGAGCGGGGTGTGACGCTCCTCCTCGTCGAGCAGAACGTCGAGTGGGCGCTCAACCTCGCCGATCGGGCCGTGATCATCGACCAAGGGGTCGTGGTCCACGAAAGTTCGGCCGCGATACTGCGTGCCGACAGCGAGATCCAAGACCGATACTGCGCGGTCTGACGATTAGGCTTCGAAGGGAGGACACGATGGAGATCACCGGCGAATACCGCATCGCGGCGCCGCGTTCGGCCGTCTGGGTAGCCCTCAACGATCCGGACGTGCTCGGGCGCTGCATTCCCGGCTGCAAGGAGCTTACTCAGGCCTCGCCGGACGAATTCGCGGCCAAGGTCTCGCTGAAGATCGGCCCCGTGTCGGCGACCTTCGCCGGCACTGTCCGTCTTGAGGATGTCCGCGCTCCAGAAGGCTATACCCTGACCGGTCAGGGAAACGGGGGCATGGCGGGCTTCGCCAAGGGCCGTGCCGTAGTCACGCTTCGGGAGGAGGGCTCCGAAACCCTTCTGAGCTATCAGGCCAAGGCCGAGATCGGCGGCAAGATCGCCTCCCTCGGCGGCCGCCTGATCCAGGCGACATCGCGCAAGCTCGCCGACCAATTCTTCGGTGCCTTCGCCGCCGAACTCGGTGCCCCATCGCCCGTCACGGATGCAGCCGAAGCGTCCTGAGGGTCACGAACTCCGAGAAGGCAGTCGAACGCAGCTAAATGAAGTCTGCTTTGCGCCGGCTTCGTTGAAAAAATCGGAGGCGGCTCTTCAGGTGTCATCCAAGGCGGGGCCGCGAGGAATTCTCATCTCTCATAGCCGATCATTACCGCTCGTTCAGCGAATTTTGGGCAATGTGATAGCAGAAAATTCTCCGTCGGGAGCGGTCCGCAGTGCTCCCTCGGCCCGGTCCCGAGTTTTTCAACGAAATCCGCCCCTCTCGGTCATTCGGCACGCTTGGAAGACATCTCCCAGCGGACGTCACGGGAATTGGATCTACAGGTCGGAATTGGAAACGCTACGGGACCTTCGAGATTACAGCCCGAGATAGCTTCTTGTTCTCCGAAGGTGGCCCCTAGCTGGCATCCGAAGCCGCCTTGTGCCGCAGGAGATCAGAGGCAGCCCGCTTCCGTTCGCGTTCTCAAAGCTTCGATTGCGTGTTGGTACTTGCTGGCGCAGCGCCCCACACAGTTGCCAGGAAGGAGGTGAAGGCTTCGAGGCTGGTGGATCGGGCCGGCTTCATCCAAGTCGCGTAGGTCGCGATGGTGTCGGGTACATCGTCGAGGGAGCGGATCACGATCCCACGCCGCTGCACGTTGCGTACACAGCTGGCGTAGGTGCTCACGCCGGCGCCCGCCGCCACGAGGCCGAAAATCCCCTCGCTGGACGATGCCTCCTGGCTGATGATCGGATGGAAGCCGCGGCGGTGACAGATCGCGAAGAATGCCTCGCGGTAAGCGCTCCAGCTCCCGCCCGATCCCATCACGAACGGCTCCCCGGCAAGATCCTTGAGCGTAAGGCTGCGCGCATTCGAGAGAGGATGGGTCACCGGCAACAGGGCCACGTAGGAGTCGCGGTCGAAGAGCAGGCTGTCGAAGTGCTCATTATCGACAGCGCTCAGGGTAAAGCCGACGTCGATGCGATCGTTGAGCAACGCCTCGCGCTGCAGTTGTGAGGGGACGTGCGACAGCTCCAGCCGGATCCCAGGCCGCACTTCGCTGAAGGCGCGGACAAGCTCCGGCAATCGGCCGTTGATCGCGAAATCCATGTAGCCGACGCGCAGAACACCGGCCATGCCAGTCGCCGTACGCTGAGCCAGCGTCACGGCTCGCTCAAGATGATCGAGGCCGATCCGGCACTCGGCAAGGAAGGCGCGGCCAGCTTCCGTGACCTCGACCGTTCGGGTCGTACGGCGGAACAGCTTCACTCCGACGCCGATTTCGAGTTCCGCGATTAGGCGGCTCAGGCCCGGCTGCGTCGTCGCGAGGCGCTGGGCTGCCCGGCCGAAATGAAGCTCCTGAGCCAGGACGAGGCAGCTCGTCACGTGCCGAAGGTCGAATCGCATTTGATGCCAAAAATCGTATCAATGACTCGTGATTTATCATTTCACACCCGGAGCCATCTGCAACATCCTCGCTTCGATCCCGCCGCGGCGGGCTGGAACGAACGATGCAGGGGACCAGACAGATGGCTTTCAACACCGAACTCGACAGCGCCCTCGAAGCCGCCTTCGCCGAGGCGCGCGCGCTGTACAAGGAGCGCGGTTTTCAGCGCCGGGTCGGGTTCGGCCGGCGTCCCGCCCTGATCAATGTCGACCTCGCCAACGCCTGGACGCGGCCGGGCAATCCTTTCACCTGCGAGAACATCGACGAGCAGATCATCCCCGGTGTCCAGGCGCTTCTGGCCGCCTGCCGCCGCAACAATCACCCGGTCGTGCACGTCACCACCTGCTACCAAGTCACCGACGTCGACAGTCCCAAGACCGACATGGGTCTGTGGCACCGTAAGATCCCGGTCGAGGTCGTCGACCAGAACAAGCCCGAGCTCTGGGCGATCGACAGCCGTATCGAGCCCATGCCGGGCGAGCAGGTGCTGGTGAAGAAGCGCGCGAGTGCCTTCCACGGCACCTATCTTGCCGGCTTCCTGCGCGCCAATAACGTCGACACGATCCTGGTCACGGGGGTGACTGCCTCGGCCTGCGTTCGCACGACGCTCTGCGACGGTCTTGCTGAGGGCTTCCGCACCATCGCGGTGCAGGAGTGCATCGGCGACCGCGTGCCCGGCGCCGTCGCCTGGAACCTGTTCGACATCGACGCGAAATTCGCCGACGTCGAGCCGCTGAAGCGCTGTGTCGCCTACCTCGACGAGGTGGGACTGCGCAACGCCGCCTGATCGCCGGACCGTCCGCGCGAGGCGGCCCGATCCTCCGCCCGCCGACCCTTCGCAGGAGTGTGAGCCGATGAATGCTTTCCGGTCCGCCGAGACGTTTTCACCGACGCGTCGGCAGGCGCTCCTCGGCAGCGCGGCGGCAATCCTCACGGCAGGCGTGGGGGGCGAGGCGCACGCGGCAGCCGGCACGGTCGTCGTCTCTAATTGGGGCGGTGACTGGAACCAGCGCACGGTGCGCTTCGTCGAGACGCCCCTCGTGGAGACGCAGGGACTGACCGTCGTGCGCGATCTCGGCATGGAGCCGGAGCGCAAGGCCAAGCTGCTGGCTGAGCGCCGCCTGCGCCGGGGCAGCATCGACGTGATCCATCTGAACGATTCGGACGGATTCGAGATGATGAAGCAGGACGTGCTCGCCGACCTCGACCGAGCGCGTATCCCGAACTACGGCGATGTGGTGCCGGCCCTACGCAAGGACTATTTCGTGCCGTGGCTCTACAGCGGCGTAGTCATCATCTATAACAAGGATAAGATCAAGGATCCGCCTCGATCCTATGAAGAGCTCTGGGACAAGAAGTGGGCCGGCCGGCTCGGACTGACCAATCAGCTCTACTTCAACTACATGATGATGTCCGGCCTGATCCAGGGCGGCAACATGACGAGCGTCGATTCCGGCCGAGACCGGCTCGTCGCGCTGAAGGAGCTGGTCCAGCCCCGCCTTTACGCAGCACACCAGCAGCTCGGCGCCGCGCTGGCCACCGGCGAGGTCGACATCGCCCTCAACTACAAGGCCCGCGGCCTGCAATGGATTAACGAGGGGTCGCCGCTGGCCATCCAGTACCCGAAGGAGGGCGCAATCGCGATCACCTTCGGCGCTGGTATGCCGAGACGCGCACCGAACCCGGAGGGCGCCTACGTCTACCTGAACGCGATGCTCGATCGGAAGGCGATGGCGGAACTCGCCGCGGCGAGCTTCTACGCGCCGGCCAACGGTTCGGCGGAGCTGAGCCCGGATTTGCGTACCCGGATCGACTTCTCGCCCGAGGAACGCGAGCACCTCAACTTCCCGGATTACGCCTACGTCTCGAAGAACACCGCCGAGTGGCTCGAGTGGTGGAACAAGACGATGGCACGCTGACCCGATGGCTACCCTCGCACACCCGGAGGTCCTGGCGCCCGACTTCGCGCCCCGGAGCCGGCCGCGGATTCCCCGAGTCATCGGCGGTGTCCTGCCGGGGACGCTGCTGGTCGTCATAGCTCTTCTCGGGCCGCTCGCTCTAATGTTTCGCTACAGCTTCAACCGGTTCGTGCCGGGCGAGCTGATGGTTGAGGGGTTCACCCTCGCCAACTACGCCAAGTTCCTGCACGACGCCTTCTATCGAGACGTCCTGCTGACGACCCTCTGGGTGGCGGCCCTCTCGACGCTGATCTGCCTCGCGCTCGGATTTCCCGTTGCCTACGCGCTGGTGCGGCAGGTCGGATCGCGCTGGAAGTCGAGGCTCCTGATCCTCATCATTCTCCCGCTCCTCATGGGCAACGCGGTCCGCACCGCTGCCTGGATGGTCATCCTCGGCGACAAGGGTCTTCTCGCCGCTCTGGTCTCCGCGGTGGGGCTCACTCCACCCCGGCTGATGTACACCCCCACTGCCGTGGTGATCGGTCTCGTCTCGGTGACGCTGCCCTTCATGATCGTGACGCTGCAGAGCGTGATCGAGCGGATCGATCCGGTCCTCGAGGAGGCGGCCGAGAGTCTGGGCGCCGGGCACCTCACGATCCTGCGGCGGGTCGTGCTGCCGCTCGCGCTGCCCGGGCTGCTCGCCGGCACGATGCTCTGTTTCATCCTGTCGATGAACGCCTACGCCACGCCGGTGCTGATCGGCGGCCCACAGTTCCACATGATGGCGCCTGAGGTCTACCAGCAGGTGGCTAAGGCTATGAACTGGCCGTTCGGTGCAGCCCTCGCCTTCGTGCTGATGACTGTCACCCTCGTGCTGACGACCACCGCCAACGTCCTCGTACAGCGCCGCTACCGGCGCTGGTCGGAGTAGGGCCATGTCGCGTGCAGGCATCCGCCGGACCTACGGCGCCATCTCGGGCACAGTCCTCGCCTTCATCGTGCTACCCCTGGTGGTCATCGTCTGGGTGTCGTTCTTCGCTAACCGCATCCTCGCCTTCCCGGCGCACGGCTATACCCTCGACTGGTACGCGCGGGCCCTCGACACGGACGCCTTCCGGGACGGCTTCATCACCAGCGTGCAGACGGCGCTGTTCGCCACGGCGGCGAGCCTCGCTCTGGGCGTGCCGGCGAGCCTCGGCCTAGTGCGCGGCCGCTTCCCCGGCCGCGATGCCGTCCAGGCTCTGCTGCTCGCACCGATGGTGGTGCCGGGCATCGTCGGCGGAGCCGCCCTGTTCATCGCCTTCATCGAGGTGGAGGCGCTCCTCGACATCCAGGTGGCCGGCACGATCGGCGGCTTGCTCGTGGCGCACACCTTGATCGCGCTGCCCTGGACCATCCGGCTGGTCAGCGCCTCGCTCGCCTCGGCTGACCGGGCGATCGAGGAGGCTGCTGCGAGCCTCGGCGCCGGCCCGCTCACCGTGCTGCGGCGCGTGACCCTTCCAGCGATCCGGCCCGCCATCGTCGCGGCGGCCCTGTTCTCCTTCGTGATTTCGTTCATCGATCTGGAGAAGTCGATCTTCCTCGTCGGTCCGGGCCGGACGACCCTGCAGATCGCCCTCGTCAACTATCTCGAATGGAACCTCGACGGGACGGTCGCGGCGGTCGCCACCGTCCAGATCCTGATCGTCGGTGCGGCGCTCCTCGTCAGCGACCGCTACGCACGTCTCGCGCAGGCCTTTTGATACTGCCACCCGACAGCCCGGAGAACGGACCATGTCGACAACGGTCGCACTGCGTTCCCTGATCAAGCGCTATGGCGGCTTCACGGCCGTGGACGACATCACCCTCGATGTGCCCGAGGGCCAGCTCGTCGCCCTGCTCGGCCCCTCGGGCTGCGGCAAGACCACGACGCTGCGGATGGTCGGCGGGTTCGTCGAGACGGATGCCGGCAGCATTTTGATCGGGGGGCGTGACGTGACCCGTCTGCCGCCGGCCAAGCGCAACATCGGCTTCGGCTTCCAGAGCTATGCCCTGTTTCCGCACATGAGCGTCGCCCAGAACGTCGCCTTCGGCCTGGAGATGCGTCGCCTGCCCCGAGCCGAGATCGCGTCCCGCGTCGCCCGGGCGCTCGACCGGGTGCGCCTGTCCGCGATGTCGGATCGGTTGCCCAAGCAGCTCTCCGGCGGCCAGCAGCAGCGGGTCTCTCTCGCCCGAGCCCTGGTGATCGAGCCCTCTGTGCTGCTCCTCGACGAGCCGCTCTCCAACCTCGACGCGCAACTGCGCGGGGAGATGAAGCTCGAGATCCGCCAGATCCAGAAAGCGATGGGCATCACCACGATCTTCGTCACGCACGATCAGGACGAGGCGCTCTCGATCGCCGACCGCATCGTCGTGATGCGCGCCGGGCGGATCGAGCAGGACGGAAGCCCGGAGGCGGTGTTCGGCGCGCCGCGCTCGCGCTTCGTGGCGGAGTTCATGGGGGTGACGAACCTCCTACCTGGGACGGTCGAGGGACCGGGCCTGTTCCGGCTCGCCGACGGCAACGCGATCCGCGTCCCGGGTGCGGTCGCCGGCCGGGGGACGACGGTCCTCGCGATCCGTCCCGAGCGGGTCCGGATCTCCTTTCCCGGCGCGGACACGGAGCCCGACATGTTGGATGCCGAGATCGAGGCGGCGACCTACCGGGGTCTCTCGGTCGAGTACCGGCTGCGAACCACGTCTGGCCTGTGCCTGACGGCGCGCCGGGCGACCCCTGCAACCGGCGGCCCGGTCATGCTCGAACCCGGCGCGCGTGTTCACGTCGCCGTCCCACCGGACGCCTGCCACTTCGTCCCCGTCGAACTCTGAGAGGACGCACCATGACCACGAGGCACGACGACCTGATCGTGATCGACGGGCTGA
Organism: Methylobacterium sp. UNC378MF; assembly: GCF_900103195.1. Taxonomy (GTDB): domain Bacteria; phylum Pseudomonadota; class Alphaproteobacteria; order Rhizobiales; family Beijerinckiaceae; genus Methylobacterium. The sequence continues at coordinate 31,828 of NZ_FMWU01000030.1, read as the reverse complement.
TCGTCTCCGATTTCGGGCCCGAGGTCTTCGCGGACATGCGCCGCGGCGGCGTCACCGCGGCGAACTGCACCTGCTCCGTCTGGGAGGATTTCGCCACGACCATGCGAACGATGGCCCGGTGGCGTCGCTGGTTTCGCGAGCACGCCGACCTGATCACCCCGATCCACAGTGTCGCCGACATCCACCGCGCGAAGGCGGAGCGCCGCACCGGCATCATCCACGGCTGGCAGAACACCAGCGCGATCGAGGATCGCATCGAGTACCTGGAGCTATTCCACGCGCTCGGCCTGCGCATCGTCCAGCTCACCTACAACACCCAGAACCTCGTCGGTTCGGGCTGCTACGAGACGCGCGACGGCGGGCTGTCCGATTTCGGCCGCGACGTGCTGGCCGAGATGGACCGACTCGGCATCCTTTGCGACCTCTCGCATGTCGGGCCGAAGACCAGCGCGGATGCGATCCGCGCCTCGCAGCGGCGCGTCGCCTACTCCCACTGCCTGCCCGCAGCCCTGAAAGACCATCCGCGCAACAAGACGGACGAGCAGCTGCGCTTCATCGCCGAGCGAGGCGGCTTCGTGGGCGTGACCATGTTCCCGCCGTTCCTGGCCCGGGGCGCGGCCGCGACGATCGAGGACTATCTCGACGCAATCGCGTACGTGATCGATCTGGTCGGCGAAGAGAACGCCGGCATCGGCACCGACTTCACGCAGGGCTACGGGCAGGCCTTCTTCGACTACATCACCCACGACAAGGGTGACGGGCGCAAGCTCACGGATTTCGGCGAGGTCCTGAACCCCGAGGGCATCCGCACGATCGGCGACTTCCCGAACCTCACCGCCGCCATGGAGCGGCGCGGCTGGCAGACCTCCCGCATCGAGCGGGTGATGGGCCGCAACTGGCTCACCCTGCTCGGCGACGTCTGGGCCTAGTTGCTTCCCGGACAACTTCGGAGACCACGCGATGTCAGTGAACACCTACGACGTCATCGTGCTCGGCGTCGGCGGCATGGGCTCGGCCGCCTGCTGGCATCTCGCCCGCCGCGGCGTCCGGGTTCTCGGCCTCGAGCGCTTCGACATCCCGCACGCCATGGGATCCTCGCACGGCTTCAATCGGATCATCCGTCTCGCCTACTTCGAGGATCCTTCCTACGTGCCACTGCTGCGCCGCGCCTACGAGAACTGGCGGGAATTGGAGGGACGCTTCGGGGAACAGCTTCTATTCATCACCGGCTCGATCGACGCGGGGCCGGAGGGCAGCGCTATGGTCGAGGGCTCGCTCGCGGCCTGCCGGATGCATGACCTCCCGCATCGACTGCTCGATGGCGCTGAGTTGCGGCGTGTGGCGCCTGGCTACAACCTGCCCGACACGCATCGTGCCGTCCTCCAACCAGATGGTGGCTTCGTCTCTGCGGAGCGCGCGATCGTCGCGCACGTCACACAAGCGCAGGCTGCGGGTGCCGAGATTCGGGCGCGGGAGCCGGTGCTGAGTTGGGAGCCGACTGCGTCGGGCGTGCGCGTCAAGACCGCACGCGGCACCTACGAGGCGGGACGGCTCATCCTCGCGGCAGGCTCTTGGATGGGTGAGTTCGTACCTCAACTCAAAACCGTCGCGGTGCCCGAACGGCAAGTGCTCGGCTGGTTCCAGCCGCGGGAACCGGCTCTGTTCGCACCGGAGTGCTTCCCGGTGTTCAACATGGAGGTCGACGAGGGCAAGTTCTACGGCTTTCCGATCTGGCACGTGCCGGGCTTCAAGATCGGCCGCTGGCACCATCTCGGTGAGACGGGCGGTGCTGATACCTTGTCGCGGGAATGCGGCGCCGAGGACGAGGCGGTGCTACGCCCCTGTGTCAGCCGCTACTTTCCCCAAGCGAACGGTCCGACGATGGCGATGCGGGCGTGCTTCTTCACAAACACACCGGATGAGCACTTCGTGATCGATACGCTGCCAGACCTGCCCCAAGTGGTCGTCGCCTCGCCCTGCTCTGGCCACGGTTACAAGTTTTGCAGCGTCGTGGGTGAGGTTCTAGCCGATCTCGCCACGGGCAAGAAACCAAGCTTCGACCTTAGCCTACATGCGCTTGACCGCTTCACGCCACGTTTGCATGCAATCACTGAGAAAAAATCCATGTAACCGGATTCTAGAATCTGTTCAGGTCCAACTCTATTAGTCATGACTCGCCAATCCACAACGTGGTGGGTTTGCTATCGCGTGGATGCAAGGTCTGTTTTTTAATATGGGCGCCTATGAGCGCAACGGCGCGTTTCGGCCAGCATTTACCACCACGAATCGCCCGCCTGAACGTCTCAGATGAGTGGATTTGCGCCGGCCCGCTTTCGGACCAGCAGGGCGTGAAGGAGGACGTGGCTGCCCAATTGACGAGCCGCCCGTCACCCCGCGGACTAGGCGCGGACATGGGCAAACAACCCGCTGCCACCGTGCTCGATATCCTCTCGGACCGCATCGCGGGCCGCATCCGAGTTGCCGCGGCGCAGGGCGTCGATGATTCGCCGATGCGGATGGGGCTCCCAATCAGGAACTCCGTTGTCATAGAGGTGCGAGAGGATCGGGCCGCATCGCACCCACAGCAGTTCGACGATTTCGTACAGGATCGGCATCTGACCGAGCCTGCAAAGCGCCAAATGAAATTCGGTGTTGAGGTTCACCGCGCGCGCGAAGTCGCGGCTCGCGTGGCATTGCGAGATCTGCGCGTGGATTGCCTCCAGCTCGTCGACCTCGGTCGCGCGCCTGTCAGCTCCCGCGGCGGCGGCACGCCCCTCGAGATCGGTGCGGATCGCCCGAATCTCTAGGAGCTGATCCAGGGTCAGCCGGGGCACGACGACGGTCCCGCGTGCGTCGAGCGCGAGCGCCTTCTCTGCAACGAGCCTGAGTAGGGCCTCGCGCATGGGCGTCGCGCTGATGCCGAACCGGACCGACATCGGGCGCAGACGCAGGCGCGTATCCGGGCGCAGTTGCCCGCGCATCAGCGCGACTCGCAACTCGCGATAGGCGCGCTCGCTCAGGCTCTCCTTGACGATCGGACGGACCCAGTCCGGCAAGATTTCGCCGGTGTCTGGCTCTGACGCCGAGGCGCTTGACATATTCCTCCCCTTTGCCTGATGCTTGTTATAACAAATTACAGTCTGCGTCGACGGTCCACACCGTGTCGCAGGCCGCGGGGCTGAGAGGCCCAGCGGTAGACAGGGGACGGAAATGCTTGCGTTGCGCAAGGCGACGGCCGCCTTCGGGGCGGACCTCGTCCATGTCGATGCGCCGCCCGGGCCGGGCGCGGGCCGCGTGACCATCGCGGTTGCCGCGGCCGGCATCTGCGGCAGCGACATCCACGCCTTCGAGTGGACGCCGGGCTACGGGTTCATGAGCTCTTTCATGCCGGTCACCCTCGGCCACGAGTTCGCCGGCACGGTCCGGGCCGTGGGCGACGGCGTGACCGCGCTCGCCGTCGGCGACCGGGTCACCTGCTGGCCGACGGTGCCGTGCGGCGCCTGCTCGGCCTGCGCCGCCGACCGGCCGCAGGATTGCCAGAGCCGGCGGATCGTCGGCCTGCACGCTGACGGAGCCTTCGCCGAACAGGTCGTCGTTCCCGCCGCGAATTGCCGCCGCCTCCCCGACGACATGCCCCTGGCTATCGCTGCCCTGGCTGAGCCGCTCGCGGTCGCGGTCAACGCCGTGGACGTGGCGGAGGTCGGACCAGGCGACCGGGTGGCGGTGCTCGGACCGGGCCCGATCGGCCTCTGCATCGCCTTCGTGGCGCAGCTCCGGGGTGCGGTCGTGCTGCTCGCCGGTCTCGACGACGCCGCCCGCCTCGACGTTGCCCGCCGGATCGGCATCCGTGAGACGGCTGATCTCACCAGCGGCAGCCTCGAAGCCGCAATCCGGAACGCCCTCGGCGGCGAGGCCGACCGGGTGATCGAGGCGACGGGATCCGCCCGGTCGGTGGTGGAGGGGCTGGCCGCGCTGCGTTCCGGCGGCGTGCTGGTGGTGGCCGGGATCCATTCCGGCTCCCTTGACCTCGACCTGACCAGTTTCGTCCGCAGCAAGAAGCAGCTTCGCGCGGCTCACGACACCACGGCGCGCGCCTTCGACGAGGCCATCCGTCTTCTCGCCGCCCATGCCGGAACGCTCGACGCGCTGATCACTCATCGACGTCCTCTGGCCGAGGCCCAGGCGGGGTTCGATCTGGCGCGCAGCCGGCAAGCCATGAAGGTGCTGCTTCTTCCCGAAGCGGCGGAAACGCGGGGGGGCGAGCGATGAGCATCGGGATGAGAGCCGTGATCGCCGCCGGGCAAGGCGGTCCGGAGGTCCTCCGGATCGTCGAGCGTCCCCGCCCGGAGCCGGGCCAGGGTCAGGTGCTCGTGCGCGTCGAGGCCGCGGGCATCAACCGCCCGGACGTGATGCAGCGCGAGGGCCGCTACCCGCCGCCGCCCGGCGCCTCGGAGGTGCTCGGGCTCGAACTCGCCGGCGTCGTTGAGGCGCTCGGGCCCGGCGCGGGGCGCTTCCGGCCCGGGGACCGGGTCATGGCGCTGGTCCATAGCGGCGCCTACGCCGAGTGGGCCGTCGTCGACGAGGCCGTCGCGCTGCCCGTGCCGGACGGCCTGCCGGCGGTCGAGGCGGGCGCGATCCCCGAGACCTACTTCACCGTCTGGAGCAACGTGTTCGAGCGCGCCCGGCTGCAGGCGGGCGAGAGCCTCCTGATTCACGGCGGCTCCTCGGGCATCGGCACTACGGCGATCCTGCTGGCGAAGGCCCGCGGCGCCCGAGTGATCGTCACCGTGGGTTCCCCGGAGAAGTGCGCGGCCTGCCTCAAGCTCGGCGCGGACGCCGCCATCGATTACCGGAGGGAGGATTTCGTCGCGGCCTCCCGGGCGGCCACCGACGGGCGCGGGCCCGACGTGATCCTCGACATGGTCGGCGGCCCCTACATCGCCCGCAATCTCGACGCCGTGGCGGTCGATGGGCGCATTGCCCAGATCGCCTTCCAGCAGGGCTCGCGGGTGACGGAGATCGACTTCCAGCCGCTCCTGATGAAGCGCGTGACGCTGACGGGCTCGACGCTTCGCGCCCGTCCGGTCGCCCTGAAGGCGCGCCTCGCCGACGCCCTCGCCGAGCACGTCCTGCCGCTGCTCGCGGCGGGCCGGGCGCGACCTTCGATCGATTCCGTGTTCCCGTTCGACCGGGTCGCGGAGGCCCATGCCCGCATGGATGCGGGCCGGCATATCGGGAAGATCGTCCTGTCGATGGGCGACGCCGCGCAGGGGAGCCGCTGATGTCCGAGATGTCCGAGCGTGCCAACATGACCGGCGCCCACGCCCTCGCGGCCGCGCTCCACCGGCACGGGGTCCGCGACGTGTTCGGCCAGAGCATCCCCTCGGCCCTGTTCCTGGCCGCACCGCATCACGGCATCCGCCAGATCGGCTACCGCACCGAGAATGCCGGCGCCGCGATGGCCGACGCCTACGCGCGGATCTCGGGCCGGGTCGCGGTGGTCGCGGCCCAGAACGGCCCCGCCGCGACCCTGCTGGTGCCAGGCCTCGCGGAAGCCCTGAAGGCGTCCATTCCGGTCGTCGCGATCGTCCAGGACGTCCACCGCAACTTCACCGACCGGAACGCCTTCCAGGAACTCGACCACCTCGCCCTGTTCGCGGGCGTCGCCAAGTGGGTCCGCCGGGTCGCGGTCGCCGAGCGCATCGACGACTACGTCGACATGGCCTTCGCGGCCGCGGCCTCCGGGCGGCCCGGGCCGGCGGTGCTGCTGGTGCCCCTGGACCTGCTCGACGAGCGGCCGGACTTCGAGGCCGCCGCACCGCGCCGGTCGGCCAGCCTCGGCACCTACCCCCTCGACCGCACCCTCGCCGACCCGGCCCGGATCGCGGAGGCCGCGGACCTGATCGCCGGGGCGCGGCGCCCGCTGGTCATCGCGGGCGGCGGCGTCCATTCCTCCGGGGCCTATCCTGAACTCGCCGCCCTGCAGACCCTCGGACTGCCGGTCGCCACAACGGTGATGGGCAAGGGCGCCGTCGCCGAGACCGACCCGCTCTCCGTCGGGGTCGTCGGCTACTTCATGGCGCCGCGGGCGCGCTCGTCCCACCTGCGCACGCTCGTCACAGAGGCCGACGTCGTCCTCCTCATAGGCAACCGCACCAACCAGAACGGCACCGACAGCTGGTCGCTCTACCCGGCCGGCGCCCGGTTCATCCATCTCGACGTCGACGGGGGCGAGGTCGGCCGGAACTACGAGGCCCTGCGCCTCGTCGGCGACGCCAAGCTGACCCTCGCTGCCCTCGCCGAGGCGCTGCGGCAGCGCGACCTGTCGGAACTGGAAGGCCGCCGCGCGGCCCTCGCCGGCACCATCGCCCGTGCCCGGGAGGCCCAGGTCGGCGACATGGCCCGCCTCGTCGACATGGAGGCCGCCCCGATCCGGCCCGAGCGGATCATGGCCGAGATCGACGCGGTGACGACCCCCGAGACCGTCGTCGTCGCCGACGCAAGCTACGCCTCGATCTGGATCGCCAACTTCCTCACGGCGCGGAAGGCCGGCCAGCGCTTCCTGACGCCGCGCGGCATCGCGGGCCTCGGCTGGGGCCTGCCCTTCGCCCTCGGCGCCAAGGCCGCCCGCCCCGACGCGCCCGTGATCTGCGTGACCGGCGACGGTGGATTCGGCCACGTCTGGTCGGAGCTGGAGACGGCGCGGCGCATGCGGCTTCCGGTCATCGTCGTCGTCCTGAACAACCAGATCCTCGGCTACCAGAAGCACGCGGAGCTGAGCCTGTTCGGCGACTTCACCGACGTCTGCGATTTCGAGGCGGTGGACCATGCCGCGATCGCGCGCGCCTGCGGCTGCGCCGGGACGCGCGTCGAGCGCCCCGAGGATCTCGCGCAGGCGCTGCGCGACGCGCTCGCGAGCGGCGCCGTCACGGTGATCGACGTGATCACCGAACAGCGGGCCTACCCGCCAATCACCAGCTTCGAGGGCAAGGACGCCCTCGCCTACTGACGCCGACGGCCGACCCGACGAGAAGGCGCGCGAAGCGCCGGGTCGACGACTGACACGGGAGGAAACGATGAGAGTTCTGGCGCGTGCACTCGCCGCCGCCCTCACGCTGGGCGCGGCGGTCCAGACGACGGCCCGGGCCGCCGACGTGAAGTTCGGCGCGCTCTTCCCCTTCAGCGGGCAGCTCGCGCTGCTGGGCGAGGAGAGCGCCCGGGGCGTCGAGATCGCCGTCGACGAGATCAACGCCGCGGGCGGCGTCCAGGGGCAGAAGGTCGTGCTCGCCCGCGGCGATGCGGTCGACAACAATCAGGCGATCGGCGAGGCGCGCCGCCTCATCTCGCTGGAGAAAGTGGTGGCGATCTTCGGCTCCTACTCGTCCGCCCGCTCGATCGCTGCGAGCCAGGTGGCCGAGCTGTCGGGCATCCCGTATTTCGAGCTCGGCGCGGTGGCTGAGGAGGTCACCGGGCGCGGGCTGCAGTATCTCTACCGCACCAACCCGACGGCCGAGGACATGGCCAAGCTCGCGGTGGAGATGATCGTCAAGAAGGTCGCGGCCGGGCTCGGCAAGAAGCCCGAAGACCTTAAGATCGGCATCATCTACGAAGATTCGAGCTACGGCACCTCGGTGGCGGGCTTCCAGAAGAAGTTCGCCGCGCAGGCCAAACTGAACGTCGTGACCGCGCAGGGCTACCCGGCCTCGACGGTCGACATGTCTTCTCTCGTCCTCGACCTGAAGGGGCGCGGCATCGACGTCCTACTTCAGACATCCTACCAGAACGATTCCGTGCTGTTCCTGCAGCAGGCCAACGAGGCGGGCTTCAAGCCCGGCGCCATCATCGGCGGCGGCGGCGGTTACTCGATGCAGCCCACCGCGGACGCGGTCGGCCACAAGGTCATCGAGGGCGTGCTCGACACCGATTTCACCCAGTATCTCGTCAACACGCAGTACACGCCCGGCATCGAGAACTTCGTTGCGGCCTACCAGAAGAAGTACGGCAGCGCGCCCCGCTCCGGGCATTCCCTGAACAACTATGTCGGGGCCAAGCTCATCCTCCAGGCCATCGGCAACGCGAAGGGCTTCGACCCCGACACCATCGTCAAGGTTGCCCAGGGCATCGACGTGAAGGACGGCGTCACCGCGGTCGGCTACGGGTTCAAGTTCGGCAAAAACAACCAGAACGAGCGCGCCGCGATGATGGGCATGCAGTGGCAGGGGGGCAAGCTCGTCACTGTCTACCCCGACAGCGCCGCCGTCGCGCCCATGGAGATGCGCAAGTAACCGCGCCGCCGTCACGGAGATCGAGGATGGACGTCTTCCTCCAGGTGCTCGCCAACGGGGTGATGCTCGGCGGCCTGTTCGCGATCGTCAGCGTCGGGCTGACTTTGATCTTCGGCATCGTGAAGGTCGTCAACTTCGCCCACGGCGAGTTCCTGATGGTCGGGATGTACCTGACCTACCTCGCCGTCACCGGGCTCGGACTGCACCCCTTCGCCGCCCTGATCCTCGTCGTGCCGGTTCTGTTCCTGCTGGGCGCCCTGACCCAGCGGTTCCTCATCCAGCCGCTGCTCGCCGCGGGCGACCATCACATCCAGATCTTCGCCACGGTCGGCCTGTCGACGGTGCTGATCAATCTCGCCCTCCTCCTCTTCGGGGCCGACATCGCCAACACGCCGCCGTCTGGCCTGCGCCAGCCGCTGGAGATCGGGCCGGTCCGGGTGCTGCTCGGGCAGGTGGTGATCCTCGGCGCGGCGATCGTGCTCGTGGCGGGGCTCCAGACGTTCCTTGCGCGCACGCGGACGGGTCGGGCGATCCGGGCGGTCGCCCAGAACCGCGCCGCGGCCGAGCTGATGGGCATCGACGTCAACCGGATCTACGCCCTGACCTTCGGCATCGGCGCGGCCTGCGTCGGGGTGGCGGCGGTGCTGATCGCGCCGCTCTATCCGACCTCACCCAACAGCGGCACCTACTTCGTGCTGATCGCCTTCGTGGTCGTCGTTCTCGGCGGCCTCGGCTCGATCCGCGGTGCCTTCGTCGGGGCGATCCTGATCGGCCTGATCGACAGCGTCACGGGCTTCTACGTCGGCGCCGACATGCGCGAGGTGGCGGTCTTCGGCGTGTTCCTGGCGATCCTGATCCTGAAGCCCTCGGGCCTCTTCGGCCGGCAGCTCCGGCTGTCCCACGTCTCGCCGTGAGGGGAACGCGATGACCGATATCCCGCTCACGGCCGCACCGTCCGCCGGATTGTCCGCATTCCCGCGCCGGGGCGCTGCGGCCCTGGCGCTCGTTCTTGCGGCCCTGGTGGCCGTGCCGGTCGCGGTCGGCAACCCGTTCATCTACCACGTCTTCATCACGATCTGCGTCTTCGCGGCGCTCTCGACCGCCTGGAACATCGTCGGCGGCTACGCCGGCCAGCTCTCCCTCGGCCACGGCATCTTCTATGGCCTCGGCGCCTATTGCGGCATGCTGCTCGTCGGCGCCGGGATCAGTCCGTGGATCGGCATGGTGGCCGGCGCCGCCCTCGCCGTGCTGGTGGCGCTCGCGATCAGCTACCCGTGCTTCCGGCTGCACGGACCGTTCTTCTCGCTGGCGACGATCGCCTTCCTCGAAGTCTTCCGCGTTCTGGCGCTGCATTTCCGCGACCTGACCGGGGGCGCCACCGGGCTGATGATCCCGCTGAAGTTCGGCTGGACGTGGATGGTGTTCCGGGACCGCTGGCCGCCACTGGCCATCGCCTTCGGGCTCCTCCTGCTGACGCTGGCGGTCGCGTGGTGGATGCGGAGCCACCGGATCGGCTTCTACCTCGTCGCCACCCGCGAGCGGGAATCGGCCGCGCGCGCCGCGGGCGTGCGCACGGTGCGCGTGCGGCTCATCGCCGTGGCGGTGTCGGGGGCGCTCACCGCGATGGTGGGCACCTTCCACGCCATGTACCTGACCTTCATCGAGCCGGCGTCGATGTTCTCGCTGACCCTGTCGATCCAGATCGCGATGTTCGCGCTGATCGGCGGGCTCGGCACGGTGTTCGGACCGCTGCTCGGCGCGCTCCTCCTCGTGCCGGTCACCGAACTGGCCCGCGGCTGGCTCGGCGCGAAGGCCCTGGGGCTCCACGGCCTCGTCTACGGCCTCGTGCTGGTGCTCGTCGTCCTGTTCCTGCCCAACGGGCTGATGGGTCTCGTGTCCCGCTTCAAACGGGCCGGCGCGGGCGGCCGCGGCGCGCAGGCCGGGACGGTTCCGGCCGTGCCGCGGTCCGCGGAGCGGCCACCGATCGGCGCGGACGTCATCCGGGTCGAGGGGCTGCAGAAGCGCTTCGGCGGCCTGCACGTGACCAACGATGTCGGCTTCACGCTTCGGGAGGGCGAGATCCTCGGCCTGATTGGCCCGAACGGCGCCGGCAAGACCACCGTCTTCAACATGATCTCGGGCTTCCTCAAGCCCGATGCCGGAACGGTGAGCGTCCGCGCGCCGGACGGGACGTGGCACCAGCCGGGCCGGCCGGCGGATTTCGCGACGCTCGGCGTCGGCCGCACCTTCCAGATCGTGCAGCCCTTCGCGGCCATGACGGTCGAGGAGAACATCATGGTCGGCGCCTTCCACCGCCACCGCGACGTCCGCGAAGCGCGGGCGGTCGCGCGCGAGACCGCCGAGTGGATGGGGCTCGCGCCGTGGCTCGAGAGCGAGGCGCGCGGCCTCACCATCGGCGGCCTCAAGCGGCTCGAGGTCGCCCGCGTGATGGCGATGCGCCCGCGCGTGCTGCTCCTCGACGAGGTGATGGCCGGCATCAACCAGACCGACGTGCGCCGCGCCATCGACCTCATGCTGTCGATCCGCGATTCCGGCGTCAGCATCATCGCCATCGAGCACGTGATGCAGGCGGTGATGGCGCTCTCCGACCGGGTGATCGTCCTCAGTTCCGGGCAGATCATCGCCCAGGGCAGCCCGCAGGACGTGGTCCGCGACCCCGCCGTGATCGAGGCGTATCTCGGCAAGGAGTTCGTCCATGCTCACGCTTGAGCGCGTGGATGCCGGTTACGGCGCGACCAGCATCCTGCACGCCGTCTCGCTGGAGGTGCGCGCCGGTGAGGTCGTGACGATCGTCGGCGCGAACGGCGCCGGCAAGACGACCACGCTGCGGACCATCGCGGGCCTCGTGACGCCGACGCGCGGCCGGATCCTGTTCGAGGACGAGGACGTCACCCGGCTCTCCGGCCACGAGATGGTGGCGCGGGGCGTCACCCTGATCCCCGAGGGACGCCAGCTCTTCCCCGAGATGACGGTGCGGGAGAACCTGCTGATGGGCGCCTACCGCCGCGCGGCGCGCGAGCGACAGTCGGAGACGCTCGCGGACGTGCTCGACCTGTTCCCGCGGGTGCGCGAGCGCCTCGACCAGAACGCCGGCTCCCTGTCCGGTGGCGAGCAGCAGATGGTGGCCATCGCCCGCGGGATGATGGCGCGGCCCAAGCTCCTGATGTTCGACGAGCCCTCCCTCGGCCTCGCGCCGATCGTGGTGGCGCAGGTCTTCGCGGTCGTCGACCGGATCGTGAAGACCGGCGCCACCGTGCTGATCGTCGAGCAGAACGTGTTCCACACGCTGCAGGTCGCCGACCGGGGCTACGTGCTGGAGAACGGCGAGATCGTCCTCGCCGACGCGTCCGCGGCCCTGCTCGACAACGACCACGTCCGCCGCGCCTATCTAGGGATCTGAGATGACAGAGCGGCAGACGAACCCCGAGGCGATCGCGCGGCGCGCGAGCCACGCCGGCCGGCGCGTCCTCGTCACCGGCGCCGGCCGCGGGATCGGCCGGGCGATCGCGGAGGGCTTCGGCGCGCGCGCGGCCCTGGTCGGCGTCGCCGACGTGAACCCGGACGACGTCGCGGAGGCGGTCGCGGCCATCGAGGCCGCCGGCGGTCGCGCCGTGCCGATGCGGCTCGACGTCGCCGATTATCCGGCGGTCGAGGCCGCCCTGTCGGAGACGGCCGACGCGATGGGCGGCGCCTTCGACACGGTCATCAACAATGCCGGTATCTCGCCCAAGCACGACGGCGCGGCCCACCGGGTCTGGGAGATGGATCCGGACGAGTGGAACCGCGTCGTCGCGGTCAACCTGACGGGCGCGTTCAACACCGTCCGGGCGCTGGCGCCCGCGATGCGCGCGGCCGGGCGCGGCTGGATCGTCAACATGTCGTCGGTGGCAGGCAAGACCCACTCGCCGATCGTCGCCTGCCACTACGCGGCCTCGAAGGCCGGGCTGATCGGCCTCACCAAGCACCTCGCGGCGGAGCTCGGCCCGTTCGGCATCCGCGTCAACGCGATCGCGCCGGGCCGGATCGAAACCCCGATGGTGCGGGCGGTGGGCCGCACCGTCAACGACGAGCAGGTTCGCCTGACCCCGATGGGCCGCCTCGGCGCTCCCGAGGAGGTCGCGGATCTCGCCCTCTACCTGACCTCCGCCGAGGCCAGCTTCATCACCGGACAGACCGTCGACGTGGCCGGCGGCCTGTACATGACGTGAGCCGGAGCCGCTCAGGACAGCCGATGGACGGGAGGACGGCCATGAACAGCGCGCTCACGACGGCCGGGATTACCGGCCGGACCCGGGTCTACGGGATCCTGGCGGACCCGATCTACCACGTGAAGGCGCCCGAGGTGATGGGGGCGCTCTTCGCCCGCCACGGCGTGGACGGCGTGCTCGTCCCGCTGCACGTCACGGCGGACGGCTTGGCCGCGGTGATGGACGGGCTCAGGCACCTGCGCAATTTCGGCGGCTTCATCGCCACGGTCCCGCACAAGACGGCGATGACCGACCTATGCGACGCGCTCACCCGCGAGGCCGAGCAGATCGGGGCGGTCAACTGCGTCCGGCGGGAGGCGGACGGACGCATGGTCGGCACGATGCTGGATGGGATCGGCTTCGTCGAGGCGCTGCGCGCCTCGGGCCTGGAGCCCCGCGACCGGAGCGCGGCGCTCGCGGGGGCCGGCGGCGCGGCGAGCGCCATCGCCTTCGCGCTCGCCGAGGCGGGTGTCTCGCGCCTGACGATCCTGAACCGCACCGCAGACCGCGCCCGGGCGCTGGTGGAGCGCCTGCGCACCGCCTATCCCACGCTGGCGGTCGACGCCGGGGGCGCCCAGGCGGAGCACGACCTCCTCGTCAACGGCACGTCGCTCGGGATGCGCCCGCAGGACCCCTCACCCTTCGATCTGAGCGCCCTCCACGACGGGCAGTTCGTCGCCGAGGCGATCATGGATCCGGAGACGACGCCGCTGCTCGCCGCGGCGTCGGCGGCGGGCTGCCGCATCCAGAAGGGCCTGCCGATGCTGGAGCGCCAGATCGCCCTCATGGCTCGCCACATGGGCGCACTCTGAGGCCGGATCTTGGAGCGAACCGTGGCGCAGACCTTGGAACCGACCGACACCGATGCCGTCGCGGCGGGCGACTTCGACTACGTGATCGTGGGCGGCGGCACGGCGGGCTGCGTCCTGGCCAGCCGGCTGACCGAGTCCGGGGCACATCGGGTGCTGCTCCTCGAGGCGGGCGGACGGGCGAGCAGCCCCTGGGTCGCGATCCCGGCCGGGTTCAGCCGCCTGCTCCAGCACCCATCCTACAATTGGCGCTTCCGGACCGAGCCCGAGGAGGCGACCGGCGGCCGGGTGATCGCGGTTCCGCGTGGCAAGGGCCTCGGAGGGTCGACGCTGATCAACGGCATGATCTACGTGCGCGGTCAGCCGCAGGATTACGACGCCTGGGCTCAGGCCGGGTGCCGCGGATGGGGCTTCGCCGACGTGCTGCCCTATTTCCGCAGGCTCGAGGATTACGACGGGGCGGCCGATCCGCTGCGCGCCCGCGGCGGCCCGCTGCCGCTCACCGAAGTCGCCGAACGGCCGGCGATCGCGGAAGCCTTCATCGCCGCCGCACAAGCGGCCGGACATCCGCGCAATCCCGACTACAACGCGGCAAGCCAGGACGGCTTCGGCTACTACCAAGTCAATCAGCGGCGCGGGCGGCGGGTCAGCGCCGCCGACGCCTATCTGCGACCGGCGCTGGGACGCGCCAACCTCGCCGTCGTGACGGACGCGCACGTCCTGCGGCTGAATTTCGACCGGGAGCGGGCGAGCGGCGTCGCTGCGCTGGTCGGCGGGCGCGAGCGGCTCTACCGTTGCCGCAGGGAGGTGATCCTCGCCGCGGGAGCGGCCCAGACCCCCCAGATTTTGGAACTATCCGGCCTCGGCGATCCGGCGATCCTCTCCGGCCTCGGCGTCACGGTGCGACGCGCGCTCCCGGGCGTCGGCGCCGACTACATGGACCATTACTGCACGCGCATGAACTGGCGGGTGCGCCTGCCGGTGACGCTGAACGAGCAGACCCGCGGCCTCCGCCTCGGCCTCGCGGCGGCGCGCTATCTCGCTACCCGGCGGGGCATCCTGTCGCTCGGGACCGGCCTCGCCCACGGCTTCGTGCGCACGCGTCCTGGGCTCGACGGGCCCGACGTGCAGTACTTCTTCATGCACGCGAGCTACGCCAACGCCGCCGAGCGCAAGCTTGATCGCCTGCCCGGCATGACGATCGGTGTCACGCAACTGCGGCCGGAATCGCGCGGCACGATCCACGCCGCCTCGCCCGATCCGCTGAAGCCCCCGGCCATCCGCCCGAACTTCCTCGCCACCGAGGAGGACCGCCGTGCGATGGTCGACGGAATGAAGATCGCACGGTCCATCGTCGAGCAGGCGCCGATGGATCGCTTCCGCGGGGCCGAGCTCAACCCGGGCCCGGACTGCCGGACGGATGCAGACTGGCTCGATTTCGCCCGCCGCGACGGCCAGACGATCTACCACATCTGCGGCACGTGCCGCATGGGCAGCGATCCCGGGTCGGTCACGGATCCGAACCTGCGCGTGCGCGGTGTGACGGGACTGCGCGTGGCGGACGCCTCGATCATGCCGCGCATCGTCTCCGGGAACACCCAGGCGGCCGTGTTCATGATCGCCGAGAAGGCGGCCGACCTGATCCGCGCCGATGCCTGAGGAGAGCCCTCCATCGCGGGGCCGCCGGGAGACGCAGCACAGCGCGTCCGCACCGCGGTGGCTCCAGTTCGGTCTCGTCTTCAGCCGGCAGCGAGCACGGCAGACCATCTCACGTCAGAAGCGTTCACACGCGCCCGCAGCACAGGATCGCCGACATGCTCTACATGGTCCACATGCAGGTCAACCTTCCGGCCACTCTGCCAAAGGCCGAGGCAGATCGCCTGAAGGCTGACGAAAAGGCCTACGCGCAGGCGCTGCAGCGTGAGGGCAAGTGGCGGCACCTGTGGCGCGTTGCCGGACAGTACGCCAACTACAGCGTGTTCGATGTTGCCGGCAACGACGAGCTTCACGACATCCTGACTTCGCTGCCGCTCTACCCCTACATGTCGCTGAGCGTCACGCCGCTGGCGCAGCATCCCTCCGCCATCGCAGCCAACTGACGGGTGATCTCCCATGCCGTACATGATCGAGACCTTCGACAAGGCCGGAAGCCTTGACATGCGCAGAGCGAACCGCGCGGAGCATCTGATCTATCTCGACCAGATCAAGGATCGGCTCCTGGCCTGCGGCGCGAAGCTGAACGACGACGGAAGCGATGCTGGCGGCGGCTTGTACGTCGTCGATGTCGACACCCGCGCCGAAGCCGAGGCCCTCATCCAGGCGGACCCGTTCTTCAAGGTGGGCCTGTTCGAGCGCGTCGAGATCAGGCGCTGGCGCAAGGCCTACCTCGACGGCCGAAGCTATCTCTGAGGGCGAAAGGCCCTCCTCGGTATGGGGCGATGGCGCCTGGTGACAGCACCGCGCCGACGGCGGCCTGCCGAAGCGCACCGGCCGCTCCTGGGGCCGACGCACACCATCCCGAGGGGCGCGGCGACCTGACCGCGCCGCCGTTCAGCGCCACGCGGGGCGACACTCGATCTCTCCGGCAGCGGAGAGCGCACATCATAAGCAAGAGACAGGGGAGGAAGAAATGATCCGTCGTAACCTGATGGCGGCCGCCGCCTTCGCCGCCGGCCTCCTGACCATCGTGCCGGCATCAGCCCAATTTGCCGACGACGGCATCAAGATCGGCATCCTGACCGACATGTCCGGTGGTTATTCGGATCTCGCCGGCCGAGGATCCGTGACAGCCGCCCAACTCGCGGTGGAGGATTTCGGCCGTCCGATCAATGGCCGAAAGGTCGAGCTGATCTTCGCCGATCACCAGAACAAGGCGGACATTGCTTCCTCGATCGCGCGCCGTTGGTTCGATACCGAAGGTGTCGACGCGATCTTCGACACGAATTCCTCGGTGGCGGGTCTGGCCGTGCGTGAGGTCGCGCGCAGCAAGGGGAAGATCGACATCAACTCCGGTGCCGGTTCCATGGCGCTGACCAACGCCGCCTGTTCACCGACCGGCGCCCACTGGACCTGGGACACCTACGCCCTCGCAGCCGGGACGGCTTCGGCTCTGGCCGATGATCCGAAGAACACGTGGTTCTTCATCACGGCCGATTACACCTTCGGGCACGACCTGGAGGCGCAGGTCACCCGCGTCGTCAAGGCCAAGGGCGGCACGGTGCTCGGGTCGGTCAAACACCCCTTCCCCAATCCGGACTTCTCATCCTACCTGCTGCAGGCACAGGCCTCGGGCGCGAAGATCATCGGCATGGCCAATGCCGGCGCCGACACGATCAACACCATCAAGCAGGCGAGCGAGTTCGGGATTCTTCAGGGCGGGCAGCGGTTGGGCGGCCTCAATATCTTCCTGACCGACATCTATTCCGTCGGATTGCCGGCCGCTCAAGGCATGATCCTGACGACGGGCTTCTACTGGGACATGGACGAGCAGACGCGCGCCTTCGCCAAGCGATTCGGCGAGCGGATGGGCGGCAGGATGCCGACCATGGTGCAAGCCGGAGACTATTCGGCAGTGCTCCATTTCCTCAAAGCGGCGGAAGCCGCCGGGACCGACGACGGCCTGCGGGTCATGGCCAAGATGCGCGAGCTGCCGATCCAGGACTTCTTCGCGCGAAACGCCAAGCTGCGGCCGGACGGACGCATGGTGCACGACATGTATCTCGCCCAAGTGAAGGCGCCGGCGGAATCGAAGGGACCATGGGATTTTTATAAAATTCTGAAGACCATTCCTGGTGAACAAGCATTTCAACCGCTCTCCGAAAGCACGTGCAAGTCGGTGAAGGAGTGATACGCACCTTCGAGATGCACCGGGAGCTGCGACGATGAATCGTTCGTATGTGACGCGGTCATAAGCTGGGCTGCAGTGGGGAGAGCCGGTTTCTCCGGCTTGAACGCCTGGAGCTATCGGTCGGCTTGCGACCACCTGCTGCCTGTGGCGCGCTCACCAACGTCACGCCTGGGTGGAAAAGAGACCGTATATTCCAGAAAATCTATCAAGGAGAAACGATCATCCACGGGCGATGAGTTCGACTTCTCATCGCCCATGTCACATCTGCCTGCTCCGACTCGTCCTTGTGGCAAATGGCTCGGTCCAAAATACCGGTCAGGTCACGCCCCCGTGTCGGCATCTAGGGGCGCGCTCTCGCGCGGGGGGCAAGCGATAGGTTTGCGTCGGTGCCGAAATCTACGTCTGGTCGAGGTACGCTTTGGCTTGCTGACGGTCACAGCGGTCAATCTGAGCCGTATGGCCGTCGGGAACGATGAAGCGCCCGCCGTTTGAACTCGTCGCGCAGCCTTCCCGTCTCATGGCACTGCCGATTAGCACGTAGGCGATCGCCAGAAGCATCAAGGCGGGACTACTTAGGATCGCATGGGAGGTCTGAAATCCCATTGCACGCCGAAAGTGGTCCGACGATGCCTCCTTGGCACCTCGTCCCTACCCGGACGGAGGATAACGGAAAATTTTTACCGTCTCTTAACTATGATCGAGCAATTTTCGCTTGCGACGTTTCCCCCGAAGCTGTGGCTTTAACGAGTTGTGAGTTCGCCAGATGTGAGCAGTCCGACAAGTGCTCGGTTGAGACGACTCGGCGAGATGTGGCGGTGGGCATCTGCCATGGCTGTCGAGGGGGGCGAGGCTATCGGAACCGCGGTCTGATTCCAGCTCAGGCCTCTTGCCGCTAGGTCCTCGCAACCGAGTCGCGAGATCGGCGATGTCATTGCACGTTCACCTAAAGGTCCGAGTCGGCTCCAACTGCCGACAGGAGCCCATAAGTGCCATGCTGTCGATCATCGATGGCGGAAAAGCGCACTTGGAAGTTATGGAGCTCCGTTGTTCAAGATTTGAAATCAATTCCAAATTGTTTAACAAAATTTTTAAGTTGGAATTCGATGGGAGAGGCATTTTATGGTGTCGTTAAGGCATGGAGTTGTCTCATGTCTGGCGCGGGTGAGACGATAATGGTAGGCGTGCTTTTCTAGGAACGGCGATCGGGAAGCTTCTGGTCGAAAGCTTGTTGCCTTTGGTTGCGTCATGCAAATGAAAGACCCGGAATACTTTTATGCTGACGGTCACGCGGACCCCGCTTCGAATTAGCTTGTTCGGCGGCGGCACAGATTACCCGGAGTATTTTGAGCGGGCGCCGGGCGCTGTCGTTGGCGCCGCGATTGACAAGTACATCATCATCGCGGCGCTGGATTTGATTGGCTGCCAGGACTACAATTATAGACTTAGTTATTCGCGCGTTGAGCATTGCAACAATATCGATGAAATAGAACATCCGGTTGTTCGAGAGGTGCTCAAGCATTTCGACGTGAGTCGAAGGCTCGATATGAGCATCATCTCCGACTTGCCGGCGGCTGGAAGCGGGCTCGGATCGTCTTCCGCTTTCACTGTCGGCTTCTTGCGTACGATCTACGCGATATTGAATCAAAAGCCTACGAAGATCGAGCTGTCGAAGAAGGCGATCGAAGTCGAGCGCGAGATTTTGCGCGAGAACGTCGGCGTCCAGGACCAGCTTCATGCTGCGTTTGGCGGCATCAATCGATTCGATTTCAGCGGTTCCGCGATACGAATCTCGCCCGTCCAGATGAGTTCCGCGGCCATACAGCAACTCAACGCATCGATGGTGCTTGTGCATACAGGCATCGCACGGCGCGCAACGACCACGGTCGCGGCGCAGATCGCCGTGACCCGCGCGCGCGCGATCGACAAGGAATTGTCCGAACTCTACCGCCTCGTCGAGGAATGCGTCTCGCTGCTGGAGGCGGGAACGAGCGGCTGGCTCACGCAACTCGGCGAGATGCTCTCCGCCTCGTGGCGCATCAAGCGAACCCTGTCGCGCGAGGTCTCGAACGCAATTCTCGACGATCTGTTCGAAGCGATCATCGCGTCGGGGGCTTACGGAGCGAAGCTGTGCGGCGCGGGCGGCGGCGGCTTCTTCCTCGCTCTCATCGATCCCGACCGGCTTCCGGCTCTGATCGAGCGGGTCGCGCCGCTGTCCGTCGTTCCGATCGGCATCGACGTCGACGGGTCCACCCTGATCTATCGCCAGACGCGCTGAGCGGCGTCCTCACAGGCTCCAGCCCGGCCGCAGCCGGGCCGCTGACCCATCGCGACGAGAGGCAACGATGCGAATTCTGATCACCGGCGGCGCGGGCTATATCGGGACGATTCTGGTGCCGATGCTTCTGGAGCGCGGGCACCACGTGACGGTGCTCGACACGTTCAAGTCCGGCGCCCCCGACTTGTTCTCGGCCTGCCAGTACGACACGTTCGAGCCGATCAAGGGTGACGCGCGCGACACGCGCATCCTGGACGAGCTGATCCCGAAGCACGACGTGCTCATCCCCCTCGCGGCCCTGGTCGGCGCCCCCCTCTGCAAGGAGGACGCGATCGGCGCCACGACGCTGAACCGCGACGCCGTGATCGCCCTGGTCCAGCGTGCGGGCGGCGAGCAGAGGATCGTCTACCCGACGACCAACTCGGGCTACGGCGTCGGCGAGGCCGGCAAGTTCTGCACCGAGGAATCGCCCCTGCGGCCGATCTCGCTCTACGGCACCACCAAGGTGGAGGCCGAGAAGGCCGTGCTCGACAGCGGGCGCGGCGTCAGCCTGCGGCTCGCGACGGTGTTCGGCATGGCGCCGCGCATGCGGCTCGACCTCCTCGTCAACGACTTCACACACCGGGCCGTGACCGACCGGGCGCTCCTGGTCTTCGAGGGCCACTTCAAGCGCAACTACATCCACATCCGCGACGTCGCCAAAGGCTTCATCCACGCGATGGACAATTACGGCCGGATGCGCGGCGAGGCGTACAATCTCGGCCTGTCGAGCGCCAACCTGTCGAAGCTGGAACTCTGCGCGCGCATCAAGGCGCACGTTCCGAACTTCGTCTACGTCGAGGCGCCGATCGGCGAGGATCCGGACAAGCGCGACTACATCGTGTCCAACGAGAAGCTGGAGGCGACCGGCTGGTTCCCCGATTTCGATCTGGACCGGGGCATCAAGGAGCTGATCAAGGGCTTCCGGATGATCCGCAACTCGCGGTTCGCTAACGTCTGATCCGGACGGCCCCAGCCCAGCAGCGAGCGCCCCGCCGGGCGGCCCGACAGGTCGGCCGGCGCGGGAACGGACCGAGGAGATCATGAGCGCCATCGTCGATTTTCTCACGCAGACCCGCAACACGTTCCAGGTCGCTCTCGACGATTCCCGCTTCCACGCGACCCTCGCCGAGATCGCCGATCTCGTGACCGCGTCCCTGCGCGGCGGCGGCAAGCTCCTGACGATCGGCAACGGCGGCAGTGCCGGCGACGCGCAGCACATCGCGGGCGAGTTCGTCTCGCGGCTCAACTACGATCGGCCGCCGGCCGCGGCCGTGGCGCTGACCACCGACACCTCGGTGATCACCGCGATCGGCAACGATTACGGCTACGAGCACGTGTTCGAGCGGCAGGTGCTGGCCCTCGGACGGCCGGGGGATGTCCTGCTCGCCCTCTCCACCTCCGGCCGCTCGCCGAGCGTGCTGAAGGCGATGGACGCAGCCCGCGGCCTGGGTCTGCGGGTCGTCGCCTTCACGGGTGCGGCGGGTGGGGCGATGCCCGAGCGGGCGGATCTCTGCCTGCACGCGCCGTCGGACGCGACGCCCCTGATCCAGCAGATCCACATCACCGCCGCGCACATCGTCTGCGGCCTCGTCGAGGAAAACCTGTTCCCCCGAGGGGATGGCAGCGTGAAGGGCGGCCTGTGACCGAGACAGAGAGGAGCAGCGGCCGCCCCGTCCGGCAAGCCATGATCCTGTGCGGCGGCTTCGGCACGCGCCTGGGAGCGCTGACCTCGGCGATGCCCAAGCCGCTGTTGCCCGTGGCCGGGGAGCCGTTCCTGGACGTCCTGCTGTTCGAACTCGGCCGCCACGGCTTCACCGACGTCGTGCTATTGGCCTCGTTCCACAGCGAGAAAATCCGCGCCTACGCCACCGACAACCCGGTCGCCCGCCGCTTCGGCATGACGCTGCGGGTCTCGATCGAGCCGAAGCAGGCCGGGACCGGCGGCGCCGTCGTGCACGCCCTTCCCGAGGCGGACGAGACCTTTCTCCTGCTGAACGGCGACTCGTGGTTCGACGTGAATCTGCTGTCCTTGCCCGCTTTGGCGGCGCGTCATCCCGAGGCAGCGATGGTCCTGTCGCTCCGTCGGGTGCCGGACGCCGCGCGCTACGGCGTCGCGCTCCTCGATGGCGTCCGGATCACCGCGTTCCTCGAGCGGCCGCCTGAGCCGGGTCCCGGTCTCGTCAACGCGGGCGTCTATCTGGTGCGTCGCGATGCGCTGACTGGCCTGCCGCCGGCCTGCTCGCTGGAACGGGACGTCCTGCCCGCGCTGGTCGCCGAGGGCCGCGTGGTGGGCGAGGCCCACGACGGTTACTTCCTCGATATCGGCGTGCCCGACAGTTACGCCCGGGCCCAGGGTGAGATCCCGGCTCGCCGGAAGAGACCCGCCGCTTTCCTCGATCGGGACGGCGTTCTCAATCACGACCACGGATATGTCGGTTCCGTGGACCGGTTCCAGTGGATGGAAGGCGCGCGCGACGCCGTCCGCGCGCTGAATGATGCCGGCTTCTTCGTCTTTGTCGTCACGAACCAGGCTGGGGTCGCCCGCGGCTTCTACACCGAGGCCGACGTCGCCCGTCTGACCACCTGGATGCGGGACGAGTTGCGCGAGGCCGGCGCGCATATCGATGATCTACGCTACTGCCCCTATCATCCGGACGGGACGGTCGAGGCCTACAGGGCGGCCCACGGATGGCGGAAGCCCGAGCCCGGCATGATCCTCGACCTGATGTCCCACTGGGACATCAACCGCGAGCGCAGCTTCCTGGTCGGCGATCAGGAAACAGATCTCGCCGCCGGCCGCGCGGCGGGGCTCGCCGTGCACCACTTCAGGTCGGACGATCTGCTCGCCTTCCTGCGAGAGGTCGCTCTGACGGGCTAGGAAGGGCGGCAGGAGGTGTTGGGCTTCGCCGAGACGCGCTTCGCCGTCCGGCAATCTCAATCGTGCGACTGAATCGAGAGCTCCGCTTCCGCAGCCTCGCGCATGGCGCGATCCCAGTCGAGCTTGCGCTTGGGCGGCGTCTCGCTTTCCGCGTCCGCGGCTTTCCGATCTCGCGGAACGACGATCTTGATGTCGTACTCGGGCACGCTTCGATCCGCTCTTTAACCGACGATTAATCGTATTGGCGGAACGCGCGGGCCTTGTCAGCGGTTCGATCGCTCGATCCACAATCCGATGACGCCCCTCATCCGTGGCCGGACAGGCCGATCAGGATCATGGCGGCATGCACGGCTCCGACGATGGAGCCCGACTGGGCGAGCTGTAAGGCCTCGGCCCGCGGTACGCGCACCACCGTAATGTCCTCGCCGGGATCCGGCCGCGCCGGCCCGGCCGCGGTCACCCGCGCACGAATGAGGTGCATGCGGTTGGCGTAGCGGGCCGGATCCGCGTTCAGGGTAACCACGCGCTCGGCATCGGCGAAGATGTAGCCGGTTTCCTCGCGCATCTCGCGCTCGGCGGCCGCGAGGATATCGGGGTCGGCGGGGTCGATGGCCCCGCCCGGAAGCTCCAGGCTCGGACCCCCATAGGCGTGACGGTATTGGCGTACGAGGATGATGTGATCGGCCGCGTCGATACCTAGCACGAGGGCGATGTCCGCGGTCTCGAGCACGTAGTAGGGGTCGAGGACGTGGCCCGAAGGCGTCACGCAGTTGTCGGCACGGAGACCGAGCCAGCGATCCTTCATGACATGGTGTGACTTACGGACTGTCCAATTCGGAACCGACATCATTCTTTCCTGGAGGCCGGGAGTTTGTATTTTTAATTGTCGCCCGGGGTCATTGTAAGTTTTCTTCATATAAAGAATTTCAAAATCTTAAGACTGTTTTGCTTTCCGGATCTGACTTCGATCGAGGCGCGAACGCGCGTTGCGCTGCCCCTGCTCAGCCGGTAAGCCTCGCGGGGTCGTAGAGCCTCGCGCCGCGGATGTCACAGGTCGTAGGATGACGGGAACGAAACTCGCCATGGCATGCCGCGTCTGCGATGGACGCGATGTCGAGCTGTTTCTCGACCTGACCGATCAGCCGCACTGCAACCGCCTGATCCCGCCGGAACTCGCGGACCGCCGCGAGCCGCATTTTCCCCTGCGCGCCGGCTTCTGCCACGACTGCACGCTCGTCCAGATCGATCACACGATCCCGAAGGAGAGCATGTTCAGCGACTACCCCTACGTCTCGGGCACGACGAAGACGCTGGTGGAGCATTTCCGCCAGACGGCGGCCCGTCTCGTGGAGCGGTACGGCCTCGGGCCGCAGGACCTCGTCGTCGACATCGGCAGCAACGACGGCACGTGGCTGCGGCAGTACGAGCCCTTCGGCCTGCGCCGCTGCGGCGTCGAGCCCGCCTCGAACGTGGTGGAACTGGCCCGCGCCGCCGGCGTGCCGACGCTGAACCGCTTCTTCAACGCCGAGACCGCCGAGATCGTCCGCGCGCAGGACGGGCCGGCGAGCCTGATCACCGCCGCCGGCGTCTTCTTCCACCTGGAGGAGCTGCACAGCGTCGTGAAGGGCATCGTCACGCTGCTCAAGCCGGACGGCGTCTTCGTCGTGCAGGCGATCTACCTGGGCGGCATGATCGAGAACACCGCCTTCGATCAGATCTATCACGAGCACCTGTGCTACTACACGCTCCGCTCCCTGGAGCAGCTGTTCGCGCGCCACGGCCTGGAAGTCTTCGACGTCAGCGTCGTCCCGGTCCATGGCGGTTCCCTCGAGGCGCATGTCGGCTTCCCCGGCGCCCACCCGGTCGGCGACGCGGTCAAGCGCATGCGCGCCGACGAGGAGGCCCGCGGCTACGGCAAGTTCGAGACCTATGTCGGCTTCGCCGAGAACGTCCGGCGCCTGCAGGCGGCGCTGCTCGACCTGCTGGAGCGCATGCACGCTGAGGGGAAGACGGTCCACGCCTACGGCGCCCCGGCCAAGGGCGCGACCCTGCTCAACGCCTTCGGCATCGGCCCGCGGCTGGTCCAGTATGCGGCCGAGAAGAATCCGCTGAAGTTCGGCCGCCTGATTCCCGGCGCCCGAATCCCGATCGTCGAGGAGGGTAGCGTGCCCGCGCCAGACGCCTATCTGGTGCTCGCCTGGAACTTCATCGACGAGTTCCTGGCGCGCGAGCGTCGCTACCTCGAGAACGGCGGCGCCTTCATCGTCCCGGTGCCGGAACTCAAGGTGATCACCGCCGCCGACCTGCCGAAGTCGGTCTGAGCGTGGCCGCTCTCCCCCTACACTCCTTGCCCGACACCGTCGTCGTCGTCGGTGCGACCGGGTTTGTCGGCCGCAACCTCGTCGCGCATCTCGCCGGCCGCGTGCCGCGGCTGATCGCGGTCAGCCCCTCCGGCCGCGCGGTGCCGGGGGCGCATGAGGCCGCGCGCTTCGACACCCTTGAGGCGCTGTCGGTCCCCGCCGACACGATCGTCGTCAACGTCGCCGCGCAGCGCTACGACGCCGACAAGTTCGAGACGGCGCAGAGCGACCTGCTCACCGGCAACGCCGAGATCGCCAACCGCCTCTACCGGTTCTGCCTGACGAAGGGCATCCGCGAGGTGCGCGCGGCCTCGAGCGTCGCGGTCTACCCGGCGGCCCTCGATCCCCTCGACGACGCGCGTCCGGTCGACCTCAACGCGCCGCCCAACCGGAACGAGGCCTTCTACGCCTGGTCGAAGCGCTGGGCCGAGGTGGTCGCCGACCTCCACGCCGAGCGCTACGGGATCCACACGCTGAGCTTCCGCCTGAGCAACCCCTACGGTCCTCACGACTCGACGGATCCGCGCAAGGCGCACGTCCTGCCGGCGTTCGTGATGCGCGCGCTGGCACCGGGGGAGCGCTTCGAGATCAAGGGCAACCCGCTGGTCGAGCGCGACTTCATCTACGTCGGCGACGTCGTCGACGTGTTCGCCCGCTCCCTGGAGATGCGGGAGACAAGCGACGTGCTCAATCTCTGCCGCGGCGAGACCACGACCCTGCTCGACCTCGCCCGCACCATCCTGGAGGTGGCCGCGGAGGACCGGCCGGTGCACGCCCCCGACACGGCGACCCACGGCGTGCTCGCCCGCCGCTCGACCAATCAGCGGCTGCGCGAGCGCTTTGGGATGTCGACCTTCACGGGCCTCCCGGACGGGCTGCGGCCGACGATCGCGTGGTATCGCGAGGCCTATCGCGATGGGGCTGACCATGCCGGGGCCTGAGCGCGACATCGTCATTGGGTCGGACGGCTTCCTCGGGCGCAACCTCGTCCCCCGGCTCCGGGCCGAGGGCCGCGAGGTCGTCGAGATCGGACGCGCGGCGGGCGACCTCTCCGACTGGGCCAATGTCGAGCAGGCGCTGCGCGCCGCGCCCCCGGCCGGCCGCATCTTCCACGTGGTGACCCGCCAGCGGACCGGCGCGGTGCAGTACGACATCCAGGGCGAGCTCCTGGCAATCAATGCCCGGGTCCACCTGAACGTCCTCGAGGCGTGGCGCCTGTTCCAGCCGCAGGCCAAGCTCGTCTCCACGGGCTCGTCCTGCACCTATCCGGAATCGGCGGAGCCGCTCTCCGAGGCGCGCTTCGGGCAGGGACCCACGCACCCGTCGGTGATCGGCTACGGGCTCGCCAAGCAGGTCCTGGCGACGGGCTCGGCGGCCTACGCGCACCAGTACGGACTGACCTTCCTGCACTGCGTGCTGGCGACCCTGTACGGACCGCACGACAACAAGGCCTCCGACCGCAGCCACTTCGTCGGCGCCCTGCTCGACCGCGCCGTGCGGGAGAAGGCGGCGGGCGCTCAGCAGTTCGAGGTCTGGGGCAACCCGCAGACCGTCCGCGAGGTGCTGTACGTCGACGACCAGATCGACGCGATCCTGGCGGCCGACCAGGCGTTCGACAACGAGATCCTCAACTGCGCCGCCAACACGCCCGTCACCGTCGAGGCGGTGGCGCGGGCGGCCCTGGCCGCCCTCGACTGGTCCGTCCCCCTGGTGAGCCCGCCCGGCTCGTTCCAGGGCGCGGCCTACAAGATGCTCGACTCGACGCGGTTCCTCGACCGGACCGGCTGGTGTCCGCGCATCGATCTCGAGGCGGGCCTGCGCAGGCTCGCCGCGGCGGAGTACGCCAACCGGTAGCAAGCCGCGTCCTGCCATCGCTTGTCCCGCGCGAAGCCCGTCCGTTGGCCGTGCCCGAGCGGTCGCACCAAGAGGCGAAGGTCGTCAGCGCGCTTTGAAGAGCGCCCCGGCTTCTTGCGATGTTCGGGCGTCGCTCCGAGGCTTCGTGAGGGGTCAGGTGTTTGCCCCCATCGCGGTCGCGGCGGAGGCAAGTCCCCACCGGACGATCTCCTGCGCCTCCCCTGCCGACTTGGCCTCCGCATAGCAGCGGAGCTCGGGCGCATTGCCCGATGCCCGGAAATGGATCGTGCGCCCGCCGTCCAGCTCGATCCGGATCCCGTCCTGCTGATCGATCGAGGCCGATGATCCGATCGGGGCGAGGAAGGCAGCGCGGAAGTCCGGATCCCGAAGGCGATCGAGGAAGGCGGCGCTCGTCTCGGACGGGGTGTTGGGCAGCCGGTCGCTGGCCATCTCTCCCGCATCCAGGGAGGCCACGAGGTCCGCTAGGGCGATCCCAGCCGCGCGCGTCGCTGCCAAGGTGGCCAGGATCGGCAGCATCGCATCGCGCGTCGGCAGGGCGGACAATGTCCTGCCGTGGAGCGTGACATCCGAGCCGAGCAGGAACCCGCCATTCGCCTCGAACCCTGCGACGATCCGCGCCCCGGCCGACGTCGCCTGCTCCATGCCGGCAATGACGAAAGGCGATCCCACCTTTGTGCGCAGAACCTTCCGGAAGCCGCCGGAATGCTCGAGCGCCGAGCCGGCCGTGACCGGCACTACCACCGTATCGGCACCAAGGAAGCGGGCGGTGATGAGCCCGAGCACGTCGCCCCGCAGGATCCGGCCCGTGCCGTCGGCCACCAGTGGCCGGTCGGCGTCACCGTCCGTGGTCACGAGCGCGTCGAAGGAGCCCGGCTCCATGACGTCGCGGATGAAGGCGATGTCCTCCGGGCGGTGGGCCTCTGTATCGATCGGCACGAAGACCTGCGAACGGCCGATCGGCGTCACCTGCGCGCCGAACCCGGCGAGCAGGTCGGCCAGCAGGTCGCGGGCCACCGAGCTCTGCTGATAGACCGCGATCCGCAGGCCTTGCAGGATGTCCGGCGCGAAGGCGGCAGCGTAGCGCTGCTGATAGCGCGCGATCGCGTCGGGTTCAGGCGAGGCAGGCGCTGAGGCCCGGCCATCGCCGGACGCGCCCTGCTCCAGGGCGGCCAGGATGGCGGCCTCGTCGGCTTTGGTGATCTCGCCGTCGGGCCGGTAGAATTTCAGGCCATTGCGATCCTCGGGGATGTGGCTGCCTGTGACCATGACCGCACAGGCACCGCGCCGCATCGCTTCGAGGGCGAGGGCCGGAGTCGGCAGCGGGCCGCAATCGATCGCCGTGAAGCCGGCACCTGCCGCGGCGTCTGCCACCGTCGCGGCGATGCCGGGGCTGCTGTCACGCAAATCACGCCCGATGACGACCATACGGCCACCTTCGCTCTGGGAGACGGATCGGAAGAACGCGCTGGCATAGGCGTAGCTCGGGCCGCCGACGAGGTCGGTTACGAGACCGCGCAAGCCGCTCGTCCCGAATTTCAGACTGCTCACGATACCTCCCTCGTCGCCGCATGGGCGCACGTGCACAGGATCGATGCCTCAAACCGTACGCAGGCTCAATGCTTAGCGTTGGGCAGCGCGCTCGGGACGGTCGAGTTTGGGCTACCGTCGGTGGCGACTTGTGTACCGGCGCGGCTGACCAGCGTGTCCTACTGGCGGAGGCCATTCTCGGAGCGCCCATGTGCACCGCGCGCCAATCATTACGGCGTCAGGAGGCCGGTAACTGCTGCTCCAGATGCGCGCGAAGGATCGAGTAATGTCGGACGACTTCGTCGAGCCTTTCGGCGTTCTTCTTTCTAATCGCCTCTGAACCGAGGGGCTCGCGGTAGGTGGCGGCGTAATGGGCGGCGTGCGCCTTCAGCTTGACGGCGACGAAGTCGAGATCGGCCGACCACACGGCTTCCGCGCGAACCTGCTGGAGGCGCCTGGCGATCGCGAACCAGTTGAGATCGAGGGCGATGCCGCTGCCCATTTCCTTGAACAGGTCGAACATCGAATCCAGAATGGCGATTGCGGTCTGCGCCGACATAGCCGAACCTTCCGTCAGGATCGTGCGGTCACGAGATCCGGGCGCGCGTACCAGTCGTCGAACAGGGACAGCTGACGGAAGCGCCGTCGGTAACCGTGGCCACTTAGCAGCGCGTCGATCTTCTCCCGGCTGCTCGAGAAATTATGCTCAACGCTGATCAGCGCGATGTCGTGACGGGTGAAATCGAAGCTCTGCAGCACGTCGAGCTCGCCGCCTTCCACATCGATGCTCATGTAGTCGATGCGCCGCGGCGCCCGGGCCTCCGAGAGGAATCGCTCCAGCGAGATGGTCGCCACCGGGTATTGCCGGCGCTCCTGGCGAAACTGGGCGTGAAAGTCGTCGCCGGCAAAATCCTCCATGCCGGAGAGCTCGCCGATGTCGACCTCGTTAAAGAGAACCTCAATGCCGTCGGTCTTGTAGACGCACTTATCGGAGATGTAGCAGCCGCGGTTGCGATGTAGCGCTTCGTGCCAAGCCCGAGCTGGCTCCGCGAGGGCTCCCTGCCAAGCGTAGGTCTTTTCAAGCAGGAGCGTGTTGCTCAGGCTGACGCCATCGCAGGCGCCGAATTCCACGAAATAGCCGTTTCGCTTCTCCCGGAGCTCGTACAGCACCCACAGATCCTGCATCAACTGCGCGTTGGAGTACGGAGCCAGCCGCGTGGCGAAGGACAGGAAGTCGAGATCCGAGCTGAGAATGTGCGGGTGCGCGTTCAGATTATCCCGCAGGTTGATCAGGGCATTGAACACCGTCAGGAGTTCGACATCCATGGTCCTGGGCTCCAGTCTCGGAACGGGATCGCGCGTGCGCGCAAGCGTGTCGGGGTTCAGCCGCGCGTCGCCGCTCGGCCCGGAATGCGGGAGGCCGCCAGGATCCGGTTCGAACCTTCGAACAGGATGCCGTGCTGAAGTGCGGCCGGTCCGTGATCCGGCACGGTCCGCGCAGCCTTGCGGATCGCGGCGAGGAAGCGCTTGCGACTGAACCCGTAAGGCCGCACGCTTCCGACCAGCGCCTCGATCAGCGTGGACGTCGCCTCCGACCGAGCACGGGCCAGATCGCGCTCGCGCAAGGCGTCGTCGCGTTCGGCTTTGAGGAGGGTCAATTCGACCTGCTGCTGTTGGATCTGACGAATGTATTTCGTTTCAATGGCATGAGCGGCATTCGTCATCGTGCGACAGCCCTGGCCCGAAGCGGTTGGAGAATTCGAAGCTTGAGACTTGCGTCGCGGCCACACGGAAGCCTGCGGTCGGCTCTGGTGGGGCAGCCTGAGGATCGTGCCGGCCGCGGGTTGCGCGATTGTAGGGCACACGCGCAACCCTGCTTTCTTCAAGCTTGGAGCTTGCTGACGACATGCTTGACCAGCAGCAGGCCGATGCTGGCGCAGGTCAGGCCGAACATGATGATGTAAAGATAATCTACCTGAATGCCCGCGTAGGGATAATAGGCAGATCTTACCCATTCAGCCAGCTGCATGGCCGGGTTGTACTTCATCCAGTAGTAGACTTTGTCTGGCATGTAGCTTGGGAGAAACATAACTCCGCTCGATACATACAGGATGATGCTGAAAAGTGCGTAGCCGATCAGCCAGCCTGGGAAAAAGCCGATGATCGCCACGTTGATTGTTCCAATCCCGATGCCAAGTACGATCGCGGCAAGGTAGCCGCACATAGCCGTGAATGGGTCCGCTGGGATCGGATTGGTCCCTATGACGACCAGGATGGAACAGACGACCAGCAGCGCGAGGAAGCCGGTCACGATCTCGACGAGGATGCGGGCCAGGATGACGTCGAACAGCTTGACCTGCGGGTAGTAGGTCAGCGGCCGGTTCATGATCACCGCCTTCATGACCTCGCGCGAGATATATTGGAAGACCAGAACGGGAACCGCGCCTGTTGCAAAGAACAGGGCCCTGTTGTCGCCGAGGGGGGCCGCCAGCTTCTGGAAGGTGTAGATCGCGATCAGCATGAAGACGTGGACGCAGGGCCAGAGCACGACCACGCCGTAGCCCCAGAGGGAGGCTCCGAAACGGGTGCGCATGTCCCGCAGGATTAAGGCATGCAGGACGTGCAGGTAGGACTCGATCGGGCTCTTCTGTCCCTGGACCGGCGGGAGGGCGGGCATCGACGTGACCTCTGGTTGCCGGGCCTGCTTCGATGAGAAAAGGGGCTAAAGTGCGTTGACCGTGGCTCTCCTGTCGGGTCGTTGGCAGGTCGCGAGATCGTAATAATCGCGCAGCAGGTCCGCATAGGCGGCGACTCGCGTCAGCCCCGCGCTGCGGCCGAGCGCCGGGATTTCGAGGGCGAGCATCCGGTCGTTGCAGGCCGTCGGATTGGCGACCAGTGCGCAGGGCAGCAGATGGCCGTTCGACTCCGAGCGCAGCCGCTCCCCCGGGGCACCCAGGTCGAAGGCCACCACCGGCAGGTCGGTGCGTAGCGCCAGCGTCAGCGTGTACGCGTAGGTTTCCGGCCAGATCGACGGCAGCAGGATCAGGTCGGCCGAGACCTGTGTGACGAGATCGAGGATCTCGTCGTCCTCCCAGTGGCGGCCGGTCTCGGCGATCTGGAGGGCCGACCTGGCGACCCGGTCGAGGGTCGGATCGTCGGTGGAGTACCGCCCCGTCTCGGTAACGCCGGCGCGCTCCAGGCCACCGGTCAGGGCCGGGTCCGAGTGGCCGACGATCGAGAAGTGCAGCGGCAGGTCCCGGTCCTGTGCGTCGGTGGCCAGGGCCTGCAGGAGTAGGCCGCCTTTGGTGGGGCTGATTGCGCCGAGCACGGCGACGCGGCGGACGCGGCCGGGCCGCTGCAGCGCGGTCGAGCGCACCGCCCGCTCCGGCTCCAGGTGCGGCCGCACCGTGACAGCGAGGTCCGGGTACACCGCGCGGATCCGGCCCGCCGTGTCGGAGGACGGCGCAAACACCCGCGCCGCGCCCGCCAGGAACGCCCCGAACACCGCCCGCCGCTCGCCCGGATCCGGCTCCTCGAACCCGTCCGCGTCCACCGCCAGGCACGACCGGCACTCCGCCACCGGCGCCAGGCCGCAATAGCGCCCGTCCGGCTGGACCAGGTGGTTGCGGTGGCATACCGGCGAGTAGTCGTGCAGCGTCCAC
>NZ_FMWU01000026.1 GCF_900103195.1 Methylobacterium sp. UNC378MF | reverse complement strand
CCCACCGTCTTCTGCGCCTCGCCCTTCAGCTCCTGCGCCTTGCCCTCGGCCACCAGCTTGTCGTTGCCGGTCGCCTTGCCGGCCGCCTGCTTGACGTTGCCCACCGCCTCGTTGGCCAGGCCCTTGATCTTGTCGGTCGTGCTGCTCATCGCGTGCGCTCCTTGGGGGTTGGGGTCGGGGTCAGGATGTCCGGTCGGGCAGGTTCCGCCCGCCGGGGTGGACGGCCCCCGCACGGTGGCGGGCGCCGAGGGGGGGGTAAGCGGCCGAACGATCCGGGGCCGAACGATCCGGGACCGGGCCGCGGCCGCTCAGACGCGCCGGGTCTCGTAGGCGCCCGGCAGGCTCGCGGGCTTCGGCGCGCCCAGGCGGCCGCCGAAGAAGGCGGCGAGCGCGGATCCCGAAGTCATGCCCATCGACACTGGCCGTCACAGTTCACGAACCCCGCATGCGGTCGCTGCCCAATCAGCAGCGGGGCACAAACGGGTTGTGCGCAAGCCGGTTCCGCCGATCTTACAAAATTCCCTGGTATGACTGCATCATCGGGGCGCCATGATCAACCAGAGGTAAGTCCATAGCTTTCTGTCGTTATATTCCGCTCGTCGCGACAATATATCCAACCTGACGATGCCAAATCTTTCCCGCGTCGCTCGCCTACGAAGAGCTGCACCGGGGCGGCACGTCCGATCCCGTCATTTCGCATATCCACGCGCAGTTTGGTGACTGGCCGTGGCAATACTATTCAGAAGTTGCAGCAGCCGAGGCCGGCCCCCGGTTCGCCGCCATGCTGGATCGGTTGACCGCAGCTGTGGATGTGACCGGGGTGGCGACCTGTCCCTTCTGCTTTGGGGAATCCCGGCATCGCCTAGGGGCTCCGTCTTCGGCGCTATGCCCATTCCGGTGGTCTTCGACGCCGCGATCTTCCACACGAGGCCGCCCGACGCTCCACCATCGTGGGATTGGCTCGCCCCGGCGATCAGCTTCGCGACGGCCCATGCGGCCGCGGATGCCGGCCTCCGTGATGGGCACGCGCGATCGGCCTCGGCCTCCGTCGTCTCGGTCTCGTCGCGCCGCATCCAGTCGCAGAGGTGCGGTCCGGTGGCTTGGAACCTGACGGGCATAGCGCTCGCCGGCTGAGCCATCGCGCGATCACGCCCAGCGAAAAGTCTTTATTTCTTAATGGGTTGACGTGCTCGACATCCGATATCGGCCAAGCCGCGTCGCGCCACCGCGATCCTCGCTGACCACAGGCTGGACGCCGGCCGGCCGCCGCCGATGAATGGGGAGCGCCGACCGGTTCCGATACGCCTGATGGCGCCAATACATCTTTTGATGAAGACAGCGACGGCCGTTGTTGGGCGTAAGGCGCCGTTGTCGCTGGCCGCATCCATGGAGCGTTCAGGCCCCCCATCCATGGGGCCGCCATGGATGCGACCGGCAGGAGGCTCCGACACCCTTTGTACATGGAACAGATCGCGCCCGAGCGCCGCAACGGCATCCGCAAGAAGCCACACCCGGCGCTGGTCGTTGCCGGGATCAGCCTGGCCGTAGGCCTCTGGTTCGTCATCTACGCGGTCTCCGGCCGCGTCATCTGGTTGTGGTAGGGCGCGTCCCGTCCAGGCGCTCGGGCCGACCGGCATGTCCGAGGGATTGGAGGGCCACAGCCCGACCGTGATCGTGGGGTGCGGCCCATCGAGGCCAGGATGGGGCGCGCCGCGGACTGACCGCATTCGCCAAGGTTCGGCGCGGACCCGCCGGAGTAGCAGGCCCGGATCCCGCTTCCGCGAGGTGCCATACGAGAATGCGAAACTGCGCCGGTGGCGCTCCCAAGGGGAATCGAACCCCTGTTTTCGCCGTGAGAGGGCGACGTCCTAGACCGCTAGACGATGGGAGCTTTCCGGCGGCGCGGGGGTGCTATAGCCACCACCCGGCGGCGGAGCAAGAGCCTTCGTCAGGAAATCCGCCTCGGCGGGTCAGATCGGGTGCGGATAGGGATCGTGGTGGAGAACGGAGACGACGAGCGGACCGGAATCGTGGCGGAGGGCGGCCTGCGGCTCGATCGTGCGCTGGTCGCGCTGTTTCCGGATCTCTCCCGAGCCCGGCTGCAGGACCTGATCCGCGCCGGCCAGGTGCAGCGGGACGGCGTCCCGGCGCGCGATCCGGCCGCCAAGGTCGCCGCCGGCACACAGATCGTCCTCATCGTGCCGCCACCCGCACCGGCCGAGCCGGTGGCCGAGGCCGCCGACCTGCCGATCGTCTACGAGGACGACGACCTGATCGTCATCGACAAGCCGGCCGGCCTGGTGGTCCATCCCGCGCCGGGCCACGAGAGCGGTACGCTGGTCAACGCCCTGATCGCCCATTGCGGCGCCAGCCTGTCGGGGATCGGCGGCGTGCGCCGGCCCGGCATCGTCCACCGCCTCGACAAGGATACGAGCGGCCTGATCGTCGTCGCCAAGAACGACGCGGCGCATCAGGGCCTCACCGCCCAATTCGCCGATCACGGCCGGACCGGCCCGCTGGAACGGGCCTACGCCGCTGTGGCCTGGGGCCTGCCCCAGCCGCGGGCCGGGACGATCCAGGCCAGCCTCGCCCGGTCCCGGTTCCATCGGGAGAAGATCGCCGTCGTGTCCGACGACAGCGGCCGCCACGCCGTGACGCACTACGCCGTCGCCGAGGCCTATCGCGAGGCCGCCCTCGTGCGCTGCCGGTTGGAGACGGGACGCACGCACCAGATCCGCGTGCATCTCGCCCATCGCGGACATCCCCTCCTCGGGGACAAGGTCTACGGCGGCGCCTTCCGCACCAAGGCCGCCCGCCTGAGCCCGGAGGCGCGTGACGCTCTCACGGCCCTGGGGCGGCAGGCGCTCCACGCGGAGCTGCTCGGCTTCAGCCATCCGCGCACCGGCGCGACGCTCCGCTTCGAGAGCCCGCTGCCGCCCGACATGAGCGCGCTCATCCTGGCCCTCCGGACGGAGGCGGACGGCGCACCGCGGGCGTAACCGCCTCGCTGCGGCGTGCGAAAGATCACCCCGTACCGCGTCACATCGTGACATGGTACGACCAAAAGCGCCGGTGGCGCGTTGTTGACGACGTGGGTGTCATCGACCGCGACCGGCTCCCGGCGACTCATATGAGATGGGTGGCCGGCAGGGTCGGCTCAAGAGCGGCCCGAGTGGACGGCACTGTTGTCCGTCGCGTCCGCCCGACAGGGGGACATAGGTCCAGGAGAATGCCATGGCCGGTACGCTGCCCGTGCTCGCCAACGAAGGTGGCCTCTCGCGCTACCTCGACGAGATTCGCAAATTCCCGATGCTGGAGCCGTCGGAGGAGTTCACGCTGGCGAAGGCCTGGCGGGACGCCGGTGACCGCGAGGCCGCGCATCGGCTGGTGACATCGCACCTGCGGCTCGTCGCCAAGATCGCGATGGGCTATCGCGGCTACGGCCTGCCGATCGGCGAGGTCGTGTCGGAGGGCAATGTCGGCCTGATGCAGGCGGTCAAGCGCTTCGATCCCGACAAGGGCTTCCGGCTGGCCACCTATGCCATGTGGTGGATCAAGGCGGCGATCCAGGAATACATCCTGCGCTCGTGGTCGCTCGTGAAGATGGGCACGACCGCGAACCAGAAGAAGCTGTTCTTCAACCTGCGCAAGGCGAAGGGCAAGATCTCGGCCCTCGACGAGGGTGACCTCAAGCCCGATCAGGTGAAGCAGATCGCCACCCGCCTCGGCGTGCCCGAGCAGGACGTGATCGACATGAACCGGCGCCTGTCCGGCGACACGTCGCTCAACGCGCCCCTGCGCGAGGAGGGCGAGGGTGAGTGGCAGGATTGGCTCGTGGACAACAGCCCGAGCCAGGAGACCGTCCTGGCCCGTGAGCAGGAGGGGCAGAACCGCCTGTCCGCCCTGAAGGACGCGCTGGGCGTCCTGAACCCGCGCGAGCGCCGCATCTTCGAAGCCCGGCGGCTCGCCGAGGACCCGATCACACTGGAGGATCTCTCGGGCGAGTTCGGTGTCTCCCGCGAGCGCGTGCGGCAGATCGAGGTTCGCGCCTTCGAGAAGGTGCAGGAAGCGGTCAAGCGCAACATCGCCAGCCGCGAACTGCCCCGGACCGGCATCGAGGCCCACTGACCCGCCACCCCGGCGCACCGCGCCGGGGTGGCACCGCCAAGCGGTCGCGCTCAAGCGATCACCGGCGGGCGATCACTGCCAAGCGTCGAAGGCGTTCTGCATGACCTGCGCGCCAACGGCGCCCTTCTCGAAGGTCAGCACGGCCCGACGGCCGGACGTGTAGCGGAGCGCGATATCGAACCAGTTCCGGTGCAGGAGCAAGTCGGTGTTGCGCTCGACGTCGTTCTGCAGCGACGACAATCCGATCAGGAACAGGTTGTCGCGAACGCGGACAGGCAGGCCCGAGACGGGCGAGCCGCGAGCGCCCTGCTCATCCTTGGCCTGGAGCAGCCCGACATCCTGAACCGTGCGGGCGGTGCCGTTGGTGCCGGTCTGGCTGAAGACCAAACTCACCGTGTGGGACGCCGGCAGGGTCGTGTCGAGGTTGCGCTGGATGGTCATCACCAGCGTCAGACCGGCATCGGGAATGGCCACGGTGGCGACGATCGCGTTCTGGACGGGCTGCCCCTGATCCCCGTTCACCGTCTCCAGCCGCCACGTCACCCGGCCCGGTGTCACGGTCGGCTGGCCGCCCTGGGCGCCCGACGATTCCTCGACGAGTTCGGCCCTCTGAGCGACCGCGACGCCCGTATCGGCAGGCGCCGCCGTATTCCGCGGCGGCGCGCCGGTCTCTGCCCGTGCGGTCGCCTTCGGCGTCGGTGCAGCATCGCCACCGACCCGGTCGCCGAATTTGGTCTCGCCCTCGGGCTGCTGCGTATCCACCGTCTCGGTGCCGCTCGACGGCAGGTTCTGCGGCCGGTCGCGCAGCAGGAAGGCCGCGACGGCGATCAGGCCGATCACCACCGCCAGGACGCCGCCCACGAAGACGTTGCGCAGCACCCGCGATCGACCGGTCCGCGGCGGCACCACCTCGATCCGGGGACGCTGACGGCCGCCGCCCTCCGCGGCGGTGTCGGCGGCGTCCGGATCCTCGGCGGGCGGGGTCTCCGAAGCCGGCGCCTCGGTCGCCGGCTCGGCCTCTTCCGAGGCCGCCGGCGCCGGCACGCCGGGGCGCCGCGACGTGATCGCGATCGGCGCCTCGCGCGGTCCGGCCACGGAATCCGGATCGGTATCACCGGCCGTCACCGCGAAGGGCGGCTTCGCGGGCGGGAGGACCGGTACGGATGCGGTCCCCGGCTCGGGTGGAGACGGTTCCGGGAGGTCCGCCTCCGCCGCCGGCGGAACGATCGGCTCGGGTGCAGCAGGTTCCGGAATGACGGGAGCGGGTGCGGGGCGCTGGGGCGCCTGCGCGGCATCGTTGGCCGGCGCCGGAAGGCCGCCGTGATCCACCTCCAGCCGCTCGATCGCGGCGTCGAGGGCCCGGCGCTCGAGGTCGATATCGGCCTCGGACAGCGGCGGATCGAGGGAGCGCAGCTGGCTGATCAGCGCATTGCGCGCGCGGTCGTAGACCGCCTTGCGCAGGGCGGGCGTTCGGTCGGGCAGCGCATCGAGCGCGCGCGCCAGAAGCGGATAGTAATCGGCCATGATACTCTGGTCCGCCCCTTCGGCCGCCGTCCGGCGACGCCGGTCGGAGGCCGGGGACCGAGGGCCGCGGCCGCCCGACGGGTCCGGTCGCGGCCGTCGGCCGGTTTGTCGTATCCCACCGCGCGGATCAGTGTCCGCGCGCCGGTTGCCCTGGAGATGGCGGGCTGATCGCGAGAACGATGGCCCGGCCGACAGCCCGTTCTAGATCAAGCCTGCGCGGACTGGATACAGGCAGGGCCGCCGAAAACGCGCGTCGTCAACGGGATAGCGCGCGACGCGTCGCGCCTCGAACCGGTCAATCCTCGAACGGGTTGTGCATGAGGATCGTGTCGTCGCGTTCGGGCGAGGTCGACAGCAGCGCCACCGGCGCCCCGATCAGCTCCTCGATCCGGCGGACATACTTGATCGCCTGCGCGGGCAGATCCGCCCAGGACCGCGCACCGGCGGTCGTCTCCGACCAGCCCGGGATCACCTCGTAGACCGGCTCGACCCGCGCCTGGGCGGCCTGGCTCGCCGGCAGATGGTCGATCGGCTGGCCGTCCAGCAGGTAGCCCGTGCACACGCGGATCTCCTCGAAGCCGTCGAGGATGTCGAGCTTGGTCAGCGCGATGCCGTGGATGCCGGAGGTCCGGACCGTCTGGCGCACCAGCACGGCATCGAACCAGCCGCAGCGGCGCTTGCGGCCGGTATTGACGCCGAACTCGCGCCCGCGGCTGCCGATGGTCTCGCCGATCTCGTCGAACAGCTCGGTGGGGAACGGCCCCTCGCCGACCCGGGTGGTGTAGGCCTTGGCGATGCCCAGCACGTAGCCGATCGCCCCCGGGCCGAGGCCCGAACCCGTCGCCGCCTGGGCGGCCACGATGTTGGAGGAGGTGACGAACGGATAGGTGCCGTGGTCGACGTCGAGCAGCGCGCCCTGCGCTCCCTCGAACAGGATGCGCTTTCCGGCCCGGCGCTCCTCGTCGAGCAGCGCCCAGACGGTGTCGGCGAAGGGCAGGATCTTCGGTGCGATCGCCTTCAGTTCCGACAGCAGCGCCTCGGCATTGACCTCGTCGATCCCGAGACCGCGCCGCAGGGCGTTGTGATGGGTCAGAACCCGCTCGATCTTGGCCGGCAGCGCGTCGGGATCGGCCAGATCCACGACCCGGATCGCCCGGCGGCCGACCTTGTCCTCGTAGGCCGGCCCGATGCCGCGCTTGGTCGTGCCGATCTTGAGGCCGGCATTGGCGGTCTCGCGGAAATGATCCAGTTCGCGGTGGAGCGGCAGGATCAGCGTGGCGTTGTCGGCGATCCGCAGGGAGGACGGCGAGACGTCCACGCCCTGCGCCTTGATGCGCTCGATCTCGTCGATCAGGTGCCAGGGATCGACCACGACGCCGTTGCCGATGACCGAAAGCTTGCCGCCGCGGACCACGCCCGACGGCAGCAGCGCCAGCTTGTAGGTCACGCCGTCGATGACGAGCGTATGCCCGGCATTGTGCCCGCCCTGGAACCGGACGACGATGTCGGCCTGCTCGGAGAGCCAGTCGACGATCTTGCCCTTGCCCTCGTCGCCCCATTGGGCGCCCACAACGACGACGTTGGCCATGTCTGCCTGCTTACCCGCGACGGAAACCGGGACGGCGCCACCCACGGGTGCAGGCGGCGTACGTCGTGAGCCGTTTCCGCGATCCGGGCAGCGAAATCAAGCAAGGGGCCGCATGAGGGGGCCGCGTCGCGGGCCGTCCGGCAGGGTCGGGGGCGCTACTTGGCCTCGGTTCCGGGTGCGCGACCGGGCAATTCGTGCGGCTTGATCACCGGCATGGTGCCGGACTGATCGGGCTTGACCACGGTTCCGGTCGTGGACGATTCCGGCGGCTTGATCACGCCGTCATTCTGCTGGAGCTTGTCGCTGAGCGACTGGTCATTGGGCGGCGCGTCGGCGTTCGGACGTACCCGCTCGGCCGGCGCCGGGCTTGTCGTCTGGGCGCAGGCTGGCGCCGCCGCGAGGGTCGCCGCGAAAGCGGCGAACAGGATTGTCTTCGGCACGAGGGCCTCCCCGGTTCGGGACACGAATTCGGGGAGGAACAGTCGGTGACGGGATCCGTTCCTGCCGCCGGCCCGGGACAATGTCCCATCCTGTGGATCGGATCCGCCGGCGCGGAAGACGATCTCAACCCTGGCGGGCAGCCTCGATATAGAGTTCGCGCAAGCGCCGGGTCAGTGCACCCGGCCGGCCCTCGCCGATCGCGCGCCCGTCGATTTCGACGACCGGCATCACGAAAGCCGAGGCGCTCGTGTAGAAGGCCTCCTGCGCCGCGTAGACCTCGTCCACCGGGATCAGCCGCTCCTCGATCCGCAGGTCGGCCTCCTGCGCGAGGCGCAGCACCGAGGCCCGGGTGATCCCCGGCAGGAGCGCCGTGGAGAGCGGCCGGGTCACGAGCACGCGGTCGCGGCTGATGATGAACGCGGTCGAGGACGAGCCCTCGGTGACGGCGCCGTCCTCCACCATCCAGGCCTCGGCGACGCCGGCCTCGGCCGCCTGCTGCTTGGCCAGCACCTGCGCCAGCAGAGCGACCGACTTGATGTCCCGGCGCTTCCAACGCAGGTCCTCGACGGTGATAACCCGGGCGCCGCTCTCGGCGAGCGGGTTGGCGAGCACGGTCTTGGCCTGCGTGAACATCACCACGGTGGGCTCGGTGCCGGCCTTCGGGAAGGCGAAGTCGCGCTCGGCCACGCCCCGGGTGACCTGCATGTAGACGAGGCCCTCGGTGACGCCGTTCCGGGCCACGAGCTCGGTCTGCAGGCGCTCCCAGCCCGCCGCATCGTGCGGGTTGCGGATGCCGATCTCGCCGAGGGAGCGGTCGAGGCGGGCGAGGTGCGCGGCGTTGTCGACGAGCTTGCCGTCGATGATCGCGGAGACCTCGTAAATGCCGTCCGCGAACAGGAAGCCGCGATCCATGATCGGCACGCGTGCCTCCTCGTAGGGGAGGAACTGGCCGTTGAGGTAGACGATGCGGGGAGCGGTCACGGAGAGCTGTCCTGTGTTCGTCGCGGGCCCGAGATCCCGGGCCCGCGAACGCGGGTCGAAGCAGGAATCGTGCGGGATCTCAGCGGTCGCCGAAGACCCGGCCGAAGATCGTGTCCACGTGCTTGAAGTGGTAGCCGAGATCGAAGCAGGCCTCGATCTGCTCGGCCGGGAGTGCCGCGGCGACCTCCGGGTCGGCCTTGAGCAGGGCCAGGAAATCGCCCTCGCCGCGCCAGACCGGCATCGCGTTGCGCTGGACCAGCCGGTAGGAATCCTCGCGGGACACGCCGGCCTGGGTGAGCGCCAGCAGCACGCGCTGCGAGTGGATCAGGCCGCCGAGCCGGTCGAGATTCTTCTGCATGTTGGCCGGGTAGACCAGCAGCTTCTCCATCACCCCGGTCATGCGCGCGAGGGCGAAGTCGAGGGTGACGGTGGCGTCGGGGCCGATCATGCGCTCCACCGAGGAGTGGGAGATGTCGCGCTCGTGCCAGAGGGCGACGTTCTCCAAGGCCGGGGTGACGTAGCCGCGGACCATCCGGGCGAGGCCCGTGATGTTCTCGGTCAGCACCGGGTTGCGCTTGTGCGGCATGGCCGAGGAACCCTTCTGGCCCTCGGAGAAGAACTCCTCCGCCTCCAGGACCTCGGTGCGCTGGAGGTGCCGGATCTCGATCGCCAGCCGCTCCAGGGACGAGGCGACCACGCCGAGGGTCGCGAAGAACATCGCGTGGCGGTCGCGCGGGATCACCTGGGTGGAGACTGGCTCGGCGGTCAGGCCCATCTTCTCGGCGACGTACTGCTCCACCCGCGGGTCGATATTGGCGAAGGTGCCGACCGCGCCGGAAATCGCGCAGGTGGCGACCTCCGCGCGGGCCGCGACGAGGCGGCGGCGGTTGCGCTCGAACTCGGCATAGGCCTGGGCCAGCTTCAGGCCGAAGGTGACCGGCTCGGCGTGGATGCCGTGCGACCGGCCGATGGTCGGGGTCAGCTTGTGCTCGAAGGCCCGCGCCTTCAGGGCGGCGAGCAGCGAATCGACGTCGGCGATCAGGATGTCGGCGGCGCGCACGAGCTGCACGTTGAGGCAGGTGTCGAGCACGTCCGAGGAGGTCATCCCCTGGTGGACGAACCGCGCCTCGGGCCCGACGATCTCGGCGAGATGGGTGAGGAAGGCGATGACATCGTGCTTCGTCACCGCCTCGATCGCGTCGATGCGGGCCACGTCGAAGACCGCATCCTTGCCCTTGGCCCAGATCGTCTCGGCGGCTTCCTTCGGGACGACGCCGATCTCGGCGAGCGCCGTGGTGGCGTGGGCCTCGATCTCGAACCAGATCCGGAAGCGGGTCTCGGGCGACCAGATCGCCGTCATCGCGGGGCGGCTGTAGCGGGGGATCATGGGGGCCTCGGCACGGTCCGGATTGCGTGCGAGGCCGGTAGCATGCGCCGGCCCGGCCGCTCAATGCGCATCGGGCATGCCCAGCCGGCAACGGGTGTGGACCACCGGCGGCGGGTTCAGTCGATCCGCACCCAGCCCTGGCCCATCAGGCGCTCCTGCGGGCGGAAGCGCGACTTGTAGTCCATCTTGCGCGAGCCCTCGACCCAGTAGCCGAGATAGAGATACGGCAGGCCCAGCCGGCGGGCCCGACGGATATGGTCGAGGATCATGAAGGTTCCCGGGGAGAGCGCGGCCTCCGCGGGATCGTAGAACGAATAGACCATCGACAGCCCGTCGGAGAGCACATCCGTCAGGCAGAAGGCGAGCGGCGGTCCCGAGCCGCGGCCGGTGACCGCCGTATCCGGCCCGTGCCGGCGATACGACACGAGGTGCGTGTCGACATGGCTGTCCTCGACCATCATGGCGTAGTCGAGCACGGTCATGTCGACCATGCCGCCGTCGCCGTGCCGGGCGTCGAGGTAGCGGCGGAACAGGGCGTATTGCTCCGACGCCGGGCGGTTCGGCTCGGGCGTGCCGACCCAGTCGGCGCTGCGCGCCAGGATGCGCCTCTGGCTCGCGCTCGGCTCGAACTCATCGACCACGACCCGCACCGAGATGCAGGCGCGGCACGTCTCGCAGGCCGGGCGATACGCGATCGTCTGCGAGCGGCGGAAGCCGCCCTGGGTCAGGATCTCGTTGAGGTCGCGGGCGCGCCGTCCGACCAGGTGGGTGAAGACCTTCCGCTCCTCCTGCCCCGGCAGATACGGGCACGGCGACGGAGCGGTGAGGTAGAATTGCGGTGTGTCGCGCGGATGGCTGGTCACGCTTCTCACAAGCCCTGCGCCGGGTTCGTCCTCACGGCGCCGGCATGACAGTGTACAGGCGACCGGCCACGGCTCAATGGCCCGGCCGGTCGCACCGTCACATTTTCATCGTCGAACCGTCCGCTCAGCGCGCGTGAACGACGGCGAGGCCGAGAAGCAGGTCGTGCCCGAGACGCCGGTCGGAGCGCACCAGCCCGAAGGCGACGTCGACGCACCAGAGCAGGAAGGTCGAGATGGCGACGTAGAACAGCAGCGCGTGAACCGCGGCCGTGATGACGTCGACCCGCGCGCCGCTCTCGGGCGCGATGGTCCGCAGGCCCATCAACCGCTGGCCGATCGTGCTCTGCTTCGAGCCGCCGACCGTGATCGCGCTGTAGATGATGCCGCTCGCCGGCAGGACGGCGAACAGCGTCCAGCCGAGGCCGAACGTGACCACGCCGATCACGGTGATCAGCAGGGTCAACAGGGCCGTGAAGCCGAAGATGAACAGGATGTCGAGGAGATAGGCGACCGTCCGGCCGCCGAGGCTCGCCCGCACGAACGGGATCGGCAACGCGGTGGCGTAGCCGGGCGCGTCGAGGCGCTGCGCGTAGCCGGGTTGGGGGTTCTGCATGGTGTCGCGTCCTGCAAGCGAGGCTGCGGACGTCAAGGTGGGTGTGCGCCGCGGAGGCCGCAAGGGGATGCCGGAACGCGGGCTCCCGTCAGCGCCCGGCCGGGTCGTCGACCGCCGCGTCCGGCGTGTCGAGATAGAAGCGCTTCAGCATGTAGAGCGCGGGGCCCGACAGGGTCGTCGCCTCGGTGGCGAGCGCCACCAGGGTCGTCCCGGCATCGAACCGGCAGGTCAGCCAGTGCGGCCGGTTGCCGTCGGAATAATCGACGCGGACCGAGTTCGCCGCCGGGCCCGGCGCCGCCCGCAGCAACCGGATTCCCGGCTGCGGCGCCACCGCCGGCAGCGCCCGGCGGCAGGTGGCGACGCGATCCCGGCGCAGGGTATCCTGGCAGGCGGCGAGGCCGCCGAGGAAGCCGGCCACGACCGCGGATCCGAGGAGCCAGCGGTGCGTCCGTTTCACGGATGGTTGCGCAGGCGCTCCGCAACCCGCGGGGCGTGATAGGTGAGGACGCCGTCGGCCCCGGCCCGCTTGAAGGCGAGGAGCGCCTCGACCATCGCGCGGTCGCCGTCGAGCCAGCCGTTGCGGGCGGCCGCCTCGATCATCGCGTACTCGCCGGACACCTGATAGGCGAAGGTCGGGACCTGGAACTCGTCCCGCACCCGGCGGATGATGTCGAGATAGGGCAGGCCCGGCTTCACCATCACCGAATCCGCGCCCTCATCGAGGTCGAGGCGGACCTCGCGCAGGGCCTCGGACGAGTTGCCCGGATCCATCTGGTAGGTCCGCTTGTCCCCCACCAGCGCGGCCTTGGTGCCGATCGCGTCGCGGAACGGCCCGTAGAAGGCGCTGGCATACTTGGCCGCGTAGGCCATGATCTGCACGTCGAGGAATCCGGCCTTGTCGAGGCCGGCGCGGATCGCACCGACGCGCCCGTCCATCATGTCGGAGGGTGCGATGATGTCGGTCCCGGCCTCGGCCTGGATCAGGCTCTGCTCGACAAGGACCGCGACGGTCTCGTCGTTGAGGATCGCCCCGTCCTTCATCAGGCCGTCATGGCCGTGGCTCGTGTAGGGGTCGAGCGCCACATCCGTCATGATCCCGATCTCGGGCACCGCCCGCTTCACGGCGCGCACCGCGCGGCAGACGAGATTGTTGGCGTTCAGCGCCTCCGATCCGGTCGGGTCGCGCAGCGCGACTTCCGTGTAGGGGAAGAACGAGATCGCCGGGATGCCGAGCCGTGCCGCGCGCTCAGCGTCGCGCACGATCTCGTCCACCGAGAGACGCTCGACGCCCGGCATGGAGGCGATCGGCTCGCGCCGGCCCTCGCCCTCGATCACGAACATCGGCCAGATCAGGTCGTCGACCGTCAGGGTGTGCTCGCGGACCAGCCGACGCGACCAATCCGATTTCCGGTTGCGGCGCGGG
Source organism: Methylobacterium sp. UNC378MF (assembly GCF_900103195.1). GTDB lineage: Bacteria > Pseudomonadota > Alphaproteobacteria > Rhizobiales > Beijerinckiaceae > Methylobacterium. The sequence goes on along the minus strand of NZ_FMWU01000026.1, from coordinate 69,154 downwards.
CGCTGGGTGATCTTGAGGCCCTCTACCCGGGCGCCCTCGCGGGCAGCCTCCACGGCGAGAGGGCGCGGCTCTGGCAGAGTGTCTGACATGCGGCTTCGCTACCGTTCGCGCGGACCACGCCGCGGATCGCGCGGCGCCCCTGCGCCGGAGGCGTTCGACTACCACACCGGGCGGGCGCGACGAAACCCGACCGTTGACGCAGGACGGCGGAACCGCTTCAACCCGGCGCGTTCCCTTTCCAACGGATCAGGACCCCGGCCCCTCGCCCATGCACCGGCCCATCATCTCTGCGAGTCTCCGATAGTGCCCGGCTACCTTCCGATCCGGCGCAAGACGCCGAGGCCGGGCGGGGTGCCGAGCGACCGGATCGAGCGCGTCCAGGGGCCGGCACCCGGCACGTGGGACACGGTTCTGATCTGGTTCATGCGGCTCACGGCGCTGATCTGGCTCCTCAAGAGCGTCTTCGCCTGGGCGACCATCCTCGACATCATGCCGGGGGTCCGGCCCTTCGAGGCGGAACCCTTCGGCCGGCAATCCGCGATCGTCTATTTCGCGGTGATCGATGCCGCGGCGGCGATCGGATTGTGGCTGACGAGCGCCTGGGGCGGCGTGATCTGGTTGCTCGCAGTCACATCCGCGATGACGCTGGCGGTTCTGACACCGCAACTCTTGCCGTTGCCGGTCCCGCTGCTCGTATTCGGGGGCTGCGTCGTGACGTTGTACTTCCTGCTGTCCTGGCTCGCCGCGCAGGAAGCACGGTGAACGAACCGTTCTTATCTTCATTCAGTTTGTCTTTACCGCGAAGAGTAAATCGCGAATTCATCCTGTCGCTTAAATGGCCTTTCATTTCCGAGCCCTAGCTTAGCCATCATCAACGGCGCCGCATCGAACGGGTGCCGGATCAACGGATGGCGAGGCAGAGATGAAGACCCAGAACGCCCGAGTCGCGCAGGTCGAAGCCCCCGAGGAGGCCGCTTCCCCCAAGGGATCCTACCTGGAAGCGCTCCACCTCGTGGAGCGGCTGCATCGCCGGCTGCTCGACGTGATCAAGGACGAGTTCGAGCGCCGCGGCCGTGAGGACGTCAACAGCGTCCAGGCGCTGCTCCTGTACAACATCGGCGACAAGGAGCTGACCGCGAGCGAGCTGCGGACCAAGGGCTATTATCTCGGGTCCAACGTCTCGTACAACGTGAAGAAGCTGGTCGAGGCAGGCTATCTCCACCACGCCCGCTCCAAGACGGACCGCCGCTCCGTCCGGATCAGCCTGACCGACAAGGGTCGTCAGGTCCACGAGATCATCCAGACGCTCTATGACAAGCATGCCCGGACGATCACGCCGATCGGTGGAATCTCCGAGGACGACTTCAATCGCCTGAACCAGGCGCTGACCCGCCTCGAGCGCTTCTGGACCGACCAGATCCGCTACCGCCTCTGAGGCCGACCGTCAGAGGTTGAGAAGACCGACGATCCCGGAGATCACCGCGTAGGCGAAGCCGGCATTGATGGCGACGCCGAACATCCCGATCACCAAGCCGCCCAGGACGACGAGACCGTCGCGCTCGACGAGGCCGAGCCCGACCAGGCACACCGCGAGACCGAGCGGAATCTGCCCCACGATGGGCGCGGCGACGATGAGCGCCAGCGCCAGGGCCAGCAGGACGATCCCCATGCCGCGCATGCCGAGCGCGGTCTCGAACACGCTGACGCGGGGGCGCGACCAGCGCTCCAGGCGGCGCAGGATCGGCACCGCACGGGTGACGGCCCTCCGGACGTCGGTCAGGGCGATCGAGCGGCCGAGGAGCATCCGCGGCAGCCAAGGCGCCGACATCCCGGCGGCGATCTGAATCGCCACGAGGAGCAGGAGCAGGCCGCAGATCAGCGGGATCGGCGGCGGCATCGGCAGGCAATTCGGCAGCCCCAACAGGACCACGAGCAGCGCGAAGGCACGGTCCCGCAGGACCGCGACGATGTCGCCCACGGTGAGGCGCTCGCCCTCCTGGCTCGCCAGCACGGTGAGGACGTCCGACGTTCGTGCACCGGAGGTCAAGGATCTGCCAACCTTCGCTTTCCCGCGGGGGCTCTAGCCGAGAACATCTGGCACGCCAAGCACGGCAGATTCGCGACACTGCGCGGACCTCCGGCCGGCGGGCCATGTCCCAAGATTACGGGCGACCGCTCAAAGTAACGTTCAAGTTGAATTACGCGGCAGACCGCCAGAATTTCGATCCTCTCGGCCGATACCGGGGCACCATCCACACAAATCTCGGCGCGCGACCAGATAAAACGCCGCACAGCACGGCATTTTATCTTAACCATCAGCTCCAGCCTGGAGGGATAGACCGTGCGCGGCCCCCGTCTCACCCGAGGGATCGGCGGTCTTCTGCTCGCGATCCCGGCCCTGCTTGCAGGACGCGCCTGTCCTGCCCCCGACGCGCGCGCCAGCGATATCGACATGCTCCTGTTCGGCAGCCTCGATGCGGGCGGGGACACCTTCCTGACCTTCGGGACGAAGGTGGGCCTCACCTCCCTCGCGCAGGATGGCTTCACCGCGCTCGCGAGCGTCGGCGGCGGACGGCGATCCGAGCACGGTGCCGAGGGTGCGCGTGCGCGGTACACCGTCGCCGCGGCCGCGGTCGCCGGGTATCAGTGGTTCTTCGATTGGGGCGTGACCGCTGCCTATGCGGGCCCCGAGGCCACGACGGAGATGCTGGTTGCGGGGCGCGATGTCGACGCCCTGCCGACACGCTTCGGCCTGCGGCTCCACGGCGAGGTCTGGGCGCGCCCGACGGATGCGACCCTCCTTCAGGCGACCGCGGTCGCGGGGTCGGCCCGCGACAGCCTCTGGGCGCGTATCGCCTGGGGCTATCGCCTGTACGAGACCTATATCGGCCCCGAGGCCGCGCTCTACACGGACACGACCGGCTACGCGAAGTGGAGCCTCGGACTGCACGCGACCGACTTCACCCTCGGCCGCTACAGCTTCCGCGCATCCGCGGGCGTCCAGTCCGAGGCGGGACGCGCCCGGGCCCGTCCCTACCTGACGCTCTCGGTCTGGTCCTCCCTGTGAGCGGAGCCCGGCCGGGGCTCGAGGGAATCGAGGAACGCGGCCGCGTCGCGGCGGATCTCGGCCCGGCGATTTTCGCTGAAGCCGCGCAAGGTCCGGTACGGCATCGCCAGGCGCTGGTTGCCAGCCAATCGCTGCTCGTTCTCGATCAGGAAGTTCCAGTACAGATAGTTGAACGGACAGGCGCCCGGCCCGGCTTTGACCTTCACGTCGTAGGTGCAGGACGCACAATAATCCGACATTCGGTCGATATAGGCGCCCGAGGCCGCGTAGGGTTTCGAGCCCATCACGCCGCCATCGGCCCACAGCACCATGCCGTGGACGTTGGGCAGCTCGACCCATTCGTAGGCGTCCGCGAAGACGATCAGGTACCATTCCTCGACCTGAGCCGGGTCGAGGCCGGCGATGAGGGCGAAGTTGCCGGTCACCATCAGGCGCTGGATGTGATGGGCATAGGCGTGGGCGCGCGTGTCCGAGACCACCTGCGCGATGCAGTTGAGCGCCGTCTCCCCCGACCAGTAGAACCACGGCAGGTCGCGGCCCGCGCCGAGGGCGTTGGTTTCCCGGTAGGCGGGCATGCGCGCCCAGTAGAGGCCGCGCACGTATTCCCGCCAGCCGAGGATCTGCCGGATGAAGCCCTCGACGCAGTGGAGCGGCGCCGAACCGTCGCGATAGGCCCGTTCGGCGGCCCAGCACACCTCCTCGGCGGTGAGCAACCCGGCATTGAGGGCGGGCGACAGGAGCGCGTGGTACAGGAACGGCGCGCCGGCCTTCATCGCATCCTGATAGTCGCCGAAGGTCGGCAGGGCCTCCGTCAGGAAGTGCCGGAGCGCCGCGAGGGCATCGGCCCGGGTCACCGGCCAGGAGAAGCCGGTCAGGTCGCCGAAATGATCGCCGAACTCCGCCTCCACCAGCGCGATGACGTCGCGCGTCACGGAATCCGGCTGGAACCCGATCCGGTCCGGCGGCCGGTGTCCTTTCGGGAGGCGCTTGCGGTTTTCGGGATCGTAGTTCCAGCGGCCGCCCGCTGGCTCGCCGCCGTCCATCAGGAGGCCGCTGCGGCGGCGCATGCCCCGGTAGAAGGTCTCCATCCGCAGGTGATGTCGGCCCTCGGCCCACCGCGCGAAATCCTCCCGCGGACACAGGAAGCGGTTGTCGGCGCGGATCTCGACCGGGATCGGGAGCGTCTCGCGCCAATCCTGCATCATCTCCCAGACACGCCATTCCCCGGGCTCGGTGACGACGATCCGCTCCGGCCTGTGGCGCGCGACGGCGCGCTCCAGTTCGCCGGTGAAGCTGCCGGTATTGCCCGCATCGGTGAGGCGGACGTAGTCGACGGCGATCCCCTCCGCCTCCAGCTCGGCCGCGACATGGCGCATGGCGGCGAACAGGAAGGCGATCTTCTGCTTGTGATGGCGGACATAAGTCGCCTCGTCCCGGACCTCGACCATCAGCACGACGTCGCGCGCGGGATCGAGATCGACGAGGCTCGACACCCGGCGGGTCAGCTGATCGCCCAGGACGAAGCGCAGCGTGCCGCCCCTTGCGGCACTGCCGCGGCGATTCGCGGCCACCGTCTCAGCCCTTGGTGCGCAGGGCGGAGCGGCCGCCATCGACACCGATGACCTGGCCGGTGATCCAGGCCGCCTCGTCGGAGACCAGGAAGGCCGCCAGGGCGCCGACATCTTCCGGGCGCCCCAATCGCTGGAGGGCATGCATCGCGGCGATCCCCTGCGCGAGCGTCTCGTTGCCGGTGATCCCGGCGGCGAGCGGGGTGCGCGTCAGCGAGGGCGCCACGACGTTGACGCGGATCTGGGGGGCGAGTTCGGCCGCCAGCGACAGCGCCAGGCCCTCGACGGCGCCCTTGGCCATGGCGACGGAGGCATGCGCCGCGAAACCCTGCGCGGCGGCCACCGTCGAGAACAGCACGATCCCGGCGCCCGTTTCGCCGGCCCCCGCCTTGAGAGCGCCCGCGGCGGCCTGCACCGCCGAGAAGGCACCGAGGGCGTTGACGGCGAAGTCGCCTTCGACATCGGCTCGCGTCAGCCGACTCAGCGGCCGCAGGTTGATCGTGCCGACCGCGTAGACCAAGCCTGCGAGTCGCGGACCGGCGGCCTCGGTGGCGCGGGATACGAAATCCGGATCCGCGACATCGCCGGCCGTGACGCTGGTCTCACCCAGCTCCGACGCGGCGTCCGAAAGGCGCTCTGCATCCCGGGCGGCAAGATGCAGCGCGTAGCCACGGGCCCGCAGCGCACGGGCCGTGGCGAGACCGATCCCCCCGGTCCCGCCATAGATGATCACCCGACGCACGTTGAACCCCCTTGCTACCCGTCTCGGCCCGATCAAGGTAAGGCGGGGCACACCCCTGGGCAGGCGGTCGACCCGTGCCCTCCACGTCCACAAGGTCGCAGGCGGCAAGCATGAAGTTCGCGTTCGCCGGCATCGACTTCCTCGGCGGGGTCTTCGAGGGGCTGCTCGACGCCGGCTGGACGCCGGTGAAGCTGTTCACGCGCCCCTGCGACGGGGTCTACGACCACAACGAGGTCATCGTCGCTCGCGCCCGGTCGCTGCGGCTGCCGATCCAGCTCTCGCGGATCCGCGAGCGGGACATCGAGGCGCTGCAGGCCGAGCACGGCCGGGATTGGGCGCTGGTGGTCGCGGGATATCCCTGGCTCATCAAGGGTTGGAAGGGCCGCGCCGCCTATGGGCTCAACATCCATCCCTCCCCGCTTCCGATAGGCCGGGGTCCCTACCCGCTGTTCCGCGCCGTGCTCGACCGCTACGAGACCTGGGGCGTCAGCGCCCATGTGCTCGCCGAGGGCTTCGACACCGGCGATCTCCTCGCCCAGGACATCTTCGCGCTGAGTTCGGACGAGAGCCACGAGACGCTGCTCGCCAAGTGCCAGATGGCGGCGCGCCGCCTCGCCGCGGGTCCCCTCGGCCGCGACCTGCCCAACCGCTGGCGGCGCTCCGAACCGCAGGGAGACGGCTCCTACTGGCCACGCGCCACCGACGCCGACCGGACGCTCGACTTCCGGCAGGACGTCGAGACGGTCCTGCGCCGGATGCGGGCCTTCGGCACGGTCGAGACGATCGCCCGGCTCGGGGATGCCCGGGTCTTCGTGGCGGAGGCGCAAGGATGGCAGGAGCGCCACGCGCACACGCCCGGGGCGGTGGTGCACCGCCACCGCCGCCACGTCGTGGTGGCGGCCCTCGACGGCTACGTCCAGCTGACCCGCTGGTCGCCGGTCCCCCTCGCGGAGGTTGGGCAGATCGGCCGGTGACCGGTACGGCCGGGAACCGAAACGCAGACCCTAATGTTTCCGGCGGCCCGGGAATTCCCACCCGGGCACCACGGGAGTCTGCCATGTCGACCCGCGCCAGCCTCGCCGCAGCCCTCGGGTTTGCCGCACTGTTCACCGGCTCCGCCTGCGCGCAGGCGGTGATCGTGACCCCCGACGAGTTCGGCCCCGACGACGACGTCGTGGTACGCGACTACATCGTCCGCCGGCCGGTGGGCCCGGGACCGATCGTGGGATCGATCCCGCTGCGGCCCGGCAGCATCGTGCCGCCCGACGTGCGGCTGGCGCCCTTCACGGAGGCCCCGAACCCGCGGCTGCGCCGCTTTGGCTACTTCGTGGCGCCCGGCGACAAGATCGTGGTCGTCGACCCCGAGACCCGCGCGGTGGTGCGCATCCTCGACCGCTGACCTCCCGCGACGGCGCTCACCAATCGCTGAGCGTCGCACGCTTCCAGCGGTCGGGCGCGACGCAGCGGTATTCGTAGGCCTCATCCCAGGCATGGTCCCCAGGGGTGCACGGCGCGCGGCTGCTCGCGGGCGGCCGCGGCAGGCTCTCTCGAAGGGAAGCGGCCTCGATCTGCCCGCTATCGCTCACGCGCATAACCGGTCCGGCCGCTGTGCCGTAGACCAGATCGCGCCCGTCGAAGCCGAGGCGGCGGGAGAAGGCGCCCTCGCGGTTGCCGTCGAGCCCGATTGCCTGCCCGGCCGCGAGCAGCATCGGGACGCCAGTGAACCGCGCGGCGGCGGCGTCGATCCCGATACCGTAGGTGCCCTCCCCCTGGAACGAGATCGCCCGGTCGGTGATGGAGCCGGTGAGGTTGCCCATGAGGATCCCGTAGCCGGTATGGGCGCCCGGTACGCCGCCGGTGGAGATCTGCAGACCGACCCGCTGCCGGTTGCGGTCCGTGGTCGGCGACTGCGCCGAGACGTCAATCTCGGCGCCGATGCAGGAGGCAAGGGGATCGGCCTCGTCGGTCATGTCGACACAGTTGAAGTTCCCGGCCCAAGAGGGTCCCACCGGTCCCAATCCGTTGGGCTCCTTGAAGATCGTGCCGTTGACGGCGACGTTCTGTGCACCGGTGCTCGCGAGGGCTCGGTTGTGCAACTCGCCCGTGATCGTCCACTCGTAACCGGCATTGTGAGGGCCGGTGGATCCCAGCGCCCAGAGCGCCTTGTAGGTGTGGGTGGCCTCGCCCGACCCCTCCGGCACGTGCCGGTCGACCCGCAGGGTCGAGACTGGATCGAAGCCCGGCGGCCGGTTCCAGAGGAAGACGTGGCCGCCATCCAGCCCAGGCACTCCAGTCCCCTGCACGCTGCGGGAGAAGTTCGGCGGCCAAGAGGGATTCCGCGCGTTCTGATCCGGGGAGAGCTGTTCCGGAGACGGCGCGCCAGCCGGCGAACGTCCGTTCGCCTCGGCAATGGCGATGGTCGGCAGGCCGAGTGCGGCACTCGCCAACAGGGCTAGGCCGGGGCGGATGCGCATGATCATCTCCGGATGTCGTCTCGGTGCGGCCTCGCTCAGGGTCCCACTGGCAACGGCTGGCCGAGGGACCAGATATGTCTCACGATCGCGTCGGCGACGTCAGCCTCAGACGGCTTGGGTCGCGACATCGATCACGCGCCCCGGAGCGGATCCATGAATGCCTTTCGATTCCTGCGCACATGGTTCCTGGTGTCGGTCCCGCTCGGCCTACTGGTCGGCCGGTTCATCAAGGCCGGCAAGGGGCCGACGAGAGAAAACCGGCGGTAAAGACCGCAGATCGCGCCGATAGACGGATCGCAACTTGCTGATCTTTCTCCTGTGCACCGATCATCAATAACATGTTAGCAAATCGGGCGCATTTTTACTGATATCGCGCCAAATCGGCCGAATTGGGCAGGAACCTCGGCCGTGTCCCGCAACGCCAGCACTCCCGCCTTCGTCGAGCGCCGGGCCACCGAGCGGAAACCAACCGCCCTCCTGGCCTTCGCGCAGCATCGGGACGGCTCGCGCTATCCCTGTCAGGTCAAGAACATCTCCGATCGCGGCGCGATGCTGGAATTTCTCGGCTCGCAGGTGGTGCAGCTTGAGGATGCGTTCGATCTCGTGCTGGCCAGTGCCGAGATGCGATACGCGGTCCAGCTCATCTGGCGCAAGGAGCGGACGGTCGGGGTCGTGTTCTGCCTCGACGCGGAGTGAGGCGGCCGCCCGGCGCGCTCAAGCCGCCAGGGTCGCCATCAGCGTGAGCCCGACCGCCGGGAGCGCCAGGGCTAGGACCGCAAGGGCGTCGAGGGGCGCGGGCCGGCTCGCCGCGAGCCAGCGATGCTCGGCGAACTTCTCGGCCGCGAATCCCGCCAGAACGAAGCCGCAGCCGATGGACGTGACAAGCGCGGACATGGGCCGGCCCTTCTTCGGAACGCCGCGCAGAGTGATGCGCCTGACGGGAGTACCCCCGGCGCGGCGGGAAAGTTTCACTACGAGGCCGGCGCGTGGGCGAAAAAGGCGCGCCCCTTCGCCCGAGGCCGTGTAGTCGCGGCCGCCGTCAACCCGCTACATCGCTCCGCCGTCGCCGCGATGGGGCACGGTCCCGCTGCGCGCGGGGTTGCAATCCCGCGCAGATCCGTCGAGGCGGAAGCCCGGCGTCATTGAGTGCATTGTGGCGGGCGGTGGGAGGCCGGGGAGCTTTGAAGACGAGCGGCAACGGCGTGGCCGTGGGACACGATGGCTGGCTGTACTGGGTCGGACGCGCCAGCGAGGTCGAAGCCTTCTACGGCGATACCGCGACCTCACGGCGGATCCTGAAGCGCTGGACGCGGCTCATCCGGCGACGGGCACTCCGCCTCGACGGTCTCGGGATCCGGCACGTGCACGCCATCGTCCCCGACAAGCTCGCGATCTATCCGGACCTGCTCGGCCGCCCATTCCCGGGGCTAGACGATCCGCCCGGAACCCGCCTCGCCCGACTGGTCGCCGGCGACAGCCAGGCCGCGATGGTTGATTTGCAGACTCCGCTCCAGACGGCACGGGCCGATGAGCCTGTCTATTTGCGGACGGATACGCACTGGACCTACCGGGGCTACCTGACCGCGTATCGCGCACTCTGCGAGGCCCTGGACGCGCCCGTGGCGGCGCACGTCTTCGCGGGAACTAGCGTGAACGAGCGCTTCACTTTCGATCTCGGCGAGAAGCTCGTCCCCCCGGTCGACGAGGACTACGTCGCCTACGACTTTCCGCGCCGCGCGGCGCGGATTGACGCGAACGCGCTGGTGGCGGTGCGGGAATCGGGACGGGCCGTGCGTCCGCGCGGATTGTTCGTGGGATCCCGCGTCGTTTTGGAGAACAGGGATGCACCGGATCCGCGGCGCGTGGTGCTGTTCGGCGATTCCTACATCTACAGCCCAGGCGCGCGCCTTACCGCGATGCTGGCAGAAACCTTCGGGGAAGTGCACGCGATCTGGTCGGCGAATATCGACTGGGCCTATGTCGAGGACGTCCGGCCGGACATCGTGATCTTCGAGATCGCCGAACGGTTCCTGCGGCAGGTCCCGACCGACAGGATCCGCATTGATAACTTCGCGGCGGCGCGGGCGCGGCGGGCCATCCGCCCGACCCTCCGCGAGCAGATCCGGCGCTGGCTACGCTGAGCCGGGCAACGGACGCGCGCCGTCGGCCCGTGCGGCCGCATCAAACAGCGAGAGCCCCACCGCGGTGGCGGCGGAGCTCTACTTCGTCAGGCCATGCGGTGGCTCAGTAGCCGCGGCCGTAATAGGCCGGCCCCCGATCGAAGGCGCCAGCGGCGGCGGCACCGGCGGCTGCGCCCGCGATGCCGAGGCCGATCGCGGCCCCGGTCGACAGACCGCGGTGACGGCGGTAGCCGACATCGCGCCGCGAGCCGTAGCCGCGATCGTAGCCGCGGCCGTAACCGTAGCCGTGGTGGCCGCCGTAGCCGTAGCCGTAGCCCTGCGCCTGGGCGCCGGTGGCACCGAGCGCGCCGAGGGACAGGGTGACGGCGGAGATGAGAGCGAGCTTCCGCATCGGTGACTCCTTCGCAGTTGCGTTGGGAGCCCAACCCGAAGCGCAACCGGGGGTTCCGATTTTCATGTGGGCGTAGCGTCCGCCCACCAGCCCATCACCGGCCTGGGGAGCGGTGACCGCGCCGAGTGTCAGGAGCGCTATCGAGGATATGGTGAGCGCGCTGGGACTCGAACCCAGGACCTACAGATTAAAAGTCCGTTGCTCTACCAGCTGAGCTACGCGCTCGCGTCCCGGGCCGCGCGGTGGCCCGTCGGGGACGGCGCGTCCGCAATAGGTGAGCGGGCCCGGGGGGTCAACACAAGGGAGGTGGACAACCCTCAGGCCGCGTCGCCGCGGGTCCGCTCAACGATGTCCCGGGCCTCGTCGAAGGCTGCATCCGCGTCAAGCTCCGTAGTGTCGAGCCGGACCGCGTCGTCCGCCATGCGCAGCGGCGCGGCGCTGCGGGAGGCGTCCCGGGCGTCGCGAGCCTCGATGTCGGCCAGGATCGCCGCGAAGGTCGCCGCCTCGCCGCGGCCGGACAGCTCCCGGTGACGACGGCGGGCGCGCTCCTCGGAGGACGCGGTGATGAACAGCTTCACCGAGGCCTCGGGACAGACGACCGTGCCGATGTCGCGCCCGTCGAGCACCGCCCCCTGCGGGTCGGCGGCGAAACGGCGCTGCCACGCGAGCAGCCCGGCGCGGACCTCGGGCACCGACGAGACTCGGGAGGCCGCCTCGCCCATGGCCCGGTCCCGCAGGCGCGGATCGTCGAGCCGGCCGGCGTCGAGGGCGTGGGCCGCCCGCGCCGCAGCCGCGGAATCGTCCAGCGACAGGCCGGCATCGAGCAGGGCCAGCGCCACGGCCCGGTAGAGGAGCCCGGTGTCGAGATGCGGCAGGCCGTAATGGTCGGCCAGACGCTTGGCGAGCGTGCCCTTGCCGGACGCGGCCGGTCCGTCGATCGCGATGACGAGCGGCATGGCGGTCACGCCCCGATCCGGCCGCCGAGGGCCTGCATGGTCGGGAGGAAGCTCGGGAAGCTCGTGGCGATCATCGCGCCGTCATCCACCGTGACCGAATTCCGCGCCGCGAGCCCCATCACCAGGAACGCCATGGCGATGCGGTGGTCGAGATGGGTCGCGACCGTCCCGCCGCCCGGCGCCGCCGCACCGTCGCCCTCGACCACGAGGTCGTCGACCTCGACCGTGTGGCGGACGCCGTTGGCGGCGAGCCCGGCGGCGACGGCGGCGAGGCGGTCCGATTCCTTGACCCGCAGCTCGTGGAGGCCATTCATCCGAGTCCGGCCCTCGGCGAAGCTCGCCGCCACCGCCAGCACCGGGTATTCGTCGATCATCGCCGGCGCCCGCTCGGCCGGGACGTCGACGCCGGTCAGGCGGCTCGCGCGCACGCGCAGGTCGGCCACGGTCTCGCCGCCCTCCTCCCGCTCGGCCACGCGCTCGATCTGCGCGCCCATCTCCAGGAGCGTCGTGATCAGCCCGATGCGCAGCGGGTTCATCATCACACCCTCGATCACCACGTCCGAGCCGGGCACGATCAGCGCCGCCACCAGCGGGAAGGCCGCCGAGGACGGGTCGGCCGGAACCACAACGTCGGTGCCGCGCAGGGTTGGTTGACCGGCGAGCGCGACCTTGCGCCCGTGCCCGCCCACTCCATGCGGCTCGACGCTGACCGCGGCGCCGAACAGGCGCAGCATCCGCTCGGTGTGGTCGCGGGTCGCGGCCGCTTCGATCACGGTCGTGACGCCGGGGGCGTTGAGGCCGGCAAGCAGCACCGCCGACTTGATCTGCGCCGACGCCGCCGGAGTCTCGTAGGTGATCGGGATCGCCTCCCTGGGGCCACGCAGGGTCAGGGGCACCCGGCCGCCCTCTGACTCGGCGAGGACCTGCGTGCCCATGCGGGTCAGCGGGTCGAGGATGCGGCGCATCGGCCGCGACCGCAGGGAGGCGTCGCCGTCGAAGGTTGCGGTGACCGGCTGCCCGCCGACCACGCCCATCATGAGCCGCGAGCCCGTGCCGGCATTGCCGAAATCAAGCACGTCGGCCGGATCGCCGAGGCCGCCGATGCCGACGCCCTGGACCCGCCAGCTTCCGGGCGCGAGGCGCTCGACGCCCGCGCCGAGCGCCTTCGCGGCGGCGGCGGTGCGCAGGACATCGTCGCCCTCCAGCAGGCCTTCGACCCGCGTCTCGCCCTGGCTGAGCAGGCCGAGGATCATCGATCGATGCGAGATCGACTTGTCGCCGGGCGGGCGCAGGCGTCCGCGTAGCGGTGCGCCCGGCGCGGCGGTGAGGGGCTGGGGACTCGAATCGTGCGACACGGGACGTCCGTTCGGGCTCTGAGACGTGGGCCAGGATCCGGCGCGTCGCGCGGCCCTGCCGCGGCGCTGCAATCGGACGGTGAAGTCGCCGCGCGGTTAACACGGGCACCGCCCGCCGTCATCCATCCGTTGCCGACGCCGATCCCCGGCCGACCCCCGGGAGCGGGCCGCCGGCACGACGCCCGGAACGCCCTGCGCGAGCTCGATTGACAGGGGCCGCCACCGCGACTAACGGGGCCCCTCCCCCGAGACAGCATTGACGACGAGGTGTCCGCCCGTGGCCCGACCGGAACTTGGCTTGAAGCGCCAGTGCATGAGCTGTGGCGCGAAGTTCTACGACCTCGCCCGAGATCCCGCCGTCTGCCCGAAATGCGGCGCGACCTATCAGGCGGTGGCCACCTCCAGCCGTGCGGCGCCCCCGGCGCTGTCGCGCAGCCCGGCCACTAACGACGATGAGGACGAGACGGACGAGAAGGGGCCGGAGATGGTCTCCCTCGACGAAGTCGAAGCCGCCGAGGACGACGCGGATCCGACGCCCGAGGACGACGCGGTCGAGGACGGAGATTCCTCCGACGACGACACCTTCCTGGAGGAAGAGGATTCCGGCGACGACGACGTCTCCGACCTGATCGACGGCGATATCGAGAACGACGAGGAGGGCTGAGGCGGCCTCCGCCTCCCCGACTGGAACGCCCTGCAAAAAACCCCCGGCGGCAGCGTAGAAAGGGGGTTGAGTCCGCGGTGCGAGCCGCCTATAGAACCGGCCTCGCCGGCCGCGATCCGGTTCGGCGAGACCCAGCGGTACCCAAACCGCGGTGGATGGTAAAGTGGGGCCTTAGCTCAGCTGGGAGAGCGCTTCCATGGCATGGAAGAGGTCATCGGTTCGATCCCGTTAGGCTCCACCATCCCACCCTCGCGCGACACGGCCCTTTCGGGACGTGAACCGCTGTCAAAATGAATGGGGCCTTAGCTCAGCTGGGAGAGCGCTTCCATGGCATGGAAGAGGTCATCGGTTCGATCCCGTTAGGCTCCACCATTCTTATCGTCTTATCGCGCGCGACGCGGCGCTTACCGGTCTCCGCAACCGAGACCAGGATCTTCCAGATTTCGACATCGTCCGCCGAAGCGCCTGCCCCTTGACGCGGCGTGCGGCCGCGCTCCGTCAGCGGGCCAGGTGTCCGAGCGGCAGCGCGGTCGTGTACTTTACCTGCCCCAGCGCGAAGCTCGAGCGAATGTTGGCCACGCCGGGGATCCGCGTGAGGTGGTCGAGGACCAGCTTCTGGTACTGGCCCAGATCCTCGACCACGACCCGCAGCATGTAGTCGGCCTCGCCACTCATCAGGTAGCACTCCATCACCTCCGGGCGGCTGCGCACCGCCTCGTCGAAGGCCTGGAGCGCGGCCTGGGTCTGCTTCTCCAGCGACACGTGAACGAACACGTTGACCGCGAGCCCGAGGCTCAGCGGGTCGACCACCGCCACGCAGCCGCGGATCACCCCCGCCTCCTTCAGGTCGTTGACGCGCCGCCAGCACGGCGACGTCGACAGGCCCACCCGCTCGGCGAGATCGGCGATGCTGATCTCGCTGTCCTGCTGCAGGCATTCCAGGATCCGCAGGCTTGCGGCGTCGAGGGGGGCCGGACGTGCGGGCATGGGTTCGGTCTCCGGTCTCCCGCCGCGTTGCGCGGCCTCACGGCACAGGGCCGGGGCCGACGCCCAATGCGGCATGATTTGCCGCCTGTCGGCGATATCGCGGTATATCAATCCGCTGACGGCGGCGTCACAGCAAATATTCGGCATGTCCCCCCGCCGCGATCCCCGTATGATCGAGCCGACCAGGGAGGCCGCGCCAATGAACGCCATACCGCCGAACGCCACGATTGCGCGGTCCGCCGAGGTGGATCACGACCCGGCCGAGACCCAGGACTGGCTCGCCGCGCTGGAGTCGGTCTTCCGCACCGAGGGCGCGGCCCGGGCCCGGTTCATCCTCGACCGCCTGGAGCGGCGCTCGAAAGAGATCGGCATCCTCGACGAGGCGCTGCCCTACTCGCCCTACCGGAACACGATCGCCCTGGAGAAGCAGCCGCGCTACCCGGGCGACCTCGACATCGAGGAGCGCCTGACCTCGATCATGCGATGGAACGCGCTCGCCATGGTGGTGCGGGCGAACATGGCTTACGGGGAACTCGGCGGCCACGTGGCGAGCTACGCCTCGGCGGCGGAGCTGTTCGAGGTCGGATTCAACCACTTTTTCAAGGGCGGGGCGGATGGCGACCTCGTCTATTTCCAGCCACACTCGGCACCCGGTGTCTACGCCCGCGCCTTCCTCGAAGGCCGGCTTTCCGAAGAGCAGCTGAAGCATTACCGCCAGGAAATCGCGGGCGACGGCCTCTGCTCCTACCCGCATCCCTGGCTGATGCCGGATTTCTGGCAGGTTCCCACCGGCTCCATGGGCATCGGGCCGATCCACGCCGTCTACCAGGCACGTTTCATGCGCTACCTCGCCGACCGGGGCCTCGCCGACACGTCAGGGCGGCATGTCTGGGGCGTGTTCGGCGACGGCGAGATGGACGAGCCCGAGTCGATCGGCGGCCTCGCTCTGGCGGCCCGCGAGAACCTCGACAACCTGACCTTCGTCATCAACTGCAACCTGCAGCGGCTCGACGGCCCGGTGCGCGGCAATGGCCAGATCATCCAGGAGCTGGAGAGCCTATTCCGGGGCGCGGGCTGGAACGTCATCAAGGTGCTGTGGGGCTCGGAATGGGACGGGATTTTCGCCCGCGACACCAACCACGCCCTGCTGCGGCGCTTCGCCGACACCGTCGACGGCAAGTACCAGACGCTTGGCGCCAAGGACGGTGCCTATAACCTCGCCCACTTCTTCGGTGAGGATCCGGAGGTGCGCGAACTCGTCGCCCACATGTCGGATGCCGATGTTGACCGGCTCAAACGCGGCGGCCACGATTTCCGCAAGCTCTACGCCGCCTTCGCCGCGGCCAAGGCCACGAAGGGCCGTCCGACGGTAATCCTGGCCAAGACCAAGAAAGGCTACGGGATGGGCGGCGCGGGCGAGTCGCGCATGACCGCCCACCAGGCCAAGAAGCTCGACGTCGATGCACTCCGCGCCTTCCGTGACCGCTTCGCCTTGCCGCTCTCGGACGCGCAGGTCGAAGGTCTGGCCTTCTACAAGCCGGCCGAGGACGGCGCCGAGATGCGCTACCTGCGCGAGCGCCGCGAGACGCTCGGCGGCGTCCTGCCGGCCCGCCGCCGCACGGCGCCGACCGTCGCCGTCCCGGCGCTCTCGACCTACGCGGGCTTCGCCCTCGAAGCGGGCGGCAAGGAGATGTCGACCACCACGGCGGTGGTGCGCCTGTTCGGCAATCTCCTGAAGCACAAGGATCTCGGGCCGCGCATCGTCCCGATCGTCGCCGACGAGGCGCGGACCTTCGGCATGGCCAACCTGTTCCGGCAGGTCGGGATCTACGCGCCGCAGGGGCAGCTCTACGAGCCGGAGGATGCCGGCTCGATGCTCTACTACCGCGAGGCCCGGGACGGGCAGCTTCTGGAGGAAGGCATCACCGAGGCCGGGGCGATCTCGTCCTGGACGGCGGCGGCCACGTCCTACAGCGTCCACGGCCTGTCGATGCTGCCCTTCTACATCTACTACTCGATGTTCGGCTTCCAGCGGGTCGGCGACCTGATCTGGGCGGCGGCCGACCAGCGGGCCCGCGGCTTCCTGATCGGCGCCACGGCGGGCCGAACCACTCTCGGCGGCGAGGGCCTGCAGCACCAGGACGGGTCGAGCCATCTCGCGGCGGCCGCGATCCCGAATTGCCGGGCCTACGATCCGGCCTTCGCGTACGAGATGGCGGTGATCGTCGACCGGGGCGCCCGGGCGATGATGGAGGAGGGCGAGGACGCCTTCTACTATCTCACCGCGATGAACGAGAACTACGCCCAGCCCTCCATGCCGCAGGGGGCGGAGGCCGGGATCCTGAAGGGCATGTACCGGCTGTCGGGGCCGGAGGCCGGGCAAGGCGCAGGCGCTGCCGCCGTGCGGCTCCTCGGCTCCGGGGCGATCCTGCCGGAGGTGATCGCGGCGGCGGAACTGCTCGCGCAGGATTTCGGCGTCGTGGCCGAGGTGTTCAGCGTGACGAGCTTCAGCGAGCTGGCCCGCGACGCCCGCGAGGCCGAGCGGCGGGCGATGCTCAACCCGAAGGCCGAGGCGCCCATCAGCCACGTGGCGGCGCTGCTGCCGGGCACGGCGCCCATCGTCGCGGCGAGCGACTACGTCCGGGCCTACCCGCAGCTGATCGCCTCCTATGTCGGCACGCGCTTCGTCGCCCTCGGCACCGACGGGTTCGGGCGCAGCGACACCCGCAACGCGCTCCGCCGGTTCTTCGAGGTCGACCGGCAGCACGTGGTCATCGCCGCCCTGCACGCCCTGGCCGAGACCGGGACGATGCCGCGCGCTACGGTTGCGGATGCGATCCGCCGCTACGGCATCGCGGCCGACGCGCCGGCGCCGTGGACGATCTAGTCCTTGGTGATGCACCGACGGAGGCATCGCTCGAACACGGCACGCCGTCATCCGCGACCGCGCAGCGGAGTTCGGAATTCAGAATCGCCGCGCTTGCCGGGCCGGGACGGCCCGCTGCCCTCTCATCACGGACCACCCGTGGTTCTGGATACAGGGGCCCCGCCTGCCGCGAGCCCCGGACTGACGGGATTGGTCGTCAGACCGTCACGTCCGGAATGCCGAGGCGAAGACGGTTCAAGGCAGACATTCAAGAGGCCCGGCAGCGCACCGCCGGTACGCCAAACCGCTTCGCCACCCATTTGCCCAGCTACGGGAAATCGCCCTCATGAGCGCCGCGCTGCAGATCGCCCTTCCGGATATCGGCGATTACCGGGACGTGCCGGTCATCGAGCTTCTGGTGAAGCCCGGCGACCGCCTCGCGGTGGATGACCTGATCCTCAGCATCGAATCCGACAAGGCCACCATGGAGGTTCCCTCCCCGGTCGCCGGCATCGTGCGCGAATTGCTGGTTGCCGTGGGCTCCAAGGTTTCCGAGGGCACGCCGATCCTAACGGTCGAGCCGGCTGAGGGCGGTGGGGCCACACCTGCGGCGGAAGCGCCTGCCGCGGCCGACACGCCGTCGGCTTCCAAGCAGAGCGCTGGTCCCCGCTCTCCAGCGGGAGAGGGACAGAATAACGGGAGAGAACCATCCGGAGAGGTCGCCCCCCTCATCCCGGCTCTCTCCCGCGCGGGTGAGGAAGCCGGTCGCGTCTTACCGGAAACGACGCAAGCCGATTCGATCCAAGCAACCCGGGGCGAGGTGCATGCCAGCCCGTCCGTCCGCCAGCTCGCCCGCGAGCTCGGCGTGGGTCTCGACCGCGTGGCCGCCAGCGGGCCGAAGGGGCGAATCCTGCGCGAGGACGTGCACGCTTTCGTCAAGGCGGCGCTTGGCACTCCCGCCTCGCAGCCCGTCGCCGCGTCCGGCATCGGCGCCGGCCTCCCGCCGTGGCCGGAAGTGGATTTCGCCAAGTACGGGCCGGTGCGGCGCGAACCGCTCTCGCGGATCCAGACGATCTCGGGAGCCAATCTCAGCCGCAACTGGCTCACGATCCCTCACGTCACCAACTTCGACCGGGCCGACGTCACCGAGATCGAGGCGTTCCGCGTCGGGCTCAATAGGGAGACTCGGACGCCGCCGGCCCGTGTCACCATGGTGGCCTTCCTGATCAAGGCGGCGGCCTCGGCGCTGCGTGCCTACCCGCGGTTCAACACGTCCCTGGAAGGCGGCGACCTCGTCCTGAAGGACTATGTCCATGTCGGCTTCGCGGTGGATACGCCGAAGGGTCTGATGGTGCCGGTGGTGCGCGACTGCGACCGCAAGGGACTGATCGAGATCGCCACCGAGATGGCAGAGATGGCCGAGAAGGCCCGGGCGGGAACTCTCGCGGGCTCCGACATGCAGGGCGGCTGCTTCTCCGTATCGTCGCTCGGCGGGATCGGCGGCGACGGCTTCACGCCGATCATCAACGCTCCCGAAGTCGCAATCCTGGGCGCGGCGCGCTCGCGGACAGAGGCGGTGTGGGACGGCAAGGCGTTCCAGCCGCGCCTGATCCTGCCGCTCAGCCTGTCCTGGGACCATCGCGTGGTGGACGGCGTCGCTGCTGCCCGCTTCCTCGGCCACGTGGCCTCGGTCCTCTCGGACCTGCGCCGCGCCCTCCTGTGACCGCACCCGCCATGCCCGAGACCTTCGACATCCGCGTTCCCGATCTCGGCGATTATGCCGACGTTCCCGTGATCGAGATTCCGGTGACCGCCGGCCAGTCGATCGCCAAGGACCAGACTCTGCTGGTTGTCGAATCCGACAAGGCGACGCTGGACATCCCCTCCCCCGTCGCCGGCCGCCTCGTGGAGATGCTGGTCGGCCTCGGCGACACGGTCTCGGCCGGCACGCTCGTCGCCCGGCTCGCGGCCGAGGAGCCGGCGGCGCAGTCCAGGGCTGAATCCCGAGCCGGCACTGCAGAGCCGGCACCGGCGGCGATCGTACCGTCGAAGGATGGGCATGGCGACGGAGCCTGCGACGTCTTGGTGATCGGAGGTGGCCCCGGCGGCTACGCGGCGGCCTTCCGCGCCGCCGATCTCGGGAAGCGGGTAATCCTCGTCGAGCGCGACGCGACGCTCGGCGGCGTCTGCCTCAACGTCGGGTGTATCCCCTCGAAGGCGCTGCTCCATGTGGCCGCCGTGACCGAGGAAGCTGCCCGCCTCGCCGCGCACGGGATCAGCTTCGGCGCCCCGTCGGTCGACCTTGAGAAGCTTCGGGCCTTCAAGGCCGGCACCGTCCGCCGCCTCACCGACGGGCTCGCCCAGATGGCGCGCCAGCGGAAGGTGGAGGTGGTCCGCGGCACCGCGCGCTTTACAGGGGCGAACGCCGTCACCGTCGCGCTCCACGCTGGAGGGGAGCGGAGCCTTGCCTTCGCGCGCGCCATCGTGGCCGCCGGCTCGTCCCCGGTGGCCCTCTCGATGCTGCCGGAGGATCCGCGGATCGTGAACTCGACGGGGGCGCTGGACTTGCCCTTCGCGCCGAAGCGCCTGCTGGTGATCGGCGGCGGCATCATCGGCCTGGAGATGGCAACCGTCTACAGCGCGCTCGGCGCCCGGGTGGACGTGGTCGAGCGCCTGCCCAACCTGCTGGAGGGGGTCGACCGCGACCTCGTGGCGATCTGGACGAAGCGGAACGCCCATCGGTTCGACCGGGTCCGGACCGGCGCCGAGGTCGTGTCCGCGACGGCCGGACCCGACGGGATCACGGTCGCACTGGCGGGCGACGCCGAAACGCAGACCTACGACCTCGTGCTGCAGGCGGCGGGCCGGCGCCCGAACGGCGCGGGTCTGGGGCTCGATGCCGCCGGGGTGGCGGTGGAGAACGGCTTCGTTCCCGTCGACGCGCAGATGCGCACCAGCGTGCCCCACATCTTCGCCATCGGCGACATCGTCGGCCAGCCGATGCTCGCCCACAAGGCCGTTCACCAGGGCCATGTCGCCGCCGAGGTGGCGGCCGGCCACAGGGCCGGCTTCGATGCCGCCGTGATCCCCTCCGTGGCCTAC
This sequence comes from Methylobacterium sp. UNC378MF, assembly GCF_900103195.1. Classification (GTDB taxonomy): domain Bacteria; phylum Pseudomonadota; class Alphaproteobacteria; order Rhizobiales; family Beijerinckiaceae; genus Methylobacterium. The sequence continues at coordinate 48,841 of NZ_FMWU01000026.1, read as the reverse complement.
ACGGATCCGGAGATCGCCTGGGTCGGCCTCACCGAGAGCGCCGCCAAGGCGGCCGGACGGACCGTGGAGGTCGCGCGCTTCCCCTGGGCGGCATCGGGCCGGGCCATCGCCAACGGCGCGGATTACGGCCTGACCAAGCTGCTGTTCGATGCCGCGACCAAGCGGGTCGTCGGCGGCGCCATCGTCGGTCCGAGCGCCGGCGACATGCTCGGCGAAATCGCGCTGGCCATCGAACTCGGGGCGGACGCTGCCGATATCGGCCGCACGATCCACCCGCACCCGACGCTGGGCGAGACGATCGGGCTGACCGCCGAAGTCGCCCTCGGCCTCTGCACCGATCTCCCCGCGGCCGCGCGTCGGGCGTAAGCCAGGGCCATCAGCGCGGGTAGGCGGGAGCAGCTGCGCCTTGGCTGGACTCTCCCGCCTTTCCGGGACTGCGCAGCAGGGCCCGGAACCCAGAACCGCCACGCGGGCATGCCGCGGAATCGCCGGCGGTTCCGGAGTCCGGGCTGGCCTGCGCCTTCCCGGAAGGACGGCGTGATTGCCGTACGCCACGTCCGCACCCGCAATCCGCCAACGCGCCTTCGCGGACTGGCTCATAGGCGGCGCATCTCGACCGCTCGGGATTTCCTGGCTAGATCTCGGACACGGCCGCGTTGCCGGTCGAGGACCGTCTCGGCTGGCGCGTATCGCCGGGCATCGACGCGGCGGCCACCGAACTGAAGCCGGCGCCGCGTCGGGGGAGGATATGTGTCGAGATGCCGTGGCGCTGTGGACCGCTGTTCCGACGGTCGACTTCGACTGAGCCTCGACTTGATCGGAGTTCACGCATGGCATCGGAAAGCTTGCCGATCCGCCTGGCGCTGGCCGCTATACTGTCGGTGCTGGCGGTGAGCGCGCCGCGCGACGCCATGGCGCAAGCGTCCGCAGCCGGCGATTCCACGAGGGAAACGCGCGACGACGCGCTGATCGCATCCCTGCGGAGCCGGATCCTCGCCGCACACAGCGCGACCTTTGCCCTCGAGAGCTGGTGCGCCGACCACAAGCTGGCCGCAGATCCACATCTCGTCGCCGAGCGCTTGGCCGTTCCAGACAAGCCGCTCACGGCCGCGCAGCGGGTCCGGCTGGCCATCGGCCCGGACGAGCCGGTGCGATATCGGCGGGTCCGCCTCGCCTGCGGGGGCCGCGTCCTGTCGGAGGCGGATAACTGGTACGTGCCGGCGCGGCTGACACCCGAAATGAATGCGACCCTGGACGGCACCCGCACACCGTTCGGCCGGGTCGTTCGCTCGCTGGCGCCGGTGCGCAGCACGGTGGCAGTCCGTGGCCCGAGTCGCGACGTGGCCCCCGGGCCGACTGACCCGCTGTTCGAGGTCGACGCCGTGCTGTCGACCGGCGCGGGCCAGCCCTTCTGCGAGGTGGTGGAGACCTATCTGGGCAGTGCGCTGCCTCAGGCGTCACGCTGAGCAGACACGAAGAACAACAGTGGGAGGAACAGCATGCGTGTCACGGTAAGTCGGACGGTTCTGGCGGCGCTCGCGGCAGGCCTGCTCTGCGGCACGGCGCAGGCCGCCGACCCGTCCGGGATCTGGCTCACGGAGACCGGCACGTCGCGGGTCCGGATCGCGCCCTGCGGCAGCGGCTTCTGCGGGACGATCGTGAGCGCCCCCGGCAAGGGGCTCGACGCGAAGAACCCGGATCCGGCCCTGCGCACGCGCAGCGTGGTCGGCGTCCAGATCCTCAGCGCGCCGCAGGGCGACGGGGCCGGCTTCAGCGGCACGCTCTACAACCCGAACGACGGGAAGACCTATTCCGGCTCGCTCAAGCTCACCAGCGCCAACACCCTCGAAGTGGCGGGCTGTGTGATGAGCGTCTTTTGCAAGCGGCAGACTTGGACGCGGGTGAAGTGATCACCCGCGGACACGACCACCGCTAGGGCGGCTCGACCGAACCCGCCTCACGCGGCCTCGGTCAGGGCCTGCTCGACGGCGTCGAGGGCCGCTTCCGCACCCGCGCCGTTGGGACCGCCGGCCTGCGCCATGTCGCGCCGGCCCCCGCCGCCCTTGCCGCCGAGTGCGCCGGCACCGGCCCGGACCAGCCCGACCGCGTCGTAACGCTCGGTCAGGTCGTCGGTGACGCCGACCACCAGCCCTGCCTTCCCGTCGGGTCCCACGCCGACCACCGCGACGATGCCGGAACCGAGACGCTTCTTCTCCTCGTCGACGATCGGCTTGAGGTCGCGCATGTCGAGACCCTCGATGACCGAGCGGCGAAAGGCCACGCCGCCGACCTCGGATTGCCGCGCACCCGCACCAGGGCCGCCCTCGCCGCCCATGGCGAGCTTGCGGCGGGTCTCGGCCAGCTCGCGCTCCAGGCGGCGCCGATCTTCCATCAGGGCCGTCAGGCGGTCGGGCGCCTCCGAGACCGGGGCCTTCAGAATGCCGGCCAGCGCCGCAAGCGTCCGCGCCTCTTCGCTGCGGTGGCGACGCGCTGCGTCGGCCGTCAGCGCCTCGATCCGGCGGACGCCCGCGCCCACCGCGCTCTCCGCGACCACAGTGATCGCGCCGATATCGCCCGTGCGCGCCGCATGGGTGCCGCCGCAGAGCTCAACGGAGAAATTCTTCGGCCGTCCCGAACCGGCCTCACCGTCGAGCGGCAGCCCCATGGACACCACGCGCACCTCGTCACCGTACTTCTCGCCGAACAGAGCCCGGGCGCCCGATGCGATGGCATCGTCCACCGCCATCAGCTTGGTCGCGACGGGCGCGTTCTGGAGCAGCACCGCGTTGGCTATGTCCTCGACCCGCGCGAGTTCGTCCGCCTCGATCGGCTTCGGATGACTGATATCGAATCGCAGGCGGTCCGGGCTCACCAGCGATCCCTTCTGGGCGACGTGGTCGCCCAGCACCTGCCGCAGGGCCTCGTGCAGGAGGTGGGTGGCCGAGTGGTTGGCCCGGATCGCCCTGCGGCGGGCGTGGTCGACCTTCAGCTCCACCGGGTGGTCGAGGCTCAACCGCCCCTCCTCCACCGTCACGTGGTGGACGAACACGTCACCGAGCTTCTTCTGGGTGTCGGTGACCCGCGCCCGAACGCCCGGCGCCAGGATCAGCCCGGTATCGCCGACCTGACCACCCGACTCGGCGTAGAACGGCGTCTGGTTGACGAGGGCGAGGCCGGTCTGGCCGGCATCGAGGCTCTGCACCTCTGCGCCGTCGCGCAACAGGGCCGTGACGATGCCTTCGGCCGTCTCGGTCTCGTAGCCGAGGAACTCGGTGGCGCCGATGCGCTCGCGCAGCCCGAACCACACGGTCTCGGTGGCCGCCTCACCCGAGCCCTTCCAGGCCTCGCGGGCCGCCTGCTTCTGGCGCTGCATCGCGGCCGAGAAGGCATCGGTGTCGACGCCGATGCCCCGCGCCTTGAGGGCGTCCTGGGTCAGGTCGAGGGGAAAACCATAGGTGTCATAGAGCGTGAAAGCGGTCTCGCCGGAGAGCTTGTCGCCCTCCTTGAGGTCACGGCTCTCGGCGTCGAGGATCGAGAGGCCCCGCTCTAGGGTGCGGCGGAAGCGGGTCTCCTCCAGCTTGAGAGTCTCGGCGATCAGGCTCTCGGCCCGCATCAGCTCGGGATAGGCCTGGCCCATCTCGCGCACCAGCGTCGGCACGAGGCGGAACATGGTGGGCTCGCGAGCGCCCAGGATTTCAGCGTGACGCATGGCCCGGCGCATGATCCGGCGGAGCACGTAGCCGCGCCCCTCGTTGCCCGGCAGCACGCCGTCGGCCACCAGGAAGGAGGCAGCGCGCAGGTGATCTGCGATCACCCGGTAGGACGCCATCGTCGCCGCCTCGGGCGCCCGTGAGATTGCGTGTGCAACGGCATCAATCAGGGCGCGGAACAGGTCGGTATCGTAGTTCGAATGAACGCCCTGGAGGATTGCCGCCATGCGCTCGAGGCCCATGCCGGTGTCGATCGACGGCCGCGGCAGCGGGTTACGCGAACCCGGCTCCAGTTGCTCGTACTGCATGAACACGAGGTTCCAGAACTCGAGGAACCGATCACCGTCCTCGTCCGGCGAGCCGGGCGGTCCGCCCCGGAGCGCCGGGCCCTGGTCGATGAAGATCTCCGAGCACGGACCGCAGGGGCCGGTATCGCCCATCTGCCAGAAATTGTCGGAAGTCCCGATCCGTATGATCTTCTCGTCGGAGAAGCCGGCGATCTTCTTCCAGAGGCCGGCGGCCTCGTCGTCATCCGCGTAGACGGTCACCAGCAATCGGTCGGGCTTGAGGCCGAACTCCTTGGTGATCAGCGTCCAGGCCAGCTCGATGGCGCGGTCCTTGAAGTAATCGCCGAACGAGAAGTTGCCGAGCATCTCGAAGAACGTATGGTGGCGCGCCGTGTACCCGACATTGTCGAGGTCGTTGTGCTTGCCGCCCGCCCGCACGCATTTCTGCGCGGTCGTGGCCCGATCGTAGGCACGCTTCTCCATCCCGGTGAAGACGTTCTTGAACTGCACCATGCCGGCGTTCGTGAACATCAGCGTCGGATCGTTCTTCGGCACGAGGCTCGACGAGGGCACGATTTCGTGCCCCGCCTTGGCGAAGTAGTCGAGGAAGGTCGACCGGATCTCGTTGACGCCGCTCATCAGGGCTGACTCTGGCAGGATAGATGGGAAAGGGCGGCCGCGCGTCATCCGCCCGGCACCCGCATGGCGCCCTCTTAAGGAGGGATGCCGCGTGAGTCACGGGCGGGCTGCCGCGAAATCTCCCCGGGACGTCGCAACTCGGCCACAAGCACGGCCGTGTTGTCGCCACATCTGTCAAGCGATGGTGAGTCCGTAGCGCCACTACGGCGTGTGGAGAGTCGGGATAACGATGCAGGGGCGCACGGTCGGATCGCCGAGGACCATCACCGGTAAGCAGGGCCATTTCGGCGCCGGCCGCGCCGACGTGATCGCCGCGCAGCCCATGCTGGGCCGCGCTCACGGCAGCCGCCCGGCGCTGTTCCGCTCGTTGCTCACCGTATCGATGATCGCCGGCGGTATCAGTGCGGCGCTGATCGGATCGGGCATCGACCTCGCCAAGGTCGGCTTGTCTCCGGCAGTATCCACCGCCGAGGCGGCGACCGAGCTGCCGATGCCGCGCCCGCGCATCCACACCGTTGCCCTCGCTACCCCGCTGGAGCAGACGCCGCTGCGCGCAGCCGCCAGCTTCGCCCCGGTGCACGACCTCGACACCGAACTCGGCTCCAACACGGTCGACCGCGTGTCGTACGACTTCCTGCTGTCCGAGAGCGCCGTCGGCGATCCGAACGACATCCTCGAATTCGGCCCGATGAAGATCCGGCGCCACCTCGTGCAGACGATCGTCCGGGCGGCCCAGGCCGTCCAGACCGATCCGGTGCTCCTGATGGCGGTGGCCGACAAGGAATCCAGCTTCGTCACGGCGGTCCAGGCCAAGACCTCCTCGGCGACCGGCCTCTATCAGTTCATCGAGCGGACTTGGCTCGGCGTGGTGCGTGACTTCGGCGCCAAGTACGGGCTGGAGAAGGAAGCCGCGCTGATCACGTCTGACGCCAACGATCGGCCGGTGATCACCGATTCGGCCGAACGCGCTCGGGTGTTGGAACTGCGCCGCGACCCGTATCTCTCGGCCCTGATGGCCGGCGAGATGCTGAAGCGCGATGCGGGTCGCATCGCTCTGCGCATCGGCCGCGATCTGACTCTCGGCGAGATCTACCTCGCCCACTTCCTCGGACGGGACGATGCCGAGGAATTCCTCGCCAACGTCGTGAACAAGCCAGCCGCCGCTGCGGCAGCCCTGCTCCCCGGTCCGGCTCGGGCCAACCGCTCGATCTTCTTCGCCGCAGGACGCTTTGTCGGGCGCGGCCGTCACCGCAAGCCCATGAGCCTGTCGGTGGCACAGGTCCACGAGAAGTTCGAGGCGATGATGAGTACCCGCGGAACGCGCTATCAGAACGTCCGCGAAGTGTCCGGAATCATGGCTTACGCGGACGCCGAGGCCGGCCTCGCCACGCAATAACGGCTCGGTGATGCCGAGCGTATTCCGAGAGCCCGGCGCAACCAGCGACGGGTTGCCGACTTTCCTCCTCGGGAGCCGCGTCTTCCGGCGGCGCGAAAGTCGACTTCGGGGGAAGTCCTTGAAAAAGCACCAGACGAGCGCACCCCTGCCGCTCACCGATACGCTGTCGCCCGGTATTCCGCTCGATCAGATCGGTCAGACACTGGCGTCATTCTACGATAATCTCGTGTCCGAGGGACTGCCGGAACATCTCGCCTCGCTGGTCCGGCGCGTCCGGCAGAGCGAGGGCGAGGCCGCGGCTCAGAGCGAGCCGAGCGCCGCGGCGGCCGGAACCGAGCCTCCGCGCCTCGCCCTCGTCGTGGAGGACGATCCCGAGATCCGGGCCCTGGCCGAGACCCTGCTGGAAGAGACGGAACTCGACGTTGTCGGATGCGACAGCGCCGAGGCGGCTCTGTCGGTTCTGCAGGCGCGCGGCGGCGACGTTGCGTTTGTCTTCGCCGATGTCCGGCTGGCCGGCCAGATGGATGGCCTTCAGCTCGCCCGCGCGGTGGCGACCCTGTGGCCTCGGGCACGGCTGGTGGTGACCTCTGGCCATGGGCTGCCGCGCCCCGATCTGCCAGCTGAAGCGGTGTTCATCGCCAAGCCGTGGCGCCCCTTCGACGTGCTTGTCGAGGCCGAGCGCGCTGCGGCGGATCCGGCACCGCCGGTGGTCTGAGCCGGTCTGCCACCTTTCCCTCCCACTGTCATCGTTCCAGACCTGCGCAGGATCGCCCGGAATCCGGAACCGCAGCGCACGTCCAGCAAGGCTCAAGGTGGCGAGCCGGACAGAAGCGAGCGGCGTGTCCGGCCCACGCGTCTGCAGGAGCTGCGCGCCGGTGGGCCCGACCCTTGCATCCCTGATGATCGCGTCGGCGCGAGCCCGGAGCCTGCACACTTGCCGATCCTCTCCGTCCGCCACCGAACGGTCTACCGGTACCGGCGTCCGGTCGCCTTCGGCGAGCACCGGATCATGTTCCGGCCGCGCGACAGCTACGATCAGCGTCTGATCGCGGCGACCCTCGACATCGCGCCGGAACCGGCCTCGCTGCGCTGGCTGTTCGATGTGTTCGGCAACTGCGTGGCGGTGACGACTTTCGACACCCGCGCCGAGACCCTGACCTTCGCCTGCGGCATCACCCTCGACCATACCCCGGAACACGCACCGGTCTTCCCGCTCGCGCCGCACGCGACCCATTATCCGTTCGGTTATGGCGCCGAGGACATGCCGGACCTTGCCCGCTCCATCGAGCGTCAATGGCCCGACCCGCACCACGAGGTCGATGCCTGGGCGCGGAGTTTCCTGCCGCCGCAGGGACGCATCCCGACGCAGGAGCTACTGGCCGCTATGACCCGCAGCGTACGGGCGAACTTCACCTACCTCGCGCGCTCCGAGAAAGGCGTACAAGATCCCCTGACGACACTGCGGACGAAGCTCGGATCCTGTCGGGACTTCGCGGTGCTCATGATGGAGGGCGTGCGGGCGCTCGGCATGGCTGCCCGCTTCGTCTCCGGATACCTCTATAATCCCCGGAATGACCGCGCCCGTCATGTGGGCGGCGGCTCCACCCATGCGTGGTTGCAGGTCTATCTCCCGGGCGCGGGTTGGGTCGAATTCGACCCGACCAACGGCATCGTCGGCAATCGCGACCTGATCCGCGTGGCGGTGACGCGCGACCCCGCCCAGGCCGTGCCGCTGCACGGTTCCTTCTTCGGCCTCGGCAGCGACGATCTCGGCATGCGCGTCGATGTCGATGTGGTGGAGCTGACCGCCGACGGGGTGACTGCCCACAGCGCGCAGGGGCCGCCGACGCCCCCGGTGCGTTGAGTCCCGACGCCTCTTCGGACCCTCAACGAGCGTGCGTGGCGACTCCGCGCGGAAGGCGACAGAACAGGGTGGCCGCGATGAAGATCAGGACGGGTTTCGATATTGCCTTCACGCTGTCGCAGCCGACGCCGATGATCCTGATGTTGAACATCCATCCATCGCGTATCGAAGACCTGCTGAGCCCACATCAGATCAGTTTCGATCCTCCGCTTTCGGCACGCGAATACCGGGATGTCTTTGGCAACATCTGCCATCGGATCATCGCGCCACCCGGGCAGCTGACGGTCTCGGCGGATTTCACCGTTCGGGATTCGGGCCTGCCGGACCCGGTCGCGCCGGAGGCCCGCCAGATCCCGGTTCAGGACCTGCCGGACGACGTGCTCATCTTCCTCCTGGGCTCACGCTATTGCGACACCGACAAGCTCTCCCAGACGGCCTGGTCTCTGTTCGGCGGCACGCCGGAAGGATGGGCGCGGGTCCAAGCGATCGTCGATTACACGCATGAGCGGATCCGCTTTGACTACCAGCGCGCCGACGCCACCCGGAGCGCGCACGACGCCTTCATGCAGCGCGAGGGTGTGTGCCGCGACTTCGCGCATCTGGCGATCACCCTGTGCCGGTGCATGAACATCCCGGCGCGCTACGCCACCGGCTACCTCGGCGATATCGGCGTTCCGAAGGACCCGGCGCCGATGGACTTCTCCGCGTGGTTCGAAGTCTTCCTCGAAGGGCCCGACGGGCCGCGCTGGTACACGTTCGACGCCCGGCACAACCGGCCCCGCATCGGCCGGATCGTCATGGCCCGCGGCCGCGATGCCACCGATTGCGCGATCTCCACCAATTTCGGCTACGCCCACCTGGCCCGGTTCGATGTTCACACAGACGAGATTGCGTGAGCCGCTCGCGCCTTCGTGACCTTACGCACCGCACGGCCAAGCAGGCCGGCGTATTCCTCCGGACAGCAAATTCTGGGCGGGAGCGTGGAACTGCCTGCCTATGCTCACGCTTGTAATGGCAAAGGTTATTGCACAGGCAGGCCACTCATGAAGACCTCGGTCACCGCACTCGGCGCGCTTCTCGGCGTGGCTGTTCTTGCCGCGACGCCGGCCCTTGCCGCTTCGTCGTACGATCCCTTCGGTACGGACAATGCCGACGAGTACTACTCGGATCAGGGACAGTACGGTTACCAGGGCACTTACGCCCCGGGCTACGGCCAGGGTGTGCAGGCGGCGCCTCAGGCACAGGTGCAGCCGATTCCCCGTGAGGTCGTTGCGTTCAACGCCCCCTACGCGCCCGGCACCATCGTGGTCTCCACCGCCGAACGGCGCCTGTACTTCGTCCTCGGCAACGGTCAGGCGCTGCGCTACGGCGTCGGTGTCGGCCGCCCTGGTTTCAGCTGGAGCGGCACCAACAAGATCACCGCCAAGCGCGAATGGCCGTCGTGGACTCCCCCGAAGGCCATGATCGCCCGTCGTCCCGACCTGCCGCGCTACATGGCGGGTGGCATCGAGAATCCCCTCGGGGCCCGGGCCATGTATATCGGCAACACCGAGTACCGCATTCACGGCTCCAACGAGCCGGATACGATCGGTCAGGCGGTGTCGTCGGGCTGCATCCGCATGACAAACGACGACGTCACCGATCTGTACGAGCGGGTGAAGGTCGGCGCGAAGGTTGTCGTCCTGAACTGAGCTGAGGGCGCGGGGTCACCCGCGCCGGAGCCTGCATGGCTCGAGAGGGCCGCATCACCCCGGCGGGTGGGCGGCCCGTTGCTTCACGGGACGACGTGCCCGACAGCCGTCTGCGGCGGGCTGAACGAGGCGATCGGAAGGTCGCAGAAGCAGCGCACGCCGAGGGGCCGGGGCCCCGGCAGCGGACAGGAGAACGGCTTCGGGCCGGTGATGCCCTGCTGGATGGCATCGCAATTGTAGCCGACAGGTGCCCGCTGCGCCCGGAGTGGCACCGGCCGGTATCCGCCGTCGTATCCCGGATCGTCGTAGTATTGGGCCCGTGCCGCACCGCCCGGCATGATGACAGCGAGCGCCAGCGCGGCGACCGCCCCCCGGAAAGGTCCACGCAGGCCGGACCGGCCGAAAACAGTGAGGCGCATCCCTGAAACCTTCGCTCGGCGCGGAGCCAACGCGTCCGCCCGGCGGCTCTCGGCGGCAATACCGGCGAAAACGAGACGGCCCGCCCCGGAGACCGGAAGCGGGCCGCAGCGTGGTTGCTCAGTGCGGATCTTAGTGCGTCGCGCGCTCGGCGGCGTCCTGAGCGTTCTGAGCAGTCTGCTTGGCGGCGTCCTGACCCTGCTCCATGGCCTTGCGAGCCTCATCGGCGCCCTGCTGCATCGCCGACTTCGCGCGCTCGGCACCCTGCTGCATCGCGCTCTGCGCGAGGCCGCTGAACTCCTTGGCCTGAGCCTGGATGGCAGCGAACTGGCTGCGGACGAACTCGGCCTGATGCTGCATCGCCTCTTGTACGTCCTTGGCGCGCACCAGCTTCTGGGCGAGGTCGAACGCCGCGTTGACGTTCTGCTCGGCATATTCGAAGCCGCGCGAGGAGACGTCCAGCGCGTTCGAGCGGGCCAGCTCGGCCGAACCCTGCACGGTGTCGGCGGTGCGACGCGCCGCGCCGATGAAGCTGTCGAAGGCCTTGCGGGCCTGCTCGACACTCTTCTCGGCGAAGTCGCGCATCTCGGCCGGAACTTCATAGTTCGGGGGGTTGCTCATGCTTCGTCTCCTCTCTTGATTAGCCTGTGGATGGCGCTTTGTGCGGTGCACAATAACTGATTCGCCGCCATATGCCACCCGCGCCGATGGCGTTAAGGTTGACATAACGTAAACGTGTGACGGTTGCGCCGAGAGTCCAGCGCCGCGACGCGAGGGAGTTTACAATAGGGCTTCGGTCGCCAGTGTTTCTCGGGCAGAGCGGGCTCGCGGAGCGTACAGGTTTGCGTGTGGGTTCGAGGTCGCCGGCTTTGGAGACGACAGTGACACCGACGGCCAGTGCAGCCCAACCCGGGCTTGCGGCTGCCTTCGCGAATTGGGAGCGGCAGCCGGCGCTGTCCGCCGCGCTGGGCGCGCCCGACTCTCTGCATCTTGTGGTCGATCCGTCAGCGGGTCGGATCCTGTACGCGTCCGAGGCGGCAGCCCCTGTCGCCGAGGCGCTGGCCGGCCCCTCCCTCGGCCGCCTGATCCACCAGATCGTGACGGCTGCGGCGCGCGACGCCACCCCCCGCCTCGCACGCCTGCGTCTGGGTGTCCGTCGGATCGCGCCGCCCGTGCTGTGCTGGCTGGCTCGCGGCGAACAGGCCGACGGCCGGCCTGCGATCTTGGTTATCGGGACGGGGCCGGTGGCGACCGCCCGCTCCCGCCCTGTTCGCCACGCGGAGCGTCCTCCGGCGGAGTGCGTGCCATCGCAATCGGCGCCCGCCGCGCCTCTCCGGCGCGACGATCGCTTTCTGTGGCGGATCGATGCCACGGGGGTCCTGACCGACCTCACCGGGCCGGAGGCTCTCGTGGGGCTCGTGGGCCAGCGCTGGCAGGATCTGGCCGCGAGCGGGCGCCTGTCCGGCGCAGACGCCGTGCTGGCCGCCCTGCACGAAGGGCGCACCTTCCGCGGCGAACCGGCATTGCTCGATGGCGGCACCGGGCCATTCCGAGTTGATCTGTCCGGTGCCCCGCTGGGACGGGGCGACGCGGCATTTGCCGGTTTCGGCCTGATCCGGAGTATGCCGGCCAACACCAGCGTTTCGCTCGTGCCGGCAGAGCCGGCGCCGGAGGCGGCCACGGGGGCACGCGCAGATGCCGCGCACGCTACCGGCTCGCCGATGTCGGTCGAGGCCGATATGCAGGCCGCCGTCGATCCGGAACCCGTTGCGGCTCCGCTGTCGAACGACGAGCATGCCGCATTCCGCGAGATCGCCCGGGCGCTGGGCGCTCGCTACGCCGGCGACGAGGCCGAATCCGGATCTGGAACGCCGAAGATCGAGGGTGGCGCGGTGATGCCGTTCCCCACCCCGCAGACCAATCCGGCAGAGATACCGGCGGAACCCGACGATGCGGCGGTGGAGATCGCCGCGGCAAGCGCCGATCCGGAATCCCAGGCTGTGCCGCTTCCGGATTCTGAACTCCTCGCCGGCCTGCCGCTGCCCGTGCTCCTCCATCGTGACGGCACGATCGTCGCCGCGAACCGGGCCTTGCTCGACTTGAGCGGCCTCCCCGACCTGCCGAGCCTCGCGCGAACTGGACTTTCCCGCTTGCTTCCGGGTGTCACACCCACGGAGGCACGCGCTGCGCCGACACGCCGAACGACCGTCACGACAGCCGATGGCGCCGCGCGGCCGGTGGAAATCCTCGCGAGCGCCTCCGCTTGGGCCGGCATGCCCGCCACCTGTCTGGTCATCCGGCCTGTTGACGAGGCCGACGTCGTGGATGCGCTCACCGCCGAACGTCTCGCCCGAGCGGCCCAGATCGAGCGGACGGCCAGCGCCGAGGCGGCCCTGGACGCGATCGAGACCGGGGTCGTCACCGTCGACGGGGCTGGTCGCATCGTCGCGCTCAACCGTGCCGCGGCCGGCCTGTTCGGCTGCGATCCGCGCGAGATTGTCGGCAGCAGTTTCGTCAGCCTGTTCGATCGACAGAGCGTCCTGGCTGTCGCCGACGGCCTTCGCGGCGCGCCTCCTCGGCAGCGCACCGTCCTCCTTGCCGGCGAACCCGTGTCGCTCACCGTGGCGGCGGCTCAAGCTCAAGGTCGACACGTGGCCGTGCTCGCGCGCGTCGACCGCGAGGCCGTTGCGCCGAGCGCAGTCGACAGCCCGGCACATGAACCGGGTCGGCGCGGTGCGCTCGGACGACTCGACAGCGCCGTCCGTGAACCCCTTTCCGGGATGATCGATCTCGCCGCAGCGATGCTGAAGGAGCCTTTCGGCCCGCTCGGCGACGCGCGCTACCGGGGTTGCCTCGCCGAGATCAAAGCCTCGGGCGAGATGATGCTGGAGCGTGTTGGCAAGCTTCTGGACCTCGCAGCCGTCGAGGCCGGGGCTCTGCGCCTGGAACCGCAGGCCCTCGACCTCAACGACGTCGTCGCGGATTGCGTCGCCCGGCTCCAGGGTGAGGCGGCGCGGGGCCGCATCGTCATGCGGACGAGTTTTTCCGCCGACATCGGCGACCTGGAGGCCGACGAGCGCTCCGTCAGTCGTGCGGCGAGCCTCGTGATCGAGAACGCGATCCGGCGCTCGGCGGCCGGTAGCCAGATCATCGTGTCGACCGGTTCGGCCGAGCGGGCGGCGATCGCCCTGAGGGTGCGCGATACCGGTGCAGGGCATGTCCCGCGGGTGGAAGCTCCGAAGGGGGATGTCGAGGAGGGACTTGCGCTGCCGCGGGCACTGGTGGAGGCCAACGGCGGACGCCTCCAGTTCTCGGCACGTCCGGAAGACGGCACGCTTGTGGAGATCATCATGCCCACGCGACGTGCGGCGAATGGTTAGGGCTCCCGACCGTTCACGGCCGCGTGCCGCCTCTGGCCTGACGCATCGGACAAAGCGTCGGCGATCGATGCACCCGGTGAGCCGCTCCGTCGTTCCGGGGCGCCGCAGGCGCGCCCGAGAGGACAAGGCGAACTGGCCGCGATGTGCCGACACGGAACAGGCTTCGGACAGATTTCGGAGCGGCCGATAACCGTGCCCGGTGCGCAACGCTCAGCCGGCCCGGCCGGGGTGCGCGCCCCGGGGTCGGCGATAGTCGCAGGAGGCGGAAACAGAGGGCTGCGGGTGACAGGTCGCGCGGCCAGCCGCGCTTGACAGCGCAGCATCGAAGCCTCAATCAGCTCTTACATTGCGCCCAATCTATTCATGGGAATTGAGCTGCACAGGCCCGCGCAAAACTGCGATGATATCGTCATCGTAGATTGTCGGCTACGTTACTTTGGAAGTCCTGGCTGCGCGGCGGAGACCGCGATACGATCGGGCACCAAAACAGGGATGGAACGCCATGGAAGGCAAGCTGATTGAGGTTCAGTCCGCGTGGCGCGAGGGCGCGCATGTCGACGATGCCAAGTACCGGGAGATGTACGCGGCTTCGGTCGCCGATCCCACAGCGTTCTGGGCCGAGCACGGCAAGCGCATCGACTGGATGAAGCCGTTCTCCAAGGTGAAGAACACGAGCTTCGAGCCCGGGAAGGTCTCGATCAAGTGGTTCGAGGACGGCACGACCAACGTTGCTCATAACTGCATCGACCGCCATCTGGAGACCCGCGGCGATCAGACCGCGATCATCTGGGAGGGCGACAACCCCGCCGAGTCCAAGCTTATCAGCTACCGGGAGCTGCACGCGCAGGTCTGCCGGATGGCCAACGTCCTGCGCAACCGGGGCGTCGGCAAAGGCGATCGGGTCACGCTCTACATGCCCATGATTCCGGAGGCCGCCTACGCGATGCTCGCCTGCGCGCGGCTCGGGGCGATCCACGCCATCGTGTTCGGCGGTTTCTCGCCCGACTCGCTCGCCTCCCGCATTCAGGGCTGCGGCTCGAAGGTCGTGATCACCGCCGACGAGGGCCTGCGCGGTGGCCGCAAGGTGCCGCTGAAGGCCAATGTCGACGAGGCGATCAAGAGGCTCGACGCCGATCTCGTCGACCACGTGATCGTCGTGCGCCGCACGGGCGGCAGCGTCGCCATGGAGGCGGGCCGCGACGTCTACTACGACGAGGCCGCCGAGCAGGTGACCGACGAGTGCCCTGCCGTGGCGGTGGAGGCCGAGCACCCGCTCTTCATCCTCTACACCTCGGGATCGACCGGTCAGCCGAAAGGCGTGGTACACACCACGGGCGGCTACCTCGTCTACGCGTCGATGACGCACGAGTACGTCTTCGATTACCGCGAGGGCGACGTGTACTGGTGCACGGCCGATGTCGGCTGGGTCACCGGCCACAGCTACATCGTGTACGGGCCGCTCGCGAACGGCGCCACGACGCTGATGTTCGAGGGCATCCCGACCTACCCGTCGACCTCCCGCTTCTGGGAGGTGGTCGACAAGCACAAGGTCAACATCTTCTACACGGCGCCGACTGCCATCCGCTCCCTGATGGGCGGCGGCGAAGGCCCGGTGAAGAAGACTTCGCGGGCTTCGCTGCGCGTACTGGGCTCGGTCGGCGAGCCGATCAATCCGGAAGCCTGGGAGTGGTACTACAACGTGGTCGGCGATCAGCGCTGCTCGATCGTCGACACGTGGTGGCAGACCGAAACCGGCGGCATCCTGATCACCCCGCTGCCGGGCGCGACCGCGCTCAAGCCCGGCTCGGCGACCCGGCCGTTCTTCGGCGTGAAGCCCGAGATGGTCGACGCCGAGGGCAAGGTCCTGCAAGGCCCCTGCGAAGGCAACCTGTGCATCGCGGATTCCTGGCCGGGCCAGATGCGCACGGTCTACGGCGATCACGAGCGCTTCGAGCAGACCTACTTCTCGACCTATCCGGGCAAGTACTTCACCGGCGACGGCGCCCGGCGTGATGCCGACGGCTATTACTGGATCACCGGCCGGGTCGACGACGTCATCAACGTCTCGGGCCACCGCATGGGCACCGCCGAGGTCGAGTCGTCGCTGGTCGCGCACCCGAAGGTCGCCGAGGCGGCGGTGGTGGGCTACCCGCACAACGTGAAGGGCCAGGGCATCTACGCCTACGTCACCCTCAACGACGGCGAGGAGGGCGACGACGCCCTGCGCAAGGAGCTCGTGACCTGGGTTCGCAAGGATATCGGGCCGATCGCCTCCCCCGACCTGATCCAGTTCGCCCCGGGCCTGCCCAAGACCCGTTCGGGCAAGATCATGCGCCGGATCCTGCGTAAGATCGCCGAGGACGATTTCGGATCGCTCGGTGACACCTCGACGCTGGCCGAGCCGGCCGTGGTCGACGACCTGATCGAAAACCGGCAGAACCGACCGTGATCGCACCTGCGCCGCCGCGGCGGCGCAGGTCCGGACCGGGGCGGGCACCAAGGGGGGCGCCCGCCTCCAACAAGAACCACGAATTTCAACGCGACGAACCGGGGGGCCGAGAGCATGCCCTCGCGGGAGGAACAGCCATGAGCGGCACGACAGTCGGCCTTCGAGGGCGCACGGCGCCCCCGGGAACACGCCCACCCGGAACGGACGTCGATCCGCAGGTCGAGCGGATTGTCCGGACCCCCGAATTCCAGCATCTCGTCGGCGAGCGCACCCGGTTCGCCTGGATCCTGACGATCCTGATGCTCGTCGTCTATTTCGGCTTCATCGGCCTCATCGCCTTCGACAAGTCGCTGCTTGCCGTGAAGGTTGGCGGCACCGCCTCCCTGGGGCTGTTCGCGGGCGTGTTCGTGATCCTGTTCGCCTTCGCGCTCACCGGCATCTATGTGGCCCGCGCCAACACGCGCTTCGACGCGCTGAGCGACGCCCTCAAGCGGAGCGTCGCCCGATGAACCGCCTCCTCCTCGGTCTGACGCTCGCCACGATTGCGGCGGGCGCGGCCTACGCCGCCGGCCCGGATCTCGGCGCCGTGCAGCAATCGGCCACGAACTGGCCGGCCATCCTGATGTTCCTGTTCTTCGTGCTGCTGACGCTGGGCATCACCTACAAGGCGGCCAAGGGCACCAAGTCGGCCGCCGACTTCTACGCGGCGGGCGGCGGCATCTCGGCCGGAACGAACGCGCTGGCGATCGCCGGCGACTACATGTCGGCGGCCTCGTTCCTCGGTATCTCGGGACTCGTCTACACCTCCGGCTTCGACGGCTTGATCTACTCGACGGGCTTCCTGGTCGGCTGGCCGATCGTGCTGTTCCTGATCGCCGAGCGCCTGCGCAACCTCGGCAAGTTCACCTTCGCCGACGTGGCGAGCTTCCGCCTCGACCAGACCGCGATCCGCATCATCTCGGCGGTGGGCACCCTGGTGGTGGTGGCCTTCTACCTGATCGCCCAGATGGTCGGCGCGGGGAAGCTGATCCAGCTCCTGTTCGGACTGCCCTACCTCTACGCGGTGATCATCGTCGGCGTCCTGATGATCGTCTACGTCGCCTTCGGCGGCATGAAGGCGACCACCTGGGTGCAGGTGATCAAGGCCTGCCTGCTCTTGGGCGGCGCGACCTTCATGGCCGGCGCGGTGCTGCTGAAGTACGGCTTCAACCCGGAGGCTTTGTTCGCCAACGCCGTGCAGGTCCATCCGAAGGGCGACGCCATCATGGCTCCGGGCGGCCTCGTCTCGAACCCGGTGGAAGCGATCTCGCTCGGCGTCGGCCTGATGTTCGGCACCGCCGGCCTGCCGCACATCCTGATGCGGTTCTTCACGGTCTCGGATGCGCAGGCTGCGCGCAAGTCGGTGTTCTACGCCACCGGCCTGATCGGCTACTTCTACATCCTGACCTTCATCATCGGCTTCGGCGGCATCGCCCTGCTGATGTCGGATCCGAGCTACTTCAAGCTCGGCGCGGCCGGCACCTTCGACAAGCTGAAGGACATGATCGGCGGCACCAACATGGTGGCGGTGAACCTCGCCAATGCGGTGGGCGGCCCGTACTTCCTCGGGTTCATCTCCGCCGTGGCCTTCGCCACGATCCTGGCAGTGGTGGCCGGCCTGACGCTCGCGGGCGCCTCGGCCATCAGCCACGACCTCTACGCCCAGGTCATCGCCCGTGGGCGCACCACCGAGAAGCATGAGGTCAACCTGTCGAAGCTCTCGGCGGTGGTGATCGGCATCGTGGCGATCTATCTCGGCTACGTGTTCGAGAACCAGAACGTCGCCTTCATGGTGGGCCTCGCCTTTGCGGTGGCGGCGAGCTGCAACTTCCCGGTCCTCGCCATGTCGATCCTGTGGCGCGGTACCACAACCTGGGGTGCGCTGGCCGGCGGCCTCGTCGGACTTCTGGCGGCGGTCATCATGGTGGTGCTGTCGAAGGCCGTCTGGGTGTCGACGCTGGGCAACCCGGCGCCGCTTTTCCCCTACGACAATCCGGCGCTGTTCTCGATGCCGCTGGCCTTCGCGACGATCTGGGTCGTGTCCACGATGGACAAGTCCCGCAGGGCCCAGCGCGAGCGGGCGGCCTTCGAGGCGCAATATGTGCGCTCGGAAACCGGGATCGGGGCAGCGGGCGCGCACGCGCACTGATCCCAACACCGAAACACCGGACCGGCGGAGGGCGCGGCGAGAGCCGCGCCCTCTGTCGTTCCGGTGACAAGTCAGTATGCGCCCGTGTTGATGAGGCTCTTCACAATCGCTTTACCGGTTGACCGCCCGCGCCCTTGCGATAACGCATAGGTGATCTGCGCATCGCGCAGAGCCGCCCGGGGAACGGGCTGGTGAAGGGGCGATCCCGCTGTCGGGCCGCCCATAAGCGTCTGGGAGGACCTGTTTCATGGCTGTGGCAACCGCGATCCCGCGGGCCGGAGACGCCGCGAGGCCGATGACGTCGGCCGAGAAGCGGGTGATCTTCGCGTCCTCGCTCGGCACAGTGTTCGAGTGGTACGACTTTTATCTCTACGGTTCACTGGCGGCGATCATCGGCGCGCAGTTCTTCTCGGCTTACCCGCCGGCCACGCGCGACATCTTCGCGTTGCTCGCCTTCGCGGCCGGCTTCATCGTCCGTCCATTCGGCGCCTTGGTGTTCGGCCGCATCGGTGACCTCGTCGGGCGCAAATACACCTTCCTGGTCACGATTCTGATCATGGGCCTGTCGACCTTCATCGTCGGCATCCTGCCCAACGCGGCCACCATCGGCATCGCGGCGCCGATCATCCTGATCGTCCTGCGCCTCGCCCAGGGCCTTGCCCTCGGCGGCGAGTACGGCGGCGCAGCGACCTACGTGGCCGAGCACGCCCCCAACGGCCGGCGCGGCTTCTACACGAGCTGGATCCAGACCACCGCGACGCTGGGCCTGTTCCTGTCGCTCCTCGTGATCCTCGCGACCCGGACCTTCACCGGCGAGGCTGCCTTCGCCGAGTGGGGTTGGCGCATCCCGTTCCTGGTTTCGGTGCTGCTCCTCGGCATCTCGGTCTGGATCCGCCTCCAGCTCTCCGAATCCCCGGCCTTCAAGAAGATGAAGGACGAGGGCAAGACGTCCAAGGCGCCGCTCACGGAGGCCTTCGGCGAGTGGCGGAACGCGAAGTTCGCAGTCATCGCGCTGTTCGGCCTCGTCGCCGGTCAGGGCGTGGTCTGGTACACGGGCCAGTTCTACGCGCTGTTCTTCCTGCAATCGATCCTCAAGGTCGATGGCTATACCGCCAACCTGCTGATCGCTTGGTCGCTGCTCCTGGGCACCGGCTTCTTCGTGGTCTTTGGCTGGCTGTCCGACAAGATCGGCCGCAAGGTCATCATCCTTGCGGGCTGCGCGATCGCGGCGGCGACATTCTTCCCGATCTTCAAGGGGATCACCTCGACCGCCAATCCGAAGCTCGAGGCGGCAATCGAGAACGTGAAGGTGACGGTGACGGCCGATCCGGCCGCCTGCGGGACGCTGTTCAACCCGGTCGGAACCCGGGTGTTCGCCGCCCCCTGCGACCTCGCCCGCGACTTCCTGTCGAAGTCGTCGGTGCGCTACACGACCGTCCCCGGCGCGGCCGGTCAGCCTACGACGATCCGGGTGAACGACACCGAGATCCCGTACCCGCAGGGCGGCAACGTCGAGGCCAACAAGGCCACGACCACCGCGCTCCAAGCCGCGGGCTACCCGAAGGCCGGCGACCCCGAGATCGTCAAGATGTCGAACCCGTTCGACATCTTCCGACCGCAGGTCGCGCAGGTGATCGGCCTCTTGTTCATCCTCGTGCTCTTCGTCACGATGGTTTACGGCCCGATCGCCGCCATGTTGGTGGAGCTGTTCCCAACCCGGATCCGCTACACTTCGATGTCGCTGCCCTACCATATCGGCAACGGGTGGTTCGGCGGCCTGCTACCGGCCACCGCTTTCGCCATGGTGGCGCAGACCGGCGACATCTATTTCGGCCTCTGGTACCCGATCGTCATCGCCGTCGCGACGGTGATCATCGGCGTGCTGTTCGTACCGGAGACCAAGGATCGCGACATCTTCGCGGATACCTGACCGGCCCAAGCCGCTCGGACTGAACCCGTACCATCGGCGCCCAGGCAGCCCACGCTGCCTGGGCGTTTCTGTCTGGATTGCCGACGCGCGCCCTTGCGCGCCACCGGGCACCCGGAATGTGCCCCTGAACGAGACGCGATCACGCGCGTCGCACAGCGACAACCCGGCCGCTTGTGTCGAGCCTGCAACGCCGCAGCGAAATAGCGGTCCGTGCGGTTCGTCACGGATTGCATTTCGCAGGACCCTATACAGAGGTGGAAAGTATCGACATCAAGCCGAAACGCCGCCCTATCAGAACGCGCCGTTACTCTGGTTGTCTTGTTCCGGTCGAATGGTGTTGTAAGCGGTGATTTATTACAACTTCGAGTATATTACAGTCCCGATGCAGAACTACAAATGGACGCACCGATCCAATGAACCTGTACAAACTTTAACCTGACGACAATCGGGTGGGCGGAACCCTAAGCGGTAGAACTCCGTATTAAGCCTCCCTCCTCCCGGCCCCACTGGGAACTCGAACGTGAACGACGTCTTGGCACATCTGCGCCGCCGGCCCGGCACGAAGCCACCACTTCTACTTGTAATTATCTGGTCGCTCGTAGCGCTGGGGATGTGGCCCGTGATTAACACGGTTGCCGGCCGGTTGGTTTGGTGGTGGTGAAGCCGATCAGCGTCCCCGGTCACTCTCTGGATAGCCGTGGAGGTAGGCGCCGAGCAGATATCCGGCCTGATGCGCGGTCAAGTATCCCAGCATAATCAGCATATGCAGCAGATCGAGGCCATATACGGACATGAAGATCGTCATCGCGGCAAACATGACGACAGATGAGGTCACTGTGATGACGATCACCGAAAAGGACCGGCCGATCAGCCATCCCAAGAAAAACAACAGCGCTGCGACCACCATCTCGTCACCCGACCCGGATTTGTTCCAGGAAGTCCTTCACACGAGCTTCCGGCGCATATCCGCGTCATGATGGCGCGCGGCCGAGAGAATTTCAACCCGCGCGGTAGATGCCGCTCATATTTGCGAAGACGGGAATATCATATCTGCAATAATGCTCAAAACACAGCATTCGGCGACGACAGAAATTTATTGCCGAGCTTCGGACCGGACCATGCTTGCGCATGGCAATGCTGGACTGGGCAGCGCATCAGGCAGAAAGATCGATCGGGGCACTCCGATCTTTGCGGATCGTTAACGGAGCGGGTCGACACGAAGCCGCGCTCCGGCAATCGCGCCGCACGGATGTGCGACGCGGTCATGGCGAGCCAGGGATCCTGGCTCGGCCGGATCAATGCCGGAAGTGACGGTGCCCGGTCAGGACCATGGCGAGACCGGCCTCATCGGCTGCCGCGATGACGTCCGCATCGCGCATGGAGCCGCCGGGCTGAATGACCGCTGTTGCCCCGGCCTCGGCCGCCGCCATCAGCCCGTCCGCGAATGGGAAGAACGCGTCCGACGCCACCACGGAGCCGACAGCCAGGCTTTCGGAGAGCCCGAGGCGCTTCGCGCCCTCGGCGGCCTTCCAGGCGGCGATGCGGGAAGAGTCCACGCGCGACATCTGGCCCGCACCGATCCCGACCGTCGCGCCGGCCTTGGCGTACACGATGGCATTCGACTTTACGTGCTTGGCCACACGATAGGCGAACCGGAGATCGGCCAGCTCTGCCTCGCTCGGCGCGCGCTTGGTCACCACCGTGAGCGGCATATCGTCGACGACCGCCGCATCCCGGCTCTGGACCAGCAGACCTCCGGCGAGCGTCCGCACGGTTTCGCCGGGCGCCCGCGGATCCGGCAGGCCGCCGGCCAGCAAGAGACGCAGGTTCTTCTTGCCGGCGACGATGGCCGCCGCCTCCGGCGTGGCATCGGGGGCGATGATCACCTCTGTGAAGATCTCGACGATCCTGCGGGCCGCCTCGGCATCGAGGGTGCGGTTCAGGGCAACGATGCCGCCGAAGGCCGAGGTCGGATCGCAGCTCAGTGCCCGCTCATAGGCTTCGAGCAGGGTGCCCCCCTCCGAGACGCCACAGGGATTGGCATGCTTGATGATCGCCACCGCCGCGGTGCGCGCCGGGTCGAACTCGGCCACGCATTCGTAAGCGGCATCCGTGTCGTTGAAATTGTTGTAGGACAGCTCCTTGCCCTGGAGCTGACGGGCGGTGGCCACGCCCGACCGGACCTTGCCGGGCGCGCGGTAGAAGGCGGCCGCCTGATGGGGATTCTCGCCGTAGCGGAGCCCCTGCCCCAGGGCGCCGCCGAAGGCGCGGAACCGCGCGGGCTCATCCGCGCCGAAGCGACCGGCCATCCAGTTGGCGATGGCGGCATCGTAGGCCGCGGTGCGGGCGAACGCCTTCTGCGCGAGGCTCCGGCGCAGATCGGCGCCGAGCGCCCCGTCATGCGCCTCCAGCGCGGCCAGCACGCCGGCATAGTCCGACACGTCCGTGACGACGGCGACATCCGCATGATTCTTGGCTGCCGCGCGGATCATGGCCGGGCCGCCGACATCGATGTTCTCGATGCAGTCGGCATCCGACCGGTCGGCCGCGATCGTGGCCTCGAACGGATAGAGGTTGACCACCAGGAGGTCGATGGCGCCGATCCCGTGGGCGGCGAGCGCGGCTTGATGCTCCGGGTTGTCACGGACGGCGAGCAAGCCGCCATGGACAGCCGGATGCAGCGTCTTGACCCGGCCATCCATCATCTCCGGGAAGCCCGTGAGATCGGCGACTTCGGTAACCGGCAGGCCGGCCTCCTGCAGGGCGCGATGGGTGCCTCCGGTCGAGACCAGCGCGACGCCGCGGGCGTGGAGCGCCCGGGCGAAGTCGACGAGGCCGGTCTTGTCCGAGACCGAGAGGAGCGCGCGGGAGACCCGCACCTGATCGTGCGCCATAGCTTCGTGCCGAAAGTTCAAGACGGTCCGGCGCGGTAGCACGAAAACGGCCAGCCGGGCCAGCCGGCCCCCTCAGGGGACCACGCCGCGGAGCGGCGCGGAGGCGTGCCGCTCGAAGCTCCAGCGGACCTCGACGTCCTCGGAGACGCGCAGATGCAGCACGATCTGATCGGTGCGGCGCGGCCCGGTCAGCCCCGAGAAGTAGACGCTCTCCTCGATGGCGATCTCAGCGTTCTCGGCGCTGAACACCCAGATCTCGCCGAGCGCCGAGGCGAGTTCCAGTCCCTCCGGAATGCTGCGCACCGCGATGCCGGGATGAAGGTGGAAGCGGATCGCCACATCCTGCGGGCGCAACCGCCGTCCCCGGCTCAGCCCCTTGCCCTGGCGCAGGAAGGCGTCGCGGCCCTCCAGGCGCGCCGCCACGTGGAACAGCTGCCAGCGGCGCTCGTGTACGATGCCGAAATCGGGGCCGTAGCCATCGTGCCGGGCCGCGAGGACGACGCTGTCGGCCTCTTCGGCCCGCTCGGCGGCCACGGCCGACGGGCCGCTCAGCACGACCGACCCGCGCCGGCGGATCAGCCAGTCGGCCAGGAGCCGCTCGCCCCACCAACCGGTCCGGGTGAGGAACCGGCAGGACGAGGCGTGGGCGACCGAAGCCGTGGAGTGGGCCGGCGTGGAGCGGGCGAGGAGGCGCAGATCCGCGCCACTCGCCGGCAGGCCGCAATTGACGACGATGCGCTGGGGTCCGCTCGACATCTCGAAGGCGAGGCAGCCCGCCCCGGCATTGACCGAATACGGCAGCGGCGGGCTCGCGCCGACATCGGCCACGATCACGACCCGCCCCCCTTCCAGGCGCTCGTAGCCCGAATTCGGCGCGTGCATCAGCGGCCGGGCGAGCGCGCCGTCGTAGACCAGCAGGGTCGCGAGATGGTCCGCATCCGTAGCGCCCATGCCGTTGAAGTGGCTCAGCGAGGCGTCCGGGTGGCGCAGGAGCCGCAGCAGCGGCAGCATCCGATCGACGGCCCTGAGGAGCGCGAGCGGCGGCTCGACGCTGCGGCTGAGATAGCTCTGGCGCAGGGGCAGCAGGTCGAGGAGCAGTTCCATGGCGAAGCGCGGATCGCGGGAGCGATGGCCGCCATCGGTCAGGATCTGCCGGTCGAGTTCCCGCGTCAGGATACGGGTGGCCCGTCGCAGGATCGGCTGGATACCGTCGCAGCACAGGCCGGCGTAACAGAGCGCCACGGCGGCGTTCAGGCGCCATTGCGGTGGCACGCCCCGCCTCAGGTCGCGCTCGAGTTGCTGCGCGTTACGGCCGATCGCCTTGAGGAAGTTCTGGTAGAAACCGTGATCGGCGCCCTCCAGCACGAGGGGCGACTGGCACAGGAACGAGATCAGCCGCCGGGCCGCCACCGGCGTCTGCCGGGCGAGCGCCGCGTCGCCCCGGCCGGCGATGAAGTCGGCCACGAAGGCGCGGGCGTTGGCCCGGGCCAGCGCGGTGTCGGCCGCGCGCAGATGGCGCAGCCAGCCGAAGCCGTAGAGTTCGTCGGCCCATTCCGGCGAGGGCGCGGCGTAGTCGAAAGGCGAGCCGCCGCTCGCCGTGAGGGACCGACCGGCGAAGACGAACAACCCGGCATAGATGTCGTCCGCGAAGGTCGCGTCGGAGGTCCGAAGATCCTGGGGCGCGATCACCAATCCGGCGACCCGCATTCGGGCGAGGATGTCGGGCGAGGCGGTGACGCTGGCACCGGCGGCGCGGACGGCACGTACGGCCTCGCGCGCGACGAGCCGATAGAAGCGCCAACGGTCAGGCCCCCAAGCCACGCGATCTCCGAGCTACGCGATCTCACAAGGCCCCAAGGCCTTGAGCCCTCGCGTACGAGGATCGGCTGGCACCCGTTCCGTAAGGCTAGAGGGCGCCTCTTAACCGGCGGTTTACGCTATGTCATGTCCGACGCTGTGAAGGCGAGCCACGGCGGAACACCGGACCGTCACGGCCGTGCGGCAAGAGCCAGAGCGGTCCTCGACCGGTCGGAGGACGGGACAGCTGCCGTCTCCACGCGATCGCGCGTGGCTCTAGCCGGGCATCAGCGCGGCGTCGAACGCCTGCAGGTTCGACCGCATCAGATCGAGATAGGTTGCAGCCGGGCCGTCCGGCGCCGACAGCGCGTCGGAATAGACCCTGCCGCCGATGCGGGCGCCGCCCTCGCGGGCGATCTGCTCCATCTGGCGCGGATCGCTGATGTTCTCGAGGAAGACCGCCGGGACGCGCTCCTTGCGGATCTGGCGGATGATCGTCGCCACATCCCGTGGGCTCGCCTCACTGTCGGTGGAGACGCCCTGCGGTGCGATGAAGCGCAGGCCGTAGGCCGCCGCGAAGTAGCCGAAGGCGTCGTGGGTCGTGATGATCCGCCGCCGCTCCGGCGGGATGCGGGCGATCGCCGCCCGGACGTCGCGCTCCAGCATGTCGAGCTTGGCGAGGTAGCCGGACGCGGCCTCCCGATAGGCTTCGGCATGGGCCGGATCGACCTTGGCCAGCCCGTCCCGGATGTTCGCCACGTAGATCCGCACGTTGGCGACATCCTGCCAGGCATGGGGATCCACGGCGTGATCGCCGTGTCCGGGGTCGCGCTCCCCTGGCCCGTCCCCATGGGCGTGTTCGTCCTGCGCGGAGATCGGCTTCACCCCCGCGGAGGCGATCACCACCGGTGCGCGAGTGCCGGACGCGCGGATCAATCGGTCGAGCCAGCCCTCCAGCCCGAGGCCGTTGACGAACACGATGTCGGCTTCGACCAGCTTGCGCGCATCGGCCGGGGATGGGCTGAAACCGTGGGCGTCGGAATCGGGTCCCACCAGAGACGCCACCGCGACGTGAGATCCGCCGACCTGCCGAACGAGGTCGCCCAGGATCGAGAAGGTCGCCACCGCCCGGACTGCCGCGGTCTCCGCGGCCGAAGCGGGACCAGCAAACCCGGCCCACACGGACAGGATCGCGAGCGCCATGATCCGAAATGTTCTCGCCACGCCTCGCACCGCTTCACCTGCCCGCATGTTGGTCGCGCCAGCCACTAATGTAACATTGTTACATACACAAGCGGGATACATGCCGGGCGCGCCATGCGCCGCGTATGACGCCGTCGCGGGCAGCGGCGGCGTCCCGAGCACAAGACGGAGATTCCCATGTCGCGACGTATGACGGCGGCCATCCTGGTGAGCGGAGCCCTCGGGCTGGGACTCGCCGGCGCGGCCCTTGCGCGTGACCACGGCGCCGAGGGCTTCCGCGGCCACGGACGCTGGAGCGCGCTGACCCCCGAGGACCGGGCGGCCTTCACGGATGCCCGCATCGCCGCCCTGCATGCCGGCCTGAAGCTCACGCCCGACCAGGAGAAGCTGTGGCCGCCGGTGGAAGCGGCGATCCGCGACATGGCCAGGCTGCGCGAGCGGCGCCGCGAGGCGCTGCGCGACCGCCCCAGATTCAGCGACGACGCCCCGGCGGCGCTGCGGGCGATGGCCGATGCGGCGACCGCGCGCGGCGAGGCCCTGCGCAAGCTCGCCGACGCGTCGCAGCCGCTCTACGCCAGCCTCGACCAGGACCAGAAGCGGCGCGCCATGATCCTCGCCCGACCCATGGGCGGGCATCGTCACGGCGGCTGGCATCACGGTCCGGACGGCGACCGCGGACCGCATGCGCGTGACGACGACCGCTGACCAAAAGCCTTGATCCGCAGCTGCGATGGCGGCACACCGCAGCCGCGGATCCTGCCCGAGGGCGCCCCTGATCCGACCCGGTAGGTTTCATGGCGCGCCTTCCCGGCGACACGGCTCCCCTCCTCGTCCGGCTCTGGCGCACCTGGCTCTACCCGCACCGGGCGACGCTGGCCGTGGTGCTGGTGCTGATCGCGCTGGTAGGCGCCTCGACAGGGCTCTACCCGGCTCTGATCAAGGCTGCCTTCGACGCCTTCGACCGCAAGGACGCGGTGGCCATCGCGTACGGGCCGCTGGTGGTGATCGCGGTCACGGCCACACGCGGCTTCGCCCTCTACGGCCAGACGGTGCTGACTAACCGTGTGGTTACCCGGGTCGAGGCCGACATGCAGGCGGCGCTCTTCGGCCACCTGATCGACTCGGATCTGGCCCAGCTCGGCCGCGAGAGTCCGGCGGCCCTCACCCAGCGCTTCACCACCGACTTCGCCTTCATCAAGGAAGCGCTGACCCGCATCTCGACCGTGCTCCTGCGCGACATCGCCATGCTGGTCGGGCTGGTGGCGGCGCTGATCTGGATGGATCCGGTGCTGACCCTGGTGGCCGGCATCACGGTGCCGTTCGTGGCGGGGCCGATCGGGCGGATCGGCAAGAAGCTCCGGCGGGTCTCGACCTCGACGCAGGAGCAGATGGGCGCCACCGCCAGCCTCATCTCCGAGAGCCTGCAGGGCGCCCGCGTTGCCAAGACCTACGCGATGGAGACCTACCTCAAGGGCCGCGCCGCCGAAGCCCTCGACGAGGTGCGCCGCCTCAAGATGAAGGCCGCCAATGCCCGCGGCCGCCTCGACCCGTTGCTGGAGATCGGCGGCGGCATCGCGGTGGCCGGCGTGCTGGTGCTGGTCGGGCAGCGGGTCCTCGCGGGAGAGAAGACGGTCGGCGACTTCACGGGCTACGTGGCGGCGCTGCTCCTCGCCGCCCAGCCGGCCCGGGCGCTTGGCAATCTCAACGCCATCCTTCAGGAGGCGGCGGCCGCACTGCGGCGCTACTTCGACGTGATGGACGAGGCGGCGGAGATCCGCGAGGCACCGGATGCGCGGCCGTTGACGGTCACCGCCGGCGCGATCCGTTTCACAGGCGTCCATTTTCGCTACCGGCCGGACGCTCCGGCGCTCGAGGGGATCGACCTCACGGCTCCGCCGGGCTCCGTCACGGCACTTGTCGGGCGCTCGGGCTCCGGCAAGTCCTCCCTGCTGAATCTCGTGCCGCGGCTCTACGACGTGACCGAGGGCGCCGTGACCATCGACGGGCGGGACGTGCGTGGCGTGACCCTCGCGTCGCTGCGCGCGGCCGTGGCGGTGGTTTCGCAGGATGTGGTTCTCTTCGACGACACGATTGCCGCCAACATCGGATTCGGCCGGCCGGGAGCGACGCGCGCCGAGATCGAGGCGGCCGCCTCCGCCGCCGCAGCCCACGGCTTCGTGACAGCGCTGCCGGAGGGCTACGCGTTCCGAGTCGGGCCCGGCGGCGGCCGGCTTTCCGGCGGCGAGCGCCAGCGGGTGGCCCTCGCCCGCGCCTTCCTCAAGGACGCGCCGATCCTGCTCCTCGACGAGGCGACCTCGGCGCTCGACTCCGAATCAGAGCGTCTGGTCCAGGAGGCGCTGACCCGGCTGATGCGCGGCCGCACCACCCTGGTGATCGCCCACCGCCTCTCGACCGTACGCGACGCCGATCAGATCGCCGTGATGGATGCGGGCCGCGTGATCGAGGTCGGACGGCACGACGACCTGCTCGCGGCCGGCGGCGCCTATGCGCGCCTGCACCGGCTGCAGCTGTCGGAGCCCGCGACCGTCGAGTGACTCGCATGTGCGGCGACGCCGTCATGCGCCGGCTCCGTAGATTCGCGCGCCGGAGCGCGCCATAAGGGCCTCAGTCGATGAGGACCACACCGTGAGCGACCTGACGTTCGAGATCCAAAGTCATCCCGCGCCGCGGACCGCCGAGGAGCGGGCCGCGCTGATGGCGAATCCTGGCTTCGGCAAGGTGTTCACCGATCACATGGTGGTGGCGCGCTACTCGGCCGGCCGGGGCTGGCACGACGCGCGGATCCAGGCGCGCGAGGCGATTCCGCTCGATCCCGCTTCCGCGGTGCTGCACTACGCGCAGGAGATCTTCGAGGGGCTGAAGGCCTACCGGACCGCCGATGGCGGCGCCGCGCTGTTCCGGCCAGACGCCAACGCCCGCCGCTTCCGCCGCTCGGCCGAGCGTATGGCGATGGCGCCCTTCCCAGAGGACGCCTTCGTGGAGGCGATGCGGCGGCTCGTCGAGATCGACCGCGCCTGGATCCCTGACACGCCGGACGGCAGCCTCTATCTCCGCCCGTTCATGATCGCCAGCGAGGCCTTCCTCGGGGTCAAGCCCGCCTCGGAATACCTGTTCGTGACGATCGCCTCGGCGGTGGGCTCGTACTTCAAGGATCCGACCGGGACCGTCACTGTGTGGGTCTCGGAGCACTTCACCCGCGCGGCCCCGGGCGGCACGGGCGCGGCCAAGTGCGGCGGCAACTACGCCGCCAGCCTCGCGGCGCAGTCGGAAGCGGCTGCCCAGGGCTGCGAGCAGGTGGTGTTCCTCGACGCGGTAGAGCGCCGCTACATCGAGGAACTCGGCGGCATGAACGTGTTCTTCGTCTTCGAGGACGGCACGTTGGTGACGCCGCCCCTCTCGGACAGCATCCTGCCCGGCATCACGCGCGACTCGGTGATTACCCTGGCGCTTGAGGCTGGTCTCTCCGTGAAGGAGGAACCCTACACGATCGACGCGTGGCGCGCCGACGTGCGGGAAGGCCGCCTGACCGAGGCCTTCGCCTGCGGCACCGCCGCGGTGATCACGCCGATCGGGACCGTGAAGGGCCGGGAAGAGAGCTTCACCATCGGAAACGGCAAGGCCGGGCCGGTGGCCCAGCGGCTGCGAAGCCTGCTGGTGGACATCCAGCGGGGCAACTCCAACGACGCCCATGGCTGGTTCCAGAAGGTCTTTTAGGATTTCTCATCCACCTGCACGGGCGGCGCACGCTGTCGGTTCAGCCCGCTCGGGCGTGAAACCTGCCGCGGGCCTTCCCTCCCCCCTCTGCAGGGGAGGGTGAGTCGCGCATGACGGACGCGGTCGCCCACCACTCGGATCCGCCTGTCGGCCCCTGGAGCCCGGGCGTCCGGTCCGATCTGCCCTCCGCCTTTCTGCCCCTGGTCACCGTCTACCGGCCGGAACATGTCGAAACGCCGCTCCGCGACGCCCTGGACCTGAGCGACCTCTGCGGGCTGCCCGCCCGCCAGCTGACCCGGTTCCGGGCCGGTCGACTCGTCGTCCACGAGGTTCTGATCCGGGTCATGTCGGACTTGTCCGTGCCGGTGGGCGCGGTCTACGCCGATCTGGGCGTGAACTTCCGAGCCATCGTCGCCACGATCCTGCGCGAGGGGATCGAGCCACGTCTCGGCGAGGTCGAGGCCGCCCTCGCCGGGATCCGCGCCGAGGCGGATGCGGTGCTCGCCCGAGAAGTCTCCGCCATTCTGGAGGATACACCGGCCCCGCCCCCGCCCGAGCCGCGCTGGCTCGACCGGATCCTCGGGCGCCGACCTCCGGTGGCCGAAGCCCCGCGCGAGGATCTCGCGACCCGGGCCCTGTACCACCTCGAATCCTGGCAACGGCGGGCCGCCGCGTCCGGCGACGGTTTGGAGATTGCCGCCTGCGAGGCCCTCCGCACCGTGATATCCGGCCTCATCGCGCGGCAGAACGCCGTCATCCGGGATCCTGTCCTGTTGCGGACGATCGCGGGAACGCTGGTCTCGAACGGCTATGGCAGCCGACGCATCGGCGAGCAGATCGAGCCCTGGATCGCTGCGGTGGTGGAGGCGCAGAACTACCGCCGGCTGGCGCCGCAGGATCATCCTGTGGTGATGAACGTGAAAGGCGCCTCGGCCTCCGGCAAGAGCACGATCCGCCCCTACCAGCTCGGCCTCGCCAAGCGCCTCGGTATGGCGTGGTCCGACTTCGCGGTGATCACACCCGATGTCTGGCGCAAGTATCTCCTCGACTACGACAGCCTCGGACCGGCCTCCCGCTACGCCGGCACGCTGACGGGTTACGAGGTCGAGATCATCGACATGAAGCTCGACCGCTACGTCACCCGCAAGGCGGCGGAGCGGCGGATCTCGAACCTGCTGATCGACCGCTTCCGGTTCGACAGCTTCCAGGCCGAGGCCGGCTCCGACGGCGGCGGCCAGTTGCTCACCCGGTTCGGCGACCGGGTCTACATGCAGTTCATGGTCACGCCTCCGGCCGACACCGTGGAGCGGGCGTGGAAGCGGGGCGAGCTGTTCGGCCGATACAAGGCGGTGGAGGACCTGCTGGCCCACAATGTCGAGGCCTATACCGGCATGCCGCGCCTGTTCTTCAACTGGGCGCTGGCCCGGGACAAGCAGGTGGTCTGCGAGTTCCTCGACAACAGCGTGAAGCTCGGCGAGCGCCCGCGCACCATCGCGTTCTGGGCGGACGGGATCCTCAACATCCTCGACGTGAAGGGATTGATCGACATCGACCGCTTCCGGAAGGTCGACATCTTCGCCCGTAGCCCAGAGGCGGTCTTCAAGGGCGCCGACCTCTCGGCATCCGCCAACACCACCTTCCTGCGCGAATGCCTGCGCCGAATGACGATCGTCCGCTTCGTTCAGGCCGAGACCGGCCGGGCCATCCTGCGCCTCGAGCGCGGACGGATCACGGCGCTGGATCCGAGCACCCTGGCGGCGGTAAAGGAGGGACCGGAATGGGTGGCCGCCTGCGCGCTCATCGGCTTTCCGGCTGATCCGGCCTCGATCCCCGCGCTCGATGAAACGCTGAACCCGGCTGACGCGCCGACGCTCGGTGCCTGGGGCCCGATTCCCCAGGCCGAGCAAGCGGAATAATATCGCCGACCTGACAGTTCATCTCGTCCGTCTCACCCTGGTATATTGCATACCTGGAACGGATGTGCATGATCATCGGTGGACGAGAGACGCCGCCACAGTAAGGCCGCGCCGCCTACGAGAGAGGCTCAGGGATGGAACGCCAGGATTCGCCGGCGGCGAAATGGTGGCAGCTCGCCTTCGGCGTGATCTGCATGGCCATGATCGCCAACCTTCAATACGGGTGGACATTGTTCGTCGACCCGATCGACCAGCGCTACCATTGGGGTCGCGCGGCGATCCAGCTCGCCTTCACGCTGTTCGTCGCCACCGAAACCTGGCTGGTGCCGGTCGAGGCATGGTTCGTCGACCGCTACGGCCCGAAGATCGTGGTGGCCTTCGGCGGCGTGATGATCGCCCTGGCCTGGACGATCGATGCCTACGCCGACAGCCTGTTCCTGCTGTATCTGGGTGCCGTGATCGCCGGTATTGGCGCCGGTTCCGTCTACGGCACCTGCGTGGGCAACGCGCTGAAGTGGTTTCCGCATCGCCGCGGTCTCGCCGCGGGCGCCACGGCGGCCGGGTTCGGCGCGGGCGCGGCCATCACGGTGGTGCCGATCGCCCGGATGATCGCCTCCAGCGGCTACCAGGACGCCTTCCTGTATTTCGGCATCGGCCAGGGCGCCGTTGTGCTGGCTCTCGCCTTCCTGCTGCGCAAGCCGTCGACGAGCACGCCGATTCAGCGCAAGAGCACCCGCCTGCCCCAGACCAAGGTCGACCGCAGCCCCCGCGAGGCGGTGCGCACCCCCGTCTTCTGGGTCATGTACGTCATGTTCGTGATGGTCGCGTCCGGCGGCCTGATGGCGGCGGCGCAGATCGCACCGATCGCCCACGACTTCCAGGTGGCCGGCGTGCCGGTGAGCCTCTTCGGCCTCCAGATGGCCGCGCTGACGCTGGCGATCTCTCTGGACCGCATCTTCGACGGGTTCGGGCGGCCGTTCTTCGGCTTCGTCTCCGACCATATCGGCCGCGAGAACACGATGTTCATCGCCTTCTCGACGGCGGCTCTGGCGGTGATCGTGCTGCTGACCTACGGGCACAATCCGATGGTCTTCGTGCTCGCAACCGCGGTCTATTTCGGGGTGTTCGGCGAGATCTACTCGCTGTTCCCGGCGACCTGCGGTGACACGTTCGGCTCGAAATACGCCGCCAGCAATGCCGGCCTGCTCTACACCGCCAAGGGAACCGCGGCCTTCCTCGTGCCCTTCGCCAGCCTGATCTCCACCGCCTACGGCTGGTCGGCCGTGTTCACGCTGATCATCGTCCTCAACGTCACGGCGGCGGCCCTGGCCATGTTCCTGCTTCGCCCGATGCGGGCCCGCTATCTCGCCGCCGCTGAGCACCCGGCGGCTCTGGCCACACAACCGATCCGGGCGGTCTGACTGCCCGAACCGACGACCACGCGAAGGACACGCAACCCCACGGATCTCCCATTCCTCCCCCTCATCCTGCGGCGACGACGCGAAGCGGAGGCCTCGAAGGAGGGATCCGGACATCGCAGAGGCCTCCGGAGAACGCCTTCGAGGCCCGCCGAGGCGGGCACCTCAGGATGAGGGCGGAGGATGGGAGATCCCTCGAGCCTGACGGCGCCGAGCGCCACCTCAACCGACACCAACCCTTCGGAGACCCTGCCATGACCGCCCTGGCCAAGATCGTGCACACCACACCCGAGGTCGAGGCAGAGCCGGACCTGACCGACGGCTTCCACCTCGTCATCGACGCGCTCAAGCTCAACGGCATCGAGACGATCTACGGCGTCCCGGGCATCCCGATCACCGATCTCGGCCGCATGGCGCAGGCCGAGGGGATGCGGGTGATCTCGTTCCGTCACGAGCAGCATGCCGGCAACGCCGCGGCGATCGCGGGCTTCCTGACCCAGAAGCCGGGCATCTGCCTCACCGTGTCGGCCCCGGGCTTCCTCAACGGGCTCACGGCGCTCGCCAACGCCACCACCAACTGCTTCCCGATGATCCTGATCTCGGGCTCCTCCGAGCGCGAGATCGTCGACCTGCAGCAGGGCGACTACGAGGAGATGGACCAGCTCGCCATCGCCAAGCCCCTGTGCAAGGCGGCCTTCCGGGTGCTGCACGCGGCCGATATCGGCATCGGCGTCGCCCGCGCCATCCGCGCCGCCTGCTCGGGCCGGCCGGGCGGCGTCTATCTCGACCTGCCCGCCAAGCTGTTCGCCCAGGTGATGGATGCCGAGGCCGGCCGTCAGTCGCTCGTGAAGGTGATCGATCCGGCCCCGGCCCAGCGCCCGGCCCCCGAGGCGATCGCCCGGGCGCTGGACGTCCTGAAATCCGCCAAGCGGCCGCTGATCGTGCTCGGCAAGGGCGCCGCCTACGCTCAGGCCGACGAGGCGATCCGCGCGCTCGTCGAGACCAGCGGCATTCCGTACGTGCCGATGAGCATGGCCAAGGGCCTCCTGCCCGACACCCACCCGCTCTCGGCCGGCGCGGCGCGCTCGACGGCGCTGAAGGACTCGGACGTGGTGCTGCTGATCGGCGCCCGGCTGAACTGGCTGCTGTCGCACGGCAAGGGCAAGAGCTGGGGCGAGCCGGGCTCGACCAAGTTCATCCAGATCGACATCGAGCCGCGCGAGATGGACTCGAACGTCGAGATCGTGGCCCCGGTGGTCGGCGACATCGCCTCCTGCGTGCAGGCGTTGCTCGACGGCATGGGCAAGGGCTGGCAGCAGCCCCCGTCCGACTGGATCGAGACGCTCAAGACCAAGCGCGAGGCGAACATCGCCAAGATGGCGCCGAAGCTCATGAGCAACGCCTCGCCCATGACCTTCCACGCCGCGCTCGGCGCGCTGCGCACCATCGTCAAGGAGCGGCCGGACGCGATCCTGGTCAACGAGGGCGCCAACACCCTCGACCTCGCCCGCGGCATCATCGACATGTACCAGCCGCGCAAGCGCCTGGATGTCGGCACCTGGGGCATCATGGGCATCGGGATGGGCTTCGCGGTGGCGGCCGCGGTCGAGACCGGCAAGCCGGTGCTCTGTGTGGAAGGCGACAGCGCCTTCGGCTTCTCCGGCATGGAAGTGGAGACGATCTGCCGGTACGGGCTGCCGGTCTGCATCGTGGTGTTCAACAACAACGGTATCTACCGCGGCACCGACACCGATCCGACCGGCCGCGACCCGGCCACGACGGTGTTCGTGCCGGATTCCCGCTACGACCGGATGATGGAGGCCTTCGGCGGCGTCGGCTACCATGTGACCACGCCGGACGAGCTGACCCGGGCGGTCAACGAGGCGATGAATTCGGGTCGCCCCGCGCTCGTGAATGCCGTCATTGACCCGGCCGCCGGCAGCGAGAGCGGCAACATCGGCAGCCTCAACCCGCAGAGCGGCATCAAGAAGAAGAAGTGAGCGTGGCGGACTAAGGCCCCTGACCTGAATACTTTGACGGCCGGATCGCTCAGCGATCCGGCCGTTTCGATGCGGACGCAGTGTGATGCGCCCCCACGATCCGCGGACCTCCATGGTCGATATCGGGCCCAGCCAGCCCTCTGCGGACTCGGGGCGGGTCTCCTCTCCCGCACGAGACAAGGGGCCGGTCGCGCTCTGCATGTGCCGAGCAATCGACATTGACGGCGTCGCGGCGGGGCTGAAGCGTTGTGCCCGCTGACCACCTCCGAGGCCCGCGCGCCTTCTTCGGCTCACGACGCGACGTGACAGAGCAAGCCAGGATGGTCCCGCCATGATCGATCCCGACCTCGCCGGCCGCCTGCATTTCCGTCATCGGCTGCCCGGCCGCGAGCCGCTGCCGCCGGGTCGGCACGACCTCGGCCTCTTTGCCGAGCGCGACGCGGTGCTGGTGGTCCCCGAGGGACTCGATCCGCACCGCCCCTGCCCGCTCGTGGTGCTGTTTCACGGCGGCGGCGGCAGCGCCGCGCGCATCCTGCCGATGCTGGAGGGCCACGCCCGCGACGAGCGCTTCCTGCTCCTCGTCCCGCAATCGCTGTTTCCGACCTGGGATATCGTCATCGCCGGCCACGGGCCGGACCGGGAGCGGGTCGCGACGGCGCTGGCTCACGTGGCGGACCGGTTCTTGCTCGATCCGGGGCGGCTCTGCTTCGCCGGCCATTCCGACGGCGGGAGCTACACGCTCTCGCTGGGGCTCGCCAACGGCGACGTGGCCAGCCATCTGATCGTCTCGTCGGCCGGATTCCTGTCGGTCCATCTGCAGGTCGGCGTGCCCAAGATCTTCCTGTCGCACGGCACGCAGGATGAGCAGATCCCGATCGACCGGAGTGCCCGGCTCCACGTGCCGGCTCTGCGCGAGGCCGGTTATCCGGTTACCTATGTCGAGTATGACGGGCCGCACGCCCACCAGCCGGCCGTGGTGGCGCAGGCGGTCGCGTTCTTCCTGGCCGATCCGTCCGGCGATCTCTGAGGCTCAGACCAGGACGGCCCGGGCGGGAGCGCGGCTGCGGGCCGGGGTTTCGGGCGCGTCAGCCTCGGACAGGAGCGCCGGGATCAGGTCCGTCTGGGAGACGATCCCGACGAGACGCCCGTCGGCGTCGACAACCGGCAGATGGTGCAGCCCTGCCTCCGACATGCGCGGCACCAGCGCGGCGATGGGCGTATTGGGACCGACCGGGTCAACCGCGCTCATGATGTCGGCGGCGCAACCGTGAGGCGCGCGCCCCCGCTCGGCGGTGAGGCGCAGGCGGCGGCCGAGGCCGAGGCGCGGCCCGGCCTGGTCCCAGGCGGCCTTGTCGAGGAGATCGGTCTGCGTGACGATGCCGAGGACGCGCGCGCGCTCGTCGGTCACCGGAAGCGCCTTGATCCGGTGGCGGCGCAGCAGCCGCAGGGCCTCGGCGAGCGGCGCGTCCGGCGCTACGGCGATCACGTCGCGGGACATGATCGCCGCGCAGGTGATCGGTCCCGAGCGGCGGCCATAGACGCGCATCTGCACGCGCCGCAGAATCTGCTCCAGGTCACTCCGGTCGACGTCGAGGAGCTGGTCGAAATCCTCCAGCGCGGCGTCGAGGTCCGAGGCGCGGAAGCCTACCCGAGCACCGGAGGGCGGGTCGGCCGTCCGGGGCCCGGCCGGGCGGAGGTGCGGGTAGGCGCGCCCCGTCAGGTTGTTGAACAGCAGGGCGGTGGCGAGCAGCAGGAGCGAATTGGCCGCGACCGGCCAGAGCACGAAGCCGTAGCCGAGTTCCCGGATCGCGGGCCCGCCGAGGACCGCCGTCAACGCCACGGCCCCGCTCGGCGGGTGCAGGCAGCGCAGGGCCATCATCAGGGCGATCGCCACCCCGATGGCGCAGGACGCGGCCACGAACGGGTCGGCGACCCAGGACGCCGCCGTGATACCCACGATCGCCGCCACGATGTTGCCACCGAGGATCGACCAGGGCTGAGCCAGGGGGCTCGCCGGCACGGCGAAGAGCAGCACCGCCGAGGCCCCCATCGGGGCGATCAGCACCGGGAGTGCGTCGGAGCCCACAGAGGCGCGACAGACGAGACCGGTCGCCAGGATCCCCACCAGGGCACCGGCCGCGGAGCGCAGGCGCTCGCGCTTGCTGACAGGTGTTAGCTCCGGCAGGAAACGGCTGAGGAATACGCGCATCGGTTCTGGGGCTCGCACATGAAAAGGACGGCGCTGGCGGGGCGCCGTCCTGTCTCAGGAAAGCAGAGGTCGCACGCTCTCTATCAGACCGCGCGGGCCTCGTGCATCGCCCGGATCTGCTCCGGCGTGTAGCCCAGATCTGCGAGCACCTCATCAGTGTGCTCACCGAGCAGCGGCGAGGCCTTCACCTCCACCTTCATGTCGGAGAACTTGATCGGGCTTCCGACGGTCAGGTACTTGCCGAGCTTCGGGTGCGCCACCTCGACGACGGTACCGCTCTCGCGCAGAGACTTGTCCTCGGCGATCTCCTTCATCGACAGCACCGGCGCGCAGGGGATGTCGTAGGTGCGCAGGATGTCCACCGCCTCGAACTTGGTCTTGTCGGCCAGCCATTCCTCGATCGTCTTGAAGATGTCGAAGATCTTGTCTTGCCGGGCGCGGGGGGTGTTGTAGGCGGGATCGGTGATCCACTCTTCCCTACCGAGAACCTTGCAGATCGGCGCCCAGGCATGGCCCTGGATCGTGAAGTAGATGTAGGCGTTCGGGTCGGTCTCCCAGCCCTTGCACTTCAGCACCCAGCCCGGCTGGCCGCCGCCGCCCGCGTTGCCGCCGCGCGGCACCACGTCGGAGAACTCGCCGTGGGGGTATTGCGGGTACTCCTCGAGGTAGCCCAGGGCGTCGAGGCGCTGCTGGTCACGGAGCTTCACCCGGCAGAGGTTGATCACCGAGTCCTGCATCGACACGGCGACCTTCTGGCCCTTGCCGGTCTTGTTCTTCTGATGGAGCGCCGTGAGGATGCCGATCGCGAGGTGCATGCCGGTGTTGGAATCGCCGAGCGCGGCGGCGCTGACGGTGGGCGGCCCGTCCCAGAAACCGGTGGTCGAGGCGGCGCCGCCCGCGCACTGGGCGACGTTCTCGTAGACCTTCAGGTCCTCATAGTGATGACCGTCCGAGAAACCCTTCACCGAGGCGAGGATCATGCCGGGGTTCAGCTCCTGGATGCGCGCCCAGGAGAAGCCCATCCGGTCGAGGGCGCCGGGACCGAAATTCTCGACCATGACGTCCGAGTCCTGGATGAGCTTCTCGAGGACTTCCTTGCCGGCCTGGGTCTTGGTGTCGAGGGTGAGCGAGCGCTTGTTGGAGTTCAGCATCGTGAAATAAAGCGCGTCCGCGTCCTCGACGTGGCGCAGCTGGGTCCGGGTCACGTCGCCGGCGCCGGGGCGCTCAACCTTGATCACGTCGGCGCCGAACCACGCGAGCAGCTGCGTGCAGGCCGGGCCGGCCTGGACGTGCGTGAAGTCGATGATCTTGATGCCTTCCAGCGGCTTGCTCATGTGGCGTTCTCCCTGTGCGGTTGGGTGATCGGGACCTTCGGATCGTCCGACGGGCTCAAGGCGCCCGGCGGCTCGGATCCGAGGAGGTTTCGAGGTCGGTCACGCGTTGACGCAGGCGCTTCTCCTCGGCCCAGCGCTCAGTCTCGTCGCGGATCACCGCGACAATCCCGGTCACGTCGCCGGAGGCGTCCCGCACCATCCCCACCGTGAAGGCGATGGAGAGCTGATGGCCGTCCTTGTGGAGCGCCGGCACCCTCAGGGTCTCCGCCCCGTAGCGGGTAACGCCGGTGCGCATGGTCTTCGCGTAGCCGTCCCAATGACGGCGCCGGTGCCGCTCGGGCGTGATGAGATCGAGGGTCTGTCCCAGCGCCTCGGCGGCGGTGAAGCCGAAGATGCGCTGGGCGGCCGGGTTCCAGACCGTGATGGCGCCGTCCGGATCGGACACGACCACGGCGTCCCCGATGGCCTCGGCCAGCCCAGAGAGATCGAATTGACCGGGCGCGGCCTGGGTCGGCCCGGTGGCGGTCATCGACGGCACCCGGCCAGCGGCGCCGTCATGGTTCGCGCCGCAGCACTCAGAAGCCTTCTCATGTGCAGCGGCCCTTCCTGAACGTCGCTCGCAGGAGCGGCGGTAAAATTCCGGTCTGGCATCCCCGGAGCGCCGGTACCGGCCACAACGGTTGGTATTTGGTATGCCAAATGGGAAATGCCGTCAACAGACGGGGTGACAGGTGGAACTTTTCTTCAAGTCGGCGCGCGGCGATCCTCCCGCGCGCTAGGCTCGCGACACGTCCGTCCGAACCGTGCGCCTCAGCCCGAGACGCGGCTCATCTCCTTCTCAGATTTGCCGCTTTCCACGAGCAGGAGGTCGTTCCTCAGGCACCTCGGACCGGCGGTTCGGCGAACCGCCCTGGAGACCATTTCGGTGATCCGTTTCGAGAAAGTCAGCAAGGTTTACCGCACGGAAGGTCACCGGCGGACCATCCTGGAGCAGGTTTCGTTCACCCTGAAGCCGGGCGTTTCCTACGGCATTCTCGGCATCAACGGCGCCGGCAAGTCGACCACGATGCGACTCATCGCCGGGACCGAGGACGCGACGCGGGGCAAGATCCATCGCGGTCTCCGGGTCTCCTGGCCCCTCGGCTTCGCCGGCGGCTTCCATCCCAAGATGACCGGGCGTGACAACGTCACGTTCGTGGCGCGCATCTACGGAGAGGACCCGCGCCGGGTGCTCGACTTCGTCGAGGATTTTTCGGAGCTGGGAAGCTACCTCGACGTACCGATCTACACGTACTCGTCTGGCATGGGCGCACGGCTCGCCTTCGGCATGAGCATGGCGATCCCGTTCGATTGCTACCTGATCGACGAGATCACCTCCGTGGGCGACGCCCGGTTCTCCAAGCGCTGCGACGAGGTCTTCTCGCAGCGTCGCAAGAACGCGGACATCATCATGGTTTCGCACTCCATGGAGACGATCCGGCAGTGGTGCACGCAGGGACTGGTCCTGCTCAATGGCCGCGCGATCATCTACGAGGACGTGAACGACGCCATCGAGGTCTATCGACGCCTCAACGCCTAGGCGTGCGGCGCCGACCAGTCCCAGACGACATGCTTTTGCCGCCTCGGCATGCGAGAGGCGATCGGCGCGCGCCGCGCGGCGCGGTCGAGATCCCGGTGACGGATCGATCTTCGGAGCCGGTGAAGCCGGGAATCAGGCCATGAACATGGAGATCCGGAAGGCCGAGGGGCAGCCGGTCACGCCCGCCGACCGCCAGCAGGCGATCAGCGAGTCGCTGCGGCAGATCGCGCGCATGTCGCGCTTCGCTGACCGCAAGAAGGGCATCCGGTCCTATCAGGCCGACGTAAAGAACGATCCCTGGATCCCGATCCTGTTCGTGATCTGCTTCTTGCTGCCGACGCTGGCCGGGGCGGCCTATTACGGCCTGATCGCCTCGGACCGCTACGTCACCGAGGCGCGGTTCGCGATCCGCCCGGCTCTCGGAGCCTCCGACAAGGGCTCCTCGGAGACCGGCGGGACCAACTCCGGCATGGCGAATCAGATGGTGGCGCAGGACACGCTGATCACGCGCGAGTTCATCCTGAGCCGGCCGATGATCGAGATCCTCGAGGCGCAGCTGCCGCTGCGCGCGTGGTTCAGCAAGGATTCGGTCGATTATTTCTCGCGGTTCGACCCCGAGAAGCCGATCGAGAAGTTCCTGCGCTACTGGAAGCGCCGCGTGGGCGTCGAGGTCGAGGCCGGCTCCGGCATCATGTCGGTCGAGGTCGAGGCCTTCGACCCGGAAGAATCCCTCGCCATCGCCAAGGCCATCATGAAGGAGGCCGAGCGCAAGGTGAACGACCTCAGCATCAAGTCGCGCGAGGATGCCGTCGCCGAGAGCACGCGCGAACTCCAGCTCGCCCAGGAGCGCATGACCAAGATCCGCCTCGCGACGCGCGATCTGCGCAACCGCGAAGGCGTGCTCGACGCGCAGAAGACGAACGACATCAACGTCAAGATGATCGCTGAAATGCGGGCCTCGCGCATCAACCTCGCGCTCCAGCTCGCGATCGGGCAGCGCGACCTCGGCCCCGATGCGCGCCGGATCGTCGATATCAAACAGCAGCTCAAGGATATCGACGAGAACATCGCCCAGATCGAGCGGCAATCCGCCAGCCAGGATCCGGACCAGAAGCGCCGGCTCTCGGATGCGCTGACGCGGTTCGAGATCCTGGAGAACGATCGGAAGAATGCCGAGAAGTATTACCAGCAGGTTCTGACCGCCCACGAGCGGGCCCGGATCATCGCGGCCCGGCAGATCGAGTTCTTCAGCCCGATCGTCGAGCCCGTAAAGGCGGAATCCTCCACCGAGCCGCGGCGGCTCCTGATGATCGGCCTGATCACCGCGGGCGCAGGCCTCCTGTTCGGAGCCGCGATGTTCGCCCGGAAGATGATGAGCTGACACCCGTCACGCGCGGCTGCCCCATTATGATGGGGCAGTCCCGTGTCAGAGGCCGGAACCGCGGCCCGGGCCGCCCGCCGCCGGGCCGATCGTACCGCCGGTCCAGCCTTGCGCCCGCCAGCCCTCGGCGCGCTCGTCGATGTCGATCGATCCCGCATGGTCCAGGATGGCCAGTACGCCGTCGGCCCGGGACTCGTCGGCCCGCACCGTCACGAGGGTCCCGCCCCGTCGCACGCCCTCGGCATAGGTCTCGGCCTCGTCGGCACTGAGACCTGCCGCCGTCAGGCCGCCGATCAGGCCTCCGGCCGCGGCTCCGACACCGGCCCCGGTCACGGCCGCCACGAGCCAGCCCGCCGCCACCACCGGGCCGAGCCCCGGAATGGCCAGGAGACCGAGGCCGGCGAGCAACCCGGCGCCGCCGCCCAGCACCGTGCCTACGGTGGCCCCGGTACCGGCGCCATCCGTCGGGTCCGACGGTCGGGTGACCGCAGCGCCGGGCGGCGGCGGCGGAGCCGCGGCATCGGGGCGGTTCGAGATGATGCTGATCTCGGAATGGGGAATCCCGGCGGCCTCCAGCCGGTCCACCGCGCCTGCGGCGGCTTCATAATCCTCGAACAGGGCGGTCAGGACGCGCACAGCCATCGACGTCTCCCGGAATCGTGGGCCGGAGCCCGGTTCTATGGCGCCGTCGCGGACGGCCCGGCACCGGGCGCGGTCGGGGCCCGGATCGGCGCACCTGCCGTCCGGTCAAGCGGTCGCGGCGGCGCGGGTTCCCGACGTCGCCAAGCCCATCTTAACGCTACGCTAACCATCCACCCGGCAGATCTTGCCGGGTACGTCCCAGGCACGTCCCGGGCGAACGGCAGCGGGTGGGATCGATGGCAGAGACGGCGAGCGCGCCGGCACAGACGGGGGCGGCAGCGGTCCTCAGCCAGCTGACGCTGCCGACGCGCGGCGATCTCCACGCGCTGTCGAAGCGGTCGGATCTGCTGTTCGCCACCGGCGTTCTGGGGATTCTGGCGGTCCTCATCTTTCCGCTGCCGGCGATCCTGCTCGACCTGCTTCTGGCCGTCTCGATCATCATGTCGGTGCTGATCATGATGACCGGCCTGTCGATCGACAATCCGCTCGAATTCACCGTCTTCCCGACGCTGCTGCTCATCGCCACGATGCTGCGGCTCGCCCTCAACCTCGCCTCGACCCGTCTGATCCTCGGGCATGGCCACGAGGGGACGGCTGCGGCCGGCCACGTCATCGAGGCCTTCGGCCACTTCGTGATGGGCGGCAATTTCGTGATCGGGATCATCGTATTCGCGATCCTGATCATCGTGAATTTCGTCGTGATCACGAAGGGTTCGGGCCGCATCGCCGAGGTCGCGGCCCGCTTCACCCTCGACGCGATGCCGGGCAAGCAGATGGCCATCGACGCCGATCTCTCGGCCGGCCTGATCGACGAGAAAGCCGCGAAGGCCCGGCGCGCCGCGCTCGAGGAGGAATCCTCCTTCTTCGGCGCCATGGACGGCGCCTCGAAATTCGTCCGCGGCGACGCGGTGGCGGCCCTGTTGATCACCTTCATCAACGTGGTCGGCGGCATCATCATCGGGGTGGCCCAGCAGGGCTTGAGCTTCGGCGAGGCCGCCAAGAGCTACACCCTGCTGACCATCGGCGACGGTCTCGCGAGCCAGGTTCCGGCGCTGATCGTCTCGACGGCGGCGGGCCTGCTGGTCTCCAAGGCCGGCGTCCGCGGCGCCGCCGACAAGGCGCTCGGCAAGCAGCTCGCGCATTATCCCAAGGCGCTGGGCATGTCGGCGGCGGTGATGCTGCTGATCGCGCTCCTGCCCGGCATGCCGATGCTGCCCTTCGTGCTGCTGGGCGGCGGCGCCGGCTACGCGGCGTGGCGCATCAACAGGACCGCCAAGCTGGCGCCGCCCCTCGACGCCCAGGGCGTCCCGATGGATGCGGCCGCGGTGGCTGCGGCGAGCGTCGCCAAGGAGGAGACGGTCACCGACCTTCTCAAGCTCGACGACTTGAAGCTCGAAATGGGCTACGCGCTCCTGGCCCTGGTCAATGGTGAGGGCCAGGATCGGCTCACCGATCAGATCAAGGCTCTGCGCCGCCAGCTCGCCGCCGAACTGGGCTTCGTGATGCCGTCGGTGCGCATCCTCGACAACGTCCAGCTCGACGCCAACGCCTATGTGGTGCGGGTGAAGGAGATCGAGGCCGGAACCGGACGGATCTTTCCGGGCCAATTCATGGCGATGGACCCGATGGGCGGTCAGGTCCAGCTGCCCGGCCAGCACATGCTGGAGCCGACCTTCGGCCTGCCGGCAACGTGGATCGACGCCGCCCTGCGCGACCAAGCCCAGCTCAAGGGCTACACGGTGGTGGATGCCGCCACAGTCGTGTCGACGCACCTCACCGAGATCATCAAGGCCCACGTCTCCGAACTGCTCAACCATGTCGAGGTCTCGAAGCTGCTGCGCGAGCTGCCCAAGGAGCACGGCGACCTGCTCAAGGAGATCGTGCCCTCGCAGATCTCCACCACCGGTATCCAGCGGGTCCTGCAGTTCCTGCTCGCCGAGCGGGTCTCGATCCGCGATCTCGGGGCGATCGTGGAGGCGATCGCCGAAGTGGCGGGCGGGGTGAAGAACCCCCGCGACGTGGTCGAGCACGTCCGCGCCCGCCTGGGGCGGCAGATCTGCGCGCAGTATCAGGACCAGAACGGCATGCTGCCGATCATCACCCTGTCGCCGGCCTGGGAGCAGGCTTTCATGGAATCGATCGTGGGCGAGCGGGACGAGCGCTACCTCGCGATGCAGCCCTCGAAGCTCAGTGAATTCGTCACGGCGGTGCGTGACCGCTTTGAGACGGCGGCGCGCCAGGGCGAGATGCCCGTGCTCGTGACCTCCGCTCAGACGCGGCCCTTCGTGCGCTCGATCATCGAGCGCTTCCGCCGCGAAACGCCGGTGATGAGTCAGGCCGAGATCCACCCGCGCGCGCGGCTCCGGACGGTGAATTCGATCTGAGGGCTGACAGGAATCGCGACGCCCGCGCCGGTCCCGGCTCATCCTGTGAATCAGGCGCGCCGGGCTGCGCCGCTCAGGCCACCGGACCGAACGGCAGGCGTCCGGCCGTCGGCCCGGGCGCATCGCAATGACCGCCGGGCAGCGTGCCATCGGAAGCCCGGGCGCGGACCGGATTGCTTCGCGCCGCCCGCCGAGACGGGGTCGCGACGCGTCAGATCGCCTTCTGTTTGAGCTCGCGTTCCATCTCGTGGGCGTCGAGGCCGGGAACGATGACCGGCGGCTCCGGCACCGGGCCGGGCTTGGCGCCGTGGGCCGCCGAGCCGATCGCCGCGGCCAGCCTAGAGCGCTCGAAGGCGATCACCACGATCACCGAGATCAGCGCCGGGAGCCAGAAATAGAAGATCCGGAAGATGATCACCGCCGCGATGATCGCGTCCTTCTGCGCCTCGTCGGTGATGTGCATCGCGGTGATGAACACGATCTCGAAGACGCCGAGGCCACCCGGCGCGTGC
This sequence comes from Methylobacterium sp. UNC378MF, assembly GCF_900103195.1. Taxonomy (GTDB): domain Bacteria; phylum Pseudomonadota; class Alphaproteobacteria; order Rhizobiales; family Beijerinckiaceae; genus Methylobacterium. The sequence goes on along the minus strand of NZ_FMWU01000026.1, from coordinate 3,886 downwards.
GAGGCCAGCGCCACCGAGAACGAGGCCAGGAAGATCGCCAGGACCGGAATGAAGCCGGGATTCATCGCCTCCGGCAGGGCGAAGTAGATGATGCCCGCAGCACCCAGAAGCTCCAGCGGCGCCGCCAGCAGCTGGCGCCCCATGATGCCGGGTCGGGGGTATTCGAGCTTGAACGACCGGATGTGCAGCGGGCGCAGGTGCAGGATCGAGCCGATCACGTACAGGCCGACGAAGCCCAGCATGCAGATGCCGACGGTCAGCGCCGTCTTTGGATCCGTGAGGAAGCCCGGCAGCCTGCCCTCGAGCCGCGTCAGCAGAGTCGGATCGACCACCAGCGTGAAGCCGCCGAGCAGGATGGTGCCGAGGAAGAACGTGAAGGAACAGAGAGCCACCAGCACGGCGACCTGAGCCGCCGTCAGGCCCTTGGCCGTGTAGGCCCGATAGCGGACCAGGGCACCGGAGAAGACCGAGGCGCCGATATTGTGCGAGAGGGCGTAGGTCGTGAAGGAGCAGAGCGAGACGAACAGCCAAGAGATGTGGCGGACGCCCAGATGCAGCAGGGCGATCCGGTCGTACCAGGCGAGCGCCGCATAGGCGACCAGGGTCGAGAGCGCCGCCAGCAGGATCCGATGCGGCGGGATTGCCAGGATCGCGGCCCAGATCGCCGAAAGCGAGGTCGTCTTCAGTTCCTGGTAGAGGAAGTAGCCCGATACCACGACGGCCGCGAGGCCGATCATGGGCCAGATGAACTCGCTGATCTTCTTCATGAACACCGACGCCCTGGGGAGAGCCCCTGATGCGCCGGCACGCGACGCGCTGCAAGCGGCATCGCACCGCCGCGATTTCCCTTGTCAGGTGATCGTGACGGTTTCGTGCCGCGCGTACCTGACGGCAGGTCCGGCGGTTTGCTTCAGCCCCGGGCGCGGTTCAGGCCGATCCCGTCCATGGCGGCCTGATCCCGAGCCGATTCGGCCGCCCGCTCGGCGGAGCGCTCGCGATCGTTCAGGATCTCGACCTTCTTGAGTTCCTCGAACGCCTCGCCGAGCTCGGCTTTCGCCTCGGCGAGCTGACCTTCGAGGGCCTGGGCGGACTGGATCATGTTGTCCCGGCGGGTCGCCGCCGCCCGGGCATAGGTCGGATAGGCGAAGTGACCGACGTCGGTGATGCCGGCCCGCGCCTCCTCGACGGCGACCTCGCGATCGAGTTCCACCGCCATGCGCTGGAAATCGGCCATCATCATCTCGATCTGGGTCACGCGCCGGCGCTTCTCATCGACCTGGAAGCGGCGCAGGCGGATCAGCGTGTCACGCGATTTCATCAGGACGCTCACTCCACGCAACGCTCGAGGCCGCGTCCGGGATCATGCCCGGACCGAGCCTATGCGCGAGCCTGCCGACGGCAGACCCGCCCGGATCCCCCTATGCACCATGGGGATCGCCGAAGCGTTACCGCCGCGACGCATGGTGCTCACGCCCCGCCGATGATCTCGGAGAGCCGTGCGTAACCATCGCCGATGGACGTTGCTTCTTCCTTACTCTGCCCCAGAAAAGCCTCAAGATGGGGCATGAGCGCCACCGCCTCGTCCACCTCCTGGGAGGAGCCGGCCCGGTAGGCGCCGAGGCGGATCAGCTCCTCCATGTCGGCGTAGGTCGACAACACCCGCCGCGCGCGCCGCACGACCGGCAGATAGGCCGGGTCGCAGGAGCGCGGCATGGTCCGGGAGACCGAACGAAGCACGTTGATCGCCGGGTAGCGCCCGCGCTCCGCGATGGCGCGCTCCATGACGATGTGGCCGTCGAGGATGCCCCGCACCGCGTCGGCCACGGGCTCGTTGTGGTCGTCGCCCTCGACCAGAACGGTGAACAGGGCCGAGATCGTCCCCTGCCCCACGCCGGGACCGGCCCGTTCGAGCAGGCGCGGCAGCTCCGAGAACACCGTCGGCGTGTAGCCCTTGGCGGTCGGCGGTTCGCCGGCGGCGAGGCCGATGTCGCGCTGGGCCATGGCGAAGCGCGTGATCGAGTCGATCATGCACAGGACCTTGGCGCCCTGATCGCGGAAATACTCGGCGACCGACAGGGTCACGTAGGCCGCGTTCCGGCGCATCAGGGCCGGCTCGTCGGAGGTCGCCACCACCACGACCGAGCGCGCCAGGCCGGCAGCGCCGAGATCGTCCTGGAGGAATTCCTGCACCTCGCGGCCGCGCTCGCCCACGAGACCGATGACCGCCACGTCGGCGGCGGTGTAGCGGGCCAGCATCGATAGCAGGACCGACTTGCCGACCCCGGATCCGGCGAAGATGCCCATGCGCTGGCCGGCGCACATCGTCAGGAAGGTATTGATGCACCGGATGCCGAGATCCAGCGGGCCGCCGACCCGCGTGCGCGCATGGGCGGGTGGCGGGTCCGCGCGCAGGGAATAGACGTCGCCGCCCTGCGGCAGCGCGCCGAGTCCATCGACCGGTCGCCCCAGCGCGTCGATCACCCGGCCGAGCCAGGCGTTGGAGGGGCGGATCGCGCCGGCCGATTCGTCGCGCACATAGGCGGGACAGCCGCGCCGCACGCCCTCGAGCGAGCCGAACGGCATGGCCAGCGCCCGGTCGCCCTGGAAGCCGATGACCTCGCAGGGGACCAGGCCGTGGCCGTTGGCGCCCTCGACATCGACCCGCCCCCCGAGCCGCATCGCCGCCACGGGCCCCGCGACCTCGACCAGGAGGCCGCGGATCGCCACGACCCGGCCGAAGGTCTCCAGCACCTCGATCCGCTCCAGGGCGGCCCGCGCCGCGGCGAGGGAAGCAACGGATCTTGCCGGATCCTGTGTCATCGGCCTGGCTCTCAACGCTTCGTTTACCGGCCTCCTTAACACTGCCGGTCACGGGCTCGTAGCGGCTCGATCCGGGTAGCGGCCACGGCCGCGCCTGACGAAGTCGTACCGGTGTGTCCCACGGACAACATCGGGGATCGGATCGTTACGGAGGAAGTACTTACGCCGAAGGGGGCGAGCGGCCTGGACGGAGGCGGATCGGAATCGGGGCCGAGGGCGGGGCCGGAGGAACGCGGTTTCTCCTGTCAAGCTCGCGGAACTTCGAACGAGACGCTTGCGGGCAGGAATCAGGTTTTGTTAACGATTAATCCATAGCGTTCCACGTCAAGAGCGACGGAGCGCCCGTCCACAGGCCGGTGGCGGGCGAAGGCTGGGACGTGTCTGCGCGCTGATGCGGCCGGCGGGGCTGGGGACCGACGATGCGGGTACTTTTGATCGAGGACGATAGCGCGACCGCGCAGAGCATCGAGCTGATGCTCAAGTCCGAGAACTTCAACACCTACACCACCGATCTCGGGGAAGAGGGTGTCGATCTCGGCAAGCTCTACGACTACGACATCATCCTCCTCGATCTGAACCTGCCCGACATGTCGGGCTACGAGGTGCTCCGCTCGCTCCGCGTGGCCAAGGTGAAGACGCCGATCCTGATCCTGTCCGGCATGGCCGGCATCGAGGACAAGGTGAAGGGCCTCGGCTTCGGGGCCGACGACTACCTGACCAAGCCGTTCCACAAGGACGAGCTGGTGGCGCGCATCCACGCCATCGTGCGCCGCTCGAAGGGCCACGCTCAGTCGGTGATCACCACCGGCGACCTGATCGTGAACCTCGACCAGAAGACCGTCGAGGTCGGCGGCGCCCGGGTCCACCTCACCGGTAAGGAGTACCAGATGCTGGAACTCCTCTCGCTGCGGAAGGGCACCACCCTCACCAAGGAGATGTTCCTCAACCATCTCTACGGCGGCATGGACGAGCCGGAGCTGAAGATCATCGACGTGTTCATCTGCAAGCTGCGCAAGAAGCTCGCCAACGCCAGCCAGGGCAAGAACTACATCGAGACCGTCTGGGG
>NZ_FMWU01000025.1 GCF_900103195.1 Methylobacterium sp. UNC378MF | reverse complement strand
CTCGTCGCGGTGTCTTTCGACGCCCCGGACCTGCGCCTGCCTGCCAAGCGGTCTCTGCGAGGCGCACGCACCTCCGGAACCCGCTATCAGCGCCGTGGCCTTCCAGCCGTCCCGCCTCGTCGTGGGCGGGTCCGCAGGTCGCTCAGGGTCAGCCCAGAAGCGGGTCGGCGCGGGGGCATTTCCGCACCCGCCGGGCAAAGCACCGCCCGGTCTCACGCCCGCCACCGAGACACGCCCCGTACCGGTTCGCCGCCCGGGGCGATGGCGGCTGAGAGCCACCGACGCAGGCACCGCCCTCACCCACGGACCCGCCCGGTCAGCCACCGGACGCGCCCCATGACGGACGCGCCAGGATCGCTCCCGAAGCGCCGTGGGCAGGTGCGGCTAGGAAGCACAAAATAGGAACATTGTCAAGGTGCGGGCGGTGCGACACGCGCTGTGGCCCGCCGCTTCCCGCCGTCATCCCGGGGCCGCGCCGCGTCTCCGAGATCCTGCACCGTCGTCGCCTCTGGATTGCGGGCTCGCCTGCCGCACTCCGGGATGACGGGGCGGAGGGACCGGACCGCCGGTCCGACTCCGGAAAACCCGGACTCCGTGCCCGATCACTCCGCGCGCCGGAGGCGGCTCGCGAAAAAGCCGTCGAGGCCGCCGCGGGCGCCGGGGATCTCCGGCAGGTGGCACGGCAGCGTGCGCAGGTCTCCGTTGCCGTCGATCAGCGCCTCGGCGCCGCCGACCTCTTCGGGCCGGACCGCCACCCGCGTGAACCGGGTGTCGCGGGCCAGGAAGGACCCGACCTGTGCCTCGCCCTCCTCCGGCTCCAGCGAGCAGGTGCAGTAGACGAGCAGCCCACCCGGCCGCACCAGGCCGGCCGCGTGATCGAGGAGCTTGGCCTGAAGCGCGGCGAGCCGCCCGATATCGGCCTCCACCTTGGTCCAGGCCACGTCGGGATGGCGCCGGATCGTCCCGGTGGCCGAGCACGGCGCGTCGAGCAGAACCGCGTCGTGGTCCTGCGGCGCCAGGGCGAGGGCGTCGGCGACCACGATTTCGACCGGGAAACCGAGCCGCGCGACGTTCTCGCGCAGGCGCTCCAGCCGCGGCGCGGATCGGTCGACGGCGGTGACCTGGGCGCCGGTGGCGGCGAGCTGCAGGGTCTTGCCGCCGGGCGCCGCGCAGAGGTCGAGTACGCGGGCGCCGGCCTGCGGCGCCAGGAGCCTGGCCGGCAGCGCCGCGGCGGCGTCCTGGACCCACCACGCGCCCTCCTGGAATCCGGGGAGGTCAGGGATGGCCGGGCCGTTCTCCGGCAGCCGCAGGGAGCCGGTCGGCAGCGTCACGGCGCCGAGCCGCGCGGCCCAGTCCGCGGCGTCGCCCCGCGGCGTCAGGTCGATGGCCGCCCCCGCGAGATGGGCGCGGGCGATCGCCGCCGCGCGCTCTGGTCCGTAGGCCGCGATCCAGCGGCGGGCGAGCCAGTCCGGCGTGTTGATCGCCAGCGCGTCGGCGTCGGCGGCCAGGATGGCGTCGCGCTCCCGGGCGACCCGGCGCAGCACCGCGTTGACGAGCCCGGCGAGATGGACCGTGCGGGAATCCGCCTTGGCGAGCCGCACGGCGAGGTCGACGGCGGCATGGTCGGGAACGGCGAGGTCGAGGATCTGGGCGGTCGCGGTGGCCAGCAGGGCCGTGAGCTGCGGCTTGGCCGCGGGAAGCCCGCGCTCAAGCCGCGCGGCCAGGGCGGCGCGGATCAGCCCGTAACGCCGGAAGGTCGCCACCGCGATGGCCCGCGCCAGACCGGCATCGGCCGGCGCCAGCGCCTCGGCGCGGATTGCCTGGGCGAGAACGTCGTCGAGAGCGGGGGGGCGCTCCTGGCCGATCAGGGCCGCGACCGCCTGCATGGCCGCCCGGCGCGCGCCCAGTCCCGCAATGTCCGGACCGGTGCCGCCCGGTGCCGCTGCGTTCCGCGTGTTGCGGCCTGTGTCCCGCGATGCCACTTCTGCTCCAGATCCGACGTCCTTCGGACCCACGCCCTCACACCCGAGCGAGCGCGATGCAAGAGCCGACCGCACAAGAGCCGACCGCACAAGAGCCGCACAGACAGGATCCGAACGGCCCGGAGGCCGGCGACGGCACGTCCCCGCCCCGCGCCCTCAGCCCGGCGGCGCAGCGCGCGCTCGCCGAGGCCGCGGAGCGCCGCGCGGCCATCGACGCCCGCGCCGCCGAGATCAGCGCCACGCCCGAACGCCTGGGGCGCGGCGGCCTGGAGCCGGTCCGCTACGACGACTGGGAGGTGAAGGGCCTCGCGGTCGACTTCTGAGGGGCTTGTCCGCGGGGCGTCCGGTCCCGGACGGCCCGATCCTCGCCCTCATCCGGAGATGCCGCGAAGCGGCCTCGCAGGCGGGCTCCAGGGATCACGCGGCCGGCCGGAGGCCTCCTTCGAGGCCTGCGCTGCGCTCCGGCGCCTCCGGATGGGGGTCAATGGAACGGGCCGCCGGCCGGGTTCTGCCGCGCCCCTATTCGGCCGGGACCGCCAGCGGCGTCCCGACCTCGGCCTCGGTCCGGGCCTCCGCGAGACCCGCCCCGAAGCGCCGGTACCAGAGCCCGGTCAGGATCGGCACCAGGATCGAGGTGACGATGATGCAGATCGTCACCAGCACGGTGGCGGTCTGCGCCGACGGGGCGAATTGCGGGGCGACGGCGGCGATCGCCAGCGGGTTGGCGGCGGCGGCCCCGGCGGTGGAGGAGGCCGCAAGCCCCGCCGTGCCGGTCCCGCCGCCGATCGCCCGGTCGGCCAGGATCAGCGGGATGCCGGTCAGGACGATGACCGCCAGCGCCAGCACGATGCCGAGCCCCGCGAGCGGCGAGAGCAGGTTGTTGAGATCGACCGTGTTCCCGAGCGCGAAGGCGAAGAACGGGATCATCAGCTGGCCGCCCGGCGCGAACAGGGCCCGCAGCTTCGGATCGAGGTTGCCGAGGGCGAAGCCGACCAGGAAGGGCAGCACCGCGCCCAGGAAGATCTGCGGCTCGAAATGCGCCGCCCCGGAGGCGCCGAGGATGATCATGCTCATCAGCGGGCCGGATTCGATCGAGGTCAGGATGAAGGCGCCCGCCTCCTCGCGGCTGCCGTAGGTCTGCATCAGCGAGGCGTAGAGGCCGCCATTGGTCATATCCATGGCGCAGACGATCGCCAGGATCGACAGGCCGGCGAAGAAGCCGGTCTGGATCCCTTCGGGCGGGATGAACAGCGCGGCTACCAGCACGATCGCCCAGGCGGCGACGAGCTTGGTCGCCACCAGCGTGCCGGACTTGCGCAGCACCGTCCCGGTCGCCTTCAGGCTGACCGAGGCGCCCATGCAGAAGAACCAGACCGCCAGGATCGGGATCACGCCGGTCATGATCCCCTGCGTGAAGCCCTTGAAATAGGCCGGCGCCCCCGGCGCGAAGGTCTTGCACAGGGCCCCGAGCAGGAGCGGCACCAGCATCAGGCCGCCGGGAATCCTGTCGATCGCCGCCTTGATCTGCATGGCGCGTACCCTCCCGATCCGGGTCGTCCGCCGACGCGCCGGACCCGGGCGGGGTCGCGGGCGCCGTGCCGGCCCGCGCCTCTGTCGGGCGTCTCTCGGACCGGTGCGTCATCCTGTCGGGGCGCGGCGCGGGCCGTCAAGCGGCGCGCTTGCGCCGGGCTTGCCGAACGCGCCGCGCTGTCGGGCGCGGAACGTCGAACGCCCGCGCCCGTTGGCGAGGTTCACCGGCGGAGGCGAGCATGGCGACGACGATATCGGCCCGGAGCGCGGTCGCGGGACCGCACGGCGAGATCAAGCTCGCCCGCGGCGCGCGGCTCGGCATGCGGATGTGGCGGGCCGAGGAGCCCAACGCCGACAAGCCCATGACCACCGCGGCGCACGAGACGGTCGGCTACGTCATCAGCGGCCGGGCCGAGCTCGTCCTGGACGGCGAGACCGTCCCGCTCGCCCCGGGCGATTCCTACTGCGTGCCGGCCGGCGCCGCGCACACCTACCGGATCCTGGAGACCTTCACGGCCGTCGAGGCGACCGCGCCGCCGGCCACGTGAGGCCCGCGGGCCTCAGTGGGTCATGTAGACCTGCGTCCCGACATCGACCCGCGCGTAGAGGTCGACCACGTCCTGGTTGTACATCCGGATGCAGCCATAGGACGCGTAGGTCCCCACCGAACTGGGCCGGTTGGTGCCGTGGATCGCGTACTCGCCGCCCGCGAGCGTCATCGCCGCCGCGCCCATGGGGTTGTGCGGCGAGCCGCCCGCGATGAGGTTCGGCAGGCGCGGGTTGTCGCGCTTCACCTCCGCCGGAGGGGACCAAGCCGGGGCGACGTATTTGCCGTCGATCGGCTTGGTGCCGAACCACTGCTTGCCGGGCCGGCCCACCGCCACGGGGTAGCGGATCGCCGTGCCGTCGCCGTTGACCAGATAGAGCTTGCGCTGCGACACGCTGATCACGACCGAGCCGGGCGCGACGCCGTTCTCGAAGGGCACGATCTCGCGCGCCTGCGCCGTCTGGAAACAACCGGCCAGCATCGCACCGGCCAAACCGAATAGAGCCGCTACCCGACCCGACATTACCGCGATCCCCGACAAGCAAGAGTTGACGCGGGCAAGTAATCCCCGGCCCAGCTTACCGTTCCGAGAAAAGCTATGGTTGATGCGCCGTCATGGCTCGGTTCTGCCGGGCACGGTAAAAGAGCAACCACGATTGACGGTGTACGGGCCGTTGCCGGGGCTGCCTCGATGGCCGCTCAGCGCTCGTAGAGTTCGCTGCCGCGCCGGTCCTCCGGCTGCCAGCCGTGGCGCTCCAGCTCCGGGTCGAGGTGCTCCTCCACCGGGTAGCCGACGCAGAGATAGGCCACGAGCCGCCACGTCCCCGGGACGGCCAGGATCGCCGTGACCGCGTCGGGCTCCAGGATCGAGACCCAGCCGACGCCGAGGCCGCGGGCCCGGGCGGCGAGCCAGAAGCACTGAACCGCCCCCACCACCGAGTAGGCCAGGGTCTCCGGCATGCTGGCCCGCCCGAGGCCGAGGCCGGTCTCGGTGGCGGCGTCGCAGAAGGCCGCCAGATGCACCGGCGCCTCCCGCAGGCCGGCGAGCTTCAGCCCGCGATACTGCGCGGCGCGGGCCGCCTCGTAGCCCGCGGCCGCGGCGTCGTTGCAGCCGGCAAAATTCTCCGCGACCGCGCGGCGGCGTGCCGGATCCGCGACGCGCACGAACCGCCAGGGCCGGCTGTTGCCGACCGAGGGGGCCCGGTGGGCCGCCGCGAGGCAGGCGCGCAGAGCGGCCTCGTCGACCGGATCCGTCCTGAAGCGGCGCACGTCGCGGCGCCACGCGAACAGCGTGTCGAGGTCGTGCAGGAAGGCGGCGTCGAAGGCGGGCGGGCCCATGATGCCGGTGGCATAGCCGCTTCCCCGGCCGAACGGGAAACAGAAAAAAGGCCGCCCGGAGGGGCGGCCTGAAGTCTTGGGTCTCGAAACCTCGGAGTGCCGGATCCTGGGATCCCGAACGGCGGCCGATGGCTGGGGAGCTGGGTGTCGGGCGCCGGCCGGGCAGAACCCGGCGAGGTTCGACATCTGTTGTCACGCTGCAACGCGGCCTGCAAAAGGCGTGAATTGGGCCAAATCGTGTTTTTTGTCGCTTGGCCGTGTCTCGTACGACACGGTGATCGTCACCCTTGCGGGCCGCTCCGGCGAAGCCCATCATCCGGCAAAGGGACGATGCGCGGGAGCGATGATGACCGAGAGGACGAGCGCCGGGCCGAGGCCCGACGAGGCGGCAGGCCATGTCATCCCCTTCCCTGCCCGCGCGGCCCCTCCGCAGATCGCCTTCAACCGGGACGAGCTGCGCACGATCTTCAATCTCTACGGCCGGCAGGTCGCAGCGGGCGAATGGCGCGACTACGCCCTCGATTTCCGCCGCGACAAGGCGGTGTTCTCGATCTACCGCCGCGCCTCCGAGATGCCGCTCTACCGGATCGAGAAGGATCCGAAGCTCGCCCGCCGCCAGGGCGCCTACGCGGTCATCGCGGCGAGCGGCCAGATCCTGAAGCGCGGTTCGGAACTCGCCCGGGTGATCGCCGTGCTGGAGCCGGCGCCGAAGGCGGTCTGACCGCGCCCACGCGCGATGCCCTGGGTGACGCTCCATCCCGTCATCCCGAGGCACCGCAGACGCGCCCGGGATCCAGAGCCGCCGACACGCCATCGCTCCGCACCGAAAGCGGTCCGGATTCCGGGCCCGCGCCGCGCAGCCCCGGAATGACGGCCGCGAGGCGCTCGCTCAGGACAGGGACAGGCGCCGGACGGTCCCGGCGATCTCGGCCACCACCTCCGGCGCCAGCGGGCAAATCGGCCGCGGCGGCTCGGCGCGGCACAGGCCCATGAGATCGGCCAGGGCGTAGACCACCCGAAGGCTGGAATAAGTCCGGAACAGCGTCCAGAGGGGCTCCAGCTCCGCGTTGAGGGCGCGGGCCCGCTCCGTCTCGCCCGCCACGACGGCCCGGACGATCGCCAGGCAGGTCCGCGGAAACAAGCCGCCCGCAACGCTGAACCACGCCGCGCCGCCGGCGATCAGCGACTCGGTCACGTTCCAATCGCCGCTGAAGCCGATCGGGAACCCCGCCGGAACGGCCGCGCGCAGGGCCGCCACACCCGAGCCGGCGGCCGCCGGCTCCGGCGCGGCGCATTTGGCCGCCACGATCCCGGGATGGCGGGCGATCCGGCCGATCAGCGCCGGCGTGAAGCGGAAATGCGTGGTCGCGGGGTTGTCGTAGAGGACGAGCGGCAAGCCGCCCTCCTCCGCGACCGCCGCGAAATGCGCCTCGACCTCGGCCTCGGTGAGCGGTGTGTAGGAGACGGGGGCGAGGAGCCCGGCATCCGCGCCGGCCGCCCGCGCGTCCTGCGCGAGGCGGACCGCCTCGTCGGTGCGCAGGGCGCCGATCCCGACGAGGAGCGGCACCCGCCCGCCCACGGCCTCGGCGGCGATCGCGACCGCCCGGCGCCGCTCGTCCCGGCTCAGATACGCGTAGGTTCCGGTGCTGCCGAGCAGGCCGATCGAATCGACGCCGGCGGCCGCGAGCGGCTCCAGCAACCGGCGCAGGCCATCGGAATCGACCCGGCCGTCGGCGTCGCTCGGAGTGATCGGGAAGGCGGAGAGACCGGAAATCGCGGGCATGGCCGCAGCCTAGCGGATCCGGCTGCCGCGGCCAGGCAAAAAAAACCCCGGCGGTTTCCCGCCGGGGTCTCCTCGGTCCCGGTTTTCAGGCTGGCTTAGCGGCGGTCGCCGATCAGGCTCAGCAGGAACTGGAACATGTTGATGAAGTCGAGATAGAGCGTCAGGGCGCCGTTCACCGACATCTTGGCCGCCATCTCGCCGTCGAAGCCGCCGTAGAGATACATCTCCTTGAGCTTCTGCGTGTCGTAGGCGGTCAGCCCCGCGAAGATCAGCACGCCCAGCACCGAGATGGCGAACTGGAGGGCCGACGAGGCGAAGAAGATGTTCACCAGCGACGCGAGGATGATGCCGATCAGGCCCATCATCAGGAACGAGCCCATGCCCGAGAGGCTGCGCCGGGTGGTGTAGCCCCAGAGGCTGAGCGAGCCGAAGGCCGCCGCCGTGATGAAGAACACCTGCACCACGCTGCCCCCGGTGAACACCAGGAGAAGCGAGGACATCGACGCGCCCATCACCGCCGCGAAGGCCCAGAACATCGTCCGAGCGGAGGAGGCCGACATCCGGTCCATCCGCATGGAGAAGACGAAGATGAACGCCAGCGGGGCGAGCATCAGGACCCACTTGAGCGGGCTGAGATAGAGGGTCTGACCGAAGGGGGTCAGGATCGGGCGGGTGCCCTGGTAGGCCGCCACGGAGGCCATGTTCAGGCCGAGCGCGACGAGACCGGAGATGCCGAGCCCGACGACCATGTTGTTGTAGACGCCGAGCATGAAGGTGCGCAGACCCTGGTCGACTTCGACCTGGGTGCCGGCGTAGCCGGTCGGCTGCTGGGCGCCGTACCGGAAGGGGCTATTCTCGAATGCCATGGGAGTTTCCTTGCGGAGGCTCTCTCAGCGTGGTGTTCGGGCGAGGCCCACGCAGGACCTCTGGCGCCAGGCTGGCGCCTCGGTCAGGAATATGTTGCGCCTGCCGCCCCGACACAAGTCCCCGGCCACGGTTGCAGCGCAGGTTTTGCATGTCCGGAGGATGTATTTTTGTCCATCCGGGCAGGGATTAAAATGCATTCCGCGCCGGGGGCGGGCCGTTCGACTGACGGTTGCCGGGATGCAGCCGCTTCGATGACCCCGCGCGAAGTCTTAACAGCTTCCTTATGCCCCGCGCGAACGCGCACCCGCCGCTTTTTCCCAGGTCGGGCCGGTCATGAGCGGCGGGCTCGTGCTTGTGCGAGGTGGGAAAAATCCTCTGACCTCGGGCGTCCGGCCCATGGGATCCCGGCCTTCCGCGACGGGACGCGGCACGGGTGCGGCGGCTGAGCTGCGGCTGGCCGCTCAGTGGATGGTCCCACGCATCGCCCTGTGGGCGAGCGCGCGGCCCAGGCCCAGGAGCATCAGCTCGGCGGCGGCACGCACCTCCGCGGGCATGTCGTCGGTGATCGTCTCCTTGAGCGCGATCGCGAGGTCGGCCGCGCGCTCCAGGGGATCGCCGCCCGCCAGAGGCTTGCCGAGCACGTAGCGGTCGCCGCCGTCCCGGATCTCCGTGATGTCCATCAGGATGCCATGCGAGCGCAGCGGCTGGCCGTCTTGGTCCCGATGGGTCCGGCCGCGGCTCAGGAGCCAGCGCACGGCGCCGTCCGCCTTGAACACGCGGTACTCGGCCAGCACCAGACCGCCGGACCAGACGGCCCGCAGCATGTGGTCCATCAGCCACGTCATGTCGTCCGGATGCACCGCAGCCAGAGCTATCGGCCCGCTGATCGGACGGTCGGCGAGTTCAGGGTTGCCGGTCAGCAACCGGGCCGCGCCCGCATCGTAGACGACGACGCCACCGACATGATCCCACTCCCAGGCGCCGACAACGCAAGAGGCTTCGAGAGCCGCACGGAGACGGTCGACGTCCTCCGCGTAGCCATCGATGACGTTGATGCGCATGGCGGATGGTCCTCCCGGCTCGTCGAAAATTTGAATATCGTTCTCCGTACCGACATCGCGGCAGAATGACAAAGAGTTCACTTGCGAATAGCCGTGCAGCCACGCGCTCTTTGTCAGGGCTGGGAAATTATCCTCGGGATCGAGAGGTTCGACGAACCGACATCGATGAGACCGCGCTCGAATCTCTGCGCAGGATTGAGCGGTTGAGAGCTGACTCGTCGTCTGCGCGCGAATTCAATGAATTGGCGGCGTCCTTCAGATCTGCCGCAGATACGGGGCGGGCTTCTGCCCCAGGATCCGCCACGTGCCGACGAGGCCCAGCAGGATCGCCAGGGCCACCGCGGCCACGGCCGCGACCAGCGCGCCCGACAGGTCGAGGCGGAAGTCGAGGTGCATGACCTTGGCGACGATCACCCAGCCGGCGAGCGACCCGGCGATGAGGCCGAACAGGGCCGTGGCGAGGCCCAGGGCAGCGTATTCGAGGGCGTAGGCGGTGAGCAGCCGCGCGCGGCTCGCGCCCAGGACCTTGAGCACCACGGCGTCGTAGAGCCGCGCCCGGTGGCCGGCCGCGATGGCGCCGGCCAGGACGAACAGGCTCGCCAGCACCGCGACCGCGCTCGCCCCGCGAATCGCCATGACAAGGCGACCGACGAGGTCGCCGATCGCGTCCAGCGCGTCCTTGACGCGCACGGCGCTCACCGACGGGAAGGTCTTCGCGACGTCGCGCAGGATGTGGTTCTCGGTGGCCGCGTCGGTGCCGCCGGGCAGCGTCAGCGTGGCGAGGTCGGAATGCGGCGCGCCCCGGAAGGTGCCGGGCGAGAACACCATCACGAAGTTGATGCCGAGGTTGCGCCACTCGACCCGGCGCAGGTTGAAGATCGTCGCGGTGAGGTCGCGGCCGAGCACGTTCACCGTCACGGTGTCGCCGAGCTTGAGGCCGAGCTGGCGGGCGAGGTCCGCCTCGAAGGAGACCAGCGGCTTTGCGCCCTGCTCGGCGCTCCACCACGCGCCCTCGGTCAGGCTCGATCCGTCCGGTACCGTGTCGGCGTAGGTGATGCCCCGGTCGCCGTCGAGCACCCAGGCGGCGTCCTCCGGCGGTCGGATCTTGCTCGCCGGCACGCCGTTCAGGGCAACGATCCGGCCGCGCATCATCGGCACGTCCTCGACCTTCCCGTTCGGCGCGGAGCGCGCCAGGAAGTCCCGGAACGCACCCGCATCCCGGGACGGGATGTCGAGGAAGAACAGGTTCGGCGCCCGCGCCGGCAGGGTCGCGCTGATCGTGCGGCGGACATTGGCGTCGATCAGGCTGAGCGTCACGAGGAGCGTCACGCCGAGGCCGAGCGACAGGACGATGGCGGGGGTGAGCGCCCCGGGCCGGTGCAGGTTGGCGAGCGCCATCCGGGGCGCCGGCCAGCGCGGGTGCGGCAGGCGCCGGGCGAGCGCCATCAGGCCGAGCGCCACCCCATTCAGCAGGCCGAACGCGATGGCGGCGGCCGCGATGAAGATCAGCGCCACGCGCCGGTCGAAGGCGGTCGCCACCGACAGGCCGACCAGGGCCGCGAGGCTCAGGCCCAGCCAGATCCGGTAGCGCCAGCGCGGGCTGACGCGGGCCGGGTCGACCGTGTCGCGGAACAGCCCGGAGACCGGCACGTCGTGGGCGCGGCCGAGCGGCGTGATCGCGAACGCCAAGGCGGTGATCAGCCCGTAGGCGGCGGCGAGCGCGAGTTCCCCCGGGGCGAGCGTCGGGTTCAGTGGCAGCGGCAGATCGGCGGAGAACAGCGCGTCGAGGAGGAAGGGCAGGCTCGCGCCAATCGCGAGGCCGATGAGGGTGCCCAGCCCGGCGATGAGCATCACCTGCGTCAGGTAGAGCGCGACCACCTGCGAGCCCGGCGCGCCGACGCTCTTGAGGGTCGCGATCGAGGGCCGCTTGCGCTCCACGAAGGCATGGACGGCATTGCCGACCCCGACGCCGCCGACGATCAGCGCGGTGAGTCCCACCAGGGTCAGGAACTGCGTGAAGCGCTCGATGCTCTTGGAAAAGCGCGGATCGGCATTGGTGCGCGAGCGGATCTCCCAGCCGGCCTCCGGAGTCGCGGCGCGGATCCGACCCTGCGCCGCGTCGAGATCGGCATCCGGCGCGCCGGGCGGCAGGATGAGGCGGTAGCTCCAGCGGTTGAGGCTTCCGGGCTGGACGAGGCCGGTGGCCCGGAGCGTCGGCTCGGCGATCATCAGCCGCGGCCCGAAGCCGATGCCGCCGGCGATCTTGTCGGGCTCCGACACGATCGTGCCGCGGAGCGCCACATCGTGCCCGGCAAGCGCGATCCGGTCGCCGACCTTGACGTCGAGGCGGGTGAGCAGAGCCGGATCGGCGAGTGCTCCCGGCACCCCGTCCCGCTCCGCCAGCAGATCGGCGAGGCGGCCCGGCGGGTCGGTGGCGATCTCGCCCGCGGCCGGGTAGGTGGCCGGGTCGACGGCCTTCAGCTCGACCAGGGCCGCATCGCCGCTCGGCGCCACCGCCATGGCGCGCAGGGAGGCGACGACGTCGAGGCGGCCTTCGCGCGCGAGGGCCTGCTTCTCCGCGTCGGTCGCCTCGCGGTTGATCAGGTTGTAGGCGAGGTCGCCCCCGAGGATCCGGCGGCCCTCGCGGCCGAGCCCGTCCGAGAGCGAGCGCGAGATCGAAGCCACCCCCGCGATGGCCGTGACGCCCAACGCGATGCAGGCGAGGAACACCGCGAAGCCGGTGAGGCCGGCGCGCAGCTCACGCCAAGCGAGGCGCAGGGTGAGCGGGATGCGCCGGGGCGCGGGGTCGGGGCGGGTGAGCGTGCCGTGCATCAGGCGGTCACCGCCTCCTCGATCCGCCCGGAACGCAGGCGCACGGTGCGGTCGCACAGGCGCGCGAGGCCGTTATCGTGGGTCACGAGGACCAGTGTCGCGCCGCGGTCACGCTTCAGCCGGAACAGGAGGTCGACGATCTGGCGGCCGGTGGCCTCGTCGAGGTTGCCGGTGGGCTCGTCGGCCACCAGGATCGCCGGATCGGGGGCGACCGCGCGGGCGATGGCGACGCGCTGCTGCTCGCCGCCGGAGAGCTGCGCCGGGTAATGGTGCAGCCGGTGTCCGAGGCCGACCGCCTCCAGCTCGGTCCGGGCCCGGTCCAGGGCGCCGGGCCGGTCGGCGAGTTCGAGCGGCAGGGCCACGTTCTCCAGGGCCGTCATGGTCGGCACGAGGTGGAAGGCCTGGAACACGATGCCGATCCGCCGGCCCCGGAACCGGGCGAGCGCGTCCTCGTCGAGGCGGACGAGGTCGGTGTCCTCGATGACGACGCCGCCGGAATCGGGCCGCTCCAACCCGGCCATGACCATCAGCAGCGTCGACTTGCCGGAGCCGGACGGGCCGACGAGGCCCACCGCCTCGCCGCGGTCGACGCTGAGCGAGATGCCGCGCAGGACGTGGACGCGGGCGGCGCCGCGTCCGAGGCTGAGATCGATGTTCGACAGCGCGATCGCGGGCTCGCGCAGCACCTTGCCTTGGCTCACCGGCGAGCCGATCTGTGGGCGATGACGAGCATGGCGCGCGAGGTCCTCGGTTGGCTTCGATCTTGGCTGTACGGGCCGCGGGTGCACCGCGATATGGGTTTTGCATTGGGGCCGCGCCATGACGAAGGCGGTGTGTTCCGGCGCACGGCCCTGTTTGCCGCAGCGCTCGCGTTCCTGATGGTCCCTTTCATGACAGATGCGCAGGCCGCCTCGGGCGGCCCGATCAAGCTCGTCGCCCTCGGCGACAGCCTGACCGCCGGCTACCGCCTGCCGGCCGACGCGGCCTTGCCGTCCGTGCTTGAGCGCCTGCTCAAGGCCAAGGGCGCGGACGTGACGGTGGCCAATGCCGGCGTCTCCGGCGACACCGCCACCGGCGGCCTCGACCGGGTCGATTGGTCGGTGCCGGACGGGACCGCCGGCGTGATCCTCGAACTCGGCGCCAACGACATGCTGCGCGGCACCGACCCGAAGGTCACCGAGGGCGCGCTGTCGGCGATCATCGAGCGGCTGAAGGCGCGGGGCATCCCGATCCTGCTGGCCGGCATGCAGGCCGCCCCCAATCTCGGGCCGGACTACAAGGCCCGGTTCGACGCGATCTACCCGGCGCTGGCCGAGCGCTACGGCCTGACCCTCTACCCGTTCTTCCTCGACGGGATCATCGGCGACCGGGCGCAGCACCTCGACGACATGCTGCACCCGAACCGGCAGGGCGTAGAGACCATCGCGGCCCGGATGCTGCCGACCGTGATGCGCTTCCTGGACGGCCTCCGCCAGGGCGCGACGCGATAATGCCGCGGCTGTTCACCGGGCTCGCCGTGCCGCAAGCGGTCGCCGACGCGCTCAGGGCCTGGCAGGGCGGCCTGCCGGGGGCCCGCTGGATCGAGCCCGGCGACTTCCACGTGACCCTGCGGTTCCTCGGCGACGTCGAGGCGACGGTGGCCGACGACGTCGTCGAGGCCCTGTCGGGGATGCGGGCGCGCCCTGCCCTGACCGTGACGCTCGACGGCCTCGGCATCTTCGGCGGCGACCGGCCGCGGGCGCTCTACGCCGCGGTGGTTCCCGAGGCGGAGCTGCTGGATCTCCAGGCCGAGCAGGAGCGGCTCGTGCGCCGCGCCGGGGTCGAGCCGGAACGGCGGAAATTCACCCCGCACGTGACCCTGGCCCGACTGCGGCGCGACGCCACGCCGGAAGCGACCGCGATGTACCTGTCGCAGGCGCCGGTCTTCGCGCCGCTGACCTACACGTTGGACCGGGTGACGCTGTTCTCGGCGCGGGACTCCACCGGCGGCGGGCCGTATGTGGCGGAGGCGGAGTTCCCGTTCGCGTGATGCGCCTGGGCTCGGTCGTTCACGTCCTTGCGAGCGAAGCGAAGCAATCCAGGGTCGGCGACATGCCCCCGAACGTCGCGCTGCCCTGGGTCACTTCGCTTCGCTCGTGATGACGGAGGTTCGGTCTTCATGCGAGCCGATCACGCGATCGTCTCGCATCGGTTCACAACCGCCGCAACGCCACGCTCTCGATCCGGTGGCTCGCGCCCTTGGTGAGGATCAGGCTCGCCCGTTGGCGAGTCGGGACGATGTTCTCGCGCAGGTTCGGCAGGTTGATCGTCGTCCAGAGCCGGTCGGCGATGTCGAGCGCCTCGGTCTCGGGAATCCCGGCATATTTCCGGAAGTAGGAGCGCGGGTCGCGGAATGCCGTCTGCCGCAGCTTCATGAAGCGCGTGACGTACCAGCGGTGCAGGTCGTCCTCGTGGCCGTCGAGATAGATCGAGAAGTCGAAGAAATCGGACACGAACGGAATCGCGGTGCCGTCGCGCGGCAGGCGGGCGGGCTGGAGCACGTTCAGGCCCTCGACGATCAGGATGTCGGGGCTCTCCACCACCCGCTCCTCCCCGGGCACGCGGTCGTAGACGAGGTGCGAGTAGAGCGGCGCGGTCACGCGCTTGTGTCCGGCCTTCACGTCGTGGAGGAAGCGCAGCAGCGCGGCGGTGTCGTAGCTCTCGGGAAACCCTTTCCGCTCCATCAGCCCGTTGGCGGCGAGCTCGGCGTTGGGCAGCAGGAAGCCGTCGGTGGTGACGAGGTCGACCTTCGGGGTGTTGGGCCAGCGCGCGAGCAGCGCCGTCAGGATGCGGGCCGTGGTGGACTTGCCCACCGCCACCGATCCGGCGAGCCCGATGATGTAGGGCGCCTTGGTCTCGCGCTCGGCCAGCAGGAAGCGCTGCGTCGCCTTGAACAGGCCCTGGGTCGCCGCGACGTAGAGGGCGAGCAGGCGCGACAGCGGCAGGTAGATCGCCTCAACCTCCTCCACCGAGATCGGGTCGTTGATCGATTGCAGCCGCTCGAGATCCTCCTGCTTGAGGGTGAGCGGCGTGTCGGCGCGGAGCTGCGCCCATTCCTCGCGGCTGAAGCGGCGATAGGGCGAGAGCCGGTCCGACGCTTCGAGGATCGCCTCGACCGAGCCCGGCAGCGCGGCCGCGTTCACGCGTGGCGCCTCGCGGCCTTCTCGGCGATGCCGCTCTGGGCAGTGCGGCGCTCCAGCTCGGCCATGACGGCGTCGAGCTCGACCCCGCCAGCCCGAAGCAGCACGATGAGATGGTAGAGCACGTCGGCGGCCTCGTTCCGCAGGCCGGTCTTGTCGCCCTGCACGGCCGCGATTGCGGCCTCCACCGCCTCCTCGCCGAGCTTCTTGGCCGCCTTGGCGGGGCCTTCGGACAGGAGCTTGGCCGTGTACGAAGTGGCGGGATCGGTCCCGGCACGGCTCGCCACGAGGGCGGCGAGGTCGGCGAGCGTGTAGGCGGTCATGAAGCGATCTGCATGTTACGACGGCCCTTTATACGGATCAGGACCGGATTTCGGCAGGAAACTGCGCCACGGCCAGCCCGCGGGCAAGCGGTGCGGGTGAAGGCCGCCCGGCTTTGTCCGGGGCTCACTCGTTCGGCAGGTGCCGGGACAGCGCCTCCAGCACGGCCATGCGCACGGCGACGCCCATCTCGACCTGCTCGCGGATCAGCGACTGCGCCCCGTCGGCGATGTCCGAGGCGATCTCGACGCCGCGGTTCATCGGTCCCGGATGCATCACCAGGGCGTCGGGCTTGGCCAGCGCCAGCTTCTCGCCGTCGAGGCCGAAATAGCGGAAATACTCCTTCACGGAGGGTACGAACGAGCCGTTCATGCGCTCGCGCTGGAGGCGCAGCATCATCACGATGTCGCAGCCGGCGAGGCCCTTGCGCATGTCCGTGAAGGTCTCGACGCCGAAGCGCTCGATCCCGGCGGGCAGCAGCGTCGAGGGCGCGATCAGGCGCACCCGCGCGCCCATCGCCTGAAGCAGGATGATGTTGGAGCGCGCCACCCGCGAGTGCAGGACATCGCCGCAGATCGCCACCTGCAGGCCCTCGATCCGCCCCTTGTTGCGGCGGATGGTGAGCGCATCGAGGAGCGCCTGGGTCGGGTGCTCGTGGGCGCCGTCGCCGGCATTGACCACCGCGCAATCGACCTTGCGGGCCAGCAGGTGCACCGCGCCGGCCGATTCGTGACGGACCACGATGATGTCGGGCCGCATGGCGTTGAGCGTCGCGGCGGTGTCGATCAGAGTCTCGCCCTTCTTCACCGAGGACGAGGCGACCGACATGTTCATCACGTCGGCGCCGAGCCGCTTGCCGGCGAGCTCGAAGGACGATTGCGTCCGCGTCGAGGGCTCGAAGAACAGGTTGATCTGCGTGCGGCCCCGCAGGGTCGTGCGCTTCTTCTCCACCTGCCGCGAGATGTCGACGGCGGATTCTGCGGCGTCGAGCAGAGCCTCGATGTCGGGCCGGGTCAGGCCCTCGATGCCGAGGAGGTGCCGGTGCGGGAAGGCCGGGGGCGCGGGGCTCGTCATGATGAGGCCCGGGTGTAGGTGCGGCGCGCCCTCCCGGCAAGGCGGGGGGGCGCCTGCGGCCATTTTTCCGGCGGATGGTAACCGGCGCGACCCGCGCCACGTATCTGCCCCAACGGTCGGGATTCGGACGATTCCCGGCGCCGCATGACCGGGATCCCGACGCTTGGCCGCCTCCCCTGCTCTCGAAGCCCCCGAGACCGTCGACCGGCAGGGGCGCCGCTGGTTCTACCGCCATCCGCTGGTGATCCGGCTGGCGCACTGGATCAACGCCGCGGTTCTGCTGGTGCTGCTGATGAGCGGCCTGCAGATCTTCAACGCCCATCCGGCCCTCTATTGGGGCGCGGTCTCCACCTTCGACGATCCGGCGCTGGCCATCACCAGCGAGCAGGGCCGCGACGGCAGGAGCCACGGGGTGGTGACGGTCGGCACGCACAGCCTCGACACGACCGGGGTGCTCGGCCTGTCCCGCGCCGAGGGCGGCACCGAGGTGGAGCGCGCCTTCCCGTCCTGGGCGACCCTGCCGGCCGATCAGGATCTCGCCACGGGGCGGCGCTGGCATTTCCTGTTCGCGTGGCTTCTGGTGATCAACGGGGCGGTCTACCTGCTGTACGGCCTGTTCTCGGGCCAGCTCCGCCGCCGGCTGATCCCGGACGGGGACCAGATCCGCGACTTCGGCGGCTCCGTGAAGGAGCACCTGCTCCTGCGCTTCCCTGAGGGCACGGAGGCCAAGCGCTACAACGTCATCCAGAAGCTGACCTACCTCGTCCTCGTGCTGGGCCTGCTGCCCGCGATGGTGCTCGCCGGCCTCGCCATGTCGCCCGGGATGGACGCCGCCTGGCCCTGGCTGACCGAACTGTTCGGAGGCCGGCAATCGGCGCGCAGCGTCCACTTCATCGCCGCCGGCCTGATCGTGCTGTTCGTGGTGGTCCACGTGCTGCTCGTGCTGGTCTCCGGCCTCGTCAACAACATGCGCGGCATGATCACCGGCTGGTTCAGCCTCGGCCGTGACCGGGAGCACGCCCGATGATCCTCCACCGCCGCAAGCTCCTCACCGGCGGCGCCGGCCTGATGGGCACCGCCCTGCTCGGCGGGTGCGACCGCTTCGCCGGGACCGAGACGGGCCGGCGCACCCTCCAGGTCGGCGAGGACGCCAACCTGTATGTCCAGCGCCTGCTGATGTCGCCCGCCACCCTGGCGCGGGAATTCCCGGCCGCGATGATCTCGCCGTGGTTCAAGCCGAACGGCACCATCGATCCGCCCGACCGCGCCTATCGGGCGCTCGCGGCGCAGAAATTCGCCGCCTTCAGGCTCACGGTCGACGGTCTGGTCGAGACCCCGCTGTCGCTCAGCCTCGCGGACCTGCGCGCCCTGCCGTCGCGGACGCAGATCACCCGTCACGATTGCGTGGAGGGCTGGAGCTGCATCGGGCAATGGGCCGGGGTGCCGCTCGCCGAGGTGCTGAAGCGGGCCGGGCTCAAGCCGCAGGCGCGCTACGCGGTGTTCCACTGCGCCGACACGCTCGAATATGCCGGCAGCCAGGACGGGGCCTTCCTGAGGCCCGGCCACCCGGGCGCGGTGCGCGAGGCCTACGTCCAGCTCGCCGCCGCCGAGGATTGGGGCGGCGCGCCCACAGCCACCGACGCGCCCAAGGACGATTGGGGCCAGGGCAGCGCCGATTCGGAGCCCGAGGATAAGCGCACGCCGATCCGCTACTACGAGAGCATCGACCTCTACGACGCCGTCAACCCGCAGACGATCCTGGCCTACGACCTCAACGGCAAGCCGCTGCCGGTCTCCAACGGCGCGCCCCTGCGCCTGCGGGTCGAGCGCCAGCTCGGCTACAAGCAGGCCAAGTACGTGATGCGGGTCGAGCTGGTGGGGTCGCTCGCCGGGATCGGCCAGGGCGGCGGCGGCTACTGGGAGGATCGCGGCTACGAGTGGTATGCGGGGATCTGAGGCGCCGGCTCGGCCGAACACCCCCGCCATTTGACATCCCGCCGCCCGTGACCCACTTGTCCCCGGCGCGCGGCCCCGGCCCGACGGCGGGCATATGTCCCACGCGAATCTCGAACAGAATTCGTCCGTCGCGCCCAGGCTCCGTCAGGGGCAGAGGTCTGAATGAAAGTCGTCGTCGTCGAGTCGCCGGCCAAAGCCAAGACGATCAATAAGTATCTCGGCCGCGACTATGAGGTCATCGCCTCCTTCGGGCATATCCGCGACCTGCCGCCCAAGGACGGCTCGGTGGATCCCGAGCAGGACTTCCACATGGTCTGGGAGCTGGCCGACCGCGGGGCGAGCCGGGTCTCCGAGATCGCCAAGGCGGTCAAGGGCGCCGACAAGCTGATCCTCGCCACCGACCCGGATCGTGAGGGCGAGGCGATCTCCTGGCACGTCCTGGAGGCGCTCACCGCCCGCAAGGCGCTCAAGGGCATCCCGGTCGAGCGCGTCACCTTCAACGCCATCACCAAGTCCTCGGTCGAGGCGGCGATGCGCAAGCCCCGGGAGATCGACCAGGCCCTGGTCGACGCCTATCTGGCGCGCCGGGCGCTCGACTACCTCGTGGGCTTCAACCTCTCGCCGGTCCTGTGGCGCAAGCTGCCGGGCGCCCGCTCGGCCGGGCGCGTGCAATCCGTGGCTTTGCGCCTCGTGGTCGAGCGCGAGATGGAGATCGAGCGGTTCAAGCCGCGCGAGTACTGGACGCTCATCGCCACGCTGACGACCGCCGACGGCGCGACCTTCGAGGCCCGCCTCGTCGGCGCCGACGGCAAGCGCATCCAGCGCCTCGACGTCGGCACCGGCGAGGAGGCCGCGGCCTTCAGGCGCGACCTCGAACTCGCGACCTTCCAGGTGGCGAGCGTCGAGGCCAAGCCCGCCAAGCGCCACCCGCAGCCGCCCTTCACGACCTCGACGCTGCAGCAGGAGGCCTCGCGCAAGCTCGGCATGGCGCCGGCCCAGACCATGCGGGTCGCCCAGCGCCTCTACGAGGGCGTCGACATCGGCGGTGAGACCGTCGGCATCATCACCTACATGCGGACCGACGGCGTCGACATGGCGCCGGAGGCGATCCAGGACGCCCGCCGGGTGATCGGCAAGGAGTTCGGCGACCGCTACGTGCCGGACGTGCCGCGCAAGTACAGCGTCAAGGCCAAGAACGCCCAGGAGGCCCACGAGGCGGTGCGGCCGACCGACATGGGCCGTCTGCCCAAGATGGTCGCGCGGCACCTGGAGCCCGAGCAGGCCAAGCTCTACGACCTGATCTGGACCCGCACCATGGCGAGCCAGATGGAATCGGCCGAGCTGGAGCGGACCACCGTGGACGTCACCGCGACGGTCGGGCCGCGCCAGATCGACCTGCGCGCCACCGGCCAGGTGGTGAAGTTCGACGGCTTCCTGACCCTCTACCAGGAGGGCAAGGACGACGAGGAGGACGAGGAGAGCCGCCGCCTGCCGCCCATGAAGGCCGGCGACCCGCTCACCCGCGAGCGCATCAGCGCGACCCAGCACTTCACTGAGCCGCCGCCGCGCTATTCCGAGGCGAGCCTCGTGAAGCGCATGGAGGAGCTCGGCATCGGCCGGCCCTCGACCTACGCGGCGGTCCTCCAGACGCTGCGGGATCGCGAATACGTCAAGATCGAGAAGAAGCGGCTGCAACCGGAGGACAAGGGGCGGCTCGTCACGGGCTTCCTGGAGAGCTTCTTCCGGCGCTACGTCGAGTACGATTTCACCGCCGACCTGGAGGAGCAGCTCGACCGCGTCTCCAACGCCGAGATCGACTGGCGGGCGGTGCTGCGCGACTTCTGGCGCGATTTCTCCGCCGCCATCGCCGAGACCAAGGAACTGCGCGTCACCGACGTGCTGGAGGCCCTGAACGGCCTTCTCGGCCCGCACATCTTCCCCGACAAGGGCGACGGCTCGAACCCGCGGACCTGCCCGACCTGCGGCTCCGGCCAGCTGTCGCTGAAGCTCGGCAAGTTCGGCGCCTTCATCGGCTGTTCGAACTATCCGGAGTGCAAGTATACCCGCCAGCTCTCGGCCTCGGGCGTCGACGGCGAGGGGGACGGTTCCTCGGCCGAGGGCGGCCAGCCGGGCGTCCGGGTGCTGGGCGACGATCCGGCGACCGGCCTGCCGGTGACGCTCCGCGACGGCCGGTTCGGGCCGTTCCTGCAACTCGGCGAGGCCTCCACCGAGAAGGACGCCGCGAAGCCGAAGCGCTCGTCGCTGCCGAAGGGGCTCAGCCCCTCGGATGTGGATCTGGAGAAGGCGCTGGCGCTGCTGGCGCTGCCCCGCGAGGTGGCCCGCCACCCCGAGACCGGCGAGCCGATCCTGGCCAATCTCGGCCGGTTCGGGCCCTACGTGCAGCACGGGAAGACCTACGCCAATCTCGGCAAGGACGACGACGTGCTGGAGATCGGCGGCAACCGCGCCATCGACCTGATCGTCGCCAAGGAGCAGGGCGGCGGACGCGGCCGTGCGGCCGCAGATCCCGGCCGGCCGCTCGGCACGGATGCGGCGAGCGGGCGCGACCTCGTGGTCAAGGCCGGCAAGTACGGGCCCTACGTCACCGACGGCGAGGTCAACGCCACGCTGCCGAAGACCATGACCGCCGAGGCGCTGACCCTGGACGAGGCGATCGCCCTGGTGAACGCCAAGCGCGCGGCGGGCGGCGGCAAGCCGGCGAAGCGGGGTGCGGTCCGGAAGACGTCCGCGCGCAAGGCCACCGGCGACAAGCCGGCCGCCAAGAAGACAGCGGCAAAGAAGCCCGCGGCCAAGAAGGCCGCGGCGAAGAAGTCGAGTTCTGGCTGAAGGGGCTCGCTTTCTGCGGTCCGGAGCGGGGCGACGCGGGGATCCCCCGCGCATCCCTCATGCTGCGGCCCCCGATGCGCTCCAGCACCTCGGGATGAGGGCGCGGCTTGGAGATGGGGCTGACGGCCGCGCGCTTCGGGCAGCCTGAAGCGCCTCGCGGAGCCCGATTCGGATCGGAGCGCGGCTCAGACCAGGTAGGTGATCGTCGCGGCCACGGCCGTCGCAAACGTCGCCAGCGCGATCGTGGTGGCGTTCATCAGGACGCGGGCGGGCGGCACGCCGGCCGGGTCGTCGTCGCAGCCGAAGGCGGCGCCGGCCGCGTGCTCGAAGCGGATCAACGTGAGGCGGCGGGCCTCGATCGCGGCGTCGCTCATGGACTGCGGCTCCCTGACCACGGTCAAGATTTATCTCCGCCACCAACGTCGATCGGCCCGTTCTGTTCCGGGCGTCGCCTGTGGATGCCGGGCCGTCGGGTCACGAGAAAGCCTTAACCCATTGTTGTGCAACGTCGTGATGACGGACCGCCCCGCGGACCGGCGTCCCGACACCGCCGCGGCTCTCGCTCGCGGCGGCGCAGCATGCGATGATGCAACCGCGTCGCCGCCGGGCGAACGGCTTTGATGTTTACGTTTTGTTCCGCTATGATGCGGGGATGAAGGCGCATGCTCCACGACCCAAGACACGTCTGCGCGATTCCGAGCCGGCCGACGCGCCGCGCGCGCGGAGGCCGCGCGTGAGCGATCCGGCGCGGGACCTGTTCGGGCCGGGCAGCAAGGGCCCGGCCCCCCGGCCGCCCGAGCCGCGGCGGCGCCTGGACGCCTCGGCGTCGGTGGCGACGCTCGCGGCCGCCGAGCCGGAGGGCGGCTACACCGCCTCCGACATCGAGGTGCTGGAGGGGCTGGAGCCGGTCCGGCGCCGGCCCGGCATGTATATCGGCGGCACCGACGAGCGGGCGCTGCACCACCTCTTCGCCGAGGTGATCGACAACTCGATGGACGAGGCGGTGGCCGGCCATGCCAGCTTCATCGAGGTGGAGCTGGAGGAATCGGGCGCCCTCGTGGTCACCGATAACGGCCGCGGCATCCCGGTCGACCCGCACCCGAAATTCCCCGGCAAGTCGGCCCTCGAGGTCATCATGACCACGCTGCACGCCGGCGGTAAGTTCGACTCGAAGGTCTACGAGACCTCGGGCGGCCTGCACGGCGTCGGCATCTCGGTGGTGAACGCGCTCTCCGACCTGCTCGAGGTCGAGGTGGCCCGCAACCAGACGCTCTACCGCCAGACCTTCTCGCGCGGTCACGCGCAGGGCGCGCTGGAGCTGGTCGGCCGTGTGCAGAACCGGCGCGGCACCCGGGTCCGCTTCCACCCGGACGCCCAGATCTTCGGCTCGCTGAAGTTCGACCCGCGCCGCCTGTTCAAGATGGCCCGCTCGAAGGCCTACCTGTTCGGCGGCGTCGAGATCCGCTGGCGCTGCGCCCCCGCTCTCCTCGCGGGGCTCGAGGACGTGCCGGCCGAGGCGGTCCACCGCTTCCCTGACGGTCTGCGCGACTATCTCGCCCGGGACATCGACGGCAAGGAACTCGTCACCGAGGCGATGTTCTCCGGCAAGATCACGAAGCCGGGCTCGCACGGGTCGCTCGAATGGGCGGTGGCCTGGATGGTCGCCGAGGACGGGATCTCGCATTCCTACTGCAACACGATCCCGACGCCTGAGGGCGGCACCCACGAGGCGGGCTTAAGGGTCGCGCTGCTCCGGGGCCTGCGCGAGCACGCCGAGCGGGTGAACCAGGCCAAGCGCATGACGGCGGTGACCACCGACGACGTCATGGCGACCTGCGCGTCGATGCTCTCGGTCTTCATCCGCGAACCGGAGTTCCAGGGGCAGACCAAGGACAAGCTCGCCACCGTGGAGGCGCAGCGCATCGTCGAGGCCTCGGTGCGCGACGCCTTCGACCATTGGCTCGCCGCCTCCCCGGCCCAGGCCAACAAGCTGCTCGACTGGGTGATCGACCGGGCCGAGGAACGCCTGCGCCGCCGCCAGGAGAAGGAAGTCGCCCGCAAGAGCGCCACCCGCAAGCTCCGCCTGCCCGGCAAGCTCGCCGATTGCTCGGCGGCGGGTACCGCGGGCTCGGAGATCTTCATCGTCGAGGGCGACTCGGCCGGCGGCTCGGCCAAGCAGGCCCGCGACCGGGCGACGCAGGCGATCCTTCCGTTGCGCGGCAAGATCCTCAACGTCGCCTCGGCCTCGCGCGACAAGCTCGGCGCCAACCAGCTGATCTCCGACCTGACACTGGCGCTCGGCTGCGGCACCGGAACGGCCTTCCGCGAGACGGATCTCCGCTACGACAAGGTGATCATCATGACGGACGCCGACGTGGACGGCGCCCACATCGCGTCGCTGCTGATCACGTTCTTCTACCGGCAGATGCCGAAGCTCATCGACCGCGGGCATCTCTACCTGGCGATCCCGCCGCTCTACCGGCTCCAGCAGGGCTCGAAGGTGGCGTATGCCCGGGACGACGCGGATCGTGAGCGGATCATCAAGACGGTGTTCAAGGGCGGCAAGGTCGAGATCGGCCGGTTCAAGGGCCTCGGCGAGATGATGCCGGCCCAGCTCAAGGAGACCACCATGGACCCGAAGAAGCGCACGCTGCTGCGCGTCGCGGTTCTGGACGAGGCCCGGGAATCCACCGGCGACACGGTCGAGCGCCTGATGGGCAACAAGCCCGAGGCGCGCTTCGCCTTCATCAGCGAGCGCGCGGCCTTCGCCGAGGGAGCGGATCTCGACATCTGACGCTTTTGCGCCGGCGCGGCCCAAGCTGCGTCGGCCGGCGGGACCCCGCCGTCCTTGCGAGCGGAGCGAACCAGTCCGGAACGGCGCGACCTTGGTGAACCGGGCGCCGCGAGGCTGCTTCGCTCCGTCCGCAAAGACGGGCGCCGGGCTTCGCTCGCGGCTTATCGAGGCGCCGGGATCACCTTGGCCGGGTCGAAGGGCTTGGCCGCCGCCACCGTGTCCTTGCTCATGTTCAGGACCGCCGAGAACCGGTCACCGCCGGGCCGCAGCACCAGGGCGCCGGGTTCCACGGCGATGAGCTTGCTGCCGAGCCCGAGGAAGCCGCCGACATCGATCACCACGGCCCTCAGCATTCCGCCATCGGTGATCAGGAGGTCGTCGATCTTGCCGACGCTGTCCCCTGCGGC
Organism: Methylobacterium sp. UNC378MF; assembly: GCF_900103195.1. GTDB lineage: Bacteria > Pseudomonadota > Alphaproteobacteria > Rhizobiales > Beijerinckiaceae > Methylobacterium. The sequence goes on along the minus strand of NZ_FMWU01000025.1, from coordinate 57,928 downwards.
GTTGCGCACCGTCACGCCGATCATCTTCGTGGTCAGGAAGGCGACGGGCTTGAGCCCCTGACGCTTGGCGGCGTCCTCGGCACTCGCCGCCTCCATCAGCCGCCCGACCCCCGTGCCGTCCGTCGCGGTGCCCGGCCCGGTGCCCGGCAGGACCGTATCCTTGCCGATCACGGTGGCGTCCTGCGCGGCCGCAGCTGTCCCCGCCAGAGAGAGGGCGGCGAGCGACAGGAGAAGGATTCGGCTTTTCATGGCTGATCGCTCCGCTGCGCCGGATCCCTTCACGGGATGCCTGTGGGCGCCGCGGTCTCAATCGCGGGTGGCACGCGCGGTTCCAGCCGTCCCTGTCGCACCTGGACCGCCCGGCAGGCCGCCCGAAACGCGGAAGGGCCCGGCCTTGCGGCCGAGCCCTTCCGTTGCGCGGAGCCGGTCAAGCCGGCTCCGGCTCTCGATCTTAGTACGAGCCGAACTTGTAGTTCAGGCCGGCGCGGACGACGGCGAACTCGGTCTTGGCGGCGGCGCCGTTGAGGTAGGCGGTGCCGTTCGGGGCCAGGAGGGTCGGGTAGAACACGCCGCCCGCGGCGTTCTTCTGGCGGTCGAGGCTGACGTACAGGCCTTCGACCTTCAGCGTCACGGCCGAGGAGCGGAAGAAGTTCAGGAACGAGTCGGTGGGCAGGGCGTACTCGACGCCACCGCCGGCGGCCCAGCCGGTGCGGAAGCTGTCGCGGAAGCGGTTGCCGGCGAAGTTCTGGTCGTCCTGGCCCGAGCCGTAGGCGAAGCCGCCGGTGCCGTACACGAGGGTGCGGTCGAAGGCGTAGCCGAGGCGGCCGCGGACGGTGCCGAAGTAGTCGAGGCCGTTGCCGCTGGTGGCGACGAAGGCGCGCGGGGCCGCGAAGGCGAAGCCGGGGACGCCGCCGAAGGCGTAGTTCTGGGTGGCGTTGGCGCGGCGGGCGAAGTCGACGTACTGGGCGTCAGCCTCGAAGCCGATCACGACGCCCGAGCCCGGCGTGAACTGATAGTTGTAGCCGATCTGGGCGCCGCCCGAGAAGCCGTCGTTGTTGCTGCGGTTGTTGACGCTGACGACGCCGGCGGTGCCGGGCGAGTTGATCAGCGAGCCGCCCGGCAGGGCGTAGTTGCTGGTGTTGCGGCTGCTGGCGTCGAAGCCGTAGCCGGCGTTCACACCGACGTAGAAGCCGGTCCAGGTGAACACCGGCACCGGCGTGAACACCGGCGGCGGCGCAGCGCGGCGCGGCAGGTCGGCAGCGGACGCCGTGACGGTCAGGCCTGCGAGGACGGTGGATGCGAGGAGGAGCTTCTTCATGGTGGTGTCGGTCCTGGGGTTAGCTTGAGCCGGCAGCCTTCTAGGCGCTCTCGGATGGCGGGTCTGTCGCTTTCCTGCAACAAGCATCCTCAGATTAGGGACATCCCGTCAACGAAAGATGAAGACTAGCGGACCCAATCCCAAAGCACCCGGCTCGATCGTGCGCCTCGACAGGGCGGGGACAGCTGGAAAGTCTCGGAAGACTAGCTGCGTTGCGCGGTGTGCATATTTCAGGGTGCCGTCGCGGCCCGGATGACATCGACCGAGGTCTCTGGAGGGGCGGGCGATGGCGGGCGTTTTATTCCGGCACAACTTTGGCGAAGGGACGACTCTGTCGTAAGCGGATGGTTAACCATGTCCCCCGACTGTCCTGGGTTGCACGGGGCCTGTTGCGCCGCACACCGGGTCCGGCCTGGCGCCCAGCGGAGAACGCCCCTCATGCCAAGCCGCGACGACCGGAGCCGAACGACTTTCGGCAAGCGCCGGCTCCTGAAGGCCGCTCCCGGGCTCCAGGCTGAACCCTCCATCGAGAGAACGGGCGGTGCCCGGCCGCGCCGGCCCGCCGGCCCCCTGCCCTGGGCGCTGCGGGTGGCAGGTCTGGTCGGGATCCTTGCGGTGACCGCCGCCTCCCAGCTCGCGCGGCTGAACCGGTCCGACGACAGACCGGCTGTCACCGCCCTCGCGGCCGCAGCGCATCCGGCAGAGTCCGGGACCGCCGATCCCGAGACGACCGGGGCCCTCGCGTCGGTGCCATCCGCCCGGTCCACCCGCCTGGATCCCTGCCGCGCGCCCGAGGCCGACCGTCTTCGACCCTGATCGGCGCCGGGTTACACGCTCGATCCCTTGTGCGTGGCCGTGCGCTGCCGGCACCACGAGGCGATTGCGAGATTGACAAGTCGCGCCAAGGCCCTAACTGACAGGGACGATGCGCCCCGCGGCCCCGGGAGCATCCGAGCGCCCCACGCGAGCCTTCCCCAGCCGTTGCCGCGACGGTGTCCTTCGCGCCGGCCGGGCGCGCAACGGTTCCTGAACGCAAATGCCTTTTTCCGACCTGGGACTGAGTGAGAAAGTCCTGAACGCCGTCGAAGCGGCGGGTTACACCGAGCCAACGCCGATCCAGGCGCAGGCCATCCCCCACGTCCTGGCGCGTCGCGATGTCCTCGGCATCGCCCAGACCGGCACCGGCAAGACGGCTGCGTTCACGCTGCCGATGCTGACGCTGCTGGAGAACGGCCGCGCACGGGCCCGGATGCCGCGCACGCTGATCCTGGAGCCGACGCGCGAGCTGGCCGCCCAGGTGGTCGAGAATTTCGACCGCTACGGCACCAACCACAAGCTCAATGTCGCGCTGATCATCGGTGGCGTGTCCTTTGCCGACCAGGACGCCAAGCTGACGCGCGGCACCGACGTGCTGATCGCGACGCCGGGCCGCCTCCTCGACCATTTCGAGCGCGGCAAGCTGCTGCTCACCGGTGTGGAGCTGCTGGTCATCGACGAGGCCGATCGCATGCTCGACATGGGGTTCATCCCCGATATCGAGCGGATCGCCAAGATGGTGCCGTTCACCCGGCAGACCCTGTTCTTCTCCGCCACCATGCCGCCGGAGATCGAGCGGCTGGCGGACATGTTCCTGCACAACCCGCAGCGGGTCGAGGTGGCGCGGCCCGCCTCCACGGCCACCACGATCACGCAGCGCCTCGTCGCGACCGGTGCCGAGGGGCACGCCAAGCGCGAGCGCCTGCGCAGCCTGATCCGCGGCGAGGACGAATTGAAGAATGGGATCATCTTCTGCAACCGCAAGCGCGACGTCGCGCTGCTGCAGAAGTCCCTGGTCAGCCACGGCTTCGACGCGGCGGCGCTCCACGGCGACATGGACCAGCGCGCCCGCACGACGGCCCTCGACGCGTTCCGCAACGGCGAGACCGCCCTTCTGGTCGCCAGCGATGTTGCGGCGCGCGGCCTCGACATCCCTGCCGTCAGCCACGTCTTCAATTTCGACGTGCCGCATCACCCCGAGGATTACGTCCACCGGATCGGCCGCACCGGCCGCGCCGGCAGGAGCGGCACGGCCTACACGCTGGTCGCCCCAGAGGATACACGGTCCCTCGGTGCCATCGAGGCGCTGATCGGCCAGCCGATTCCCTGGCTGGACGGCGACCTGACGACGGTGGCCGAATCATCCGGCGACACCGGCACGCGTCATCGCGGCCGGTCGGGCGAGGGCCGCCGCGGCGCACGTTCCGCGAAGGCCGGTGGCCGGAGCGGCGGCGAGAAGAGCGGCTTCGACAAGGGGGGTGTCGAGAAGAGCGCCCGGAGCACCGGCGAGGCCGAGGAGGTCCGCGAGCGTCCGGCCCGCACACGCGGTGGCCGCGCCGCGCCGCGTCCGGACGACCGTCCCGAAAGTCGCCCTGAGAGCCGGCCCGAGCCGCGCGCCGCACTGCGTTCGACCGGCCGCGGCGGCGTGTCCGCGCGCGAGGAACGTGGGCGCCGGATCGACGCGGATGGGGACACGCCCGTGGGCCTCGGGTCCCACGTTCCGGCATTCCTGCTTCGACCAGTCTTGGCGAAGAAGGATAAGTAACAAAGGTCTCGTCGGGCTTAACTGTCCGGCTACCAGGCTGCCGTATATCAGGTCAGGGCTGCGGCGCATGCGCGCCGGTCGCCCCGGACCACGGGATACGGATGAGCCAGGAGACCTATTCGGACCGCGATCGCAGCTTCGCGTTGGCGAAGCGCAGCCATGATCTGATTCGCGACTACGGACCGTCCGCCACGCCGCGCGCCTACGCCGTCTGGTACGCCTACGTCTCGGGCGAGCTGCCGCTCCTTGCCGATGCGGTGAAGCGCCTGACCACCCAGAACGGCTGCCTCACCGAGAGCGACATCGACGACCTGCACGAGACCTATCTCGACGGGCGTCACCTCGCGAGCACCACCGACGATGTCAGCCGCGTGGTCCTGAGCGAGATCGCCGCCGTCACCGAGATCCTGGACCTGTCCCTGGGGTCGACGGCGCAGTACAGCGAGTCCCTGCGCGGCGTCGCCCAGGACCTGTCTCAGGGCCTCCCGAGCCGGGCGCGGTTCGCCGAGATCGTCGCGACGCTGGTCGCCACGACCCGGGAGGTCGCCGCCAACAATCGGATCCTCGAGGCCCGCATGCGCGAGACGCGCAGCGAGATTGAGACCCTGCGCGAGAAGCTCGAGGCGACCCGCCGCGAGAGCCTGACCGACGCCCTGACCGGGCTGGCGAACCGCAAGCATTTCGAGGAGACGCTGAAGGCCTCCATGGAGGCGGCGCGGGCGCGCACCACGCCCATGAGCCTGATCATCCTCGACATCGACTTCTTCAAGCGGTTCAACGACCTGTACGGTCATCTCACCGGCGACCAAGTCCTGCGGCTCGTGGCGATCGTGATGCGCGAGAATGCCGGGAAGCAGGCGCAGCTCGCCCGGTTCGGCGGCGAGGAATTCGGCATCATCCTTCCCGGCGTCGACCGGGTCGCGGCCAAGCAGGTGGCGGAGACGGTTCGCGCCAGCGTGATGGGCCGCGAGCTGGTCAAGCGCTCGACCGGCGAGTCGCTCGGCAAGGTCACCATCTCGCTGGGGGTCGCGGTGCTGCGCCCCGGTGACACGCCGGCCTCGCTGATGGAAAGGGCCGACCTGTGCATGTTCGCGGCCAAGCGCGCGGGCCGGAACCGCTTCCTGGACGACGCCGCCGAGTCGCTGTCGCAGGTGGCCTAGAGCCGCCCCCCGGCGCGAGTCGCGCCGAGTGCCCGAGCGCAGGGCCGCCGCGCAGACGCTTCACCCCGACTTTCCAGGGGGCTGCAGGCGAGACCGGAACCTGGAACCACTGTCGGTGGAAGATCGTGCCGCGTCGGCGGCTCTCGATTCCGGGCTCTGCTGCGCGGCCCCGGATGGGCGGCGCGGATGACCGCTCGTCGAGCCTCACGAGCGCGAGACCTGCGAAGCTGGACGCTTGCACCGACAGGAGGCGTGGGCCGCCTCCCGTCGCCTCAGCTTCTCCTCGACCCGTCAGGCCTGCGCGGACAGGCGGTCCGCCGAGACCGGCGTGATCGCCACGGACTCGCCGCAGCCGCAGGCCGAGGTCTGGTTCGGGTTGTTGAACACGAACTGCGACGCCAGCTTGTTGGTGGCGAAATCCATCTCGGTGCCGAGCAGGAACAAGACCGCCTTCGGATCGACGAAGACCCGGACGCCGCGATCCTCGACCACGTCCTCGCCGGGCTTGACCGCCTCGGCATATTCCATCGTGTAGGACATGCCGGCGCAGCCGCCGTTGCGGACGCCGACCCGCAGGCCCGCAATCGGCCGGTCGGCCTCCGCCATGATCGCCTTGATCCGATCGGCGGCGCGATCGGTCAGCGAGAGAACCTTGAACCCAGTCGACATCGTCACCCTCCCGCCCAGCCGGGTTCAAGGCCCGGGGACGCGCATTCTGACAGCGACAAGATAAGCATTGGGTTGCGGCCGGTCCACCGCGCCCGGGTCACACCGGCCCCGCAATCGCGGCCTCAGGTCGCCGCGCCGGTGAGCCGCGCGAAGGTGGCGAGATCGACATTGCCGCCGCTGATGACCACGCCGACGCGCTTGTCCCGGACATCCACGAGCCCGTTCAGCACTGCCGCCGCCGCGAGGCAGCCGGTCGGTTCGACCACGAGCTTCATCCGGCTCGCGAAGAACCGCATGGTCTCGACGAGCTGCGCGTCGGTGACGGTAAGGATGTCGGTGACCTGCGCGCGGATGATCGCGAAGGTGAGATCGCCGAGCGCCGTCGATTGGGCGCCGTCGGCGATGGTGCGGGGGACCGGGATCGTGACGATCCGGCCCTCACGGAACGACCGCTGGCCGTCGTCGCCCGCCTCCGGTTCGACGCCGATCACCCGGCAGCCCTGCGACAGCTCCGCGGCGGCCAGAGCGCAGCCCGCGAGCTGGCCGCCGCCGCCGAGGCAGGCCACCAGCACGTCGAGGGGGCCGGCCGTCTCGATCAGTTCCAGCGCCAACGTCCCCTGGCCGGCGATGACGTCGCGATGGTTGAAGGGTGGGATCAGCGTCAGACCGCGGGCCTGCGCGATCTCCCGGCCGAGGGCCTCCCGATCCTGGGTGTAGCGATCGTATAGGACGACGTCGGCGCCGTAGCCCCGGGTGGCGGCGATCTTCGCCGCCGGCGCGTCGCCCGGCATGATGATCGTGGCGGGGGCGCCGAGCAGCCGGCTCGCCAGGGCGATCGCCTGCGCATGATTGCCCGATGAGAAGGTGATCACCCCGCGGGCGCGGGCCGCCTCCGGCAGGGCGCTGATCGCGTTGTAGGCCCCGCGGAACTTGAAGGCGCCCGCCCGCTGCAGGTTCTCCGCCTTGAAGAACAGTTTTCCGCCGGTCATCGCGTCGGCGGTGCGCGAGGTCAGGACCGGCGTGCGGTGCGCGGCGCCCGCGATGCGCTCGGCGGCGCGCGCCACGTCGGCGAAGGTGGGAAGTCCGTCCGTGTCCGCGTCCCGCATCGAAGTCGCACCGTCCCTGTCCGCCGCCCCGCTACCCATAGGGCCGATTGCCTCCGGGCGCATCCCACCCGAGCCGCCCTTCCGAAGCGGAGCCATTCGGCGCTTCACGGATTGTCCCACCGGGGCAAACGTCGCCGGAACGCTGGGGGGCGTGATCGGGATGCTGATGGGATCGACGGACAGGCCGGGGGATCGGGTCCGCCGGCATGCGCCGGGCCGGACCGGATGAGCGCCTGGATTCGAGACCGCCCCTCTGGCGACGGGGTGACCGAGGTCACGTTCCGGGGCCGAGGTCTGGCGCTCCGGTCCGGCACGCGGCTGATCCTGCTCGTCTGCCCGCTCTGCTCGCAGCGCAATGCGCTACACGGGGCCGAGCGGGGCATCTGCGAATGGTGCGCCTACGTGCCGTCGCCGGAGGAGGCGGAGCCGGTGGAAGCAGGGCGGGGGTAGGCCGGGCGCCGCCGACCGGCTGTGGCCGGGCGGCGCGACCCTGTCCCTACGTGTGGATCACCTTGCCGTAGGCGTCGAGCACGCTCTCGTGCATCATCTCGCTGAGCGTCGGGTGCGGGAACACCGTGTGCATCAGCTCCTCCTCGGTGCTCTCCAGGTTCATCGCCACCACGTAGCCCTGGATCAGCTCGGTCACCTCGGCGCCGACCATGTGGGCACCGAGCAGCTGCCCGGTCTTGGCGTCGAACACGGTCTTGATCAGCCCGTCCGGCTCGCCGAGCGCGATCGCCTTGCCGTTGCCCGCGAAGGGGAACCGGCCGACCTTCACGGCAAACCCCTGCTCCTTGGCCTTGGCCTCGGTGAGCCCGACGCTGGCGATCTGCGGCTGGCAATAGGTGCAGCCCGGGATCTTGGCCTTGTCCATCGGGTGGGTGTGCAGGCCCTTGATGGTCTCGATGCAGATGACGCCCTCGTGCTCGGCCTTGTGGGCGAGCATCGGCGGGCCGGCGACGTCGCCGATGGCGTAGAGGCCGGGCACGTTGGTGCGGCCGAGGCCGTCGGTCACCACGATGCCGCGGTCGATCTTCACCCCGAGCTTCTCCAGGCCGATGTTCTCGATGTTGCCGACCACGCCCACCGCCGAGATCAGTTTTTCCGCCGTGATCTGCTGGGTCTTGCCGTCGCCGCCCTCGACGGTTGCGGTGACGGAATTGGCGCCCTTCTCGACCTTCGTCACCTTGGCGCCGGTGAGGATCTTGATCCCCTGCTTCTCGAAGCGCTTGCGGGCGAGGCCGGCGATCTCGGCATCCTCCACCGGCAGGATCTGCGGCAGCAGCTCCACTACGGTCACCTCGGCGCCCATGGTGCGGTAGAACGAGGCGAACTCGATGCCGATGGCGCCCGAGCCCATCACCAGCAGGCTCTTGGGCATCGTCTCGGGGACCATGGCCTCGTAGTAGGTCCAGATCAGCTTCTTGTCGGGCTCGATCCCGGGGATCGCCCGCGGCCGGGCGCCGGTCGCCACGATGATGTGCTTGGCCTGATAGGTGCCCGCGCCCTTGGCGCCCTTCGGCGCCTCGGCGCGCTTGGTCTCCTTGACGGTGACCTGTCCCGGCTGGTTGCCCTTCGCGACGCTGTCGATGGCGGCCTCGCCCCAGATCACGTCGACCTTGTTCTTCTTGAGCAGCATGCCGACGCCGCCGTTGAGCCGGGCCGAGACGCCGCGGGAGCGCTTCACGATGGCGGCGGTGTCGAACCCGACTTTTTCCGCGGTCAGGCCGTAATCGCCGGGATGCTGGAAGTAGTGGAAGATCTCGGCCGAGCGGAGCAGGGCCTTGGTGGGGATGCAGCCCCAGTTCAGGCAGATGCCGCCGAGATGCTCGCGATCGACCACGGCGGTCTTGAAGCCGAGCTGCGCCGCGCGGATCGCCGTGACGTAGCCGCCGGGCCCGGCGCCGATGATGAGGACGTCGTAGGTGTCGGACATTTACCTCTCCGCGAACGCCCCTCCCCGTTGTGGGGAGGGGGCTGGGGGTGGGGGTGGCTCCGCCTGGCCGGCTGAATCCGGAAGAGGCGCATCAGATGTGGCCAGGGCCGCGTGGATCGTGTCGAGGACGGTGTCGATCTCCCGCAGGACCATGCGGTTCGAGAAGCGCAGGACGCGGAAGCCTTCGGATTGGAGATAGGCATCGCGGCGGGCGTCGTAGGCTGACCCGGCCTCGAAGCCATGCTGCTCGCCGTCGACCTCGACGATGAGGCGAGCCGACAGGCAGCAGAAATCGGCTACGTAGGGGCCGAGGGCGACTTGCCGGCGGAAATGCGAGCCTTCCACCGGTAGGCGGTGACGCAGGTGCCACCAGAGGCGTTTTTCAGGTTCAGTCAATGCACGACGAAGCTTCTTCGCGTTCGTCTGTGCTCGCGCTGCGACGAAAGTCTTCGGAGGCTCGTTCCACGGCATGGCAGGATGTTCCAAACCAACGAGTGTGCTGTCCGTTGGAGAGGGCGTGCAGGCGATGCGAAGAGCGCCGTAAGCCTTATCGTGAGCCAACCACACCCCTCATCTTCCGCGCGAGCCACTAGAGTATTCACGCATCTCTAGCCGACGCGCGCTCCTCCCCCTTGCGGGGAGGAGTTGGAGGTGGGGGTGGTGCAGACGGCACCGGGGCGCTCCATCCTGCACCACCCCCACCCCTGGCCCCTCCCCGCAAGGGGGAGGGGAAAAGCGCTCCTCCCCACAAGGGGGAGGAGAGAAGCCCTGCTCACACCAGCATGCCCATCGGGTTCTCGATCAGCCCCTTGAAGGCCGAGATCAGCTCCGCGCCGAGCGCTCCGTCCAGCACCCGGTGGTCGCACGACAGGGTGCAGGTCATCACCTGGACCACCGCCGGCGCCCCGTCCTTCACGACGACGCGCTTCTCACCCGCGCCGACCGCCAGGATGCTGGATTGCGGCGGGTTGATCACCGCGGTGAAGTGCTTGATCCCGAACATGCCGAGATTCGACACCGAGGTGACGCCGCCCTGGTATTCCTCGGGCTTCAGCTTCTTGGCGCGGGCGCGCGCCGCAAAATCCTTCATCTCGTTGGAGATGGTCGAGAGCGTCTTCTCGTTCGCCCGGCGGATCACCGGGGTGAACAGCCCGCCGTCGATCGCCACCGCGACGCCGACCTCGGCGTTCTTGAAGCGCAGGATCCGGTCCTCGGCCCAGACCGCGTTGGCGGCGGGCACGCGGGTGAGTGCCAAGCCCATCGCCTTGATGACGAAGTCGTTCACCGAGAGCTTGAAGGCGGGCTTGCCGTCCTTGTCCTTGCCGGCGGAGCCGTTGAGCGTCTCGCGCAGCTTCATCAGCGCGTCGAGCTCGCAATCCACCGTCAGATAGAAATGCGGGGCGACCTGCATCGCCTCGGTGAGGCGCTTGGCGATGGTCTTGCGCATGCCGTCGAGGGGCACCTCCTCGTAGGCGTCCTTGGCGAAGAAGCCCTTGACCTGATCGGTGGTGAGTCCGGCCGGCGCGCCGCCCGCGGGGGCGGCCTTCGGCGCGGGGGCAGCCGCCTTCGGCGCCTCGGCGGTGGGCTGCGCGGCGGCGGGCGCCTTGGTGGCGCCGGAGGCCTTCGCGGCCTGGACGTCGCGGGCGATGATGCGGCCGTGCGGCCCGCTGCCCTGGACGGCGCCGAGATCGACGCCCTCCTGCTTGGCGATGCGCCGGGCCAGCGGCGAGGCGAAGACCCGGCCGCCCGAGCTGGCCTGCGCGCCGGCCTGCGGAGCGCCGCTCGGCTGCGCGCCCTCCGGTGCGGCGTTGACGCGCTCGTACGACATGTGGCCGCCGCCGGGTGTGGTGTTCTGGCCGGCCGCCGAGGCGTCGGCCTTCGGCTCGGGCTTGGGCTCGGCCGCCCCGTTGGAGGCCGCCTTCGGCGCGCCGCCGGCCTGCACGCTCGACGGGTCCTCGCCCTCGGCGGCGATGATGGCGATCAGGTCGTTGACCGGCACGTCCGCGGTGCCCTCGGGCACGAGGATCTTGGCGAGCACGCCCTCGTCGATGGCCTCCACCTCCATGGTGGCCTTGTCGGTCTCGATCTCGGCCAGGACGTCGCCGGACTTGATCGGGTCGCCCTCCTTCTTCAGCCACTTGGCGAGGTTGCCCTTCTCCATGGTGGGCGACAGCGCGGGCATCAGCACGTTGATCGGCATGGCATCAGGTCTCGGGCTGGGCCGGGGCGGCCGGATCGTCGAAAGGGAAGAGGTCGTCGAAGGGGAACGGCACGGCGTCGAAGGGCGACAGCGCCACGGTCTCGCCGCGCTGGATCGTGGCGAGGAGCACCCAGCGCCCGTCCGCGAGGGCGAAGCCTTCGAGCACGCCCGCGGCCGGATCGAGCAGCCAGAGGTGACCGACGTCGGACTCGGCGTAGATCCGGCGCTTCGGCCCACGATCGAGGCGAGTCGTTGACGGCGAGGGGATCTCGCAGACCCAGTCCGGAGAAGTCTCGATGTAGGCGCCCTCGGGCTCGGTTGGGATTCGCGTGCGGCGCCAACCTGCGAGATCGGGCACCACGATCTGAGATCCGAGATGGAGCTCCGGCTCGATCATGAAGATCCAGCCTCCGGGACCACCACGTCCCCGGCTGAAGGTGAGATCAAGCTCACCGCCGAGCCGCACGGTTGCGCTGGCGTGCCGCGGCCTCGGCCGCGGATGCGTCTCCAGCACGCCGTCGATGATCTCGGCGACGAGATGCCCGGAAACCGCTTCGAGATCCGCGTAGGTCGCCTGTCGGACAGCCGCCTCAGCCATGGTCGAGCGCCATCGCTAGTTGAGGCCGCCGGGGTCGAGCCCCTCGGCCTCCCACCCGGCGCGGATGCGCTCCAGCGCCTCCTCCTCCGACATGTCGGTCTCCAGCGCGTAGGCGCGGGCCGCCTGCCGGGCGAGGTCGGCCAGCAGCCGGCCCCAGGTCGCCGGATCGTCGAAGGAGCGGCGCAGCGCCACGCTCACCGCGCCGTCGACCACCGCCGCGCGCAGCACCTCGATGCCGCCCTGTTCCAGGGCGTCGGGCGGGATCGCGAGTTCGGCGAAGTCGCTGCTGGAATCCTGGCTCATGGCGCGCCGGCTGTTCCTCGATCCTGGCCGGGGCGGGCGACGACGTCGCCCGCGCGCCCGTCACTTGTAGCAGACGCTCTTGGCGGCCTCGACGACCTCGGCGACCGTCGGCAGCGCCAGCTTCTCGAGGTTGGCCGCGTAGGGCATCGGCACGTCCTTGCCGGTGATGCGCAGGACCGGGGCATCCAGGAAGTCGAAGGCGTCGACCATCAGGCGGGCCACGATCTCGGCGCCGATTCCGGATTGCGGGAAACCCTCCTCCACGGTGATGCAGCGGCCGGTCTTCTTGACCGATTCCACCACCGTCGCACTGTCCATCGGGCGGATCGTGCGCAGGTCGATCACCTCGGCCTCGATGCCCTGCTCGGCCAGCGCCTGCGCGGCCTTGAGAGCGTAGGTCATGCCGATGGCGAAGGACACGATGGTCACGTCGCTGCCGGTGCGGTGGATCTTCGCCTTGCCGATCGGCAGCACGAAGTCGTCGAGCTTCGGCACCGGGAAGGACTGCCCGTACAGGATCTCGTTCTCGAGGAAGATCACCGGGTTCGGGTCGCGGATCGCGGCCTTGAGCAGACCCTTGGCGTCGGAGGCCGTGTAGGGCGCGATCACCTTGAGGCCCGGCACGTTGGAGTACCACGCGGAATAGTCGTGGCTGTGCTGGGCGGCGACCCGGGCTGCCGCGCCGTTGGGCCCGCGGAACACGATCGGGCAGCCGAGCTGGCCGCCGGACATGTACAGGGTCTTGGCCGCCGAGTTGATGATGTGGTCGATCGCCTGCATGGCGAAGTTGAAGGTCATGAACTCGACGATCGGCTTCAGGCCGGCGAGCGCCGCGCCGACGCCGATGCCCGCGAAGCCGTGCTCGGTGATCGGGGTGTCGACCACGCGCTTCGGCCCGAATTCCTGCAGCAGGTTCTGGGTGACCTTGTAGGCGCCCTGATACTCGGCGACCTCCTCGCCCATGACGAAGACGTCGCCGTCGCGGCGCATCTCCTCCGCCATGGCGTCGCGCAGGGCCTCACGGACGGTCTGGGTGACCATCGGCGTGTCGGCCGGGAACTCCTCCATCACCGGCTCTTGCGCCTTGTTGGTGATGACGGCCGGCGCCGCGGGGGCCTTCGGGGCGTCGTCGCCGGACTTCGCTGCGGGGGCGGCCTTGTCGGCCATGCCCTCGGCCTGCATGTCGGGCGTGGGCGCCGGATGGCCGCCGGCGCCGTTGGGCTTGGCGCCGCCGCCGGACGACTGGACGCTCGCCGGATCCTCACCCTCGGCGGCGATGACGGCGATCGGCGTGTTGACCGCGACGCCCTCGGTGCCTTCGGCGATCAGGATCTTGGCGAGCACGCCCTCGTCGATGGCCTCCACCTCCATGGTGGCCTTGTCGGTCTCGATCTCGGCCAGGACGTCGCCGGACTTGATCGGGTCGCCCTCCTTCTTGAGCCACTTGGCGAGCTTGCCCTCCTCCATGGTGGGCGAGAGGGCGGGCATCAGGATGTCGGTCGCCATGCTCAGCTCTGCGGTCGTTTATGCGTTAGGGGGCGGCCAGCGGTATCGTCCGCGCTCAGGCGTGCGCGTCCAGAAGGATGTCGGTCCACAGCTCGGACGGATCCGGCTCGGGATCGTTGGTGGCGAACTCGGCCGAGGCGTTGACCGTCTCGCGGACCTTCGCGTCGGTGGCCTTCAGCTCGGCCTCGGGCACGCCGTGCAGCTCGAGCAAGCGCTTGCGCACCATCTCGATCGGGTCGTGCTCGTCGCGCATCTTCGAGACCTCGTCCTTGGTCCGGTACTTGGCCGGATCGGACATGGAGTGGCCGCGGTAGCGGTAGGTCTGCATCTCCAGGATGTACGGGCCTTGGCCGGTGCGGGCATGCTCGATCGCCCGTGTGGCGGCCTCGCGCACCGTGCGCACGTCCATGCCGTCGACCTGCTCGCCCGGGATGCCGAAGGAGAGGCCGCGCTTCGAGAAGTCGGTCTGCGCCGAGGCCCGGGCCACCGAGGTGCCCATGGCGTAGCGGTTGTTCTCGATCACGTAGACGACCGGCAGCTTCCAGAGCGCCGCCATGTTGAAGCTCTCGTAGACCTGGCCCTGGTTGGCGGCGCCGTCGCCCATGTAGGTCAGGCTGACCTTGCCGTTCTCCCGGTAATGGTCGGCGAAGGCGAGGCCGGTGCCCAGCGAGACCTGCGCGCCCACGATGCCGTGGCCGCCGAAGAACTGCTTCTCGCGGCTGAACATGTGCATCGAGCCGCCCTTGCCGCGGCTGTAGCCGCCGCGGCGGCCGGTCAGCTCGGCCATGACGCCCTTCGGGTCCATGCCGCAGGCGAGCATGTGGCCGTGGTCGCGGTAGCCGGTGATGACCTGGTCGCCCTCGACCGAGGCCATCTGCATGCCGATCACCACGGCCTCCTGGCCGATGTAGAGGTGGCAGAAGCCGCCGATCAGGCCCATGCCGTAGAGCTGGCCGGCCTTCTCCTCGAAGCGCCGGATCAGCAGCATCTCGTGATAGGCGTGGAGGTCTTCGTCGCGGGTGAATTGCGGCATGTTCGGCGCCGGCTTGTGCGCCTCGGCGGCCTGTGGGCTCGCGGCCTGCGATTGGGAGGACGAAGCGTCCTTGGCAGGCTCCTTGGCGGCGTCCATCGGCGCTCTCCCCGTGATTCCACGCGACTTCGTGGGGGTGTAGGACAGCGACGAGGGGAAAGCGAGGGCTGCCGCTCTGACAGGAAGCCGCTCTTGTCAGAGCACTTTCGGGACTAACGGAGTGGGTTCGGCGGCAATCAGGGCGTGATGATCACGACGTCGTTGGCCTGGACACGGCCCAGCACCACCCGCGCACGCTCCTCCAGAAGATCGCGGTCGATCTGGTCGCTCTTGAGCAGGGCGACCCGGTGCTCCCATATGGCGCGCTCGGCCTTCACGGCGGCGAGTTCCTGGGTGAGACCGTAGGCGCGGATCTTCAGCGCCTTCTTGGCTTCGAGGCCGCGGTTGCCGCTTTCCGCCTGCCACACGAAATACCCGACGACGAGCGCCGACAGGGTCCAGAGACCCAGCGGCAACACGACCATTCTGACTCGGCGGCGCACGACCATGGCGCGACCCTCGCGCGGAAAGGTTAACGGATCTTTTCGGCCGCGACGGCCGGCACCAACAGAGGGCGAGCCAGAGGGATGGACCTGACGCATCTGGGGCGCTGGATCGCCGAGCACGCCACGGCGACCGACGACCACGACATCCTGCTCTCCGGCTTCTGCGAGGCGCTGGTCGAAGCCGGGATCCCGGTCTGGCGGGTCAGCGTCATGGCCCCGGCGCTCGACCCGACCCTGCGCGGCGTCAGCCTCAACTGGCACGCCGGCGAAGGGATGTCCTTCGTGGCCAATGCCCACGGTGCCGACGAGGAAAGCGACTGGCTCCTGAGCCCCGTCTACGCCCTGGTGGAGCAGGGCGAGACCTTCGGCCGCTGGCGCCTCGACGCGCCCGGACTGGCGGTCGACTTTCCGGTCCTGAAGGCCCTCGGGGCGCAGGGCGGCGTCGATTACGTGCTGCACATCGTCGAGTTCGCGCCCGGCACCGCTCTGCGCGGCGTCGCCGTCTCGTTCTGCACCCGTGAGGCCGCCGGCTTCACCGCGGCGCACCTGTCGGCCATCGCCGACGTGCTGCCGTTCCTGACGCTGGCGATCGCCAAGATGGGCCTCGCCCACACGTTCCGCGAGGTGTCGGCGACCTATCTCGGCCGGTCCACCGCCGAGCGCATCCTCGACGGCCAGATCCGACGGGGCGAGGGGCGGGCCGTGCCGGCGGCCATCCTTCTGACGGACCTGCGCGGCTTCACGGCGCTGGCCGACCGGATCGATCCGGCCGACATGGTCGCGTGGCTCAACGAGCATTTCGACGCCCTCGGCGACCCGGTGGCGCGGCACGGCGGCGAGATCCTGAAGTTCCTGGGCGACGGCTTCCTGGCGGTCTTCCCGGTCCCGGACGCCGGAACCCTCCCCTGCCCGGTCTGCGGCGCCGCCCTGAACGCCGCGACCGATGGGCTCGCCGCCAACGCGGCGCTCAACGCCCGCCGCCGCGCCGCGGATCTGCCCGAACTCGCCGCCGATTGCGTCGTGCATTTCGGGACGGTGATCTACGGCAATGTCGGGACCGAGCGGCGGCTCGACTTCACCATCATCGGGCGCGCGGTGAACGAGGCCAGCCGGATCGAGAGCCAGTGCGCGGCTCTCGGCCACGACCTCCTCGTGTCGGACTCCTTCGCCGAGCGCTGCGCGCGGCAGCTGGAGCCGGTCGGGACGATCGAGTTGCGAGGCCTGTCGCGGCCGATGCGGGTCTGGACCGTTCCCAGGGAGTAGTTCGGGGCCACGGAGGCCTGAGGCGGGGCCGGATTGTTCCGGGACCAGGATTCGACGACGGCGCCGCGCATCTCCCTCCCTCGCAGGGGGAAAGCGCGTGGGCTCCGCGGCCTGACTGTCCGAAGCCCTCAGAACAGCGCGCAGCTCCGCTGCAGCACCAGCCCGACCGCGCCCTGCGCGAAGCGGCTCCGATACGCGTCCTGGATGGCGCGCAGGGCCGCGACCGCCTCGGGCGTCGGCTCGGTGACGATCAGGACGATGCGGGCGGCCTCGCGGACGACCCGTCCGTCCGGTCCGCGCCACTGGCCCCGGCCCGCGAACACGGTCAGCCCGTCCGGGAAGCGGGGGGTGATCCGCTCGGCCAGGAACCGGGCGAAGGCCTTTTCCGAGACGCGGCCGCCGTCCGGCCGCGACAGACCGAACAGCAGCTGCGCGCTGAGCGTCGGGCGGGCGCCGTCGCAGAGCGGGTCCGCGCCGGCGGGGCCGGCCGCTCCGAGGATGAGCAGGCCGGCCAGCAGGATCCGCCGGATCAGCGGCGGGCGAGCTGCTTGAGCGCCGACGGGCCGGCGTAGAGGGCCTGCGGGCCCAGGCCCTCCTCGATGCGGATCAGCTGGTTGTACTTGGCCAGTCTGTCCGAGCGGGCGAGCGAGCCGGTCTTGATCTGTCCGCAATTGGTGGCGACCGCGAGGTCCGCGATGGTCGAATCCTCGGTCTCACCCGAGCGGTGCGACATCACCGCGGTGTAGCCGGCGCGCTGGGCCATATCGACCGCCGCCAGCGTCTCGGTGAGCGAGCCGATCTGGTTGACCTTGATCAGGATCGAGTTGGCCGTGCCCTCGGCGATGCCGCGGGACAGGCGCTCGACGTTGGTGACGAACAGGTCGTCGCCCACGAGCTGGCAGCGGTCGCCGATCTTGTCGGTCAGGAGCTTCCAGCCGGCCCAGTCGTCCTCCGACATGCCGTCCTCGATGGAGACGATCGGGTAGGTCGCGACGAGCTGCGCGAGGTAGTCGACCTGCGCCTCGATGGTGCGGGTCGTGCCCTCGCCCTCATACGCGTAGGCGCCGTCCTTGAAGAACTCGGTGGCGGCGCAGTCGAGGGCGAGCGCCATGTCCTGGCCGGGCTTGAAGCCGGCGGCGCTGATCGCGTCCATCACGAAATCGAGGGCGGCCTCGGCCGACGGCAGGTTCGGGGCGAAGCCGCCCTCGTCGCCGACATTGGTGTTGTGCCCGGCCTTCTTGAGCTTGGCCTTGAGCGTGTGGAACACCTCGGAGCCCATGCGCACGGCCTCGGCGATCGAGTCCGCGCCCACCGGCATGATCATGAATTCCTGGAAGTCGATCGGGTTGTCGGCGTGCGCGCCGCCGTTGATGATGTTCATCATCGGAACCGGCAGGACCCGGCCCTGCACGCCGCCGACATAGCGGTAGAGCGGCAGGCCCGAGGCTTCCGCCGCGGCCTTGGCCACCGCCAGCGACACGCCCAGGATCGCGTTGGCGCCGAGGCGGGCCTTGTTGGGCGTGCCGTCGAGCTCGATCATCGCCTCGTCGACCGCGACCTGATCCTCGGCCTCCATGCCGCCGATCGCGTCGAGGATCTCGGTCTGGGCCGCCTCGACCGCCTTCAGCACGCCCTTGCCGAGGAAACGGCTCTTGTCGCCGTCGCGCAGCTCCACCGCCTCGTGGGCGCCGGTGGAGGCGCCCGACGGCACCGCGGCGCGGCCGAAGGAGCCGTCCTCCAGGATGACGTCGACCTCGACCGTGGGGTTGCCGCGGCTGTCGAGAATCTCGCGGGCGCTGATATTGGTGATCGCGGTCATGGAACGTCCTCTCGCGGGGGCCGCGGGTCGGCGGCCGTACCCAAATCAGGGGTGCGGCGCATCGCGGCGGCTTATCCGTCAAGCCGCGGCCGGCGGCAAGCTCCGGAGCGGGCCGAGCGGCGTCCGATCCTCCGGAGAAAGCGCCGCGGATCAAACGGATGCGCGCGGCGGCGGCGCGCTTTATATGCGGGCCATGACGGATACGAACGACCTCCAGCTCGGCCAGCCGACGCCCTTCCCCACCTCCCCCGAGGAGGCGCGGCTCGACCGGGTCCCGAACCCCCACGCGGATACCGATTACGTCGCGCGGTTCACCGCGCCCGAATTCACCTCGATCTGTCCGGTCACCGGGCAGCCGGATTTCGCGATCCTGGTGATCGACTACGTGCCCGGCGCGTGGCTGGTGGAATCGAAGTCGCTGAAGCTCTACCTCGGTTCCTTCCGGAACCACGGCGCGTTCCACGAGGATTGCACGGTGGCGATCGGCAAGCGGCTTCGCGACCTGCTGGAGCCGCGCTACCTGCGCATCGGCGGCTTCTGGTATCCCCGCGGCGGCATCCCGATCGACGTGTTCTGGCAGGCGGGCGAACTGCCGAAGAACGCCTGGCTCCCGGATCCCGGCGTGCCGCCCTATCGCGGACGGTGAGCGGGCCCTGTTTCGACGGCGGAGCGCGCACAAAAAAGGCGACCGGCTCGCGCCGGTCGCCCCCGATCCGTTCGGATCTCAGATCTTAGTAGCCGTAGCCGTAGTAGCCGTAGCCCGGGGCGGCGTAGCCGTAGCCGCCATAGACCGGAGCGTAGCCGTAGCCGTAGGACGGGGCGTAGCCGTAGCCGCCACCGTAGTAGCTGTCGCGGGCCGCACCGGCGGCGATCGCACCGGCGGCGAGGCCGGCAATGCCCAGGCCGATGGCGGCGCCGGTGCCGATGCCGCGACGGCCGCGGTAGTAGCCGTGACCGTAACCGCCGTAGCCACCGTGGTAGCCGTAGGGACGCGCCTCGGCGCCGGTGGTCGCAGCGACGCTGCCGATGGCCATGGCGGCAGCAGTGGCGATGATACCGATCTTGCGCATAGTGTTCCTTCTCGATCCTCGATCGAACATGCCCAATAACGTGGCCGCACCCAGACAGTTCCAGATTTCGCTCCGTCCATGCGTGCGGATCCGCACGCGGTCGGGATTATGAACCGCCGTTCATCGTGCCCGTCTTTATCACGGCCTGCGGTCAAGCTTGCGCCTCTGCGTGCGGACGGTATCCCAACTCTTGATAATAGCCAGCCCGGCCGGCGGGGTGACTATACAGGGCGGGATTCCAGTCCTGGCGTCAGGACGGCCGTCCGATCCCGGAGGCGGAAAACCATGTCTCCTCGGATCGGTCATGCTACGGCTCGGCTCGGAGGACCGACGATGGATGCGCTGACCCTGATTCGCGACAGTTTCGCGCCGCTGGCCGGCAAGCGGATCCTCGATATCGGCTGCGGGTCCGGGACGCTCGCGCGGAGGCTGGTCGATGCGGGGGCAGAGGTCACCGGGATCGATCCCGGCGCGGCGGCGCTCGCCAGGGCCCGGGACGCCGTGCCGGAGGCGCGCTTCGAATCCGCAACCGGGGAGGCCCTGCCCTTCCCCGATGCCAGCTTCCAGGGCGCCGTGATGCTGAACGCCCTGCACCATGTACCCGACCCGGCGGCCGCCCTCGCCGAGGCGGCACGCGTTTTAGTCCCCGGCGGTCGCCTCGTCGTCGTGGAGCCTTTGGCCGAGGGCAGCTTCTTCGATGCCCTGCGGCCGATCGAGGACGAGACCGCGGTCCGGGCCGCCGCCCAGGATGCCATCGCGTCCGCCCTCGCCCGCGGCGCTTACGCGTGCCGCCGCGACGTGACCGTCGCGCGGCATGAGAGCTTCGAGTCCCTCGACGCTTTTCTCGCCCGCGTCAGTGCCGTGGACCCGGCCCGCGAGGCGACCATCCGGGAACGGCGCCCCGTCGTGGAGGAAGCCTTCCTCAAGGCGGCCGCGCGCGAAGCCGACGGGCCGTTTCGCCTCGTCCAGCCCCTGCGGATCCACGTGCTGGAGCCGGCAGGGGCCTGAACCCGTCAGGCGGTCCGGCGCTTGGCGAGGCGGTCGAAGGCGAGGAGCTCCTCGATCAGCGCCGGCATGTCCTTCAGCGCCACCATGTTGGGGCCGTCGGAGGGCGCCCTGTCCGGATCGGGATGGGTCTCGATGAACACCCCCGCCACGCCCACCGCCACGGCGGCGCGGGCGAGGACGGCGACGAATTCCCGCTGGCCGCCGGAACTCGATCCCTGTCCGCCGGGCTGCTGGACCGAGTGGGTGGCGTCGAACACCACCGGCGCGCCCTGCGTGACCTGCGCCATGATCGGCAGGCTGCGCATGTCCGAGACGAGTGTGTTGTAGCCGAAGGAAGCGCCGCGCTCGGTGACGATGACGTTGGGATTGCCGGCCCCGGTCACCTTGGCGGCGACATGCTTCATGTCCCACGGGGCCAGGAACTGCCCCTTCTTGATGTTGACCGCCCGGCCGGTCGCGGCGGCGGCCAGCAGCAGGTCGGTCTGGCGGCACAGGAAGGCGGGGATCTGGAGCACGTCCACCGCCTCGGCGGCGCGGGCGCATTGCTCGGCGGCATGCACATCGGTCAGCACCGGCAGCCCGAGCGATTCGCGGATTTCGGCGAAGACCGGGAGCGCCCCGTCGAGGCCGATGCCGCGTGCGGCGCCGCCCGACGTGCGGTTGGCCTTGTCGAACGAGGTCTTGAACACGAGGCCCAGGCCGAGGCCCGCGGCCATCTCCTTGAGCGCGGCCGCGATCTCGAGGGCGTGATTGCGCCCTTCGAGCTGACACGGGCCGGCGATCAGCGTCAGCGGCAGGTGGTTGGCGAAGCGCACGCCACCAACTTGGACGACGGGGCCGGGTGTCTCGATCTTCGACATGCCGGCCGGTCTAGCCCGCGCGGCGGATCCGCGAAAGCCCGGGCCGGCGGGCCACCCGGCAGACCGTGAGGTCATCCCGCAGGCTGCCGGTCCGGGGGCCGGTCTCGCACAGCATCACGACCGGTCCGGTGCCGCCCCGGCGCGGGGCCTGCGTCAGAAGGCTGGACTGGTGGAGATTGAGCGCGAGGCCCTCGGCCGAAACGGCATCGGCGCCGGCCAGTGCCTGCGCTGCGCGGCCCATCAGGATGAAGTAGGCCGGGGTCGGCTCGCGATCGAGGGATGCCACGGTGAGCCGGGCCGGGGCGCGGCAATCGAGGCTCATCCGCTCGGCGTCCTGCGCCCGGAACACGGCGATAGGACCCGTCCGACCGGCCAGGGAGGCGCCCGTGGCGCGGATCACCTGCGCGGTCAGGACGTCGCAGGCATCGGCCGCGCATGCCACCCCGGCGGGAAGGCAGGCCAGGATCGCCAGCAGGAGGGTTGATCGCGGGAGCCGGGTCATTGCCGATCATCGAATCCTGTGCAGAGGCGTCGCCGCATGGCGTTGAAGAGATAGCTCCATGACGGATGGGTGCCAATAGAAAACCCATAAATATCTGCTCTATAAAATTTATACCGCTGATTTGTTAAGATATATTCGGTCGATTTTGTCGCGGCCACGATTTTTAACGAACGTATAGTGCCCTGCTTTTCAGACTTGAATCGCTCTGTCATCATTGTATGGCTTGATCCGGCGCGTGAACACCGGAATGTTTGCTGAAAAAGCTTCGTTATCTTGAGCGAATTCTGGCTCAAAGAGATTATGTATCGGAATTATATGTCGAATAAATACTGAATTTCGAGGTCGTTATTGGATGGGCGGGTGGGCGGCTGCGGCATCTCAGATGTCGACAGCAGGTGGACTGAGCGGGGATACGATCGTGGAAACGCAGTTCCTGAAAGTGTTCAAATCGATCCTGGACGTGAGAGAGTCCCTGGATGCATCCATTCGGGACATCAAGGGTGTCCTCAATCCGGGCCGGGACGGCCATGGCGACCAGGTCGATTTCCTGATCTATGCGGCCCGGAGGGCGGCGCTCTCGAACGCGCAGCTGCTGCAGGATTTGTGGGTCCTGTACGAGCTTGGGCAGAAGCGGAACGGCTACTTCGTGGAGCTGGGAGCCTGTGACGGTTCGACCCTGAGCAATACGCTGCTGCTGGAGGAGGTCTTCGGCTGGCAGGGCGCCGTCGCGGAACCGGCCCGCATCTGGCACGACAAGCTTCGCGCGAAGCGGACGTGCTTCATCACGGATCGCTGCGTCTACACGGAGGACGGGGCGAAGCTCCCGTTCAACGAAACGCCTGAGGCGGAGTTCTCGACCCTCGATGCCTTGTCGTATGCCGACCTTCATGCGGGCCGCCGCCGAAGTGGCGTTCGGTACGACGTCGAGACCGTGACGCTTCGGAGCTTCCTCCGTTCGGCCGACGCGCCAAGGCAGATCGATTATGTGAGCATCGATACAGAAGGCAGCGAATACGATATTCTGAAGGATTTCGACTTTTCCGAATACGATATCAGGTTGCTGACCGTCGAGCATAACTATACCGATCGACGCAACGACATTTGTGATCTGATGCAGCGGAACGGGTATCGTCGAAAATTCGAGGCTTTTTCCATGTTCGACGGTTGGTATGTGAAGGGCTGATTCGGCCGCTCCGGCGAGCCGGTATCCGGACCTCGGGGATCGAAGGACGGCTCGCGCCGCCGGGGCGGCGCATGGACAGGGCGGCCTGAATGCACGATCTGAGCGTGCGGCGCGGCGCCTCGCGCCGCGCACAGATCAGGCTCCGACGCTGCCGATGCTCAGAACCGTCCTCACTTCCCTCCTGCTGATCCTCGCACAGCCCGGCGGTGTCCATGCCGAGCCGCTGCCGAGCTACGGCCCGGAGCTCGAAGGCTTCGCCTACCCGTTCCCGGTGGAGCGCTTCACCGTCACGTCACAGCGCCAGCCGCTGCAGATGGCCTATCTCGATATCCGTCCGGCGACGCCGAACGGTCGCACCGCCGTGCTGCTGCACGGCAAGAATTTCTGCGCCGCCACCTGGGAGAGCCAGATCCGTGCCCTCAGCGCGGCCGGATATCGCGTGGTCGCGCCGGACCAGATCGGCTTCTGCAAGTCGAGCAAGCCGGCAGCCTACCAGTTCACCTTCCGGCAACTCGCCGAGAACACCCACGCCTTGCTGGCCAGGCTCGGGGTCGAGCGCCCGATCCTGGTCGGCCATTCCACGGGCGGCATGCTGGCCGCCCATTACGCCCTGCTCTATCCCGCAGCGGTGGAACAGCTCGTGCTGGTCAACCCGATCGGCCTCGAGGATTGGGCCGCCAAGGGCGTGCCGCCCACCTCGATCGAGCAATGGTATCAGCGCGAGCTGAAGGTGACGGCGGAATCGATCCGCGCCTACGAGAAGGCGACCTACTACGCCGGCGCCTGGGAGCCGCGCTACGAGCCCTGGGTGGCGATGCTGGCGGGACTCAATAACGGCCCCGGCAAGGAGGCGGTCGCCTGGGATTCGGCGCTTCTCTACGACATGATCCTGACCCAGCCGGTGGTCTACCGCTTCCCGCAGATCGCGGTACCGACCCTGCTGCTGATCGGCCAGAAGGATACCACGGCGATCGGGAAGGATCTGGCGCCGCCGGAGATGCGGGGGCACCTCGGAAACTACCCCGCACTCGGCAGGGCGGCCGCGAAGGCCATCCCGAATGCGCGGCTCGTGGAGTTTCCGGATCTCGGCCACGCACCGCAGATGTCCGACCCGGAGGGGTTCAACAAGGCGCTGATCGAAGGCATCGCGGCGCGGTGAGCGTCACGGTCCCGAAAATCGCACCGTCGCCCGTCATTCCGGGCGCCGCAGGCGAGCCCGGAATGACGGATGGTCAGGTCGGCGGGTCCTAGAAGTACGACTTCAGCACGCCGCGGCGGCGGACGTCGAGGGTCGCGCAATGGAACGAGCCGCCGAAGGGGCCGTAGCTGAGGAACGGCGCCGGGATCGGATCGAAGCCCCAATCCTTGAGCGCCTTGATCAGCGTCGGCTGGCTCTGGTCGACGACGATCTTCTTCTCGGTGATCGCCAGAACGTTGATCGAGGTCCAGGGCGAGCACATCGAGATCTTGCTCATGAAGCCCTCGACCGGGTCGGGGCGCGGCGCGACCAGCACGTCCCACTTCTTGAGCACGGCCGGCAGCTTCTCGACGTCGACGTAATCCGGGTTCACCAGCACCTTGCCGGGGGCGAGCGGCATGAACGACGAGTCGATATGCATCGGCTGCGGGCAGCGGCTCTCGATCTCGTGGATCCGGAAGCCCGGGCCGAGGTGGCGGCGCAGCCACTCGATGCCCATCAGGTTCGTGACGTTCGAGCGGGTGACGAACAGGTCGCGGCCGCAGCGGACGAAGTCGGCGGCGTCGAAGACCGGCTCGAACTCGTTGACCGTGAACTGCATGGGCTCGCCGGCCTTCAGATTCGGCACCCGGTAATCGTAATTGTAGAGGTCGTCGGTCAGCTGCGGGCGCGGGGCCGAAGTCCAGCGGGCGCCGGCGCGGAAATACTCCTTGAACAGCGACCGGTAGGCGTCACCCTCGAAGTAGCGCGAGCGCCAGCACATCGGGCTCTCGATGATCTCGTCGCCGATGACGAGGTACGGGTCGCGCGGGCAGGCGACGCAGAAGCCCCGGGAGGACCAGCGCGGCGCCTTGAACTTCTTGGAGAAATCCACCGCGTCGGGCCGACGGACCTTCACGCCCTCGCCGGCCAGGATGGTGATGAAGTTGTCGAGCTCGGCCTGGGCGAGCTTCTTCATGAATTTCGGATACTTCCAGCCGCTCGCCAGCCGGTAAAACGGCTGCGCGGCGCGCGGCAGGTTGAAGATCACGGTCAAGTGGTGGGTCGGGATCGTGGCGCCGTCCAGCGAGCCGACGATCACCTCTTCCAGCGGATCCCACTCGTTCCAGGCCATCACCGGCGACTGGGGCACGGGCACGCCCGGACCGGTCCCGCCGGGGAATCCGCTCGCATGCGTGTCGTCGGTCACGGCCTCAGCGGCCGTGATCGGTGATTCGCGCTCCATGACGTGTGCCCCTTCTGCGACGTGCCGCGGCCTTCTGCGCGGGCTTCCCAGCCCTGCCGCCGCTTTGGCCCTCGGTGTGTCAAACGGGTGATAGACACCGCTAATCCCTGCTGCAACGTGACAGAAACGTTCCTGGCCCGGCGGACCTATTTCTGCCGCGACCGTGACCGATTTCCCGCATCAAGCCTTTTGCGAGCTTGAAAGACGACAATGAAGCGCCTGACGACTCTGGCCTCGATTGCCGGTCTGTGCACAGTCGTCGGCCTGTTCATGTCCTCCGGACTGGAGGACGTGTCGGCCGCCGTCGTGAGCGCCGGCTGGGGCGCCGCCCTCGTGGTGCTGGCCCGGATCGTGGCCGTCGCCTGGGCGGGGCTCGGCTGGTACGTCGTGTTCCCGGCCGGCGCGACCAAGCTCGCCGACTGCATCTCGCTCCGGTTCGTGCGCGAGGGCATCAACACGCTGCTGCCCGTGGCCACCGTCGGCGGCGACTTCGTCGGCGCGCGCCTTCTGTCGAAGCGCAACGTCCCGGGGGCGCTCGCGGGCGCCAGCATGTTCGTCGATCTGATGACCCAGGCGCTGACGCAGCTCCTGTTCACGGTGATCGGTCTCGCCCTGCTGGTCCTGATCTCCGGCGACGGCCCCATCGCCCGCACGGTCGAGGGCGGCCTGGCCCTGGCGGTGCCGGCGCTCGGCGCGTTCTACCTGATCCAGCGGCGGGCCGGTCACCGCCTGATCCAGGGCCTGCTCAGCCGCTTCGCCTCCGGGCGCGAATGGCGGGCCTTCGGCGCCATCGATCAGCTCTACGACAGCCTGCGCCGCCTCTACGGCAACCACGGCCGCTTCGTGCTGGCCCTGGTGGTCCACCTGGCCGGATGGGTGATCGGAACGCTCGAGGTCTATGTCTGCCTGCGCTTCATGGGCTACCCCATCGATTTCGCGCAGGCGCTGATGATCGAGAGCCTCGCCCAGGCGGTGCGCGGTGCGGCCTTCGCGGTGCCGGGTGCGCTCGGCGCGCAGGAAGGCGGCCTGATCGCCCTGTGCGGCCTGTTCAACATTCCGGTCGAGGCGGCGCTCGCCCTCTCCCTGGTCAAGCGCTTCGCCGATCTCGGCGTCGGGCTCCCGAGCCTCCTGCTCTGGCACCGGATCGAGGCCCGTCTCCGCGCCGAGGCGCCGGAGGAGGAGCGCGAGCCGGAGCCGGAGGCGGGACGCAAGGCCAAGAGGATGATCGCGCAGCCCGCGACCCTCGGACCGTTCTACAGCTACGCCCCGCCGCGCATGGGGGCGCGACTCGGCGACGGCGAGGAGTTGAAGAAGTGCGCCTGACCCGACGGCTCGCGGCCGCCCTCATTGCCGCTCCCTTGGCCCTGTCCTGGCTCGTCCCGGTTTCCTCTTGGGCCGCGGACGATCCCGCCGTTCAGACCGTGCGCGATCTCTACGCCGCCTTCGCGGCCGCGCTGAAGGACGGGCCCGGCCCCCTGCCGGCACGGGTCGAGGCCGTCGGCCCGGCCCTCGACAAGGCATTTGATTTTCCGGCCATGACCCGCATCGCTGTGGGCGCGAAATGGTCGAGCTTCACGCCGGAGCAGCAGGCGGCGGTGATCGACGCCTTCAAGCGCAGCCTGACCGTCACCTACGCCAACCGGCTGGCCCGCGCCGCCGGCGGCAAGTTCGACGTGACCCCGAAGGTCGAGGAGCGGGGCGCCCAGCGCGTGGTGCCGACCCGCGTCACCGCCGCGGACGGCGACGATTCCGCCGTGGACTTCGTCGTCAATGGCGACAACCGCATCCAGGACGTCCTGCTCAACGGCGATGTCAGCGAGATCGCCGCGCAGCGGAACGCCCTGTCGGCGCCGCTGAAGGCCGGTGGCGCCGACGGCGTCGTGAAGTTCCTCCGCCAGCGGGCCGACGGCATGCTCGCGGCCAAGCCGACACCGTGAGCGGCGCCGCCAGCGCCGACCTGAACCGGCCGCTCGCGGCCATCGCCGCCTGAGGGCGGCCGGACGACCGCACGGACCCGACCGGATGGATGTCTCCTCGCTGGCGTTGCTCGGCCTCTCGTGGTTCTCGCTGCTCTGCCTGATCCTGGCGGCGGCGGGCTGCGTCTACGGTCTGACCGCCGCCTATTGCGCCGGCCGCTATGCGGCCCGGCGCCCGCCGGTGCTCGCCGCCAGCGCAGCCCGGCCCTCCGTGACCGTGCTCAAGCCGCTCTGCGGCCTCGAACCGAACCTCTACGAAAATCTGGAGACCGTGCTGCGCCAGGATTATGCCGGGCCGGTCCAGGTTCTGTTCGGCGTCCAGAGGACCACGGATCCGGCTATCGGCGTGGTGGAGCGCCTGCAGCAGGCCTATCCCGAGGCGCGCATCGACCTCGTGATCGACGGCCGCCAGCACGGCTCGAACCGCAAGGTCTCGAACCTGATCAACATGGCCGAGGCCATCGCGTACGACGTGGTGGTGCTGGCCGACAGCGACATGGTGGTGGGCCCCGACTACCTGGAGCGCCTCGTCGCGGAGCTCTCGCAGGACGGCGTCACCGGCGTCACCTGCCTGTATCACGGCGTCCCGGCCTTCCGGGGGCTCTACGACCAGCTGTCGACGCTGGCGATCGACACCCAGTTCCTGCCCAACGTCGTGATGGGCCTGAGCCTCGGGCTGGCGAAGCCCTGCTTCGGTTCCACCGTGGCCTTCACCCGGGCGAGCCTCGAGGCGGTGGGGGGCTTCCGCACCTTCCGCAACGACCTGGCGGACGATTACGCCATCGGCGCCGCCCTGCGCGGCCTCGGCGGCCGCGTGGCGATTCCGAGCTTCACCATCGGCCATACCAGCGTCGATACCGATCTCTCCGGCCTGTGGCGGCACGAGCTGCGCTGGAACCGCACGATCCGCGCCGTCGATCCGGCGGGCTATGCGGGCTCGATCGTCACCCACGCCTTCCCCCTCGCCCTGCTCGGCGCCCTGCTGCCGGGCGCCGGCACCGGCGCGCTCTGGGTCGCGGCCGCGGCGCTGGCGAGCCGCGTCCTGCTCTGCCGGCAGCTGGAGCGGGCCTTCGGCCTCGCCCCGCACCCCTACGGACTGTTGCCGATCCGCGACATCCTCTCCTTCCTGAACTTCTCCTGGGCCTTCGTGTCGGGGGCGGTGACATGGAAAGGTCACGATTATCACGTGGTTGCGGATGGCACCCTGATCCCGGACGCCGAACTCGGCCGCGATGCCGGCGCGCCGCTCCGCTGAACCCGGCTTCCTCGTTCCTCCGCCCTCCCCCGGCATTGCCCTGAGGCCTTGAACCCCATGCGCACGCTCTTCCTCCAGGCCCCCACCTTCGACGGTTTCGACGGCGGTGCCGGCTCCCGTTATCAGGCCAAGCGCGAGATCAAGTCGTTCTGGTACCCGACCTGGCTGGCCCAGCCGGCCGCCCTGGTGCCGAACTCGAAGCTGATCGACGCGCCGCCGCACAACATCAAGCTCCCCGAGATCGTGGCGCAGGCCAACGACTTCGACCTCGTCGTGCTCCACACCTCGGTGCCGTCGTTCAAGTCCGACGTGAAGACGATCGAGGCGCTCAAGGCCGCCAATCCGAAGCTGATCGCCGGCCTGATCGGCGCCAAGGTCGCGGTCGACGCCGCCGGCGCGATGGCCCAGGCCCCGGTGGTCGATTTCTGCGCCCGCAACGAGTTCGACTTCACCGTCAAGGAGGTCGCCGAGGGCGTCCCGATGTCCCAGATCAAGGGGCTGTCCTATCGCGACGCCAACGGTGTCGTGGTCCACAACGAGGACCGCGAGATCATGACCGACATGGACCAGCTGCCCTTCGTCACCAGCGTCTACAAGCGCGACCTGGAGATGGAGAAGTACTTCATCGGGTACCTGAAGCACCCCTACATCTCGTTCTATTCGGGCCGTGGCTGCAAGAGCCGCTGCACCTTCTGCCTCTGGCCGCAGACGGTCGGCGGCCACACCTACCGCACCCGCTCGGTCGCCCACGTGATCGAGGAGATCAAGTACTGCCTGAAGGAGTTCCCGCAGACCAAGGAGTTCTTCTTCGACGACGACACCTTCACCGACAACCTGCCGCGCGCGGAAGAGATCGCCCGCGAGCTGGGCAAGCTCGGCGTCACGTGGTCGTGCAACGCCAAGGCGAACGTGCCGCGCGAGACCCTGAAGGTTCTCAAGGAGAACGGCCTGCGCCTGCTGCTGGTCGGCTACGAATCCGGCAACCAGACCATCCTGCACAACATCAAGAAGGGCATGCGGGTCGAGGTCGCGGAAAAATTCACGAAGGATTGCCACGACCTGGGCATCGCCATCCACGGCACCTTCATCCTCGGCCTGCCGGGCGAGACCAAGGAGACGATCCAGGAGACGATCGCCTTCGCCAAGCGGATCAACCCGCACACGATCCAGGTCTCGCTGGCGGCGCCCTACCCGGGCACCTTCCTGTACAAGCAGGCGGTGGAGAACGGCTGGCTCGACATCGAGAACGCCGAGCTCGTCGACGAGAACGGCGTGCAGGTCGCGCCGCTGCACTACCCGCACCTCTCGCACACCGAGATCTTCACCTCGGTCGAGGAATTCTACAAGAAGTTCTACTTCCGGGCGCCGAAGATCGCCTCGATCGTCAGCGAGATGGTGCGCTCGCCCGACATGATGAAGCGCCGCCTGCGCGAGGGCGTCGAGTTCTACCGCTTCCTCAAGGAGCGCCAGGGCACCGCGAAGGCGGCGTAAGTCAGGGGTCCGGGGCCAACCGGCCCCGGCGGGGCGCGCGGGGCTGAGCCCCGCCCCTTCTCCCAGGGCTCTGCCCTGGACCCGTCGACACCCGCTACGAGGTTTGCGTGAAGCGTCTGGTCGTCACCGCGGATGATTTCGGGCTGAGCCCCGAGGTCAACGAGGCCGTCGAGCAGGCGCATCGCGACGGGATCCTTACCGCCGCGAGCCTGATGGTCTCGGCGCCCGCCGCCGCCGACGCGGTGGCGCGGGCGAAGCGGACGCCGTCCCTGCGGGTCGGGCTGCACCTCGTCCTCGTGGAGGCGTGGCCGACGCTCCCTTCGGCGCAACTCCCCGACCTGACCGATGCGGCCGGCCTGATGCGCGCCGATATGGGCCGGCTGGGCCTCGATTTCGCCCGCAAGCCCGCTGCACGCCGACAACTCGCCGCCGAGATCCGGGCGCAGTTCGAGGCTTACCAGGCGACCGGCCTGCCGCTGGACCATGTCAACGCTCACAAGCACTTCCACGTCCACCCGCTGATTGCGGGCGCGGTTCTGCGCATCGGCCGCGACTTCGGGATGCGCGCCCTGCGGGTGCCCCGGGAGCCGCGGGAGATCCTGCGGCGCGCCGAACCCGGCGCCCGCCCGCGGCCGGCCCTCGACATCGCCCCCTGGGCGGCCTTGCTCGCCGTGCGCGCCCGGCAGGCCGGGCTGCTGATCCCGGACCGCACCCTCGGCCTCGCATGGTCCGGCGCCATGACGCCGACCCGCGTCGCGGCACTGCTGGCCGAGCTTCCGGACGGCCTGACCGAACTCTACACCCATCCGGCTACCTCCGGCGGCTTCCCCGGCGAGGCGCCGGGCTACCGCTACGCCGACGAGCGTGACGCGCTGATCGCCCCGAGGACGCTGGCGACGGCCGAGGCCTCGGGCGCGATCCGCGGCGGCTTCTCCGACTTTGGCGATTGACCGAAGTCGATATCTGACTTTAGTCAGGTATCATGACGTCCGCCGACATCGCCCGCGTCCGCCGGTTCGCCCGCGCCGTCACCGCGGAGGTTGGGGCGCTCGACTCCTCGTTCCTCGGCCGGGGCCGTCCCTTGGGCGCCGCCCGCGTCCTGAACGCCATCGGTGCCGGACGCGCGGAGGTCGGCGAGATCCGCACCTATCTCGGCCTCGATTCCGGGCTGATGAGCCGTCTGCTGCGGAATCTGGAGGAGGAGGGGCTGGTCGCCACGGCGCCGCATCCCGCGGACGCCCGGCGCCGGGTCGCGTCCCTGACCGAGGCGGGTGAGCGGGAATACGAGGCCTACGAGGCGCTGTCGGATGCCCGCGCCGTCGCGCTGCTGGAGCGCGCGTCGCAACCCGATGCCCTTCTGCGCGCCATGGATCGGGTCGCCCTCGCCCTTGGCCGCGACGCCATCACGATCGTCGAGGCCGATCCGGCCGATTCGGCGGCCCGCGCCTGCCTCGCGGCCTATTACACCGAGTTGGCCACCCGGTTCGCCGGCGGGTTCGATGTCGCGCTGTCGTGCGATCCGGAAGCCGGCGATCTGGTGCGGCCGCGCGGCGCTTTCCTGCTCGCCGTGGCCGACGGGCTGCCGGTCGGATGCGTCGGGCTCAAGGGGCGCGGCGGTCCGGCGGCGGAGATCAAGCGGCTCTGGATCGATCCCGTGGCCCGTGGCCTGGGCCTCGCCAAGCGCCTGATGCACGAGGCCGAGCGCGTCGCCCGCGACCTCGGCGTCCGGACGCTGCGGCTCGACACAAACAGCGCCCTGCCGGAGGCCTTGAAGCTCTACCGGACCTCGGGCTGGGTGGAGATCGACCGCTTCAACGACGATCCCTACCCAAACCATTTCTTCGAGAAGGCCCTCTGACGGCCCCCGAGGCGCCGGCCTCTACTTGGCCGGCACCGGATCCTTCCGCGCGACGCTCTTCCGCAATGCGGCGGCGGCGGCCTTCTCGGGCTCCGGTCGGTCCTCGTCGGGCTGGTCCGGCGGCTCGCCGAGGGTTGCCGGCACGACGAAGAACGCCGCCACCAGGGTGAAGAACAGCGACAGCGCCAGCAGCTTGCCCATGCTCGCCGTGCCCGGATGGCTCGACAGGACCAGCGATCCGAAGGCGCTGCCGGTGGTGAGCGCCGAGAAGAAGATCGCCCGGGTCAGGCTGGACGCGAGCATGTCGGTCACGCCTGCCCGCCAGGCGATCACGTAGTAGATGTGGAACGCCACGCCGACCGCCAGCATGAGCGGCAGGGCGATGATGTTGGCGAAGTTCAGCGGCATGCCGACGATGCGCATCGCCATCAGCGTCCAGAGGGTCGCGATCACCAGCGGGCCGAGCGTCATCGCCACGTCCCACGGCTTGCGCAGGGCGACCGACAGGATGACGAAGATCAGCACGAAGGCTGTCACCGCCGCCTGCACGAAGGCGCCGAGGATCGTGTAGCTCGACTGCGTCGTGGCCACGGGCGCACCGGTCGCGTGTGGGGCGACCTTCAGGACCTCGTCCGAGAAGCGGCGCAGCACCGTGTCGTCGTTCGAATCGCCCTTGGGATGGACCTCGATGCGTGCCCGGCCGTCCGCCGCCACCCAGTCGGCCTTGAGCTGCGGCGGCAGGTTCTCCAGCGTGATCTTCTCGGGATGCAGCAGGTCGCGCAGCCGCGCCAGCAGCGGCACGAGATCCTTGGTCAGCGCCACCGAGGCGGCCTCGCGCAGCGGCACCGGGCCGGCGGCGAGCTTGTCGAGGGTGCCGGCGAGCTGCTTGGCCTCTTGAACGCCCTTCGCGTCACCCTTGGTGTCGGTGGCGACGCCGTTGAGCGCCGTCGCGGCATCCTTGAGCGCCTTGACGTTCTCGGCATCCGTCGGCGGGGGCGGCCGGCGGCCGGGATTGAGCACCGGGTCGAGGAGCTGGGCCGTATCGGCGATTTGGGCCAGCTTCTTGTCCTGGTCGCGCGGCACGAAGGTGTCGATGCTGTTGACCGAGGCGGTGACCGGAAGGGCCAGAAGCGTCTTCGACAAGGCCGGGACCGCGTCGACGCTCGGTGCCAGCACGTCGATGAAGTTCGGGCTGGTCTCGGGATTCTTGATCAGGTCCAGGTAGGTCGCGATGGACTGCGTCTTGGCGCTGCGCAGATGCATCGGGTTCGAGTCGAACGGCAGGTGCCAGAGCAGCGGCGCACCGGCCAGGGTCACGAGTCCGACGCCGATCAGGATCGGCTTGCGGTGCCGGATGATCCACGGGTCGACTCCGACGAGCCACTCGGTCTGGACCGCCGCCTTCTCGCCCGCTGGCTTGAACACCGCGATCAGCGCCGGCAGCAGGATCAGGGAGAACAGGAAGGCCACGACCATGCCGACGCCGGCGATCAGGCCCAGCTCCGACACGCCCCGGAACGCCGTGGGCAGGAAGGCGAAGAAGCCGGCCACCAGCGACACGGCGGCGAGCGTCAGCGACCAGCCGACCCCGCGGGCCGCGGCGCGGATCGCGCTCTCCAGGGTCGGCTGCTCGTACCGGTCCGCCCGGTAGCGGACCGAGAACTGGATGCCGAAATCGATGCCGAGCCCGACGAACAGGGCCGCGAAAGCCACCGAGATCGGGTTCAGCTCCTTGACCATGACGAGGCCGAGGGCGGCCGTCACCACGAGGCCGGCGAAGGTGGTGATGATCACCGCGCCGACGAGCTTGCCCGAGCGCAGGGCCAGCCACAGGAACAGCACGATCGCGCCGACGATGATGCTGTTGTTGAGGCCGGCATCCTCCGACAGCGTCGCGAACTCCTCGTCCGCCACCGCCACCGTGCCGGTCAGGCGCATCCGCAGGCCGTTCTGCGCGTCGATCCCCAGATCCTTGGCGACGTTGCGGATCAGCTTGGTCGCCTGGTAGCCTGGCTCCAGGGCGTTGAAGTCGAGGACCGGCTGGATCACCACGAACTTCATCTTGTCGGTGACGCTGGTCTCACCCCCCGACAGGAGTTCCTGCCAGGACATCCGCGCCGGCTCGCCCGCCAGAACCTTCTGCAGGGTGGCGTCGATCTGCCCCATGGGCTTCTCGAGATCCTCGAGCTTGGCGTCGCCGGTCTTCACGCCGCGCGCGCCCAGCGTCAGCACCCGCATCACGCCCCGCAGCGACGGATCGGCGGCGAGCGGCCCGAGCAGCCCCTGCTGCTGGGTGAGCGCTTCGAGAGTCTTGTCGAGGTCCGCCTGCGACATCAGCAGCAGCCCATTCTTGTTGAAGAACGGGCCGCCATCGGGCCGGTAGACGGTCTCGATCAGGTTCTTGTGCGCCGTGAGCGCCTTGGCGAGGTTGGCGGCCGCCTCCTCGGTCACTTCGGGCGTCTCGCCGTTGATCACCGCGACGATCGTGTTGCTGCGTTGCGGGAACGCCTTCTCGTAGTTGATCTCGTCCTGCCGCCACGGCTCCTTCGGGTCGATCAGCCGCTCGACATCGGTATTGATTCGGAACAGGTGCGCCGCGACCCCGAGGCTCGCGACCGTGACGAACGCCGTCAGGGCGATCACGATCCACCGATACCGCACCGAGAACGCGACGAGACTTTCGATCACGAGCACCCTGCCTGTTCGCATCGGACGCGCCCCGTGCGCGACCGGCTCCTGCCCTCTATCCGGTCCAGACCCGAGCCACCGGCACAAGCCGGCCCCGGGCTCCGCCGGTCGATCGCTCCGCGATCAGGTCGGCTGCGCATCGGGTTCCAGGAACGCCGTACCGCCCGTTCCGACCGCGGCCAGGACCCGACGCCGCCCGATGACGCGGTCCGCGGCCTGGTCACGCGCCGCGGGCCAGGAGCCGCGGGCCAGGACTTGCATCCCGGCCACGAGGCTCAGTAAAGAGGGCGATGCCAGATTGCAACGCGGCCGCCATGGCGCGCATCCCGCGCCAGCCCGTGTGCGCTAGCGCACGGCGATCCTGGCGCGGCCGACAGAATCCTGGGATTCCGGTCGTATTGCCGACGCAATGCACGTGCTGTCCTCAACGATCAGGCGCCTTCGCCCGTGGACACCACCGAGGCAGTCCATGTGGCGCCGATGCGTCAGGAGCAGAATAAGATGTCATGACCTCGCCGAAACGGGGTCGTTTCAGATTAGTTCCAAGCTAGATCGCTGGAATTCGAGATTTTTTCGCGTTAAGCACCCCGACGCCCCGGGGCCGACGAAGTAAGGAGCCGCAATCTTGGGTATCCCCCTCCGGTACGTCGCGAAGATCGGCGGCTACATCCTGAAGCAGCACCTCACGGGCCGCAAGCGTTACCCGCTTGTGATGATGATGGAGCCGCTGTTCCGCTGTAACCTGGCCTGCGCCGGCTGCGGCAAGATCGACTACCCGGATGAGATCCTGAACAAGCGCCTTCCGGTCGCAGACGCGCTCGAATCGGTGCGTGAGTGCGGCGCCCCGGTGGTGGTGATCGCCGGCGGCGAGCCGCTCCTGCACAAGGACCTGCCTCAGATCGTCGAGGGCATCATCGCCCAGAAGAAGTTCGCGATCGTCTGCACGAACGCGCTGCTCCTCGAGAAGAAGATCAAGGAGTACAAGCCGAGCCCGTACTTCACGTGGTCGATCCATCTCGACGGCGACAAGGAGATGCACGATCAGTCGGTGTGCCAGCGCGGCGTCTACGACAAGGCCGTGGCGGCGATCGCGAAGGCCAAGGAGATGGGCTTCCGCGTCACCATCAACTGCACCTTCTTCAACAATTCCCAGCCGGAGAAGATCGCCGACTTCTTCGACAGCGTGACCCGGATGGGCATCGACGGCATCACCGTCTCCCCCGGCTACGCCTACGAGCGCGCCCCCGACCAGAAGCACTTCCTGAACCGGAAGGCGACGAAGGAGCTGTTCCGCGGCGTGTTCCGGCACGGCAAGGAGAAGGGCCGCGAGAAGTGGACCTTCCAGCAGTCGGGCCTGTTCCTCGACTTCCTGGCCGGCAACCAGACCTACCACTGCACCCCGTGGGGCAACCCGACCCGCACCGTGTTCGGCTGGCAGAAGCCCTGCTACCTGCTCGGCGAGGGTTACGCGGCGACCTTCAAGGAGCTGATGGAGACCACCGACTGGGATTCCTACGGCACCGGCAACTACGAGAAGTGCGCCGACTGCATGGTCCATTCGGGCTACGAGGCCTCCTCGGTGGTCGATTCGGTCCGCAAGCCCTGGAAGCCGCTGGTGCATGCGATCCGCGGCATCAAGACCGACGGCACGATGGCCCCCGAGGTCAGCCTGGAGAACCAGCGCCCGGCCGAGTTCGTGTTCTCGCGCAACGTCGCGCAGAAGCTGTCCGAGATCAAAGCGGCCGGCGTCGACACGAAGCAGGAAGCCCGCAAGCGCACCGCCGCCTGACCGGCGCGCACGGTCGACGACACGACGAGACCCGCGGCCGCGAGGCCGCGGGTCTCGTCGTTTTCCGATGCCTGCGGCGCGTCAGCCGAGCAGCGGCACGTGCGGGGCGCAATTCCGCGGCAGGGTCCCGTCGAGCCGTGGATCGGGCGCGACCTCGACATGGACGGCAAAGGGGACTAAGCCCGAACGCCGGTAGAAGGCGAGCGCGCCGGGATGGTCCAGGGTGCAGGTATGCACCCAGAACCGCGTGATCGGATGCGCCCACGCCCGGCCGATCGCCGCGTTCATCAGCGTGCGGCCGATTCCGGTTCCGACCGCGTCCCCGGTCAGTCCGAGGAAGACCAGCTCGCAGGTGCCGGGCTGGCGGAAATCCAGTTCCAGCAGGCCGACGTTCCGCCCGTCCTGGCGGAGCGCGAAAACCTCGACATCCCCGTCGGCCAGGATCGCGGCCAGCGCCCCGTCCGCCAGGGTGAGCCGCGAGAACCAGAGCCAGTCGGCACCGACCTCCCGGAACAGGACCCGGTAGGCCTCCGGGCCGGCGCGCGCCAATGGCTCGAGGGCGAGCCCGGGCGGGAACGGCCGTCCGGGACGCGGCGGCGGCGGGTGGAGCATCTCCAGGCTGGTGACGATGGTGGCGAGATGGCCCGGCGGCACCGCCACGGTGCCCGGGGCGAGAGTCGGGATCCCCGTATCCGGCAGCATGCGTCTCCTCCTCGGTCGCGTCGGCCCATCCCGATCACACCGCCCGCGGACGGCGCCGCGCGATCAGCCACGGCAGCACGCAGGCCGCCGACACCGCGATCGAGGCGGTGTAGGCCGCGACCGGGTCGATCCGCCCGAGCAGCAGGTGCACGCAGACATAGAAGGCCAGAACGCCGAACGCGCCCTGTGCGCTGCCGCGCACCACGTCGAGCGCGGCGCCGACCCCGTCCTGCGCCCGCGCGAAGACGATGAGCGGCCAGGAGATGATCGGGATCGGCGCCAGGACGCCGCTCAGGCCGGAGCCGAGATGCGGTGCCAGCCCCGAGACCAGCAGGACCAGGGCGGTGGCGGCCGCGAGCCGGGCCGGCATGTCCCAGCGCGGCGGGCGCGCCCGCCGCCGCGGTGCCTCATCTTTGGTGATCGGCCGGCGCCGGGCGACCACCAGCGCCATCGCCGGAAGGTCGATCGCCGTGGCGAGCCACAGGCCGGGCTGGATCACACTGTGCAGCAGCGCGCCGGCGAGGACGAAGGCCGCCAGGGCGAGGAACACGGACGCGAGGATCCCCGTCCGCGGCGCGCAGAACGCGTAGGCGAGGTAGCTGGCGGTCACCGCTCCCAGCCCCTCCACCGAACCGATGGCGGCATCGGCGGCGAAGCGCTCGCCCTGCTCGGCGGCGAGGTAGATCGAGATCGGCGCCGAGGTGAGTGGCAGGCCCGAGAGCAGGCCGCCCACGAGGCTGCCCCACCGGCGCGCGGCCGCCGACACGGCCCACATCAGGGTCGGCGTCACGATGATCTTGGCGGCGATCAGGCCCATGGCGACACCGGCGGCAGGCGGTGTCAGGCCGCCTCGGGCGGTCCGTCATCCTCCGGATCGGCGGGCGAGTTGAGGATGTCCTCCAACTCGTCGACCAGCCGGTCGACCTGATCCTCGGTGGCGAGCACCTTCAGCACTTCCCCGGTCTCCGTCTCCACGGCCAGCTCGATATGCGGCCCGACCCGGGCCGTCAGGATCCGGGCCAGGATCTTGATTGCACTCATGCGACTGCCTCCTCCGCGGCGATGAGGCCGACCGCCACCGCCGGCCCACAGGTCGAGATCCCGTCGCGGGCGCCGCCGATCCGGTCCGCCAGCAGCGCCACCAGCGGCGTCGAGGGCCGGCCGAGACGCTCGGCGAGGCGGGCGCCCACGAAGGCGCCGGCGCCGCACAGGATGAGGGGCGCGTCCGCACCGAGATCGGGCCGGCTCAGGAGGTCCGCCGCCGCATCGTGCAGCAGGCGCAGCTGCGCCTCGGCGAAGTGGGCGGCGAGCGCCGTCCAGGCCGCTTCGGGCGCCTCCGCCCGGTCCCGCCCGACGATCCGTGCGAGCCGGGTCTCGCTCTCGGCGACCGTCTTGCCCTTGCGGTCGCCGCTCGGCTGCTGGTCGGCGCCTTCGGGGAGCAGACCGAGGATGCGGTAGACGTCCGCCATGTGGGCGAACGTCTCGGTCATCAGCCGGGTCCGGCGACCCGCGAAGGGGGCGTGGTCGGACAGCGCGATCACGGGCGTGCGGACCGCGCCGGTATAGACGAGTTCGCCGGTCTCCAGACGCTCGGCGTCGCTGTAGCCGGTCGCGGCCGGCCGCCCAGCGACGATGGGAATCAGGTCGGCGGTGGTCGAGCCGACATCGATCAGCAGCGCGTCCGGGACGTGCCGGCCGGCGAGCGCCGCGGTGGCGTGCCAGTTGGCCGAGGCCACGTCCGCCGCGTGGGACGCGGCCGCCTCCGGGGCGACGAAGCCGGAGCGGCCGGCGTAGATCCGCACAGTCCCGGCGAGGTGCGATCCGGCCCAGCCGGACAGTGCGGCGACGCCATCGCGCCGGTCGGCGAAGCAGTCGGTCAGCTCGCCCGTCATGGTCACGGCGTGGAAGGCCTCGACGCGGGCCCAGGCGGGCGCGGCCTCCAGGGCCCGGTCGAGGGCCGGCAGGCCCTGCCAGAGCGGGCACGGCACCTGGGCGGCGGCCACGACCCGGCCGTCCTCGACCAGGGCGACCTTGACGTGGACCCCGCCGAGGTCCCACCCGATCGTCATTGGGTTTGATGAGCGCATGGGACCGCGATGAGCGCCTCGATGGACCACAGGATCGGGCGCCCCGGCTTCGCGGTGATCCCGGTGCTCGATCTCCGGGGCGGCCGCGTGGTGCGGGCGCGCCGGGGCGAGCGCTCCTCCTATGCCCCGATCGAGACGCCCTTGGCAAAGGGCTCGGCGCCGGACGCGGTGGCCCGCGGGCTGGTCGAGGCGTGGCCCGCCGCGATCCTCTACGTCGCCGATCTCGACGCGATCATCGATCGCGCCGCGCCTGATCTCCGCGCCCTGGAGGCGATCGCCCGCGCCTGCCCGGGGATCGCCCTGTGGGTCGATGCCGGCTTCGCCGACCCGGCGGGCATCGCGGCGTTCCTGGCGGCCGGACTCGGGCGACCGGTGATCGGCAGCGAGAGCCAGGCGGATGCCGGCCTCGTGACGCGGCTCGGCGACCGGGCGGTGTTCTCCCTCGACACGCGCGGCGCGGAGCGGCTCGGCCCGGCGGCGCTCCACGACGATCCCGCGCTCTGGCCCCCGGAGGTGATCGCCATGACGCTGGCGCAAGTCGGGGCCGGGGCCGGCCCGGACCTCGCGGCCCTGGGGGCCCTGCGCGCGCGGGCGCCGGATCGCCGCCTCTACGCGGCGGGCGGCGTGCGCGGCCCGGACGACCTGCGGGCGCTGCGGGCGGCCGGGATCGCCGGAGCGCTGGTCGCCTCGGCCCTCCACGACGGCGCCCTGTCCCGGGCGACGGCGCCCGACCTCGCGTGATGCTTCCGGCCCGGGCCGGCGGCTGCTAAACCGTTGCCCCAGCGAGACCACCGACACGAGCTGCCAGACGATGGAAAAGTTCACGACCCTGGAGGGCGTTGCGGCGCCCTTGCGGACGATCAACGTCGATACCGACCGGATCATCCCGGCGAAGTACCTGAAGACGATCCGGCGCACCGGGCTGGGCAAGAGCCTGTTCGCCGAGATGCGCTACCGCGAGGACGGCTCCGAGAACCCGGACTTCATCCTCAACAAGCCCGCCTACCGGAACACCAAGATCCTGGTCTGCGGCGATAATTTCGGCTGCGGCTCGTCCCGGGAGCACGCGCCCTGGGCGCTGGCCGATTTCGGCATCCGCTGCGTGATCTCCACGAGCTTCGCCGACATCTTCTTCAACAACTGCGCCAAGAACGGCATCCTGGCGATCGTCGTGTCCCCCGAGGATCTGGAGAAGCTGTTCGAGGATGCCGAGCGCGGCGCGAACGCCACCCTGTCGATCGATCTGGCGGCGCAGACCATCCGGGGGCCGGACGGCGGCACCCTGCATTTCGACATCGACGAGGGCCGCAAGCACAACCTGCTGAACGGCCTCGACGAGATCGGCCTGACGCTGGCACGCGCCGCGTCCATCGACGCCTACGAGCAGAAGCTCGCCCAGCGGGAATGGGCCTGAGCATCCCGACGGCGGTCGCGTCGCGCTGAGGCGACCGCCGGTCCGGCCTGGATACCGGGCCCTGCCTCATCCGAGCCGCATCGACAGCTCGACATCCTCGGCGAACGGCACCGACAGGTAGCCGCGGCTCGGCGCGCGCACCCGGGCCAGATAGTCCGGGCTGTATTCCGCATTGTCGGCGACCACCAGGGCACCCGGTCCGAGGCGGCTCTCCACGAGGCTCAGAACTTCCGGATAAAGACCCTTCGCTCCGTCGAGGAGCAGCAGGTCGACCGAGTCGGGCAGGTCGAGGCCGAGGGTCTGGAGGGCGTCGCCCTCGCGGAACTCGACGAGATCCGCCAGCCCGGCCTCCATCAGGTTCGCCCGCGCCCGCACCACCTTGGACGGCTCGAACTCGCAGGTGATGAGCCGGCCGCCGCCGTTGTCGCGCAGGGCCGCAGCGAGGTGCAGGGTCGAGAGGCCGAAGGAGGTGCCGAACTCGACGATCGTCCGCGCTCGGCAGCTCCGGGCGAGCATGTAGAGCAGCCGGCCGGTCTCTCGCGAGACCGCGAGCGGCATGTCCTTGAGCCGGCTGTAGAAGTCCCGGTAGCCAGTGCGGCTGCCCATGAGGCGTGTCCGCTCTTCGGCCGAAAGATCGCCGATGGTGCTCAAGGGTGAGGATGCTTCCGCCTGCACGAAGAGATTGTCCAACAGCGACGCGATGCGCGGTTCGGTGAGTTTAGAAACTGAGAGTGACATGGCGTGTTGCTTTCCGTCTTGCGTGTTCAACTGAACACGACGCAGAATACCGGCGCACCCTGCCCTCGCCTATTCGCGTTCCGAGCACCACCCCATGCCTGATCGGCCAAGTCTCGGAATTTCCAGGCGAAAGCAGCCCCGACAGGCCCGCTCCAGCGACCTTGTCGCGGCTATTCTGGAGGCGGCCACTCAGGTTCTGGCGGAGGTCGGCGCGGAGCGCTTCACGACGGCGCGGGTCGCCGAGCGCGCCGGCGTCAGCATCGGCTCGCTCTACCAGTACTTTCCCAACAAGGCGGCGGTCCTGTTCCAGCTGCAGAGCGACGAGTGGCGGGACACGACCGCCCTGCTGTCCGGCATCCTGACGGATCCGGAGACGGCGCCCGGCGAGCGTCTGCGCGCCGCCGTCCACGCCTTCGTGCGCTCGGAATGCGCCGAGGCCGCGATGCGCCGGGCCCTCGACGAGGCCGCCCCGGCCTACCGCGACGCGCCCGAGGCCGCGGAGCCGCAGCTGATCGGCACGCAGGCGTTCCAGATGTTCCTGCGCGAGGCGCTTCCCGCGATCCCCGACGCGGAGCTGCGCGTCGCGGGCGAGATCATCGCGATGACTCTCGGCGAGGTTGGCGAGCGCATCTCGGAAACGGTCCGGACCGAGGCCGCCTTGGAGGTTTCCGCGGGCGCCCTGGCCGACATGCTCTGCGCCTACCTAGACCGCCTGCGGTGCGTGGGCCAGGCGGCCGCATCGTCTTGATGCCGGCTCCCAATTGGCCGGCAAACGGATACAGGCGACGCGGATTTCCTCACCCTTCGTTAACCCACATGTCGCCTGAATCCGCGCCCAGACTCCGCCCGCATCGTGAGGATCGTCAGCATGCCGAAACACCCGACGGGACCGAGGACAATGCGCGCGCTCGGGTTGCTCGCCGGTCTCGCGGCCGTCCCGCTCGCGGGTCTTCCCGCGCGGGCCGATTTCGACAGCTGCCTCGCCGGCATCCAGGGACAGGCCGCAGCTGCGGGCGTCTCGGCGCAGACCTTCCGATCCGCCACGAGCGGCATCAGCTATGACGACAAGGTGATCGAGCTGTCCCAGGCGCAGCCGGAGTTCAAGACGCCGATCTGGGACTACATGGCGGCGCTGGTCGACGACGAGCGGGTCGAGGACGGGCGCGCGGCCATGCGCCAGAACGCGGCGGCGCTCGCCCAGGCCGAGTCGCGCTACGGTGTCGACCGCTACACGATCGCGGCGGTCTGGGGGGTCGAATCGAATTTCGGCAAGAATCTCGGCAAGATGCCGCTGGTGCAGTCCCTGGCGACGCTGGCCTGCTCGAACAACCGCCGCCGCGACTTCTTCCGCGGCGAGCTGATCGCCACGCTCCGGATCATCGAGCGCGGCGACATCGCGCCGGAGCGCCTGACCGGCTCCTGGGCGGGCGCCTTCGG
Organism: Methylobacterium sp. UNC378MF; assembly: GCF_900103195.1. Classification (GTDB taxonomy): domain Bacteria; phylum Pseudomonadota; class Alphaproteobacteria; order Rhizobiales; family Beijerinckiaceae; genus Methylobacterium. Next base: position 15,413 of record NZ_FMWU01000025.1, on the reverse strand, counting down.
CCAGACCCAGTTCATGCCGACCACCTATCACCGGCTCGCGGTCGACGGCGACGGCGACGGCCGGCGTGACGTGGTCGATTCCGTGGCCGACGCCGTCGGCTCCACCGCCAACTTCCTGCACGTCGCCAAGTGGCAGAACGGCCAGGTCTGGGGCTACGAGGTGAAGCTGCCGCGCGGCTTCAGCGTCGCCGCTGCCGGCCGCAAGAACAAGAAGCCCGTCGCCCACTGGGCCTCGCTGGGTGTGACCCGCGTGGACGGGCGTCCGCTCTCGGGCGAGGGCCCGGCCGGGATCATCGCGCCCGCCGGCATCGACGGCCCGGCCTTCCTGGTCACCCGGAACTTCGACGCGATCTACTCGTACAACGCCGCCGAATCTTACGGCCTCGCCATCGCGGTCCTGTCCGACCGGTTGCGCGGCAAGGCCGGCGTCCAGGCCGCCTGGCCGACCGACGACCCGCCCCTGTCCCGGGCCGAGCGCCGCGACCTCCAGACCCGGCTGGCCGCCCGCGGCTACGATGTCGGCGAGCCGGATGGTAAGGTCGGCCAGAAGACCCGCGATGCCATCAAGGACGTGGAACGCCGGCTCGGGATGACGCCGACCGGCCGTCCCGGCGGCAAGGTGCTGGAGGCGCTGCGCGGCGGATGAGCCGGCGGCTGATCACGTCGGGCTCGCCGTTCGAGCGCGATTACGGCTACTCCCGGGCGGTGGTCGACGGGAACATTGTCTACCTGTCCGGGACAACCGGCTACGACTACGCCACGATGACGATGCCGGAGGGAGCCGCCGCGCAGGCCGAGGCTTGCTGGCGCACGATCCGGTCGGTGCTCGCCGAGGCCGGAACCGGCCTCGGCGGCGTCCTGCGCGCCACCTACTACGTTACCGACCGGGATGATGCCGAGGCCGTGCTGGCGGTCTGCGGGCGGGTATTGGCCGATATCCGGCCGGCCGCCACGATCGTGGTCGTAGCGGGCCTTCTGCGCCCCGAGATGCGCGTCGAGATCGAGGTTACGGCGCGGATCGGGTAGCGGCGCCCCGAACCCGCGAGCGCTGGCGATGAAAGCGGATACCCTGACGGGTATTCCGCCGAGCCGGCCTCCCCTTTGGTTCACCGGGTCGAACGTCTCCACCGGATCCAAGTCACGGCCGAGCGCGTTCTCGGCGCCGCGGCCGAGATGTCGCGTACGTCCGAGCAGCTCTCCGCCGAGATCCACCGGTTCCTCGATGGGGTCCGGGCCGCCTGAGCGGACGATGGCGGCGGCCGAAGGCCTGACCGCGAAGGTGGATGGCCAAGAAAAAACCGGCCCGGCTGAGCCGGACCGGTCTGAAACTGCGTGGTCGCTCCGGCCTGCGGGGCGATCCGGACGGATCACTCGGCGGCAGCGGGCGCCGCGGCCGGGGTGTCCTTGGTCTTGTAGCGATCGGTGCGCTCGACGATGCGGGCCGACTTCCCGCGGCGGTCGCGCAGGTAATACAGCTTGGCGCGGCGCACCTTGCCGCGGCGGGCCACCTTGATCGAATCGATCATCGGCGAATGCACCGGGAAGACGCGCTCCACGCCCTCGCCGTAGGAGATCTTGCGGACCGTGAAGCTCTCGTTGAGGCCGCCGCCCGAGCGGGCGATGCAGACGCCCTCGTAGGCCTGGACGCGGGTGCGCTCGCCTTCCTTCACGCGGACGTTGACGATGAGTGTATCGCCCGGCTCGAAATCCGGGATGGTCTTGGCGAGGCGCGCGACTTCCTCGCGCTCCAGCTGCTCGATGATGTTCATGGCATAGCTCCGGCCGTCGCGCCGTCCCGCCCCTCATGGGCGATCGGCGCCAGGATTTCGGCGATCCTGTTGTGAGTTGGCCGGCTCTCTACAGGATCGCCGCCGGCTTGTCGATTGGGTTGCAAACCCAACGCGACGCGGCCCGTATCCGCGGACGTTCCGGGGTCTGCCCATGAGCCGTGGGCTTTGCGTCAGCGGCGCTCCCCGGACCCGCACCCCGCCTCGGGCAGTACGCAGGCGGACAGGAAGGCCGCGAGATCGTCCGTGATGTGGTCGATATGCGGCTCGCGCACCGCCTCCTGCTCGAAGGCCTCGCGGTAGGGATCGGTGATCTTGGGCACCACCAGCACGGTCGCCATGCCGAGGTCGTGCGGCACCGCGAGATTGCGGGCGATGTCCTCGAACAGGACGGCGCGGGTCGGCTCCACCCCGTGGGCGAGCAGGAACCGCTCGTAGGTCGAGCGCTCGGGCTTCGGCACGAAGTCGGCGGCCGCGATGTCGAACACGTCCTCGAAATGGTCGAGGATGCCGAGCTTGGCGGCGACGTTCTCGGCGTGCCGGCGCGAGCCGTTGGTCAGGATCAGCTTGCGGCCCGGAAGCCGCTCGATCGCGTCGCCCAGATCCTTGTCGAGCTTGATCGACGAATGGTCGATGTCGTGGGCGAAATCGAGGAAGTCGTGCGGATCGACCTGCTCCTCTTGCATCAGCGCCGACAGCGTCGTGCCGTAACGGTGATAGAAGTATTTCTGAAGGGCCCGGGCGGAGATCCCGTCGAGTCCGTAGAGCTGCATCACGTAGAGGGTGATACGCTCGTCCACCTTCGGCCAGACCTGCGCGTCGCTCGGATAGAGCGTGTTGTCGAGGTCGAACACCCAGGTGTCGACGTCGGCGAACCCGCGGGACGCGGCGGTGGTAAACTGAGCCTTGTCGGGGTGATGCACCGGCATCCCTTCGTCGTCGTGGTCCCCTAGGGCTGAGTCTGGACCTGAAAGGTCAAGCTCGCAAGGCTGGCTTGCACCGGCCTGGACGGGAGCACGACAATGCGCGACCGGGGTGGAAGTTGCCGTCCCGGTCGCCGATGGATGCCGCCGGCTCGCCCGGCGGACGGGCGTTCAGCCGCGCCGGATCAGCGTGCCCGCGCCGTAATCGGTAAACAGCTCGAGGAGCACCGCGTGGTTGACCTTGCCGTCGAGGATGACGACCGCCTCGACGCCGCGCTCGATCGCGTACATGCAGGTCTCGATCTTGGGGATCATCCCGCCCGTGATGGTGCCGTCGGCGATCAGGCGCCGGCAATCCTCCACGGTGAGTTCGGGGATCAGTTTCTTGTCCTTGTCGAGCACGCCCGGCACGTCGGTGAGCAGCAGCAGGCGCTTGGCCCGGAGCGCCCCGGCGATCGCCCCCGCGAAGGTGTCGGCATTGACGTTGTAGGTCTGGCCGTCCTCCCCGTAGGCCACGGGGGCGAGGACGGGGATCAGCTCAGCCTTCAGCACCGCGTCGAGGACGCCGCGCTCGACGTGGTCCGGCTCGCCGACGAGGCCCAGATCCACGGTCTGCTCCACGTGGCTCTCGGGGTCGACGACGGTCTTCATCGCCCGCTTGGCGCGGACCATGTTGCCGTCCTTGCCGCACAGGCCGACGGCCCGGCCGCCCTCGGCGGAGATCCAGCCCACGATCTGCTTGTTGATCAGGCCCGCCAGGACCATCTCGACCACCTCGACGGTGGCCTCATCGGTGACGCGCAGGCCGCCGCGGAACTCGGACTGGATGCCGAGCCGGTCGAGCATCTTGCCGATCTGCGGCCCGCCGCCGTGCACGACGATCGGCTTCAAACCGGACTGCTCCAAGAGGACGATGTCCTCGGCGAAGTCCTCGGCCGCGGCCCGGTCGCCCATGGCGTGGCCGCCATACTTGATGACCACGATCTCCTGGTCGTAGCGCTGCATGTGAGGCAGCGCCTGGGCCAGGACCTCGGCACGCACATGCACGTTGGGCAATTCGGTCATCACGGTCCTTCGCCGATCCTTGGGTCGGGTCCTCGGGGGCGGATTTGTGCCTCCCCGTCGGGCGGTGGCGCTTCTACAGGAAGCCGCGCGCGCTGCGAAGCCGCGCCGCGCGCGTTCGCATACGGGCGGCAGCGCGGCCGGGCGCCTGCTGTCAAACGCCGGTCATCCTTCGCGGGTGTTGCATTCCCATGACAGACTGGAGCAGATCCAGGCTGACCCGGCTTGCATCCTCGGACAGCCGGGATCATGTTGCATCGCAGCAAGCCGCTGGGCGAGCTGCCGGGAGGGCCCGATGCGGATTGCGATGATTGGGGCCGGATATGTCGGCCTGGTCTCCGGTGCATGCCTCGCGGATTTCGGCCACAGCGTCGTCTGCATCGACCGTGAGCCCGACAAGATCGCCAGCCTGAACGCCGGCCGCATGCCGATCTACGAGCCGGGTCTCGACGCGCTGGTGGCCGAGAACGTCCGCCAGGGCCGGCTCGCCTTCCGCGCGAGCATGCAGGAGGCCGTGGCCGAGGCGGACGCGGTGTTCATCGCGGTGGGCACGCCGTCCCGCCGCGGCGACGGCTTCGCCGACCTGAGCTTCGTCTACGCGGCCGCCCGGGAGATCGCCGGGGCGCTGTCGGGCTTCACGGTGGTGGTGACCAAGTCGACCGTGCCGGTGGGTACCGGCGACGAGGTCGAGCGCATCATCCGCGAGGCTAACCCCGAGGCCGAGTTCGCGGTTGCCTCGAATCCCGAATTCCTGCGCGAAGGCGCGGCCATCGCCGATTTCAAGCGGCCCGACCGCATCGTCGTCGGGGCCGAGGAGGCCCGGGCCGAGGCGGTGATGCGCGAGGTCTACCGGCCGCTCTACCTGAACCAGGCGCCGATCATGGTCACGTCGCGGCGCACCGCCGAGCTGACCAAATACGCGGCGAACGCGTTCCTGGCGGCGAAGATCACCTTCATCAACGAGATCGCGGACCTGTGCGAGGCGGTCGGCGCGGATGTGCAGGCGGTGGCGCGCGGCATCGGCCTGGACAACCGGATCGGGTCGAAGTTCCTGCATGCCGGCCCGGGCTATGGCGGCTCGTGCTTTCCCAAGGACACCCTGGCGCTGGTCAAGACCGCCCAGGATGCCGGCACGCCGCTGCGGCTCGTCGAGACGGTGGTGGCGGTCAACGACCAGCGCAAGCGCGCCATGGCCCGCAAGGTGATCAAGGCCTGCGGCGGCTCGGTGCGGGGCCGGACGGTGGCGCTGCTCGGGCTGACCTTCAAGCCCAACACCGACGACATGCGCGACGCACCCTCCCTGGCGATCGTGGCCGGCCTGCAGGATGCCGGCGCGACGGTCCGCGCCTACGATCCCGAAGGCATGGAGCAGGCGCGAATTCTGATGCCGGCTGTGGATTACGCCGAGAACGCCTATGCCTGCGCGGAAGGCGCCGACGCCCTGGTGATCGTCACCGAGTGGAACGCCTTCCGGGCGCTGGACCTCGACCGGCTGCGTCAGGCCATGGCGTCCGGCGGATCGGCCCCGGTGCTGATCGACCTGCGCAACATCTACGACCCCGCGAGCGCGGCGCGCCACGGTTTCACCTATTGCGGGATTGGACGAACCGCAGAGAGCGTCGCACGGAACGGGTCTTGATCGACGCCGTGACGGCCGCGGGGCCTGAATTTCTGTGTGGGATCTGCGCCGGACCGCGAAGGTTTCTTCCGGAATCAGCCGCGATGCCGCTAGACGGGCCGCCCCCGCCGAGACGCAACTGTGGCTTTCTCGTGATCGAGTTCGCGTCTCGACAGCCGGTCCAGCGGTTCAATCTTGGCGTTTTGACCGCAGGAATTGGATAAGCTTCTGATGAATACATGTCACAGCCTCCGGCAATTTCGCCGCGCAGGGATGACCTCGCGTTGGGGCTGGTTGGACACCGCAATGGTGCCACAGTAAGGGGTGAGAGGGTACTCACTCGTCGAGAGCCGAGCCGACTTCCGATAACGAGCGTGTGCGAACCGAACGTGACACAACGTACAGACATTGCGATCGTCGGACGCGCATGCCGACTGCCCGGGGCCCCCAGCGTCGACGGGCTATGGCAACTCCTGTCCGAAGGACGCTGCGCCGTCAGCAAGGTTCCGGCAGACCGCTTCTCCCTGGAGCGGTTCGCGCATCCGCGCGCCCATGAGCGCGGCAAGAGCTACACCTGGGCCGCCGGTGTCATCGACGACGTGTGGTCGTTCGACCCGGCGGTGTTCGGCATCTCGCCCCGCGAGGCCGAGCAGATGGATCCGCAGCAGCGGATGCTGCTGGAGCTGACCTGGGAAGCCCTCGAGGATGCGGGCCTGCGCCCCTCGAACGTGGCCGGCAGCAATATCGGCGTCTTCGTCGGCGCCTCCTCGCTCGATTACGGCAACCTGCGCATCCTCGACGCGCCGTCCGGCGATGCCTACGCCGCCACCGGCAACACGCTCTCGATCATCTCGAACCGCATCTCCTACATCTTCGACCTGAAGGGCCCGAGCTTCACGGTCGACACGGCCTGCTCGTCCTCGCTTGTCGCCTTCGACAACGCCGTGCAGGCGATCCGGTCGGGCCGCGTGGATACCGCCGTCGTCGCCGGCGTCAACGTGCTGGCGAGCCCGTTCAACTTCATCTGCTTCTCCACCGCGCAGATGCTCTCGCGCACCGGGCTGTGCCAGGCGTTCTCCAAGAACGCCGACGGCTACGTGCGCTCGGAGGGCGGCGTGGTGTTCGTGCTGCAATCGGCCGAGGCCGCGCGGCGCAACGGCGCCACCGTGCGCGCCGTGGTGGCCGCCTCGGGGATCAACTCCGACGGGCGCACCACCGGCATTTCGCTCCCCTCCGGCTACGCCCAGGGCGCCCTGCTGGAGAAGGTCTATCGCGAGGCCGAGATCCGGCTCGACGACCTCGCCTTCATGGAGGCGCACGGCACCGGCACGCCGGTCGGCGACCCGATCGAGGCCTCGGCCATCGGCTCGAAGCTCGGCCGCGGCCGGCAGGCGCCGCTGCCGATCGGCTCGATCAAGACCAATATCGGCCACACCGAGCCGGTCTCGGGCCTCGCCGGCCTGATGAAGGCGACGCTGGCGCTGGAGCACGACCTCGTGCCGCCGTCGCTGCACGCGGCCGAACTGAATCCCGAGATCCCCTTCGGCGAACTCAACCTGCACGTCGTGCGGGAGGCCATGCCGATCAGCCGCGGTTCGCGCGAGCGCTTCGCGGGCGTGAACTCCTTCGGCTTCGGCGGCACCAACGCCCACGTCGTCATCACCGACGCGCCCGCCTGGGCGAAGCCTTCCGCAGCGGCGCCGGAGCCCCAGGCTCAGGTGCTGCTGCTCTCGGCCCAGAGCCGGGCGGCGCTGAACGAACTCGCCCTCGACTACGCTGAGCGCCTCGAGGCCGCGCCCGAACAGGCCGCCACCATGGCCGCGGCGGTCGCGCATCGCCGCGAGCGCATGCCGGCCCGGCTCGCGGTCGCGCTGGACGGAAAGGCCGATGTGGTCGCCGCCCTGCGCGCCGTCGGCGAGGGCGAGGACACGCAGGATGCCTTCACCGGTACCGCGGTCGACCGCGTCGCCGAGGTGGCCTTCGTCTATTCCGGCAACGGCAGCCAGTGGGCCGGCATGGGTCGTGAGGCCTATGAGGAGAACCCTGCCTTCCGCGCCGCCTTCGACCGGATCGACACCCTGTTCCAGGGCTATTCGGATTGGTCGCTGAAGGACGCCCTCTACGCCGACGACCTCGACGAGCGCTTGGTCCTGACCAGCGTCTCGCAGCCGCTGATCTTCGCCATCGAGAGCGCGTCCACGGCCGCGCTCAAGGCGAAGGGCCTGATCCCATCCTACGTCCTCGGCCACAGCGTCGGCGAGATCGCGGCGGCCGAGGCTGCCGGCATCCTCAGCCTGGAGGATGCGGTCCGGGTCATCTACTACCGCAGCCACCATCAGGAGACGACGCACGGCCAGGGCACCATGGCGGTGCTGCTGATGCCGTCCGAGGAGGTCGAGGCCTTCCTCAAGGATTATCCGACCCTCGACATCGCCGCCTACAACAGCCCGAAGGCCGTCACGGTCGCGGGCCCCGTCGCCGATATCGACGCCGCCCTGAAGGCCCTGTCGCGCAAGCGCCGCCGCGGGCGCAAGCTCGATCTCGCCTACGCCTTCCACGGCAGGCTGATGGACCCGACCGAGAAGCCGCTGCTGCGCGACCTCGCCGGGCTCAAGGCCAAGGCCGGCACCACCGCGATGGTCTCCACCGTCACCGGCTCGGTGCTGGACGGCAGCCATTTCGGCGCCTCCTACTGGTGGCGCAACATCCGCGAGCCGGTGCGCTTCTGCGAGGCCGTGCAGGACGCCACCCGCCGCGGCGCCCGCGTCTTCGTCGAGGTCGGCCCGCGCGCGACCCTGATGTCGCATGTCGGCGACGCGGTCGAGCCGCTTGGCATCGAGACCGCCACGGTCGGGGTGATGCACCGCAAGGCTTCCGGCGGCGACCCGATCGCCAAGGCGGTCAGTGCCGCCCTCGTGCAGGGCGCGCAGGTCAACGAGACCCTGCTGTTCGGTGACGCGCCGAAGGGCGAGGTACGCCTGCCGACCTATCCGTGGCAGCGTCGCCCGTTCCGGCTGGCGGACACCACCGAGGGCGTCGGCGCGATGAGCCCCCGCCCCTACCACCCGCTGATCGGCTCGCGCACGACCTTCGACGGCCTGGAGTGGAACGGTTTCGTCGATCCGGTCACCGTGCCCGAGCTGGAGGACCACAAGGTCGACGGTCAGGTGATCATGCCCGGCGCCGGGTTCGTCGAGATGGCGCTGGCCTGCGTTCGCGAAGCCCTGCGCGACGACGAGGTCGTGCTCGCCGATTTCGAGATCGTGGCGCCGATGGTGTTCACGGAGGACGCCCTGCGCGAGGTCGCGGTGCGGCTGTCGGGTTCCGGCAACGGCATCCAAGTGCTGAGCCGTCCGCGCCTGACGCAGACCCCCTGGCAGCTCCACGCCCAGGCCAAGATCGTCGAGGGTACCTTCTCGGCCCCGAAGATGCCCGACCTCGACGGGTTCAGCTTCGACACGGCCGGCGATCACGTGCTCACCGGCGACGCGCTCTACGCCAAGGCCCTCGCCTCCGGTCTCGCCTTCGGCCCGAGCTTCCGGCAAGTGGCGATGAGCGCCCGGCTGGACGACGTCACCATCGTGTCCGACTTGATTCCGGCCGAGCCCGACACCCGCTACGGCCTGGTGCCGAACCGGCTCGATGCCTGCTTCCACGGGCTGATCCTGCTCTTCGCCGATCTTCTCGGCGAGAACGGCGGCAAGGCCTACATCCCGGTGCGCTTCGGCGAGGTCCGGCTGCTGCGCCCCGGCGTGGTGATCGCCCGTTCGATCATCCGCACCCGCCGCTGCAACGAGCGCTCGATCCTGGCGGACTTCACGCTCCTCGACGCCGAGGGCGCGGTGATCGCCACGATCCGCGAGGGCCGGTTCCAGGCCCTGCGCGCCAAGAGCGGCGGCGACCTCTCGGCCTTCGCGATCTCGCAGGTGCCGGAACTCGCCACCGAGCCGACCGCAATCCCGATGGAGCGCCGCCCGAGCGTGGCCGCGCGGCTGCGTCCGCTGGCCGCCGAGGCGAAGGGACCGTCCGACGCCGCCCTGTCGCCGGGTCATCTCCTGCTGGAGGGCTGGGCGACCTCCCTCGCCTACCGCCTCGCCTCCGGGCTGGCGCAAGGCGAGACCGTCTCGGTGACCGACAGCCGCGTGCCCGAGGCCCTGCGCCCCTGGCTGCTGAACGCCCTCTACGCCCTGGAGAGCAGCGGCCTCGCCGAGCGCGCCGGCCAGAACTGGACGCTGGGCGACGGCTCCGCGCTGCCGGCGCCTGACGAGATCATGCGCTGGATCGCCGGCGACCACCCGGACCTCTCGGCCGAGCTGGTGCTGATTGCCGATGTCGGCGCCTTGGTCGACCGCCTGCTCGCCGGCAAGCTGACCGACGCGCCGGCCCTGCCGCAGGGGGCGATCGACGCCTTCGTGCTGCGTTCCGCCACCGCGCGCCACGGCGCCGACGTGGTCGCGGGGCTGATCGAGCGGAGCCGCGCCCAGCTTCCGAAGGAGCGCGCGCTGCGGGTTCTCCAAGTCGGTTTCGGCCCGCTCTCGGCCCAGACCGCCACCTTCGCGGCCGCCGCCGAGGCCCGGCTCACCGTCTTCGAGACCGATCGCCGTCTCGCCGAGCGTGCCCGCCTGTCGCTCGGCCGCGCCGCCGCGGTCGTCGAGAGCGCCGAGGAACTCGCTCCCGGCAGCTTCGATCTGATCCTCGCGTCGGGCAGCCTGCATCGCGGCGACCGCGCCCTTCCGGGCCAGCTCGCCGGGGTGCTCGCGACCGGCGGCCTGCTGGTGGCCGTGGAGCCGGGCGCTTCCCTGTTCCGCGACCTCGTGTTCGGCCTCACGGCCGGCTGGTTCGAGGAGGCCGCGGGCGGCATGCCGGTGGGCCGGCTCGAGGATATCGAGGGCTGGCAGCGCATCCTGAGCGCCCATGGCCTCGTCAAGGTCGAGGTCGAGCGGGCGGCCTCCGCCAACGGCGACGATTTGCTGCTGACGGCCGAGGCCCCGGTGCGTCCGGGACCGGCCCCGGCGCAGAGCTTCGCCTTCATCATCGGCTCCGACGATGAGTTCGCGGCGGAGACCGCCTCGTCCCTGGCGACCCTGCTGGTCGCGGGCGGCGTGCACGTCTCGATCATCCTCGACTCCGAGACCTCGCTGATGGAGCTGGAGAAGGAGACACCCGATACGGTGGTGTTCCTGGCCGGCGCCTTCACCCGCGGCGGCGAGGCGGCCGAGCGGCTGCGCGATCGCTGTCTCAGCCTGAAGCGCTGCACGGAGCATCTGGGATCCCGCCAGACCAAGCTCTGGGTCGTGGCGCCCGGCGCCACCCGCGACCGCGGCGGCCAGACCACCAACATCGAGGCCGGCGTGTGGGCCTTCTCCCGCACGCTCGCCAACGAGGCCCCGAACCTCGACGTCCGCCGCATCGACCTCTCCCCCGAGATGTCGTCGAAGCGCGCCTCCGAGCGCCTGCGCGACCTCATCCTCTCCGGCACCCCGGAGACCGAGATCGTGCTGGATGACGAGCGGACCCAGGTCGTGCGCTTCCATGCCGGTCGGCCGCAGCACCGGGATCCGGCGGATGCCGTCCCGGCCGAGGCCGCGCGGCTGGAGCGCAGCAACACCGGCGGCTTGAGCGAGATGGTCTGGGGTCCGGCCGAGCGCCGCACCCCCGGCAAGGGCGAGATGGAGATCGCGGTCGAGGCCACCGGCCTCAACTTCCGCGACGTGCTCTGGGCGCTCTCGATGCTCCCCGAGGAGATCCTGGAGGACGGCTTCGCCGGCCCCCGTCTCGGCCTTGAATGCGCCGGCCGCGTTACGGCCGTTGGCCCGGGCGTGAAGGGCTTCAAGGTCGGCGATCCGGTCGTCGCCTTCGCCCAGTCGGGCTTCGCCACGCACATCGTGGTGCCCGACCTCGTCGTCGCGCCGATGCCGCAGGGCCTCGACCCGATGGCGGCCGCCACCGTGCCGGTGGCCTTCCTCACCGCCTATTACGGCCTCGTCTCCTGCGCCCGCATGCGACGCGGCGAGTGGGTGCTGGTTCATGGCGGCGCAGGCGGCGTCGGCCTCGCGGCCCTGCAGATCGCCAAGCTGAAGGGTGCGCGGGTCATCGCCACCGCCGGCTCCCGCGAGAAGCGGGCTCTGGTGAAGGCGCTCGGCGCCGAGCACGTGCTCGATTCCCGCTCCCTCGCCTTCGTGGACGAGGTTCGGGCGATCACCGGTGACGGCGTCGACATCGTGCTGAACAGCCTGTTCGGCGAAGCGATGGAACGCTCGCTCAACGCGCTCCGGCCCTTCGGCCGCTTCATCGAGCTGGGCAAGCGCGACTATGTCGCCAACACCCATATCGGGCTGCGCCCGTTCCGGCGGAATCTCAGCTACTTCGGTGTCGACCTCGATCAGGTGATCCAGCACCAGGGCGACGACGGCGCGCGGATGTTCCGCGAGGTCATGGCCCTGTTCAACGACGGCGGCCTGAAGCCCCTGCCATACCAGCCCTTCACGGCGGCCGAGACCTCGGACGCGTTCCGGCTGATGCAGCAGTCGGGTCACATCGGGAAGATCGTGATCAGCCCGCCCAAGGCCGGCACGATCATGAAGGACACGGCTAAGCCGTTCACGGTCTCGGCCGAGGGCGTCCACCTGCTGACCGGCGGCCTCGGCGGTTTCGGCCTGGAGGCGGCCCGCTGGCTGATCGACCGGGGTGCCAAGCACCTCGTGCTCGCCGGCCGCAAGGGCGCGGCCACCGACGAAGCCAAGGCGATCGTCGCGGAGCTCACCGCGCGGGGCGTGACCGTCGAGGCCAAGGCCGTCGACATCACCAGCCGCGCCTCGGTCGACCGGCTCATCGCCGGGATCGAGCAGGGCGGCAAGAAGCTCGCGGGCGTGCTCCACGCGGCGGCCGTGCTCCAGGACGGTCTGATCTCCAACATCGACGCCGCGGCGCTCGACGCGGTGATCGGTCCGAAGGTGATCGGTGCCCAGCACCTGGACGCCGCCACCCGCGACCGGAGCCTCGACTACTTCGTCCTGTTCTCGTCGGCGACGACCTTCATCGGCAATCCGGGTCAGGGCTCCTACGTGGCCGCCAACGGCTTCATGGAAGGCTTGGCGCGGCAGCGCCGTCGCCGCGGCCTGCCCGCTCTGGCGGTGGCCTGGGGCGCCATCGGCGACGTCGGCATGCTCGCCCGCAACAAGGCGGTCATGGAAGGCCTCGCCGGCCGTGTCGGCGTCACGCCGATGGAGGCCCGCCGCTGCCTCGACCTGATGGCCGAGGCGCTGGGAAGCCAGGGCGCCTCGCCGGACGAGGCCGTCATCGCCATCGCGGCGATGCACTGGGGCAAGGCGCGCGAGCGTCTCGCCACCATGCGCTCGCCGAGCTACGCCGAACTCGGGTCGGACCAGCAGGCGGAGGCCGGCGGCGTCCAGGCGATCAACATCGCGGCGCTCCTCAAGGGGGGCGACCTCGATGTGGCCCGCAAGACGGTCTCGGACGCGATCGTCGAGGACATCGCCCGCATCCTGCGCCTGCCGAAGGACGATATTAGCCGCGTGCGCCAGCTCTCGGAGATCGGCCTCGACTCGCTGATGGGCGTCGAGCTCGGCGCCAGCCTGCAGGAGCGCTTCGCCCTCGACGCGCCGCCCGCGGGCCTGTCCTCAGGCATGACCGTCAATGAGCTGTCGGAGTCCTTAATTCAGGCGGTTTCCGCGCCCATGGACGAGACGGCCGGCGTCGCGATGAGCCTCGTCTCGAAGCATGTCGGCGGTGAGGTCGATGCGCAGATGATCGCGCCGCTCCGGGAACTCATCGAACAGACGTCCAGCGAGATCAAAGAGACCAACTCATGACCGATACGGCACGGCCGGACGGCGGGCGCGCGGCGCTCGCCGGCTTCGTGACCAACCGGCTCGGGCGCGCGACGCCGCGCCCGGCTCCCGTCAAGGCCGCCTCCCCGGCCGGCAAGTCGGCGGCTCAGAACTTCGAGAACCTGCCGGGCTACCGCGAACTGAAGCTGCAGCGTCAGGCGGCCGAGCTGATCGGCCTCGGAAACCCGTTCTTCCGCGTCCACGACGCCAAGGCCGGCGCGACCACGCGGATCGACCAGAAGACCTTCACCAACTTCTCGTCCTACGATTATCTCGGCCTGAACGGCCATCCGCGGGTGAGCAACGCCGCCCGCGAGGCAATCGACGCCTACGGCACCTCCGCGTCGGCGAGCCGCGTGGTCGCTGGCGAACGGCCGGGGCATATCAGCCTCGAGCAGGCCCTGGCCAAGCACTACCATTCCGAGGGCTGCATCGTGATGGTGAGCGGGCACGCCACCAACGTCACGACGATCGGTGCCCTGCTGGAAGCCGGCGACGTGATCTTCCACGACGCCCTCTCCCATAACAGCATCGTCACCGGCGCCCAGCTCTCCGGTGCGCAGCGGCGCTCCTTCGCGCATAACGACCTCGACGCCCTGGAAACCCTGCTTCAGTCGACCCGCCACGAGCATCGCCGGGCGCTGATCGTGGTCGAGGGCCTCTACAGCATGGACGGCGACGCGCCGGACCTTGCCGGTCTCGTGGCCCTCAAGAAGCGCTATGACGCGTGGCTGATGGTCGACGAGGCGCACGGCCTCGGCGTCACCGGCCGGACCGGCGCGGGCCTGTTCGAGCATTGCGGTGTCGACCCCAAGGAGGTCGACATCTGGATGGGCACGCTGTCGAAGACGCTGTCGACCTGCGGCGGCTATATCTGCGGCCCGATCGCACTGATCGAGTACCTCAAGCACACGGCCGGCGGTTTCGTGTACAGCGTCGGCATGTCGCCGCCGCTGGCCGCCGCCGCCGAGGCGGCGCTGGCCGTGATGCATGCCGAGCCGGAGCGGGTCGAGCGCCTGCGCCAGAACGGCACGCTGTTCCTGGCAACCGCCAAGAAGCTCGGCCTCGATACCGGCTTCAGCCTCGGCCTCGCGGTCGTGCCGATCATCGTCGGCGATTCGCTGAAGGCTGTGACGCTGTCGGACCGGCTGTTCCGCCGGGGCATCAACGTTCAGCCGATCATCCACCCGGCCGTGCCGGAGCGGGCTTCGCGCCTGCGCTTCTTCCTGACCTCCGAGCACACCCCCGACCAGATCCGTGACACCGTGAACGCGGTGGCCGAGGAGCTGGCGGCCATCGACAAGGGCGGCTCGCTGATCGAGCAGCTGCTGGCCAAGCGGGTCTGACTCCGCCGGGGCCGCGGGCCCCGGAGCCGTGATGCGGAATGACGAAGCGAAGCCGGGCGCGGATGACATCCGCGCCCGGCTTCGTGTTCGGGACAGGGGCATCCGCAGGTTCGATACCGCGCCCGAGGGAAAGCGTCAGTCGACCCAGCGCATTGGGTCATGACGCAGCAATCGAAGTGAGCCAGGGAGGCGTGCAGTCAAGAGACCTGCCGTTCACCGGACGGTTTCGCTTTGCTCGCAAAGACAGAGCGGAGGCGAGCCCGAGCTCCTGAGGGGTCGCGGTCGAAGCCTTTGGCGCATCGGGACGCAAAAAGCCTGGGCTCCGCCGCGCGACCCCGGCAAGACCGGTTCACGGCCGGTGTGGGCGGCCCCGCCCGAGGCGTCGCGGCCAGCCCGTCGTGGGAGCCGGAATCGCCGTGATTGCCGGCCTGGAAGCGGCCTACGGCTACTTGGCGTAGCCGTAAGCGGTGGCCGCGGAGGCAACCGGGCCGGTAACACCGCTGAACACCGTGAGCGCCTTCTGGACCTCGGTGAACGGGGCGTTCGACACGTAGATCAGGTCGCGGTTGCGCATCCGGAACGCCTGGGACACGAACAGGCTGTTCGGGTCGCGCATGTTGATCCGGTAGACCACCGGCACCAGCGGCGTGCCCAGAAGCTTCGAGCCGGGGCTGAGACGGCGCACCACGCTGGCCGGCTCGAACCGGAAGATGAAGGTTCCGGCCGGATCGGCGGCGAAGTCCGACAGGCCGCGCGCCTTGGCCAGGGCCTGCGCCAGCGTGATCCCGTCGGCCTGGAACGGCAGCTCGGTGCTGTTGCCCAGCGCG
>NZ_FMWU01000027.1 GCF_900103195.1 Methylobacterium sp. UNC378MF | reverse complement strand
CGCCACACCGGCGAGGCGGTGTACGAGGACGAGGCGATGGACCTGGCGCCGCTGCCCTACATCGTGATCGTGGTCGATGAGATGGCCGACCTGATGATGGTGGCCGGCAAGGACATCGAGGGGGCGATCCAGCGTCTGGCGCAGATGGCGCGGGCGGCGGGCATCCACCTGATCATGGCGACCCAGCGGCCGTCGGTGGACGTGATCACCGGCACGATCAAGGCGAACTTCCCGACCCGGATCAGCTTCCAGGTGACGAGCAAGATCGATAGCCGCACGATCCTGGGCGAGATGGGCGCCGAGCAGCTTCTGGGTCAGGGCGACATGCTGTTCATGGCCGGCGGCGGGCGCACGACGCGCGTGCACGGGCCGTTCTGCTCGGACAGCGAGGTCGAGACCGTGGTCGCCCACCTCAAGCGCCAGGGCCGCCCAAGCTACCTCGACGCCGTCACCGCCGACGACGAGGAAGGTGGGGCCGAGAAGGGCGCGAAAGGCAAGGCCGGCGCGGCGGAACTCGAACTCGACGGCGCGGTGTTCGACCAGGGCTCCTTCGGCGAGGCCGGCGGCGACCTCTACGATCAGGCCGTTCAGGTGGTGCTGCGCGACCAGAAGGCGTCGACCAGCTACATCCAGCGCCGCCTGCAGATCGGCTACAACCGCGCCGCCTCGCTCATGGAGCGGATGGAGATCGAGGGGATCGTCGGCCCGGCCAACCACGCCGGCAAGCGCGAGATCCTAGTGGATGAGGCGGTCGGCTGACGTCTCGGGTGTCGAGCACCCCGAGATCCTAACGGCGGCCCAGGTCCCATCTACGTCCTCATCCCGAGGTGCCGGAGCGCAGCGGAGGCCTCGAAGGAGCCCTCCAGCCCGCCGCGCGATCCCTGGAGCCCTCCTTCGAGGCGCCGCCGCCGCGCCTCAGGATTGAGGTGTGCGGGTTGGAGTGCCCCGTCGCGTCCATCGCGGCAGAGCCGCCAAAAAACTGCATCGAGCCTGGAACCTCTCCGCGACCTGCACGTTACGCGCGTGCGAGGCCTGGAAACGGGCTCGCCGGGAGGGCGCCGGACACGGTGTCTGGCGTCGCTTGTAGTCACGTTGCTCGTTGGAGGATGTGGTTATGAGGACTTACGACGTTTCACCCCTGTTCCGGTCGTCCGTCGGGTTCGACCGTCTGTTCGAGTTGCTCAACCAAGCCGATCGCGTCGAGGCATCGGCTGCTTGGCCGCCCTACAACATCGAGAAGGTCGCCGAGGACCAGTACCGCATCACCATGGCGGTCGCCGGCTTCACGCCTGACGAGATCGACCTGACTCAGCAGGACACCACGCTCCTGGTTTCGGGTCAGAAGGCCACCCAGGAGGGCGAGAAGCACTACCTCCACCGTGGCATCGCGGCACGCACCTTCCGCCAGACCTTCAACCTGGCCGAGCATGTGAAGGTCGTGGGCGCATCCCTGGAGAACGGCCTGCTCACCGTCGAACTCAAGCGCGAGGTGCCGGAGGCGCTCAAACCTCGTCGCATCGCCATCGGCGGCACGACAGCCGCATCGGGTCAGGACAATGCCCCGACCCAGATCGCCCGCGAGGCCAAGGCAGCCTGACTGGCCGCCTGACTGGCGACCCGACTCGTCTGCCGGGCACCCCCGTGCCGACATGGATGACATCCCTCACGGGTCCGCGGACCCGCGGGCCTGTTCCCGCGACTGCCTAGCATTCGATGGAGATAGGACCATGAGCGTGAGAGATCTGATTCCCTGGAACCGCAACACTGCTCCGGCGCCGGCCGCGCTGTCCCAGGAGCCGGGCAGCCCTTTCCTGACGCTGCACCGCGAGATGAACCGCCTGTTCGACGACGTGTTCAGCGGGTTCGGCGGCGTACCGAGCTTGGCGAGCCGCAGCTTCGGCTGGCCGCATGTCGAACTGGTAGAGGCTGATGGGGCGCTCCGCGTCTCCGCCGAGCTTCCCGGCTTGGACGAGAAGGACGTCGAACTCCTCATCGCGGACGGCGTCCTGACCCTGAAGGGCGAGAAGCGCGCGGAGACCGCCGACAAGGCCTGCGGCTATTCCGAGCGCAGCTACGGCCGCTTCGAGCGGTCGATCGCCCTCCCGGTGCCAGTGATGGAGGACAAGGCCGAGGCGACCTTCCGCAACGGCGTGCTCACCGTGACGCTGCCGCGCGCCGCCGAGGCGCCGGAACGCCGTCGACGCATCGCGATCAACGGCATCGGCGCGTCGGCTGCCAAGCACTGAGCCAGCATTGCCCTGGGTCCGAGCGCGGCGGCTTCGGCCGCCGCGGAACTGAGCGCATGACGCCGCGGCCGGGCCGCCCGATTGGGCGGGCCGGCCGCCTCAGCCTTTGCTCACGACGAGGAGGGTTTGCATGCCGCAGATCGATACGAAATCCATCCAACCCGAGATCGAGCGTCTCGGCCCGGTGGCGACTGCCAGCCTCAGGCCACCTGCGGTCGAGCCGTTCGAGGCCTTCGTGGCGCCGGGCGACGTCTTCCGCCATCCCCGCGAGGTGCTGAGCTATCCGGGCTTGTCGCGGGCCGAGAAGCGGGCGATCCTGGCCTCCTGGGCCTCGGACGCGCGCGCGGTCGATTCCTGTCCGACGCTGCGCTGCCTGCCGGGCTGCCGGGCCGAGCCGGTACCGATCGACACGATTCTGGCTGCCCTTCAGGCGCTTGACGAAGGCTCGGCACCGCCCGCATCCCCGGCGCCCCGAAAGCCGCTCTTCCCCGCGGCCTTCAGCCGACGCTGGCGCCGCCTTCCGGCCGGACCGGAGCCGGTGCTGAACTGAGCTGGGAGGCGCGCGATGGCAACGTTCGACCTGAGGGGCGGCCACCGCATCCGGTCCCGGCTTCGGCGGGGCCGCCGCGGATGGCCGGTACGGGACACCGACGGGGCCGTGCTGGGCAACTGGATCCTGTCCACCGCGCTGTGCCTCGCCCTGGCCGCGCCCTGCCCGGTGCCGGCCCTGCCCTGGGTGCTGGCCGCCCTGTTGAGCCTGTCGGGCTTCGTCTGGCTCGGCCGCGCGATCACGCAGGCCGGGCCGCCGGCCGATGCCCCGCATCTGACAGCCTGGGATGCCGCGCTGCTCTCCTTTGCGGCGAGCTTCGGCGTGCAATCGGCGGCGCGCCTCGGCCTTTTCGGCGGCTGAGCGCGCCCGTTCAGGGAGGCAACCATGCAGGATGGTACGAGCGGACTCGGACACAACAACCCGCCCGCTTCGGCAGGCGCACCGTGGCTCGATGGCCGCCGGGCGCTGATCCGCCGCGGGCGCTCCGTCGGCGCGTCCGGCCGCGCCCGGGCCGAACGGTGGGTCCTGACCTTTGAGCGGGAGACGCCCGCGGAGACCGAGCCGCTGATGGGCTGGACCGGCGGGGCCGGCCCGCTCACCACGGAGGTGGCGCTGACCTTCCCGAGCCGCGCGCAGGCGGTGGCCTATGCGGAGCGCCAGGGACTCGCTTACAGGATCGCGCCCGACCCGGCCGGCCGGGTTCGGCCGAACGCCTTGCGGGTCTGGCGCTCGAACCGGGACGCGACGCCTATGCAGGTCCGCGCGACGGCGCAGGATCGATCCGTGGACGATCCGGTGCCTGCCGGCCTGCCCGATCTGGAGCGGGCCCTGGTCAACCCGGCCGCGGTCTTCGCCACGCCGGCCGCCGTGCTCGATCACCCCCGGCTGCTGCCGAGCTGCAAGCGGGAGATCCTGCGGCGCTGGGGCTGGGACGAGTATCTGAAGGAGGTCGCCGCCACCGAGGGCATGACGGAGGGCGAGCCGTCGCGGCTCGACGCCGTGAAGATTGCCCTTCTGGCGCTCGGCGAGACGTGGCGTCCCCATCCCGCGGCGCCGGCCGCCGCGATTCCGGCCCTGCAGGCAGGCGAGCGGGCGGCGTGAGGCCGTGACCGGCGGTCGGCCCGCTTCGGACCGCCCCGGATTGGACTCCAGTCCGGGCTGCAGGGCGCTCCGCCCCTGGGCGTGACCTGCGCGGCGCGGGTGATCGCGGAACGCCGGAGCCAGCTCTGAGCGCAGTCGGTCTGCCGCCCCGCGGTCTCCGACGGGCCGGCGGACCGCACGGGTGTCCTCGGCCGCACAGGCCAAGTCGCCGGCGCGTGGCGCCCTCACACGACCGAGAACCGGAACTCCGTGGCCGCCGCGAAGGTCTCGCCCGGCCGCAGGACCGCCGAGGGGAAACCCGGCTGGTTTGGCGCATCCGGGAAGCCCTGCGTCTCGAAGCAGACGCCGTCGCCGGAGCGGTAGATGCGTCCCGACGACCCGATCAGCCGCCCGTCGAGATTGTTGCCGCTGTAGAGCTGCAGCGCCGGCTGCGTGGTCCAGACGTCGAGCCGGCGCCCGCTGCCCGGATCGATGCAGGTGGCGGCCGGCCGCAGCGTCCCGACGGGACCGCGCAGGACGAAGGTGTGGTCGTAGCCCTTGGCATGGGCAAGCTGCGGATCGCCGACGCGGATCCGCGCCTCCAAGGCCCGGGGCGCGCGGAAGTCGAACGGCGTTCCAGCGACCGGCTGGATCGCACCGGTGGGGATCTGGGTCGCATCAATCGGCGCGAAGGCGTCCGCTTCGACCTGTACGATGTGGCCGAGGACGCTGCCCGTCCCCTCCCCGGCCAGGTTGAAGTAGCTGTGGTTCGTGAGGTTCAGGATTGTGGGCCGGTCGGTCACCGCGGCGTAGTCGATGCGCAGCACGCCGTCCTCGGGCAGTGTGTAGGTCACGCGGACGTCGAGATTGCCCGGAAACCCCTCCTCCCCGTCCGGCGAGCGGCGGCTCAGGACGAGGCGCGTCGCCTCGGAGCGATCCGCCCGCCACAGGCGCTTGCCGAAATTGTCCGGGCCGCCGTGAAGGGTGTTGGGCGCCTCGTTCACCGGTAGGCGATAGACGTGCCCGTCGAGGCTGAAGCGCCCGCCCGCGATGCGGTTCGCGTAGCGGCCGACGATGGCGCCGAAGCTCGGGCTTACGGTCTCGTAGCCCGCCAGGGTGTCGAGGCCGAGCACGACGTTGGCCGGGTGACCGGCCCGGTCGGGCACCTCGATGGCCGTGACGGCTGCGCCGAAATCGATGATGGCGACGCGCAGACCGCCCCGGTTCAGCACGTGGCGGCTGACCGGCCGGCCGTCCGCCGTGGTGCCGAACACTTCGGTCGGCATCCGTCTAGCGCTTCCAGACGCCGAGCCGCTCGCTCCGGGCGTGATCCTCGGCCGCGACCAGTTCGGGACTCGCTTCCGGCGAGGCGCGACCGCCGCCGTTGAACAGCACCACCTCGGAGAGGTCGCGTCCGTCCACGAGGCAGTTCATGGTCGTGCTGCCGGGGGCGGGCTGGCAGGTCACCGGCCGGTTGCCGATGTAGCGGGCCAGTTCCTCTGCCTGGCCGCCGCGCACCCATTCGACACCGAACAGATGCACGACCTTGCCGCCGACCTTCAGGGTCGCGGTATCGATGACCTGGGTCTGTCCCGTCACGGCATTCGGCGGCAGCGGCGTGTCGGGCTCGGACTCGCCGCCGGTCTCGGGGGGCGGGGTGACCGTGTCGGGGGCCGCCGCCGGCGGGTTCGAGGCGGGGCTGTTCGGGGCGGCCCCGTTCGTGGCCTCCGTCCGGGACGCGGCCGGAGCGGTGGGACGCGTGGGATCGGGCGCTTGGCCCTCCAGGACGAGCCCTGCGGCGACGATTGCCACAAGGGTACCGACACCGGCGCCCAGGAGCAGGCGGCGTTGGCGGCGTGCGCCCTCATCCGTGCCGTCTCCGCCCAGGCCGAGCCGGTCGCGCAGACGGCCGAAGCCGTCGCGAAGCGTCTCGCCGAAGCGTCCGGGGCGGGTATTCCAGGCCGTCGCGGGATCGACCTCCGGAGGCACCCCGGTGCCCGTGTCGACGTTGGTGGCCGCAGGACGGGCAAATTGGCCGCGCAGGCTCGTTCGCAAGATGGCGAACCGGCCGGCGGCGCTCTGCGCCAGCACCCGGCCCTGCTCAGAGGAGCGCTCGGCCAGGGAGCGGGCCCGTTCGGACTGGGTCCCGACGAAGCGGGCGGTGGCCGCCTTCATCTCGTAGGCGCCGCTCAGCAGGGACGA
Organism: Methylobacterium sp. UNC378MF; assembly: GCF_900103195.1. Classification (GTDB taxonomy): domain Bacteria; phylum Pseudomonadota; class Alphaproteobacteria; order Rhizobiales; family Beijerinckiaceae; genus Methylobacterium. The sequence goes on along the minus strand of NZ_FMWU01000027.1, from coordinate 71,642 downwards.
GTCGCGGGCGTCATCGGCGGCCTGCGATGCCAGATCGGGCTGGGGCTCCGGCGGCAGGAACAGGGCCGGATGCCGCGCGCGCAGCTCGGCGACGAGGTCGGCGAGGGTCATCGGCTCGGATGTGCCGTCCCGCCGACGCACGGTACCCTGGCGGTCGAGAACGTGCAGGCCGGTGCCTGTCTCGTCGGGTAAGCAGACGGCCTCGGCCAGGAGTTCGAGGGTCCGGAACGCCACGGGGCGCGGGCGCGCGCGCGCGATCTCGGCCCGGATCGCCTCGCGCAGGACGAGGCGGTCGGGACTGTCGAGGGCCGGACGGGCCGGCTCCGCCTCCTGTTTCGCCACCACCGTTGAAGACGTCATACACCCGATCCCGGCATCACCGACGCGCGGCGCGAAGGAGGCCCGACCGCAACCCCCTGACGAAGCCGCGCGGGCGCTTCACGGAACGCCCGACCATCGGGACCGATCCCACGATACGCCCGCTTGTATACCCCTGCCCGCCACCGGACCTAGGGACGCGATGCGGGGCTCTTACGCCTTGCCGGGCGAGGCGGCCAGGGTTCCGGCCTGGATGCTCCGCCACAAGACGCGACCGCTCTCGCCGAGGATGTAAGGCCGCGTGCCCGCGAAGCCCACCTCCAGGATCAATTCGGCCTCGCCGCTGGAGACGGCGCCCCGCCCCGGATTGGCGGTGCGGAAATCGATGATCGTGCGGATCGTGCAGGTCTCGGCATCGCAGGCAGTGTGCATCCCCCGCGGCGCGTAGCGTCGCTCCGGCCAGCGCTCGACGAAGCTGCGCTTCTCGGCGACGAGCGCCGCCGTGGTGATCGGCCGGCCGTAGAACCGCACGCGGGTCGCGTAGAGCTGGGTCGCGGCCCCGACCATGGTGTCGCTCGAACCCGAGACCGTGGCGAGGTAGCTCGCCGTCAGCGCCCGCGCGGCGGCGGCGCGTTCGGCCGATACGACCGGCACCGGGCCGATTGCGGCCGGCGTCTCGGCAAGCCGGTGCTGATGGCGCACGGGGCGGTGCAGAGTCTCCCGGACCGGCGGACGCTCCAGCGCGGCCGCCCGCTTCGGGCCCGACACCCGCGTCGCCGCGGCCTTCGGCAGCGCATCCTCACCCGGTTCGGGTTTGGCGGCCTGCCGGACCGGCTCGGTGCGGCGCGCATTGTCGGGCTGGGCCTTCGCCTGCGCGGCGGCGGCGTCTTGCGGTGCCTGCGGACCGGGGGCCTTGATTGATTCCTTCACGGCGCCCGGGGCGGGCGCGGCAGCCCGTGGTGGCGGGTCCACCCAGGTGCTCTGGGCTGCGGCGGTGCCCATGCAGGCGAGCGGCAGCACCACACCGAGAGCGAGGGCCTGGAAACGGGCGGGACGTGAGGCGGACATCGGTGCCTTCCTGGCGGCCGGGGCGGACATCATGGAGAATGCGCCCGCGCGGGTGCGGAGTTCCACGAGGGTTTCGGGCGCGCCTACATCCTGCCGAACTCCGCGGCGGCGACCAGCCCGGGATTGCGGGGATGATGGGGTTGCGTTCGTGCGTTTGGGTACCAAGTCGGGGACAGTCTTGGCCTTTGGCCGGTCCCGAGCTTCCATACAGCCTGCTCCCTGCCGCGCACCGAGGATCCCTTGGCCCGACCTGAGACCGAGTCGCCCTCCGGCCCGCTTCCCGGGAGCGCGCAATGAGCCCCCGCCAGCGCCGGGCCCTGCTGCTCTGCAACGCCAAGGCGCGCAACGGCGCCCTGGATCTCGACGAGGTGCGAGCCATCCTGCGGGCGGGCGGCATCGAGCCGGAGGAACCGCCGCCGGACGCCGATTGCCGGGACGTGATCCGCGACCGGGCCGGCGCGGTCGACCTCGTGATCCTGGGCGGCGGCGACGGCACCATGAACTACGCCGCGCCAGCTCTGGTGGCGAGCGGCCTGCCCTTCGCGATCCTACCGCTCGGCACGGCCAACGACCTCGCCCGCTCCCTCAACCTGCCGCTGGATCCCCTGGCGGCGGCCCGCTTCATCCCGACTGCCGAGGCACGGCCGGTGGATCTCGGCTGGGTCAACGGCCACTACTATTTCAACGTGGCGAGCATCGGCTTCTCGGCGGAGCTCGCGGGCGAGCTGACGGCCGAATCGAAGAAGACCTGGGGCGTGCTCGGCTACGCGGTGGCGGCCGTCCGGGTGCTGCGCCGGGTGCGGCCTTTCACGGTCACGATCGAGCATGACGGCCTCGTCGAGAGGGTCACGACCATCCAGGTCTCGGTGGGCAACGGCCGGCACTACGGCGGCGGCATGACCGTGGCGGAGCGTGCCGCGGTGGATGACGGCAAGCTCGATTTCTACAGCCTGGAGATCAAGCACTGGTGGCGGCTCCTGGCGCTGCTGCCCGCCCTGCGGCGAGGCACCCAGGGTCGGGCGGCCGACGTGCGGGCGTTCCACGCCCAGGAGATCCGGCTCTCGACCCGCAGGCCTCGCCCGGTGAACACCGACGGCGAGCTGACCACGCACACGCCCGCCCATTTCAAGGTCTTCCCGAAGATCCTGCAGGTCCTGGCGCCCGAGCCTGTCCGTGGCCCGAACTCCTTCGACCTCACGGCTCTCGGCAGCCGTCTGTTCCCGAGCAGCGAGGCATCCCGCCTGTGACCGACCTGATCCAGCTCGCCAGTCAGCCTGCCGTCTGGGCTGCCCTCGCCACTCTGGTGGTGATGGAGGTGGTGCTCGGTATCGACAACCTGATCTTCATCTCGATCCTGACCAACAAACTGCCGGCCGATCAGCAGACCCGGGCGCGGCGCATCGGGATCGGGCTGGCGCTGATCCTGCGGCTGGGGCTGCTCGGAACCGTGGCGTTCATCGTGCACCTGACCGAGCCGGTCTTCTCGGTGCTGGGCCAGGCCTTCTCCTGGCGTGACCTGATCCTGATCGGCGGTGGCCTGTTCCTGCTGTGGAAGGCGACCAAGGAGATCCACCACACCGTCGATCCGGAGCCCGAAGCGGAGCGATCGACCGGCGGCACGATCGGCTTCGGAGCGGCGATTGGCCAGATCCTGCTCCTCGACCTCGTCTTCTCCATCGATTCGATCATCACGGCGGTCGGCATGACCGAGCACGTGCCGGTGATGATGGTCGCGGTGGTGGTCGCCGTGGTCGTGATGCTGGTCGCCGCCGAGCCGCTCTCGGCCTTCATCGCCCGGAACCCGACCGTTGTGATGCTGGCCCTGGGCTTCCTGATCATGATCGGCATGACGCTGATCGCCGAGGGGTTCGGCGCCCACGTGCCGAAGGGCTACATCTACACGGCCATGGCCTTCTCGGCCGGCGTCGAAGGCCTCAACATGCTGGCTCGGCGGCGCCGGCGGCCCGCCCCGGGTGCGGCGCGGGCGCCCGCCGGGCAGGCGCGGCGGGTCTGAGCCGCGGCGATCCGCCATGCGACTCGTCGCGGCCTTCGGCCTGCTCACCCTGTCCACCGTGGCGCACGCGCAGACGGTACCGATGCCTCCCGACGCGACAGTGCTGCACGATCTCGTTCCCACCGGGACGCTCCGGGCGGCGATCAATCTCGGCAACCCGGTGCTCGCCCAGCCGGGCCCGGACGGGCCCATCGGGGTGTCGGTGGATCTTGCCCGGGCCTTGGCAGCACGGCTCGGCGTGCCGGTGGCGTTCGTGACCTATCCGGGGGCAGGCGCAGTCTCGGGCTCGGCGGGAGCGGGGGCTTGGGACATCTGCTTCCTGGCAATCGATCCGAAGCGCGCCGAGGGGATCCGCTTTACGGAGCCGTACGTGCTGATCGCCGGCAGCTACCTCGTGCCGGCTGTGTCACCAATCCGGAGCCTGGAGGCGGTCGACCGCGACGGCGTGCGCGTCTCGGTGGGGCGCGGCAGCGCCTACGACCTGTTCCTCAGCCGCGCCCTGACGCGCGCGACCCTGGTGCGGGCACCGACCTCGGCCGAGGCGGTGGCGGCCTTCGCGCGCGACGGGCTCGACGTCGCGGCGGGAGTGTACCAGCCGCTCGCCGCCTACGCGGCGGCGCATCCGGAGGTACGGCTTGTGCCGGGGCATTTCATGGAGATCCCGCAGGCGATGGGCTTGCCGGTCGGACGCCCGGCGGGGGCGGCCTACCTTGCCGGTTTCATCGCGCAGGCGAAGCAGGACGGGCTTGTCCGACGCGGCCTGGCCGCCAGCGGGCAGGACCCGGAACTGGCGGCGCCGTAACGGATCGAGCGGGGGTGTTCCTATTCTCCCCCTCATCCTGAGGTGCCGGAGCGCTGCGGAGGCCTCGAAGGAGCCCTCCCGTCAGCGCCGCGCTCCCCGGCGCCCTCCTTCGAGGCCCACCGACGCGGGTATCTCAATGAGGGTGCGGTTGGCAGGACGCTGGCGGCGAGACGTCGCCGCCCGAGGCTCACACCACCAAGTTCACGATCCGCCCCGGCACGACGATCACCTTCCGCGGCGCCTTGCCCTCCAGGATCTTCTGGACCGCCTCCAGCGCCAGGGTGGCGGCCTCGACCGTCTTGGCGTCGGCGTCGCGCGGCACGGTGACGTCCGCCCGCTTCTTGCCGTTGATCTGGACCGGCAGGGTGATCTCGTCCTCGACGAGGAGCCCCGCTTCGGCTTCCGGCCAGGGCGCCTGGGCGACGAGGTTGCCGCGGCCGAGGACCGACCAGCATTCCTCGGCGAGGTGCGGCATCATCGGGGCGATCAGCTGCACCAGGATGCCGGCGGCCTCCCGCGCGGCGCTCGCCGAGACCGGACCGCGCAACCCGTCCTCCAGGGCGTTGGCCAGGGTGTAGATGTGGGCGACGCAGCGGTTGAAGCGCAGGCGTTCGATATCGTCCTGGACGGAGGCGAGCGCCCGGTGCGCGGCCTTGCGCAGCGGCAGATCCGCAGCGCCGTCGCCGGTCGTCTGAGCGGCGGCGTTCACCAGGCGCCAGACCTTCTGGACGAACCGGGCCGCGCCCTGCACGCCCTCCTCGGTCCAGATCACGTCGCGCTCGGGCGGCGAATCGGACAGCATGAACCAGCGTGCCGTGTCGGCCCCGTAGCTCGCGATGATGTCGTCGGGGTCGACCACGTTCTTCTTCGACTTCGACATCTTCTCGATCGGGCCGATCGTGATCGGTGCCTGAGTTTTCACGTGAAACGCGCGGCGCTCGCCCTCCTCGGTGGCGAAACGGATCTCGGCCGGCGGCACCCAGGCGCCGGCCGCATCCTTGTAGGTCTCGTGGACGACCATGCCCTGCGTGAACAGGCCGGCGAACGGCTCGGACGTGCCGGCCCAGCCGGTCTCGCGCATCGCCCGCATGAAGAACCGGGCGTAGAGCAGGTGCAGGATCGCGTGCTCGATGCCGCCGATATACTGGTCCACCGCCAGCCAGCGATCGACCACGGCCCGGTCGGTAGGCGCATCCGTGAGCCAGGGCGCGGTGAACCGGGCATAGTACCAGGACGAATCGACGAACGTGTCCATCGTGTCGGTCTCGCGCCGGGCCGGGCCGCCGCAATGCGGGCAGGTCACGTTGCGCCACGCCGCGTCCCGCTCCAGCGGGTTGCCGGGCTGATCGAAGGACACGTCCTCGGGGAGCTTCACCGGCAGGTCCGCCACCGGCACCGGGACCGGACCGCAGGATTCGCAGTGGATGATCGGGATCGGGCAGCCCCAGTAGCGCTGTCGGGAGACGCCCCAGTCGCGCAGACGGAACTGCACCTTGCGCTGGGCGACCCCCTCCCCTTCCAGGCGCTGCGCCACAGCCTCGAAGGCCGCGTCGGTGCTCATCCCGTCGAGGAAACGCGAGTTGATCATCCGCCCGTCCTCGACATAGGCGGTGTCGGTGATCACGAAGCTCGCCGGATCCTGACCCTCAGGGCAGACCACCGGCGTGTTGCCGAGCCCGTACTTGTTCGCGAAATCGAGGTCGCGCTGGTCGTGGGCCGGGCAGCCGAACACCGCGCCGGTACCGTATTCCATGAGCACGAAGTTCGCCACGTAGACCGGCAGCTCCCAGGACGGGTCCAGGGGATGGCGGACCGTGAGGCCGGTGTCGAAGCCGTGCTTCTCGGCGGTGTCGATCGCGGCCTGCGCGGTGCCGGTGCGGCGGCACTCCTCGATGAAGGTCTGCAGGTCCGGCCGGTCCGCGGCGAGGGCCGCGGCCAGGGGATGGTCGGCCGCGATCGCCAGGAACCTGGCGCCGAACAGCGTGTCGGGCCGGGTCGTGTAAACGGTTACCGATTCGGGCGCGCCGGCTGGCGGTCGGGCCAGTGCGAAAAGAACCTCCAGGCCTTCCGAGCGGCCGATCCAGTTCTTCTGCATCAGCCGGACCTTTTCCGGCCAGCGGTCCAGCCCGTCGAGGGCGGTCAGCAGGTCCTCGGCGAAATCGGTGATCTTGAAGAACCACTGGGTCAGCTCGCGCTGCTCCACCAGGGCGCCGGAGCGCCAGCCGCGGCCGTCGATCACCTGCTCGTTGGCCAGGACCGTGTGATCCACCGGGTCCCAGTTCACCTTGGCGGTGCGGCGGGTGACGAAGCCCTTGCCCAGGAAGTCCAGGAACATGCGCTGCTGGTGCTTGTAATAGCCCGGATCGCAGGTCGCGATCTCCCGGCTCCAGTCGAGCGACAGGCCCATGGCCTTCAGCTGGTCGCGCATCGACGCGATGTTGGCGTAGGTCCAGTCCCGCGGGTTGACCTTGCGCTCCATGGCGGCGTTCTCGGCCGGCAGGCCGAACGCGTCCCAGCCCATCGGGTGAAGCACGTTGAAGCCGCGGGCGCGCTTGTAGCGGGCCACCACGTCACCCATCGCGTAGTTGCGGACATGGCCCATATGGATGCGCCCCGATGGATAGGGGAACATCTCCAGCACGTAGTATTTCGGGCGCGGGTCGCTGTTGTCTGTCTCGAACAGCCGCTGCGCGGCCCAGGCTTCCTGCCAGCGCGGCTCGGCATCCTTGGCGTTGTAGCGCTCGACGGGTTGGGGGGCGGTGCTGGTGGTCATGGATCCGGCTGGGTCAGGGGCTCGGCGGCCGGCTGGAGGGAGCCGCGGCACGGTTGCGCCGCGATAGCATATCTGCGCGGCAGCCGGTCAACGGAGGGCGCGATTCGGGCTTGCGCGGGGCGCGCGAGGGCATAGGTCGACGGGAGAGCCGCGGCCCCCGCCAGCGACAGGACAGGCCCATGATGGACGACGCGATCACCGACCCGAATGTCCCGCACACGGACGGGATGGGTCACAGGACCGAGAAGCTCCCCGTCGGACAGGCCGATGTCGCGGCCGGGCTCGCCGAGGTCCGGGCGGCGATTGCCCGGGCGGCCGAGGATTCGGACCGCGATCCGGCCGAGGTCCAGCTCGTGGCGGTCTCCAAGACCGTGCCGGCCGAGGGCATCCTGCCGGCCCTCAAGGCCGGGCAGCGGGTCTTCGGCGAGAACTACGTCCAGGAATCCATGGCGAAATGGCCGGACCTGCGGGCCGGCTACCCCGATGTGGAGCTGCACCTCGTCGGGCCGCTGCAATCCAATAAGGCCCGGGAGGCGGTGGCTCTGTTCGACGTGATCCACTCCCTGGACCGCCTGTCGCTCGCGGCGGCGCTCGCCAAGGAGATCGAGCGGTCCGGCCGGACCCCGAAGCTGCTGATCCAGGTCAATACCGGGGCAGAGCCCCAGAAGGGCGGGGTCCTGCCGGACCAGCTCGAGACCCTGCTTTCCGAGTGCCGCGAGACCCATGGGCTCGCGATTCAGGGCCTGATGTGCATCCCCCCGGCCGAGGATCCGCCCTCCGCGCATTTCGCCCTGCTGGCCCGGCTGGCGAAGGCGCACAACCTGCCGATCCTCTCCATGGGGATGAGCGCGGATTTCCCGGCGGCGATCCAGCTCGGCGCCACCCATGTCCGGGTCGGGACCGCGATCTTCGGAGCCCGGACCCGGAAGGCGTGAGCCTCAGCCGATCCGCAGATGTGTCCGCGGCCCGAGGCGGCGGAGCAGCCGCAGCAGGTCGGCTCGGGCCAGCGCGACGCAGCCCTCCGTGGGTCGGTAGCCATCCCGGGCGATGTGCAGGAAGATCGCCGAGCCCCGCCCCTTCCGGATCGGGCCGCGATTGTAGTCGAGGTCGATCACCACGTCATAGAGCCCGTCGCCGCGCCACATCGATTCGGCGCTGACGCCCGGCGCCGGCAGGCGGATCGGCCGGTTGTAGCGGCGGTCCCGGTGATCGTCGCACCAGCCGTCATCGGGCCGGGTGGCCCGCAGGGACAGCGCCGTGCGCGGCCGGATCCCGAGATGGTCGGGCCGGTAGGCGCCGCCGCGCAGGCGGAAGCGGCCGCGCGGCGAGCCGCCGTCGCCCTCGCGCTTGTCGCAGACCATGCCGCCGGATCCGAGGGCGCAGGGGATCACGGCCGGGCCGACGAGGAGCTGACCGCGCCGGCGGTCGGTGACCAGCGCCCGCACGCGGATCTCCCCCAGGGTCAGACGGACGGGTCCCCTACTCGGCCGCCGCATGATGTCCGTTCTCCCGAATCCGTCCGGTCCGGTGGGCCTTATGCCCGAGATCCCTACTTCGAAGCGGTGAAAAATTGCGCGCAAGGCAACTTCCGGCCACAAAGCGCGCCCTATCTCTTGGTCGAACCTGGGCCGCCGAGCCGGGATTCGGGAAGGTGCCAGCCCCCCGCCTCGCCGCGGGACCGAACCCGCCATCCCGGATTGGCGCGCCTCGATCCCGCAACCCGCTGGCCGGCGTGCTTGTCGCGTCGGCGAAAGGATGCGGAAACACAAGCCTGGGTAGGATCGTCGCGCGATCCTGCCGAGATCCGACATGATCGCATGCTGCACCCGACAGGCGGCCCATCGCCCCTCCCGCAGCACGCACTGGGGCCCCGGACGATGCCGAACGCCTACCGCCTGCTGATCTGCGACGACGACGCGATCCTGCGCGATACCCTGACCGAACAGCTCGATCTCTGCGACGAATTCACGGTTTTCACCGAGGCGAACGCCGTGGACGCGATCCGGCGAGTGGCCGCCGAGCGCATCGACCTCGCGGTGATGGATGTCGGTCTGCCGGACCTCGACGGGCGCGAGGCCGTGCGCCGGATGCGCGCCGGCGGCTTCCGCGGCCCGGTCATCATGCTCACCGCCCAGGATTCCGAGGCGGACCATGTCGAGGGGCTGGAAGCCGGCGCCAACGACTACGTCACCAAGCCGTTCAAGTTCGGTATCCTGCTGGCCCGGATCCGCGCGCATCTGCGCAGCCACGAGGCCTCCGAGGACGCGGTGTTCCAGATCGGTCCCTACACGTTCAAGCCGGGGGCCAAGCTGCTCGTCGGCGAGCGCGGCTCGAAGCTCAAGCTGACCGAGAAGGAGACCGCGATCCTGCGTTTCCTCTACCGGGCGGGCCGCGCCGTGGTGAACCGCGACACCCTGCTGGCCGAGGTCTGGGGCTACAACGCCCAGGTGACCACGCACACACTGGAGACGCATATCTACCGGCTGCGCCAGAAGATCGAACCGAATCCCGCCACCGCCGCCATCCTCGTGACGGAGGGCGGCGGATACAAGTTGCTGCCCTGACGAATTGAAGCTTTACGTGTAGGCGATCCGGCGGGTTCGCGTATGCGCAGGGTGGTGAGGCGTTCTTGGGGCTCGACGACGACATCGCGATCCTCGCGGCCGCACCGCTGTTCGGCTTTCTCGACCGCGACGCCCTCCGTCTGCTGACCTTCGCGGCGGAGCGGCGCGATCTCGCGGACGGCGACCTGCTGTTCGCGCGCGGCGATCCGGCCGATGGCGGCTTCGTGGTGATGGCGGGGACGATCCGGCTCGCGCCCCGGGTCCCCGGAGCCGAGACGGTGCGGGCCGGGCGCTCCGCGCTGATCGGCCAGCTCGCCCTGTTCGTGCGCGGCACACGGCCGACCGAGGCCCGGGCCGAGGGGAGTGCCGCGGTGATGCGGATCACCCCGATGCTGATGCGCCGCGTGCTGGAGGAGTTCCCCGCCGCCGCGCAGGCCGTCCACGACACCCTGGCGGACGACCTCGTCGGGCTGGTGACCGATCTCGATCAGGTGCGCGAACTCCTCGAGGTCATCGACGGTATCTCCTCAGGTGACAGCTCCGGTGGCCGCTTGTAAGCACGGGCTCCCGCTGCAAGAGTTCTGACCCGTTCCATGTCCCAGGCCGGCCTGCCCCATTCCGATCTCGCCCAGACCATCGAAGCCGCCTGGGAAGACCGCGCCACCATCTCGACCGCCACCACGGGTGCGGTGCGCGAGGCGGTCGAGGCGGCTCTGGACCTGCTCGATTCGGGCAAGGCCCGCGTCGCCGAGAAGTCCGGCAACCACGATTGGGTGGTCAATCAGTGGCTGAAGAAGGCGGTTCTGCTCTCCTTCCGCCTCAACGACATGGCGACGATCGAGGGTGGCCCGGGCGGCGCGCCCTGGTGGGACAAGGTCGCCTCCAAGTTCGCCGGCTGGGGCGAGGCCGAATTCCGCGCCGCGGGTCTGCGGGCGGTGCCAGGCTGCTTCGTCCGCCGCGGCTCCTACATCGCCCCCGGGGCCGTGCTGATGCCGAGCTTCGTCAATCTCGGCGCCCATGTGGGCGAAGGCACCATGGTCGATACCTGGGTGACGATCGGCTCCTGCGCGCAGGTGGGGAAGAACTGCCACATCTCCGGCGGCGCCGGTATCGCGGGCGTGCTGGAGCCGCTCCAGGCCAACCCGGTGATCATCGAGGATGATTGCTTCATCGGGGCGCGTGCCGAGGTGGCGGAGGGCGTCATCGTCGGCCAGGGCAGCGTCCTGTCCATGGGCGTCTATATCGGCGCCTCCACCAAGATCGTGGACCGGACCACCGGCGAGGTGATGTACGGCCGGGTTCCGCCCTACTCCGTGGTCGTGTCGGGCACGATGCCCGGCAAGGCGCTGCCGGACGGCTCGCCCGGCCCGGGCCTCTACTGCGCGGTGATCGTCAAGCGCGTCGATGCCGGCACGCGGTCCAAGACCGCGATCAACGAGCTGCTGCGCACCTGATGTCTGGGGACTTGGCGGGAGCGTGATGGAGACGCCGGAGCTGAACCTCACGGTGGCGGGCCGGACGGTGCCGACCCCCTGCGACAGGATCGGGGCGGGACCGGACGCGCTCTTGCTCCCCGCCCTGTCGACCATCTCGGCGCGGGCCGAGATGCGGGACCTCGCCGGTTTTCTGGGGACGGAGTATCGCTGCCTCATCCCCGACTGGCCGGGTTTCGGCGCCCGCCCGCGGGCCCGGGTTCCGCTGGCCCCGGAGAGACCTTCCACGCCTTCCTGGACGCCCTGCTGGCCGCCGCGCCGGGCCCCTACGCCCTCGGCATCGCGGCCGGTCATGCCGCCGGCTACCTCATGGCGGCGGCGCGACGCCATCCGCAGGCCTTCGGGCGGCTGGTCTTGGTGGCACCGACCTGGCGGGGACCGCTGCCCACCGCGATGCCGGGGCGGGCGCACTGGTTCCCGCGCATCCGCCGGGCCGTGGAGGCGCCGATCCTCGGCGAGGCGCTCTACCGGATCAACATCAGCCCGCCGATCATCGGCCGGATGATGCGGGCCCATGTCTATGCGGATCCCGCGCGGATCACGCCGGCGCTGATCCGCGACAAGCACGCGATCACCCGGCAGCGCAACGGCCGCTTCGGCACCGCCGCCTTCGTCACCGGCGGCCTCGACCCGGTGGGCAGCCGCGACGCGTTCCTGGCTCTGTTCGGCGACGGCCTGCCGCCGACCCTGGTTCTGCGCCCGGAACATGCACCCCGGCGTTCGGGCGCCGAGATGGACGCCCTCATCGCGGGCGGCCGCGTGACCGGCGCCATGATCCCCGGCGCCCTGAGCCCCCACGAGGAATATCCGGGTGCCGTGGCCGCCGCGATCCTGGGGGGGTGACCGGGACGGGACGGGCACCGGGCCCCGCGTGGCAGGCGGCGGGAACCGGCCCCGTCACGCTGGACAGATTCGCGCGTCTGTGCAGGGACTGGATGGGCCGGCTGAGCCGTTGGTCCGGCAGCGGGCGCGTCCCGCAGATTCCGTCCGATAGAGCCCCGGATTCGATGCTGCGCACGCCGACCCTGCCTCTCCTCGCCCCGGCAGCCCTCGCCCTCCTCCTGTCCGTCGCGGTCCGCGCCGAGGACGCGCCCCGCCCGGTGTCCCCAGGGACCCAAGCGGCCCCGTCTCTCAGCGCCGATACGCTGAAGCCGGGCAAGCCGGCCGTGAAGCCCTACCTGGCGGACGCGGCCCTGCCCGACGCCGTCCAGATCCTACCCTCCCCGCCGGCCCACGACGCACCCCTCGACAAGGCCGATCGGGCGGCCTTCAACAGCACCCGCGTGCTCAAGGGGACCCCCCGCTGGGATCTGGCCGCGAACGACGTGGCCGAGGGCGCCGCTGCGGTGCTCGAGAATTTCGCCTGCGTGCTCGGCACCCGGATCGATCAGGCGCGGGTGCCGGCGGTGATCAACCTTCTGGAGCGCGCCCGCCTCGACCTCGCCCGGGCAACGCGGGCCCCCAAGGTCCATTACCGCCGCCTGCGCCCCTTCGTGGGCAACGAGGCACCGATCTGCGTGCAGCGCAGCCAGGCCCTGGCCGACAGCTTCAGCTATCCCTCCGGCCACGCCACCCAGGGCTGGGCCTATGCGCTGATCCTCGCCTCCCTGGTCCCTGAGAAGGCGACCCCGATCCTGGTCCGTGGCCGGGCCTACGGCGAGAGCCGGATCGTCTGCGGCGTGCACTGGCTCAGCGACGTGGCGGCGGGGCGCCTCACCGGCACCGCGGTCTTTGCCGCCTTGATGGGGGATGCAACCTTCCGGGCAGATCTCGACAGGGCCCGGGCCGAACTCCGCAGCGCCATGGCGGCCCCCGTCACAGCGCCCGATCAGGCCGCCTGCACCCGCGAGACCGACGCTCTGCGGGAGCCCCCGCTCGAGTTCTAGACGCGAACCATTCCAGATTTGAAGACTTCTAAGTGTGTGATATTCAACACGTTTTCGGCTTGATCAAGAGACCGTGAATGGTGCTACCGGAGCCTCAGGCGCCGTCTGAGGCGTGTTTCTGGGGCTCCAATGTCGTTTCATTCCGCATCGTCCGGACTGCTTCTTGCCACCACGGCTCTGACCAGCATCGCCCTCGTCCAGTCGGCTGCCGCGCAGGGCGCTGCCGTGCAGCTCAATGAGATCTCCGTCGAGGCTTCCCGTCCGGCCGCTGCGGCTGCGACCGCCCTCGGCGGCGGTGGCAATATCAGCGGCGGTGACGGCAACAGTTCGGCCACCAGCGGCGGCGGCGGCGGCCCCTCCGGCGTCACCGGCTACGTGGCGCGGGTGAGCCCCACCGCCACGAAGACCAACACGCCCCTGATCGAGACGCCGCAATCGGTCTCGGTGGTCACCCGGGAGCAGCTCAACGACCGCAACGTCCAGAGCTTCAGCGACGCCCTCGCTTACGTGCCGGGCGCGAGCATCAACGTTTCGGGCTTCGACCCACGCTTCGATCAGGTCTTCATCCGCGGCTTCGACGTGCTCTCCAACCAGGGCACCTATCGCGATGGCCTGCGTCAGATCGGGAGCGGCTTCATCTTCCCGCGCATCGAGCCCTACGGTCTGGAGGCCGTCACCGTCCTGCGGGGGCCGTCTTCCGGCCTGTATGGTCTCGGCTCACCGGGCGGCATTCTCGACGTCACGTCGAAGCGGCCGGTCTTCGCGCCGTTCGGCGAGGTCTGGTTTCAGTCGGGAAGCTTCGACCGCTTCCAGGGCAATTTCGATCTCGGCGGCCCGATCGAGGGAACGGACGGCACCATGGCTTACCGCCTGACCGGCGTGCGTCGGGAGGCGGGGACCTTCATCGGCCGGGGCACGAACGACGACCAACTCAACATTGCCCCCGCTTTCACGTGGAAGCCCTCGGCCGATACGACCCTCACCTTCCTCAGCGAGTTTCAGGTCCGAAATACGCCGGCGACTGTGTTTTATTACAATGATCCCGGTTTCCGCGTGACCAAGTATTATAGCGGCGACCCCCGCTTCGCCGGTCTCGACCAGACGCAGTACCGCGTCGGCTACGCCTTCGAGCACCGCTTCTCGGACGACCTAATCGTCCGCCAGAATTTCCGGCATTACGGCGTCTTCCTGAGCGCGAAGTACACCGGGATCGATTCGATCAATGAGGCGCGCACCTTGGGTGCCCGCTCTACCGGCTACATCCGCGAGGGGCTGGTTCAGCAGACCCTGGACAACCAGATCGAAGCGCATGTCACCACCGGCCCGGTCGCCCATACCCTGGTGGCGGGTGTGGACTACGCCCATTACGGCCTGAGCAACCGGTTCGGCGCCGGGCCCGCACCCGCCCTCAACCTGATCACTCAGAATTACGGCCAGCAATTCATCCCGACCCCGGTCCTCGCCAGCCCGACGCGCCAGGCCCAGGACCAGATCGGCGTCTACCTGCAGGATCAGGCCAAGTTCGGCGACTTCGTGCTGACGCTGAACGGCCGTCACGACTGGGTCTTCCAGGACAACCGGACCTCGCCCGTCAGCGCGGTGACGAGCCAGGACAATTCCGCCTTCACCGGCCGTGTCGGCCTGAACTACCTCCTGGCCCCCGGCCTCGTGCCCTATGCCAGCTACGCCACGACCTTCACGCCGCAGGTGGGCACGGATGTGCGCGGCCAGGCCTTCAAGCCGGCGACGGGCGACCAGATCGAGGCGGGCGTCAAGTACCTGATCCCCGGGACCAACATCCAGACGGCCTTCGCGGGGTTCGACATCGTGCAGTCGAGCATCCTGCGGACGGACTCGACCAATATCGCCTTCCAGGCGGCCACCGGCTCCGTGCGCTCCCGCGGCTTCGAGGCCGAGGCCACGGCCAATCTCGCGCCGGGCACCAACCTGACCATCGCCTACACGCACTTGGATTTCCGGTTCCTGAGCCAGACCTCGTTCACGGGAGCGACGCAGGATGGAAATCGGGTGTCGGGCATTCCCAGCGACACCTACACGTCGTTCCTGACCTACGCGTTCCCGACCTCCTCACCGTTGCGCGGGCTGACGGTGGGTGGTGGCATCCGCTACATCGGCACGAGCTTCGCCGATGACGACAACACGGTTCGCAATCCGACCGTGACACTCTACGACGCCCTGGTCGCCTATGATTTCGCGGCGATCGACCCGAAGTATCAAGGTCTCCGCGCGCAGATCAACGCCTACAATATCTTCGACCGGACCTATAACACCTGCGCGTTCGGCAATTGCTTTCGCGGTGCGCCCGCGACGGTCATCGGCAGCCTGATCTATCGCTGGTAGCCGACTTGCGCGGGGCGGCGGCATGGCAGGTCCCCGCCCCCGGCACTGGAGCCGGGATCGAAAACCGTCCTAAGGCCGGGACGTCGTCCTTCGATCCGGGCCCGCCATGCTCTCGACCCTTCTGGTCGTGCTGCCGATCTTCGCGCTGATCTTCGCCGGCTGGCTGGCCCGGAGGATCGGCGTGCTCGGGGCCGCCGCCACCACCGAACTCAACCGGTTCGTGGTCTTCCTGGCTCTGCCCGCGCTCCTGTTCGACGTGACCGCCCACGCCCATTGGGGTGCCATCTGGAGGCCCGGCTTCATCGGCGCCTTCGGCCTCAGCAGCCTCGCGGTCTTCGCCCTCACGGTGCTGATCCGGCGCGGGGAGGGGCGGCCGCTGGCCGATGCCGCGGTGGACGGGCTCAACGCCGGCTATGCCAATACCGGCTTCATGGGCTTCCCCCTGGCGCTGGTCGCCTTCGGGCCGGAGGCGCTCGCGCCCACGACGGTGGCGGCGATTCTCACGGTCTGCGGCGTGTTCGCGGTCGCGATCGTGCTGATCGAGACCGGCCTGCGGCGCGAGGCCCCCGCGACGGGCCGGGTCTCCGCCCGTGATCCCGTCTGGCGGTCGGTCGGCCGTTCGCTCGTGCGCAACCCGCTGCTGGTGGCGCCGGCGCTCGGCGCCCTGGTACCGAGCGCCGGCTTGACGCTGCCGGCCTCCGCGGAGACGTTCCTCAAGCTCCTGGGCGGGGCGGCCGCGCCCTGCGCCCTGGTGGCGCTCGGCCTCTTCCTGGCCCAGAAGCGTCGCCCGGGAGGCGGGCAGGGACAGGTCGTGGCGCTGCTCGTCGGCCTGAAACTCGGCCTCCATCCCCTGCTTGCCTACGCGCTCGGCCGCTACCTGTTCGAGCTGCCCCCGCTCCTGCTGCACACGGCGGTGCTCATGGCGGCGCTGCCCACCGGCACCGGGCCGTTCATGCTGGCGGAATTCTACCGGCGCGAGGCCGACCTGACCGCCCGGGTCGTCCTGTTCTCCACGGTGCTGGCGGTCGTGACCGTCTCGGCCTACCTCGCGGCGATTGCCTAGGCACTCCGGCCGGACCGCCGGATCCCTCTCCTGCCGCGGCGTGACAATCCGAAACCGCGCGACCACGCTCTTGCCGCAGAGGGCGCGCAACAGGGGAATCGTAACACTTGGCTCCTAGCGTCGTGGCGCGGCACGCCGTGTCCGCGCTAGAACGATCCGGCAAGCGGGGGCGGAACGGCGGCGTGATGGTGGGTTCGAAGGTTACGATTGCGGGGCGGATCGCCCGCCTCGCCTGCGCGACCGGCTTGGCGCTGAGCCTCTCGGCCTGCTTCCGGCCGCTCTACGGACCGACCGCCTCGGGGGAATCCGTCCAGGCGCTGCTCGCCTCGGTCCAGGTCGACGACGTCGCGATGGCCCAGGGCCAGGAGCGCCTCGGCCACTACCTGCGCAGCGAGCTGATCTTCGACCTCGATGGGTCCGGCCATCCGGCGACCAAGCGCTACCGGCTGAAGCTCTCCGGCTCCGAAATCGTGCAGACCCCGATCGTCTCCTCCACCACCGGCCGCGCCGAGGCCGGTACCCTGGTGGCCAACATCAAGTACAGCCTCGAGGATATGAGCGGCACCAAGGTCTACACCGAGGGCGTTGCCACCTCGACCGCCACCTACGACCGCTCGGTCCAGCGCTTCGCCAGCCAGCGGGCCGCGCGCGACGCCGAGATCCGTCTGGCCGGCGTGCTGTCCGATCAGATCAAGAGCCGCCTCGCCGCCGTGCTCTCGACGAAGCCGTAATCCGACGTGACGGCGGTCAAGGCCGGTGAAATCGAGGGGCTGATCCGGCGCGGTCCCGATCCGCGCATCCCCGTCATCCTCGTGTTCGGGCCGGATACCGGTCTGGTCACCGAGCGGGCTCGGAAGCTCGCCGAGGATTTCGTCGACGATCCGGCCGATCCTTTCGCACTGGTGCGGATCGACGGTGACATCCTGGCGGCCGATCCGGGCCGGCTATGCGACGAGGCCGGGACGATGGGCCTGTTCGGCGGCCGCCGATCGATCTGGGTCCGGCCCGGCACCCGCAACTACGCGCCCGCCGTCGAGGCGGTGCTCGGCGCGACCGTCGCCGACGCCCGCATCGTCGTGGAGGCCGGCGACCTCGCCAGAAACAATCCGCTGCGCACCCTGTGCGAACGCTCTCCCAAGGCGCTCGCGATTCCCTGCTATGCCGACGACGAGCGGACCCTCTCGGACCTGATCGAGCGGACCCTTCAGGAGCGCGGCCTGCGCATCGATCGGGCCGCCCGCGAGGTCTTGGCCCGCAGCCTCGGCGGCGACCGCCGGGCGAGCCTGATGGAGATCGAGAAGCTCGCTCTCTACGCCGCGGGGGAGGGTGACAAGACCGTGACCCTCGACCATGTCGAGGCCGTCACCAGCGACGTCGCGGCGAGCGTGCTCAACACCCTGATCGACGCCGCCTTCGACGGCCGCCGCGACGCGGTGGAGCGCGACTACCGGCGCTTCCGCCACGAGGGCCTCGACCCGGGGGTGGTGCTGGGCTCGGCGCTGCGGCACGCCCTGACGCTGCTCACCACCCGCCTCGACAATCCCGAGAAGACCCCCGCCATGATGGTCGCGACGTGGCGGGGCCTGCATTTCAAGCGCAAGGGCAGCATCGAGGGCCAGCTCGGCGCGTGGCCGCCCGGCACCCTCCGGCAGGCCGTCGCGGCCCTGCAGGAGGCGGTCCTCGCCTGCCGGAGGGCCGAGCCCGACTTAGCCCATGCGCTGGCCTCGGCGGCCCTCCTGCGGGTCGCGGAGGCGGGGGCGCGGCGGCGGCGGTAGACAGGATCTGCGGCAGCGGAGGCCTCTCCGCGGCGGAGGATACCGGAGCGACACTGGCCCGGAGCCGCGCGCCATACGCACGGCACGCCCTCTTCGGTCCGCGCCCGGACGCGCGCCGGTGTCGACAGGCGGCCGGACACAATTTCGAGATCGCGGCCCTCTGCCGCCCGATCCGGACCACCCGCCCTGATCGCGCCGCCATGCCCTTTCCCGCCTCGCGCCGCAGCCTGCTGGGCGTTCTCGGTGCCTCCGCGATGTGCCGTGTGCCGTCGCGTCCGGGGCGGGATCCTACGCCTGCCTTCGGATGCCACAGGCCGTTGAAGGCCCGTTCCACCGGGACTTGAGGCTCGTGCGCGCCGATATCCGCGAGGGCCGCCCCGGCATCCCGCTGCTGCTCGCCCGGCGGGTGATCGAGGCAGCGAACTGCGCCCTTGCCGGGGAGGCGGGTCGACGTCTGGCACTGCGACGCCGAGGGCCGGTAGTCCGGCTCCCCGGGCAGGGGGCGGGGAATGTCGATACGGGGCCGGACCTGCCTGCGCGGCGGCCAGACGACCGACATGACGGGGCGGGTCCGGTTCGAGACGATCTATCCCGGCTGGTACGTGGGTCGCGCCGAGCATATCCACGTCAAGGCGTTCCTCGACAGGCGCACGATGCTCACCGGGCAGATCTACTTTCCCAACACGCTGAGCGAGTTCCTCGACACGCAGGTCCCGGCCTGTGGGGCCGCAGCGGCGAGCGGATCGTGATCAACAGCAGCGAGGCCCTTGCGGCGGCCCGGTCTCCCGGCCGGCGGGCCTTCTGCGCCGTGCAGGAGAGGGCGACCGGCACCGCGCCACGCTGGTGCTCGGGGTTGACCGCAGCCGGGTCGAAGCGGGACGGGGGCCCGGCGGTCAGCCCCGGGGCCGCTCGGATTGAGCTGGCCTCCGGCGCCACCGCCGCTTGTACCTGCCCTTCGGGACCGGCTCGCCGCCTTTGTGCCGAGCCTGCGCCGGGCTCACTGAGGTGAGACTACCCGGCAGCCTTCCGCATCATCGCGCGCGGCAAAGCGATCCGGAGCGCCGTCCCAATCCCGGATCGCGCCTGCCATGTCCGGGTCGCGTCACACCGTTCGCACAGCCCGCGAGACCCGACCGTGCGGCCGGAGCCGGCCTCAGGCGTCCGAGACCTTGAACCGGTTGAGCAGGGCCTGCAGCTCGTCCTGGGACTCGTAGCGGATGCGGATCTCGCCCGAATCGGCATCCTTGGGCTTGTAGGAGACCGGGACGCCGAGCGCCCGGTGGATCCGGAGTTCCAGATCGCGCACAGTCGCGGGGCGCTCGGCTGAGAGGCGCGGGCGACCGGGGCGGGGCGTCTCGGCCGGGGCAGCCTCCGCGGACGCGATGGCCTCCACATCCCGGACCGACAGGCCCTCGGCCACGACGCGGCGCGCCAGCGCCTCGGGATCGCGCACCGCCAGCAGGGCGCGGGCGTGTCCGGCGGTCAGCTCGCCGGCGGAGACGCGCTCCTGCACGGAGAGCGGCAGGTTGAGCAGCCGGAGCGTATTGGCCAGATGGCTGCGGCTCTTGCCCAGGATCTCGGCCAACTCCTTCTGCGTGTACGAGAAATCCTTCATCAGGCGCTCGTAGCCGGACGCCTCCTCGATCGCGTTGAGATCGGTGCGCTGGACGTTCTCCAGGATGGCGAATTCCAGGGAGCCGCGGTCGTCGATCTCGACCACCACCACCGGCACCTCGTCGAGGCCGGCGCGCTGGGCAGCCCGCCAGCGCCGCTCGCCGGCCACGATCTCGAAGGTCCCGGGCACGTCGCCGATCGGGCGGACCACGATCGGCTGGATGATGCCCCGCTGGCCGATCGAGGCCGCCAGTTCGGACAGTTCCGTCTCGGCGAAGCTCCGGCGCGGGTTGCGCGGGTTGGCACGCAGGAACTCGACCGGAACCTTGCGCTGCTCCTCGGCCTTGGCCGACGCGCGGCCGGCCTCGTTGAAATCGCCGATCAGCGCCGCGAGCCCGCGCCCCAGTCGAGGCTTCGCCCCCTCCTCCGCCATGATCGCCACCCGTGTCACGCTCCACATCCCCCCTCTTCGAACCGGAGGGGGCTCAAATCAATCAGGCCGCGGCCGGAACCCGGCCCTCGCGCTGGATCACTTCCGAGGCGAGGCGCAGGTAGGCCTGGCTGCCCGCGCATTTCAGGTCGTACAGCAGGGCCGGCTTGCCGTGCGAGGGCGCCTCGGAGATCCGGACGTTGCGGGGGATCACGGTCTCGTAGACCTTGTCGCCCATGAACCCGCGCACATCCGCCACGACCTGGGCGGAGAGGTTGTTGCGCGGGTCGAACATCGTCAGCACGATGCCCTGGATCGTCAGCTTCGGGTTCAGCGCGCCGCGGACCTGCTCGACGGTGCGCAGAAGCTGGCTGAGCCCCTCCAGGGCGAAGAACTCGCATTGCAGCGGCACCAGCACCGCGTCGGCGGCCGCCAGCGCATTGATGGTCAGCAGGTTGAGCGAGGGCGGGCAGTCGATCAGCACGTAGCTGATCCGGCTCAGGCTCGGCGCCTGGGTGAGGCTCTTCAGGACGCCGCGCAGCCGATGCGCACGGTCGGGCAGGGTGGCCAGTTCCAGCTCGAGGCCGAGGAGGTCCATGGTCGAGGGCGCCAGCGACAGCCGGGGTACCGCCGTCGGGACCACGGCCTGCGCCAGGGAGGCCTCGCCCGCCATGACCTCGTAGGTCGAGACCCGGCGCTTGGCGCGGTCGATGCCCAGACCCGTGGAGGCGTTGCCCTGCGGATCGAGGTCGATCACCAGCACGTCCTCGCCGATCGCCGCCAGGGCGGTGCCGAGGTTGATGGCCGTCGTGGTCTTGCCGACGCCGCCCTTCTGGTTGGCGAGCGCCAGAACGCGCAGAGGGCGTCGCATGGATGAATCCATGGACCGGTCGGCGGGATCGCCGAGGATCGCTTCGCTCATCGGTGGCTCGGGGCGGCGAGGGCAGTGACGCGCACGATCCGGGCATCGGAATCGGTCCGGCTCGGCACGAGGTCGTTAACGACTGTCCACTGCGCGCCGGCCTGGGTCAATTCGGCTTGTACGTCCCGGCCCTTCGGAAACAGGCCGGTGGTGCCCGTTTTCAACAGAGGCTCGGTCCAGGCGAGGAGCTGTGCCATCGGCGCGAGGGCGCGGGCGCAGACGACCTCGGTGCCGACGTACTCGTCGATCACGGCCTCGATCCGGGCGTTGCGCACCCGGGCCGGGGCCTCGGTGAGGCGAGCCGTCTCGGTGAGGAAGGCGCATTTGCGCGCGTTGCTCTCCACGAGGTCGACCCGAATGCCGCGTTCCCGGCCGGCGATGGCCAGGATCAGGCCCGGAATGCCCGCTCCGGAGCCGAGGTCGAGCCAGGTGCGGGCACCGGGTGCCAGATCGAGCAGCTGCAATGCGTCGTCGATATGGCGGCTCCAGACCTCCGTCAGGGTCGCCGGGCCGACGAGGTTCTTGATCGGCTGCCAGCGGCGCAGCTGGGCCACGTAGAGGTCCAGCCGCTCGGCTGTTTCACGTGAAACACGGGAGGCTGCCAGGATGCGGGCGCGATCCGGGTCACTCATGCCGACAGCTGATCCAGGGCCGGCGTCGATCGCGCGCCGCGCCGCGCATGCGCGGCGAGCAGGGTCAGCGCGGCCGGGGTCACGCCCTCGATCCGTGCCGCCTGTCCCAGGGTCCCGGGGCGCACGGTCTCGAGCTTCACCCGCATCTCATTGGAGAGGCCGCTGATCGCCGCGTAATCCAGACCCGCGGGCAGGCGCACCGCCTCGTCGCGGCGGAAGGCTGCGATGTCGGCGTTCTGCCGGTCGAGATAGACCGCATAGGTCGCGTCGGTCTTCATCCGATCGGCGATCCGTGGAGCGACATCGGCGAGATCCGGCCACACCGCCGCCAGGGTAGACCACGCGATCTCCGGATAGGCCAGCAGCTGGAAGCCGGTGCGGCGGATGCCATCGCGGTTCAGGTTGATCCCGTGGGAAGCAGCCTGGCTCGGCGTCAGGCTCACGGATTCGAGGCGGGCGCGGGCCGCGTCCAGGGCCGCCTGCCCGGCCGCGAAACGGGTTGCCCGATATCCCCCGACGCAGCCCAGCGCGATCCCGCGCGGCGTGAGGCGGGCATCCGCGTTGTCGACCCGCAGGGACAGCCGGTACTCCGAGCGCGAGGTGAACATCCGGTAGGGCTCGCTGACACCCTGGGTCACGAGGTCATCGATCATCACGCCGAGATACGACTCGGCCCGGTCGAAGCCCACGATGCCGAGTCCGCCCGCGTGCCGGGCGGCGTTGAGACCGGCCACCAGCCCTTGGCCGGCAGCCTCCTCGTAGCCCGTAGTGCCGTTGATCTGGCCGGCCAGGAACAGGCCCGGCAGGCGCTTCACCTGGAGGCCGCTATCGAGTTCCCGCGGATCGACGTAGTCGTACTCGATGGCGTAGCCCGGGCGCAGGATCGTGGCCCGCTCCAGCCCGGGGATCAGACGGACGAGCGCGTGCTGCACCTCTTCCGGCAGGGCCGTGGAGATGCCGTTCGGGTAGATCGTCGGGTCGTCCAGGCCCTCGGGCTCCAGGAAGATCTGGTGCCCCTCCCGGTCGCCGAAGCGCACCACCTTGTCCTCGATCGACGGGCAGTAGCGCGGCCCCCGGCTGGCGATCCCGCCGGAATACATCGGCGAGCGGTGCAGGTTGGCGCGGATCAGGTCGTGGACGGCCTGGCTCGTCCGGGTGATGCCGCAGCGGATCTGCGGCGTCGTGATCCGCTCGGTCAGGGTCGAGAACGGCACCGGCTCGGCATCGGCCTCCTGCATCTCCAGGCCGGCCCAATCGATGGTCCGTCCGTCAAGACGCGGGGGCGTGCCGGTCTTCAGCCGACCCAGCCGGAGGCCCAGGCGGTCGAGGGTCTGCGCCAGTCCGATCGCCGGCGCCTCGCCGACGCGGCCCGCCGGGATCTGCCGCTCGCCGATATGGATCAGCCCGCGCAGGAAGGTGCCGGTGGTCAGCACCACGGCCCCGCAGGCGAGGGTGCGCCCATCCGCCAGGACGAGGCCGCTGAGGCGGCCCTCCGCGCCGAAGGTGAGATCCTCGCAGGCGCCCGCAATCACCGTGAGCCCGTCGGTCTCGGCCACCGCTTCCTGCATGGCGGCCGCGTAGAGCTTGCGGTCGGCCTGGGTCCGGGGGCCGCGTACCGCCGGGCCCTTGCGGCGGTTGAGCAGGCGGAACTGGATTCCGGCGGCGTCCGCGACCCGGCCCATCAGGCCGTCCAGAGCATCGACCTCGCGCACGAGATGGCCCTTGCCGAGGCCGCCGATAGCCGGGTTGCACGACATCGCCCCGATCGTCGTCGGATCGTGCGTGACCAGCGCGGTGCGCGCGCCGCAGCGTGCGGCCGCGGCGGCGGCCTCGACGCCGGCATGGCCGCCGCCGACGACCGCAACGTCGAACCGGACGGGGGAGGTGGTGAGCATAGGTTGACGAGCAGCCTTTCGCAGAAGTCCCGCCGCAGCTGCGGGTCGGTGCGCACCCGCGTTCCGTGCGGGAGGGACCCGTAGGCCCATGGTTCCGCCGGGTGGTCTAAGCGGGCGTGGGCGCGGCGGTCAACGCATTCCGTCCGCAGCCGCACCGGACCGGCGTCCCGCGCGGAGCCGTCGCGCGATGCGGTGAATGTGAATACGGTATTCAGCGCGACCGCGCCGCAAAGATCTATCGGTCCCTCAAGCATTGCTCTCGCAGGATCGGCGAGAACTTAATGATGATCGCTTGCCAGTCTCGCCGGACCGTGCAAATCTTGCGCCGTGACTCCATCCTGAACGGACAGCGCCGTCCGGCAGGCCCATGAGGGGGGCTGTTTCGCCGCGTCGCGGGGCGACGCGGGATGAGGAGACTCGAGATGTCCTCGCTGACAATCGGCCTGGGGGCCGCCTGTTGTGCGGCCGGCGCCGCCGCTCATTTCCTCGACAGGACCCAGCGCAAGGAGGGCCTGTTCGGCCTCGCGGGCTTCGCCCTGCTGCTCACCGGGATGTTCCTGAGCCGCTCCTGAGCGGTCCTTCTCGGCACGGTGGCAACCATCGTCCCGAATCCAGCCCAGCAAGGTCGCCGTCCCTGCGAGCGGGGCGCAGCAACCCAGTTGCGCTACGCGCACAAGCGTCGCGCGTGCCCGCGTTGCTCGCGCTCCTTGCACCGATGTGGGGCGCCGCGACATTAGCTGCCGCAGCCTGCCGGCCCAGATCCGGAGACTGAGCGACTTCAGCCGATCCCGGCCGTCTCAGCCGGTCATGGCCGTCGCGGTGTAGCCGGCCTGGGTCAGGGCCTCGGCGATGGTGAGCGCCTGCGCGTCGGTGCGGATCGCCACCCGTGCGCCGTCCCGATCGACCTGTACATCCGCCGCGGGATCGATCCGCTTCACCGCGCGGGTCACCGCGGCGGCGCAGCCGTCACACGTCATGCCCTCCACCCGCATCAGCAGGTCGGCGCGCGTCTCGTCCATCCGGGCCTCCATATCCGTGTCGCCGCAATGTCGGGAGCCGGTGGGACCGGTGCAAGCCGCCGCGGCGGCCTAGAACGGCGCCGGCATCCGGAAGGCGTAATCGATGCGCAGGCCGAACTGGTACTGATTGGGGTTGCCGAAGGGGCGGCGCACCAGCGGGCTGTCGCCGGAGGCGCCGAGGATCCGGGTGTAGCCGGCATAGGCCGTATAGGCCCATGTCTCGCTCTGCGTGTAGGTGACGCCGCCGAGTACGCCCGCCGAGTAGAAGCTGCGCGGGTCGTAGGGGGTGACGCGCCCGTTCAGCGCCGCCTCGATCGGGGAGACCCCGAAATACTTCCGGGCGTAGCTGGCATCGCCGATGTTGAAGCGCGGCCCGATGGAGAACAGGAGCTTATCTGCCGGGATCAGGTAGTCGGCTGCCACCGAGCCGACGGTGCCGTGATGGCCGTAAACGCCCTGGCGGGCCTCGACGCGGGTCCGGATGAAGGAGACCGGATAGAATTCGGCGAACACGCCCGGCTCGACCGCGAAGCGTGCGTCGCGGAAGCCGTACAGGTGGCGCCGGTCGTCGCCGTAATAGCGCCCGGGCACGAAGCGCGCGGTCGGGCCGATCCGGAACGACTCGGAGTCGAACAGCGAGAAGCTGAAACCGTCATCTGGCGTCGAGAAGCGGCGCGGCTCGCCCACCCGCCGGATGTCGATCGAGGGATAGCCGACGGCGGTGTAGTCGCTGGCGCCCGGATAGCGCGGCACGGCCTGGATCGAGCCGCTCAGCGTGACGATCCAAGTGTTTGGATCGACCATCGCGAAGGTCGGCGTCGGGCGCGCAAGGTCCGCGCCGAGATCGGCGGCCTGCAGCGCTGTCGTGCCGAAGGCCGCGAGCAGCGTGCCGGCGCCGAGAACAGCGCGAAATCGGGGAGTACGCGTGGGGACGGGCGTCATGGCCACGCTTTATGATCCTTTTTCATCCCCGCCGCATTCGCAAGCCGCGCAACCCTCCCCGGAGGGCCTTGCAATCGGACCCGCCGTGATGATTCCGCAACGTTCCAGCGGGCGCCGGCGTCACACCCCCCGAAATTAACAGGCGGCATCGCACCATCACCCTCCCTGAGCCTTGCCGGCCGGGGTGTGCCCGGCCAATGATCCTGCGATTCGGTTCGCGCCCGGTGGGGTTCGCTCGGGATATTCCCCGGCGACCGGCGCGCGTTCCTGGCAGGTGTTCAGACGATGGTCCCGGTCCTCGGCCGGTACGCGGGGCTGTTGACGGTCGGCCTAATCGGGCTCGTCGTGTTCGGGCCGCTCGCGGTGTTCCTGCCGCTCTGGAGCGCCTTGACGCTCGGCGCCGCGGCCGCCGCGGCCGGCTCTCTCGCCCTGACCCGTATCGCCACCCTGAAGGCGCGCTGCGAGAAGCTGTCCGGCGAGGTCGATCTGCTGTCCCGGCGCCTGCTCAAGGTCGAGACGGCGGCGGCCGCCGCGGCGGCTCAGCCGCGGCCCGAGGTCGCCGAGGCCACCCTCCGGGCGCAGATCGAGGAACTGACCGTCGAGTTCGGGCTCCTCAGCGGCATCGTGCGGGACCTCACCACGGTGGTGAGCAACCAGGATTCCGAGATCGCGAGCCTCAAGGCTCCGCGCGAGATCGCGCCGGCGCAGGCGCTCCGGCATCAGCCCGATCCGATGCCGGCCGCGGATCTCCCAGAAGCGCCGGCGCATCCCCAGGCGCCGGCCGCTCTGCCCGAGCGCATCCCGTCGGTGCCGCAGCCGGCCGCGACGGACCGGCAAACCGTCCAGGATCCGGCGCCGTCCGTCTCGCCGCGCCCGATCCCGCCGCGCCCGATCCCGCCCCGGCCCACCGCGACCCCGCTCGACGAGGCCGCGATCATCGCGGCCTTCGAAGGGGAGGGCCTGGAAATCCACCTGCAGCCCGTCGTCACCCTGCCCCAGCGCAAGGTCGTGGCCTACGAGGCGCTGGCCCGGTTGCGGATCGGCGGTCCTGGGACGCCGCCGGCCGAACCCGACGCCTTCCTGCCGGTGCTTGAGCGCTACGGCCGCACCACCGAACTCGATCGCCGCATGCTCCAGCGCGCCTCCATCGTGACGCGTCACCTCGCCCGACGGGGCAGCGAGACCCTGCTGACCTACAGCTTGTCGCCGCTGTCGCTGTTCGAGCCCGGCCTCCTGCGCGAATTGGCCCGCACGGCCGCCGACGATCCGGCCCTGGCGGGGTTGACCATCGCCCTGCCGCAGGAGAGCTGGCGCCGCCTCGACGCCGGCCAGCGGGGCCTGCTTGCGCCCCTGCAGGGCCGGATCGGGTTCAGCCTCGACCGCCCGGACGACCTGCGCTTCGAAGCGGCCGAACTCGCGGCGCTCGGCATCGGTCAGGTCAAGGTGCCGGCGGAGATGCTGCTGCGGCCGGGCGCGAACCGGGGCCGCCTGTCGGACATCGCCATCGAGGACACCGCACCGGCCCTCGGCCGGGCCGGGATCCGCGTCGTCGCCACCGGCGTCGCCGACGAGGCCGACGTTCCGGACCTGATCGACCTCGACGTGCCGTTCGCGCAGGGAACGGCCTTCGCGGCACCGCGGCCGGTGCGGGCGGAGGTCTTGGCGACCCCGCCTTCCGAGGAGCCGACGCCACCCCCGGAGCCCGAGCGGCGCCCGTTCCGATCGGTTCTGCGCCGCGCCGTGTAAGGCCGTCGGACGAGGAAGCGGCCGGCCCGTTCGCCCCTCACCAGTAGATCTGCAGCCGCGCGATCACCGTGTCGACCGAGAACGGAGCCGTGCCCAGGGTCTCGGATTGGGCCTCTCCCGGTTGCACGCGCCCGTGGATGACGTTCCCGATCAGCCGCAGATTCGGCTCGGGATACCAGCTCAGGCCGAGGGTCACGTCGCGCTCGCGGCCTCCGCGGAAGCCGCGGGCGTTCAGGTCGACGGCGCTGTAGCGCGCGGCCAGTTCGAACACGCCGATCCCGCCCCGGGAGACCCGCTGCGCCTCCGGGACCGTTACGCCCCTGAAGGTCGCGTAGGTCGTGCCGCTCTGAGGCGTCAGCGCATAGCCGCGGCCTTCGCCGTTCAGCACCAGGGCCGCCTCGATATAGCCGCCCTGGAAGTCGAGCCCGGAGCCGGATTGGCCGGGGCCGCGGAATGGCTGCAACGCGGCGCGGATATATTCCGCCTGCACCAGCAACGGACCGCGGCGATAGGCCAATTCGGCGCCGAGCCGCGATACCGTGGCGGCGTCGGGGAGATCGCCGGTATCCACCAGGGGGCGTGTGAACAGGAAGGCTCCGGCGGGACTTGAGAAGCTGAAGGCGCCGTCGGACCGCGACCGACTGCGGACGATCCCGGCGAGGCCGAGATGGAGGGTCTCGTCGGCGGTCATGATCGGCGCGACGGTGGCGCGGGCCGCCACCGCGACGCCGTCCCCGGCGATTCCGTTGCTGGCGGCGTTGCCGAACACGCCGGCCACCGCGGTCCAGGCCTGCCCGTGATGCCCGGCCGCGAGGCCGAATCGGCGCTCCGGTACGAGAGCATTGGCCACCGAACGCTCGACGAACAGGGTGTCGTTGTTGCTCTGCAGCCATTCCAGGCTGAACGGCTCCTTCATGTTGCCGAGGGTCAGGATCGTGTCCGGCAGCCCCTTCCAGGCGACCAACGCATCGTTGATCGGCAGCATCGGGTCGGCGAAATCGTACTGGAAGGCGATCACCCAGTCGCGGCCGATGGTGAGCGTCGGCTCGATCCAGGCGCGGCGCACGGCGACGTTGTCGGGAAAGGCCTCGGGCAGGTTCGGCCGGCTAAAACCGGCAGTGCCGCCGTCGATGTGCAGCCGGCCACCGATCTGGAGCCCCACGTCCGGTTCGGGGAAAGTGAGGGTCAGCCCCTTCGCGTCGTAGCGCAGGCGCTCGCCGTAAGGACCGGCCATGCCCTCGAACGCGTCCTCCCCGGCGCCGGCGGGGACCGCCAAGGCGAGGGATGCGGCCAGGATGGCCGGTGCGGTGCGCGTTCCGATCACGGCACCAGCAGAGAGCAGGTTGGCGGGGCGGCGCCAATCACATGACGTAGCAAAATCCGAAACGCCGGGGCGCCGTGACCCGGCGGCCACAACCTCCGGTGAGCGGCCGGATGACGGAGGAGGATGACGAACGGGTCGAGGGCTGAGGCGCAATCATGCCCGGGCATGGTTGGGCCGGCCCTGCCTGCCCGGCCCGGGCCCGGCCGGCCTACACGGCAAGATTGTCGATCAGCCGGGTCCGACCCAGGAAGGCGGCGGCGATCACGCGGGCCGGGCCGTCCACCCGCTCCACCGCCGCCAGGGTCCGGGCGTCGCAGACCGCAAGATACTGGACCCGGAACCCTGCCGCCTCGAGCGCGGCCCGCCCGGCGGCGATCCGGCCGGCCACGGGGGTGCCGTTGCGGGAGGCGGCCGCGATCTCGGCCAGCACGGCCTGAAGCTTCGGGGCGACGGCGCGCTCCTCGGCCGACAGGTAGCGGTTGCGCGACGACAGGGCGAGGCCGTCGGGCTCCCGCACCGTCGGCACGCCGCGGATCTCCACCGCGAGGTCGAGATCCGCCACGGCCTGCTGGATCACGCGAAGCTGCTGGAAATCCTTCTCGCCGAACAGGGCGACATCCGGCCGGACCTGGTTGAGGAGCTTGGTCACCACCGTGGCGACGCCGGCGAAATGGCCGGGCCGGAACGGTCCGCACAATCCCTCAGTCAGGCCCGCGACTTCGATCCGGGTGGCGAAGCCCGGCGGGTACATGGTCTCCATCCCGGGCGTCCAGGCCGCATCCGCACCCGCCTGCGCCAGCAGGGCCAGATCGGTCTCCAGATCGCGCGGATAGCGGGAGAAATCCTCGTTGGGGCCGAACTGGGTCGGATTGACGAAGATGCTCGCCACCGTCCGCCGGCCGATCCGCCGCGCCTCGGCCACGAGAGCGAGATGCCCATCATGCAGGGCGCCCATGGTCGGGATCAGGACGATGCGTTCGCCCGCCGCGCGCCACGCGGCCACGCATCCACGCAGGGCTGCGAGGTCACGGAAGGACTGAAGGGTCGGCTCGGACACGGGACGGGCTCCGGGGGAGGGCAGGGCCGGTCTAGAGCATGATGCGGACAGGTGGAATCCGGCAATCCGGGAACGGCCTGCGCGGCAACGGCCTGGGAGCGTCGCGAGATCTGGCGCGCCGCGCGTCTCGGCGTCAGGGGCAGTAGGGCAGGAGGGAGCGCCCGAACGGATCGTCGACGCCCAGCGGCGGCGTGAAGCCGTAATAGCTCGGATGCCCGAGGCCGTATTCGGAGCCGACATAGCTCGGATCGTCCGGCGCGTTGGTGGGCACCGGCACCCGCCTGGGCGTGCAGCCCACCGGCACGACACGGGACCGGATGGCGTAGACCGGGCGACGGTCGAGCCCGTCATTGCGCGGGAAGAAGCGCGGGCTGGCCCGCACGCCCATCTCGGCGGTGCCGCGGATGTCGAGATCCGCCGCACGGCCGGCTCCCGCGAGCAGCAGAACGAATCCGAGCGCCGTGATCGCCTTGCGCCCTGTCGCCCGCATGCCGCCTCGTCTCCGTCGAAAGGCGGCACCGTGCGACGGCAGGGTAAACGGAAGATTACTGCGCCGTCACGTGAGCGGCACGACGAGGGCCTTCAGGACGGCGACGAGATCGCCCTCGGTCAGGCGGATCTGCAATCCCCGGCCGCCGCCGTTGACATGAATGTCGGCCCCCGGCTCCGTCAGGGACCCGGCATCGATCGCAGTCGGGATCGGCCGCTTCTGCCCCAAGGGGCTGATGCCGCCGACATGGTAGCCGGTCAGCCGCTCGGCATCGGCGGGCTTGAGCATAGCGGCCGCCTTGCCCGAGAAGGCGGCGGCGACCCGCTTCATTGACACCTCCTTGTCGGAGGCCACGAGCAGGCAGATTGTCCGCCCGTCCACGGCGGCCATCAGGGTCTTCAGGACCCGTCCGGGCGCGACCCCGAGCGCCTCCGCGGCCTGCAGGCCGATGCGCGGGGCGTCCGGATCGTAGGCGTAGACATGGAGGCTGTGGCGGATGCCGGCTCTGTCGAGGGCGAGCGTCGCACGGGTCGTCTTGGCGGGCGTCTTCATGGGTGGTCCGGTCAGGCGGAATGGGCTCGCGCGGCGACGATCCGGCCGATCTCCGCGTAGGCCGCCGCGATGTTTTCCGCGGAGGCCGTCGATCCGGTGAGATAGACCGCCACCAACACCGGCGCATGCCCGGGCGGCCGCAGGATCGCCACGTCGTTGACCGAACCGTTATCGCCGCTCCCGGTCTTGTCACCCGCGATCCAGTCGGACGGCAGGCCCGCCCGCAACCGCTTGCGACCGGTCTCGCAGGCGCCCATCCAGGCGTCCAGCCGGCCGCGCGAGGCCGATGACAGAACGGTGCCCAGGAGGATCCGGCCCAGGGTCGTCCGCATGGCGCCCGGCGTGGTCGTATCGCGCGGGTCACCGGGGAGCGCCGTGTTGAGGGTCGGCTCGGTCCGGTCCAGGCGCGTGACGGGATCGCCGGTCCCACGGAGCCATGCGGTCAGCGCCTCCGGGCCGCCTAGGCTTGCCAGGAGCAGATTGGCGGCAGTGTTGTCGCTCCATACGATCGCGGCCGAGCAGAGGTCCGAGACCCGCATTTGCCCGTGTCCTGCGCCGGCCTCCAGCGCCGCCCGGGTCACCGGCGCATAGCTCAGGAGGTCGCCGGGACCGTAGGCGACGATCCGGTCGAGGGTCTCGCGGCCGGCATCGACCCGTGCCAGTACCGCCGCCACAGCCAGAACCTTGAAGGTGCTGCACATCGGGAACCGCTCGTCCGCACGGTAGGCGCTGAGGACGCGGTCCTCGGTGGCTGCCGAGATCCCCAGCCGGCCGTCGAGCCGACGCTCGATGGCGCCCCAATCCGGCTCCGCCTCGGCGGCGCGGACGGGGAGAGCGAAGGGCGCGGCGAGCAGGCCGAAGCTGACGGCGCGGCGGGTCCTGAAAAGCATGACGCATCCCGGTTCGATGTCGCGACGCCTCGACCCGGCGCAGCACCGCGACGCCGGGATGGTATAGGGCACCGGCGCTTGTTTCACGTGAAACTCTGCCCTTCCGCTCGGCCCTGTCTGACCATGAATGCAACCGAGACTCTCTTCGCGCCGGCCAGCGGCTTCGGCCGGGCCGCCGTCGCGGTGATCCGCATCAGCGGCCCTGCCGCGCGCGACGTGCTGGTCACCCTCGGCGGAAGGCTGCCGGCACCCCGACGGCTGTCGCTGCGCCGCCTGTGCGATCCGTCCGACGGCGCCGAACTCGACCGGGCTCTGGTGGCGTGGTTTCCCGGGCCGGATACGTATACCGGCGAGGATATGGGAGAGTTGCACCTCCATGGCGGCGCAGCGGTGCGGATGCGCGTTCTCGCCACCCTCGCCCGGCTTCCGGGCTGCCGCCCGGCCGAGCCGGGTGCCTTCACGCGCCGGGCCGTTCTCAACGGTCGGATGGATCTGGCTGAGGCCGAAGCCGTCGCCGACCTGATCGATGCCGAGACAGAGGGTCAGCGCCGCCAGGCCCTGCGCCAGCTCGACGGCGCCCTCAGCCGGCAGGTCGCGGCGTGGCGTACGGAGGCGATCGATTGCCTCGCCGCCGCGGAGGCGGCCCTGGATTTCGCCGATGAGGGTGACGTGGACGATGCCGGGCTCGACGCTGCCCTGTTCGACCGCGCCGCGCGCCTTCGGGAGGCAATCGCCGCGACGTTGCACGATGGGCAAAGGGGCGAACGCCTGCGCGAGGGATTCACCGTGGTCCTGGCGGGGGCGCCCAACAGCGGGAAGTCGACCCTGCTGAACGCGCTGAGTCGACGGGACGTGGCGATCGTCTCGGACAGTCCCGGAACGACGCGCGACGCCATCGAGGTGCGGCTCGATCTCGGCGGCCTTCCGGTCCTCCTGGTCGACACGGCCGGCCTCCGCGAAACCGCGGAGCCGATCGAGGCGGAGGGCATCGCGCGGACCCGGGCGCGGATCGACACGGCCGATCTGGTAATCGCGCTGGTGCCCCCCGACGGGACGGTCCCCGAGCTGGGGCCGACCCGCAATCCAATCCTGAGGGTCCATACGAAGGCCGATCTTTTTGCCGGCTCAGAAGTTGCGCAGTGCATCGACTTTTTAGCCGTCTCGGCCCGCACGGGCGAAGGGCTGGCGACGTTGCTCGATGCCATCCAAGCCGCGGCCGAATCCGGCCTCGGCACCGGCGACGCGCTGATCACCCGCGCCCGGCACAGGGCCGCGCTCGAAGCCTGCGTCACCCATCTCGACCGCCTCCTCACGGGCGCAGGCGGTCTGCCGGAGCTGGCAGCGGAGGATCTGCGGCTCGCCGTCCGGGCGCTGGGCGAGGTCGCCGGCCATGTTGGGGTCGAGGATGTGCTCGACCGGCTGTTCAGCGGCTTCTGTATCGGAAAATAGTTATGTTGCCGGCAAAAGACAGCGTTTCTCGGCGCGTCTGACCTACTGCGGAATTCGCAGGATCCGCGGCCGCCAGATCCCGAGCGCGACATTCGCGGTCGCGACCGCCAGGAGTACCCAGAGCGTGCCGCGCTCGCCGGGAAGCGACATGGCGAGCAGGGCAGGATCGACGAGACCGGCCAGCGCGCGGGCGCTCAGCTCGGCCTCCTGCTTCATGGGTCCCTGTATGTAGACCAGGCCGCCTTCGAACATCAGGACCCCGGTGGCGAGCTTCAGCCACGCCCAGCCGGCATTCAGGAAGGCGCGGTTCAGGGCCATCGCCAGCAGGCCGGACATCAGCGTCACGGCCAGGGCGGGCAGGAAGATCCAGGTGGCCACGGCCCCCATCGCCCCCCGCATCGCCGCGTATCCTGCCAGGGCGGACGGCGCGGGCGCGAGGCTCAGCATGACCACCAGGGACGCCATCGCGCCCAGCAGTCCGGCGGACCCCATCGTGTGCAGGAATTTCAGCAGGCGTCGCACGGCGTCTCACCCGGGCCGTTTCGGCGAAGCCTAGCGCGGGGCGTTCCGGGGAGATAGCGGCGCGCCAGTCGCAGGGGGGCCGGACGGTGCTCACCCTTTCGCGCGACGCGATGCGATCCGGCGCGTGAGGTCTGGAGACGTCGCCGCCGGAGTCGCTTCGCTGCCCTCGCGATGACGGCGCCTCAGCTCCGCAGGCCCGGGGCCTCCTGTCCGGTGCGGGCCACGTACTCGGTGTAGCCGCCGCCGTATTGGTGAATGCCCTCCGGCGTCACCTCCAGCACCCGGTTCGACAGGGCCGCCAGGAAGTGCCGATCGTGGGAGACGAACAGCATCGTCCCCTCGTAATTCGCCAGCGCCGTGATGAGCATCTCCTTGGTGCCCATGTCGAGGTGGTTGGTCGGCTCGTCGAGCACCAGGAAGTTCGGCGGATCGTAGAGCATCAGCGCCATGACCAGCCGGGCCTTCTCGCCGCCCGAAAGCACACGGCAGCGTTTCTCGACATCATCGCCCGAGAAGCCGAAGCAGCCGGCCAGCGCCCGCAGCGACCCCTGGCCCGCCTGCGGGAAGGCCTCTTCGAGGGTCTGAAAGACGGTGCGGTCGCCGTCGAGCAGATCCATGGCGTGCTGGGCGAAGTAGCCGAGCTTGACGCTGCCGCCGACCGTGACCGAGCCGTCGTCCGGTGTGGTGGTGCCGGTGACGAGCTTCAGCAGCGTCGACTTCCCGGCGCCGTTGATCCCCATCACGCACCAGCGCTCGCGGCGCCGTACCGAGAAGTCGAGGCCCTCGTAGATCGTACGGCTGCCGTAGCGCTTGTGGACGCCTTTCAGCATCACGACATCGTCGCCCGAGCGCGGCGCCGGCTGGAACTCGAAGGCGACCGATTGCCGTCGCCGGGGCGGCTCCACGCGCTCGATCTTGTCGAGCTTCTTCACCCGGCTCTGCACCTGGGCGGCGTGGGAGGCCCGGGCCTTGAAGCGCTCGATGAAGGCGATCTCTTTCGCCAGCATCGCCTGCTGGCGCTCGAACTGGGCCTGCTGCTGCGCCTCGTTGAGCTTCCGCTGGCCCTCGTAGAAGGCGTAGTCGCCCGAATAGGTGGTGAGCGCGCCGCCGTCGATCTCGATGACCTTGGTCACGATGCGGTTCATGAACTCGCGGTCGTGCGAGGTCATCAGCAGGGCGCCGTCATAGGCCTTCAGGAAGGATTCGAGCCAGATCAGGCTCTCGAGGTCGAGGTGGTTCGACGGCTCGTCGAGGAGCATCACGTCCGGGCGCATCAGCAGGATGCGGGCGAGCGCCACGCGCATCTTCCAGCCGCCCGAGAGGGCGCCGACATCGCCGTCCATCATTTCCTGGCTGAAGCTGAGGCCGTCGAGCACCTCGCGGGCCCGGCCCTCCAGGGCGTAGCCGTCGAGCTCCTCGAACCGGGCCTGGACCTCGCCGTAGCGCTCGATCAACGCATCCATCTCGTCGGCGCGGTCCGGGTCGGCCAGAGCCGCGCCGAGATCGGCGAGTTCGGCCGCCACCGCGCTCACGGGGCCGGCGCCGTCCATCACCTCGGTGACGACGCTGCGGCCGGACATCTCGCCGACATCCTGGCTGAAATACCCGATGGTGATGCCCCGGTCGGCGGCGACCTGACCCTCGTCGGGCTGCTCCTGGCCGATGATCATCCGGAACAGGGTGGTCTTGCCGGCCCCGTTCGGGCCGACGAGCCCGACCTTCTCGCCCCGCTGAAGCGCGGCCGAGGCCTCGATGAAGACGAGCTGGCGCCCGTTCTGCTTGGTGATCTTGTCCAGGCGTATCATGGAGAGCGGGCGCGGTATCCGGAAGGAATCTCCCGCGGCGCTTACGGCATGGATCGGGACGGCGCAAAGACGGGATGGGCCTCGCGGGACGGGCTTGCGCTGCGTGCAGGCGAAGCCAGACCCGGGGAGCCGAAGCCGAGGCTCGGCCGTTACCCCGCGCAACACGAGGAATGCGATGCTGTTCGGTTGGTGGATGACGGGGATGGATATGGCCATGCTCGGCCTGGAGGCTCAGGGCGTGATCGCCCAGCGCATGGCGATGTTCGCCCTGGGCGGCCCGGCGGCCCAGGCCGAGGCGCAGCTCATGGTGACCGAGAAGATGCTGGCCGCCGGCGAGGCGGCCATGATGCTGGCCACGGGGGCTTCGAACGGCAAGGTGATCCGCAGCTACCGGCGGAAGGTCCAGGCCAATGCGAGGCGGCTGAGCCGGGGCTGAGGCTTGTGCCCGCTGGGTTTCGGCACGCCGTCTTTGCGAGCGCAGCGAAGCAATCCAGCGGCGCCACATCCGTCGATGTCACGCTGCCCTGGGCCGCTTCGCTGCGCTCGCGGTGACGGGAGCAGCTCTTGAAGCCCTGCTCCGGCTTCAGTTGTTCGCCGTCCGGAACGTGTCGCAGGCCTTGGTCTGGCCGCTCTTGTAGCCGGCCATGAACCAGCGCTGGCGCTGGGCCGAGGAACCGTGCGTGAAGGAATCCGGCACCACGTAGCCGCGCGAGCGCTGCTGGAGGGCGTCGTCGCCGATCTGGGCGGCGGCGTTCAGCGCCTCGTCGATGTCGCCCTGATCGAGCTCGGCATACTTGTCGTTGGAGTTCTTGGCCCAGACGCCGGCGAGGCAATCGGCCATCAGCTCGATCCGAACCGAGAGGGCGTTCGCCTCGGTCTTGCTCGAGGCCTGCTGCTGACGGGCCTGGACCTTGCCGAGGATGCCCAACACGTCCTGGACGTGGTGGCCGACCTCATGGGCGATGACATAGGCGTAGGCGAAGTCACCCTTCACGCCGAACTTCGAGGCCATCTCCTTGAAGAACCCGGTATCGAGATAGACCTTCTTGTCGAGCGGGCAGTAGAACGGCCCCATGGCGGCTTGAGCCGAGCCGCAGCCGGAACGGGTGCCGCCGGTATAGAGCACCAGCGTCGTCGGGGTGTATTGCTTGCCGGTCTGCTGCGGCAGGATCTGGCTCCAAACGTCCTCGGTGTTGCCCAGGATCTTGGAGGCGAACCGCCCGCTCTCGTCGGTCGGCGCCTGCCGCCGCTTCGCCTGCGTCTGTGGGTCCGCGGGCTGTTCCTGCTGACCGCGGCCGCCGCCGATCCGCTCGGCGCCGCCGATCAGGATCGCCGGGTTGATGCCGGTGAAGTAGCTGACGATCAGCAGCACCACGATGGTGCCGATGCCGAGGCCGCCGGCGCCGCCGCCGGGGAAGCCCATGCCGCCGCCGCCGCCTTCGCCACGACGATCCTCGACATTGTCGGAGCTGCGTAGATCTTCCCAGCGCATGGTTGGGTCCCGCCATCGATTCTGCGCCGGCCGCCTCGGGCAGGCTGGGATTGGCTGTGCGTCGTTCTGTCCGGCCGGTGGCGCACCAGCAGCGGGAACGAAGCTCTAATGGCGAGAGGGGAGACCCGGTTCCGCCCGCGCGGTCAAGCTTTCCCGTCCAGCAGCGACCGCAGGGCGCGGAAATCCCGCCACGCCAAGCGCTTCTGCACCGGCTGGCGCAGCAGGAAGGCCGGGTGGAGGGTGGCGAGCAGCTTCACCTCGCGGTTCGGCAACTTGTACGGGAAGAGGCGGCCGCGGGTCCGGAGGATGCCGTCCTTGGTGCCGGTCAGCGTCTGGGTCGCGGGCGCGCCGAGGCAGACGATAATGTCCGGGTCGACGAGCTCGATCTGGCGCTCCACGAAGGGGCGGCACACCGCCACCTCCTGCGGGGTCGGGTTGCGGTTGCCCGGCGGCCGCCAGGGCACGATGTTGCCGATATAGGCGCTGGTCCGGTCGAGCCCGACCGCCTTCATCATCTTGTCGAGGAGCTGGCCCGAGCGGCCCATGAACGGCTTGCCGATCCGGTCCTCGTCGGCGCCGGGCGCCTCGCCGAGAAACATCACCCGCGCCTGCGGATTGCCGTCGGCGAAGACGAGGTTCCTGGCGGTGAAGCGCAGCGGGCAAGCGTCGAACTCGGCCAGGATCTGTTCCAGCTCGTCGAGCGTCTTGGCCTGGCGCGCCCGGGCGCGGGCGTCGCTCGCGGCCTCGTCGGGCTGGGCGCTGGCGGCGCGGCCGAAGGTGCGCGACGGCGCGGCCGGCGGCGATCCTGCGGGCGGCGATCCGGGAGGCGGAACGAGCGTGTTGGCGGTCGCATCGGCCTGAACGGCGGGCCGGCGCGCGACGCGCAGGGTCGGCGCCGGCGAATCCGCCTCGCCGAAGCGGTCGTGCGGCTGCTCGTCGAGCGCCGCGTCGGCCCCGGCCTCCACGTGGAAGTCGAGATAGGCGATCAGGTCGGCTTGCGCGTCGGTGGGGCTCGGCATGGGATCAAGCATGTGGGGCGGCCGAGGCCTGTGGACAACTCTTGAAAGCGGCCCGCCGCCAAGGACTTGCGTGACCGAACAGCGCGGTGCCCACGGCGCGGGGACACCCATCGTCCGACCCACCCCCTCGTCCTGAGGTGACCGCGTCAGCGGGCCTCGAAGGAGGCCTCCAGCGGACCCCGAGATCCCTGGAGCCCTCCTTCGAGGCCTCCGCTGCGCTCCGGCACCTCAGGATGAGGGCGAGGGCGGGATGACCCGCATGGCTCGTCCCGTGAAACCGAGCCGTGCAGCAAAGGGAACTTTGCCATAACCCTGGGCGTCGGCAACTTGCCTTTCTAGCTTGGAATCGCTTGAGACGGCATCGGGAAGGCCGGCCCGTCGACGAGGCGGGTGCTGGAAGAAGAACCGGAACAAGAAAAGGAGGCTGAGGATGGCGCTGCCCGAACGCGAGAGCATGGATTTTGACGTGGTCGTGGTGGGCGCCGGCCCGGCCGGCCTCGCCACCGCGATCCGCCTGAAGCAGCGCGCCGCCGAGATCGGCGAGGAGATCTCGGTCGTCGTCGTCGAGAAGGGCTCGGAAGTCGGCGCCCACATCCTGTCGGGTGCGGTGATCGACCCGATCGGTCTCGACCGGCTCCTGCCCGAATGGCGCCAGGATCCGGAGCGCCCGCTCAAGACGGAAGTTCAGCGCGACGAGTTCATGATGCTCACCAAGAACAGCGGCATCACCCTGCCGAACCTGTTCTTCCCCAAGCTCATGTCGAACCACGGCAATTTCGTCGGCTCGCTCTCGAACGTGTGCAAGTACCTGGGCGCCCAGGCCGAGGCGCTCGGCGTCGAGATCTATCCGGGCTTTCCCGCCTCCGAGGTGCTGTTCGACGGCAACGGCGCCGTGGCGGGCATCGCCACGGGCGATCTCGGCATCGGCAAGTCCGGTGAGCCGCGCGAGGATTACACCCGCGGCATGGAGCTGCGCGCCAAGTACACGGTGTTCGGCGAAGGCGCCCGCGGCAACCTGACCAAGGGGCTGATCCAGCGCTTCGAACTCAACCGGCACAGCGACGTGTTCAAGTACGGGCTCGGCGTGAAGGAGCTCTGGCAGCTCGCGCCCGGCAAGTTCGAGCCGGGGCTCGTGCGCCACACGATGGGCTGGCCGCTGCCCAACAAGGCCGGCGGCGGCTCCTGGCTCTACCATTTCGACGACAACCTGCTCTCGGTCGGCTTCGTCACGCACCTGAACTACGAGAACCCGACCCTGTCGCCGTTCGAGGAGTTCCAGCGCTTCAAGACCCACCCGCTGATCGCCGAGACCTTCGAGGGCGCCAAGCGCATCGGCTACGGCGCGCGCGCCATCATGGAGGGCGGCTGGCAATCGGTGCCGAAGCTGGTCTTCCCCGGCGGCTGCCTGGTCGGCTGCTCGGCGGGGTTCGTCAACGTGCCGCGGATCAAGGGCTCGCACAACGCGGTGCTCTCCGGCATGCAGGCGGCCGACGCCATCGCGGACGCCCTGAAGGCGGGCCGCGCGGGCGACGAACTCACCGCCTACGAGGCCGGCTGGCGCGACAGCCCGATCGGGCAGGACCTGAAGGCCGTGCGCAACGTCAAGCCGCTCTGGTCGAAATACGGTACGCTGGTGGGCGTCGGCCTCGGCGGCATCGACATGTGGGCGACGAGCATCCTGGGCGCCTCGCCGTTCGGCACGCTCAAGCACGGCAAGCCGGATCACGCCTGCCTCAAGCCGCTCTCGGAGGTGACGCCGATCGTCTACCCCAAGCCGGACGGCAAGCTGACCTTCGACCGGCTCTCCTCGGTCTACCTGTCGAACACAAACCACGAGGAGGACCAGCCGCCCCACCTGAAGGTCCGCGATCTCGAGCTGCAGAAGCGCTCCGAGCACGACGTCTATGGCGGGCCCTCGGGTCGCTACTGCCCGGCGGGCGTCTACGAATGGGTGGAGGACGCGTCCGCCAGCGACGGGGTGCGCTACCAGATCAACGCCCAGAACTGCGTCCACTGCAAGACCTGCGACATCAAGGATCCGAACCAGAACATCGACTGGGTGACGCCGGAGGGGCCGGGCGGGCCGAACTACCCGAACATGTGAGGACAGGTCTTGGCTCAAGAGCCGAGACGCGCCGTCTTCGTGAGCGCGGCGGAGCGATGACGGGAGGGCGGACGACCCGGTCGTCCGCTTCGCGCCATCCTTTCGCCTTGCGGGGCTGGCGGGATGGGTTCAGTGTCCCCAGCGTTTTTTCGGGGATGCCCCGCCATTCTCGCGCCCGGCCCTCTTGCGAGCCGGCGCCCAGGAGCCGCGATCGGTTCATGATGATGACACGCGCCCGCCGGAGCGTTTCGGCGCTCGCCCTGCTGCTCGCCGCCGGGCTCCCGCAGACCGGGCTCGCCGCGCAGCCGAAGGAATCGACCCCGGTGCTCGACTACGAGCCCGCGGATTCGCTCGAAGGCAACTTCCTCTCTGCCTACATCGCGGGCGCGTCCCGGGACACGGCGGCGGCGGCGACCTTCTACCGCGAGGCCGTCAAGGCCGACCCGCGCAACGCCGAGCTGGTCGAGCGCGCCTTCATCTCGCTGCTCGCCGACGGCGCCCTGCCGGACGCGTTCCGCACCGCCGAGAAGCTGATCGCCCGCGATCCGACCAACGGCCTCGCCAACCTCTCCCTCGGCGTGCGCCAGATCAAGGCCGGCCAATGGGCCGCCGCTCGCCAGAACTTTTCCCGCAGCGGCCGGGGCGCGGCGACCGATCTCACCGCGACGCTGCTCACCGCCTGGTCGTATGCCGGTGCGGGCGACGGCAAGAAGGCGCTGGAGACGGTCAACAAGCTCCGCGGCGAGCGCTACTACAACACCTTCCGCGACTACCATGCCGGCCTGATCGCGTCGGTGACCGGCGACAATGCCGAGGCCGAGCGACGCCTCAAGGCGGCCTACGAGGCCGACCGCAACACACTGCGCATCGTCGACGCCTATGCCCGGATGGAGGCGAGCCTCGGCCGCACCGACCTGGCGATCCAGGCCTATTCCGACTTCGACCAGCTCTCGCCCCGCCACCCGCTGGTGCGCGACGCCCTCGACAAGCTCAAGGAGGGCAAGCCGCTGACCCGCCTGATCGGCACCGCCCAGGAAGGCGCCGCCGAGGTGCTGTACGGGCTCGGTTCCGCCGGCTCGACGCAGGGCGATGAGTTGCCCGCGGTGATCTACCTGCGGCTGGCGCTCTATCTCGCCCCCGACCATGCACTCGCCCGGCTGACCCTCGCCGACACGCTGGACCGGATGAAGCAGCCCGAGCGCGCCAACGAGGCCTACGCGCAGATCCCGGCCAGTTCGCCGCTCAAGCTCAACGCCGACATCCAGATCGGGCTGAACCTGGAGCAGATGGGCAAGGGCGACGAGGCCCTGGCCCATCTCGACGCGGCGATGAAGGCCCATCCCGACGACATCGACGTGATCACGGCGCTGGGCAACGTGCAACGCGCGCGCAAGAAATACGAGGAGGCGGCGGCCACCTACACCCGCGCCATCGGGCTGATCGGCGACCGGCCGCAATCCAATTACTGGACGACCTATTATTTCCGCGGCACCGCCTACGAGCGCGCCAAGCAGTGGCCGAAGGCCGAGGCCGACCTGAAGAAGGCCTTGTCGCTTGTGCCGGCCAGCCAGCCGGCCGCCAAGGCGCAGGTCATGAACTATCTTGGCTATTCCTGGGTCGACCAGAACACCAACATCGACGAGGCATTCAAGCTGCTGCAGCAGGCTGCCGACGCGAGCCCCCGGGACGGCATGATCGTCGACAGCCTCGGCTGGGCCTATTACCGCCTCGGCCGCTGGGACGATGCGGTGCGCGAGCTGGAGAAGGCGGTCGAGCTGAAGCCCGGGGATCCGACCATCAACGACCACCTGGGCGACGCCTACTGGCGCTCGGGCCGCCGCCTCGAGGGCAAGTTCCAGTGGCAGCACGCCAAGGACCTGAACCCCGAGCCGGACGACCTCGCGCAGATCAACGCGAAGCTGAAGGACGGGCTGCCCGACATCGAGAAGCCCACCGCCACCGCCGAGACCGTGCCGGCCCCGGTCGCCGCCCCGCACAACGCCGAGAATCCGGAATTGCCCAAGGGCGCCCCTCAGCCGCACGAGGCGCCGGGCTCCGCCGACAAGGCCAAGAAATCGGGGGGCTGAGCCGGCTTCCACGTGCCACCCTGTCATCGCGAGCGCAGCGACGCGACCCAGGTCAGGGCGACCTCAAGGAGCGTGGCGTTGCTGGATTGCTTCGCTCCGCTCGCAAGGACGCTGGCGGGTTCGAGCTTCGGCGCAGAGTGGGTCCCTCTCCGGATCGACAAGAGTATTTTGTCGGCCAGCTCATAAAAATCGACGCGCATTTTCGCGGGCTTTGACGCACAGTGCGCAGCCGTTCGCGGGCGGCCGCGCCGCAGCCCGCACGGCAAGAGTTTCGCACGGCAAGAGCCGGCGGGCGGGCATCGTGCCCGCGAGTCAGGGAGGAAGGCCCATGCCGTCAGACATTGAGATCGCCCGCGCCGCGACCCTGAAGCCGATCGCGCAAGTCGCCGAGAAACTCGGCATCCCGGATGACGCGCTCCACAATTACGGCAAGCACATCGCCAAGATCGACCACGGCTACATCGCCGGGCTGGAGAGCCGGAAGCCCGGCAAGCTGGTGCTGGTCACCGCGATCTCGCCGACGCCCGCGGGCGAGGGCAAGACCACCACCACGGTGGGCCTCGGCGACGCGCTGAACCGCATCGGCGCCAAGACCATGATCTGCCTGCGCGAGCCCTCGCTCGGGCCGTGCTTCGGTATGAAAGGGGGAGCTGCCGGCGGCGGCAAGGCGCAGGTCGTGCCGATGGAGCAGATCAACCTGCACTTCACCGGCGACTTCCACGCCATCACGGCGGCCCACAGCCTCGCGGCTGCGCTGATCGACAACCACGTCTACTGGGCGAACGAGCTCAACATCGACGTCCGCCGCATCCACTGGCGCCGCGTCGTCGACATGAACGACCGGGCGCTGCGCCAGATCACCCAGTCGCTGGGCGGCGTCGCCAACGGCTTCCCCCGCGAGGACGGGTTCGACATCACCGTGGCCTCCGAGGTGATGGCGGTGTTCTGCCTCGCCAAGGACCTCGCCGACCTGGAGGAGCGCCTCGGCCGGATCGTCATCGCCGAGACCCGCGACCGCAAGCTCGTCACCCTCAAGGACGTGAAGGCGACCGGCGCCATGACGGTGCTGCTCAAGGACGCCCTGCAGCCGAACCTCGTGCAGACGCTGGAGGGCAACCCGGCGCTGATCCACGGCGGCCCCTTCGCCAACATCGCCCATGGCTGCAACTCGGTGATCGCCACGCGGGCCGGCCTGCGGCTCGCCGACTACACGGTCACGGAGGCCGGCTTCGGTGCCGATCTCGGCGCCGAGAAGTTCCTCGACATCAAGTGCCGGCAGGCGGGGCTGAGCCCCTCGGCGGTCGTGGTGGTGGCGACCATCCGCGCCCTCAAGATGCATGGCGGCGTCGA
Source organism: Methylobacterium sp. UNC378MF (assembly GCF_900103195.1). Taxonomy (GTDB): domain Bacteria; phylum Pseudomonadota; class Alphaproteobacteria; order Rhizobiales; family Beijerinckiaceae; genus Methylobacterium. The sequence continues at coordinate 28,184 of NZ_FMWU01000027.1, read as the reverse complement.
CAAGAAGAACCTCGGGGGCGAGAACATCGACGCCCTGGAGAAGGGGTTCGCGAATCTGGCCCGGCACGTCACCAACCTCCGCGGCTTCGGCCTGCCGGTGGTGGTCGGCGTCAACCATTTCCACGCCGATACCGATGCTGAGCATGCCCGGCTCAAGGAGCTGTGCCGCGAGCGGCTCGACGTCGAGGCGATCACCTGCCGCCACTGGGCGGAGGGCGGCGCCGGTGCCGAGGACCTCGCCCGCGCGGTGGTGAAGCTCGCCGAGGCCGAGCCGGCGCCGATCCACCACGCCTATGAGACCGAGGCGCCGCTCACCGACAAGATCCGGGCGATCGCCACCAAGCTCTACGGGGCTGCCGACATCCAGATCGAGACGAAGGCGGCGGGCAAGCTCGCCACGTTCGAGAAGGACGGCTACGGCCACCTGCCGATCTGCATGGCCAAGACCCAATACTCGTTCTCCACGGATCCGAGTCTGATGGGTGCGCCGGAGGGACATATCGTCGGCGTGCGCGACGTCCGGCTCTCGGCCGGCGCCGGCTTCGTGGTGGCGATCTGCGGGGAGATCATGACCATGCCGGGCCTGCCCCGGGTGCCCGCCGCCGACACGATCCGCCTCGACGCCAACGGGCAGATCGACGGGCTGTTCTGAGAATTGTCGCGCTGGCGCGCCCTTACCGGGCCATGATGTTCAAGCCCGTCGCGCGTGCGGTGCGACGGGCGCCCATGCTGGGGTCGGACGGGAAGACGCCGTCCCTGGGACTGCGTCCTCCGTTCGGCGGCCGCTTCCGAATGCCGCCCCGTCGTCTCTGCGAGCGCAGCGAAGGAATCCAGGGGCGTCACGCTCGCGGATGTCCCGCTGCCCCGGATCGCTGCGCTCGCGAGGACGGAACGGGTCGGGTCAGGCTCACCGTCACCCTGCTGAAGTCAGCTCCCTACGCTCCTCCGAACAGATCCAACGCCAGACGGGAATGCGCCTCGCGCAGCATCCCCGTATCGACCCCGAGCGGCTGGCCGTCGATCACCCGCCAGCGTCCCGCCACCATCACCCGGTCGGCCCGGGTGGCACCGCACAGGACGAGCGCGGCCAGCGGGTCGTGGGCGCCGGAGAAGCGCAGCTCCTCCAGGGTGAACAGGGCGAGATCCGCCTCGCGGCCCGGTTCGATCCGGCCGATATCGGAGCGGCCCAGGCACGCCGCCGAGCCCTCGGTGGCCCAGCGGAGCACGTCGCGATGGGTCACGGCCTCCGCCCCGTAGGTCAGCCGGTTGATCATCAGGGCGTGGCGCACGCCCTCCATCAGGTTCGAGCTGTCGTTCGAGGCCGAGCCGTCGACCCCGAGCCCCACGGGCGAGCCAGCCGCCTCCAGCTCGCAGGTGCGGCAGCGGCCCGAGGCCAGGGTCATGTTCGAGGTCGGGCAGTGGCAGATGCCGACGCCCGCCTTGCCGAGCCGGGCCACCTCGGCATCGTTGAAGTGGATGCCGTGCGCCAGCCAGACCCGATCGTTCAGCCAGCCGACCTCCTCCAGGTAATCCACCGGGCGGCAGCCGAACATCGACTGACAGTAGGAATCCTCGTCCAGCGTCTCGCCGAGATGGGTGTGCAGGCGGCACCCGTGGCGGGCGGCCAGCTCCGCGCTCTCGCGCATCAGGCGCTGGGTCACCGCGAAGGGCGAGCAGGGGGCGAGGCCGATCTGCACCGTCGCGCCGGGGGCGGGATCGTGGAACAGGTTCAGCACCCGCTCGCAATCGGCGAGGATCGTGTCGTCGTCCTGCGTCAGGCTCTCGGGCGGCAGCCCGCCCTCCCGATCCGACAGGCTCATCGAGCCGCGGGTGATCGCCGCCCGGATCCCGAGGTCGCGGGCCTCCGCGACCTGGATATCCACCGACTCTTCCAGCCCCTTGGGGAACAGGTAGTGGTGGTCGCCCGCCGTGGTGCAGCCCGAGAGGAGCAGCTCGGTGAGAGCCACCCGGGTGGCGAGCCGGAACGCCTCCGGGGTGATCCGTCCCCAGACCGTGTAGAGCGCCTTCAGCCAGGGGAAGAGCGGCTTGTTGATCGCCAGCGGATGGGCGCGGGTCAGCGTCTGGAAGGCATGGTGATGGGTGTTGATCAGCCCCGGGATGACCACGTGGCGCGACGCGTCGAAGGTCTCGTCCACGGGCCCGGCGGGCTTCGCGCCGGCCGCGACGCACTCGACGATCCGGGTGCCCGCCACGACGATCCCGCCCCCGGCGCCCTCGGCCAGGATCGCGCGCGGATCGCGGATCCAGAGGCGGCGCGGTCCCGGTTCAGCTGCCTCGGCCATGCGCGTCCGCTCCCGTCGCTCGATGATCCTGCGTAGCGGAGGGGTCGGGCCGCCGGCAATCCCGCTCGATCCCGCTTACGGATCACCGGCGGCCGGCGCCCCGGCCGGACCGGCCAGGGTTGACGGGCCGGAGCCGCCTTGAGAAACGTCACGGGGACTGACCTATCACCGTTGGGAGCGGCCGCGCCGTGACACGGACAGCCCCGCACGAGGCGATCTTCGCGGCGAAACCCGTCCCGGGCGCCGCGCCGGCCGCCCTCGGCAGTGACGACCTGATCGAACTCCTGTTCTTCGCCTATCGGGATTTCGTGGGCGATCCCGACCGGATCCTGGCCGCCTACGGCTTCGGCCGGGCCCACCACCGGGTGCTGCACTTCGTCGACCGCTACCCGGGCCTGACCATCGCCGAACTCCTCGACATTCTGCGCATCACCAAGCAGAGCCTGAACCGAGTGCTCAAGGACCTGATCGGGCAGGGCTACGTCGCCCAGAAGCCCGGTTCCAGCGACCGGCGCCAGCGCCTCCTGTACTGCACCGAGGCCGGCGCCGGGCTCGCGGCCGACCTCACGCGGGTCCAGGCCCGGCGCCTCGCCCGGGCGCTCGCGGCGCCGGATGCCCGGGGCTCCCCGGAGGATTTCCTGATGGCGATGATCGAGCCGGAGGACCGCCCGGCGGTCCAGCGCCTGATGGCGCGGCGCGGGGGCGGGGAGGAGCGCGCGTGAGCCATGCTGCCCGGGCCGATCTGCCCGACGAGGCGCCGCACGTCCTCGTGGTCGACGACGACCGCCGCCTGCGCGAGCTGCTCGCCCGCTACCTCACCGATCAGGGCTTCCGGGTCACCGCGGCGGCGAGCGCCGCGGAGGCGCGGGCCCGGGCCCAGAGCGTCGTGTTCGACGCCATGGTACTCGACGTGATGATGCCCGGCGAGAACGGCTTCGACTATGCCCGCAGCGTGCGCGAGACCTCGCGGGTGCCGATCCTGATGCTCACCGCCCGCTCCAACCCGAACGACCGGGTGATGGGCCTGGAGATCGGCGCCGACGATTACCTGCCGAAGCCCTTCGAGCCCCGCGAGCTGACCCTGAGGCTCAACAACATCATCAAGCGCAGCGTGCGGCCCGGCGCCGCGGCCGTCGAGGCGGTGACCTTCGGGCCGTTCGCATTCCGGGTCGACCGGGGCGAGCTGCGCCGGGACGACGAGCTGATCCGCATCACCGAGCGCGAGCGCGAGATCCTGACGATCCTGGCCATGGCAGGCGGCGCCAATGTCGAGCGCGAGCAGCTCGCCGGTCCCGACGGGGCCGCGGCGGAGCGCACCGTCGACGTCCAGATCAACCGCCTGCGCCGCAAGACGGAGGTCGATCCCGCCAACCCGGTCTTCCTGCAGACCGTGCGGGGCGTCGGCTACCGGCTCGCGGTGGATTGAGCCGAGCGGCTCAGACCGGCCGCGGCTCGTCGGGCTTCAGCTTGAGGGCCTTGGCGATCCGGGTAGACAGGCTGCCCACGATGGCAAGGGTGGCCGACGGGTCGGCCAGGCCGCGGACGGCCTCCAGCGCATCCTCGGCACTGGGCTTCATCACCGCGTAGACCGTCGCGCCGGAGGACGGGCCGGAGCCCTGCGCGGTGACGGAGACGAGGAAGGTCGTGTAGCGTCGCCGCAGGCGTCCAGGCATGGTTCAGCATTTGGCATGTCGGCTAACCATCACCAATGCCTGAGTCCCGGAGCCGGTCCGGGAAACCGCATTATCCCGGCACGTTAACCCGCGCGGGACGTTTCAGATCAGGGCAAGGTCGATGCCGGGAAGCCGGAGCCCGTCGAGCCGCGTGCGCCAGAGCTGACCTGAGGCGACCGGAAGCGCATCCGTCAGCGTGCCTGTGGTGACGATCGTGCCGGCCGCGAGCGGCGGCGCCGCCGGATCGTTAGCCAGCGCATCGACAAGGTGCGCGAGGGCGGCAAGGGGCCCCGTCCCGAGGACGCTGCGACCGCCGCCCCGGTCTGCGACGGCCTCGTCCCGCAGCAGGTCGACGGTGAAGTTCGCGAGGTCGCCGATCCAGGCGCGCCGCGCGCCCGCCGGAATCGGCACCCGCTCGCCCACCACCAGCATCCCGTGCAGCCCGAAGGCCGCGACGGTGTCGGGCGCTGTGAAGCGCCAGCCCGGATAGAGCGATTGCACGATCTCGAAGCCGCTCGCGGCCCAGTCGAGGCATGCAATCAGCGCCTCCGCATCCATGCCGGGCTCCGGCGCGCGTGCCAGCCCGAACACGATCTCCGGCTCGATCCGGGGCTCGACGAAGGCCGCGAGGGGCACCGGTCCCGACAGCGCGGCCCGGTCGCGTAAGGTCGTGTCGTAGACATGCCCCCAGATCGGCGCCCGGACGCCGTACCGCTCCCACAGGGTCGTGTTGGTGAAGCCGATCTTGTAGCCGACCGTCTGCTCGCCGCGTTCCGCGCGCAGGGCCCGGATCGCCTCGGCCACCCGGTAGGCCGCCGGCAGGTCGAGGGTCGGATCCCAGCCGGTCAGCGGCGCGATCGGACGGCGATGCTCGTGCGCGGCCAGGATGGTGCGGGCGTGGGCCGCAGCGGATGGGGGCTCGGTCATGCGTGATCAGGTTCGAATCCGACGGGGCGTCATCCGCGCCGGGCCGCCTCGATCGCGGCGACATCGATCTTACCCATGGTCATCATCGCGGTGAACGCGCGTTTTGCCTCCGCGCCGCCGGCCGCCAGCGCGGCGGTGAGCACGCGCGGCGTGATCTGCCACGCGATGCCCCAGCGATCCTTGCACCAGCCGCAGGCGCTCGCCTGCCCGCCATTGTCGACGATGGCGTTCCAGAGCCGGTCCGTCTCCGCCTGGTCGTCGGTGGCGATCTGGAACGAGAAGGCTTCGCTGTGCCGGAAGACGGGGCCGCCGTTCAGGCCGATGCAGGGGATGCCGGCCACCGTGAAGGCGACCGTCAGCACGTCTCCCGCCTTGCCCGACGGGTAATCCGCCGGCGCCCGGTGAACCGCGCCCATGGTGCTGTCCGGAAAGGTCGCGACGTAGAAGCGGGCGGCTGCCTCGGCCTCCGTGTCGTACCAGAGGCAGACCGTGTTCTTGGCGACCTCGTTCTTGGCGCCCTCGGTCTCGGCGGCCATGGCGGCTCCTCCCCTGCCGTGCCGGCGACCGGGCATCGCCACCGGTCTGCAGATGCTGCCGCACGCCCCATACAACCATGAGGCGTCGGGTCTGCAAAGGCGCACAGCGGAGATCGGCCGCCGGTATCTCGGCTGTGCGGCGTGACGCCCTGCCCCGATCTCAGTCGCAGACGATGCGGCGGCTCCGGGAAGCCCCGGATCCGCATCATCCCTGCGGACAGGCGTGTCGCACGGGCGAAACAAAGCGAGCGCTGCAACGCGTGTCGTCCCGTATTGATCGACTGCACGAAGCCAGGCGCTGAAACCGGCGATTTCTCGGCTTCCAGATCGCCGATTGCTCGCGGCGGAACCGCGATGGCCGGCGAGGCTGTCCCTGGCACGAGGCTGAGGACCACGCTGGACCGGCAGCCATCGCCGCGGCGGCTGCACCGATCGGCCCCGCTTGGCGTCACATATTTTCATTAGATCAATACCAAAATACGATTCTGGAGGATGTGTCATTAGAGGCACATACCGCTCACGGATCCGTGATAGCTGGGAATTGGCACGTATCTTCGCCTAGTAATTCCAGTTTAGAGTCAGTGTAATGTCGAGATATGTTGATGGCCGGTTCGCGTCTTGCGCGTCCGATCATGCGGAGAGGCTAATCCGAGTCGGGTATATATCGTCGACATCTCTACTTGCCCTGGGGGCGGCCGCGATCGCCCAACCAGCGCCGGTCACGGAGATCGAACTCTCCGAACTCAGCGTCATGGGCGAGCCACGTGGGCGCAGCCTGAACAGCGATCTCTACGGGCGCGGCGGACCGACCGGACCGGTTCCCGGCTACGTCGCCAGCCGCAGCACGGTCGGTACGAAGACCGACACGCCCATCGTCGAGACGGCGCAGTCGGTCTCCGTCATCGGGCGCCAGCAGATCGAGGATCAGAACGCGCTGAGCATCAATCAGGCGCTGCGCTACACGCCGAGCGTCACCACCGAGCAGCGGGGCGGCGCCGGCTCGACGCGCCTGGAGCAGTTCTACATCCGGGGCTTCACCGCCCCGATCTTCCTCGACAACATGGCGCTGCCCTCAAACCGCGACGCCTTCCCCAGCGTCGATCCCTACCGCCTGGAGCGGGTCGACATCATCAAGGGGCCGGCCTCGGTCCTCTACGGGCAGTCCGGTCCGGGCGGCCTCGTCAACCTCGTCTCGAAGGTCCCGCAATTCGTTCGCCACGGCGAGATCTTCGTCCAGGGCGGCGGCTTCAGTGAAGTCCGCAGCGGCTTCGATATCGGCGGGCCGATCGAATCCGACATCCCGGGGCTCGCCGACCAGTTCGCCTACCGGGTCATCGGCCTCGGCTGGAACGGCGACGGGCCGGCCGTGACCACGAAGGTCGAGCGCGCCTTCATCAACCCGAGCCTCACGTGGCGGCCCTCCGCCGACACGTCGCTCACGATCATCGCCAACTACCAGCGCGACCCGTTCTCGGGCTTCTACGGCGGCTTCCCGGCCGTCGGCACGGTGTTCCCGCGCAACTTCGGCAACGGCGTCTTCGGCCGGCTGCCGGTGAACTTCTACGACGGCGACCGCAACATCGAGCGCTCCGACCGCACCCAGGCCTCCGTCGAATACCTGTTCGACCACCGGATCACCGAGAACCTGCGCTTCCACTCGGCCGGCCGCTACCTGCGCTCGAACGGCGACTACCGCAGCGTGTTCACGACCTTCGGCGACGTCAACGGGCCGTACACGAGCGGCCCGGCCATCGGCCGCTCGGTCGGCGGCACCCAGGTCGACATCGAAGCCTACACGATGGACAACAACTTCATCGCCGATTTCGACACCGGCCCGATCGCCCACACGGCACTGCTCGGCGTCGACCACCGGACCTTCAGCACGCGGTCGGTCACCGGGCCGTTCCCGGCGACGACGGGCCTGAACGCCCTCGCCCCCGACCACGACTTGCCGATCCGGTTCCCTGCCTTCACGTCGACCGCGCGGATCGACGCGCAGCAGACCGGCGTGTACTTCCAGGATCAGGCGAAGGTCGACCGTTTCATCCTGACGCTCGGCGGCCGCTACGACACCGCCCGGCAGACCGGCCCGACCCGCACCTTCGCGCCGAACGGGCTGACCATCCAGGACGTGCCGGCCGAGGCCTTCACCGGCCGCGCCAGCCTGCTCTACCTGTTCGACAGCGGCATCGCCCCGTACGTCTCCTACAGCGAGGCGTTCGAGCCGATCGTCAACGGGCGGATCTTCGACGCGGCCTTCGGCTCGGCCGGGCGCATCCCCGTCCCGATCGCCAGCAACCAGTACGAGGCCGGCATCAAATACCAGCCCCCCGGTACCGACATCCTGCTGACCACCGCGTTCTTCGACATCCGCCGCTCGAACGCGACCACCACCGACCCGGTCAATCCCGGCTTCGTCGTGCAGACCGGCGAAGTCGGCGTGCAGGGTGTCGAGTTCGAGGCGCGGGCCACCCTCGCCGAGGGCCTCAGCCTGATCGGCGGCTTCTCGCTCCTCGACATCCGCAACGTCCGCGACACTGGCTTCACGGCGAACGACCTGACCCGCCGGCAGGTGCCGCTCCAGGGCCTGCGGCCGGTGCAGGTGCCGGACACGACGGCCTCGCTGTTCGTCGATTACCGCTTCACCGAGGGCGCGCTGCTCGGCCTCGGCCTCGGCGGCGGCGTGCGCTATCTCGGGCCGTCCTGGGGCGATCCGGCCAACACCTTCAAGGTGCCGGAGAGCGTGCTGCTCGACGCCGTCGCCTCCTACGACATGAAGCATCTCGACCCGCGGCTGACGGGGCTCACGGCGCAGATCAACGTGCAGAACCTGCTCGACGAGCGCTACGTGACCGGCTGCTTCACCTATTCAGGCTGCTATTACGGCCTGCCGCGCACGGTCTACGCGACCCTGCGCTACCGCTGGTGAGGCGGTCGCCGTGGGCAAGACCTTCCGGCAGTCGATGGCGTGGCTCCACGCCTGGTCGGGCCTCGTCGTCGGCTGGGTGCTGTTCGCCGTCTTCGTGACGGGCACGGCGAGCTACTACCGGGCCGAGATCTCGCAGTGGATGCGGCCCGAACTGCGCACCGACCGGGCCTTCGCGCCGGCGGATCTCGCGGCGGCGGCCGAGCGCGGCGTCGCCTACCTGCAGGCCCATGCGGGCGGCGCGCGGACGTGGTTCCTGGCGCTGCCGCGGCCGGACAGGCCGGTGCTGGAACTGTTCTGGCGGACGGGGCCGGGCCGCCCGCCCGGCCACGTCCTCCTGGATCCCGACAGCGGCGCGCCGGCGGCGGTGCGGGCGACGCGCGGCGGCGACTTCCTCTACCGCTTCCACTTCGAGCTGAACCTGCCGCCGCTCTGGGGCCGCTGGATCGTCGGCGCCTGCGCGATGATCATGCTGGTGGCGCTGATCTCGGGCGTCGTCACGCACCGGCGCATCTTCGCCGACTTCTTCACCTTCCGCCGGGACAAGTCCGCCCAGCGGGGCTGGCTCGACGCGCACAACGTCACGGGCGTCCTCGCCCTGCCGTTCCACCTGATGATCACCTATACCGGGCTCGCCACGCTCATGGTGATGTACGTGCCCTGGGGGCTGAGCACGGCCTATCGCGGCGACAGCCAGCGCTACTTCGCCGAATCCGGCCAGATCACCGCGCCGCGCCCGCCCGCCGGCCAGCCCGGCACGCTGGCGCCGGTCGGGCCGCTGGTGGTCCGCGCCCTGGCGATGCGGCCGGAGCCCCTGGAGCGGATCACGATCGTCAACCCGAAGGACGCGCACGCCACCGCGGTGGCGGTGTTCGAGGAGCCGCACGGCCTCTCCCACGAGCATCCGCAGATCGCCTTCGACGGCGTGACGGGCGCGGTCCTGGAGGTCCGCGCGGGCGGCCTGCAGCCGGCGACCAAGACCTTCACCACGATGGTCGGCCTGCACGAGGCGCACTTCGCCGGGCCCGCCCTGCGGGTGCTGTTCTTCCTGTGCGGCCTCGCCGGCAGCGCCATGGTGGCGACCGGGCTGCTGCTCTGGTCGGTGGCGCGCCTGCCCAAGGGGGGCGCGTCCCGCGGCCTCGGCCTGCGCCTCGTCCAGGGGCTGAACGTCGCGACGATCGCCGGCCTGCCCGCGGCCGTCGCCGCCTATTTCCTGGCCAACCGCCTGCTCCCCGCCGCGCTGCCCGCGCGGGCGGACTGGGAGGTCGGGGGCTTCTTCGCCGTCTGGCTGCTCGTCGCCGTGGCGGCATTCCTGCGCCCGGCCGGCCGGGTCTGGCCGGAGACGCTGACGGCGGCGGCCGGGCTGTTCGGCGCCGTCGCGGCCGCGGATGTCGGGCGCCTCGTCGCGCGCCGGCTCGGCGGGGACGCGCCGGTCGAGCCGGTCTTCCTCGCCTTCGACGGCGCGATGCTGGCGCTCGCCGCCCTTCTCCTCGTCGCGGTCCGCACGACCGCGCGGCGCGGCGGAGCGTCCCGCGGCCCCGCGAAGGCCGCTGGGATCCCGATCGTGGGGCATGCCCGGCAGGATCAGGCCCGGTCCGGTACGCGGATACCGGGAGATCGCAAGCCGATATGATAAAATTGAACCGGTATCCGGAGCCAGGTGCGACGAATTAATTCAAAATATTTCTCGGAGTCTGACATATATCGGATGCGCTTCGACTGCATCTGTGCAGAATGGATTGGCCGGCATACGAGTCGGTCGCGCCTGCGTCGTCGATTTTCACGCCCTTGATCCTTCGGCCCAGGCGTTTCAGCGCGGTCCATCCCAAGCGCACGCTGGACATATCCCCGAGATCCAGAACTTGAGCCCCGGGGTGCGGCCCTCGGGGCTCTTTTCCTGCTGCGCCGGCCTCGGCGGATCGTCCGAGGTTGCCTGAGCTCACACCGTTCCGCCCCTGAGGATGTGGGCCCTGCGGCTGGTCACGGCCCCCGCGTCCCCGTACCGGAAGGCCACGGAAGCGGCTGGGCGCGCATGCAGCGCATCACCACCGACGACGCCCTGCTGACGACGGTCGACGGTCTCAGCGCGCGGCGCGGCTACGGCAGCCGCTCGGAGGCGGTGCGCGACATCGTCCGCGAGGCCCTGGTGCCCACCCGCGCCGCCGGGACTGGATCGGAGGTCTGCTACGGGGGCCCTGAGCTACGCCGACGCCGTCGTCACGCAGCGCGGCGTCCGCTACGGCCACCTGCACCTCATCATGCCCGAGGGCGACGACGCGCGGGCTCATCCGGATCACGCCGGCCCGGGTTGAGGGCCGCACGATCGCCGGACGGTTCCGACCTTCGGGCTTTCCCGTTTCCGGCGCGAGGGTTCCACCGCGGGTTGATCCGGCTTCCCGTGCGTGCCGGCGCCCCGTATGGAGGAGCCCGCTTCGCTGATTGCACCGGACCTGTCATGGCGCGCACCCCCTCGTTGAAATCCTGCCTCGGCGCGCTCGCGCTGGCGTCGCTCAGCCTGGTCGTGGGGACGGTGGCCCGGGCGGACGCGACCCTCGACCGGATCAAGGGCCGCCAGAAGCTCACGGTCGGCATCATCCTGTCGGGGGCCCCGTTCGGGTACATCGACCCGCAGACCCGCGCCGAGAAGGGTTTCAACATCGACCTCGCCCGTGCGCTCGCCGACAAGCTCGGCGTCAAGGTCGAGCTGGTGACGGTCACGCCGCCGAACCGCGTCCAGTTCCTGCAGCAGGGCAAGGTCGATATCCTGATCGCCAACATGCAGTACACGGCGGACCGCGCGAAGATCCTCGACCACGTGCCGACGCCCTACGACCGCGCCGGGGGCGCCGCGCTGGGCCGCAAGGACAGCGGCATCCACGACTGGGCAGACCTCAAGGGCAAGCCGGTCTGCATCTCGCAGGGCTCGAACTACGCGCAGCCGCTCGCCGACACCTACGGCGCCGTGGTGAAGGGGATCCCGAGCCAGCCCGAGTCGATGCTGGCGCTCCAGGGCGGCAATTGCGTGGTGGCGGTCCACGTGGCGCCGACGCTCAAGCTCCTGCTCGCCGACCGGCCGGACGACTGGAAAGACTACGCCATCGTCATCCCCACCGAGTTGGAGCCGGCCGATTCCGTGATCTGGCTGCGCAAGGGCGAGCGCGACGCCGCGGCGGCCCTCGACGCGGCGGTGCGGGACCTGCACGGCGCGGGGGCCATGCTGGCCATGGCCAAGGCGAACCGGCTGGTCGATCCGACCTTCCTGGAGGAGGAGCAGCGCAAGTTCGCCGCGCAGGCCAAGCCGTGATCGATGTCGTGACCCGGTCGCACACAGCATGATCGACGCGGCCCTGCAGCGCTTCATCGCCGGCGCGGCCGCCCTGGGGCTGCACTACGACTTCCTGCTGAGCGGCGGCGAGGTCCGCTCCTGGCTGGCCGGCATGGCCATGACCCTGCTGCTCGTCGTCCTGGCGATCCCGCTGAGCCTCCTGGCCGGGACCGCCTTCGCGGCGGCCCTGACGTCCGGCCGGCCGTGGCTCGCCGGGCCGGTGCGGGCCTATGTCGAGCTGACGCGCAACACGCCGACGCTGGTCCAGCTCATGTTCGCGTTCTTCGCCCTCAACATGCTCCTGTCCCGGGCGCTGGGCGGCGCGGCGCACAACCCGTTCAGTCCCGTCTTCTGGGTGGTGGCGGTGACGGGGCTGCACGTCGCGGCCTTCCACGCGGAGGCCCTGCGCGGCGGGATCGAGGCCGTGCCGGCGCCCCTCGTCGAGGCCGCCCAGGCGACCGGCTTCTCGGGCCTGGAGATCCTGCGCTACGTGACGCTGCCGCTGGCGCTCCGCACGGCGCTGCCGGCCCTGGTGAACAACCTCGTCAACCTCGTGAAGCTGACCACCATCGGCTCGGCGGTCGCCGTCAACGAGGTGACCTACGCGTCGATCATGATCTGGACGCAGCGCGACAACGTGCTCGAATTGATGATCGTGATCCTGCTGTTCTTCGGGCTCATCAACCTGACCGTGTCGCGGATCGGCCGCGCCGTCGAGCGCCGCCTCGCCGTACCGGGATACGGCGTGGGATACGGCGTATGAGCGCCGCCGCGCTCCCGGCCCGCGGGCCGTTGCGCGCGGCCTGGCCGTGGCTCGCCGCCGCCTGCGGGGCCGGATTGCTCGGGTTGCTCCTCGACGCGCGGCTCACCCGCGACCTGCTGGACTGGCTGCCCTACCTCGCCTCGGGCTTCGTCATGAACGTCGTGATCAGTGTCCTCGCCATGACGCTTGGGACGCTGGGCGGCGTCGTCCTCGGCGCCATGGAGCTGTCCGCCGCGCGTCTCGTACGCGCCCCGGCCGTGGCCTACGTGCAGGTCTTCCGCAATGCGCCCCACCTCGTGCTGATCTTCGCCACCACCTACATCTTCCCCTTCGAGATCGTGGTGGCCGGCAACTACCTGCCGTTCCCCGATTGGCTGAAGGCGGTGCTCGGGCTCGCCATTCCCGCCGCCGCCTACGTGGCCGAGATCGCGCGGGGCGCGATCCTGTCCGTCCCGACGACACAGTGGGACGCCGCCAAGGGCATCGGCCTGTCGCGGGGACAGACCCTGCGCTGGATCATCCTGCCCCAGTGTCTGCGCCGCGCGCTGCCGCCCTGGATGAACCTCGCCGCGTCGATCACGATGAGCACGGCGCTCGCCTCCCTGGTCGGCGTCCACGAGCTGCTTCACGCCGCCACCGATGCCAGCACCGCCGTGCGGCGCGACGACTTCACCGTCGCGATCTACCTGACCGTGCTGCTGGCTTTCTTCCTGTTCTGCTATCCGATCTCGCGCCTGACGCGGCGGCTCGAACGCCGCCTCGCGACGCTCTGACACCGAAGGCCCATGGCCGAGAACCCCGCAAACCGCCCGATCCTCGTCGATCTCCAGGACGTCCACCTGTCCTTCGGAGCGGTCGAGGTGCTCAAGGGCATCGACCTCACCGTGGCCAAGGGCGACGCCGTCTCGATCATCGGCCCGTCCGGATCGGGCAAGTCCACGATCCTGCGCTGTATCAACGGGCTCGCGCAGCCGCAGGCGGGCCGGATCACCGTGGCGGGTATCCGGGTCGATGCCTTGCGCAGCGAGGCCGAGCGGATCGCCCTGCGCAAGCGCATCGGGGTCGTGTTCCAGCAATACAACCTGTTCCCGCACCTCACGGTGCTGGAGAACATCACCCTCGCGCCGGTCCGGATCCTCAAGGTGCCCCGCGCCGAGGCGGAGCGCCACGCGAGGGACCTGCTCGCCCGGGTCCGCCTCGCCGACAAGGTGTCGGCCTATCCGAGCGCGTTGTCCGGCGGCCAGCAGCAGCGCGTCGCCATCGCCCGGGCATTGGCCATGCGGCCGGAGCTCGTGCTGTTCGACGAGGTCACCTCGGCCCTCGATCCCGAGATGGTCGGCGAGGTGCTCGCGGTCATCCGCGAACTCGTCCGCGAGGGACTGACCAGCATCTTGGTCACTCACGAGATGCGCTTCGCCGAGGAGATCAGCGACACGATCGCGTTCACCGAGAATGGCCGCATCGTCGCGCAGGCGCCGCCCGCGGAGCTGTTCTACAGATCGGACAATCCGCGCATCCGCCAATTCATCGGCGGCTTCCAGGGGTTCCGGGACGCGGTGCAGGACCGGGAGGGCATCTGATGCCGGATTCGCTCACCGCCGCGCTGGCGGAGTCCATCGTGGCATCCCGTCCGGACGCGGAGGCCGCCGCGATGGCGGCCGCGCGCCTCGCCTGCGTGGATTTTTTCGCCTGCGCACTCGCGGGCAGCCGGGATCCCTCGGTGGCGATCCTACGGGCGGCCCTGGGCGACACGCAAGGCCGGTCCCCGGTCATCGGGTCCGCCCGGCCGGCGGATCCGCAGCTTGCCGCCCTCCTCAACGGCTATGCCGGGCACGTGCTCGACTACGACGACGTGCATGCGAGCGTGCGCGGCCATCCCACCACGGTGATCGTGCCGGCGCTTCTGGCGGCCCTCGACCCTGAGGCGCCGCCCTCCGCCGAGGCCTTCCTCGCCGCCTATCTGGTCGGCCTGGAGACGATGGCGCATCTCGGCCGCGCCATCGGGCCCGCCCATTACGAGCGCGGCTTCCACGCCACCGCGACGCTGGGTCCGCTCGGTGCCGCCGCGGCGATCGCGCATCTGCGCGGCTTCTCGGCCGAGACCACCGGGATCGCCCTCGGCCTCGGTGCCACGCAGGCCGCCGGGCTGCGGCTGCAATTCGGCTTCGACGCCAAGCCGCTCCATGCCGGGTTCGCCGCCCGCAACGGCCTGATCGCCGCCCGCCTCGCCGAGGCGGGCCTGTCCGGCGCACCCGAGAGCCTCGACGGTGCGAACGGCTTCCTGGAGGCCTACGGCTTCGGCGAGGCGCGGCGCGAGCGCGTCCTCGAGGGCTGGGGCGCGCCCTGGCAGATCCTCCGCCCCGGCCTGACCCTGAAGGCGTTTCCCTGCTGCACGGCGGCCCACCCGGTGGCTTTGGCCGGCCTCGCCTTCCACCGCGAGGGCTTCCGGGACCTGACGCGGGCGACGATCACCTTCCCGCCGGGGGGCGACGCCGCCCTGGTGATCCGGACGCCGCGCACCGGCATCGAGGCCCGGTTCAGCCCCGAATACATCCTGGCCGCCGCCCTGGTGGACGGCGCGGTCCGCCTCGACCATTTCGACGCGCGTCCGGTCCGCGCCGACCTCGCCGTGATGGCTGCGCGAGTCGCGCGCCGGCACGACGGATCCGCGCCCCGCCTGTCCTCCGATCCGGCGACGCGGTTCGTGGTGGTGGAGATCGCCGACGCGCAGGGCCGCACCGCGCGACGGCGCGTCGACGGCCTCCCTGGGCTCGACGACGCCGACGCCAAGTTCCGGGACGCCGCTGCGGGCTCCGACATCCTCGAGGGAGTGCCGGATCTCGTGCGCAGCATGCGCGATGCCGGCGATCTCGCGCGCCTCCTCCAGCTCCTCGCCCAGCCGTGAGCCGCCCCATGACGACCGACCGGACCACGCACGCCACTGCGCCGCGCCAGATGCATCTCGGCCTGTTCCTCCAGGGGGCCGGCCACCACGTCTCGGGCTGGCGCCACCCGAGCGCGGAAGCCGGCAGCGAGAATTTCGACCTCCTGCGCCGGGTCACCCAGATGGCCGAGGCCGCCAAGTTCGACATGGTCTTCCTGGCGGACGGGCTCACCAGCGCGGTCGACGCGCACCCGTCCATGATCGCCCGGTTCGAGCCGCTGACGCTGCTCAGCGCGCTCAGCATGGTGACGGAGCGGATTGGCCTCGCGGCGACCGCCTCGACCACCTACGGCGAGCCCTACCATGTGGCCCGCGCCTTCGCGTCGCTCGACCACCTCAGCGGCGGCCGGGCGGCCTGGAACGTCGTCACCACCTCCTACGCCCGCACCGCCAACAACTTCTCCAAGGAGCACCCGGCGCACGACGAGCGCTACGCGGTCGCCGAGGAGTTCGTGGACGTGGTCTGCGGCCTCTGGGACAGCTGGGACGACGACGCCTTCGTCAAGGACAAGGCCCGCGGGGTCTACGCCGACCCCGCCAAGGTGCGGATCCTCGATCACGCGGGCCGCTATTTCCGCGTGAAGGGGCCGCTGAACATCCCGCGCTCGCCGCAGGGCCATCCGATCCTGATCCAGGCCGGCTCGTCGGGCCCCGGGCAGGACCTCGCGGCGCGCCGGGCCGACGTGGTGTTCACCGCCCAGCAGGACATCGCGGAGGCGCAGAGCTTCTACGCGAGCCTCAAGCAGAGGGCCGCCGGCTTCGGGCGCGATCCGGCGACGGTGGCGGTGATGCCGGGCTTCCTGCCGGTGATCGGCCGCACGCTGGCGGAGGCGAGCGCGAAGCTGATCGAGCTCGACCAGTGGACCCCCATCGCCAGCGCGATGCCGCTCCTGGAGGAGCGCCTCGGCCACTCGCTCGCATCCTACGACCTCGACGGGCCCCTGCCCGACCTGCCGGTCTCTGACCAGCTCCGCAGCCGGGCCGAACTCCTCACCGCGCTGGCCCGTCGGGAGGGCCTGACCATCCGCCAACTCGCCCTGCGGGTGGCTGCGGGGCGCGGGCACCACATGATCGTCGGCACGGCGGCGGACGTGGCCGACCGCATGCAGGCGTGGTTCGAGGGCGCCGCCGCCGACGGCTTCAACGTGATGCCGCCCTTCTTCCCCGACGGCCTGAGCGACTTCGTGCGCGAGGTCGTGCCGCTGCTGCAGGAGCGCGGCCTGTTCCGGACGGAATATGCGGGCACGACCCTGCGCGCGCATCTCGGCCTGTCGCGTCCGGAGCCGGCATAGGGGACCTCTCGGGCCTGAACCGTCCGCTGCGCGGCTGTACAGCTCAGGCCGCACGTGTCAGCACGTGGGTCCGAATGTCGCGGGGTATGCCGACCCTCGCCGACGCGAGCCGCCGGGCCCGTCGGCCTCCGGAACGTAGCCGGCCCGCGATCCGGGCATCGCGCGACGCGGTTCGCGGTCGCGTCCCCGATCGCTTCAGACGCCGCCGGATGCCCGGTAGTCGCGCGGATTCAGGCCGTAGGCCTCCCGGAACGCACGACTGAGGTGGGCGCTGCTCCCGTAGCCGTAAGCCTCACCGATCGCGCTGATCGACCGCCCATCGAGGGGATTGTCGAGGGCCGCCCGCACCGCGGCGAGGCGCTGCCGTGCGAGGTAGCGGGCCACTCCGCCTTCCGGTTCGAACAGGCGGTAGAGCTGTGAGCGCGACATGCCGAGAGTCCGCGCCATCGCGTCGATCCGGGGCGGCGCGGAGAGCTGGTGGCGCAGGAGCCGCTTCGCAGCCCTGAGCCGGGCGGCATCGAGCGGTGCGGCGGCGCGTGCGGCCCCCTCCAGGCTCGGGCGCGCGCAGGCTGCGACCATGTGGAGCGTGGCCTGGGCAATAGCGGCGGCATCGGCCGTGGTGATCGCGTCGCTGTGCGCGGCCAGGCTCCGGATGTGGTCGGCAAGGAGACGGCCCGCACCGCCGTGCAGGATCAGCCCGTGCATCGAATCCTCATCGGGTAGCACGGTGGCCATGCACGCACGCGAGACGGCCAGGATCAGCGAATGCGTCTCCGACACCCGGCTGCGGCGATACGGCTGCGACAGATCGTTGAGGCTCACGGCGCCCGCCGGAACCTCCACGACGCCCTGCTCGGTCTCGACGCTGTAGGGGTGCCGGCTCAGATGCAGGACGAAGCCGTCCTGGCCGTCGCGCCGGATCTGAGACCTGGACCGGGCAGGCCCCTGCGGGGCCGCGTCCATGACGCGCAGGGCCATCGGGCCGATCAGGGTCGTCTCGATCCGGCCGGAGAATCCCTGCGGGTCGGCATCGAGGTCATGGGCGGAGAACAGCGCGCGCCACGCGGCGAAGCGGTCGCGCTCGGGCAGGGCATCGGTTGTGAAGAGGGACCGGGCTACGAAGGTCACGGCATCACGGGATTTCACGTTGGCCGGTAACTTTACCTCACGTTGCGCCTCCAGGCAGTTCCCGCGGGGACACAATCGGCGATCGCGCACGAGCGTCGTCCCGCAAGTGCGAGTTGCCGGCGTCCATGGGACGGCCGGGACCGGCTGCCGTTGATCAACGACGCTTGGCCCGAGAGCTCAACGAAGGGAAGCCGCTGAGGGCTTGCGCGAAACATAACGTGTTATACAACTGCGTTCCGGGAGGACGACATGGCCGCGGACATCCTCGACGAACTCGGACCGCTGTTCCTGGGCAGCCGGCTCAAGCGCCTCGCTGACCGCTTCCAGGCGGACGCCGCCAGGGTGCTGCGCGACGAGGGGCTCGGCATCCAACCGGCGCAATTCCCGCTCCTTGCCGCCATCGACCGCTACGGCCCCCTGACCATCAACGATGCGGCTGCGGCCCTCGGGGTCAGCCAGCCGGCGGCCACCCGCACCGCGGCCAGCCTCGTCGAACTCGGACTTCTCGACGAGACGCGGTCGGATACCGACCTTCGCCAAAAGGTTCTGTCGCTCAGCGTCGCCGGGAGGGACCTGATGGGGCAAGCCAAGGCCACGCTCTGGCCGCGCGTCGACAAGGTCGTGTCGAGCCTGTGCGCCGGTCTGTCGGGACCGCTGCTCGAGCAGATCGGCGCGCTGGAACGCCGGCTCGACGCCGTCCCGTTCGCGGCCCGCATCCGGCACGAAACCGACGCCGGCGATGCAGCGACGGCCCTGACGATCCGTGAGTACACGGATGCGCTGGCAGGCTGCTTCCGTGACATCAACGCCGAATGGATCGAGGCGATGTTCTCGCTGGAGGAGAATGACCGCCGGATCCTCTCCGATCCAAGCGGCCAGATCCTGGACCGTGGTGGCCTCATCCTCTTCGTGGAGGCGGAGGGGCTCGGGATCGTCGGCACCTGCGCATTGATGCGGATGGACGAGGGCTGCTTCGAGCTGACCAAGATGGCCGTGTCCGAGCGGGCCCGGGGACGCAAGGCCGGCGAACATCTCCTGCGGGCAGTGCTGGCCCGTGCGGAGGCCATGCGGATCGAGACGCTTTACCTGCTGACCAACACCCAGTGCGAGGCCGCCGTGCACCTGTACGAGAAGGTCGGGTTCCGGCACGACCCGGAGATCATGGACCGGTTCGGCCGACGCTATGCCCGCTGCAACGTGGCCATGCGCTATCCCCTGTGACGTTGTCCGCCTTGGCCGCGCTCAGTTGCAGCCGTTGCAGATGCTGTTCTCGATCTTGTTGAGCCGGGCGCGCTCACGCTGCTGCACGGCGGGCGGCGGTACTTCGCCCGGGCCCAGCGACGTACCGGGCGGCTTGGTGACGCCGAGGCTGTTGGTGTTCGGCGCCGTGATCGTCGAGGCCGGGCCGCCGCCGGTGCCGGTCTGGTCGGGCGCCAGGGGCTGTGCCGCGAGCGCGGCGGGAACGGCCAGACTCAGCAGGGCCAAGCCTACGGGGCGAAAGCGGATTCGGGTCATGGTACCTCCCGTCGTCGTGAGCGCGTGAAACGTTGCGGCGGCATCCGTCATTGGCCGGTGCCCTTGGTGCCCAGATTTGATCAGGCCGACTCTACGAGCCACCACAATCTGGCTGACTGATACTGTTTCGATTTCGCGCAGAAATTCCAGTGGGTCGGCGGGCGCGCGTGCGCGGATCGCTCGTGACGCCCTTCGCGCCTCGGTTAAACGCTGATGTCGTCGCGCTCTGGTCTGAGCGCGTATGCCAACCTCGCCGCCGATTCGGTCGGTTCAGGCTGAACGTCATGATCGGCCGGTGGAAAGCTAGCCGGTCAAGCATTGGCTAATCGCTAAGAAAGCTCAGCAAAATCTCTGAAACAATAAAAACAATTTTTGCCGATAAAATGCTGTTTTTCCGGGGCTTGTGTGTAAAGCGCGTGCGATTGGGTGCCCCATTTCCAAGAATTCGGGAGCGGAGGAGGGTTTCGATCGCCGGTCCGTGCTGCGGTCGGGCGCGGCCAGAACCGCGACGGCCCTGCCGTTGGACTTGCTGCCGACGGACTCGTGCCGACCAGGGCAGGAGCATTCCGGCAGCCGCGGCGCCGGCCGACGTCGTGTTCCACAATGGTCCCGTCTGAACCATGGCGGGGCCTGCACCCTGGGCCGACGCGGTCGCGATGCGCGGCAACGCCATCGTGCATCCGACCGGACCGATCCGCGGCTTCGGCCGGTGCGTCGACATGTTTCCGCCGGGAGGCAATCGGGCCGAACTCGCCGCCATCCTGCCGGGCCGGCCCTTTTTGCCATCAACGGTCACAACCTCTGGGCCGTGGGCGGCGATCCCGTTCGGGTCCGCCGGACGCACGACTTCTCCTCAACAGGGCCCGGGCTTGCGCACCGACGGGCGCCGCGCTGCCAACGCCCGTCGAACCAGAGGCCGCCTCTGGCCGTTGATGGTTGTTCAGCGTGACCGTTCGAAGAGTTCTGATGGACCGTCCCCGCCGCGTCGGCCTGCCCTGGTACCCCCCGGAGCATTATCAAGCGTTGCGCGCTTGTCTCGCGGACGGTGCCAAGCTGCCGCCGGAATACGAGACCTGGCGCGTCGCCACCGAGCAGATGGAGCGGGAGGTGCAGCGCAGCGGCGTCGAGGTCGTTCGCGTGCCGATCGAGCCGGAGATCTTCACGGCGTGGTGTGAGCGCGCCGGCCTCCCGCGCGACGCCGCCGCCCGCGCCCGATACGCGGCCGCGGCGTTGGCGGCGGACTGGGCGATCTGAGGAGCGAGCCCCGGGCCGAGCGAGGGCACGCCGACGCGTCTTCCGCCGCTCTCGTCGGCCGGCAGGTCGATCGCAATCGGCACGACTGCGGTCGGAGAGGCCCGCTCGTGGCGCAGCATCCACGGCACAATCATCGCGCGTCTCTACGGGAGGCCCAAGGTGGGGCGGACCGTTGCCGCCTGCGCTGAGGCGTTCTCGCCCGCGTCGCAGGCCTCCTTCGACGCGCCATGAGGTGGGGTCATTTCAGTCTTCGATCCTCGTGCGAGCGACAGCAACGCGCAATCTTGCGGTTGTGCGCAATGCTTTTCAGGTCCATTTTTCTTGTCGCGGTGCGAGGGTGAGACCCGGGAAAATCTGGCAAATTAGAATTATTACATATTGATATTGTCGCTCATCTGCAACTGAACTGATCTTATAGGCTCGCACGCCGCTGCAACCTATTGCGTTCGTAAGTCGCCACCCCGCAGATGGAAGCCTCGCAGCCGAATCCGATCGCGGCGGCTGCAGCGCCCAAGAGTTCACTGCATGTGCGTCGAGATCGCTTCCGCCTATTCCGATCGACCACAGAGGCGCACTCTGTATTGGGGGCCGCTCTTGCTGTCCGCTGCCGTCGGCTTCTCGCTGCCGGCCGACGAACTGGCCGCACAGCCTCTGAGCGGGGGCGAGACGTCTGTCACCCTCGACGAGATCCAGGTGGTCGGGCAGGGCAGACCTTCGCCCAGCACGGCGACCGGGCCGGTCAACGGTTACGTCGCCAAGGCGAGCGCGTCCGGTACGAAGACGGACACCCCGATCCTCGAAACGCCGCAGACGATCAACGTCGTCGGCGCCCGTCAAATCCGCGATGAAGGTGCCACGACGCTGGCCGAGGCCCTGGCCTACACGCCCGGCCTGAGCAGCCAGGCCGTGGGTGGCTTCGCCAAGGTTTCCGACGGCTTCACGATCCGCGGCTTTCCCGTCGAAACCGGCAATGCGGGGCTGCTGCGCGACGGTCTGAAGCTGCAATCGGGCGTCTATGACGGGACGCAGGAGCCCTACGGGCTGGAGCGCCTCGAAGTCCTCAAGGGCGCGGCCTCGATCCTGTACGGCCAGCTCTCGCCCGGCGGCATCGTCAACGCCGTCAGCAAGCATCCGCTTCAGACGCCGTTCAACGAGATGAACGTCACCTTCGGTCAGTACAACCGCAAGGAAGTGTCGGGCGATTTCACCGGGCCGCTCACGGATGACGGCACGTGGTCGTACCGGCTCACCGGGCTGATCCGCAACAGCGACAGCTATCTCGCCTTCACGCCCGACGACAAGCGCTACATCGCGCCCGCGATCACGTGGCGACCGTCAACGGCGACCTCGGTCACGCTGCTCGGCTATTATCAGGAGATCCACACGCGCTTCCCGCCGCCGCTCCCGGCGGTCGGCACGCTGCTGCCCAACGGACAATTCCCTCGGTTCGCCATCGACCGGTTCTACGGCGAGCCCGCCTTCGACCGGTACGATTCCCGATCGGGCGCGATCGGCTACCAGATCGACCACGCCTTCTCGGATTCGGTCCGGCTGCGCCACGCCCTGCGCTACTTCCAGTCCGGGGTCGACTGGGACTACCTGACTCCGAACGGGCTGCTGGCGAACCGGCAGGTCGCGACGCGCGGCATCAGCATGCGCAACGAGAACGCGACGGGCGTGGCGTCGGACACCTCGCTCGAGACGAAGTTCGTCATCGGCCCGACCGCCCACACCCTGCTGACCGGCATCGACTACTACCGCAGCTTCCTGAATTCGGAGCGGTATACCAACGGCACCGTCGGCAACCTCAACGTATATGCCCCAGTCTACGGCCTCACCTACCCGAGGATCAATTACGCGATCAACACTGGGTCGAAGAGCCTGCTCGAGCAAGTCGGCATCTACGCGCAGGATCAGGTCAGGTTCGATCGCTTCGTCTTCCTGGCCGGCGGCCGTCAGGACTTCGCGCGCACGCAGATCCTCACCTACCGCACCGGCGCGCGGCTCGATCAGAACGACAGCGCCTTCAGCGGGCGGCTCGGCCTCCTCTATCTGGGCGATTACGGGCTGGCGCCCTACGTCTCCTACAGCCAGTCCTTCCAGACCTTCGCGGTCACCGACCGGAACGGCAACCCCTTCCAGCCGTCGCTGGGCGAGCAATACGAGGGCGGCCTGCGCTGGGAGGTGCCGGGGGCCGACACCCTGCTCAGCGCCGCGTTCTACCGGATCAACCAGACGAACGCGCTGGTGCCGGATCCGGTCAACCCGGTCTTCAGCACGCAGGCCGGGCAGGTGCGCTCCCAAGGCTTCGAGGCCGAGGCCCGGACGAATTTCGGACCCCTGGAGGCGGTCGCATCCTATTCCTACACCGATGCCCGGCAGACGCGGACGACGGTGGCGGCGAACCTGAACCAGCGCATCGACCTCGTACCCTACAACCAGGCCGGCCTGTTCGGCACCTACGACATGGGCACGTTCGGCATTCCGGGCCTGCGGCTCGGCGGCGGCGTGCGCTATGTCGGCAGCTCGAACATCTCGGGCGCGACCTTCGACACGCGCGCGGCCACGCTGTTCGACCTCGTCGCGCTCTACGATTTCGGCGTCGCCGACCCGAGCCTGAAGGGATGGCGCGCCCAGATCAATGCCCGGAATGTCCTCGACCATTCCTACGTCACCTGCGTCGGGGTGAACGGCTGCCGGTACAGTGAGCCGCGCAACGTGTTCGGCACGCTCTCATACCGGTGGTGAGCGGTTCGCCGGCTTCCGCACCCGCTCAGGACACGGAGCGCGCTTCGCGCTTCAGGCCGACGCCCAAGGCGGGCGCGTAGCCGCGCGCCTTTGGGCCGCCGCGCCCAGGCCATGCACGGACGGCGGCGATCAGGCCCGGGCTCGCCGTCGCCCCGGATCCGATGACGGCGCAGATCAACGGCCATGAACCAGCGAGCCGTCGCTGACCGTTCTCACGCGCGACGCACCACGTCCGCATGCGAGAATCAGACCCCGCCGAACGCAGCTGCGGAGCCGCCGTCTCAACGGAATCGGCAGCGGCCCTCTCTCGGAAGGCCCGCGCTCGGGTCAGGCGCCGGCTGCGTCGAGGGCTTGGGCGATCGCCTCCTGGAACGCGGTGCTCTGCAGGATATCGAGGTGTCGCGCGCCGGGGATGATCTCCAGGGCGGCGACCGGCGCGAGCTTGCTCCAGTCGCGCAGGCGCTCCGTTCGCGTCAACGAATCCGCGGCCTGAAAGACGTGCACGGGCCGCGCCAGCGGCGCGAAGGCGTGACGCTTGGCCTGCACGCGCTTGTCCAGGAGGGCCCACAACTCTAACTCGCGCGCCGTCAGGTCGGGTCCGTCCGACGGCAAGTCCGGGTTGTCGACGAGATAGGCATCGAGCGCCTCCCGCTCGGACGTATCCATGCGGGCGATCAGCCCCTGCCATTGCTCGGCCATCCGTGAGCCGCCGAGCCAGCCCGCGAGGCGCTGCGCGGCCAGCGCCCGCTCGTCCGCGTCCAGGACCCGGGACGCGGCGAGATGCACCGACTCGAACACGTCCACGAGCCCGAGGAAGTCGACGCGCACGCGTCCATCGAGGCGGCGCGCGGTCTCGAAGGCAAGATCGCCGCCGGACGACCAGCCGACCAGCGCGCAGCGGCCGCCCGGGGTGTGCGCGGCGATGAAGTCCGCGTAGGCGCCGCTCAGCGCGGCCACGTCGAATCCCTGCCAGCGCGCCTCCGTGTAGACGTGGCTCACGAAGCCGTGGACCGGCCGCTCCGGACCGAGATGCGCGGCGAGGTCGGCGAACTCGGTCGCGTTGGCGATCAATCCGGGGATGCAATAGAGCGGGCTCCGCGAGCCCGCGCTGCGAAGATGCACGACCTCCGGTCCGCGCGAAGCCGCCGGTGCGACGCGTTCGGCGAGGTCGGCCAAGCTCTTCGCGCCCAGGATCTGGGCGAGCGTGAGCGTCCTGCCCCCCTCGATGCCGTGCCGGCGGATGCGGGCGAGCATCTTCAGGCTGAGGATCGAGTCGCCGCCGAGGTCCGCGAACGCGTCGTTGCGGCCGATCGCCTCCGTATCCAGGCCGAGGAGATCGGCCCAGAGAGCGGCGAGTACCCGTTCCGTGCCTGTCCGGGGCGGATCCTTCCCATCCGTTCCGCGCCCCACAGCAAGGGATACCAAAGCACGCCGGTTGAGCTTGCCGTTGGGGGTCAGCGGCAGCGCGTCGAGCCGGGTCAGGCTCGTCGGCACCAGAGCCGCCGGCAGCCGCGCGGCGAGTTGCGCGGCGAGTGCGGAGAGGTCGAGGTCCGGATCGGCCACGACGTAGCCGGCCAGGCGCAGGCCGTCATTCCCATCACCGTCTGGCTCGGCGAGCGCGATGATTGCGGCATCGCGCACACCCGGAAGGCCGCGCAGGGCCGCGGCCGCTTCGCCGGGTTCGACCCGATGACCCCGAATCTTTACCTGGTCGTCGGACCGTCCCACGAAGGCGAGGCTGCCGTCGCGGAGCCGCCGGACCCGGTCGCCGGTCCGATAGAGGCGCTCCCCGGGGCCCGCGAACGGATTCGGGACGAACCGCTCGGCGGTGAGACCGGGCCGGTCGAGATAGCCGCGCGCGAGCTGAGGTCCGCCGAGGTAGAGGTCTCCCGTGGCGCCCGACGGGACCGGCGTGAGGAAATCGTCGAGCACATAGGCGCGGACGCCCGGAAGCGGCGTCCCGATGGGGACGCCGCCGGCCCACCGGCCGGCCCCGTCCTCCTGGCCACGGTCCAGGCCATGTTGCCCCGCCCCCGCGAGGACCTCCTGGCACAGCGCACCGACCGTCGCCTCGGTGGGCCCATAATGGTTGACCACCCGACAGCCGGGCTTCAGCGCGGCGATCCGGTCGACCAGGGGCCAGCGCAACGCTTCGCCGCCGAGGATGAGGAGCTTGTCGGGCAGCACGGCCGCGGGCTCGGCCGCCTGGAGCAGGGCGCCGAGATGGCTCGGCGCGATCTTCAGGGCATCGACCCTCCGGCCCTCGGCCGCGTCCCCCGCGACAGCCGCGGCGCAGCGGTCGGGATCGAGGGCGGTCTCGAGGTCAAGGAGATCGAGTTCCGCGCCTCCGGACAGCGCCCCGAACAGCACGGTGTTGCCCAGGTCGGCCGCCACGGTCGACACCATTGCGAGGCGGCCGCCGGCGGGTAGGCTGACGCGCGCGAGCATCCCGGCCACGTAATGCGCGAGGCCGCCGCGGGTCACGACGACTCCCTTGGGCCGCCCCGTGGAACCCGAGGTATAGAGGATATAGGCCGCGGAGGCGGGATGCGCCGCCGCGGCCGCGAAGGGCGGAGCCGCCGCGTCGGCGGCCGGATCGAAGCGCGCGGCGATCACCGGCCGATCGGGTCGGTCACCGGGGACCGGATCGCCCAGGACGAGGCACGCCGCACTTTCGGCCACGAGTGCGGCGCGGCGGCTGGCCGGCAGGCCGGGATCGATCGGCACGTAGGCGGCGCCGGACTTGAGGACCGCCAGGAGGCCGAGCACCCAGTCAGGGCAGCGGCCGAGATGGAGGGCCACCCGCGTGTCCGGACCGGCCCCATGGGCGGCAAGCTGCGCGGCGAGTCGATCCGAGGCGCAGTCCAGTTCGGCGCGGGTGTACGAGCGGTCCCCCTGCCGCAGGGCAGGCGCCTCCGGCGCCTCGGCCGCACGGGCGCGCCACGCTACGAGCACGTCGGGCGCGGATGAGTTTGGCGGAGCAGCAGCCTCCGGTACGGGGCTCGCCAGCGCGAAGACCGGGCGGTCGGGTTCGGCGACGGCCTCGGCGAGAAGCGTCGCGAAGGTCGCGGCCAAGTCCGCGATGGTCGTGGGGTCGAACAGGTCGCGGGCGAAGGCGAGACAGCCGTCCAGACCGTCGGCGGAATCGACGAGATCGAGGCTCAGGTCGAAGTGGACGTCGCCCCCGTCGAGGCCGCGCAGCCGCATTGGCAGATTGGCGAACCGGGCTTCGGGACGGGGTGCGGCCTGCTCGGTGACCTTGACCTGGAAGAGCGGATGCAATCCGGGCTGGCGCTCCGTTGCGGACGCCTCGACGATCCGGTCGAAGGGCAGATCGGCATGCGCCTGGGCGGCCAGCAGCCGATCGCGGACTTGCCGGAGATGGGCGCGGAAGCCGTCCCGCGGGTCGATGCGGGCCCGCAGCACCCCGATATTCGTCAGGTGCCCGACCATGCCTCGCGTCTCGGGTCGCGCGCGATCGGCGAGCGGCAGACCGATGCGCACATCCGTGCCGTCGCCGTAGCGCGTCAGCGTCAGCGCGAAACCCGTCAGCGCGGCCATGAACGGCGTCGCGCCCTCGCGGCGGGCGAGGCTCCGCAGGGCCGCGCTCACCCCGGGCGCGATCCGGAACGCGTGGATCCCGCCCGAAGCCCCGCGCTCCGCGCGACGGGGCCGATCGAGGGGCAGCGGCGTCTCGGCCGGAGACGCGCCCAGTTCCGAGCGCCAGTACGCGGCTTGGCGCTCGGCCTCCCCGGCCTCGAGGCGGCCGTGCTGCCAGAGGGCGTAATCCGCGTATTGCACCGTCAGCGGCGGCAGCCCGTCGGATTGCGCCTGCCCTGACCGGGCCGTGTACAGGGCGTCGAGGTCGCGCAGCAGGAGGGGGATCGACGGCCCGTCGGCGGCAATGTGGTGCAGGCCGAGCACGATCCGGTCGGTGCCGTCCCCGAGACGGTGCAGCTCGACGCGCAGCAGGGGACCCGCTTCCAGATCGAACGGCGCGCGGGCCAGGGCCTGCGCGAAGGCCTCGCTGCGCCCGGCATCGAGCCCGTCGCGGACCCGGACCGGAACCGTGGCGGCCGGGTGAATGCGCTGGCGTGGCTCACCCTGCGGATCCAGGCTGAAGGTGGTGCGCAGCGGCTCGTGGCGCCGCACCAGATCGTCGACGGCAGCCTGAAGGCGGTCGGGATCGAGGGCGCCCGCGATCTCGACGAGGCCGGTCAGGTTGTAGGCTGGACTCCGGGGTTCGCGCTGCCAGGTCAGCCACAGGCCGCGCTGCGCCGCCGAGAGCGGCAGCGCGGTCCGGTCGTCCGCCGGGACGATCGGCAGCGTGGCGAAGTCGATTCCGTTCTCGGCGAGCTTGGCGAGGAAGATCCTGCGCTGTTCCGGCGCGAGCTTGGCGAAACGGTGTGCGATCTGTGTGGCCTGGAGGGTCATGTCCGCGTCGCTCCTGCCGCCGACGTCTCGATCTCGTCGAGCCAGCGGTCCATGTCGGTGAGATCGGCCGTCCCGTGCCGGGCGTCGGTGCCGTCGAGCTGCGCGGCGAGGCCCGCCAGCGTCGGATGATTGAAGACCGTGCGGAGCGGCAGAGATCGGCCCAGGCTTTCCTGGATGGCGGCGACGAGCTTCATGACGAGGATGGAATCGCCGCCGCGCTCGAAGAAGCTGTCGGAGCGGGCGACGGCGCCGGGCTCGGGCAGGCCGAGGACCGCGGCCCAGAGCGCGGCCAGGCGCGTCTCGGTCTCGCCGCGCGGCGGGTCGGCGACGTGTGGGGCGGGCGCGGCCTCATCCCCGTCCGGCAGGGCGCGGGCGTCGAGCTTGCCGTTGGGCGAGAGCGGCAGGGCGTCGAGCAG
>NZ_FMWU01000023.1 GCF_900103195.1 Methylobacterium sp. UNC378MF | reverse complement strand
AATCGCGGGGAGGGCGGCATCGTCGCCATGCTGGCGCTGCTCGGCGCGCGGCATGCCCGGCCGGGCACGTGGAAGGCGCTGCTGCTGGTGGTCGGGCTGGTGGGGGCGGCGCTGCTGTACGGCGACGGGGCGATCACGCCGGCGATCTCGGTGCTGTCGGCGATCGAGGGCCTGAAGGTCGACGCGCCGGCGCTCGGGCCGTTCGTCGTGCCGATCACGCTGGTGATCCTGGTCGGCCTGTTCCTGGTCCAGCACAAGGGCGTGGCTGCCATCGGCCGGGTGTTCGGACCCGTCATGCTCGTCTGGTTCGCGGTCCTCATCCTGCTGGCGCTTCCCGCCATCCTGCGCGCGCCGGAGATCGTGGCGGCGGCCAATCCCTGGCGGGCGGTGGATTTCCTGCTCCATGCCGGCTGGCACGTGAGCTTCCTGATGCTGGGCGCGGCCTTCCTGGCGGTGACCGGCGGCGAGGCGATGTATGCCGATCTGGGCCATTTCGGCGCCCCGGCGATCCGGTTCGCGTGGTTCGGCCTCGTCCTGCCCGCGCTGCTGATCCACTATTGCGGCCAGGGCGCGCTGATCATCGCCGAGCCGAGCGCGATCGAGAACCCGTTCTACAGGCTCGCACCCGATTGGGCCCATTACCCGCTGGTGGCGCTCGCCACGATGGCCACCGTCATCGCTTCGCAGGCGGTGATCTCGGGCGTGTACTCGCTGACCCAGCAATCGATACAGCTCGGCTTCATGCCGATGATGCGGGTAGTCCACACCGATCAGGACGAGCGCGGCCAGATCTACGTGCCCGGCGTGAACTGGCTGCTCGCGGCCGCGACGCTCACCGCCGTCGTGGTGTTCGGCTCGTCCGACGCGCTCGCCGGCGCCTACGGCATCGCGGTCTCGGCCCTGATGGGCATCACCACGCTGCTCGCCGCGTTGATCGCCCTGCGTTGGGGCTACAACCCGATCCTGGTCTTGGCGGTGAACGGCTTCTTCCTCGCCATCGATGCCGTGTTCTTCGCTGCCAACAGCGTGAAGCTCTTCGAGGGCGGCTGGTTTCCGCTGCTTCTCGCGGCCGCGGTCGCCTTCCTGATGCTGACCTGGATGAAGGGCAACCAAGTTCTCGAATCCGTCCGCCAGACCATGCGCATGTCCGAGGCGGCCTTCCTCGGCAGCCTCGCCTCGCACCCGCCGGTGACGCTGCCCGGTACCGCGGCCTTCCTCACCGCCGCCACCGAGGGTATCCCGATGGCGCTCGGCCGCCTGCTGGAGCGCAGCCGCTGCCTGCACGAGCGGATCCTGCTGATCACCGTGGTCTACGAGGAGGAGCCGGTGATTCCCGCGACCGAGCGGGCGCAGGTGACCCTGGTCGCGCAGGGCATCCGCAAGGCGATCTCGAAATACACGCCGGGCATGGAGCGCGTGGTCCTGCGCTACGGGTTCATGCAGACCGCCTCGATCCCGGAGGGGCTGCAATGCGCCGTGGCCAGTGGCCTGCTGCCGCCGGAATACCTCGAGGACATGACCTACTTCGTCGGCCACGAGGTGGTGATCCCGTCGCCGACCCATCCCGGTATGGCCCTCTGGCGGGAAGGCCTGTTCGCTTTCATGAAGCGCAACGCCGAGCGCACCGGAGCCCATTTCTGCCTGCCGACCCGCCAGATCGTCGAGGTGGGGACCGAGATCGAGATTTGAGCTCCGTGACGGGCACCGCGCCGCCCTGTTCCGCTGCGCCGCTTCGCGACGAGTCCTGTTCTGGGTCCCGGGCCGCACTCTGCTGGCGCCGCATGCGCCCGGGAAGGGCTCGTGGACGATCAACCCGCACTCCGTTCCCGGACAGGGGCCGCGAAGCGGCACCTTCTGAGGGGCATCCCACGCGGGCGGCCGGCCGCCGTAATGGCGCTGCCATGCCCGCCAGCACATTGAAAACGGCCGCGTTCGCAAGCATATCGCCACCGCGTTTTTCCCCACAGCGGAGGCATCACCCGTGAGCGAGACGATCGAGCGGCACGAGTTCGGGGCGGAGGTAGGCCGGCTCCTCGACCTCGTCGTGCACGCGCTCTATTCCGACCGCGAGATCTTCCTGCGCGAACTCGTGGCCAACGCCGCCGACGCCATGGACCGGCGGCGGTTCGAGGCCCTGACCTCGGCGGCAAGCGCCCTGCCGCCGGACGCCAAGGTCCGCATCGCGCCCGACAAGGAGGCGCGGACGCTCACCGTCTCGGATGCCGGCATCGGCATGAGCAAGGAGGATCTCGCCGCCAACCTCGGCACCATTGCGCGCTCCGGCACGCGGGCCTTCTCGCAGACTCTGGAATCCGCCAAGGCCGAGGATCGGCCGAGCCTGATCGGCCAGTTCGGCGTCGGCTTCTACTCGGCCTTCATGGTCGCCGACCGCGTCACCGTCACGTCGCGCCGGGCCGGCAGCGACGAGGCCTGGACCTGGGCGTCTGAGGGGCAGGGCAGCTACACGCTGGAGCCCGCGACACGGTCTGAGCCCGGCACCGACATCGTGCTGCACCTCAAGGCGGATGCCGACGAGTATCTGGAGCCCTACCGCCTGGACCATCTCGTGCGGAAATGGGCCGACTTCATCACCGTTCCGATCGCCGTCGTGCGCGACGGCAAGGACGAGTCGGCCAATCAGGGCACGGCGCTCTGGCGAAAGGCGAAGTCCGAGGTCACCGAGGAGCAATACGAGGAATTCTATCACTCCGTCGGCATGAACTTCGACAAGCCCTGGGCGACGCTGCACTGGCGCGCCGAGGGGCAGCTGGAGTTCTCCGCGCTGCTGTTCGTGCCGGGCTCCAAGCCGTTCCAGGCGCTCGACAATGAGCGGCAGAGCAAGGTCCGGCTCCACGTGCGGCGGATGTTCATCACCGACGAGGCGGAGCTGCTCCCGCCCTGGCTGCGCTTCGTTCAGGGTGTGGTCGACACCGAGGACCTGCCGCTCAACGTCTCCCGCGAGATGCTGCAGTCGACGCCGGCGCTCGCGCGGATCCGCCGGGCCGTGACCGGCCGCGTCGTGTCCGAACTCGCCACCCGCGCCAAGGACGCCGAAGGCTACCAGCCCTTCTGGGAGAATTTCGGTCCCGTCCTGAAGGAGGGGATCTACGAGGATTTCGAGCGCCGGGGCGAGATCGCGCCGCTGCTGCGCTTCCGCTCCTCGGCCGTGGAGGGCTGGACCTCGTTGGCCGACTACGTGTCCCGGATGAAGGACGGCCAGGAGGCGATCTACTACCTCGTCGCCGACGATGCCGAGGCGCTGAAATCGTCGCCGCAGCTCGAGGGTTTCAAGGCCCGCGGCCTCGAAGTGCTGCTGCTCTCCGATCACGTCGACGCCTTCTGGCCGGACCAGCTCGGTACCTTCGAGGAGAAGCCGCTCCGCTCGATCACGAAGGGCGGCCTCGACCTGTCGAAGTTCGCTCTGGAGGGCGAGCAGCCGGAGGCGCCCGAGGGCCTGGATGCGTTCGTGGCCGCCGTGAAGGCGGCTCTGGGCGGCGAGGTCTCGGACGTGCGCACCACCGACCGGCTGGTTGATTCGGCGGTCGTTCTCTCGGCCGGGACCGGCGGGCCCGACCTGCAGATGCAGCGGCTGATGCGCCGGGCCGGGCGCGCCGGCGCCGGCCAGCCGGTGCTGGAGATCAATCCCCGCCACGCGCTGATTCGGGCGCTCGCCGCCGCGCCCGAATCAGAGGTTCCGCAGGCCGCCGGCACGCTGCTCGACCTCGCCCGCATCCAGGACGGGGACAGCCCCCGCGATCCGGCCGCCTTCGCCCGGACCGTTGCGGCGGCCCTGGCGGCCGCGCGGGCCGCGTAGCACTACGCAGACACCCGCCGCGCGCCGCCGGGAAGCTGCGTGCGGCGTGTGTCTCCACACACATTCGCGCCCGACGATTGCGGGTTCGGTTGATCATTCGGAAATGGTCGAGCCATAACTTCGCCATTGGTCGGGATCATTGCCCGGCCGATGGCGCGGGCGCGGTGGGGGCCGCAGGCGTCTGAGCCGAACCCTCTCGCGCGCGCCAGGCGCGCCTCACGGACGCTGCATGAACCCGGTCGAGGCTGAAGCCGGCAACGGACAGGCGGTCGCGGCGGCGCGGACCCGGGCCCACGCCCGGGCGTATCGCCACAGCGGACGCGTGCGCACCCTGCGCCGCCTGATTCCGGTGGTCGCCGGGGGCTCGGTGGCGCTGCTGCTGGGCTACCTGTTCAATCCTTTCGCGGCCCAGCTGCCGGGCGTGTCGGTCGGCCCGGTGACGCTGGCGGGCTCGAAGGTCCGGATGGAGAACCCGCGGCTCGCGGGGTTCCGCCAGGGTACGCGCGGCTACGAGGTGACCGCCGACGCCGCCCTGCAGGACGTCCGCAAGCCGAGCCAGATCGAGCTGCAGCAGATGCGCGGCCACATCGCCACCGACGATCAGGGCGGCGTCGCCCGTCTCTCGGCAGCGTCGGGCCTGTTCGATACGGCCCGCGAGGCGCTCGACCTAAAGGACGACATCCGGATCTGGACCGACAAGGGCGAGGAGGCGCGCCTGCGCTCGGCCGCCGTGGCGTTCAAGACCGGCTCCATCAGCTCGCAGGAGCCCGTCACGGTCTCGAGCCCGCGGGCCACGGTGAACGCCGAGACCCTCGACGTGGTCGAGAACGGCAAGCGGATCTCCTTCGTGGGCAAGGTCCATGTCGTGATCGTCAACGAGGATCAGGCGGAGAAGCCGCAGGCCCGCATCCTGACCTCGGACGCCGAAGCTGCGGGCGGTGCGCGATGAGAGCCGCCCGTCTCCTCTGCGCCGCCCTCGCGACCGGGCTGGTTCTCGCCGGCCCGGCGCTCGCCGAGAAGCCGGCGCGGAAGGACTCGCCCTTCGGCAATATCGGCGGCGGCGGCAAGGATCCGATCAAGATCGACGCCGACCGGCTCGACGTGTTCGACCGGGAGAACAAGGCGGTCTTCGCCGGCAACGTCGTGGCCGTGCAGGGCGACAGCACGATCCGCTGCTCGACCATGACGGTCACCTACAAGCGCGGCAAGGATGCTCCCGGCAAGGGGGCCAAGACCGAGGCCCGGAGCGACGCGAGGGACGAGGGCGCCGACGCGGCGCCGCGGAATCCCGCCGAGAACGGCATCCAGAAGGTCGATTGCGCCGGCCCGGTGACGGTGGTGCAGAAGGACCAGGTCGCCACCGGCGACCACGCGGTGTTCGACCAGGATGCCAAGCGCATCGTGCTGACCGGCAACGTCGTCCTGAGCCAGTGCCAGAACGTCACCCGCGGCCAGCGGCTCGTCTACGACATGAACACGGGACGGGCGAACATGGACCCGGTCGCGGGCGGGCGCGTCTCGGCCCTGTTCGTACCCGGCGAGAAGTCCGACGCCAAGGACGGCAAGGCGAAAGGCTGCACCCAGCCGCCGAAGCCGAAGGCGCAGGTCGATTGAGCGGCGCCGTGGCGTTCCAGGCTGGCCCGCAGGACCCGGCGGGCCGCACCAGCTGGCTCGGCCGGCTGTTCGGCCGGCGCGTGCGGCAGCCCGACGCCGCCGAGGCTGACGGCTGGTCCGCGGCCGAGGAGGGTGGCCTCGGCATCCTCAGCGTGCGCGGCCTGCGCAAGAGCTACGGCGCCCGCACGGTCGTCCACGAGGCCGGGCTCACCGTGCGCACCGGCGAGGCCGTGGGCCTGCTGGGTCCGAACGGCGCCGGCAAGACCACGATCTTCTACATGATCACCGGGCTGGTGGCGGCCGATCGCGGCCACATCACCCTGGACGGCCTGCCGATCACGCACCTGCCCATGTACCAGCGGGCGCGGCTCGGGATCGGCTACCTGCCGCAGGAGGCGTCGATCTTCCGCGGGCTCACCGTCGAGGACAACATCCGCGCGGTGCTGGAGGTGGTCGAGCCCGACCGCAAGGCGCGCGCGCGCAAGCTCGACTCGCTGCTGGAGGAATTCGACATCGCGCGCCTGCGCAAGGCGCCCTCGATCGCACTCTCGGGCGGCGAGCGACGACGCTGCGAGATCGCCCGGGCGCTCGCCTCCTCGCCGACCTTCATGCTCCTGGACGAGCCTTTCGCGGGCATCGACCCGATCGCGGTGGGCGACATCCAGGATCTGGTGAAGCACCTGAAGCAGCGCGGCATCGGCGTGCTGATCACCGACCACAACGTGCGCGAGACGCTGGGCCTGATCGACCGCGCCTATATCGCCCATTCCGGCCGCATCCTCACCGAGGGCACGCCCGAGGAGATCGTGGCGAACCCGGATGCGCGGCGGCTCTATCTCGGCGAGGATTTCCGGCTCTAGGCCGGGCTCCCCCTCTGCGCCGCGCGCGCTGGCGGGGCGGAGGCCGCCGCGCCTCACCCCTTCCAGTTCTTGAGCGCCGCGAAGGGGCTGTCCGACCCCGCCGGCTTCTCCGGGTTCAGCACCGGCTCAACTTGTGCGATCGCATCCGTCATCGAGAAGGCCGAGCCGCTCTGAAGCCGGCCGCCGGCCGCGTCGCGGTGGCCGCCGCCGCGGAACAGGCGGGCGCCGTCGAGCGCCGTGCCGTCGTTGGACCGGAACGACAGGTTCCCCATCCGCTGGACGTTGACCACGCGCTTGGCCCGGCCCGCATCCATGATCAGGTCGGAGACCCGCTGGAACGTGCCCGAATCGAGGGCGAAGGACAGGAGCGTGCCGTCCTTCAGCGGGCGGAACAGGGAATCCGAGCGGGCGAGCGCCCGGGCGAGGCGCATGCGTGTGGTCAAGGCCGGATCGTCGTCCGGCGCGTCGCGCAGCAGGGTGTCCACCACGCCGGTGCGGATCACCGAGGCGCGGCGCTCCAGCTCGGCCGGGCTCGCGCCGTCCCGCAGGGCAGCGGCGGCCGCGAGGAGGATGTCGGACACGAATCGGTCGTGCCAGGGATGGCCGACCGGCACGTAGCTCGACACGACCTCCCAGAACAGCTCGTCCAGGGCGAGCCCGCCCCGGAAGGCCGGGCTCTCCTTGCGCCAGAGATCGACG
The DNA here is from genome assembly GCF_900103195.1 of Methylobacterium sp. UNC378MF. GTDB lineage: Bacteria > Pseudomonadota > Alphaproteobacteria > Rhizobiales > Beijerinckiaceae > Methylobacterium. The sequence continues at coordinate 90,088 of NZ_FMWU01000023.1, read as the reverse complement.
GCATCGACCGCGCTCAGGAGACTCGACAGGTCGGTTTCGGGCTCGCTTGTGGCGAACAGGGCCCGGTGGTCGAAGGTCATCCGCGTCGCGCAGATGTCGTCCTCGATCAGCACCGCGATCTCGGGATCGCCCAGGTCGACCCGGTGGAGGGCCGGCCGCGCCGCGTCTGGGGCCGGCTCAAGGCCCAGGCGCCGCAGCTGGTCGAGGGACGAGGTGTGGTGGTCGAGGACCACGAGACGGTGCTTCTGCCCGTCTTCGCGGCGCCGGTTCATCGCGGCGAATTTCTTCAGGCCCGCGATGGTCTGCTCCTCCAGGCCGAGGTCGGTCATCAGCAGGACCTCGCGCTCCGCCGCGCGGCCGAGGCGCTTGATCTCGTCCTCTAGGACCGGGCCGACATCGCTGTAGCGGGGCACGTGGACGACGCGCTCGACCGTCGCGCAGGCGGCGGCGACCGTGGAGGCTCCGTAGCCGTCGAGGTCGTGGTGGGTGATCTGGATCAGGCGCAACGGTCCGAACTCGAAGGGTGGCGGAGCGGCCGGTCTACGACGCCCAGCGGCGGGAGGCGAGGGGCGATGGCCCTTCCGTCCGGCGGCGATCGGTGCAGTATGGTGCCGGGCCGCCACGAGTCGCGAAGCACCGGTTGGCCACGGAGACCCCCAAGGGGCCCGTCATTCGGGAGGACACGATGGCCTTGACCGCAACGCCGCGCGTGCGCCGCATCCAGACGATCTCGCTCGCCCTGCTCGTGACGGCGGGCGTCGTCAACTATGTCGACCGGGCCACCCTGGCGGTGGCCAACCCGCTGATCCGCGAGGATCTCGGCCTCTCGATCCCCGACATGGGATTGCTGCTCTCGGCCTTTCTCTGGGCCTATGCCTTCGCGCAACTGCCCGCCGGCGCCCTGGCGGACCGGCTCGGCCCGCGCCTGACGCTGACGCTGGGCCTGACCTGCTGGTCGCTCGGCCAGATGTTGGGGGGCGCCGTGACGTCGTTCTGGCAGTTCGTGAGCGCGCGGATCGTGCTCGGGATCGGCGAGGCGCCGCATTTCCCGACCTGCGCCCGGGTCTCCCGCGACTGGTTCAACATCCGCCAGCGCGGCACCGCCACGGGGATCTGGAACTGCGCCTCGTCGCTCGGCACCTTCCTGGCCCTGCCGCTGCTCACCTTCCTGATGGTGAGCTTCGGCTGGCGGGCGATGTTCGTGATCATGGGCGGGGCGGGGCTGGTGCTCGCCACTGTCGTCTATCTGGTCTTCCGCAATCCGCGCGAGACCGATCTGACCCCGGGGGAGCGCGCCTTCCTCCAAGAGGGCGATGCCCCGAATGCCAGCCGCCCGGTCACCTGGAGCGCGTGGCGCCGGCTGTTCGGCTTCCGCACGAGCTGGGGGATGATCGTCGGCTATTTCGGCTGCATCTACATGACCTGGCTCTACACCGCGTGGCTGCCGAGCTACCTGGAAATCGAGCGGCACTTCACCCTCCAGAAGACCGGCCTCGTCGGCTCGATCCCCTTCGCCTTCGGCGTGATGGGCGGGATCCTGGGCGGCCGGGTAGTGGACATGCTGGTGCGCCGGGGCGTCGACCCGATCCGCAGCCGCAAGATCCCGATGGTCGGTTCGCTGGTGGCGACCGCGGCCTTCACGGTGGTGGCCGCCCTGACGCCGAGCGACACGCTCGCCATCGCCTGCATCTCGGCCTCGCTGTTCCTGGTCTACCTGAGTTCGTCGTCGGCCTGGGCGATGGCCTCCGTGGCGGCACCGGCCAATTGCACCGCCTCCCTCGGCGCGATGCAGAATTTCGGCGGCTATATCGGGGGCGCCCTGGCACCGACCGTGACGGGCTTCATCGTCGGCGGCACGGGGCATTTCTCGATGGCGTTCATCACCGGTGCGGTCATCGCGCTCATCGCGGCCCTCGGCTACTGGACCTTGATCCAGGAGCCGATCGCCGACGAGGTGCTGACCGATCGCGCGATCGGTGGTCTCAGGATGGCGGAATAGCCCCGGCCGGTGAAAGGCCGCCCGGTCTCCGCGATCGGGACGGAATGCACGCATCCCGATAGGGGATGATCCCCCCTTCAGCGCCGCGAGCCCGTCGCGTGCGCTGCCGGGGCGCCGTATCGCGACCTCGCTGTTCACGGTCTGCGCGCGCCTGGAAACCATGTCGGTCGGGTTCGTGCCTCCGGCCGGTCCGTGGACGCACCCTCCGGGCCACCTATGGTTTCATCGCCGATCCGGCGCTCGCGCCGCGGACGCGTCGGACCGGACCGGGCCACGGCAGGCCCGACATGCGTGCCGTCGACCGAAATCTGTAGAAAATCCGTTGCTTGCTCGGATTTATAAATGTGATTTATAGTTCGAAGGTCTGGAGCCGCGCGGACTGCAGTCGAGAGTTTGGCCGTGCAGTGCCGGGCGGCAATCTCCATTCCGTCGGAGGCGCATCACATGTCGGGCGTGAGGCCGGATCTCTTCGCCCGCCTGCACGACGACCTTGAGGCTGGCTTCCGGGAAGACCTCGAGGAGGCGGTGATCGATCCGGCGCGCTGGCCCGATCTGGCCGAGCGCACCGTCCGAGCGTCCGGCAGCGAGGGAGCCCTGCTCCTGCGATCCGACCGGACCAGCCTCGAATCCCTCTGCACCGCCTCGCTCGCCGATGCCTCGCGCCGCTACTTCGACGAGGGCTGGCACCGCGAGGACCATCGTCTCCGCGGCATCCCGTTCATGCGGACGCGCGGGATCGCGGTGGATCAGGATTTCACGACGCAAGAAGAGATCGCGCGCCTGCCCTTCTACCAGGATCTGCTCGCGTCCCGCGGCCTGCGCTGGTTTGCCGGCATCGGCTTTGCCGTGAAGGGACGGCTCTGGTGCCTCTCTCTGCAGCGGACCGTCGAGCAGGGGCCGTATGAGCCGCATGAGCAGCGGCGCCTCGCGACCCTGTCGCCGCTTCTGCAGCGCGCGGCTCTGCTGACCGCGATGGTCGAGCGGGCCCGCCTGGCGGGCCTGACCCAGGCTTTCGAGCTGATCGATCGTGCCGCCCTGATCCTCGATGCGGAGGGGCGGGCACTCCGCTGGAACGACGCTTTCGGTAGCCTCCTCGGTCGCGACCTGAAGCTCGCGGGCAGCCGCCTCACCGCGGAGGATCCGGAGGCGGCCCGGCAGCTGGAAGCCCTGGCACGGCCCTTCGGTCGCCCGCCGATCTCCGCCATCGTGGTTGCGCGACGGGGCGGTCCGCCGATCGTGATCCATGTCGTGCCGCTGGTCGGGCCGAGCCGCGGCTTGTTCGCGGGTGCGAGCACGCTGCTCCTCGGGAGCGTTCCCGGGACCCCGCCGGCGCCGACCTCCGCGATCCTCCAGGCGGCATATCGGCTGACGCCCGCGGAAGCGCGCCTTGCCCAGGCCCTGTCCGGCGGGACCTCGCTGGCGGAGGCCGCGTCGCGGTTCGCGATCACGGCGGCGACCGCGCGCACGCAGCTGAAGGCGATTTTCGCCAAGACCGGAGCGACACGCCAAGCGGACCTCGTGCGACTGGTGGCCGGGCTCGCACGCTGACGGCACGCATCACGGGACGCGGCTTGAGGCGCTCTCCGGTTCCGGCCGTTCGGCGGAACGGGTCGGGCCGCGCGGCCGTTGCTGCAGGAACGACAGGAGAAATCTCGATGACGACTCGGATCGCACTCGTTTCCGCCCTGGCCATCGCGGGCCTGCTCACCGGCGCGCCGGCGGAGGCGAAGGGCTGTCTCAAGGGTGCCGTGGTCGGCGGCGTCGCCGGGCACGTCGCCGGTCATGGAAAGATGGGCGCCGCCGCGGGCTGCGCCATCGGACACCACAACGCCAACAAGAAGCCCAAGCAGGGCTGAACCCATCCGCGGCCGTCTCCTTCGACGGCATCGCGTCATGACCTGACGGTGATCGTGGGATCGCCGCTTGCGCCACCGAAGCCGGATTTCCGCAGGGAATCCGGCTTCGTCGCGTTCGGGCATCACCCGTTGCAGAGGTCGGGGCCGGACGCGGAGTGCCCATCGCTCCCGCTGCGACCGCGTGACGGCGGTTGGCGCATCCACCAGACCCCCTGTACCGGCGCCTCATCGCGTCCGACGCATCCTCCAGCCATCCATTCTCCACCGGCCCGGGCCGGCCGCGGCGCAAGCTCCGCGCAAGCTTGCCGTTGAACCTTCATTGGACCTATTCTAATTAAGAAGTGTGGAGGGGCCGCCGTTGCGACAGCCCCACCACCCCAAGACAGCCGATGGAGAACCCCGATGGCCGGTACCGCGAACGCCGCTTGCGAGAGCTGCCGCTTCTTCGACGATCACAAGCTCAACGGCGCCCAGGCGCAGGGTGATGAGGGCCTCTGCCGCTTCAATCCCCCGGTCAGCCAGCCGGCGCCCGAGTCCAAGGGCCTCTGGCCGGTCGTCGCGTCGAAGGATTGGTGCGGCCACTTCACCGCCGAAATGACGGCCGCCGAGTAATCGACTCCGTTTCGATCGTCCGGGATCCGCGCCCGACGCCGGTCCCGCCGCCGTTTCACGGTCCGCCGCACGCGGGGGCCCGTTGCCGGAACGACGCGGCTTCGCCTAACCTGCGGCCGTGACAGACGTGATACGCCCGGCCAACGAGGCCGATCTCCCCGCCATCGCGGCGATCTACGGCGACGCCGTCGTTTCCGGCACGGCCAGCTTCGAGACGGAGCCGCCGTCCCTGGCCGAGATGACGCGCCGCTACGACGTCCTGCGCGCAGGCGGCTTTCCGTATCTCGTCGCCGACCGTGGCGGCGCGGTCGCGGGCTATGCCTATGCCGGCCCCTATCACCAGCGCGCCGCCTACCGCTCGACTCTCGAGGATTCGATCTACGTCGCCCGTTCGGCCCGCGGCGGCGGGCTCGGGCGGTCCCTGCTGACGGCGCTGATCGCCGCGAGCGAGCAGATTGATTGCCGGTCGCTCGTGGCCATCATCGCCGAGAGCGGCTCTCCCGCCTCGATCGCGCTGCACCGGAGCCTCGGTTTCACGCCGGTCGGCACCCTCGCGGCTGTCGGCTACAAGCACGGGCGCTGGCTCGACGTGACACTGATGCAGCGCGCTCTCGGACCCGGCCGCAGCCTGCCGCCGACGCGGATCTGACCGTCAGTCCCAGTATCGCCGGGTCGATCACCATCCAAAACCCCGGCTGAGTTGTCATGATGCGGACAACTTCGCGCGGGAGAGGGCGGGCATGACGCGCACGCCGTCCGGTTCTCGGTGCGGCGCGGGCGCGATGACGCGGAGGGAGTGATCTTTCCGTGCGCGGAAGCGGTTTACGCGAGGGCGGCCGTTCAAGGCTCCATCACGACTCGCGAGGATGGGAGTTCGGTATGCGGTTTTCATCGATCGGTCGCCGGGTTGCGCCGCTCGCGATCCTGGCGCTCTCGGCACTGACGGGCGTGGCGCAGGCCGCGACGCCGACCGATCCCAGCGGTACCTATCTGACCGAGGACGGCCGCGCCCGCGTGCGCCTCGAGAAGTGCGGGACGGCCGGTGACCGGCTGTGCGGCTACGTGGTGTGGCTGAAGGTCCCGCTGAACGACAAGGGCGAGCCGCGGATCGACTTCAAGAACCCCGATCCCAAGAAGCAGACCCGGCCGTCGCTCGGCCACCAGCTCATTCTGGGCCTGAAGCCGAACGCCGATGCCCATTACGAGGGCAAGATCTACAATTCCGAGGACGGCAAGTCCTACGACGTCACCATCTGGACGGATACGCCCGGTGAACTCACGGTGCGCGGCTGCCTGATCGCGTTCCTGTGCAAGTCGCAGACCTGGAACAAGGTCACCGATGTCGCCCCCGGGCAGCTTCCCGGCCCGACCAACGGTCCGAACGGTCCCCGCAGCGATCCCGAATATGCGGGTGCCGCCCCCAAGCCGACCGCCAAGGCCGGCGCCAAGCCGGCGCAGAAGCCGGCCGCAGCCGACGCCCCCGCCAAGGAGTGAGCGGCGCCGATCCTCAATCGGCCAGGGCCGCGTAGGTCAGAACGCGCAGTTCGCGCCGGATCGGCAGAGCCGAGGACGGCACGAGCTGCGTCATGAGCACCACCGAGAGATCCTCGGCGGGATCGATCCAGAACGCCGTCGAGGCGAGGCCGCCCCAGGCGACCTCGCCGGCGGTCCCGAGGATCTGGGCGCGGGCCGGATCGAGCATCACCGAGAAGCCCAGGCCGAAGCCGATGCCCGTGTAGGAGGTCTCGGCGAAGCGCGGCGTGCCCATCGCCGCGAGATCGCCCGGCAGGTGGTTCGCCAGCATCAAGTCGACCGTCTTGCGGCTCAGAAGGCGCCTGCCGTCGAGGGTGCCCCGGTTGAGGATCATCCGGCAGAAGCGCTGGTAATCGGCGGCCGTGGAGACGAGTCCGCCGCCGCCGGACGCGATGGCGGGCGGCTGCGCGAAAGCCGTGTCCACGGAATCGTCGAACAGGCGCAGCTGCCGCGCGCGATCATACGCATAGGCCGCGCAGAAGCGCGGCATCAGCTCCGGGCGCACCGAGAAGTCGGTATCGACCATGCCGAGGGGCCCGATCACCGCCTCGCGGAGGTGGTCGGCGAACGGGCGGCCGCTCAAGGCGGCCACGTACTGGCCGAGCACGTCGGTGGCGACGCTGTAGTTCCAGGCGCTGCCGGGCTGGGCGAGGAGCGGCAGCTTCGCCACCCGGGCGGTCATGTCGGCGAGCGTGCCCTCGCGCGCCAGGAAGTCGATGCCCTGCTCGCGGTACTGCGCATCGACAAGGGTCGCCTCCATGAAGCCGTAGGTCAGCCCGGCCGTGTGGGTCAGCAGATCCCGAACGGTGATCGCCCGGCGCGCCGGCTCGGTCTCGAGCTTCGCCCGGTTGCCGCCCACCGCCACCCGCATCTCGGCGAACTCGGGCAGGACCCGGGAGACCGGATCGTCGAGCTGGAACAGGCCCTGCTCGTAGAGCTGCATCACCGCCACCGAGGTGAGCGGCTTCGTCATCGAGTAGATCCGCGTCACCGTATCGAGGGTGAAGGGCGTCCCCCGGGCGAGGTCGGCCTGCCCGCAGGCGCGCGCGAACGCGATGCGGCCGCGCCGCGCCACTGTGACCGACAGGCCGGCCAGCCGGCCCTCGGCGACGAGGCGGTCCATCCACGGCGCGATCCGTGCGAGACCCTCCGGGCTGAACCCGGCGCCGGTCGGATCGGTCTCGGTCAGCGCGCTCATGCGGTCTCCTGGTCGCCTGGGTCCCGGAACGTAGAAGGGGCGGGGGAGAAAATCACCAGCCCATCGTCCCGGGCCCGCCCTTGAACGGCCCGACGATGCCGGGCGTGATCCAGCCGCCGTAGAAATTCCCGGGCTGCGGCGTCACCTGGGCCGCGCCGACGAAGCAGGCATCCATCGGGCCGGCGTAGAACGCGACGTAGCCGGCGATCGCGCGGAAATCCGGGGTCGGGTCCGGATAGGCCCAGGCGGCGCCGGGCGCGAGACGATCGCCGCCACGCACGTCGAACAGGAGCGCCTGTCCCTTCCACTCGCAGATCCCGCCGCGCCGCGGGTTCACGAGCGCCCCGTCCGCGATGGCATCCGGCGGCAGGTAGTAGGTCGGCGGGTGCGAGGTCTCGAGCACGCGGTACCCCGCCCCGGTCGTCGCGATCGCGACGCCCCCGAGATGCACCCGCAATCGCTCGGTCACCGGCTCCAGCCGCGGCGGTCGTGGATAATCCCAGACGCTCTCCTCGCCGGGCCCGACCGGATCCGGAACGGGCCAGAACGGTGATCCTCTCATGGACAAACCTCGCGCCGTGGCTGCGCGAATCCAGATAGGGCGGCTCGGCCGGCGTTTGTCGTCCGGCGCGCCCGTGCTAGCCCGTCCCCGACACTCGAGCCCGGGATCGCCCGCGATGGACATCGCCCTTTTCCTCGACTTCGACGGCACGCTCGCCGAGATCGCGCCGCGGCCGGACGCCGTGCAGGTCGAGCCCGGGCTGGTGGAAACCCTGGAGCGGCTCCGGGACCGCCTCGACGGGGCCCTCGCGATCGTGACGGGGCGGCCGGTCACGGTCATCGACGACTTCCTGGCGCCGTCCCGCCTCGACGCCGCCGGTCTGCACGGCGTCGAGTGCCGGGTCGGCGGCGCGATCACGGGCGGCCGTGCGGAGGACCATCCGGATCTGCGCGGGCAGGTGGCGCGCCTCCAGGCCGAGACCGCCGCGCTGGCGCAGGTTCTGATCGAGGACAAGGGCGCCTCGGTGGCGGTGCATTGGCGCCTCGCGAGCCCGGACGATGCCGCCCGGGCGGAGGCGCTGGTGAAGGGCGCGGCGGAGGCGCTCGGCGCCGGTTACCGCCTGCAGCTCGGAAAGGCGGTCGGCGAAATCGTTCCGGCGCAGGCCACCAAGGCCCACGCGATCCGGGCCTTCATGGCGCAGGCGCCCTATGCCGGACGGACACCCGTCTTCTTCGGCGACGACCGGACCGACGAGATCGCCTTCGCGTCGGTCAACGAGGATGGCGGCGTCGCGGTGCGTGTCGGCGGCGGCGAGACCGTCGCCCGTCGCCGCCTCTCCGATCCGGCGGCCGTCCGCGATCTGCTGCGCGACTGGGCCGCTGGGGGCGCGATCGACCCCGACGCGCTGCCGCCGGCCTGAGCGGCCTCTCCGTTCGGCCGGGCGCCATCCGGCCGCGCGCGCAGATCAAGGGAGACTGCGATGTCGGGTCGTTCCGTCGAGGGCTGGCCGCGCATGCTGCTGCGTCTGGAGGGCGCCTGCATCCTGGCTGCGGCCCTATGGGCCTATGGCTGGCTCGGGCAATCGTGGTGGCTCTTCGCGGCGCTGCTGTTCGCCCCCGACCTGAGCTTGCTGGGCTATGCGGCCGGTCCGGTGGCCGGCGCCGTGCTCTACAACCTGATGCATACGCTGGCCCTGCCGCTGATCGGCCTGTCGCTGGCGGCCGGATTCGACCGTCCCGACCTCGCGGGATTGGCGCTGATCTGGCTCGCCCATATCGGCCTTGATCGCGCGCTCGGCTACGGGCTCAAATATGCGAGCGGTTTCGGCGACACGCATCTGGGTGTGATCGGCCGGGCGGGTGACGGGACGATCGCACCGCATTGAGAGGCGGTCGGTACCGAATAGGACTTGCTCGCGCCGGGGCGCGCGGCCGATGTATCGCCGGAGCCGCGGCGGGTGGCTATCCCGACGGCGGCGGGCCAGACAGCAGAGGCGTGTTGCGATGTTCGAGTTTCCGGTTCTGGTCGGCGACATCGGCGGCACGAACGCCCGGTTCGGCCTCATCGAGAAGACTGGCGATCAGCCCCGCCTGCTCGCGCACGAGACCACCGCCGACCATCCCGATCCGTCGAGCGCCATCAAGGCGTCGCTCGCGAAGGGGGGCGGCCCGGCGCCGCGCTCGGCCATCCTGGCGATTGCCGGCCGGGTCGACGGGCCGGAGATCCAGCTGACGAACGCGCATTGGAAGATCGCGGGACAGCGCATCGCCGAGGATTTCGGTCTCTCTTCCGCGGTGGTCGTCAACGATTACGTGCCGGTGGCGGCCGGCGCCGCCGATATCGAGCCGCACGACCTCACGCCGGTCGGACCCTGTCCGCCCGTGCCCGGCGGCGCCCGGGTGGTGCTGGGCCCCGGGACCGGCTTCGGCGCGGCGGCGCTGGTGCCCTACGCGGCGCACCTCGCCATCGTGTCCACCGAGGTGGGCCACACCGATATCGGTCCGGCCGACGCCTTCGAGGAGAAGATCTGGCACGCCCTGGAGCGGGTCGAGGACCGCATCACCGTGGAGACGGTGCTGTCGGGACCGGGCCTGTCGCGGCTGCACGCGGCCGTGGCGCATGTCCGGACCGGGCAGCCGCACGAGAAGATCGAGCCGGCCGCGGTCACCGAGGCGGGGCTCAGGGCCACTGATCCGCACGCGGCCGAGACGCTCGAGCTGTTCGGCCGGGTGCTCGGCCGAGTCTGCGGCGATCTCGCGCTGACCTTCCTGGCGACGAGCGGCGTCTATATCGGCGGCGGCATCGCGCCCCGGATCCTCAAGGTGCTCGAGGAAAGCGGCTTCCGGGCCGCTTTCGAGAAGAAGGCGCCCTTCGCCGCCATGATGCGCAAGATCCCGACCAGCGTGATCACCGTCCACGATCCCGCCTTCCGGGGGCTGGCGGCGCTGGCGAACGAGGGCGCGAAGTTCGTCTACCACGGGCAGGTGTGGCGGAAAGCAGGGTGACGGCCTGAGCCGTCCTCGCGCGCAGCGAAGCAATCCAGGGCCGCGCGGCATCGGCGGGCGGAGCGAGGCTGCATCGCCCGCTCCGCCCGCATGGACGACGGCGTTCAGGCCGCCGCCAGGGGCTTCGACACCTCTTCCAGGGACTTGCCCTCCGCGGCCGTGCCCCAGATCCCGCCGGCGATCGCCGCGATGAGCATCAGCGCCGCGCCGAGGCCGTAGCCGAACAGCACCCAGTCGCGGGAGCCGGTCTCGACCAGGCTGCCGAACAGGAGCGGGCCCGAGACGCCGCCGATGCCGGTGCCGACCGCGTAGAAGGCCGCGATGGCCAGCGCCCGGATCTCCAGCGGGAAGGTCTCCGAGACCGTGAGATAGGCCGAACTCGCCGCCGCCGAGGCGAAGAAGAACACCACCATCCAGGCCCCGGTCTGGCCGACCGGCCCGAGCACGTCGAGGCGGAACAGCAGGCCCACGCCGGCCAGCAGCAGTGCCGAGATGCCGTAGGTGAAGGCGATCATCTTGCGCCGGCCGATCGTGTCGAACAGCCGCCCGAGCAGCAGCGGGCCGAGGAACGAGCCGAGCGCGAAGGGCAGCAGGTACCAGCCGACATGGTTGCCGGGCACGTCGTAGAAGCGCTCCAGCACCAGCGCGTAAGTGAAGAACAGGGCGTTGTAGAAGAAGGCCTGCGCGATCATCAGCGCGAGGCCGACCATCGTCTCCTTGCGGCTCGTCACGAACAGCGCCTTGAACACTTCGGAGAGCGGGGTGTGGTCGCGGGTGCGGACCTTCATGCGCTTGCTCTCGTCCACCGGCGGCAGGGTCACGCCCTCGTCGGTGAAGCGCTTCTCGATGCCGGTGACGACCCGGTCGGCTTCCGCCGCGTAGCCGTGGGTCGCGAGCCAGCGCGGGCTCTCGGGGATCCAGGTGCGCAGCAGCAGGATCACGAGGCCGATCGCGCCGCCGGTGAAGAAGGCGACGCGCCAGCCCCAGGCCGGATCGATCACCTCGGGCTTCAGCAGCACGATCGACATGAACGAGCCGAGGGCCGCGCCGATCCAGAACGAGCCGTTGATGATGAGGTTGGTCCAGCCGCGGACCCGGGCCGGGACCAGCTCCTGGATGGTCGAGTTGATCGCCGTGTACTCGCCGCCGATCCCCGCGCCCGTCAGGAAGCGGCAGACGCAGAAGCTCCAGATGTTCCACGACAGGCCGGTGGCCGCGGTGGCGACGAGGTAGAGGGCGAGCGTGATGAAGAACAGCTTCTTGCGGCCGATCCGGTCCGTGAGCCAGCCGAAGCCGACGGCGCCGGTGACGGCGCCCACGAGGTAGCAGGAGGCCGCCAGCCCCACATCGAGCTCGGAGAAGGACATCGGCGGCTGGCGCAGCGCCCCCACCAGCGAGCCGGCGAGCGTGACCTCGAGCCCGTCGAGCACCCAGGTGATGCCGAGCGCCACGATCACGAGGACATGGAAGCGGCCCCACGGCAGCCGGTCCAGACGCGCGGCGATGTCGGTGTCGATCACGCGGCCGATCTCCGCGCGTTCCGGCGTCCCGGATCCCCCCTCGACCTTGCTCGCCATGCCCGCATGTCCTCCCGATTCAAGCGTTTACCGTGCCTGGACAGCGCACATTTACCGCGACTGTAGGCAGGTGTTGGGAACTGGTTGGAAATCGATTCGGTTCGATTTCGTCTTCACGCGCGCAGCGCAGAACGGGGAGGTCCACGCGGTGCCCTTCCCATGCCCTCCTGTCCCGCCCGTTCCCGCCGGTCCTGGCCCCGGTTCGCTCTGCTGGCCGCCATGACGCTGGTCGGGCTCGCCACCGTCCCGACCGAGGGGGCGGACCGGCATCTGGAGCGTCCCAAGCCCCGCATCGCGCTCCAGGCGGCCGAGCGCTGGCGCCTGCGGCCGACGGAGCCCGCAGTGGTGACGATGACCGGCAGCATCCGCCAGCGGCCCGAGACCGCGATCCCCGAGGAGCGCCGCAACGTCCGTCTGGTCTACCCGGCCTTGATCGAGGCACGCTGACCCGTCTGAGCCCGACCCATCTCGACGATCCGGATCCCATCGGGCACAGCGCCTGCTTCGTCCGTGTGTGGACGAGTTCATCGGGACGGTGCGGAGGACGCGGATGGCGGAGGCAATCGCCCTGGTCGGGTGCAAGGGGCCGGATCAGGAGGCGGAGTATCTGCGGATCCTGTCGGCGGCCATGCCCGAGGAACAGGTGATCCCGTTCCGGGTGATGGACGATGCGGCCCGGGCGGCGGCGCGCGTCGCCGTCGTGGCCAATCCCGACCCGGCCGAGGTCGCGGCGCTGCCGGGGCTCGTCTGGGTGCAGAGCCTCTGGGCCGGGGTCGAGAAGCTCGTCGGCGCCTTCGACCGGCCGCTGCCGATCGTCCGCCTGGTCGACCGTGAGATGGCCCGCACCATGGCCGAGGCCGTGCTGGCCTGGACCTATTATCTCCAGCGCGACATGCCGGCCTATGCCCGCCAGCAGCGGGATCGGGTCTGGCGTCCCCAGGCCTATCGCAAGCCGTCCGACATGATTGTGGGCCTGCTCGGACTCGGCGCCCTCGGGGCCGCGGCGGCCGACCGGCTCACCGGGGCGGGTTTCCGCGTCGTCGGCTGGAGCCGCAGCCCGAAGGTCCTGCCCGGAATCGACGCGGTCTCCGGAGCGGACACGCTGCCGGCGATGCTCGGCCGGTGCGACATCCTCGTCTGCCTCGTGCCGCTGACGCCGGAGACGCGGGGGCTGGTGAATGCCGAAACGCTCGCGGCCCTGAAGCCGGGCGCTGCGCTGATCAATTTCGCACGCGGGCCGATCGTCGTGACCGCGGACCTGATCGCCGCCCTCGATTCCGGACACCTCACGCACGCGGTGCTCGACGTCTTCGAGGTCGAGCCCCTGCCGGGGGATTCCCCGCTGTGGTCCCATCCCGGCGTGACGGTTCTGCCGCACATCTCGGGGCCGACCGACATGGATTCGGCGGCCGCCACGGTGGCGGAGAACCTGCGGGCCTTCCGGCGCACCGGCCAGGTGCCGGACGGGGTCGACGCGGCGCGGGGGTATTAGGGCGCCCGCCGCCGCCGCTTCGCCGCGTCATCCCGGGACCGCGCCGAGCGCGGCGATGTCGGGAGTGAGGCTGCGCGCGACCTGCGGCGCGGCGACCAGGATCCGGCGCGAGGATCCGAGCGTGCGCATGGTCAGCGACGCGTCGCTGGTCGGGGCCCGCCGGACCCGCAGCGCCACGTCGATCCGCTCCTCGATCAGGTCGACGGGACGATCGGTCACCACCAGCTGCAGCCTCACCTTCGGGTAGCGGGCGAGGAGTCCGCGGGTGTGCGCGCCGACGATGTCGGTGAGGCCGGCGACCAAGGATGTCCTCGCCGGCCGGATCCCGGCCGGCCGCGTCGGCCGGCCCGAGGAGATCGCCCAGGCGGTGCTGTTCCTCGCTTCCGACGCGGCGAGCTTCGTCAACGGCGTCGAGCTGTTCGCCGATGGCGGGCAGATTCAGATCTGAGGGCCCGCGCCGGCCGGGACGCGACACCCGTCCCGGCTGCCGGGATGAACCCTGGCCGTATCCGGCCGTTCAAGGCCCGGCCCTCGATCCCCGCATCCCGGAGGCCGAGATCGGCACCGAGCCGACCCGGGCGCGGGCGGGCGCCAAGATGGAGGCGCGCCTGTCGCCGCCCGCGACCTTCGCCACGCTCGACCGGGGCATTGCGCCCGATTCGGCCAACAGCCTGCGCGCCCTGGTGGACCGCGACCTGCGGGCGATGGTGGTCGCCGCCAACGCGGCCCCGGATACGGCGCGCACCGCCCCGCGTTACCGGCAAGGGGCACGCCTTCTGGGCGGATGCCGGCTCGGGTGTCTCGCGCGAGGAGCAGACGGTGCTGATCGCCTACCTGCTCTCGGTCGATCGCCCGACGGAGCCGTCCGAGACGCCCTGACCCCACCACGCGCGTTCAGGATCGATCATGACGCAGAACAGCAATCCGGTCTGGTTCATCACCGGCTGCTCCACGGGCTTCGGCCGGGAACTCGCCAAGCTCGTCATCGGGCGCGGCTGGCGGGCGGTCGTGACGGCCCGCGACCGCGCCAAGGTCGCCGACCTTGCGCAGGGCGCCGATGACCGGGTTCTGGCCCTGTCCCTCGACGTCACCGAGGCCGATCAGATCGCCGAGTCCGTACGCGCCGCGCAGGACAGATTCGGCCGGATCGACGTGCTGGTGAACAATGCCGGCTACGGCTACCAATCCTCCATCGAAGAGGGCGAGGCGGACAAGATCCGCGCCCAGTTCGACGCCAACGTCTTCGGCCTGTTCGCTCTGACCCGGGCGGTGCTGCCGGTCATGCGGGCGCAGCGCGCCGGCCACATCCTCAACGTCACCTCGGTGGCGGGCTTCGTCGGCTTCCCGGCTTCGGGCTACTACGCGGCGACCAAGCACGCCGTCGAAGGGTTCTCGGACTCCCTCGCCGCGGAAGCCGGGCCGCTCGGGATCCGCGTGACCTGCATCGCACCGGGCCCGTTCCGCACCGACTGGGCCGGGCGCTCCCTGATCCAGACGCCGAACGCGATTGCCGACTACGCCGAGACCGCCGGCGCACGCCTGAAGGCCACGGCGGAGAAGAGCGGCACGCAAGCCGGCGATCCGGTCCGGGCCGGCGAGGCGATGATCCGGGTGACCGAGATGGAGAGCCCGCCCCGCCATCTCGTCCTCGGTGCCTGGGGCTACGAGGCGGTCACGACCCGTCTGAAGCAGCGCCTCGCCGAGATCGAGGTGTGGCGCGAGACCAGCCTGGGTGCCGATTACCCGGAGCCGTGAGGCTCGACGCCCCGCCGTCCTTGCTTCGCTCCGCTCGCGAGGACGCGGTTCAGATGACAGCCTCGATCAGGCCGCGCCGCTTCGCCTCCTCGGCCTCGAGGTACCAGTTCGACGGCGCCTTCTCGAGCACCTCGTCGAGGGTCACGTCCGAGCCCTGGATCAGGTTGGCGAAGCCCTCGTTCTGGATCTCGATCGAGCACAGGATCTCGTTGAGCGTCGCATTCACGGAGGCGATGCAGGTGGTGAGCGGGCCTTCGACCTGGAGCTGCTTGTTCATCTTGCGCTCGTGGATCATCAGCCGCGTGCCGCAGGTGAGAAAGCGGTTCGGCCGGGCGAAGAAGCTCATGAAGGTCGTGCCGGCCGAATAGATCGCGGCCTTGCCGAGGAAGACGAACCGCCGGTTCGGGTCCATCGCGCTGTTGAAGCGGATATCCTCGCCCATCATCCGGGCGACCTCCGGATCGCCGCCGAGCGTCGTCAGCTCAATCACCACGATCTCGCGGTCGCCCGCCGCGCCGAGCTGGCGTCGGAAGTCCTTGTACATGTCGTAATCGACCGGGCCCGAGAGCAGCACGGCGGGGGCCCGGAACGCGGTGGGGTCGAGGGGAGTCGTGTCCATGGTTCTCCTGGTCCAATGTCAGGCCAAGGGCCGCCCCCCACGGCGCCTGGCCGGCGATCAGCGCGCCGGGTCGGGGGCACCCTCGCCCTTGCCCACGAAGGGGATGCCCTCGATCGGGCATTCCTCCGTGCCGACGCTCTGACGGGTAATGGCCCGGACGGCGTCGCGGGTTCCGTCGGGATCCTCGATCCAGCGGCGGTAGAAGTCGTAGGGGCATTCCGACATCCCGTGCCGGTTCTCCTTCGAGTTGATCATGCCCGTGTAGCCGCGGTGCAGGAGCTTGAAGAGGTGGTTCTCCGACTGGCCGTGGGCGCGGAAATCCCGGATCAGGAACTTCGACAGGGCGGCGTACTGGATGCCCATCTCCTCCTCGCCGCACTCGCCGAGCGTCCTTCCGTCGAAGCCGATGATCGCCGAGTGGCCGAAATAGGTGTAGACGCCGTCGAAGCCCGCCGCGTTCGACACTGCCACGTAGACATTGTTGGCGAAGGCCATCGCCTTCGAGATGACGACCTGCTGTTCTTTCGCCGGGTACATGTAGCCCTGGCAGCGGATGATCAGCTCGGCGCCCCGCATGGCGCAGTCGCGCCAGATCTCGGGATAATTGCCGTCGTCGCAGATGATCAGGCTGATCTTCAGCCCCTTCGGCCCGTCCGACACGTAGGTGCGGTCGCCCGGATACCAGCCCTCGATCGGCGTCCAGGGCATGATCTTGCGGTACTTCTGGACGATCTCGCCCTGGTCGTTCATCAGAATCAGGGTGTTGTAGGGCGCCTTGTGCGGGTGCTCCTCGTGGCGCTCGCCGGTGAGGGAGAACACGCCCCAGACCTTGGCCTCCCGGCAGGCGGCGGCGAAGACCTCCGTCTCGGCCCCCGGGACCGTCGAAGCGGTCTCGTACATCTCGGCGGCGTCGTACATGATGCCGTGGGTCGAGTATTCGGGGAAGATCACGAGGTCGAGGCCGGGCAGGCCGGTCTTCATCCCGACGATCATCTTGCCGATCGCCTTGGCGTTCTCCAGCACCTCCGCGCGGGTGTGCAGGCGCGGCATCTTGTAGTTCACGACGGCGACGCCGACGCTGTCCTGGCTGGACGAGATGTCTCCGTGCATCATGGCGTGATGTCCTCCGACCTGTGAGTCTTCAGCGCTGACGTGCTCTCCTCCCCCTTGTGGGGAGGAGTTGGAGGTGGGGGTGGCGCAGAAGGCACCGGGACGCTCGATCCTGAACCACCCCCACCCCTGGCCCCTCCCCACAAGGGGGAGGGGAAGAGCGTGCGAAGCCCGGGAAGCCGCCTCAGTGGCTGATCATCCAGGGCCGCGCCTTCGGGAAGCTCTTGGCGGCGGCCGGGGCCGCACCCGTCTTCTTGGGTGAGCAGCAGCCGCAGCCCGCCCCGTGACTGCCCGAGCGCTTGGGAGCGTGGCGGCTGCGCTCGTTGGTGGCGTGAGCGGTCCTGAGGCCCGCATCCATGCCGGCGATGCGCGGCGCGGTGAGGAAGGCGCGCTGGCTCGTGCCCCCGCAATCCGGGCAGGCATGCGGCTCGCGGAACTCCGCCATCGGCCGCATCACCGTGAAGGGCCCGCAGGCCTCGCAGGCGTAGTCGTAGACGGGCATGGGGTGCTCCCAGAAGAGGGGCCGAATTGCGGTGTTGTCAGGTGTTGCGCGGGTCCCCTCTCTCGTGCGGGAGAGGGACAGGGTGAGGGATGCGACCTGTCCGGAAAGACCGGGTCCCTCACCCCAACCCTCTCCCGCACGGGAGAGGGGGCAGGTCGCGTCCGGCGGGATCGAAGTGCCCACCGGACGACCGGAGGGTTAGAGATCCGGCGAGAGCGGCATCTGGATCGAGCCGTCGAGGAACTTGGTCGGTCCGTCGGCGCCGGGGTTGATGTCGAACTCGAAGATCTTGGTCGGGATCCAGAGCGTCGCGCAGGCATTCGGGATGTCGACGACGCCCGAGATGTGGCCCTGGACGGGCGCCGTGCCGAGGATCGAGTAGGCCTGCGCGCCCGAGTAGCCGAACTTCTTCAGGTACTCGATCGCGTTCAGGCAGGCCTGCCGGTAGGCGATATGGACGTCGAGGTAGTGCTGGCCGCCGCTCTCGTCGACCGAGATGCCCTCGAAGATCAGGTGGTCGTCGTATTGCGGCGTGATCGGCGACGGCTTGAAGATCGGGTTCTTGATCCCGTACTTGGCCATGCCGTCCTTGATCAGCTCGACCTTGAGATGCACCCAGCCGGCCATCTCGATGGCGCCGCAGAAGGTGATCTCGCCGTCGCCCTGGCTGAAATGCAGGTCGCCCATGGAGAGGCCGGCGCCGGGCACGTAGACCGGGAAGTAGATCTTCGAGCCGCGCGACAGATCCTTGATGTCGCAATTGCCGCCGTGCTCACGGGGCGGGACCGTGCGGGCGCCCGTGGCGGCGGCCGCATCCTTCGCGTCGCCCTTCAGGCGGCCCATATGGGCGGTCGGCCCGAAGGGGAGGGTGGCGAGCGCCGGCACGCGCTCCGGATCGGTGTCGTAGAGCGCCTTCTCGCGGGTGTTCCAGGTCTCCAGCATCTTCGGATCGGGCAGGCAGCCGATCAGGCCGGGATGGATCAGGCCGGGGAAGCGCACGCCCGGGACGTGGCGGGACTTGGTGAACATCCCCTCGAAGTCCCAGATCGACTTCTGGGCCTGCGGGAAATGCTCGGTCAGGAAGCCGCCGCCGTTCTTCTTGGAGAAGAAGCCGTTGAAGCCCCACTGGCTCTCGGGCTTGGCGCCGATGTCGAGGAGGTCGACCACGAGCAGGTCGCCGGGCTCGGCGCCCTCGACGCCGATCGGACCCGAGAGGAAGTGCACGATCGACAGGTCGATGTCGCGCACGTCGTCGGCGGAATCGTTGTTCTTGATGAAGCCGCCGGTCCAGTCGTAGGTCTCGACGATGAAGTCCGCACCCGGCTTCACATAGGCCACCATCGGGATGTCGGGGTGCCAGCGATTGTGCACCATGTCGTTGTCGTAGGCCGATTGCGTGAGATCGACCTTGATCAGCGTCTCGGGCATCTCGTGTCTCCAGCTCCCTGACTCAACCGGGGCACAGGCCCCGTCCGCGCGCCGCTGCGCGTCTCTCACCCGCTCGCGAGCAGCTCTTTCAGCGCGTCGTCGAGGACCTTGATGTCGTCCGGGCTTGTGCCCGGCCCGCCCGCGAAGTGGCCCCACCACGTGTCGATCACGCGCAGTTCCGCGTTCGGCATGGCGGCCGCCTCGATGGCGTTGTCCTCGGGCGGAAAATACAGGTCGGTCGAGGCGGGCATCAGGATCGCCTTCGCCCGGATGGCGCCGAGCGCGGCCTTGAAGTCGCCCTTGAAGGTGTCGTTCGCGCTGATGTCGCCGTGCTGCCAGGTCCACAGCATGGCAAGCAGGTTGTTGGCGTCGCGTTCGTAGAACAGGCCTTCCCAGAACCCGATCAGGAAGTCCTCCAGCGAGGCGTAGCCCATGTGGGTGATGTCGGCCTCGAGCCGGTAGAAGGTCTGCGACAGGCCCCAGCCCGCGTAGACCCGGCCGAAGGCGCGCAGGCCCCGCGTCGGCGGGCTCGTGTACCAGCCCTCCGCCCAGGCGGCGTCGGCCTGCAGCGCCGCCTTGGCGCCCTCCAGGAAGACGTAATTGTGCCGGGAGCACTTGGCCGAGCCCTGAAACGGCAGGATCCTCGGCACCATGTCGGGGTACATCGACGCCCAGTGGTAGGTCTGGAGCGCGCCCATCGACCAGCCGGTGACGAGGACCAGTTTCTCGATGCCGAAATGCTCGGTGACGAGGCGGTGCTGGGCGCGGACGTTGTCGTAGGCGGTGACGTTGGGGAAGCGCGGCCCGTTCCAGGGCGCCGGCGTGTTGCTCGGCGAGGACGAGAGCCCGTTGCCGAACATGTTCGGGATGATGATGAAGTACTTGTCCGGGTCGAGCGCCTTGCCGGGGCCGATCAGCCACTCGTTCTCGGTGTGCTGGCCCGAGTACCAGGTCGGGTAGACGATGGCGTTGTCCTTGGCGGGGCTCAGCGTTCCGAAGGTCTTGAAGGCGAGCTTGGCCGCGCGCAGCGTCTTGCCGCACTGGAGCACGAAGTCGCCGAGTTCGAAGATCTCGTGATCGGCCATGCTGCGCCCCTAGACCGAGAGGAACCGGGCGACGGCCGCCTCGTCGATGCCGTCGCGCGGGGCCTCGTGGACGATGGCGCCGTTCTCCAGCACGATCACCCGGTCGGCGACGTCGAGGGCGAAGCTCAGGACCTGCTCGGACACCACGATCGAGAGGCCGCGCTGGTCGCGGATCTTCTTCAGCGTCCGGCCCATCTCGCGGATGATCGAGGGCTGGATGCCCTCGGTCGGCTCGTCGAGGAGCAGGACCTTCGGCCGGCTCGCCAGCGCCCGGGCGATGGCGAGCTGCTGCTGCTGCCCGCCCGAGAGGTTGCCGCCGCGTCGTCCCTTCATCTCCAGCAGGACCGGGAACATGTCGTAGAGGTCCTGCGGCACCTTGCGGGCACCCGTGACCGTCAGGCCAGTCTCGATGTTCTCCTGCACCGTCATGGTCGAGAAGATCATCCGGCCCTGCGGCACGTAGGCGAGGCCCCTGGCGACCCGGGCGTGGCTCTTGAGCCCGGCGATGTCCGCGCCCTCGACCTGGATCGAGCCGGCCTTGACGGGAACGAGCCCCATCAGGGTCTTCATCAGCGTGGTCTTGCCCATGCCGTTGCGGCCCATCACGGCGACGATTTCGCCGGGCGCCACCGAGAAGGTCAGCCCGTGCAGGACCTCGCTCTGGCCGTAGGCGGCGTGCAGGTCCTCGACGGCGAGCGCCGGCGTCGCGGACGGGATCGCGGCGAGCGGGGGGGCCTGGACGGTGGCCGCGTGCGCGGTCTGGAGCGAGACCATCGTCAATGTCCCAAATAAACTTCGATGACCTTCGGGTCGTTCTTGACCCGCTCCATCGAACCCTCAGACAGCACCTTGCCCTGGTGCAGGACCGTCACCCGGTGGGCGATGTCCTCGACGAACTTCATGTCGTGCTCGATCACCAGCACCGAGCGGCCCTTGATGATCTGGTTGAGCAGCTCGGCGGTCTTGATCCGCTCGCCGACGCTCATCCCGGCCACCGGCTCGTCGAGCATCAGCAGCTCCGGATCCTGGATCAGCAGCATGCCGATCTCCAGCCACTGCTTCTGGCCGTGGCTCAGGAACTCGGCCCGCTCCTTGAGCTGGTCCTTCAGGAAGATCGTCTCGGCGATGGCGTGGATGCGGTCGCGGACCTCGGCGTCCCGCTTGAATGTCAGCGCGCCGAAGACCGAGCGGCCGCGGGGGAACGAGATCTCCAGGTTCTCGAACACCGTCAGGTCGTCGTAGATCGACGGCGTCTGGAACTTGCGGCCGACGCCGGCCTGCACGATCGCGCTCTCGGAGAGCCGGGTCAGCTCCTGGCCCTTGTACTTGATCGAGCCGGCGCTGGCCCGGGTGCGGCCGCAGATCAGGTCGAGGACCGTGGTCTTGCCGGCGCCGTTCGGACCGATGATCACCCGGATCTCGTCCGGATCGACGTAGAACGACACGTCGTTCACCGCCTTGAACCCGTCGAACGAGACCGTGAGCGCCTCGACGGCGAGGAGGTAGTCGGGCGGGGCCGCCTCGGCGCCGACCACGGGGGAGGAGAGGATCGCGGCGTTCATGGCTTGCTCACTCGGCCGGGGTGCCGTGGGGCGGGACGATCGCAGGCGGCGGGGCGCGCAGCCCCTTCACCCGGCGGGTGAGGCGCGGTTCGATGTGCTCCCGCCAGATCCCCGCGAGGCCGTTCGGGAAGGCCAGCACCACCGCGATGAACAGGGCGCCGAGGCCGAACAGCCAGAGGTCCGGGAAGCTCTCGGAGAAGCTGGTCTTGGCCCAGTTGACGAGCAGCGTGCCCCAGACGGCGCCGAACAGGGACAGGCGCCCGCCGACCGCGGCATAGATCACCATCTCGATCGACGGGACGATGCCCACGAAGGAGGGCGACATGAACCCGACCTGGAGCGTGAACATCGCGCCGCCGATCGCGGCCAAACCGGCGGCGAAGCAGAAGGCGAAGACCTTGAACCCCGCCACCGAGTAGCCGGAGAAGCGGACCCGGTCCTCCTTGTCGCGCATGGCGACGAGGATGCGGCCGAGCTTCGACTTCTTCACGTACTGCGCCGCCAGGATGCAGGCGATCAGCAGGCCGCCGTTGACGAAGTACAGGATCACCTTCGCGTGGTCGGTGCGGATGTCCCAGCCGTGGAGGGTGCGCAGGTCGGTGATGCCGTTGATGCCGCCGGTATAGCCCTGCTGGCCGACGATCAGGATGGTCAGGATCGCGGCGATCGCCTGGGTGATGATCGCGAAGTAGGTGCCGCCGACCCGGCGCTTGAACATCGCGAAGGAGATCAGCATCGCGAACAGGACCGGGATGGCGACCGCCAGGATCAGCGTCAGCGGCAGGCTCTTGAACGGCTGCCAGAACCAGGGGAGGGCGGTGATCTGGTTCCAGTCCATGAAGTCCGGAATGCCGGGCGTCGACTGGATCTTCGTATTCTCGATGCTTGAAGCCTCCAGCTTCAAGTACATCGCCATGCAGTAGCCGCCCAATCCGAAAAAAACGCCCTGTCCGAGGGACAGGATGCCCGCATAGCCCCAGCAGATCACCAGCCCGAGGGCGACGAACGCGTAGGTGAGGTACTTGCCGACGAGGTTGAGGCGGAATCCGTCGAGCATCAGCGGCAGGACGACCAGGATCACCCCGGCGAGGAGAGCCAAGCTCAGCCACTCCACCGGCTTCATGAACGGGTTGTCGTTGACGGTGACGGATTTGGTGAGGGTCTGGACCGGGTTCGTCATCGGGAGAAAATCCTCAGCGCCGGACCTTGAGGGTGAAGAGGCCCTGGGGCCTCAGCATCAGGATGCCGACCACCGCGAGCAGGGTGATCACCTTGGCCATCGAGCCGGAGAGGAAGAATTCCAGGGTCGACTGGGTCTGGGAGATCGAGAAGGCCGACGCGATGGTGCCCAAGAGGCTCGCGGCGCCGCCGAACACGACGATCAGGAACGTGTCGACGATGTAGAGCTGGCCCGAGGTCGGCCCGGTCGAGCCGATCATCGTGAAGGCCGAACCGGCGACCCCGGCGATGCCGCAGCCGAGGCCGAACGTGTAGCGGTCGACCTTCTCGGTATCGATGCCCACCGCACCTGCCATGGCGCGGTTCGACATCACGGCGCGGACCTGCTGGCCGAAGCGCGAGCGGAAGATCAGCAGCGCGACGCAGACCGTGATCAGGATCGTGACGGCCATGACGAACAGGCCGTTGATCGGGATTTCGATCGTGTCGGTGACCTGCACCGAGCCGATCAGCCAGGACGGCAGCTCGACGCCGACCTCGCGGGCACCGAAGATCGACCGGTAGGCCTGCTGGAGGATCAGCGACAGGCCCCAGGTGGCGAGCAGGGTGTCGAGCGGGCGCTTGTAGAGGAACCGGATCAGGCCCCATTCCACCAGCATCCCCAAGGCCCCGGAGGCGAGGAACGCCAGGCCCATCGCGATGAAGAAGTAGATCGGGAAGAGCGCCGGCAGGTAGGTCTGGAAGAAGGTCGAGCAGAGATAGGTGACGTAGGCGCCGAGGATCATGAACTCCCCGTGGGCCATGTTGATCACGCCCATCTGGCCGAAGATGATCGCGAGGCCCAGCGCCATCAGCAGGTAGACGGAGAACAGGATCAGGCCGGCAAAGCCCTGCATGGCGAAGATCGCGCCGAGGTCGCCGAGGGAATAGTCGCCGAGCATGGTTTCGGTCTTCCGCAAAGCGAATGTGGTTCGTGCAGGATCGTCACGGCCCCTGGGACAGGCGGAACCGTCTTTGCGAGCGGAGCGAAGCAATCCAGGGTCGCACTACGTCCCGGAAAGTCCCGCTGCCCTGGGTCGCTTCGCTGCGCTCGCGATGACGCTGGGGAGGGGCGAATTTGCCCCTCCGAACGAGGTGACTACTGATATCCCTTCGGGAACGGATCGGGCTTGATCAGCTCGGGGCTGGTGTAGACGATCTCGAACTGGCCGTCGGTCTTGGCCTTGCCGACCCGGGTCTTCGACCAGAGGTGATGGTTCTCGTCGATCTTCACGTAGCCTTCCGGCGCGCCCTTGAATTCCAGGCCCGGCGAGGCCGCCACCACCTTGTCGACGTCGAACGAGCCGGCCTTCTCGCAGGCCATCTTCCACAGGAACGGGCCGAGATAGGCCGCCTGCGTCACGTCGCCGATGACGGTCTTCTCACCCCACATCTTCTTGAAGGCCGCGACGAAGGCCTTGTTGTTCTCGTTGTCGATCGACTGGAAGTACTTCATGCAGGCATAGGCCCCGGCGATGTTCTCGCCGCCGATGCCGTCGATCTCGTCCTCGGTGACCGAGATCGTCATCAGAACCTGCTTCGACAGGTCGATGCCGGCCGCCTTGAGCTGCTTGTAGAACGCCACGTTCGAGCCGCCGACCACGTCGGCGAAGATCACCTTCGGCTTGGTCAGCTTGATCTTGTTGATGACCGAGTTGAACTGGGTGTGTCCGAGCGGGAAATACTCCTCGCCGACGACCTTGCCCTTGAGCACGTTTTCCACGTGCTTGCGGGCGATCTTGTTGGAGGTGCGCGGCCAGATGTAGTCGGAGCCGATGAAGTAGAAGCTGTCGCCGCCCTTCTCCTTGTGGACCCAGTCGAGGCCGGCGAGGATCTGCTGCGTGGCCTCCTGGCCGGTGTAGAAGACGTTCTTCGACTGCTCCAGGCCCTCGTAGAAGGTCGGGTAGTACAGGAGGCCGTTATACTGCTCGAACACCGGCAGCACCGCCTTGCGGGACGCCGAGGTCCAGCAGCCCATCACGGCGGCGCAATGGTCGTTCACGAGGAGCTTCTTGGCCTTCTCGGCAAAGGTCGGCCAGTCGGAGGCGCCGTCCTCCTGGATGATCTTGATCTTGCGGCCGAGCACGCCGCCGGCGTCGTTGATCTGCTGGATCGCGAGCTTCTCGGCTTCCTGGGCGCCCGTCTCGGAGATCGCCATCGTGCCGGTGATCGAGTGCAGGATGCCGACCGTCACCTCGCTGTCGGTCACCGCGAGGCCCGTCGTGTTCACGGCCGAGGTCGCCGGTGCGGCCCAGGCTGCCCGCGGCATCAGCGCCAGCGCCGGGGCGCCGGCCAATCCCATGAGCAGCCTGCGCCGCAGCGGGGAGCGCAAGCCGCGATCGGCGCCAGTGTCGGTGTCGTCTGCCATGTGCCTGACCCTGTTCGCGTCCGGGCCTTGAGAGGCGGCCCGGATCGACGCGTGCAGGCTAGGTCCTGGGTTGCGCTGCGGCCTATACGCGATTTTGCGTATGGCCGTGCTCTTGCATGCGGTGCACCATCGCGGCGGAATACTTTGAGGTTCTGGTGACCGGCAGCGCGAACATGGTGAGCACCGCCCGGGTGCTTGGTGTTTCGCGCGCGCGTGTGCCCGCGACGCGCGAGCCGGTTGCCCGGATCGGGGCCCGATGAGCGGCCCGCAGCGCATCATCCCCATCCGGCGGGACTACAACCGCTTCGTCGCCGACGAGACGCTGGAGGATTACGCCCTCCGCTTCACGGCCAAGAAGGCGCGCCGCTGGTCCAGCCTCGAGGTGGCGCAAACCGCCCTCGGGTCGATCTCGTTCCTCGCCCTGGAGGCGATCGGCGGGACCCTGACGCTGACGGCGGGCTTCCCCAACACCGTGGCGGCCGTCCTGGTCGTCGGCCTGATCATCTTCGCCACCGCGGCCCCGATCACGGTCTATGCCGCCCGGTACGGGGTCGACATGGACCTCCTGACCCGCGGCGCCGGCTTCGGCTATCTCGGCTCGACCGTCACGTCCCTCATCTACGCGAGCTTCACGTTCCTGTTCTTCGCCATCGAGGCGGCGATCATGGCGCTGGCGCTGCAACTCTGCTTCGGGCTGCCGCTCGGCATCGGTTACCTGCTCTGCGCCGGTGCGGTGATTCCCCTGGTGGTCTACGGGATTCGGCTGATCAGCCGGTTCCAGATCTGGACGCAGCCGCTCTGGATCGCCTTGAGCCTGCTGCCGCTGTTGTTCGTGGCGGCGCAGGGTGCGGGGCCGCTGCGCGCGCTGGCGCGCTTTCCGGGTCTCGACGGCGGCGGTGCCGGCTTCGACCTCGCCCGGTTCGGGCTGGCCACCGGCGTCCTGCTGGCGCTGCTGGCCCAGGTCGGCGAGCAGGTCGACTTCCTGCGGTTCGTGCCGGAGCCGTCAGGGCCGCGGGATCGCCGCTGGTGGCTGGCGGTCCTGTCGGGGGGCGCCGGCTGGATCCTGCCCGGGATGCTGAAGATCCTGCTCGGCGCCGCCCTCGCGGTCCTGGCGCTGGGCCACGGCGTCCCGCCCGATCACGCCGCCGAGCCGACCCGCATGTATGCGGTCGCCTTCGGCTATCTGACGGGGGAGGGGAGCCGGGCGGCTTTGCTGCTCACAGGGCTGTTCGTCCTCGTGTCGCAGCTGAAGATCAACCTCACCAACGCCTATGCCGGCTCGATCGCGTGGTCGAACTTCTTCTCGCGGCTGACCCACAGCCATCCGGGGCGGGTGGTCTGGCTGGTGTTCAACGTCGCCATCGCGGTGCTCCTGATGGAGCTCGGGATCGACAAGACCATCGAGAGCACCCTGCCGCTCTACGCCGCGGTGGTCTCGGCCTGGGTCGGGGCCCTCGCCGCAGACCTCGCGGTCAACAAGCCGCTCGGCCTCTCGCCGCCGGGCATCGAGTTCAAGCGCGCCCATCTCTACGCCGTGAACCCGGTCGGGACCGGCGCGATGGCGCTGGCCCTCGCGGCCGGGGGCGCGGCCTATCTCGGCTGGCTCGGACCGATCGTGCAGCCCTTCGCGCCGCTGCTCACCCTCGCCATCGCGTTCTGCGCGGCCCCGGCAATCGCCTGGGCCACGGCCGGGCGCTGGTACCTCGCCCGGGTTCCGAAGCAGGATTGGGGCGCGGCCGAGGTGGTCTGCCGGGTCTGCGAGTTGCCTTTCGAGGGCGAGGACATGGCCCATTGTCCGGCCTATGACGCCCCGATCTGCTCGCTCTGCTGCTCGCTGGACGCCCGGTGCGGCGATCTGTGCAAGCCCCACGGCCGGCTTGAGGTGCAGGCGCAGGCCGCCGTCGCCCGGCTCCTGCCGGGCCGTACCGCCGCCTGGATCGGTGCGCCGCTCGGCCGCTACCTCGCGGTGATGCTGACGCTCTGCGCGGTGATCGGCCTGATTCTCGGGATCGTGCATGCCGGCGCGACGATCGGGCATCCGGAGCACCGCGACTTTTTACGCACCGCGCTGACCAGCGTGTTCTTCACGCTGGTGGTGATCCTCGGCGTGGTGGCGTGGCTGTTCGTCCTCGCCCAGGAGAGCCGCCGCGTGGCCCAGGCCGAGACGATGCGCCAGACGGCGCTCTACGAGGCCGAGATCGCGGCCCATAAGATCACGGACGCCAAGCTGCAGGAGGCCAAGGAGCGGGCCGAGGCCGCCAACCAGGCCAAGAGCCGCTACGTGGTGGGCATCAGCCACGAATTGCGCACGCCGCTCTCCACCGTTTTGGGCTATGCGCAGCTCCTCGAAGCCGATCCCGCGATCCCCGCGCACCGCCTCAACGCGATCCGGGTGATCCGGCGCAGCGCCCAGCACCTGTCCGGCCTGATCGACGGGCTCCTCGACATCTCGCGCATGGAGGCGGGGCGCCTCCAGATCCACCGCGACGAGGTGCGGCTGACCGACTTCCTCGACCAGCTGGTGGACATGGTGCGGCTCCAGGCCCGGGAGGCCGGACTGGAATTCCGGTTCTCACGCCCCGAGATCCTGCCCGCGGTGGTCGCCACCGACGAGAAGCGCCTGCGCCAGGTGCTGCTCAACCTGCTGTCGAACGCCATCAAGTTCACGGAAGCCGGCACCGTCTCGCTGGACCTGAGCTACCGGAGCCAGATCGCGGTCTTCACGATCCGCGACACCGGTCCCGGCATCCCGGAGGCGGATCTCGCGCGGATCTTCGAGCCCTTCGAGCGCGGCTCGACCCCGGCCGCCCGCAGCACGCCGGGGACGGGGCTGGGGCTCACCATCGCCAACCTGCTGGCGCAGCTCCTCGGCGGCGAGATCACCGTCGCGGCCGCTCCCGGCGGGGGGACGCAGGCGCGGCTGCGGCTGATGCTGGCCTCCGTGGCGCAGCCCGCGCCGATCGTCCTGCCCGCGCCGCCGGCGGCGCCGGACCGCGCCTATGCGGGCGCGCGCCGCGCCGTTCTGGTGGCCGACGACGACAGCGCCCACCGGGCCCTGATGCGGGCGATCCTCGAGCCGCAGGGCATCTCCGTCCTGGAGGCCGGCTCGGGGCCTGAGTGCCTCGCGATGGTCGCGCAGGGTGGCGTCGACCTGATCCTGCTCGACATCGCGATGCCAGGGATGAGCGGCTGGGCGGCGGCCGCGGCGCTGCGGCAGGCCGGACATACCGGTCCGATCGCCATGATGTCGGCCAATGTCCACGAGATCAGCCCGATCCGCGGCGACGACGCCCCCCACGACGCGATCTTCGCCAAGCCCTTCGATCTGCGCGACGTGATGGAGCGGATCGGCAAGCTGCTGCACCTCGAATGGACCGAGAGCCCGCCGCCGGCTCGGGCCGAGCCGGTCCGGGCGACCGCCGACCCGCCGGGGCCCGGGCCCGAGCACATCGGCGAACTCCTGCGCCTCGGCCGGATCGGGCATATCCGGGCCATCGAGGCCAAGCTGACCCAGATGGAGGAGGACGCGTCCGTGCCGCCCGCTTTCGTCGCCCGGATGCGGGGGCTCGTCGAAGGATACGATCTGCGCCGCTATCTCGCGGTCCTGCAGGGGCTCGCCCGCCATGGCTGAGGCGCCGATTGTCCAGCCGCACCGGGACATCGTCCTGGTGGTCGACGATTCACCCGACACGCTGAGCTTCCTCACCGAGGCGATCGAGCGCTCCGGCGCCACCGTGCTGGTCGCGGTCGGCGGCGACCTCGCCCTCGCCCTGGTGGACGAGATCACCCCCGACGTGATCCTGCTCGACGCGGTGATGCCCGGCCTCGACGGATTCGAGACCTGCCGGCGGCTCAAGGCCAAGCCGCAGCTCGCCGGCGTGCCGGTGATCTTCATGACCGGGCTCAGCGAGACCGAACACATCGTGAAGGGCCTGTCGGCCGGCGGCATCGACTACGTCACCAAGCCCATCGCCCCCGACGAGATCCTGGCCCGGATTCGCGTCCACCTGGCCAGCGCCCGCGCCGCGCAGAGCGCCCGGGCGGCCCTCGACACGGCCGGGCGCACCCTGTTCGCCGTCGCGGAGGACGGCTCCGTGCTGTGGTCGACGCCCCAGGCCGGGCGGCTGCTGGCCGGGCTCGGCGATGATGCGTCCGGCGCGCGCGAACTGCCCGCCCGGGCCCGCGACTGGCTCCGTGGCTGCCTGTCCGGCGCCGCACAGCCGCTGACCCTGACCGACCGCGACGGCGCCGCCTTTGCCCTGAGCTTCATCGGCCGCACCCCGGACGAGATCCTCCTGCGCCTGTCGCGCGACGCGCTTGCGGCGGGCGTCGAGCGGCTGCGGGCGCGCCTGCCGGTCACCGGACGCGAGGCGGAGGTGCTCCTCTGGCTGTCCCGGGGCAAGTCGAGCCGCGACATCGGCGAGATCCTGGGGCTCAGCCACCGGACCGTGACCAAGCACCTCGAGGGCATCTACGCCAAGCTCGGCGTGGAGAACCGCACCGCCGCCTCGATCATCGCGGCGCGGCATCTGCAGGACTGAGCCGGGCCGAAGATCCCCATCTTGTCCACAGGCGCCGCGGCCGGGCGAAACGCCTTGGTAAGCGCCGGCGCCCCACGGTCCCGGCTCAGACCGACAATCCGGGTCCGGATGCGATGATGACCAGCCAGCAGCTCGCCGACGAACTGAAGCGGATCGCCACCACGCAGGTCAGCGACATCACCCGGGCGGTGAAGGAAGGCCAGAAGTCGATCGCGCTCAACGAGGTGCGCGACATGGCGCGGCGCCTCGGCCTGCTCGCGGACGCCTTCGATCCGAAATCCGCGGCCGAGAGGTCCGAGCCCGGCGCCGAATCCCGCGACGAACCCGTCGACGACGCCCAGGCCGCCTGACACCCGTCTCCGGCGGCGCCCCGCCGGTTCCCTCCCAGGAGCGCTCCATGGTCCGCGCCCATTTCACCATCCGCCTCGGCAACGCCTCGCTCCCGGCCTCGGCGGCCCAGTGGGTCGAGGACGTCGAGGCCGCCCGCGCCACAGCGCGCACGATCGTGCAGGGCCTGATGCGCCAGCACGGCGGCGATCCGCGGCTCATGGAGGCGGCCATGGTGATCACCGACGATGACGGCGCCACGCTCCTGGAGATGTCCTTCTTCGACGCGCTGTACCTGCCCGTCGAGCCGGTCCCGGATGCCGATCGCCGCCGGCCGCGCGCGCCGCGCAAGACCGCCCCGCTGGGGCTGACCGCCGCGTTCGGCCCGGTCCGGCGCCTCGCGGGCGCGCTCGGCATGCGCGCGCCGTCCCTGTCGGGCCGCTGAAGCCCGTTCAACCGTAGAGATCGCTGACCACGAAGCCCCGCGGCGCGAGGCGTTCGGCCAGCACGCGCCGGTGGCAGCCGGCGGGATCCCGCTCGAAGCAGAGCAGGCAGATCGGCGCCGACCCGGCCAGCGCCGCGAGGTCGTCGAGCGCCGCGATCCCGGCGGCGGTGTCCAGCACCTCCTCGCAGTAGATCCGCCGCATCAGCGCCGCGTCCCCGGCCCGGGCCGCCTGCCGGCCGGATTTCGGCGTCCCGAGGCTGCGCAGATGCGCGTAGCCGAGGCCGGCCTCGCGCAGGGACGTTCCGAGCGCGCCCTTCGAGAAGCCGCGCTTGCGCGAATTCGCCACCGCCCGGACATCGGCCAGCACCGCGACCCCGGCCGCGCGCAGGACACCGACCAGGCGCTCCGAATCGAGGCCTTCGTAGCCTATGGTAAAGAGTTGCTTACTCACGGTGGCCCGTCCGGACTCGCGTTGCGGGACCGCGACTTAGCCGGATGCCGGCCTGTGAACCAGCCGGGGATGGGCGCCGTATGTCGCGGGGATGCAACGCGTCCCGGAATTCCGCCGCAATGATCGCAAAGCTCCGTTAACCGCGCCGGGGCCATCGAATACGCCTGTCTGTGGCGCATCTTCGGTGGCGGGCTAAACACTGATGTCGCGGATCTACACGCTTTCGCGTTCGCCGATCGAAGACCTCGTTCGGGGCCTGACCAGTCGCCTGAAGCCGGCCCGGCGCCTCGCCGGGCGGTTCGCCGCCGCCGCGATCCTGGCCGGACTCGCGGCCTGCGCGTCGAACAACGACTTCTATCCCACGAAGGGCGACGCCAAGCCGCATCCGGGGGTGGCCAAGGCCAAGCTCCACCCGATCCAGGGCATCGACATCTCGAAGTGGCAGGGCAATGTCGACTGGGCCTCGGTCCGGGCCGCCGGCACCCAGTTCGCCTTCATCAAGGCCACCGAGGGCGGCGACCACGTCGACGAGCGCTTCCGGACCAACTGGGACGGCGCGGCGCGGGCCGGCGTTCCGCGCGGGGCCTACCATTTCGTGTTCTGGTGCCGCTCCGCCCGGGAGCAGATGGACTGGTTCAAGAAGAACGTCCCGAACGATCCCAGCGCCCTCCCGCCGGTCCTCGACGTCGAGTGGAACGGCCACTCGCAGACCTGCCCGAAGAAGCTGCCCAAGGCCCAGGCCCTGGCGATGGTCACCGAGATGCTGGAGGAGATGGAGCGCTACACCGGCAAGCGCCCGATCATCTACACCGACATCACCTTCCACAAGGACGTGCTGGAGGGCGAACTCCCCGATTACCCGCACTGGCTGCGCTCCACCGCGGCCGAGCCGGAGCAGCGCTTCGTCAACCGCAAGTGGATGCTGTGGCAGTTCACCTCCACGGGCCGGGTTCCGGGCGTGCGCGGTGACGTCGACCGCAACGCCTTCTACGGGACCCCGTCGGACTGGGCCTCGTTCCTGACGACCGACTGCGATCCGCGCGAACACAAGCGGCTTTCGGAACAGGGTCTCTGCACGGACAAGTAGATGAACGGGTTCAGCGAAACCTAGGTTAGTTCAGGGGCGCAGAGCGCGCGGTATGGCAGAGGGGCCCGCTCTTCGGCGGGTGAGCCTCGAGAGGATCCTGACGGGAAACTCTCCTCCCGCACCTCTCCGCCCCCAATGCCGATCGAAACTGCCGCCTCCACCGGCAATCTGCTCCTCGACGCGCTGTCGGATTCGGATCATGCGCTGATCGCGCCCCATCTGGAGCCGCTGACCTTCGTCAAGGGAGACACGGTGCTCGTTGCGGGCTCCGCGGCGAGCTACGTGCTCTTCCCCCGCGAGCAGGCCGTCGTGGCGCTGGTGGTCGCCACACGGGACGGCCGGATGGCTGAGACCGCGAGCGTCGGCCATGACGGGGCGGTCGGCGGCTTTATCGGCCAGGGTCGGTTGCCGCCGGCGGTCAGCGGGCTCGTGCAGGTCGGCGGACCGGTCCTGCGCCTCGAAGCCGAGCGCCTGCGGCAGGCCGAAGGCCAGTCGGACACCCTGCGCGACCTCTTCGCGCGCTACGCCGATTGTTTCCTGGCCCAGCTGATCCAGATCGGGGCCTGCAACGCCCTGCATCCGATCGAGCAGCGCTGCCTCCGCTGGCTGTTGTCGCTGCAGGATCGGACGGGCGTCGATACCCTTCCGATCACCCACGAGGTCCTGGCCTCGATGCTCGGCGTCCAGCGTACCTACCTCACCCGGATCCTGCGGGTGCTGCAGGAGCAGGGGCTCATCCGGGTGGGCCGGGGGCGCATCACCATCCTCGACCGCCGCGCCGTCTCGGCCGCCGCCTGCGAGTGCCATGCCCGCGTCCAGCTCCATTGCGAGGCGGTGCTTGGCGCGGTCTACGGCGCCCATCGGCATGCCCGGATCCAGCCGGTCGAGGCTGTCGGGACATCCGCCTCGGCCTGACGGCCCGGCGCGGCGCCGCATTGCCGGTCGGCCTCCGGCGCCTTCGCGGAGCTCCTGTCGAGCAGGATGTACGGGATGCCGGTCTGCGCCTGCATCCTGTCGGCCGGCGACGCGGAGGTGGGCCCCGGGCTGCCTGGATCGGCGGTCAGGTCGGGCTAGGCGGTCCGCATCGCCGCGAGCACCCGCTCGACCCGGCCGGAAAGCGCGGCCGTGCCGCCGGCCGCATCCGTGACCGGACGCGCTGCCGCCTCGTCGGAGGCGACCAGCCGCAGTATCTGCGCCGCAGCCGGGGAGGCGCGGCGGCCGGCCCTCGGCGGCATCAGACCGACTTCCGCTCCAGGATCTCGATCAGCGCGCCGTCGGGGCCCTCCACGAAGGCGATTCGCAGGCCGGGACCGCGCTCGGTGATGCCGGTCCGCACCGTCACGCCCCGGGCGGTGAGATCGTGCATCGCGGCCTCGATATCGGCGACGCGCAGCCCGACATGTTCGATCCCGAGGCAGGGCGTGGCGGATGCGGGCGCGGTCTCCGCCGGGGCCTGCTCGATGAAGACGGCGAGACCGCCGAGGTCGAGCACGACACGCTGAACCGGATCCGCGCCGACGCGCTTCACCTCCCGCGCTCCGAAGGTCTCGACGTAGAAGGATGCAGCCGAGACGGCGTCGCGGCTGCGCAGGTGGAGGTGGTCGCAGGCGTAGTGCATCGGCTCTCCGGCCTCGGGTGATTCCAGTGAACTCGGCCCCGGGCCCGAGCGCACCGGAGGCGCCATTGCGCGCCGCGTCCGACGATAGGGCCCGCCTGCATCCGCGGCGAGGGTGGCGGCTTGACGTTCGGCGCGAACCCGCAGACTTTCGCCGCCAGGACCGTTGCAGGGATGCAACATCCATCCCACATCCCGGTGGCGACGCGACATCGCAGAGCCAACCGCACAGCCAAGAGATCCATGCGCAATCCCTACGACGTGCTGGGCGTGGCCAAGGGGGCGAGCGAGGCCGAGATCAAGAAGGCCTATCGCAAGCTCGCCAAGGACTTCCACCCCGACCGCAACAAGAACGACGTGAAGGCCAAGGACCGTTTCGCCGAGGCGAATTCGGCCTACGAAATCCTGGGCGACGCCGAGAAGCGCAAGCAGTTCGACCGCGGCGAGATCGACGCCGAGGGCAAGCCGCGCGCGACCGGTTTCGAAGGGTTCGGCGGCTTCGGCGGCGGACGCGGTGGCAATTTCGACTTCGAGAACATGGCCCGCGCCCAACGCGGCGGCAGCATGGGCGGCGGTATGGGCGGAGGTATGGGCGAGGACATCTTCTCGCACATCTTCGGCGAGGCCTTCCGCGCTGGCGGGGCCGGCCCGGGCGGCCAGCGCCAGGCGGCCAAGGGCGACGACGTCGCCGCGGAACTGGCGGTGACCCTGGAGCAGGTCGCCAGCGAGGAGAAGCTGCGCCTCGCTTTGCCCACCGGCCGGGAGGTCGACGTGGTGATTCCCCGCGGCGTGATCGACGGCCAGACCATCCGGTTGCGCGGCCTCGGCCAGAGCGGCGGCATGCGGGGTGAGCCGGGCGATGCCCTCCTCACGATCCGGATCCGGCCGCATCCGCGCTTCACCGTCGAGGGTGCCGATCTGCGCACCACCGTCGACGTTCCCCTCGAGGATGCCGTGCTCGGCGGCACGATCCGCGTGCCGACCCTCACCGGCGCC
The DNA here is from genome assembly GCF_900103195.1 of Methylobacterium sp. UNC378MF. Lineage (GTDB taxonomy): Bacteria > Pseudomonadota > Alphaproteobacteria > Rhizobiales > Beijerinckiaceae > Methylobacterium. The sequence continues at coordinate 55,706 of NZ_FMWU01000023.1, read as the reverse complement.
GTCGAGATGAAGATCCCGGCGATGACGAGTTCCGGCCGCACCTTCCGCCTGCGCGGCAAGGGCCTGCCGAAGAAGGACGGCACCCGCGGCGACCTGTTCGCCACCACGGCGATCGTCCTGCCGGAGGGCGAGGATGCGGCCCTGACGGACTTCGCGCAGGGCCGACGGGCCACGAAGGCGGCCTGACGCGCCTCCGACCACGCCGCCGGCGCCGCCTCGACGGCGCTCGGTGGCGCCCCGGACTTCCGTCGCCGGGCTGCCTCCGCTAAGGAGGCCCCCCGGCCCCGAGAGGGGTCGCGCGGCTTCGGGATCGATCATGGCGGAACACGGGCAGGGCCTTCTGGCGGGCAAGCGGGGCATCGTCCTCGGGGTCGCCAACAACCGCTCGATCGCCTGGGGCATCGCCCGCAGTGCCCGCGCCCACGGGGCGGAACTGGCCTTCACCTATCAGGGCGACGCTCTGCGCAAGCGCGTCGAGCCCCTGGCCAAGGAACTCGACGCCCACGTCATCGGGCATTGCGACGTCACCGAGTCGGCGACGATCGACGCGGTCTTCGCGGAGGCCGCGAGGGTCTTCCCCGAGGGCATCGACTTCGTCGTCCACTGCGTCGCCTTCTCCGACAAGGACGAGCTGACCGGCCGCTACATCGAGACCTCCGAGGACAACTTCACCAAGTCGCTCCTCGTCTCGTGCTACTCGTTCACCGCCGTGGCCCAGCGCGCCGAGAAGATCATGCGCCCGGGTGGCTCCCTCGTGACGCTGACCTATTACGGCGCCGAGAAGTGGATGCCGCACTACAACGTGATGGGCGTGGCCAAGGCGGCGCTCGAGGCGTCGGTGCGCTACCTCGCGGCCGATCTCGGCCCGAAGAACATCCGGGTCAATGCGATCTCGGCCGGCCCGATCAAGACGCTCGCCGCCTCCGGGATCGGCGATTTCCGCTACATCCTGAAGTGGAACGAGTACAACGCGCCCCTGCGGCGGACCGTGACCATCGGGGAGGTCGGTGAGACCGCATCCTACCTCGTCTCCGACATGGCGGCCGGCATGACCGGCGAGATCCTCCACGTGGATGCCGGCTACCACGTCGTCGGCATGAAGAATCCCGACGCGCCGGACCTTACCCTCGACAAGGATTGAGTCGCGCCGCCGCGTCGCTGCGCGAACGACCCGGGCGGGCCGGGCTCAATCCTCGTCCGCCTCGGCGAATTCCCCCGAGCGCTTGAGCCCGTCGATCCAGGTCTCGCCGTCGCGCTTGATGACGATCCGCGGCCGAACGCTCCCGTGCTCGGCGATTCGCGCCGCGAGCCGCTCCGAATGCGTGACGAGCCAGACCTGCGTGCGCTGCGCCGCCCGGGCGATCAGCCGCGCCAGCGGGTCCATGAGATCGGGATGGAGGCTGGTCTCGGGCTCGTTTAACGCGATGAACGGCGGCAGCCGGTAGCCGAGCAGGGCACCGGCCAGGGCGAGGTAGCGCAGGGTGCCGTCCGACAATTCCGGCGGATCGAAGATCCGGGCCGGGAAGTCGGGGAATCGCAGGCCGAAGCTGGCGTGACGGCTGGGTCTCGGGATCACGAGCCCGGCGCCCGGGAAGGCTCCGTCGACGGCGTCGTCGATCTCGGCGGTGTCCTGCCGGATATGCGCCAGGGTGGCGAAGACGGCGGCCAGGTCCGAGCCGTCGGAGGCGAGGGTCGGCGTCGTCACCGCGAGGCAGGGCCGGCGCAGGGGCGACTCGGCATCCGTCCGGAAATCATGGTGGAAGCGCCACCCCGCCAGGGCGAGGCGGACGAGGGCGATCTCGGGATGCCCCGTGGCGTCGAGGAGGCTGCCCAGCGCGGTCTCGGTCGGCAGCAGGTCGTGGCCGAGGGAGCGCTTGCGGCCGGCATCGTCGCGGACGAAGCCGGTGCGCCGGTCGCGGTCGAGGATCACCGCCGTGCGGCCTCGGGTGCGGACCGTCAGGCGCTCGGTCTTGATCTGTGGCTCCAGCAGGAAGGCGGCCCCGACGGTCTTGCCCCCGCTTTGCTCCACCAGCCCGATCTCCACCGCGTAGACGAAGTCCTGGGCGGTGGCGTCGTGGCGCAGGGTGGCCGACAGGCAGATCCGGGCGGTCTCGCCCTGCCGGCGGCGGCCGGCCCAGAGGGCCGAATCCATGCCGCCCTCCGCGGCCAGATCGCGCGTGAGCGTGCCCCGGGCCGCCGCCTGCAGCAATTCGAGCGACCGGTAGAGGTTGGTCTTCCCCGTGCCGTTGCCCCCGACGAAGACCGACAACGGATCGACCGGGACGCTGATCCGCCGCAGCGACCGGTAGCCCGAGACCGCGATCTCCCGAACCACCAGCATCGCGTGCTCCCCTGCCTCAGTCGGGCACCGTCAGATCCGCGATGCCTTTGGCGGCCTCGGGGAATCGCGGGTCCATGGCTTCGAGCGTATCCGCCACGGTCCGGGCGATCACGTAGTTGCGGAACCACTTGTGGTTGGCCGGCACCACCAGCCACGGCGCATGGGGCGTCGAGCAGCGGCCGAGGGCGTCCGCGAAGGCCTGCTGATAGGAATCCCAGGATTTCCGCTCGACCAGATCGGCCGGATCGAATTTCCAGTGCTTCTCCGGGTCGGCGATCCGGGCCTCCAGGCGCTTCTTCTGCTCCGCCTTCGAGATGTGCAGGAAGAACTTGACGACCGTCGTGCCGGATTCCGTGAGCAGGCGCTCGAAGTCGTTGATCCGGCCGTAGCGGCTCTGCCAGACCGCGTCCGGCACGAGGCCCTTCACCCGCACCACGAGCACGTCCTCGTAGTGGCTGCGGTTGAAGACCCCGATCAGGCCGCGCCCCGGCACCCGGGCATGGTAGCGCCACAGGAAGTCGTGATCGAGCTCCTCGCTCGAGGGCACCTTGAACGAGGCCACCGTGCAGCCCTGCGGGTTCACGCCCTTGAGGACCGAGCGGATCGTGCCGTCCTTGCCGCCGGTATCGATGGCCTGGAAGACGAGAAGCAGGCTGCGGGCGCGCTCGGCGTAGAGGCGTTCCTGGAGCGCGACGATGCGCTCGCGCTCCGTGGCGAGGGCGTCCTTCGCCCAGTCCTTGTCGAGGCCGCCGTCGTCGTCGGGATCCACCGTTCCGAGGTCGAAGGCGGCGCCCGGCGCCACCGTCACGATGCCCGGCGCGGCGCGGATCGGGACCGGCCTGTGATGGCCCAGAGCCGACGGGGCGGACAGGGCCAGCGTGTCGACGCTGTCGGCCCAGCGGGCCGTGGACGGGCGGTGATCCACCGTGGGACCATGCAGATCGGCCTCGCCTGTCATGCCGTCACCGCGTTTGTGGCCGCGTTGATGCTTGCCGTGCTTCTTGGACATGGGGCAGGACCTGGTTCCGGATATAGCCGACCGACGGCGAGAACGGCCGGCGATCCAGGCCGTTCCGGATGCCTGCGCAGGACGGGGTTGAGACGGTTGGGTACGATCTACTTCATCCGGCACGGCCAGACAGCCTGGAACGCCGAGGGACGCCTTCAGGGTAGCCGCGACACCGATCTCAACAGCCAGGGCGAGACACAGGCGGCCGCCGTCGCGGAGCGCCTCGCCGCCGCGGCCGGCCCGACCCTGGCGGAGGCCGATTTCGTCGCGAGCCCGCTCAAGCGCACCCGGCGGACCATGGAGATCCTGCGGGGCGCCCTCGGCCTGGACCCGGACGGCTACCGCATCGATCCCCGGCTGCGGGAGATCGGCTTCGGCAGCTGGGAAGGCTCCACCTGGGCTGAGATCCGCCGCCGCGACCCGGCCGGGGCGGCCGGCCGCGACCGGGATCGCTGGCATTACCGGCCGCCCGGCCAGGGTGGCGAGAGCTATGCCGCCCTGGTCGAGCGCGTCGGCCCGATGATCGCGGGCCTCGACAGGGACACGGTCGTCGTCGCCCATGGCGGCGTCGCGCGGGCGGCCCTGGTGGCCCTCGGCCATCTCGACATCTACGCCGCGCCCCGCCTCGGCATCCGCCAGGGCGAGGTGCTGATCCTCGAGCCCGGCGGCTGGCGCTGGGCTTGATCCCGTGCGCCGGCGCAGTGCAAAGCCGCCTCGATAACGGCATGATCGGCAGGCTATAGGGCGGCCACGGTAGGCGCCGGCCCGAGCGGGCGGCCAGCGGAGCAGCGGATGAGCGACGTCGCCGAGAAGACCCGGCCCGGCCCGGCGGCCGGGGAGCGCGCGCCGCGCGGGGATGCGGCGGCGATCCTGCGCGGCGACCACCGGCCGGACCTGATCCGCGACGAAGTCCTGGCCGAGATCTTCCTGCATTCGGCCGCTTCCCGGCCCGACCATCCCTGCCTCGTCGACGGCGCGCGCGTGGCCGCCGGGGGCGTCCACCCGCACCTGACCTACGCGGAGGTCGCCGCGCGGGCCGGCCGGATCGCCGCGGGCCTCGCCCATCGCGGCATCGGGCCCGGCGACGTCGTCGGCCTCTGGATGGCCCGGGGCCCGGACCTCCTCGTGGCGCAGATCGGCATCACGATGTCGGGGGCGGCCTGGCTGCCCTTCGACGCCGAGGCGCCGGCCGACCGGGTCGGGGTCTGCCTCACGGATGCGAATGCCAAGGCGCTCCTGGTCTCCCCGGCGCTCGTCCCGACCGCGCCCGATGCGGCGCCCGCCCTGACGCCGGCGGATCTCGATGCCGGGACGCCGGCCGGCGCGCCGGTGCCGGACCCGCGCGCGGCCGGGCTGACGCCCGAGCATCCCGCCTACCTGATCTACACCTCGGGCTCGACCGGCGTGCCCAAGGGCATCGTCATCAGCCACGCCAATATCTGCCACTTCCTGCGGTCCGGGAACGCGCTCTACGGGATGCGCGCCGACGACGTGGTCTTCCAGGGCGCCTCGGTGGCCTTCGACCTCTCGATGGAGGAGATCTGGGTCCCCTACCTCGTGGGCGCGACCCTGTTCGTGGCGAGCCCGGCCATGATGGGCGACCTGGAATCGCTGCCGGGCATCCTGGAGGCCGAGGGCATCACGGTGCTCGACACCGTCCCGACGCTGCTGGCGATGATCACCGGCGACCTGCCGCGGGTCCGCCTGGTCCTGCTCGGCGGCGAGGCGCTGCCCGAGCCGCTGATCGCCCGCTGGGCGACGGGCGGACGGCAGCTGTTCAACACCTACGGGCCCACGGAGGCCACCGTGGTGGCGACCGCGGCCGAGATGCGGCCCGGCGAGCCGGTGACCATCGGCGGCCCGATCCCGAACTACTCCGTCTACGTCGCCGGCGAGGACCTTTCCCTGCTCGGCCGCGACCAGCAGGGCGAATTGCTGATCGGCGGTCCCGGCGTGGCGCGGGGCTACCTCGCCCGTCCGGAACTGACGGCGGAGAAGTTCATCGCCAATCCCTTCGCCTCGGACGGGACCGATCCGGTGCTCTACCGCTCGGGCGACGCGGTCTCCCTCGACGCCGCCGGGCGGATCGTGTTCCACGGCCGCATCGACGATCAGGTGAAGATCCGCGGCTTCCGCGTGGAGCTCGGCGAGATCGAGTCGCGGATCCGCGCGGTGCCCGACATCAACCAGGCCGCCGTCGTGCTCCGGAACGACGACGGGGTCGACCGCCTCGTCGCCTTCCTGATCCCGGAGCGCGGTCGCGCCATCGATGCCCCCGCCCTGCGCCGGACGCTCGCCGGGCAGATGCCGCCCTACATGGTGCCCGGCCATTTCGAGGTGGCCGAGACGCTCCCCCGGCTGACCTCCGGCAAGGTCGACCGCAAGGCGCTGAAGATCGCCCCGCTCACGGTCGTCGCCGCCGACGGCGAGCAGGAGCCGCCCGCCAACGAGACCGAGGCGGCCCTCGTCGCCGCCGCCAAGCAGATCTTCGGCAACCAGCCGATCGCCCTCGAGGGCGACTTCTTCGCCGATCTCGGCGGCCACTCCCTGCTGGCCGCCCGCTTCGTCTCGGCGGTGCGCGAGAACCCGCCGCTCGCCGGCATCACCCTGCCGGACGTCTATGCCCTGCGCACCATGCGGGCGATGGCCGATGCGCTGATCGCCCGCACGGGCGGGATGGGTGCCGGGGCCGCGACCCGCGACCTGAGCTTCGCGCCGCCGCCGCTGCTGCGCCGGGCTTTGTGCGGCCTCGGGCAGCTCGTGGCGCTGCCCTTCGTGATCGCGCTGGCCACCGCGCAATGGCTCGGCATGTTCGTGACCTACCTGCTACTCACGGGCGGCGGCCTCAGCTTCTTCGCCGAACTCGGTGTGCTGCTCCTCGTCTACGTGGCGATCAACGGCGTGACCGCGGTGGCGGCGGTGGCCGGCAAGTGGCTGATCCTCGGCCGGACCAGACCGGGCCGGTACCCGCTCTGGGGCGCCTATTATTATCGCTGGTGGCTCGCGCAGCGGCTGGCGCCCCTCGTCCACGTGAAATGGCTCCAGGGCTCGCCGGCCATCGCCATCTACCTGCGGCTCATGGGCGCCAGGGTCGGCCGCGACACCCTGATCTCCGACATCGAGATCGGCGCACCCGACCTCCTGACCATCGGGGACGGCGCCTCCCTGGGCGGCCGCCTCGTCATCGCCAATGCCGAGATCGTCGGCAACGAGCTGGTCATCGGCACGGTCGAGATCGGCGCGGACGCGGCGGTCGGGACCTCCTGCGTGATCAGCCACGACGCGGTGATCGGGCCGCAGGCGGAGATCGCCGACCTCACCACGATCCCCACGGGCACGCGCGTGGGCGCGGCCGAGCGCTGGGACGGTTCACCCGGTCGCAAGGTCGGGATGGCCGATCCGTCGGACCTGCCCGCGCCCGCCGAGGCCTCCTTCGCGCGCCGCACGGCCTTCATGGCGGCCTATATCGTGCTGCTCGGCGCGATCCCCGCGGTCGGCCTGCTGCCGATCTTCCCGGCGTTCTTCATCTTCGACCAGATCTCGGATTCGCTCTCCGACATCACCGATATCGATTACCACTGGTACCTGCCGATCCTCACTTGGCCGACCGCCATGCTGATGACCGCCGGCACGGTGCTCCTGATCGCCGGCATCCGCTGGATCGTGCTGCCGCGGACGCGCTCCGGCACCTACTCGGTCCATTCCCTGTTCTATCTGCGGAAGTGGTCGCTGGCCCTCGCGGTCGAGGTCACCCTGGAGACGCTCTCGTCGCTGTTCGCGACCGTCTACATGCGGGCCTGGTACCGGCTGATGGGCGCCGATATGGGCCACGGCGCCGAGATCTCGACCAACCTCGCCGGGCGCTACGACCTCGCCGAGGTCGGCGCGAAGAACTTCGTCGCCGACGAGGTGGTGTATGGCGAGGAGGAGATCCGGCGCGGCTGGATGCATCTGGAGCCGACCCGGACCGGGGCGCGGGTCTTCGTCGGCAACGACGCCGTGGTGCCGCCGGGTGCGGTCATCCCCGACGACGTGCTCATCGGCATCAAGTCGAAGCCGCCCGAGAACGCCGCCATGAGCCCCGGCGAGACGTGGTTCGGCTCGCCGCCGATCCGGCTGCCCGCCCGGCAGAAGGTGGACCTCGGATCGACCGCCCAGACCTACGAGCCGGGCGCTTGGCCGAAGATCCGCCGCGGCGTGTTCGAGGCCTTCGCGACCTCGTTCTCGCCGATGCTCTACATCACCCTCGCGATCACCGTGATCGACTGGTACTTCTACCCTGCCATCTTGGAGAAGGACTGGACGGGGCTGGCCATCAGCTTCATCACGGCGAGCGTCGCCATCGCGCTGATCCAGTCCTCGGCCGTCATCGCCATGAAGTGGCTGCTGATGGGCGTCTACAAGCCCGGCATGCAGCCGATGTGGTCCTGGTGGGCGATGCGCACCGAGGCGATCGCGGTGGCCTATTGGGGGCTCGCCGGCAAGGTGTTGCTCGAACACCTTCAGGGCACGCCGTTCCTCCCCTGGGTGCTCCGGCTGTTCGGCGTGAAGGTCGGCCAGGGCGTGTGCATGCTCACCACCGACATCACCGAGTTCGACTGTGTCACCATCGGCGATTACGCCACGATCAACCGGGTCTCGGCGCTGCAGACGCACCTCTACGAGGACCGGATCATGAAGATCGGCCGCGTCGTCGTCGGCCGCGGCGTCTCGGTGGGGGCGTTCTCGACGGTGCTGTACGACACCAAGGTCGGCGATTTCGCCCGGCTGCGCCCGCTCACCATCGTCATGAAGGGCGAGTCGATTCCCGCCAATACCGAGTGGGAAGGCGCGCCCGCGGTCCCGGTAATTCACCACGCCTGACGGTAAGGCGGGTCATCGCGTTTCGGGCTGCGGCGCGTCCCTACGGCGACGCGCCGCACAACAGAGCCCCGAGCCAGAGACACCGGCGCGTCGAGGTCCGGCACGCCGGGCGGTTCTCGATTCAGGGCCCGTGCCGGCCGCCGAAGGACGGTCCGGATCAATCGCCTTAAAGTGTCGACGTGCAGATGGCCTGGCTCATTCGTGAGGTTCCAAGCCCCTGCAGGGGCTTTACCCTGCCGAGATCATCGCCGCAGGCTCTATCTGAACAGGACCGGAAGTGCATCCCGTCCCTCGGGCAAATATGGAAGTGTACTAGCGCTTCGGAAGCGTAGAGGCTTTCTAAGCCGGCTTATTGTGGCTCCCATCCAAATATAGTGGTATAGGCATAAATCCCGAATCGTCGTTCGGTCGTGCTGCAGCGCGCTGCGGCGATGGGACGGCGCCAGCGTCCAGGTCGAGGATTGACAGTCGTCCGTGCAGCTCGATCCCGCCACTCTGCTGGTCGTCAGCGCGGTGACGACCTTCCTGGTCGGCATGCTGTTCATGGCCTCTTGGCGGCAGGCGCCCGACTCCCCGGTGCTGGCCTACTGGGGCGCGGCCCATCTATTGGGCGCGGCCGGATCGACCGGCCTCGCGTTGCGCAACCAGATCCCCGACCTGGTCTCGGTTGGCCTCGCCAACGCCGTGGTGCTGGCCGCCTACGGCCTGATCTGGAGCGGTGTCCGCTCCTTCGAGCACCGCGAGCCGCGGGCGGGCGTTGCGATGGCCGGCGCGCTCGGATGGTGCGTCCTATGCCTGATCCCGGCCTTCTACGGCTCGATCGAGGCTCGCATCGTCTACGCCTCGGCGGTGGCGGCGCTGTATTGCGGCGGCGCGACCGCGGAGATCTGGCGCGGCCGCGCTGAGCGGCTCGCCTCCCGGTTCGCGGCCGCCACCATCCTGGCGCTGCACGGCGCCTTCTATCTCGTGCGGATCCCCGCGACGCTTCTGGCGCCGCCGCAGCCGGGTCTCAGCCCGCTCGCCTCGCCCTGGGTGGCGATCCTGTGCTTCATCACCCTGATGTTCTCGATCGCCTCCGCCTTCACCTTCATGGCGCTGGTCAAGGAACGGGCCGAGCGCGAGCAGCGCATCGCCGCGTCCACCGACGCGCTGACCGGTGTGCGCAACCGCCGGGCCTTCGCCACAGCCGCCGAGGACGCGATGCGCGCGCACCGCGACGCGGCCCTGCTGCTGTTCGACCTCGATCGCTTCAAGGCCGTCAACGACCGCTACGGTCATGGGGTCGGCGACGCGGTTCTGGTCGGCTTCTGTGCCATGGCGACGACTCTGCTGCCCAGGGAGGCCCTGCTGGGCCGCCTGGGCGGCGAGGAATTCGCCTGCTTGCTTCCCGGTGTCTCGCCCGCGGAGGCCCTGGCTCGGGCCGAGGAGCTGCGTCAGACCTTCGCGCAGCTCAAGGTCCCTGAACTTCCGGCACTGCGCGTGAGCGTCAGCATCGGGATCGCGCAGGCTCGTCCCGGAATCGCGTTCGAGGCGTTGATGCAGCGGGCCGACGCCGCGCTCTATGCCGCCAAGAATGGCGGGCGCGACCGGATCTCCGTAGCGGATCCGGCCGCGATCCGCGCTGCCTGAGGCGCTGCCGGACCGCTCACGCGAGGGCGCGAGCCGCCTCCGAAACCTTGCGCACGGAGGCATCGACGAGCCCCGCCGAGGAGGCGATCTCCGCCATGGCGGTGTGGACGGCCGCGACACTCTGCGCGGCGGCTTGCATGTTCTCGGTCATGTCGCGGGTCACCGCCGCCTGCTCGGTCACGGCCGACGAGACGCTGAGCGAGATCGCGCTGAGCTGCTCGATCGTGGCGCCGATCCCGTCGATCGCCGCGACGGCCCGGGAGGTCTCGGCCTGCACGGCGGCGATCTGCGTGCCGATCTCGCCGGTGGCCTTGGCGGTCTGCTCGGCGAGCGCCTTCACCTCGGCCGCGACCACCGCGAACCCCTTGCCGGCCGCGCCGGCCCGGGCGGCCTCGATGGTGGCGTTGAGCGCGAGGAGGTTCGTCTGGTCTGCGATGGAGCGGATCAGGCTCACCGCCGCCCCGATCCGGTCCGCGGCGCCGGTCAACCCAACGACGATCGCGCCGGCTTCCTCTGCGCGGGTCACGACGAGGTCCACGGAGGATTTCGCCTGCAGGGCGTGGCGGCTCAGCTCCTCGATGGAGGACGCGAACTCCTCGGAACCGGCGGCGACCGCCTCGACGTTCCGCGCGGTCTGGCTCGACGTCTCGGCGGTGTCGTCGGCCTGCCGGACGACCCGACTCATCGACTCGCGGATTGCCGCGATATCGCTGTCGATGGCGCGCTGGCCCTCGGTCCGGCGCTGCCGATCCTCGACCTGACGGGTCACATCGGTGGCGAACTTCACGACGGCACAGGGCTTGCCGTCGGCGTCGAGGATCGGGTTGTAGGCGCCGAAGATCCAGACCGTGCGGCCGCCCTTCCCGAGGCGCCGGAACTCGCCGGCCTGATACTCGCCCTTGCCAAGCGCGGCCCAGAACGCCGCGTAATCCGCGCCCGCCGCCTCGGCCGGCGGCAGGAACATCCGGTGATGCCGACCGCGGACCTCCTCGAGGGTGTACCCCATCGTGGCCAGGAAATTCGCGTTGGCGTCCGTGATCGTCCCGTCGAGGTCGAAGCAGATCACTGCCTGCGAGCGGTCGAGAGCCGCGATCTGACCCGCATGGAGCGCGTTGCGGGTGCGTTCCTCGGTGATGTCGGTGGCGAGCTTGACCACCTTGGTCGGCCGGCCGCGCCGGTCGAGGATCGGGTTGTACGATCCCTGGATCCAGACGATCCGGCCGGATTTCGTGACGCGGCGGAAGGCGCGGGCCTCGTGCTGGCCGGCGCGCAGCCGGTCCCAGAAGGCGGTGTAATCCTGGCCCGCGCGGTCGGCCTCCGGAACGAACACCCGGTGATGCTGGCCGCGCACCTCTTCGAGCGTGTAGCCGACGAGGTCGAGGAACAGCGCGTTCGCGTCGGTGACGGTGCCGTCGAGATCGAACTCGACCCGCGCCATCGTCCTGTCGATCGCCGCGAGCAGGGCGTCATCGCGTGAACCAAACATCGCCATCGGGAATCGTGCTCGCCTGAACTGTAATGTGCCGGCAAATCTGGTGTAATCGGCTTAAAAATCCGTAACTCTCGGGATACAACCATGAATCGCATTGTCAAGAACTCTGACACGAGTCGGCGACTTGAGTCAATAAATTTGATGATTGCAATCAAGGATGGATGTCGAAAAGAATATTCGGATATCTGCCAAGGTATATAGTAATATTTTGGACTTGAATTATGACTTTGATGCTTGCCTTCGGATTCCTGCATGAGGCCGCCCCTCCCGTTGCTCGACGGGCGGCCTGCGCTAGGAGGGGGCGAGCACCGGCGGACCGGCCCCATTGCAGAGGGAAGGCTTTCGGATCGGCACTGACTGGAGGTTGCACATGGACGAAGCCACGCGGATGGATCGCCTGGAGATGCGTCTGACCGAGCAGGATGCAGTGATCGAGGATCTGAACCGCACCGTCACCGATCAGTGGCGGGTGATCGACCGCCTGACGCGGCAACTCAACATGCTGCGCGAGCAGGTGGAGGAGGCTGCCGCCCGGGGAGCACCGCGGGGGCCGGAGCCGCCGCCGCCGCATTACTGAGTCGCGGAGGCCGGCGCGCCGCATGCGGCGCACCGGCTGGCGCATCAGAAATTCGCCTGCGTGACGAACTTGGTAACCAGGTAGGCGTCGAGGGCCTCCGGGCCGCCCTCGCTGCCGTAGCCGGAATCCTTCACGCCGCCGAACGGCGTCTCCGGAAGGGCGAGGCCGTGGTGATTGATGGAGATCATGCCGCTCTCGACCGCGTTCGACACCCGCGCCGCCCGCTCGGCCGAGCGGGTGTAGGCGTAGGCCGCGAGCCCGTAGGGAAGGCGGTTGGCCTCGGTGAGCGCCTCGTCGTCGTCGGAGAACCGGTTGATCGCCGCCACGGGACCGAAGGGCTCCTCGTTCATGATCCGGGCGGTCAGCGGCACCTCGGTGAAGACCGTCGGCTCGAAGAAGTTGCCCTGATTGCCGATGCGCTTGCCGCCGGTGCGCAGCGTCGCGCCGCTGGACTCGGCCTCCGCCGCCAGCGCCGTGACGGCGTCGAGGCGCCGCCCGTGAACCAGCGGTCCCATCTTCGTCTCGGGATCGAGGCCGTCGCCGACCTTCACCGACTTGGCGAAGTTGGTGAAGCCCTCGACGAAGCGGTCGAAGACCGAGTCGTGCACGAGGAAGCGGGTTGGCGAGACGCAGACCTGGCCGGCGTTGCGGAACTTCGAGGGGGCGAGGACGGCCACCGCCTTCTCCACGTCCGCGTCGCCGAACACGATCGCGGGAGCGTGGCCGCCGAGTTCCATCGTGGCGCGCTTCATGTGCTCGCCCGCGAGCGCGGCGAGCTTCTTGCCGACCACGGTCGACCCGGTGAACGAGATCTTCCGGATTACCGGGTGGGCGATCAGGTAGGCCGAGATGGCCTCCGGATTGCCGTAGACCAGGGAGAGCGCGTCGCCCGGGATGCCGGCATCCAGAAAGGCGCGGACCAGGGCGGCGCAGCTCGCCGGCGTGTCCTCGGGACCTTTGAGGATCACTGTGCAGCCGGTGCAGAGCGCCGCCGAGATCTTGCGGACCGCCTGGTTGATCGGGAAGTTCCAGGGGGTGAAGCAGGCCACCGGTCCCACCGGTTCGCGCACCACCGCCTGCAGCACGCCGTCGGCGCGGGCCGGGATGACGCGGCCGTAGGCGCGCTTACCCTCTTCGGCGAACCAGTCGATGATGTCGGCCGCCGCGAGGGTCTCGACCCGCGACTCAGCCAGCGGCTTGCCCTGTTCCAGGGTCATGATCCGGGCGATCTCGTCGACCCGGGCGCGTAACAGGTCGGCCGCCTTGCGCATCACCTTGGCGCGCTCGAAGGGGGCGACCCTGCGCCAGGCCGGGAAAGCGCGGGCGGCCGCAGCGAGGGCCTCGTCGAGATCCGCCGTGGTGGCGACCGCGCACTGGCCGATCGTCTCGCCCGTGGCGGGGTTCAGGACCCCCAGGGTGTCCCGGTCGGCACCCGCGCGCCAGTGCCCGGCGATGTGAAGCTCGGTATCCGGATACATCGGTCGATTCCCGCTCGGCCGCACGATCGGCCGCAGGCGGAATGTGGCGATGTGGCGCGCCCCGGCAATCCCCGCGGCGGCATGGCTGCCGCCGACTGTATTCAGGCGGCGGCGCGAGCGGGCTCCGGCGCCTCGACGAGGGTCGCGGTCCCGTGGCGGGCGCGCAGGGTCGCGCCCTTCGGGACCACCTGCCACCCCTCGCGGCAGCCGTCGATCGGCTCCGACACCACCACGATGCCGCCCGGCCCCTCGCGGTAATACAAGCTCGGCGGCCGGCCGTCGCAGGCCCAGCGATAGGCGGTCAGCGTCTCGCCGTCCGTGAGCAGCGCGGTGAAGCGCAGCGGTTCGCAGACATTGGCCGCCTCCATCAGTTCGCGGACGGTCTTCAGCGTCCGCGCCATCGCGCCGACGGGATCCGCCTCAAGGCCGTTGGCGAGCGCCAGGAGGAAGAGCGCCTCCGAGTCCGTGCTGCCGCGGCGATGGTCGTAGTAGGAATCCGGGATCAGCGCCTCGAGTCGCCGCTTGATCCGGTGGTAGCCGCCGATCTGGCCGTTGTGCATGAACAGGTGGCGGCCATGCACGAAGGGGTGGCAGTTGGCCCGGGCGGTGGCCGTCCCGGTCGAAGCCCGCACGTGCGCGAAGAACGTCCGCGCCCGTACCTGACCGCAGAGGTTCACCAGGTTCTCGTCCGACCAGGCCGGGGAGATGTCGCGGTACACACCCGGCTCGGGCCGCTCGGCGTACCAGCCGATGCCGAAACCGTCGCCGTTGGTCTCGGTCTTCCCCTCGTCGGCGTGCAGCGACTGGTGCACCAGCGAGTGGGTCGGCGCGCAGACGAGGTCGGAGAGGAAGACCGGCTCACCGCTGTAGGCGAGGAAACGGCACATGTCGGACGATGATCCTTCAGCTCTGGGCCGCGTTCGATCCGGTGAGACGCCTCGCGCGGGTGGAGACGTTCCGCCACAGGACGTTAACAGTCGGTCCACTCCGGTGAACAGTTTCTTAACCGCCCGGAAACTGCGCCATTTTCGTGCGTTGCGCATGAAAATGGTGCCGCCTGTCCGCAGGGCAGGCATTCGCCCCCGGAGCTACGCGACTCTTGTGAGCCGCCTCATGAAGGGTCAGCATGGCCGAATCGGGGAATCAGAAGTTCGCCCTTCAGGCGACGGCCCGACGCGGGGCAAGGCACCGGCAGCAGGAGACTTTTATGGATCGCGCAACGCCCGATAGTTCCGCCCCCGTGGCGCTCGTCGTGGAGGACGATGCGGCTGTGCGCGACCTCGCAACGGCGGTGCTGGAGGAGACCGACCTCGGCGTGATCGCCTGCGAGAGCGCGGAGGCGGCCCTCTCGGTGCTGGAGCGCGCCGACGTGACGGTGGCGCTGCTCTTCGCCGACGTGCGCCTGCCGGGGGCTATGGACGGCGTGTCGCTTGCGCAGGCGGTGAAGCGGCGCTGGCCGGACGTCCGCGTGGTCGTCACCTCGGGCGCGAGCCGGGACGCGCGGCTCCCCGATCAGGCGGTCTACATGCAGAAGCCCTGGCGGGCCCTTGACGTGCTGGTCCAGGCCGAGCACGCGACCATGGCCGCCAAGGCGGCGTGAATCGGCGGCCTCAGCGCGCGCCTGCCGAAGCCCTTCACGTCATCGCGAGCGCCGCGAACCGACTCGGCGCCGCATCACCGAATGCGGCTTCGACTTGAGCGCCTCGAGCTGTTCCCGCTCGTGTTACAACCGTTTGGAAGAACGACTCCGGTCAAGACAGACGCGCCATGCCTCTCTTCCGTTCGCGAGAGGTCTGGGGTGAGGGATCGGATCTTTCCGGAACGGTCGCATCCCTCACTCCGTCCCTCTCCCGCACGGGAGAGGGGTCCCGTGTCCTGTGCGGCACGGGCTACGCGATCGCCCCCGTCCCAATCCAATCGGAAACAAGTCCAGTCGCGCACGGCTCACGTTACCGGGCGTCTCCGTCCGGCCTCGTCGCAACCCAAAAAGAAAGCCCGGCCTGCGCGCAGGCCGGGCTTTCTCATTACCGGAGTGGTGTCGCTCAGGCGGCGGGAGCCGGGCTGACCGGGGTCTGGCCAGCGGCGTTGCCACCCTGGCCCTGCGCGGCGGACGGCGACGGGAAGCCGGGACGACGGCCACCGGCGGGGAAGCGGGGCTTCGGCTTCGGCGCGGCGATCAGGCCCTCGCGGATCGCGGTCTTGCGGGCCTGCTTGCGGGCGCGGCGGACGGCCTCAGCCTTCTCGCGAGCCTTGCGCACGGACGGCTTCTCATAAGCCTTGCGCTGCTTCATCTCGCGGAAGATGCCCTCGCGCTGCATCTTCTTCTTGAGGACGCGGAGCGCTTGATCGACGTTGTTGTCGCGAACGAGTACCTGCAACGGACTTGATCCTCTGGACCTGAAGTTCTGGGTTCACGCGGCCCGCCGCCGATCTGGAAACCGGCAACGTCCCTCGCCCGGTTTGAACCCGGGAGGGACGGGAACGTCGGTTTCCGAATCGGCGTGGAGCTCACGCCTTGACGGGGCTATTACACCAAGCGCGCACCAGTTCCAACCGTGCCGCGCGATCCATCTGCGCCTGCGCCGTGCTAGGTTGCGCAGATGAGACACGACGACTCGCAGCAATTCGCCAGCGACAACTATTCCGGCATCTGCCCGGAGGCCTGGGCGGCCATGGAGGCGGCCAATCGCGGTCACGCCCCGGCCTACGGCGAGGATGCCTGGACTGCCCGGGCGGCCAACGCGTTCCGGGACCTGTTCGAGACCCCGTGTGAGGTGTTCTTCGCCTTCAACGGCACCGCCGCCAACGCGCTGGCTCTGGCCGCGCTGTGTCAGTCCTACCACAGCGTGATCTGCGCCGATTCGGCCCATGTCGAGACCGACGAGTGCGGCGCGCCGGAATTCTTCTCCAACGGCTCGAAGCTGCTGACCGTCCGGACCGAGGGCGGCAAGCTCACGCCGGAGGCGATCCGCGGGCTCGCCCAGAACCGCAGCGACATCCACTTCCCGCGGCCGCGGGTGGTGACGATCACGCAGCCGACCGAGACCGGGCAGGTCTACAGCCTCGCCGAGCTACGGGCCCTGTCGGCGACCTGCCGCGAGCTGGGCCTCGCCCTGCACATGGACGGGTCGCGCTTCGCTAATGCCTGCGCGAGCCTGAACTGCAGCCCCGCCGACATGACGTGGCGCTCGGGCGTCGACGTCCTGTGCTTCGGCGGCACCAAGAACGGTATGCATGCGGGCGAGGCGGTGGTGTTCTTCGACGCCAAGCTCGCGGAGGATTTCGGCTACCGCTGCAAGCAGGCCGGGCAGCTCGCCTCGAAGATGCGCTTCCTCGCCGCCCCCTGGGTCGGCATGCTGGAGAGCGGCGCGTGGCTGACGAACGCGGCCCACGGCAATGCCTGTGCCCGGCGTTTCTCCGAGGCGGTCGCCGGGCTGCCGGGCGTGCGGGCGCTGTTTCCCGTCGAGGCGAACGCGGTCTTCCTGACGATGCCGGCGGCCACGATGGAGGGCCTGCGTGCCCGGGGCTGGCGGTTCTACACCTTCATCGGCGGCGGGGCGCGCTTCATGTTCGCCTGGGATGCCCGGCCGGAGCGAGTCGACGAGCTGGTCGGCGACCTGCGCGCGCTGGCGGCCGCCGCGGCCTGATCCGGTAGACAGAGGGGTGCAGAGCCGCCCACCGAAGGTGTTTCGCGCGCTGGTGTCGAGTTTCCCTGAGGAGCGTCGATACGCTGGCACGACGGGCGCACGGTCGTCATCGCGAGCGCAGCGAAGCAACCCAGTGTCGCGCGACGCCGTCCGATATCGTGCAGCCCTGGGTCGCTTCGCTGCGCTCGCGATGACGGAGAGGCCGAAAACTCAGGCTCGAGAGTGCTGGGACGGCGCGAGCTTCAGCGGGCGGCCTCCTAAAGCAGCGCCAGATCCGCCGGATCCGCGTTGGGAAAGATCCGCCGCAGGCTCGCTTGGTCGAGCCCGTAGAGCCGCCGGAACAGGCCGCCCAGCAGCCCGCGATAGTCGGTGAGCACAGGATAATCCCGGTTCTGGAACAGGTGCGCCTCGTCGGCCCGCACCTGCGGCCCCGCGATCCGACCGCCGCGGATCCCGCCGCCGAGGATCCAGTAGACGCTGCCGTGGCCGTGGTCGGTACCGCGGCTGCCGTTCTCCCGGAAGGTGCGCCCGAACTCCGACAGCACGACCACCACCGTGCCGGACCAGCCCGGCCCGATCTCCTCGATGAAGCCCGCGAGGCCGCGCCCCAGCTCGCCGAGCCGGTCGGCGAGGTAGCCGGTGCCGGCACCCTGGTTCACGTGCGTGTCCCAGCCGCCGACATCCACGAAGCCGAGGTTGAAATTCTCGCGCATCAGGCGGCCGATGCGCCGGGCCGACAGCTCGAAGCCCTTGGGCGAGACCGCCCCGCGGTCGGCCTGCCCGGCATGGTCGGAGATCGTGTGGTAGACCGCGTCGCGCACCCGGAACCCCTCGGTCACGGCGGCAGCCAGCTTGGTGTCGCTGTACATGGCGGCGATGAGGCGGGCCTGCCGGTCGTCGATGCCGGGCTTGCCGACGCCGTTGATGGCGATGTTGGGCACTGTCTCGCCGCCCCGGAAGATCAGCGGCATCTGGTCGGTGAAGGCGATCGGCCGGACCCGGGTCAGCTCGGCGGCGAGCCGGGCCATGAAGCCGGAATTGTAGTCGCGGGCGGCCCCGACCGTCTGGCCCATCTCGATCGTGTCCTGAGTCTCGAAATGGCTCCGGGTCAGGTCGTCCGTGCCGGCGAACGGCACGAAGGCGGCCTGGCCCTTGGCGTAGAGCGGCAGGAGCGTCTCGCGCAGAGCCGGGTGCAGGCTCCAGTCGGCGTCGAGCGCCAGGGCGGCCTTCGGGTCGGCGGCGTCCGGCTTCGGGATCGCAAGGTTCGGCCGCGACCGGTAGTAGAACTCGCTGCCGGTCGGGATCACCACGTTGGCGGCGTCGTAGGCGCCGCGCAGGAACACCACGAGGAGGCGCGCGTCGGCTTTCGGGGCCGCCCAGACGCGCCCCGCCACCGTGGACAGGCCGAGCGCCGCCGAGGCACGGATCAGGTCGCGACGGTTCATCGCATGAACTCCGGCGAGGCGAGGTAGAGGGTGTTCCAGTCCTGCGGCGAGACCGCCTGGTCGAGGGCCGCCCGGGTCGCCGCCGACAGCGTGCCGGAGAGCGCCGCGAAGTAGAGCCCGTTCGCGAGCACCGGGAAGGCCGGCTCCTCGGCCTGATCGGGCAGCGCCGGCTTGAACAGGCCGGCCGAGCCGGATCCGATCTGCCGGGCAATCTCGAACCGCGTCGCGAGCTGCCCGGGCCCGCTCCACGCGGCGGCGTCGAGGGGGTAGCCGTCCGGCGTCGAGCGGTTGAACAGGCCCTCGCCGAGCCGGTTCAGCCAGCCGAGCACCGGGCCGGCGTTGCGGATCACGCGCGCGTCGTAGGCCATGCGCAGGGCCGAGAAGACGTAGCGCACCGGATCCTTGAAGGCGCCGCCGCGCTCGGCCGTGAAGGCCGGCTCGCGCACCAGCGCCTCCATCACCGCGGCGATGTCACCGTCGGTGCGGCCGAAGACAGCGGCGAGCCGCGCCACCAGGGCGCCGTCGGGCGGCTGGCCGAGGAAGTAGGTGGCCAGTGCCCGGGAGACGTTGGTCGCGGTGGCGGGGTTGCGGGCGATCAGGTCGACCGCCTCCTCGACCTCGGGCCAGCCGCGGCCCTGGATGCGCGTGCCGAGGAAGACCTTGTCGCCGTAATCGTGCCGGTTCGGGTTGAACGCGAACAGGTCGTCCCGGCGGTAATCGGCGGCGTGCTCGGGGCGGAGCTTCGGAGTCTCGGGCTTCAGGTCGATGCCGACGCCGCTCAGGATCCGCGCCAGCGCCTCGACGTCGCCCTGCGTGTAGCCGGAGCCGACGCCCATCGTGTGCAGCTCCATGATCTCCCGGGCGTAGTTCTCGTTCGGCCGGCCGGCCGCGTTGGCGTCGTTGTCGAGGTAGCGCAGCATCGCCGGGTGGCGCAGGCTCGCCATCAGCAGGTCGCGGAAGCGGCCGAGCACGTGCGGGCGGATCGCGGTGTCGAGGTAGTCGCCCACGGCGGCGCGCAGGGTCGACTTGCCCTGGTGGACGTTGAACCGGTTGAACCAGAACCACGTCAGGCGCTCGCGCAGCTGATCGGGGCTGTAGAGCGCCCGCAGCACCCATACGGAGGCGGCGTTCCGCGCGGCCGTGTTGAGCGCGCCCTGGAACGCCTGCTGCGCGGCCTTCCGCGCCTCGGGATCCGGGATGTCCTTGGCGGCCCTCGCCTGCGCGTCCAGCGCCAGGGCCCGCTCGAACAGGCTGCCCGGCGGGGTCAGCGCGTCGACCTGCGCCTGGGCGGCGGGCGGCAGCCGCGATTCGGCCGGCGGATGGAGCTGCGCGTGAAGCCAGCGGGCTCGCCCATCCGCGGTGAGCTGCGCAAAGGAAGAGGGCGTGGCGCCCCAGGTCAGGGCATCGAGGAAGGCGGCGTCGGACGCGGCGGCGCGCGGCGGCGCCTCGGCCGCGCGAGGCCCCGGACTTGCCGAGGCGAGCAGCAGGACGGTGACCAGACAGCAGCGTGTTGCGGCGCGCGACATCGGGGCCTCGCGAAGCGTGAATCGGCCGGGGAAGCGTGGTGCCGCTCCCCTGTACGGTGCCTGAAAGGCGGCCCCATTCTGCCGGCGTCTTTGCCAATATCGGGGCTTGCCGCTACACGATCCCGAGACCGCGCGAGTGGCGCGCCGCGCACCACCACGTTCCGCCGATACAGAGCGTTCGCTCCATGCTGATGCAGACCAAGACCGAGGCGAGGCCGGCCGATCCGGTGTCGCGGCGGCGCACCTTCGCGATCATCTCCCACCCGGACGCGGGCAAGACCACCCTCACCGAGAAGCTGCTGCTGTTCGGCGGCGCGATCCAGCTCGCCGGCGAGGTGAAGGCCAAGCGCAACCGGGTCTCGACCCGCTCCGACTGGATGGGCATCGAGAAGGAGCGCGGCATCTCGGTGGTCACCTCGGTGATGACCTTCGAGTACGGTGACTGCGTCTTCAACTTGCTCGACACGCCCGGCCACGAGGACTTCTCGGAGGATACCTACCGGACGCTGACCGCGGTCGATTCGGCCGTCATGGTGATCGACGCCGCGAAGGGCATCGAGGCGCGCACGCGCAAGCTGTTCGAGGTCTGCCGCCTGCGCGACATCCCGATCGTCACGTTCGTCAACAAGCTCGACCGCGAGGCGCGCGATCCGTTCGAGCTCTTGGACGAGATCGAGAAGACCCTGGCCCTCGACGTCGCCCCGGTCACCTGGCCGATCGGCACCGGCCGCAACTTCTCCGGGACCTACGAGCTCGGCGGCAACCGCGTGCGCCGCCTCGATGCCGCCGAGGATGCCGGGATGGTGACGGTCTCCGGACCGGGCGACCCGCTGTTCGACGAATTGCTCACCGAGAACGGCGCGGCGGATGCGTGGCGCGAGGAGGTGGAGCTCGCCGAGGGCGGGCTGAAGCCGTTTGACCTCGACGCGTTCCGCGAGGGCCACCTGACGCCGGTCTTCTTCGGCTCGGCGCTGCGCAATTTTGGCGTGCGCGACTTGATCGACGGTCTCGCCAAGGTTGCGCCGCCGCCCCGCGGCCAGGATGCCGACAAGCGCCTCGTGGAGCCCACCGAGCCGCGCATGACCGGGTTCGTGTTCAAGATCCAGGCGAACATGGATCCGAATCACCGGGACCGGATCGCGTTCATGCGGGTCTGCTCGGGCAAGCTCAACCGGGGTATGAAGGCCCGGCTGGTGCGCACCGGCAAGCCGATCTCACTCTCGGCGCCGCAATTCTTCTTTGCCCAGGACCGGGCCATCGCGGACGAGGCCTATGCCGGCGACGTGGTCGGCATCCCGAACCACGGCACGCTGCGGATCGGCGACACGCTCACCGAGGGCGAGGACATTGTGTTCCGCGGTGTGCCGAGCTTCGCCCCCGAGATCCTGCGGCGGATCAAGTTGACCGACGCCATGAAGGCCAAGAAGCTGCGCGAGGCACTGCAACAGATGGGCGAGGAGGGCGTCGTCCAGGTGTTCGTGCCGCAGGACGGCAGTCAGGCGATCGTCGGCGTGGTCGGTGCGCTCCAGCTCGACGTGCTCAAGGAACGGCTCCAGGCCGAGTACGGCCTACCGGTGGACTACGAGACGTCACGCTTCTCGGTCTGCCGCTGGGTCTCCTCGGACTCGGACGCCGAACTCGACAAGTTCATCGATTCGCACGGTTCGGCCATGGCCAAGGACCTCGACGGCGCCCCGGTCTTCATGGCGACCACGGCCTTCTCGCTGCGCTACGAGGAGGAGCGCTATCCGGCCGTGCGCTTCACCGACGTGAAGGATTACCAGAAGCGGACGGCGTGAGGGTTTCGGCGGCCGCTGAGCCATTCGCCCCCTCCCTCGCTGGAGGGGGAAGGGGATGGGCACTTTACGGTGGAGCGTCCAAACGGCCCGCTGTCAGAACTTCCCCAGCATCGGGAACTCCACGCTCAAGCTCGATTCCGAGGCGATCGGCGTCTCGCGCTTGCGCGGCTTGCGGTTGAGCACCTGCTTCAGCTTGCTCTTCAACACCGCCATGTCGAAGGGCTTGAGAATGAAAGCGTCCGC
This sequence comes from Methylobacterium sp. UNC378MF, assembly GCF_900103195.1. Lineage (GTDB taxonomy): Bacteria > Pseudomonadota > Alphaproteobacteria > Rhizobiales > Beijerinckiaceae > Methylobacterium. The sequence continues at coordinate 33,657 of NZ_FMWU01000023.1, read as the reverse complement.
CCCGGCCTGGTGGGCGAGATTGATATCCTCGAAATCGAAGGAGGATTCAGTCAGCATGAAGGGCGTGTTCATCAGGGCGTCGTCGGCGCGGATCTCGCGGAGCAAGCTGAGTCCGTCCATCGGCTCCATGTCGAGGTCGGAGATCACCAGGGCGTAGCGGCGCTGCCGCAGCCGCTCCAGCGCCTCGGGCGCGCTGGTGACGCCCTCGACATCGGGGAATCCGATCCGGGTCATCAGCATCACGATCAGGCGGAGAAGCTTCTCCTGGTCGTCGACGATGAGGATCGGCGGCGTATCGCTCTCGGACATCGGCGGCTCAGATGAAGAGATGATCGATGCCCTGGCGGGACATCGCGTCGGATTGGAGCGAGAGGCAGAGCCCATGGATCGCCGAGGCCTTCGGCGTACCGCGCTGGAGCATCGGCAGCAAATTGGCCTTGGCGAACAGCGTGTCGTTTCCGGTAGTGCGCTGAGCGCTCTTGAACGAGTGGACGAACTCGCGCTTGGTGATCTCGCGCCACTCGCTGATCTGGACATCACGGTGGCGGCTATCGGCGCTCACCCGGTCGAAAGTCTCGTGCACCGACGTGCGCTCGCCCTCGATCACCTGGCAGGCGAAATTGCCTTCGATGACCAGGAAGCTTGTGATCACCGCGAACTCGTTTTTCTTCTGCGCGATCCGCCCGATCTCACTGATCTGCTCGGACCGCTTCGCCGGGTCCGACGACAGGTTGAGGCGCGAGAAGTAGATGATGTGGACGAGGCTTGTCCGTTTCGCCCGCATGATCCCGAGATCCGAAGTCCGTACCCGTTCAGCGCGTCCAGGCAGGCCGCACTGCGCGTTGCCCTGGCCCGGCGGCATCTTCGCGCGTGTGGAATAACACCGCGTAAACGCCGCGGGCGCCGTCCCGACGGATGCGTGACCAGGATGGGTTCGACCCGGCAGGATCTGCCGGGGTTGTCGCGATGATGGGCGAACTCTGCCGGGTCGAGAACGTGCCAGCTTCGAATTCTCAAGGGCTTAGCTCTGGCATGCCGGTTGCGGTCCCCAACCCTGCGGGCCAGTGCGGCGCGCATCGGGATCGCTCGCCATGGATCTTTTCTCTGCCTTGCAGACCTCGGTCTCCGGACTGCAGGCACAGTCCTATGCCATCAGCAACATATCCGGGAACATCGCGAACTCGCAGACAACCGGCTACAAGCGCATCGACACCAGTTTCGTGGATTTGATGGCGCAAACGACGCCGAAGCGCGAGGTCGCCGGCTCCGTCTTGGCCCAGTCACAACTGACGAACACGATCGCCGGCAACGTCGTTTCGTCAAGCATACCGACCAACATGTCGATCACCGGTACCGGCTTCTTCACGGTCGTGCAGAAGACCGGCGATGCGAACAATCAGCCGACCTTCAGCGGCGCGAACGTATACACGCGTCGCGGAGACTTCTCGCAGGATAAGGATGGTTATCTGGTCAATGGTGCGGGCGGGTACCTGACCGGCACCAACTTGGATCCCACGACCGGTCAAGTCACCAGCACGGGACCGGTCAACATCGGCAACCTGACACTTCCTGCCCAACCCACGACAACGATCGAGTATTCAGCCAATTTGCCGGCATCCCCCACCGTGAGTGCGTCAGCTCAGCCACCTAACAGCATCGCGGGTCCATCGATCACTGGCTATACTACAACTGGCGCGCCGGTCACGATCAGCATGCGCTGGGTTCAAACGTCGGCCGCCGGTACCTCGCCCTCGTCGTGGGACTTGTACTACAACAGCAGTACAACGGACACGCCGTCCTGGACCCAAACCGGGCCGGCATTCAACTTTGATTCGACGGGCCAGCTGACCAGCCCGAGCTCGGCCGCCCCTGTCGCACTGACCGGCGTCAAGATCGGCGACTATAGTTTTGCATCGCTCAATCTGGACGTCAGTGGCGGACTGACTCAGTACGCGGATGCCAGCGGCGCCGTGACCACAAAGAAGCTTAGTCAGGACGGCAACAGTGCCGGCACTCTGACGAGTGTCTCGGTGGGCGAGGACGGTAAGATCAGCGGCACGTTCTCAAACGGCTCGGTGATTCCCGTCGCCACAGTCGGTGTCGCGCAATTCGCCGATCCAGATGGGCTGAAGGCCGATGGAAAGGGGAATTATCTCCAGACTGCCGATTCCGGGCCGCCACTGACCGGTCTTAACGGTAGCACGATCAACGGCGCCAGCATCGAGCAATCGAATACGGATATTGCAAGCGAATTTTCTAAGATGATCGTAACCCAGCAGGCATACTCTGCGAACACGCGGGTCATGTCGACGGCTCAGACGATGATGTCCGATCTGCTCAATGTGATCCGGTAGCTGATTCCGAGGGGGTCGCCGAGGAGGCTTACAAGTGTCGCTGAACGCACTTTCCAACGCGACCGCCGGGCTTGCAGCTACGCAGGCTGCGATCAACATCGTCTCGCAGAACGTCGCCAACGCCGGGACAGCCGGATACGTCAAGCGAACACTCACGCCTGTTGCCACCGGAACCAACAACCTGGGAGTGGCCGCCGGGACGGTCACCCGCAGCTTCGACGCGGCTGCCCTGAACCAACTCCGACTCGAGACATCCGGCGCCGCCTACACCAGCACGAAATCCGGCATCATCTCTCAGCTCGATGCCCTCTACGGCACACCTGGCAGCTCGACAGCGCTCGACGGCACGCTGAACACCTTCACCCAGTCGCTCCAGCAGCTCGCCGCCAACCCGACCTCCGCTGCCGCCCGCACGACGGTGCTGAGCAGCGCGTCTGCGCTCGCCAGCCAGATCAACGGTGCCGCTGCCACGGTGCAGACGCTGCGCACAGGGATCGAGTCACAGCTCGGCACCGATACGAATTCGGCCAGCGCGCTCCTGTCGAGCATCGCCAACCTCAACACCAAGATCCAGAACACTGCGGACAGTTCGTCCCTGGCCGACCTGCAGGATCAGCGCGACCAGGCGATCAACGGCCTGTCGAGCTACATGGACGTCAGGACGACGTCGAAGAGCGACGGAACGGTCACGGTTCTCACCCAATCCGGGGCAACCCTGGTTGACGGCGGCAATGCGGCGACCCTGAGTTTCGACGGGCACGGCACGCTCAGCGCAAACTCGTCCGTCTCGTCGACGCCGCGCTCCGTCGGCACCATCACCGCCATGTTGCCAGGGGGTGGGAAGATCGATCTGGGCGAACCTGGGGTGCTGCGATCCGGGAGCCTCGCGGCTCAGCTCGAACTGCGCGACCAGACCCTGCCGCAGGCCCAGCGCCAGCTCGACGACCTCGCGGCAGGGCTGGCGAGTTCGCTGACCGACAAACAGGTCACCGCGACGGCGAATGCCGACAAGTCCGCCACGATCGACCTGTCAGGTATTAAAGCCGGCAACACGCTCACGATCCCGGTCACCGTCAACGGCACGGTCCGGAACGTCATCCTCGTCGCGTCCAACTCCACATCGACAACCGTCACCCCGAGCCAGACCAGCGACGCCAACGCGCTCGTGGGAACCTTCCAGATCCCGAGCGATCCCACGCAGTATCCAGCCGTGATCAAGGCGGCTCTGGCCTCATTGACGCCGAATTTGAGTGTGGATGTCCCCGGCTCAGGTCCGAACATCACGATCAGAGACACGTCCAGCAGCCCGAATCAGGTTACGGCGAGCGCCAACATCACGGCCGTCTCCGCCGACGACCTCTACACCGGCAACCCGTCGCTGGCCCTGTTCGTCGACGGCGCGAATAACGCGGTCTACACTGGCTCCTTCGACCGCGGCTCGCAGCTGACCGGCTTCGCCCAGCGCATCGCCGTCAACACGAACCTATCCGGCGATACGACGGCGCTCTCGGCCGCGGCCCCCTCGACGAGCGCCGCGAACACGAACGCCTCGGGTACACGAGCCCAGCAGCTTTACGCGGCGCTGACCTCCACGCCGCAGACCTTCTCATCGTCCAGCGGTATCGGCGGCATCTCGGCTCCGTATCACGCCACCGTCGCGGGTTTCGCGCAGGACATCATCTCTGCCCAGGGGGCGGCCTCCGCTAACGCCTCGGCGCTCGACGGTACCCAGCAAACTGCACTCGCCACCGCCCAGAGCCGGTTCGCGACCGGGGCCGGGGTCAATATTGATCAGGAGATGTCCAACCTGATCGCCCTGCAGACGGCGTATGGCGCCAATGCCCGCGTGTTGACGGCCGCCCGCGACATGCTCAACCAGCTGCTGCAGATTTGATCATGACGACGATCACACCCTTCGCGGCTGGCTCGTACCTGACGACGCGGAACGCCGCCCAGCTCACGACGCTGAAAAACCAGCTCAATGACCTGTCGAACCAAGTTTCGAGCGGTCAGGTGTCGCAGACCTACGGCGGCCTCGGCTCCGGGCGTTCCACGGCGCTGGCCGCACAAGCTACGTTGAGCGCGCTCGGTGGCTACGCCGCCGGCATCACAGCCGGGCAGACGCGGACAAAACTTGCGGTGACGAGCCTGACCCAGGTTGCGACGCTGGGCACGAGCGCCCGCCAGAGCCTAAACAACGGGCTGCAGAGTGCTGCGACCAACTCCATCGCGGGCCGCTCGACCGCCCTCGGGAACTTGGAGACGGTGCTCGATACGCTCAACCAGTCGGCGGCGGGCAATTATCTGTTCGGTGGCGCCGATGCCAGCACCCAGCCGGTCCTCGACGCTGAAACGATCCTGAACGGATCGACGAACAGCGACGGAACCCTGAAGGCCGGTCTCACGAAACTGATCAAGGATCAGGTTGCGGCAGATCTTGGGTCGGGCTCCGGTTGGCTGACCACCTCCCTATCCGGGTCGGCCGTGACGGTGGCCGAACAGGACCCGACCAGGACGAGCTTCGGCTTCAATGTCGGCGGAGCCTCGTCGACGACGACCGCAATCACGGCGACCGCCAATCCCGGAACAACGACCACGCCGGGCACGATCAATCTCACCGTGAACAGCCCGCCGGCTGCGGGCGACAGCGTTACCGTCACGCTGAAAATGCACGACGGGACATCGACGACGCTGACGCTCACCGCCGTCTCCGGCAACACCGCGACTTCCACGTCGAGCACCGGCGCGACCTTCGCAATCGGCTCCGATGCGCCCACGACGGCCAATAACCTCAACATCGCGCTCCAGGGTGCCATCACGGCGGCCGCTGCCGGAACCCTCGCCGTCAGCTCGACGGCAACCGCCGCGAAGAACTTCTTCTCGGGTTCGGCAAGCGCAGGCATCATCCCCCAGCGCATCGACTTCTCCGGAGCGGCCCCCGTCTACGTGCCCGGAACGAAAGATAACACGGTACTCTGGTACCAGGGCGAGGATACGCGGAGCGCGCCCCCGGCCCTGCAGCCGACCTCGGCGCTCGACACCCAGTCCGTCCAGATCAGCTCGACGGCCAGCGTCGGCACCGGTGCCCGCGCCAACGATGGCGCGATCCAGAACGTTCTCGCTGGCCTCGCCACGATGGCCTATGGGCTGCCTACGACCAGCGATGGCAACACTATCGCCACCTATCAGGCGGTGATCGACCGGGCGGGCAAGCTTCTCTCATCCACCGACACGACGAGCCCGAGCGTCCAGGACACCGTCACCCAGCTCTCCCTCGCGTCGGCGCGCCTGTCCAACGCCAGCACAACCAACACGGCAACGCAGAACACCGTCCAGAACACTCTGGACGGGATCGAGCAGGCCTCGCCTGAAGAGGTTATCGCCAAGCTCCTCGACGTACAGAACCGGCTTCAGGCGAGTTATCAGATCACCTCGACGCTCTCGAAACTCTCACTGGTCAACTACATCAGCTAAACCGGAGAGGGAAAAGGGCGCGGCTTCGTCCGGTCGCGCCTACGGTCCCAAAAATTTCGCGATCGCGCGAAAACATCATAGTCTTGCCGTTTTCCGGGGATGAACCGCATAGTGCGGATGCGCCCGCGCGCCGTCATTCGATCGAGGAGAGGTCGACATGTCGCTGCCTGGACCCATCGAACTCGTTCTCCGTCTGGGAGCCGCCCCTCGTGTCGGCGCGATCGTCATGGTCGAGCAGGCGATCGACACCTATCTCGCGGGCTATGCGCATGCCGACGACCGCGCCATCGCCCTCGACATCCTGCTCCGCGATCTCGCCCGTCTGCGTATCCACGAGCCCGATCTCGACCAATTCATCGGCGAGGTCGAACTCTACCTCGACTTGCTTTTCCGGGACCTCGCCTGCCAGGCCGCCTGAGATGCCTGGTTGGCTTCGACTGTGCGCCGCACTGGCGGCCCTGACCCTCGCCGGGCCGGCCGTCGCCCTCGATCTCCGGGATTTGCCGACGATTCCGGGGCCGGTGCCGTGCCCGTCCAAGGGCCAGGGCTTCCTGCGCCTGCCAGGGAGCGGCAGCTGCCTCCGCATCTCGGGCCGCGTGGTCGCGGGGGCGGACCTGGGCGCCGGACACCGGGTCGCAGCGGCTCCGGCTGTCGCCGGCCGCCTCGCGATCGACAACCGCGCCGATACCGATCTCGGCGAGGTCCGGACCTTCGTTCGAATCGGCACCGGCCGCCGCTGAAGCGGGGCTCAGAGGTTGCGCGAGAGCACCAGGGGCCCGCTGCGCACGCCGCGGCCATACGGAGAGGGCGCCGGCGCTTGCCGGCCGTAGCCGGACGGCAACTGCGCGCGACCGATCTCCTCGGCCAGCGACTTGATCAGCCCTTCTGAAACGGTCTTGGCGCTGGCCAGCACCGTCTGGTTCGCCTCCACGGCGGCCGTGAAACGGCGATGCGCCGACCGCAGAAGCTCGACCCCATCGGGATGGAAGCGCTTCAGCGCGACGGCGTTCGCCTTCGCGACCTCAAGGCCCTGCATGTAGGCGGCGGCCAGGGCTGCCTTCGGCTCGGCTGCGGCGACGCCCTCCTGCAGACGGCCCTCCCGAACGAAGGCGGCCTCCTCGGCGAGCACGGCCTCCAGGGCCGCCATGTTGCCGAGCACGCCCGCAACCAGGGCCTCGGCGGTGACCCGGTCCGCGACCCGCAGCGGTTCAGCCTTTTGCATGTGTCGCTCCAACGTTTGCCGCACCCTGCATCTTCATGATCTCGCGGAAGATCGAGTCGGCGATGCCGACGCCGCCGCTCTTCACAATCTGGGTTGCGTATTCCTTGGTCAGCATCGAGCGATAGACGCCCCCGCCGGTGCCATTCTCGCCCAGTGGTCCCTCGGTGCCTTCCGACTGCGTCAGCCGATCGAGGCTGTTCTCGAGGAACATCGATTCGAACTCGGTGGCGGTCTTCCAGGCCTTGGCCTTGTTGGCGGTCTTGATCATCCCGTCGGCCACGCTCCCGGCGGCGGAGGTCCCGACGCTGGCGGCGGCGGTGGCCGCGAAACTGGCGAGTTGCAACATGGTTCGTGCCTCCGCGGCCGGGTGATCACATCAACTCGATATCGGCCTGGAGCGCGCCGGCGGCCTTGATCGCCTGGAGGATCGAGATCAGATCCCGCGGGCCGACGCCCAGCGCATTGAGGCCGTCGACCAGTTCGCGCAGGCTGACGCCCTCCTTCACCAGCGCGAGCTTGTTGCCGTCGCCGGTATCGACCTTCACGCCCGTCCGCGGCACCACGACGGTGCGCCCGTCCGAGAAGGGCGCCGGCTGGCTCACCTGCGGCTGTTCGGTGATGGTGACGGTGAGGTTGCCCTGCGCGATCGCCACCGTGGAAACGCGCACGTCCCGGCCCATCACGATGATGCCGGAGCGCTCGTCGACCACGACCCGGGCGGTCTGGTCGGGCTCGACCTTGAGCTGCTCGACCTCGGTGATCAGGCGGATCATGTTGCCGTTGTAGCGGGCCGGGATCTGGATCGTCACGGTGGCCGGATCGGTGGGTTCGGCGGTGTCGGCGCCCATGAAGTCGTTGATCGCGGCGGCGATCCGCTTCGAGGTGGTGAAGTCGGGATTGCGCAGCGACAGCCGCAGCGTGCGCGCGTCGTTCAGCTTGAAGGCGATCTCGCGCTCGATATTCGCGCCGTTGGAGATGCGGCCGTTGGTGGGCACGCCCCGGGTGATCTTGGCGGCGTCGCCCTCGGCCGAGAAGCCGGCAATCGCCACGGAGCCCTGCGCCAGGGCATAGACCTCACCGTCGGCGCCCAGCAGCGGCGTCACCAGCAGCGTGCCGCCCTGGAGGGACTTGGCGTCGCCCAGCGACGAGACCGTCACGTCGATGCGGGTCCCCTGCGCGGCGAAGGGCGGCAGGCTCGCGGTCACCATCACGGCGGCGAGGTTCTGCGTGCGCATCGTGGCGCCGCGGGTGTTGACGCCGAGGCGCTCCAGCATGGCCTGGAGGGACTGCTTGGTGAAGGGGATGTTGTTCAGCGTATCGCCGGTGCCGTTCAGGCCGACGACGATGCCGTAGCCGACGAGCTGGTTCTGGCGGACGCCCTCGATGGAGGCGAGATCCTTGACGCGCGACAGGGCCAGCGCCGGCCCGGACAGGGCGGCGAGCAGCAGGGCGCCGGTGAGGGCACCGAGCAGAATCTGCAGAGGACTGAACGCAAGACGCGGGCGCATGCCGGATTTTCGACCTGGACGGACCTGCCGCCATCCTGCCAGGGTCGTGCCACTTCGTCCGGCGCCGCAAGGCTCTGACAGAGCGAAGGTTTTCACCGATGCGGCCGGCCGGCTCATCCCGCGGTACCGGCACCGAACCTGCCGACCCGGCAGCTTCTGCCGCCTTGTTTACCCGCGCTTAACCCTGGCAGCGGACTTTCCGGTTCTGCGCGGGGGCGCCTGGAGCAACGCGAACCGGATCATGCGTGTCGAGACTCGCCAGCCGATACAGAGTGCCGGCGGGGTTGCGGGCGCCCGGAAACCCGAGGGGGGCGCAGGCTTCAGCCTCGGTGCGGCCCCGACCGCAGCAACGGGCACCGGCGCGCCGGCCGCCGCCGCGACGCTGGCGGGGCTCGACGCGGTCCTGCTCCTCCAGGCCGAGGCCGACACGCCGCAGGAACGGCGCCGGCGCTCGGCCCAGCGTGGCCGGGATCTTCTCGATGGCCTCGACCGGCTGAAGGCGGCGCTTCTGGGCGGCCGCGTCGCGCCGCAGGACCTGCGTGCCATCGCCGGCCGGCTGAACGAGCGTGCGGGCCTCTCGGGAGACCCGCGGCTCGACGGCCTGATGGGCGAGATCGAGCTGCGGGCGGCAGTGGAACTCGCCAAGCTGGAGATGGCCCGGAGGGTCTGACCGCACCTGCGCGACCGTCCCTGCGGGCCGAGCGAAGCAGCCGGCCGTGGCCTGTGCGCGCTTCCCCCAACGAGGGAGGCGGAGGACAGGAGGCACCGGAGCGTTCGATTCGGCACCGCCGCCGATCCTGCCCCGCCCGAGATGGGGGAGGGGAACGCGTGCCTGTTGGACGCGGGGCTTGCGTGGAGCAGATCCCGCTACACCGCCCGCCGCTTCGGACCTGTCGGCAGCATCTGCGGCTCGCCCGGCCCCGTCTCGACACCCAGATCCGGCACCGCGATGATCGGCGCACCGCGCAGATCCTTGCGGGTGATGATGGCGCCGCGCTCCTCGAGATAGGCCAGCATCCGCCGGGCCCGGCCGCCCGAACTGGTTCCGTAGGCCTCAGCCAGCATGGTGTCGGTCGGGCAGGGGGCGCCCTCGATGGCGGCCCGGGCGACCACGAGGAACAGCCCGGCCAGATCGTCCGGCAGGCCGGCCGCGATCGCCTGGGCCTGCTCCCACCCGGAATTGTCCGCCACCGCGCCCCCGGCTTCGGCTCGTGCAACGGCCAGCCGCCGCTTGAACTCGGGCAGGCCCATCGTGTCGCCGCGCAGGCGCCGGATGCGGCAGCGGACCGTGAAGTCCTGATACAGCGTCGCGGGCGTGCAGGCGGCCGCGTCGGCATCCGCCAGCACCGAGGCCAGCACCTCGGAGAGCGCCGCCTCGCGGGCCTCCGGATCCATGGGCTCCTCCTCCGGCTCCTCCGCAGGCGCCGGCGGCCGGTAATTGGCGAGCTGTACGAGCACGTCCGGTGCCGGCGTCGGGCGCGGCTTCGGGCGCGGTGCCAACGGCGCGACGCTCTCCTGTGGGCTCGCCGTGAGAATCAGCGCGCGGGCGTCCTCCAGGGCGTCGGGCAGGGGGACCAGGACCGGCGAGGAACTCCGGCTCACGGTCTGGGTCGGCCCGACCGCGATGGTGAGCGGTCGCCGCGACAGGGCCGGCCCGAGGGCCACGAAATGCCCCCGCGGCAGGTCGCGAAACGTCTCGGCCTGGCGGCGCTCCAGGCCGAGGAGGTCGGCGGCGCGGGCCATGTCGATGTCGAGGAAGGTCCGGCCCATCAGGAAGTTCGACGCCTCGGCCGCGACGTTCTTGGCGAGCTTGGCAAGGCGCTGGGTGGCGATGATGCCGGCGAGGCCGCGCTTGCGCCCGCGGCACATGAGGTTGGTCATCGCGCCGAGCGACAGGCGGCGGGCTTCGTCCGAGACCTCGCCGGCCGCCGCGGGCGCGAAGAGCTGCGCCTCGTCCACCGCCACCAGCATCGGGTACCAATGGTCGCGGTCGGCATCGAACAGACCGCCCAGGAAGGCCGCGGCGGCCCGCATCTGCCCGTCGGCGTCGAGATTCTCCAACGACAGCACCACCGAGACCCGGTGCGTCCGCACCCGGGCGGCGATCCGCTGCAGGGCGACATCGTCGCCGTCGGCCTCGACCACGACGTGGCCGTAGCGGTCGGCGAGGCTGGCGAAATCGCCTTCGGGATCGATGATCGCCTGCTGTACGAGGCCGGCGCTCTGCTCCAGCAGCCGCCGCAGCAGGTGCGATTTGCCGGATCCCGAATTGCCCTGGACCAGGAGCCGCGTGGCGAGCAGTTCGGTGAGGTCGAGGAGCGCGGGGCGCTCGCCGGTCAGGCCGAGATCGATGTCGGAACGCATGGGGCCTCATAGCACGGCCCGGCGGATCCGGATGCGCCGCCGGAGCGCTGTCCACGCTTCCCGCATCTGCGAGTTCGCGCGACGGATTGGCGCTCGGCTCCGCGCGGCGGTGCTCCGTCCTGTCGTTCCGGGGCGCCGGAGGCGAACCCGGGATCCGGATCCGCTCTCGGGGTCGGGCTCTCCTGCGCGTCCGGATCCCCGTGCGGCTGCGCGGCCCTCGGGGTGACGAAGCGGATCCGATCCACCGAGGGCGCCGATGCGCGATCCCGCCGTCAACCCCTGTTTGACAAACCCGGGCTCTGCTCCTCCGGCCTGGACCCCGGCATGTCGGCCCTGTAGGCCCACGACCCTTCTCCCAGTTCCCGGACCCACGACACGATGGCGGCCTGCGGCCTCGATTTCGGCACGTCGAACACGACCCTCGGGCATGACGGCCCGGAGGGTCCGACGCTGCTGCCCCTGGAGGGCGCGCATCGGACGATCCCGAGCGCGATCTTCTTCGAACTCGGCCGGGAGCCGATCATCGGCCGGGCCGCGACGGCGGCCTATGTCGAGGGCCGGTCCGGCCGGCTGATGCGCGGCCTGAAATCCGTCCTCGGCACCCCGCTCATGGACGAGGCGACCCCGGTCGGCCGCCAGCGGCTGCGGCTGCGCGACGTCATCGCCCGTTACCTCATGGCCGTGAAGGCGCGGGCCGAGGCCGCCTGCGGCCAGAGCCTCGACAGCGTCGTCCACGGCCGGCCCGTCCACTTCGTCGATGGCGACCCGGAGGCGGACCGCCGCGCGGAGGACACGCTGCGCGACATCGCCCGCGACGTCGGGTTCCGGGAGGTCTCGTTCCAGTACGAGCCGATCGCCGCGGCGCTCGACTACGAGCGCCAGGTCCGCGCGGAGGAGATCGCCCTCGTCGCCGATATCGGTGGCGGCACCTCGGATTTCTCCATCGTGCGCCTCGCGCCGGAGCGCCGGGGCCGGCCGGACCGGGCCGGCGATATCCTGGCCAATGACGGCGTGCGGATCGGGGGGACGGATTTCGACCGCCAACTCAGCCTCGGCACGGTGATGCCGCTGCTGGGGCTCGGCAGTCCGATGCGCCGCGGCGACCTCGCCGTGCCGAATGCCTATTACCACGACCTCGCAACGTGGTCGGCCATCAACCGCCTCTACAACCAGAAGACCCTGCGCGAGATCGACGAAGTGATCCGCGACGGCGCCCGGCCCGACCTGCTCGCGCGGCTGCGCGAAGCCGTGGAGGGGGAGCGCGGCCACGCCCTGGCCGGGGCGGTGGAGGGGGCCAAGATCGCCGCCTCCGAGCAGGATGCGACAATGCTCGATCTCGGGCTCCTGGAGCGCGGGCTGGCGGTACCGGTAGACCGCGCGACCCTGTCGGCCCAGACCGGTGATCTCGCCCGGGCCGTGGCGGCCCGGATCGCGCGCTGTCTCGCACAGGCGGAACTTCCTGCTGAGCGGATCGACGCCCTGTTCCTGACCGGCGGCTCCACCGGCCTGCCGCACCTGCGCGCCGCGCTGACGGCCGCGCTTCCGGCCGCCCGGGTGGTGGAGGGCGACACGTTCGGCTCGGTGGGACTGGGCCTGACCATCGAGGCCGCGCGCCGCGGGGCCTGAGGCCCAGTCCGGTCGATCGCCGCGGCATCCGGGTCGTCGCGAGCGCCGCGAAGCCTTCCGGAGCCGCGCCGTGGCTCGATCCCGCACGCGGAGCGGCGATTGACGGGCCGCCCCCGATCCCCGACAAGGCAATCCCTTCCGCTCGGAGACAACGGCGGCCCATCCGGGCTCCTCCGCGCCGCCTCGCCCGATGCTGTTCAACTCCTTCGTCTTTCTCCTCGCCTTCCTGCCGGCCGCGCTGATCCTGCACGCGCTTGTGGCGCGCGCCGCACCGGCGTGGCGGCTGCCGCTCCTCGTCGGCCTGTCCTTCGTGTTCTACGGCTGGTGGGATATCCGATTCGTGCCGCTGCTCGCCGGGTCGATCCTGGCGAATTGGTGCGTCGCTCGCCTCTATCGACGCTGGCCCGGCCGCTGGCTGATCCCGGCCGCCATCGCCGCCAACCTCGCCCTGCTCGGGGTCTTCAAGTACCTCGACTTCGCCGCCGATCTCGCCAACCTGATCCCCGGCCTGGAGGCGCCGCGTCTCGGCCTCGCCCTGCCGCTCGGCATCTCGTTCTTCACCTTCCACCACATCATGTATCTCGCCGACCTGCGGGCCGGCCGGGCGCCGGGCTTCGGGCTCGTGAAATATGCCCTCTACATCGCCTTCTTCCCGCAGGTTCTCGCCGGCCCGCTCGTGCGCTGGAGCGAGATCATGCACCAGTTCGACGAGGCGCCCTACGCGCGGCCCGATGCCGCCGAGCGCTTCGCCCGCGGGCTGATGCTGCTCACGGTGGGCCTCGCCAAGAAGGTCTTCCTCGGCGATCCGCTCGCGGAATACGTGAACCCGGTCTTCCAGGCGGCCGCCGCCGGCAAGGCCGTCACGGTGGTGGAGGCGTGGCAGGCGACGCTGGGCTTCACCTTCCAGATCTATTTCGACTTCTCCGGCTACACCGACATGGCGCTGGGGATCGCGCTTCTGTTCGGCCTCGTCCTGCCGCAGAATTTCGACGTCCCCTACCGCGCCACGTCCCTGCAGGATTTCTGGCGGCGCTGGCACATGACCCTGTCGCGGTTCCTGCGCGATTATCTCTACATCCCGATGGGCGGGAACCGCCGCGGCCTGCCGCGGCAGGTCGGGGCGCTCGCCGCCACCATGACGCTCGGCGGCCTCTGGCACGGGGCGGGCCTGACCTTCCTGGCCTGGGGGGCGCTCCACGGTCTCGGCCTCGGGGCCGGGTTGCTGACGCGCCGGGCCCGGATCACGATCCCGGCGCCGCTCGGCTGGGCGCTCACCAGCCTGTTCGTCGTCCTGACCTGGGTCCTGTTCCGGGCGACGAGCTTCGAGGCGGCGCTCGTGATCTTCAAGGGCCTGTTCGGGCTGGCGCCGAAGGGCTCCGGCTTCAAGTGGCGGACCATCGCCATTGCCGCCCTGGTCGCCACGATCGGGCCTACTGCCTGGAATGCGGTGCACCGCCTGCCGCCGCGGCGGCTCCTGGCCTTCGGCTTCGCGCTCTTGTTCGTGCTCGTCCTGCTGAAGATCGGCGACGATGCGAATTACGAGTTCATCTACTTCCAGTTCTGAGGATGGCGCCCGCACCCCCCACGACCGACCGGGACTGGCGCGGCTTCGCCCGCACCTTGGCCCTGTCGATGGTCGCTCTGTTCGCGGGCTATCTCGCCCTCGCGACGCTGGTCGATCCCTACGATACCGGCCGCTCGACGCTGCTCTCCCGGGGCGCCGTGCGGCCGCAGGGACCCCGCACCGCCTCGGCCGTGCGCGGGCGCGATCCGGCCTATGCGGGCGTGGTGATCGGCAATTCGCATATCCAGCTCGTCGAGCCGGCGGCCCTGACCCGGCTCACCGGCATCCCGTTCCTCCAGCTCTCGGTGCCGGCGACCGGCCCAGCCGAGCAATTCGCCCTGCTCGGCTGGTATCTGAAGCATCATGCCCGGCCCGAAGCGATCGTGCTCTCGGCCGACGCGTTCTGGTGCGCGGACGACCCCGCCTTCCCGAGCGAGCACGGATTCCCCTATTGGCTCGTGGGCGACTGGCCCGCCTATCTGCGGGGCCTGATCCGCTTCTCGGCCGCTCAGGAGACGATCAATCGGGTCGGCTGGCTCCTCGATACGCGCCACAAGGCGGCGGCCTCCGACGGCTGGTGGGATTACGAGCGCAACTATCTGAGCCAGGGCTTCGGCATCGACCCCGCCAAGAAGGCCGCGCTGGAGAAGCCCGTCGGATCCGAGCCGGAGCCGCATCACGGCGGTCCGTTCCCGATCGCGGCGCGGCTGCGCGCCGAACTCGCCCGGATCCCGGCGGCGACGCCGGTCGTCGTGGTCTTCCCGCCGGTCTATGCCCGGGGCGAGCCGCCGCCCGGCAGCGCCCGGGCGGGGGCCGAGGCGGCCTGCCGGGCCGAGGTGCGCGCCGTGCTCGCCACGCACGATTTGAGCACGGTGGTCGATTGGCGCGACGGCCGTCCGGAGGCGGCGAATCCGGATCAGTTCTTCGATCAAACCCATTACAGGCTCCCGCTCGCCCGGAGCCTGACCGCCGAGATTGCCGCCGCGATTGTACGGTTGCGGACCCGGTGACAGCGTAAAACATCTGTACCGTGACCTGTTTGCCGCACGCGGCGATGCAGTGACGGGCCGTTACAGCCCCTGCTTCTGTGTGCGTTGTAGCGCTGAGGCACCTCGACTATACGGCACCTCACGTTTTCGCCGCACACCGGCCATCCCCTGGTGGGCGGTTTACCATCCAGCGAGGGTGACGCATGGCGAAGGTGCAGCTGGAGGACGGCTACGTCCCGTCCGACGACGAGCCCTTCATGAATGACCGGCAGCGCGAATATTTCCGGCGCAAGCTGCTGAGCTGGAAGAACGACATCCTGCGCGAGGCGCAGGATACGCTGGTGGCGCTCCAGAGCGAGAACGAGAACCATCCCGACCTCGCCGATCGTGCGTCGTCCGAGACGGATCGCGCGATCGAGCTGCGGGCACGGGACCGCCAGCGCAAGCTCACCGGCAAGATCGACGCGGCGCTGGCCCGCATCGAGGACGGGTCCTACGGCTTCTGCGAGGAGACCGGCGAACCGATCTCCCTGCGCCGGCTCGATGCGCGGCCGATCGCGACCTTGTCGCTCGAGGCCCAGGAGCGGCACGAGCGCCGCGAACGGGTCTACCGCGACGACTGAGCCGGGCCCGGCCGCGCGCCGGATCCGGCGGCCGCGGGGCCTACTGCGTGAGCCGGAGCGCGCCGATGCTCGCCTGGATCTGCTGGAACGCGGCGATCAGATCGTCGGAGGTGTTGGCCAGGAAGTACTGGTTGTCCGCCGAGGCGCAGGTCTTCAGGAGTTTCTGGCCCGCCGCATCGATCGGATCGGACGGGATGCTGAAGCCGATCGTGTAGATCGAGATGTTGACCGCCTTCGCATTCGCGCAGGCCTCCGCGGTGAGGGCGTCGAGCGCCTTCCGGGCCGTATCCCCATCCGAGAGGTTCGCGTTCTGATACGCTGTCGTCAGGCGCGGCTTCGCGGTCGTGTTGTTGGCGTTCTTGAAGTAGCCGGCCGCGAAATAGAGCGACCCAGTCGGCGCATTCGGGTTGACGCCCCAGCTGTTGGTGCCGTCCGTCATCAGGATGATGATCTTGTTGATCGTCGTGGCGTTGGAGCTGTTCGCGCTCGACGCGTAGGGTTGCCCGTCCGCGAAGACGCTGTTGGGCGAGAGCGTCCGCCAGCCCCACATGAAACCCTCGTGGATGTTGGTCGATCCGAGGGGCGCCATCTTATCGATGAGCGCCTTCAGCGCGCTGGTATCGCTGGTCAGCCGCTGAAGCGGTTGGGTCGTGCAGCCGAAATTGGGGCCGTTGGGGATCCCGACACTCGAGCCGGAAACCGCGTCCTTGGGATTGACGTACTTGCAGGCCTGGCCGAGGGCGGTGTTGTAGGTGCTGCTGTTCTGGCAGCTGCCGCCGTTATCGTCGTCGATATAGCTGTTGTAGCTGTAAGCGGTCGGCGACCGGCTGCCGACCGGGAAGGGCGCCGCGCCGGCCTTGGCGTCGCCCGGCTCGTCTGGCGCCAGCAGCGGCACGTAGTACGAATCCTTGGTCGAGGGGGTGCCGTCCTGCACGTTGAACGGGTAGGGGAGCGACTCGAGACACCCGGCCCAGCCCCAGTTCCGATTGACTGCCTGCAGCTTCGCGAACACGTCGAAGCGGCTCTTGAAGAGCGGCGGGGTCGACGGAATGATGTTGGTCCAGTGGTAGCTGGATTGGCCGTTCTGATCGATCCACGAGGCGTAGCGATAGGCCGACGGATCGACCGCCACGGCGGCGGCGAAGGGCACGATCGCGATCTTGGTCGCGCTCGAGAAGGCGGGGCTCGTCGCGACGTAATTCACGAACGTCGTCGCGGCCGTCTGCACGGCCTTGAGCTTCGATTGTCCTCCGCTCGACTCGGCCATCGACCCGGTATTGTCGAGCACCAGCGCGATTTCGAAGGTCTTGGGCAGCGGCGTGGCGCATTGCGACACGGCGCCCGGGTTGATGCGCTTGGTGCCGGTCAGCCCGCCGAAGAAGGTCGTCGAAAGCTTGTGGGCGGTCAGGGTGATCTTGCGCGGGTTGCTGGTGATGTCCAGCGGATCGACCACGAGATTCGCCGTCCCCATGGCACCGGTCATGGTCGTCTGCGCAAGGAGGTTGAGGTCGGCCTGCGACGTAGTCAGGGGCGTCTGGCAGAGGAGCAGGGCGGTCGCGTCGGTCGCGGCCTGGAGCTTCGTCTCCAGCCGTGTGGCGAAGCCGTAATCGATCGCCGCGCCGCCGAGCATCAGCATCGGCACGCTCAGGAACGCGAACAGCAAGGCGACGTTGCCGCCGCGGTCGCGCAGGAGGTCGCGGCGCCACCGTGGGCCCGCGCGGTCAGGACGCGCGGTCGATCTGTTTGCCATCGCAATTCGCGTGTTTGGCATCCGGCAGGATGACTTCCGTGTAGGTGCTGGCGCCGTAGGCTTGACCGCCGCGGGTCGGCCACGGCGCGCTGCTCGTGAAGGTGATCGTCTCGCCGACGCCCTTGGCGAGCTTGACCAGGGCGCTGCCGATCATCGGCGTGTAGCTGATGCTGACCTCGGCCAGGACGTAGCGCATGCCCGGCACCTGGTATCCGTCCGGCACGGTCAGGCCGGTCGCGGTACCCGGGCTGCGCGGGGTCGCGTTGGCATTGGCGACGCTGGAGCAGACCAGCGGTACGGGGCTCGCGTTCTTCGGGTCCACGCCCATGGCGCTGACGACGATCTTGACCTTCGACGTGTCGAACGGGCGCATCACCGCAGTGGCGGAGGCGATGATGTCGTTCATCACGCTGGTGCTGATCGGGTTCTGCGTGTCGCCCTGGGCTGTCAGATCCGCCACGGTGCGGGCGAGCTGCGTGAGCTTGCGCCACTCGTCGATGGCGTGTGCGATCTCGGTCATGCCCGCCCAGATGGCGAGCAGCACCGGCAGGATCACGGCGAACTCCACCGCGGCGCCCCCGCGCCGGTCGCGCCGCAGTCGCGCCGTCCACCCGGCGATGATCGTCAGGACGGGCACGGGCTCGCTCCGACGATCTGATAGGGCTCGGTGCGGAACACCGCGGTGGAGGTCAGGAGACTCGAACCCGCGCCGGACCCGCTGGTGAATTGCCGCGTGTTCAGGCCCATCAGGTTGAAGAAGGTCGGGAACGGCACCGCCGCGGTGACGATCACGATCGTTCCCGGAATGGCGCATTTGTAATTGGTACCGAAGCTGGTGTTCCACGTGCCCGTGGCGGTGTCGATCGGCTTGCTCGCGGCGGCGGCCGAGAAGCTGCTCGCCGTCGCGACATCGATCTTGACGCTCTGGCAGTTGAACACCGCGGCGATGGGGCTGCTGGCCGGGCCGCACATGCGGGTCTTCAGGGCCGCGAGCACGGTCGCGGGGTCGGTCTGGCCGGCCGTGTCGAGCTGGAACTGGCCGGTGAAGATCGTGCGCACCGCGTTCTGCAGGGCGCGATCGAGATTCTGGGTTGCCCAGATCTGGAATGTGATCTGGATGATCGCGCCGCACAGCGCCAGAAAGGGCAGCGCGACGAGGGCGAACTCCACCGCGGCCGCGCCGGCGGCGTCGCGTCCGAGGCGCTTCAGGAGACAACCTGCCGTCTCTCTATACTGTGCGGTTAAACGTTCTCTGCCGGTCATGGGCGAGCAGATCAGTGGGACGTAGCCATCCCAGCCGATGTGAGCCCAAGATTTTGCAAAACCCTTAATCTGATCGGCGAGAGCAGACCGGTCGAGGGTCTGCTACTCTTGATTTTATTTCATGCGTCTCGATCCCGGATGCGCGGTTGACGCATTGCTGGCTCGCACCAGTTCCACGCGCAGGCGTGGCCGGAGAACCGCATGAGACTCGCTCGGATCGCGCTCGCCGTCGGCGCGGTGGCGCTCGCGCTCGCCGGCTGTAGCGAGCCGAAGCCGGGGCCGGCCGGTCCTCCGGGCGCGAAGGGGGATCGCGGCCCCCAGGGGCCGCCGGGCCCGTCGGGTCTGAACGGAGCGACCGGCGCCCGCGGTCCCACCGGCGAGACGGGCCCGGCCGGACCGCCGGGGCCGCCCGGGCCGGCGATGAACAACCAGGTACGCCTCGACGTGGCCTGCCGCCGTGACGAGGAATTGATTGGCGCCTATTGCCGGGGCATGGCCGTTCTGCCGTCCGTGACCGTGACGGACGGCGTGTCCACGGTCGGCTGCCTCGACATGACCGCCAAGGCCGCCAAGGATGCCCAGCCCGTCGCGGTCTGCATGAAGAAGCCATGAGACTCCTCGTCCCCGCTCTCCTGGCCGCGCTGGTTTCCGGCACCGCCTGTGCGCAACCGTTCGTGCCGACGGAGCGGGTGGCGATCGACCTCGTGCGCGACCGGCGCACCGCCGGCTTCACCACCGTGGCCCGGACGCTGGCCTATGCCGAGCGTGTGACCGGGGGTGCCTTCCGGCTCGGCGGTTACCAGGTCGATTATCGCCCGGACGCGCCCTTTGCGCGGGTGAGGATCTGCTATCGCCTGGGAATCGACCCGCCGACCTGCGGCCTCGATTACCGCGTCGCGGTGAGTCCCGCCCATGTCGAGCCGGCCGACCGCTATAACGGTCTGACCCGCGATCTCGAGCATGGCCCGCAGGCCTTCCTGCGGGCCCTCGCCCGGGAGGCTGATCTCCAGCGCCAGCCGGACTTCCTGCGGAAGGTCCAGGCGGTGCTCGACCCGTTCGATCCTTACGACTGGCGCTGAGGCCGGACGCACGTTCAGGGCAGCCGCGGCCAGGCCAGGAGCCGATCGGGCGCGAAGGCTGCGACCGGAACAGGGGGTGTCCGGCCGGTGGCAAGGTCGGCGATGACCTCTCCGGTGATCGGGCCGGTGGACAGGCCGATATGGCCGTGGCCGAAGGCGAAGAGCAGGCCCTCGTGCCGCGGCGCCCGGCCGATCACCGGCATTCCGTCGGGGGTCGAGGGACGGGAGCCGAGCCACGGCTCGTTGTCCAGGGGCCCTCCGAGCCGAAGGGTCCCGGCCGCTTCCCGTGACGCCGCCTCGATCTGGGTATGGTCGGGTGCGGCATTGCGGGCGTTCAGTTCCACGCCTGACAGGACCCGCACCCGGTGATCGCCCATCGGCGACAGGATGGAACCGGCCCCGGTGTCGAGGACCGGCCGGGTCAGCGGCGGGCTCTCCGGATGCAGGGCGTAGTGCCGGTGGTAGCCGCGCTCGGCCGCCACTGCGAACCGGTAGCCGAGGGTCCGGGCGATCGCCCCCGAAGCGGCACCGGCCGCCAGCACGACCTGGCGGGCCCGGACCGTGCCGCCGTCATGGGCGACGTGCCATCCGCCGGCCTCGGGCTCGAGGCGGGTGACGCTGCCTCGCAGGCGGCGACCGCCGAGGCCGGCGAACAGGGCCTCGCAGGCCTCGATGAGCCGGCCGGGCTCGCGAACCGAGCCGGTTTCGGTGAGCAGCATCGCCCGCGCATAGGGCCGCACCAGCGCCGGCTCGAGGGCGTGCAGGGCCGCCGTGTCGAGGATGTCGAAGGCGACCCCGTGCCCCGACAGGATCTCGCGCTCCAGGGCGGCGGCTCCGAAGGCCGCCTCGCTGCGATAGGCCTTGATCCAGCCGGTCCGCTGGAGCCGGTCGGTGGTCCCGGCCCGGGCCGCCAGGCGCTCATGGGCCGGATAGGCCGCACTCGTCAGCGGCAGCAGCGCGGCCGCGGCGCGGCGCCAGCGGGAGGCGCGCGCGGCGGCCAGGAAGTGCGCCGTGTAGGGGATGATCCGCGGGAGATGCGCGTAGTTCAGGCGCAGGCCGCGGTCGGCATTGCGCAGGTAGGCCGGGAGCTTGCCCCAGAGGGCCGGGCTCGACATCGGCAGGATCGAGCCGCGGCTGACCACGCCGGCATTGCCGTAGGAGGTCCGCGCCCGCGCCTCGCCGGGATCCAGCAGGATGACGTCGAGCCCGCGGTCCCTCAGGGCGATGGCGCTGGCGAGCCCGACCATCCCGCCGCCGACCACCACGATGTCGGCCGTCCCGTCCGTCGCCATGCCGCTCACATCCCGCACCGCACCAAGCGCGTCCTTCTGGCGGGTTTTGGCCGCCCTGGGTAGCGGCTCTCCGCAGATCGCGCATCGGGCGACCGCCGACGCGAAGTCCCGCGCACAAGCCCGCCGAGATCGGCTAGAGAGCGGGCCATGACTCTCGTCCGCTTCGCACCCTCGCCGACCGGCTATCTCCACATCGGCAATGCCCGGCCGGCCCTGCTCAACGCCCTGTTCGCCCGCCGCACGGGCGGCCGTTTCCTGCTGCGCCTCGACGATACCGACGCGGAGCGCTCCACGGAGGCCTTCGCCGAGGCGATCGGCGAGGATCTCGCGTGGCTCGGCATCGTGCCCGACCTGTTCGCCCGGCAGAGCGCCCGCAAGGCGCAGCACGATGCGGCGGCCGAGCGCCTGCGCGCCGCGGGCCGGCTATATCCCTGCTACGAGACGCCGGAGGAGCTGGAGCGCCGCCGCAGGCGCCAGCTCGGGCGGGGCCAGCCGCCGATCTACGACCGGGCGGCGCTGAAGCTCACCGCCGAGGAGCGCGCGGCGCTCGAAGCGGAGGGCCGCCGGCCGCATTGGCGGTTCCTGCTTGAGGCGCGCACCGTGACCTGGGACGATCTCGTCCGCGGTCCGGCCCATGTCGATTGCGCGTCGCTGTCGGATCCGGTGCTGATCCGCGCCGACGGCAGCTATCTCTACACGCTGCCCTCGGTGGTGGACGATGCCGATCTCGGCATCACCCACGTCATCCGCGGCGAGGACCACGTCACCAATACCGGCGTGCAGGTGCAGATCTTCGAGGCGCTGGACGCGGCCGTTCCGGTCTTCGGTCACCACAACCTGCTGACGACCGCGGACGGCGAGGGGCTGTCGAAGCGGCTCGGCCACCTGTCGCTGCGCGGCCTGCGCGAGGCCGGCTACGAGCCCGCCGCGGTGCGCTCGCTGGCGGTGCTGACCGGCTCGGCCGAATCGGTGCGGGCGGTGCCCGACCTCGACACCCTCGCCGGGCTCGTCGATCTCGGCGAGATCTCGCGCGCGCCGGCCCGGTTCGACCCGGCCGAACTCGACGGCCTCAATGCGCGCCTGATCCACGCCATGCCGTACGCGGAGGCGGCCGCACGTCTCGCCGCCCTCTGGATCCCGGCGGACCGGGCCGAGGCCTTCTGGCTCGCGGTGCGGGCCAATCTCGGCCGCGTCCCGGAGGCGGCCGATTGGTGGCGGGTCGTCACCGGCCCCGTCGAGCCCGTGCTCACCGAGCCGGCGGTGATCGCGGCCGCCCGCGAGACCCTGCCGCCCGAGCCGTTCGGCCCGGAGACCTGGAAGGCGTGGACGACCGAGATCCGGAACCGCACCGGCGCCAAGGGACGCGGCCTGTTCATGCCGCTCCGCCTCGCGCTGACCGGTCTGGAGCACGGACCGGATCTGGCCGGCCTGCTGCCGCTGATCGGGCGAGCGGGCGCGGCGCGACGCCTCTCCGGCGAGACCCCCTGAGCTACTCGGCCTCGACCTCCGCGAGCCGGGTCGCCAGCAGCTTGTCGACGCGCCGGCCATCGAGGTCCACGACCTCGAAGCGCCAGCCGGCGATCTCGCAGCTCTCGCCGGTCTCCGGCAGGTGCTGGAGAACCGCGATAACGAGGCCGGCCGCCGTCGCGTAGTCGCGCGAGGGCGGGAGCCGCAGGCCGAGCTGGTCCGCCAGCTCGTCGGCCGGCATCGAGCCGGCGATCAGCCACGATCCGTCCGCGCGGCGCACCGCGTCCGGCTCCGTATCCTCGGCCGGGAACGCGCCCGCGATGGCATCGAGGATGTCGGCGGGAGTCACGAGGCCGTCGAAATGGCCGTACTCGTCGTGCACCAGCGCCATGGGCACCGGGGCCCTGCGCAGCACCTCCAGGGCCACGAGGGCGTCGACCGTATCGGGCAGCACGGGCGCCTTGCGGACCTGCATACGCAGGTCGAGCGGCTCACCCCGGGACAGGGGACCGATCAGGTCGCGCAGCTGGAGGATGCCGATCATCGCGTCGGGGCCGCCATCCGCGACGGGCAGGCGGGCATACGGGCTTTCGAGGACCCGCGCCCGGTTGGTCTCCGGATCATCGGCGAGGTCGATCCAGACCACGTCGGTACGGGGCGTCATCACGCCGCGCACCAGCCGGTCGCCGAGACGCAGCACGCCGGAGATCATCGCGCGCTCGTCGCCCTCGATGACGCCGGCGGTCTCGGCCTCGGCCACGAGGCTGCGGATCTCCTCCTCGGTCACCGCGCTGGCGCTCTGAGTCTCCTGGCCGATCAGCCGGAACACCGCGCGCGTCGAGGCGTCGAGGAGCCACACGGCCGGCAGCGCCGCCCGCGAGACCACGCGCATGCCGGGGGCCACCGCGCAGGCGATCCGCTCCGGGTCGCGCAGGGCGAGGTGTTTCGGCACCAACTCGCCGATGATCACCGACAGATAGGTGATCACGCCGATCACCAAGGTGTAGCCCAGCGTGTCGGCCCAGCCCTTGCTCAGGCCGAGGTCGATCAGCACCAGCGCGAGGCGGTCTCCGAGCGCCGCACCCGAGACCACGCCGGACAGGATGCCGATCAGGGTTATGCCGATCTGGACGGTGGACAGGAACCGCCCCGGCTCCTCTGCAAGCGCCAGGGCTGCCTTGGCGCCGGCGCGGTGCTCCTCAGCCAGGGCGCGCAGCCGGCTCCGGCGTGCCGAAACCACGGCCAACTCCGACAGCGAGAAGACGCCGTTGAGCGCGATCAGCAGGACGACGACGACGAGTTCGATCAGGCCGGATCATTGAGCCGCGACCCCGCCGGGCGGGGGCGGCTTCCTCTGGTGAAGCGGATCCGCAACATGGGGGCACGCGCCCGACCGTTCAACGGCCAAGCCTGGGGCGGCCCTCGATCAGCGCCGAATCGAGCAGGAAGCTGCCATCCGCCTCGATGCCGAAATGGGCGGTCACCTCCGCGGGCGCGGCGGCCTGGAGCGCCCGGATCGCCGCGACATGGGTCTCGGGCGTGCGCATGCGGGCGATCCAGCTCGTGAAGTCCATCCGCGGCCGGCTCGTCGTCACGGTGCCGGGGTCGAAGCCCGCCATCTCCAGCAGGATGCGCCATTCCGAGACCCGGTAGTCGCGCACATGCGAGGGGTCGCGCAGCAGTTCCACGGCTTGCAGGTGCGTGTCCAGCAGCGGATCCTCGGGCGCGATGATGTCGCTGACGACGAGGAGGCCGTCCGGCCGGATCACCCGCCGCGCTTCCGCCAGCGCCGCCGGCACGTCGCGCCAATGGTGCGCGCTGTATCGGGTCAGGACCGCGTCGAAGGCCGCGTCCGGGAAGGGGAGGGCCTCGGCGCCGCCCTGCCGGGTCTCGATCCGGTCGAGACCCCGGCGGGACGCCTCGGCGGAGACTGCCGCCAGCATCTCGGCCGACAGGTCGTAGGCCGTCACGGCGGCCCCGGCCGCCGCGGCCGTGAAGGCGACATGGCCGCCGCCGCAGCCGAGATCGAGCACCCGCGCATCCGGCCGCGCGCGGATCAGCGCGCCGATCCGGTCGAGGTCGGCACCGGCGGCGTGGACGGCGCTGGTCACGTAGGCGGAGGCCTGCGCTCCGAACTGGTCGACGACCTGTCGGGCGTGGCTGCGCGCGCTCATGGGTGTCTCTCCGTTTCAGGTTGCGAGTGGCGGTAGGCGGGACAGTCGCAGGGCGACGATCAGCGCCAGACCGTACAAGCCGCCCACGAACAGCACCACGCCGGTCCACCCGGAATGCGCGAAGAACCAGCCGCCCGCGGTTCCGAGCACCGACGAGCCCAGATAGTACAGGCTGAGATAGATCGCGGAGGCCTGCGCCCGGTTGCGGGTGGCCCGCCGCCCGACCCAGCTGCTCGCCACCGAATGGGCGCCGAAGAATCCGATTGTCGTGACCACGATGCCGGCGATGATCAGCAGGAGGTGATCCGAAAGCGTCATCACGATGCCGGCGAGCCCGACGCTCGTGGCAAGCCACAGGACGCGGCGGCGGCCGAAGCGGCTCGCCAGTTCGCCGGTGACGGGGCTGCTGACCATCCCGGCGAGGTAGACGGAGAAGATCAGCCCGATGACGGCTTGGCTGAGCGAGAAAGGCGGGTCGAGCAGGCGGAAGCCGATGTAATTGTAGATGCACACGAAGCCGCCCATCAGCAGGAACGCCTCGGCGAACAGCCAGGGCAGGCCGGCATCGCGGAAATGGTGGGTGAAGCTGCCCGGCACCTCGCCCCAGGCCATCCGGCGCGCCACGAAGCGGCGCGAGGGCGGCAGCGCGCGCCAGAATGCCAGCGCGGCGGCGAGCGCGAGGGCGCCGATCGTGGCGAGCCCGGCGCGCCAGCTCACGAAATCCGCCATGACGCCGCTGATCAGGCGGCCCGACATGCCGCCCAGCGCATTGCCGCCGACGAGCAGCCCCATCGACAAGCCGATGGCCCGGGCGTCCATTTCCTCGGCCAGGTAGGCCATGGCCACGGCGGGGAGGCCGCTAGCGGTCAGGCCGGTCAGCGCGCGCAGCGCCAGGAAGCCGTACCAGCCGGGGACCAGGGCAGCCACGATGGTGAGCAACGCCGAGGCGATCAGCGAGGCGAGCATCACGGGCTTGCGGCCCCAGATCTCCGAAAGCGGGCTGACGACCAGAAGGGCCACCGCCAGCAGGCCGCAGGGCAGCGAGAGCGCGAGGCTGCTCGCGGCCGGGGAGACGCCGAAATCCTCCGTGTAGATCGGCAGAAGCGGCTGGACCGCGTAGAGAACCGCGAAGGTCGAGAATCCGGCGGCCGCCAGGGCCAGCGCCGTGCGGCGGAAGACCGGTGTGCCCGACCGGATCAGGCCGTCATCCGCCTCGCTGTCCATCGTCGCCCTGCGCCGCGGTCCCCAACCGCTGGTGAGGTGCTGACGCCGAACCGTCAACCGCCGCGCAGGACATGCCTGCGCGGCGACGGCCTCAGCGCGGCGGCGGGGCCGCCTGACCCGGACTTTGTCCCTGCTGGAGCAGCGGGGTGATCCGCTGGACCACGACACGGCGATTCTCCCGTGACGGGCCCTGGGTGTTCACCTTGAGGTACTGCTCGCCGTAGCCCTGGGTGGTGAGGTTCTCCGGCGGCACACGAAATTGCTGCGTGAGAACGGTCGCCACCGACTGGGCGCGCCGGTCCGACAGGGACAGGTTGTCGAGCGCGGCGCCGACTGCATCGGTGAAGCCCTCGATCAGGAAGACCTCCTGCGCGTTGGCTTGGATGGCGCGGTTCATCGCGGCGGCGATCACCGACAGCTTGGCTGCCTGATCGGGTGTGACGGTGAACGAGCCGGTGTCGAAGGTGATGGTGTTGATATCCACCGAGCGCAGCCGGGCCCGGAGATCCGGGCTGTAGCGGATCTGATCGAGGGTGTAGCGGCGGTCGATGGCGACCACCGGCGGTGCCGTCAGCGCCTCGTAGACCTCCGCCTCGTCAGCCTGGGCGTAATCGACGACGTAGCGGTCCCGCGGGATCCGGATTTCCGGGGGCGGCAGCACCACCACGTCCTCGTAGATCGGGCGGAGCGGCCCGGCATAGCTGTTGTCGATCAGCACGATCTCGCGGCCGTCGCGATAGCGGAGGTAGCGGCGCAGCAGCCGCCCGTCGTCGTTCGTCACGGTGATGACCTGCTCGCCGCCCGGCCGGTCGACGAAGCTGTAGAAGTCGGCACCCTGCCGCTCGAAACGGTAGCCGCGCGGATCGAGGGTGCGGAAGCGCTCGTTCTCGTCGTGGCGGATCAGGAAGCCGTCGCGGTCCTGCACGATGATGCGACCCGGTTCCCGGTAATAGGTCCGGCCATCCTCCCGGAATTCGCGGCGATCCGTGCGAACCTGCTCGAAGTCGCGCACGGCGTCGGTCTGGCGGAAGCCGCCGGGGACGTAGCCCGGCTGACCCGGCCGGTTGAAGGCGCCGGGATCGGCCAGCCGGCCGGGGCCGCCCCCTTGTGGCTGTCCCGGCGGCATGCCGGGCTGCGGCCCGCCGGGCGGCTGGGCCTGACCGGGGGCGGGCAACTGTCCCGGCGGCACGAACGGCCGTCCCGGGATGCCGGGTGCCATGTTGGGCGCCGCCGCCCGCCCGGGCTCAGAGCCGGGGGCGCCGTTCGGCTGAGCCTGCGGTCGCCCATCAGGCTGGGCGCCCTGAGGCTGGGCTCCCTGAGGCTGGAACGGCCGTCCCGGAACGCCCGGAGCCATGTTGGGCGGCACCGGCCGGCCCGGCACGGCGCCAGGGCCGGTATTCGGCTGAGTACGGTTCTCGGGCTGTCGGCTTTCGGGCTGCGCGTCGAGGCGCTGGGCCGGGCGGCCGGGCTCGGCAGGCGCCGCGCCCGGGGGCTTGGGGCGGTCTCCGGGCACGCCAGGTCCGGCCGGTCCGCCCGGACGCTGGCTTGGCGGCGCGCGATCCGGTGTCGTCCGGTCCGGTGCGGCATCACGCGGCGCGGGACGGTTCGGTTGGGCGTCCGGACCCGGGCGGTCCTGGTCCGGTGCCTGGCGCTGCTGCGGAGGGGCCGGTGGCCGTTCAGGATCGGGGCGCGATGGGGAGGGCGGCCGCTGATCCCGATCCGGCGCCTGCTGCCGCTCGGGTCCGGGCCGCCCTGGCGCCGGCCGCTCCTGAGCCGGAGGACGCCCCGCCGGCGGTTCAGGACGATGCTCCGGCGCGCGCTCCCGCGGGGGAGGCTCTGCCTGCGGCTGACGCTGGGCCGGCGGCTCGGGACGCTCGCGCGGCGGCGGCGCGGCGCGCTCCGGCCGGGGCTCGGGCCGCTCTCGCGCGGCCGGCGGGCCTGGCGGCGGACCGGGGCGCTCCTGCGGCGGCCGCTCCGGGCGCGGCCCGCCATGCGGAGGTTCGCCGCGGGGACCGCGCTCATCCGGGCCTCCCTGTGCCAACAGGATCCGGCCCGGTGCGGCGCCAGCGGGCTGCACGAGCGTGAGGCCCGGCAGCACCGTGCCGGCGAGGAGGATCAGGCGGAGCAGATGCATCGCTGTCTCGAGTCGGTTCAGGACGAGCCGAACCCGGGACACCCCATTTTGTTCCGGGCCGACGGGCCGGAACCGATGTCAGGGCGTGAGGCGCTGGGGCACCGCGATGACGTCGGGCGCGATGATGCGCACGGCAACGTGATCCGGCTTGGCGTCCGCCGTCTTCGCGCCGTCGGCCTTCCCGGCATCGTCGCGGCCGATGCCGGTGCCGCCCTTCGTGTCGACGCCCGCGCGTCCGGCCGCGTCGGCGGCGAGTTCCGCCGCAGTCCGGTCGGCCCGGCCGACGAGCGTCAGGCGCACCTTCGGCCGGGACAGGGCCTCGGCCTGCATCGGCGTGACGAAGATGTCGCCCTTGTGCCGGACCAGCATGCTCTCGGCCTTCGCGAGAGATTGTGCCCAGCTCTTGCCTTCCGGCTTGCAGGAGCAGTTCGGCACGAATTCCTTGCGGAATTTGAAGGCGTTGGCGAGGTTCGTGTAGGCGCGGCTGCCCTTCGCCGAGGCGGCGTGCTTCAGGGCGTCGTCGCCGTACGGCATGGAATAGGCCTGCGCCTCGGTCCCCGGGCAAAGGGCCTGGCACATCTCGTCGGCACCGCCGCGCCCCTCGGGCAGATTCTTCAAAGGGAAGAAACCGCCGTCACAGGTGCGCACGCAGACCATCTGCGGGCCGCCCCGGCCATAGGTTTCGCCGGAGCCGGCATAGGTCTCGCGCGGCGGGCAGGTGGAGGCCACGAGCCCCTGGAGTTCGCGCTTGCGGGCGCCGCTGTCGTCGATTACGGCGCCGCCATAGGTGGCTTTGAGGGCGCGGATCCGTTGCTCCACCGCGCCGCATTGCGGTGGCCGCGTGTCGAAGAACAGGAACTTGCCGCCCTCGCAGTTGAGGCCACGGAAATAGGCCTCCAGCCGCCCGATCTCGTCGTTCAGCGCGCGGGTCGTACTGGCACCGCTCTGGAGTGAGGCCAGCTCGGCCCGGTAGCGCCGGCACTGGGGCGACGGCAGCTGCGGCGCCGGGCGCGCTTCGGCCGGCGGCGGGCCGGCCGCAGCCTCCTGCGCACTGACGGCGGAAGCGAGCGGATAGGACAATCCGAGGGCCAGGGCCGCGCTCAGGATGAGGCGGCCGAGCGAACGGACGATCGGGCGGTGAGGCATAGGCTGCATCGCGTTGATCGGGGGCGCGGTGATCCGGAGAATCCAGGCCCGCGCGCATCCGCGCTTCGGAACCGAAGCGGGGCCATACTACGCCCCCTCGCAACACCGCGACACCCCTCCTACATGCGGCCGGCAAGCGTGAGGGGGAATTGGCTGGCGATGTTGTTTCGGAGTCTCACCTATGTTGGGCTTCTGGCGCTGGGCGTGGCGGCGGCCGGGCCGGCTTCGGCTCAGGAGCCGGACCGGATCTTCGACAAGTCGACGGTCTGGCGTCCGCTGACGCCCAACGACAAGCTCGTGGTCTACGGCGTCGACGATCCGGCGGTTTCGGGTGTGGCCTGCTGGT
Source organism: Methylobacterium sp. UNC378MF (assembly GCF_900103195.1). Lineage (GTDB taxonomy): Bacteria > Pseudomonadota > Alphaproteobacteria > Rhizobiales > Beijerinckiaceae > Methylobacterium. Next base: position 4,058 of record NZ_FMWU01000023.1, on the reverse strand, counting down.
ACACCCAGCCCGAGAAGGGCGGCATCAAGGGCACCCTGGGGCTGGCCGAGGATGTCTCGGACATCTCGCTGGCGTGCCGCCAGACCGGGCCGATCGCCTTCAAGGGCAAGCTCAGCCAGGGCGAGGTCGTGTTCAGCGAGCGGCGGTCGCTGATCTTCAAGTCGATGCAGATCGTCCGCGGGTGCGACGCGAAGCGCAATGCGCTGATCTACATGGTCTATTCGGACAAGGTCATTCAGGGCTCGCCGAAGAACTCGACCTCGGCGGTGCCGCTGGCGCCCTGGGGCACCGAGCCGGCGCAGAAATGTGCTGACTTCGTGAAGTGACCGGAGCGTTCCGGCGCCGGGGCCGGCTGCGGCCGGCCCAGTCCTGGCAGGTGGTTCAGTCCTGGCAGGTGATCCGGATCGGGCGCTCAGACGGCGCCGGGACCTGCTGGCTGATCGCGCCGGTATATTCGTCGGCGGCGGCCACGCCGTAGGAATTGGCGGCGGCGTAACCCTGCGCCTCGCACCAGGCGTTGGCGACCACTTGGCCACAGGTGCTGCCCGGCGTCGTCAGGCACTCGCCGACGCCGTAGCCATCGCTCGACGGGATCAGGAACGTCTTCTCGATATGGGCCGGCGCCTTCGCGGGCGTCTCGCCGTCGGTGCCGGCCAGCGCGACATGCGTCAGGCCTGCGCAGGCGAGAACGGTGGCGAGGGCAATGGAACCGGCGGCCGAGCGTCGCATGGATTGTCCTTGGGCACAGGATCTGTGGCGTGAGGATCGCGGCCCGGACGGTCCGACGGCGCGGTTAAGGAAGCCTTACCCGCATGGCGCGTAGGCCATCTCGAATTCCTCACGCTTTTGGGTTAGCCCCATCGCGCGGGCCGCGCCGTCGCCGCGATGCAACAGGGTGCCGCGGCGGGGTGTCCGGACCCGCCACGTTTCGGCCGTTCTTCGCCGCGCGAGGCCGGCAGGTCGTTGAAGGCAGGGCCGGTTTTCCGGCGACGGTGCGGCGCCGGGATCGAGCCGCGGCGCCGGAATGGGGATGAGTTTCATGGCGCCGATGTTGCGGCTCTACAACACGCTGACGGGTGCCAAGGAAGCCTTTGCCCCGATCGACCCGCAGAATGTCCGCCTCTACGCCTGCGGTCCGACCGTCTACGACGCCGCCCATATCGGCAACGCCCGGCCGATCATCGTCTTCGACCTGCTGTTCCGGCTGCTGCGCCACCTCTACGGGCCGGACCACGTTACCTACGCGCGCAACGTCACGGACGTGGACGACAAGATCAACGCCCGTGCGGCCGAGCGCGGCATCACCATCCGCGAACTCACGGACGGGACGCTGGCGCAATTCCACCGCGACGTGCGCGACCTCGGCGTGCTGATGCCGGAGGACGTGAACGTGCCGGGCGCGCGGCCCCGCTTCGTCGAGCCCCGGGCCACCGATCACATCGCCGAGATGGTGACGATGATCGAGGCGCTGGTCCGGTCGGGGCATGCCTATGTGGCGGAGGACCACGTGCTGTTCGACGTGCCGTCGATGCCGGATTACGGCGGCCTGTCGAAGCGGCCCCTCGACGAGATGGAGGCTGGCGCCCGGGTCGAGGTCGCGCCCTACAAGCGCTCGCCCCTCGATTTCGTCCTGTGGAAGCCCGCCAAGCCCGGCGAGCCGTCCTGGCCGTCGCCGGCCGGTATTGCGGTGGCGGGCCGGCCGGGCTGGCATATCGAGTGCTCGGCCATGTCGGCCAAGCATCTCGGCCGGACCTTCGACATCCACGCGGGCGGCATCGACCTGATCTTCCCCCACCACGAGAACGAGGTGGCGCAGTCGCGCTGCTGCTTCGGCACGCCGGTGATGGCCAATGTCTGGCTGCACAACGGCTTCCTCCAGGTGGAGGGCGAGAAGATGTCGAAGTCGCTCGGCAATTTCATCACCATCCGCGACGTGCTGAACGACTGGCCGGGCGAGGTCGTGCGCCTCACCATGCTGAGGACCCAGTACCGGCAGCCGATCGACTGGACCCTGCGCGGCCTGGAGGAATCGAGCCGCGTGCTCGACCGCTGGTACAACGCCGCCGGCGACGCGCCGGCCGCACGCGACATGCCGGCCGGGGTGGTCGAGGCGCTCTGCGACGACCTCAACACGCCGGCGGCGATCAACGAGCTGCATCGGCTCGGGAGCGGCGCTGAGGCGGAGCCCGGCGCGTTGCGGGCCGGCGCGAACCTCCTCGGTTTCCTCACGCGCACCCGCAGCGACCGCGAGCAGGCTCAGGTCGCGGCCTCCGGTGTGGATGTCGCGGCGGTCGAGGCGCTGATCGCCGAGCGCCGCACGGCCCGGGCCGCGAAGGATTGGGCCGCCTCCGACCGGGCTCGCGACGCGCTCGCCGCGATGGGCGTCGCCGTCAAGGACAACAAGGACGGTACCACCAGCTGGACCGTGGCCCGCTGATTGCTGCGGCGGCCGCCGCTGGCACGGCTGTGACGGCGGCCGCGTCCTCGCGGCCGCTTGCACGGCGCGGCCGGGGCGGCATCTGTGGTCCGGGGGCTCTGGCCGGGAAAGGGCAGCGTGTGAGCATCTTCGGGACCATCGGGGCAGGGCGCGCCACCGCGGCATCGGCCATGGCGTTGGGGCTTGGCCTGTCGGGGCCTGCGGCCGCGATCGACGGCGGATCGGCGGCCGGCCGGGATGCCCTGGCGCAGGCCACCGTCGCCATCGGCACGATCACGAAGCCCGAGGAGGCGCTGCGTCTCACCCGCTGCAGCGGCGTGCTCATCGCCCCGGATCTCGTGCTGACGGCGGCCCATTGCGTGAACGGCGATCCGCTGGGCGCGCTGGTGGTGTTCTTCCGCGGCAGCGAGCCGGCGCGGCCGATCTACGGGGCGCGGGTCGCCGCCCGCTACAGTCCCGATCCGGGGGAGATGCTGCCGAACGAGACGTCGGGCGTCAGCCTCTCCGATCTCTCCCTCGACCTCGCGGTTTTGCGCCTGACCGAGCCGGTGCGCGACCGGCGGCCCGTGCCCTTGGCGGCCGATCCCGGCCGGGTCCCGAAGAGCTTGCGGATCGCCGGCGCCGGCCTGTCCGGGCGTGTCGTCGGACGGCTGCGCACCGCCACGCTGACGCCGGTGGCGGCCAGCAGCACCGGCCTGACCATCGCCCGGGCCAACGGGGCCCGGGTCTGTTTCGGCGATTCCGGCGGCCCGGTCGTCGCGCAGGATCGCCGCGGCACCTACATCTGGGGCGTGGCCAGCGCGGTGATCAGCCGGGCTGCGCCCTGCGGCGGCTACGTGGTGATCGCGCCCGCCGCACAGGTCTTCTCCGCGACCGGGATGCGGTGAGGCCGGCGGAGTCGGCCGGAATGCGAAAACCCCGCGCGGCCGGGCCGCACGGGGTTTTTCGGGAGACGGTCAGGCGGTCGGATCAGACGGCCATGCGCTCTTCGCCGTCCATCGGCTCGCGCAGGACGTAGCCGCGGCCCCAGACGGTCTCGATGTAGTTCTTGCCCTGGCTGGCGTTGGCGAGCTTCTTGCGCAGCTTGCAGATGAACACGTCGATGATCTTCAGCTCCGGCTCGTCCATGCCGCCGTAGAGATGGTTGAGGAACATCTCCTTGGTGAGGGTGGTGCCCTTCCGCAGCGAGAGGAGTTCCAGCATCTGGTACTCCTTACCGGTGAGGTGGACCCGGGCGCCGCCGACCTCGACGGTCTTCTGGTCGAGGTTCACGATCAGGTCGCCGGTGGTGATCACCGACTGAGCGTGGCCCTTCGAGCGGCGCACGATGGCGTGGATGCGCGCCACCAGCTCGTCCTTGTGGAACGGCTTGGTCAGGTAGTCGTCGGCCCCGAAGCCGAGGCCCTTCACCTTGTCCTCGATGCCGGCCATGCCGGACAGGATCAGGATCGGCGTCTTCACCTTGGCCACGCGGAGCGAGCGGAGCACCTCGTAGCCCGACATGTCGGGCAGGTTCAGATCGAGGAGGATGATGTCGTAGTCGTAGAGCTTGCCGAGATCGACACCCTCTTCCCCGAGATCGGTGGTGTAGGTGTTGAAGTTCTCGGACTTGAGCATCAGC
>NZ_FMWU01000031.1 GCF_900103195.1 Methylobacterium sp. UNC378MF | reverse complement strand
CGAAACCACTTGCGATGCGCCGGTCTGGTGGCCTGAGCGGCGTGCCCAGAACCCGATCCCATCTCGAACTCGGCCGTTAAACACGCCAGCGCCTATGGTACTGTGTCTCAAGACACGGGAGAGTCGGTCGCTGCCAGACCCGCCCATCGCAAGACACGCATCCCCTCGACACAAAACACCGATCCGGCCCCGGATACACCGCCCACGCTCACACGGAGCCGGCGCCCCGGACCAGCCGCACACACTTGGCGCGGGGTGGAGCAGCCCGGTAGCTCGTCAGGCTCATAACCTGAAGGTCACAGGTTCAAATCCTGTCCCCGCAACCAAATCCCGACCCAAAAAACCCGCCGCGCTCACAAGCGCGGCGGGTTTTTCTTTGGCCAAACAGCCAGACGCCCGCCGTCCTGGGCCGCTTCGGCCTCTGATCGGTTCGGTCTGCGCGTCCCGATCCGCCTTCCAGAACCGAGGCATCTCGCCGGCCGGGCAAGGCACGCTTGAGTTGCCCTTCTCCACCTGTGATGGCGGCCCCCGTCACGTCCGGAGCCCACAAATCCCGGGTCATCAAGGCCGCGAAAGCTCTATAGCCTGTGTCACGGCGCGCCTTCGGCTGTAGAGGGCAGGCGGCGCAGGCAAGGAAGGACAATTCGGCAATATCGATTGCGCACAAGCGACGCCTTGGCGGGCATTACTCCTTGAGGTTGAGCGATCAAAATCACTCTTCTTGCGCTACTTGGGATCGTATACCCGAACTCCGAATTTAAGACTTGACCCATCTTCCGAATGCGATTGTATCAGGCGTCCGAATCGCGGCGCCGTGCTTGCGTTCTGGCGAGTTTCGTCATCACGAGAAGGCAGCGCACGAGACATGGCTCAGTCGAACGGCGGCTCTCTCCGCTTCGTCACCCTCGCCTCCGAGATCGTCTCCGCCTATGTGAGCCACAATCACGTGCAGAGCGCGGATCTGCCCGGCCTCCTCGACGAGGTCCACACGGCGATCCGGGGGATCTGCAACGCCGGCCAAAAGCCGCCGGCCGCCAAGGCGACCGCCCAGGAGATACGGCGCTCGATCTCTCCCGATTTCCTGATCTCGTTCGAGGATGGGAAGCCCTACAAGACGCTGCGCCGCCATCTCACCCTGCGCGGCCTGACGCCGGAGGCCTACCGGACGAAATGGGGCCTCGCCCCCGACTACCCGATGACGGCCCAGAGCTATTCAGAGCAGCGCTCGCAGCTCGCCCGCTCCCTGGGCCTCGGGCAGCCCCGCGGGGCTGTCGCCGAGCCCGCGCCGGTTCCGGCGCCCGCGCCCCAGCCCACCGGAAAGCGCCGGAGCCGCAGCAAGGAAGCCGTCTGACACCGATGCGATCCGCGTGCGGCGACGGTGTCGTCGGCCTGCCGCAATCGGCCTCGATAGCGTGAGGCCGCACGGTGCGCCTGCCTTCTCTCGGCCTGGACGGCGCACCCGCCCAGACGCCGGAGCCCCGCATGCTGACCCGCCTCGCCCTGCCCGCCCTCGTCGCAGCCCTGCTGGCTGCCAGCCCGGCCGCAGCGCAAATGGCGCGAACCGAGACCCGGGAGCCTGCGAAGGACGGTACCGCGAAGGCCGTGCCGCTCAGCAAGGCCGACGTGCAGCTCTCCTTCGCCCCCGTGGTGAAACGGGCCGCGCCCTCGGTGGTGAACGTCTACGCGTCCCACGTGGACAAGCGCTCCAGCGCCCGCACCAGCGCCATGGAGGAGTTCATGCGCCGCTTCTTCGGCGAGCCGGAGGGCGGCCGCGGCCCCCGGGGTGACCGGGCGCAGCGATCCCTGGGCTCGGGCGTGCTGGTCGATGCCGACGGCCTCGTGATCACCAACAACCACGTCATCGACAACATGAACGAGGTGCGGATCGCCCTCGCGGATCGCCGCGAGTTCGAGGCCACGATCGTGATGCGCGACACCCGCACCGACCTCGCGGTGCTCAAGCTCAAGGAGCCGCCGAAGGGCCTCGTGCCCATGCCGTTCGGCGATGCCGACGCCCTCGAGGTCGGCGACTTCGTGATGGCGATCGGCAACCCGTTCGGGGTCGGCCAGACGGTGACCCAGGGCATCGTCTCGGCGCTGGCGCGCACGCAGGTCGGCTCGGCGGACTACCAGTACTTCATCCAGACCGACGCGGCGATCAACCCGGGCAATTCCGGCGGCGCGCTGGTGGACCTGCGCGGCCAGTTGGTGGGCATCAACACGGCGATCTACTCGCAGTCGGGCGGCAGCCACGGCATCGGCTTCGCGATTCCCGTTGGCATGGTCAAGGCGGTGGTCGACGCCGCCCGCGACGGGGCGAGCGTCGTGCGCCGGCCCTGGCTCGGGGCGCGCATCCAGAGCGTCACCCCCGACATCGCCGACAGCATGGGCCTCGATCACCCGACCGGCGTGCTGGTGGCGAGCCTCCAGCCCAAGAGCCCGGCCGAGGAGGCGGGCCTGAAGCGCGGCGATCTCGTTCTCACGGTCGACGGCCAGGAGGTGGCCGACCCGGAGGCCTTCGGCTACCGCTTCGCCCTCAAGGGCGTCCAGGGCCAGGCCCGGTTCGGGATCCTGCGCGGCACGACCCGGCAGACGGTCTCGGTCAAGCTCGCTCCGGCTCCGGAGACGCGCCCGCGGGACGTGCTCAAGGTGAAGACCCGCTCGCCCTTCCTGGGCGCGACGCTCGTCAACACCTCACCGGCGGTCGCCGAGGAGATGCAGGTGGACTTCCCGGCCGAGGGCGTGGCCGTGCAGGCGGTGGACGAGAATTCCGTCGCCGCCCGGGTCGGGCTGCAGAAGGGCGACGTGATCGTGGCGGTCAACGGCGTGCCGATGGCGACCACCAAGGATCTCGACCGGGTCACCCGCAACAGCCTCAATTCCTGGGAGGTCGCGATCAACCGCAACGGTGAGATCCTGACTTCGGTGTTCGGGGGCTGATCCCGCGCGATCGCGGCCGGCCGGCTTGCGCCGGGGCTCGGCCCCGGTGTTGATGCGCGGATGTCCGACCTGTTCGCCTCCGCGGAGCCGCCCTCCGCGCCGGATCCCGGCCGCGCGTCCGGCCCCGAAGCCGCCCGCCCGCTGGCGGACCGGCTGCGTCCGCAGAGTCTCGCCGAGGTCGTCGGCCAGGAGCACCTGACCGGGGAGGGCGGGGCGCTCACCCGCCTGCTGCGCGGCCGCAGCCTCGGCTCGCTGATCTTCTGGGGGCCACCCGGCACCGGCAAGACCACGGTGGCACGGCTGCTCGCCCAGGGCACCGACCTGCATTTCGAGCAGATCTCGGCGATCTTTTCCGGCGTACCCGACCTGCGCAAGGTGTTCGAGGCGGCGCGCAGGCGCCGGGCGACCGGGCAGGCGACCCTGCTGTTCGTGGACGAGATCCACCGGTTCAACCGGGCGCAACTCGACGCCTTCCTGCCGGTGATGGAGGACGGAACCGTCACGCTGGTGGGCGCCACGACGGAGAATCCCTCCTTCGAGCTGAACGCCGCGCTCCTGTCCCGGGCCCGGGTCCTGCTGTTCCGGGCCCTCGACCCGGGCGCCATCGCGCGCCTCCTAGTCCGGGCCGAGGCGCTGACCGGTCAGGCCCTGCCGCTCACCGAGGAGGCCCGGGGCGTGCTGGTCCGCATGGCCGACGGCGACGGCCGGGCGGCCCTGACTCTGGCGGAGGAGGTCTGGCGCTCGGCGCAACCGGGCGAGATTCTCGACGCCGAGGCGCTCCAGGCGATCGTGCAGCGGCGGGCGCCGATCTACGACAAGGCGCAGGAGGGCCACTACAATCTCATCTCGGCCCTGCACAAGACCGTGCGCGGCTCGGATCCGGACGCGGCGCTCTACTATCTCTGCCGGATGCTCGATGCCGGCGAGGATCGGCTGTTCATCGCCCGCCGGCTGGTCCGCATGGCGGTGGAGGATATCGGGCTCGCCGACCCGCAGGCCCTGGTGGTGGCCAACGCCGCCAAGGACGCCTTCGACTTCCTCGGAAGCCCGGAGGGCGAACTGGCGCTCGCCCAGGCGGCGATCTATCTCGCCTGCGCGCCGAAATCGAACGCGGTCTACGAGGCCTACAAGGCCGCGACCCGGCTCGCCAAGGAGGCGGGATCCCTGCCGCCGCCGCGCACCATCCTCAACGCGCCGACCAAGCTGATGAAGCGGATCGGCTACGGCGAAGGCTACCGCTACGACCACGACGAGCCCGACGCCTTCTCGGGCCAGGATTACTGGCCGGACGCGCTGGGGCGCCAGCACCTCTACCAGCCCACGGAGCGCGGCTACGAGAGCCGCTTGGCCGAGCGCCTCGACAGGTGGGAAGCGCTGCGCAAGCAGCGGCGCGGGGAGGGGTAGGCGGGAGTCGGCGCCTCTCCAGCAGCCGGCCACGCTCGTCCTCGGCCTCGTCCCCGGCCTCGTCCCGAGGTGCCGGAGCGCGGCGGAGGCCTCGAAGGCGGGCTCCAGGGCTGGCGCGGCCGGCTGGAGGGCTCCTTCGAGGCAAGCTCGCCGGGCATCTCAGGCAACGTCCGGATCGGAGAGCTCGATCGTGACACGGTCACAGGTCGAGGGGCGCGTTGTCGATCACCTCCTTCATCACGAAGAAGGTCCGTGTCTGGCGCACCCCCGGCAGGCCGATCAGCGTGGCGCTGTGGAGGCGGTTGAAGTCGGCCATGTCGGAGACCCGGATCTTCAGCATGTAGTCGAAGTCGCCGGCCACGAGGTGGCAGTCGAGGAGCACGGGGATCGCCCGCACGGCGGCCTCGAATTCGGAAAAGCTCTCGGGGGTGGAGCGGTCGAGCACGACGCCGACGAAGACCAGGGTGCCGCGTCCGACCCGCATCGGGTCGATCAGCGCCCGGACGGCGCGCACGAACCCCTCGGCGAACAGGCGCTGGATCCGGCGGTGGCAGGTGGCCGCGCTGGTGCCGACCCGCTCGGCGATCTCGGCATTGGCCATGCGCCCGTCCGCCTGGAGGAGGCGGAGGATCTTCTGGTCGATCCGGTCGAGCCCATCGGACATGGCGGATTCTTTCAGTTTGACGGCAGAAACCGGAACGGTGCCCTATGATCCTGCTTAACAGCGGACGATCATCTCCTCCAAGGGCCGAAGATCGAGAGCACCTTTCAGACGGATTCGGATAGATATCTGCCGTGCTTCGGAGACGCCCCGGCCTGGTCCGGTGACTGCTCCGGATCCCCGCTTCGACGCAGCCGGCCGGACGGAGACCGCTCCTGCCCCGGCCGCGCCCCGAGACCCGGAGAGACCCGATGCTGGACAAATTCGAGCGCTATCCCCTGACCTTCGGCCCGACGCCGATCGAGCCGCTGAAGCGCCTGACCGCACATCTCGGCGGTGAGGTCGAGCTCTACGCCAAGCGCGAGGATTGCAATTCCGGCCTCGCCTATGGCGGCAACAAGCTGCGCAAGCTCGAATACATCGTGCCGGACGCGATCAAGAGCGGCGCCGACACGCTGGTGTCGATCGGCGGCGTGCAGTCGAACCACACCCGCATGGTCGCGGCGGTCGCCGCCAAGATCGGGATGAAGTGCCGGCTGATCCAGGAGGCCTGGGTGCCCCACGAGGACGCCGTCTACGACCGGGTCGGCAACATCCTCCTGTCGCGGATCATGGGCGCGCAGACGCAGCTCGTGGATGACGGGTTCGACATCGGCATCCGCGATTCGTGGAAGCGGGCGCTCGCCGAGGTCGAGGCCGAGGGCGGCAAGCCCTACGCGATCCCGGCCGGCGCCTCGGTGCACAAGTATGGCGGGCTCGGCTATGTCGGCTTCGCGGAGGAGGTGCGCAAGCAGGAGGCCGAGATGGGCCTGCGCTTCGACTACGTGGTGGTCTGCACGGTGACGGGCTCGACCCATGCCGGCATGCTGGTGGGCTTCTCGGCCGACGGGCGCGCGCGCAACGTCATCGGCATCGACGCCTCCTGCACCCCGGCCCAGACCAAGGCCCAGGTCCTCGACATCGCCCAGAACACCGCCGCCCTGGTCGGCGCGGGCGACATCGTGGCCGACGACGTGGTGCTCAACGAGGATTACGCCTACCCGGTCTACGGCGTGCCCTCGAAGGAGACCGTGGAGGCGATCCGGCTCTCGGCCCGGCTCGAGGGGATGATCACCGACCCGGTCTACGAGGGGAAGTCGATGCAGGGCATGATCGACCTCGTGAAGAAGGGCTTCTTCCCGAAGGGCTCGAAGGTGCTCTACGCCCATCTCGGCGGCGCCCCGGCGCTGAACGGCTACAGCTACACGTTCCGCAACGGCTGAGGCCGAGCCTGACAGCCGGGCCTTTCCCGCCCATCCCCCTCATCCTGAGGCGCCCGCGTCAGCAGGCCTCGAAGGAGCCCTCCTTCGCGGCTGCTTCGCAGCACCTCAGGATGAGGTGATCGGATGGGAGCCGCGACTCCTGCGTGCCGTCCCCTATATGGCGGTGCGGGATCCGCACCGGAGAGGGCAGGGATGATCGCACCGATGATCGCACCGGCACGCGCGCTGCTCCTGGCCACCCTCCTCACCCTCGGAGGCCCCGCCGCCCGGGCCGCCTCGGGGCCGGCCGTGGAGGCCGAGAACGGGATGGTGGTCTCCTCCCAGCGCCTCGCCTCGCAGGTGGGCGCCGACATCCTCCGGGCCGGCGGCAACGCCGTCGACGCCGCCGTGGCGGTGGCCTATGCCGAGGCGGTGGTGAACCCGTGCTGCGGCAATCTCGGCGGCGGCGGGTTCCTGGTGCTGCACGCCGCCGACGGGCGCAGCCGCTTCGTCAATTTCCGCGAGACCGCCCCGGCGGCCGCGACCCGGGACATGTATCTCGACGCCGCCGGCACCGTCGTGAAGGGCGCGAGCCTGCGCGGCTGGAAGGCGGCCGGCGTGCCCGGAACCGTGCTCGGCCTCAACACCGCCCTCGCCGAATACGGGACCCTGCCGCTGGCCCGGGTCCTGGCACCCGCGATCGCGCTCGCCCGGGACGGGTTCGTTCTCACGCGGGGCGACACCGATATCCTCGAATCCGGCACCAAGCTGTTTTCCGCTCAAGGGAACGTCGCCCGCATCTTCCTGCGCCCCGACGGCAGCCCCTGGCGGCCCGGGGATCGGCTGGTCCAGGCCGACCTCGCCCGCACCCTCCAGGCGATCGCCGACCACGGCTCGGACGCGTTCTACAAGGGCGCGATCCCGGACGCCGTGGAGGCGGCGTCGCGTGCGGGCGGCGGCCTCCTGACGGCTCCCGACTTCGCCGCCTACACGGTGACGCAGTCCGAGCCGCTGACCTGCCGCTACCGGGGCGCCACCATCCTGTCGGCGCCCCCGCCCTCGTCGGGCGGCACCACGCTCTGCGAGATCCTCAACATCCTCGACGGCTACGACCTGCGGGCCGCCGGGTTCAACGCGGCCCGGACCGTACACGTGATGGTCGAGGCGATGCGGCGCGCCTATGCCGACCGCAACCTGCTGCTCGGCGACCCGGCCTTCGTGGAAAACCCGGTCGACCGGCTCCTGTCGCCGGCCTACGCGGAGACGCTCCGGGCCTCGATCCGTCCGGACCGGGCGACCCCGTCGGCGGAGATCCGCCCGGATCCGGCCCTGGAGACGCGGGAGCGGGCCGAGACGACCCATATCTCGGTGATGGACAAAGCCGGTAACGCCGTCTCGCTGACCTACACGATCAACGGCTATTTCGGCGCCGGGGTGATCGCCGCCGATACGGGCTTCTTCCTGAACGACGAGATGGACGACTTCACGGTCAAGACCGGGGTTCCGAACCTGTTCGGCCTCGTGCAGGGGACGAAGAACGCGATCCAGCCGGGCAAGCGCCCGCTCTCGTCCATGGCGCCCACGATCGTGCTGCGCGACGGCAAGGTCGCGCTAGTGGCCGGCTCGCCGGGGGGATCGCGGATCATCACGATCAACGCGCAGACGCTGATCAACATGCTCGATTTCGGCATGGAGCCGCAGGAGGCGGTGGACGCCCCGCGCATCCACCACCAATGGCTGCCCGACACCGTCTACGCCGAGCCCTTCGCGCTCTCGGCGGACACGCAGGGCATCCTGCGGGGGATGGGCCACACGATCGTCGAGCAGAAGCCCTGGGGCGCGCAGGAGCTCATCGCGGTGCGCGGCGCCGCACCGGTGGCCCCGGAGGCGGCCTCCTCGGGCAACGACGCCTCGCGCACCGAGCGGATGCGGCCGGGCCTGCTCTACGGCGCCAACGACAACCGGAGGCCGGCCGGCGCGGCGATCGGAGACTAGGGGATTTCCGAAGGGCTGCGCCCTTTGGCGGGTTTCGGAGGCGGAGCCCCGACATTCGGGCGAGGCCCGACACCAGGGCTCCGCCCTGGACCCGCAAAGGTCGACGACCTTCTGAAACCAGGATTTCAGCCCTGCCCGGCCTCCCGCGCCACCGCCCGGAACCCGATATCCCGTCGGCAGAAGCCTTCCGGCCAGTCGATCCGGGCCACCGCCGTGTAGGCGCGGGCCTGGGCGTCGGTGACGCTGTCGCCGAGCGCCGTGACCGCCAGCACCCGGCCGCCATCGGCCAGAAGCTGCCCGTCCTCGGCGCGGGTTCCGGCCTGGAACACGTAAACCCCGTCGCCCTCCGCGGCCTCGACGCCCCGGATCACCGAGCCGCGGACCACGGCCCCCGGATAGCCGGCCGCCGCCATCACCACGGTGAGGGCCGCCCGATGGGAATCGAATTCCAGGCTCACGCCGGACAGGTCGCCCTCGCAGGCCGAGAGCAGGGCCGGCACCAGATCGGAGGCGAGGCGCGGCATCAGCACCTGCGCCTCGGGATCGCCGAAGCGGGTGTTGTACTCGATGAGCTTGGGGCCGTCGGCGGTGAGCATCAGGCCGGCATAGAGGATGCCGGTGAACGGGCAGCCCCGGGCCCGCATGCCCGCGAGCGTCGGGCCGATGATCTCGGCCATGACCCGGGCCTCGATCTCCGGCGTGACCACCCGGGCGGGGGAATAGGCACCCATGCCGCCGGTATTCGGCCCGCGGTCGCCGTCGAAGACGCGCTTGTGGTCCTGGGCGGTGCCGAGGGAAATGGCACGCGTGCCGTCGCACAGGGCGAAGAAGCTCGCCTCCTCGCCGAACAGGCATTCTTCGACCACCACCTCGGCGCCCGGTTCCGCGAAAAGGGCGGTCAGCGCGTCCTCGGCCTGGTCGAGGGTCTCGGCCACGGTGACGCCCTTGCCGGCGGCGAGTCCGTCGGCCTTCACGACGATCGGGGCCCCCCGCTGGCGGACATAGGCCAGGGCCGGCTCGAGGTCGGTGAAGCGCGCGAAGGCGGCGGTCGGAATGCCGCAGGCGGCGCAGAGATCCTTGGTGAAGCCCTTCGAGCCCTCCAGCCGGGCGGCGTCGCGGGTCGGCCCGAAGGCGCGGATCCCGGCGGCCTTCAGATCGTCCACAAGCCCGGCGACCAGGGGCGCCTCGGGCCCGACCACCACGAGGCCGATCGACTCCACGGCGCAGAAGGCGGCCACGGCCGCGTGGTCCGTGACGGAGAGGTCCGGGCGGTTGATCCCGTGGCGGGCCGTGCCGGGATTGCCCGGCGCCGTGAACAGGCGGGTGCAGAGCGGGCTCTGGGCCAATCGCCAGGCCAGGGCGTGCTCGCGGCCGCCGGAGCCGATCAGCAGGATATTCATGCGCACGCCATCATGGGCCCAGCTTCTGGGCGAAGCGTGCCCGCGGGAAAAGGTTTTTTTCGGGCTTTCCCCGCTCTGCCCGGATATCCCGGCCGCGCAGCCGCCGATTCAGCAGCCGATGCAGACGCTCGTGTTGACGCCGCCGCCGCGCCGCACGACCCCATGGCGGCCGATATGGCGGCCCGCGCGAATGCCCCGGTAGGGCAGGTAGGGTCCGGAGGCGTCGAACTGGACGTTGCGCTGGATCGTCTGGTTCAGCGTGTTGAAGTCCGAGATCCGCTGCTGGTTGAGCGCGCGGATCTGGCCCTGCAGGGCGAACGAGGTGTTGGCGGCGTTCGGGTCGTTCTGCTGCACCTGCGCCCAGGCAGTGCCCGCCGGGAGGGCGAGCGCCAAAGCGAGGAGCGCGCGGGACGCGGCGTGCATGGGGCCCTCCGTGCGGGGAACGAGCGGTCTCGCAGGGTCGACGCGCCAGGATCGGTCCGGGTTCCGGGCCGCGTCAACCCGGCACGACCGGGGATTTGGTCTCCGGCAGGGCCTCCACCAGCTTGGGGTCCAGCCCGGTATGGGCCTGCACCAGGGGGTGCGGGGTGAGCGCCAGCCACTGGGTCAGGGAGATGTCGGCGTAGCGCGGGCTCTTGAACATCTCCAGGAAGGTCAAGGTCGTGTCACCGGTATTCTCGATGTAATGGCCCATGGCGAAGGGCACGTAACCGACGTCGCCGGCCTGGTAGTCGAAGGTGCGCGCCTTCGATTCGGAGCCGAACACCGTCATCCGGCCCTGGCCGGAGAGGTAGTATTGCCACTCGTCGCCGTTGGGGTGCCAGTGCAGCTCGCGCAGGCCGCCGGGCTCGACCTCGACCAGCGCCGCGGCGATCGTCGCGGAAGCCGGGAACACCGTGGAATCGGTGATGCGCACGCTCCCGCCCCTGGTGCGGACCGGCTCCTGGGCCAGCATCTTGTGGCTGAAGGCCTTCGGCACCGGACCGGAGCCGCCCATCCTGTCGGCCGAGAGGGGACCGGGCTGGGGGCCGGGGAAGATGTAGAGCTCCTTCTCGGGGATCTTGGCGAAGGCGCTCTCGGGCAGGCCGAAATTCCTGGCGAGCACGTCCTTCGGCGTGTGCGCCAGCCAGTCGGTCAGCAGGAAGGTGGAATCCTCCGAGAAGCCGCCGTCGTCGAACACGAGCAGGAACTCGCAGCCGTCGATCCCGTCGGCGGAAAGCCCCTGGATCGAGTGCGGGATGCCGCCCGGGAAGTACCAGAGGTCACCCTCGCCGACATCGTCCGCGAAGGTGCGCCCGTCCTGATCGACCGCGGTGATCCGGGCCCGGCCCTTGATCATGTAGGCCCACTCGGATTCCTTGTGCCAGTGCATCTCGCGGACCGCACCGGCCTTGAGCCGCATGTTGACCCCCGCCATGGCCTTCGAGACCGGCAGCTCGCGGATCGTGGTCTGGCGCGCCCAGCCGCCCGCCTCCAGCCGCATGTGGCTGTCGCTGAATGACCATTTCAGGTTCGGCATCGTGCCGTGGTCGGTGGCGGGCGGGGCCAGGGTGAACGGCTCCTCCGCGGCCCGGGGCCGGTTCTGCGGGCCCAGGATGTCGGCGCCCTTGCCGCCGCGCTCGGGGCCCGGCGCGGCCGGCCCGGCGGATTGCGCCGCGGCGGAGGACGCCGCCAGCGCGCCGCCGGCGGCTGCGATGACGGCGCGCCTGGAGATCTCGGTCATCGTGGATCGGTCCCTGCGTCAGTGGCAGGGAAACCGGTCGCGTGCTCGGAGGATCCGCGGACGGGCCGCACTGTGCGCTGCGGCATCTCGCCCGGAGCCCGCGCGCGGTCTATGCATTGAGTACGGCGCATTGAATACGGCACTGCACGCGTCCCGGCCGGGCGCCGAGGCGGCGGTTCAGGCGCGGCGCGACCCGAGGGCGAGGATGGCGGACCGGGACAGTTCAGCCGCGGACGGAACCGGCCCGCCCGCGCGCGGCCGCCGGTGGCTCGCCCTGCTGGCGCTGGCGGGCCTCGGCCTCCTCGGATACCGCCTGTGGCCGGAAGCGTCCCGGGCGGCGAGTCCGCCCCCGGCCGCCGAGGCGAAGCCGCCGACCGTGCGGGTCGCCCTCGCGGCCAGGGCCTCCGATACGCTGAGCCTGACCCAGACGGGCACCACCCAGGCTTTCGATACGGCGAGCCTCTATCCGCGGGCGACCGGCTACATCGTCGCGCGCGAGGTCGATCTCGGCTCGCACGTGAAGAAGGGCGACCTGCTGTTCCGGATCAGCGCGCCCGACCTCGACCAGCAGCTGGTCCAGGCGCAGTCGCAGGTGCTGCAGCTCCAGGCGGCGCGGATCCAGGCGCGGGCGATGGTGGACCAGGCCGAGGCCAACCGCCACCTCGCCGACGTGACCAACCGGCGGACCTCGACCCTGGCCGGCACCGGGGTCGAGACCCGGCAGAACGCCGACACCTCCCAGGCCGGGGTGCTGGCGCAGACCGCCAATGTCGACGCCGCCAAGGCCGCCGTGAAGGTCGCCGAGGCCAACATCGCCGCCCAGGAGGCCCAGGTCGCCCGCCTGAAGGTCCTGACCGGCTTCGAGGAGATCCGCGCGCCCTTCGACGGGGTGGTCACGGCCCGCAACAACGACGTCGGCGACGCGGTGACGGCGGATACCAACACGGGGGCGCCACTCCTGACGCTGGCGCGGGACGACGTGCTGCGCATGGCGGTGAACGTGCCGCTCTACGCCGCCGACGGCGTCAGGGACGGGCTCAACGCCAGGGTCGAGGTGGCGCAGATCCCCGGGAAGGTCTTCCCCGGCACGGTCTCGCGCTCGTCGACGACGCTGCTCTCCGCCGCCCGCACGCTGGTGACGCAGGTCGACATCCCCAACCCGGACGGCGCGCTGCGGGCGGGCCTCCACATCACCATCACGCTGGAGATTCCGCGGGCCGCGCCCGCCGTGACGGTGCCGAACGACGCCCTGATCTTCGACCAGAACGGGACCCGCGTGGCGGTGGTCGAGACGGAGGCCGACGGGAGCACCGTCGTGCGGATGCGCCCGGTCACGATCTTCCGCCAGACCCGGACGGCACTGGAGTTGCGGTCGGGCTTGCGCGGAGGCGAGCGCGTGGTCGTGGGCCCACCGGCCGGCCTGCGCGACGGCGACCGGATCGCGCCGCAGCCGGAGGGTCGGACGGGGGCGTGAGAGCCAGCCCGGGCGTAGGGGAGCCGCACCGATCGTCCTGGCGAGCGGGGCGACGCCGACCGGCCCCGTCGCCCCGCCCCTTTCCCGGCCGGGCGAGGGGCAGGGCGTGCCGGGCGTCAGGCTTCGAGCCGCGCCCGCGAATCCGTGCGGGCGAGGCGGGCCAGCAGGTACTCGACCTCGGCCTTCGCCTGGGCGGTCAGGGCCTGCGACGGCTTGCGCTGCGCGTCGGATGAAAAAATCCCCCGGCGCATGAACACGTATTTGCGCACCGCGAGGCCCAGAGGACCCTGCTGCTGCTCGTAGCGCAGATAGGGGAGGTGGGCGTCGAACAGGTCGTGGGCGGCGTCGCGCTCGCCGGCCCGGCCGAGGCGGACCACGTCGACCAGCATCTCCGGGAAGGCGTAGCCGGTATTGGCCCCGTCGGCGCCGCGCTCGGTCTCGAAGTCGAGGAACAGGCCGCCATTGCCCACCAGGATGGAGATGTGGCGCATCGAGCCGTCCGCCTCGAAGCCGCGCAGCGTCGAGATCTTCTCCAGGCCCGGCCAGTCCTCGTGCTTGAGCATCACGCAGGAGGGGTTTTCCGACACGATCCGGCGGATCACGCCGGGGGTCATCTGGACCGAGAAGGTGAGGGGATAGTCCTGAAGCACGAAGGGCACGTCCGGGCCCACGGCCTCGGCGGCATTCCGAAAATAGCCGACCACCTGGTCGTCGGTGCGGAGCGTGTTGGGCGGCGCGATCATCACGCCGGCCGCGCCCAGCTCCATCACCTCCCGGGCGAGCGACCGCATGGCCGCGAAGCCTGGCGCCGTGACGCCGACGATCACCGGCAGCCGGGTGCGCCCGAGGACGCGCCGCGCCACCGCGATTCCCTCCGCGTGGTCGAGCTTGCCGGCCTCGCCGAGCTGGCCGAGAATCGTCAGGCCGTCGACGCCGGCCGACCCGAAGAAGTCTGTCATCCGGTCGAGGGAGACCTCGTCGATCCGGCCGTCCGGATGGAACGGCGTCGGCGCGATCGGTACGACGCCGCCGATGTCGCTGGTGAGGGGCATGCCGGTCTCCGCGCTGCTGCGGCGGCCGCCGGCCGCCGGGTGGCATGCCCCATACTAAAAAATCCCGGGCGACGCGACGCGCCCGGGACGGGATCGGACCGCGTTCGGCGCGCGATCGACCGGTTCGATCAGCCCAGCAGCTTGTCGAGGGTGATCGGCATCTCGCGGACCCGCACGCCGGTGGCGTGCCAGACCGCGTTGGCGATGGCGCCCACCGTGCCGGTGATGCCGATCTCGCCGACCCCCTTCACGCCGAGCGCGTTCACCACCGCGTCGTCCTCGTGGACCAGGATCGCCTCCAGGGCGGGCACGTCGGCGTTCACCGGCACGTGGTACTCGGCGAGGTTGTCGTTGAGGAACCGGCCGGTGCGCGGATCCATCTCGGCCCGCTCGTGCAGGGCGAAGGACAGGCCCCAGATCATCCCGCCGTAATACTGGCTCTGGACCAGCCGCGGATTGATCACCCGGCCGGCCGCGAAGGCGCCGGTGAGGCGGCTCACCCGGATCTGGCCGAGCTCGGGATCGACCTTCACCTCGGCGAAGACCGCCCCGTGGGCGTGCATGGCGTACGACGCCTGCGCGGCCGGATCGGCGCCGGCCTTGCCCTGGCCCTCGATGCTGGCCCGGCCGGCCCGCCTGAGGATGTCGGCGATGGCCTCGCTCCGGCTCGGGTCGTCGCGCCGGGCGAGCCGGCCGCCCGCCGCGGTGACGCCGGCATTGCCGGCCCCGTAGAGCGGGGAGGCGGGATCGTTGGTGGCGAGATCCGCGAGCTGGCGGATCACGTCGCCGGCGGCCGCGTGGATCGCCCCGCCCGCCGTCGCGGTGTGGCCCGAGCCGCCCGCGATGCCGGCATTCGGCAGGTCGGAAGACCCCATCCGGAAGGTGAGGGCGTCCATCCCGATCCCGAGCCCGTCGGCGGCGATCTGGGCCAGCGCCGTCCACGAGCCCTGGCCCATGTCGATCGCCCCGAGCTCCACCGTGCCGGTGCCGTCGGCGCGGATCTCGGCCCGGGCCATGCCCTCGAAGATCAGCGCCGGGAAGGTCGCGGTGCCCATGCCGGTGCCCACCAGGAACCCGTCCCTGTCGCGGGTCTGGCGGGGCTGGAGCGGGCGCCCGGCCCAGCCGAAGGCCTCGGCGCCGCGCCGGTAGCAGTCCCGCAGCGCCTTCGACGAGAACGGCTTGCCGGTGATCGGCTCGACCTCGGCGTAATTGGCGAGCCGGAACTCCAGCGGGTCCATGCCGAGCGCGAAGGCCATCTCGTCGAGCGCACTCTCCAGGGCGACGCTGCCGGTGGCCTCGCCGGGCGCCCGCATGAACAGGGGCGTGCCGGTATCGAGCCGCACCGCCTCGTGCCGGATGGCAATGGCGGGGCTGGCGTAGAGGGTGCTGGTCGCCCGGCCCGCCGGCTCGAAGAAGTCGTCGAAGCTCGACGAGGCGGTGCGGATGTGGTGATCGAGCGCCGTGAGCTTGCCGGCGGCGTCGGCACCGAGGCGGATCGTTTGCCGGGTCGGGCCGCGATGGCCCATCGGGCCGTACATCTGGCTCCGGGTCGGCACGAGCTTCACCGGTTTGCCGACGAGCTTGGCCGCCATGCAGGCGAGCACCTGCGGCCCGGCCGGCACGCCCTTCGAGCCGAAGCCGCCGCCGAGATAGGGGCTCTCGATGTGGATGTCGTCGGGGCTGATGCCGAACAGCCCGGCGAGCCGCCCCTGCGACATGGCCAGCGCCTGGGTCGGCATGTGCAGCGTCAGCCGGTTCCCGTCCCAGCTGGCCACCGCCGCGTGCGGCTCCATGGCGTTGTGGTACTGGGCCGGCGTCTCGTAGGTGGCGGCGATCGTCTTGGACGCGGCCGCGAGCCCGGCCTCGACGTCGCCGTCAATCTCCACCGGCGGCGCGCCGACGCCGACCGAATCCGGCGTGAAGACCGCGCCGGAATCGAGCCCGATCCGCGGCGTCTCGGCCGCGTAGGTCGGGGCGAGCAGCCGGGCGCCCTCGGTGGCCGCCTCCAGGGTCTCGGCGATCACCACGGCGATCGGCTGGTTGGCGTAGCGGACCGTATCGTTCTGCAGGAGGTCGAGGCGGAACGTGAACGGCCCGTCCTTGGCGTCCGGGTCCTTGGCGAGCGCCGGGGCGTTCTGCGGCGTCATCACCGCGACGACGCCGGGATGGGCCTCGGCGGCGGCCACGTCGAGGCCGGTGACGCGGCCCTTGGCGATCCGGGCGACGCAGAGCGCGGCGTGGAGCGTGCCGGGGGGCAGGTTGTCGGCGGAGAAGCGGGCCTGGCCCGTCACCTTGAGGGGGCCGTCGCGCCGGGTCAGCGGCTGGCCAATGCTGGAGCCGTGGCGGATCGCACCGGCGGGGAGGTTCGAGGCGGGCGTGGAGGTCGCGGTCATGCGGGTCTCCTCAGACGATGCCGAACGGAGAGGCAGGGAGCGCCGGGATCCGGGCGGGCGTGCCCGCGGCGGCCTGGGTGAGGGCGCGGATCGCCACCCGGCGGGCGAGCTCGATCTTGAAGGCGTTGGCCTCGCCGGTGGGCTTGGCGCCGGCGAGCGCCGCGTCCGCGGCCTTCGCGAAGGCCTCGGGGACGGGCGCCTGTCCGGCGAGCGCAGCTTCAGCCTCCGCCACCCGCCAGGGCTTCAGCGCCAGCCCGCCGAGCGCCAGCCGGGCCTGCCCGATCCGTCCGCCGGCCTCCAGGGTGAGGGCAGCCGCCGCCGAGACCACCGCGAAGGCGTAGGAGGTGCGGTCGCGGACCTTGAGATAGCGGGCATGGCCCCGGAAGGACGCCGCCTCGGGCGGCAGGCGCAGGGCGGTGATCAGCTCAGCTTGCCGCAGGTCGGTCTCCCGCTCCGGATGGTCGCCGGGCAGCAGGTGAAAGGCCGTCAGCGGCACCTCCCGGGCGCCGTCCGGCCCGGCGATCTCCACCACCGCGTCGAGGGCGGCGAGCGGCACGCAGAAATCGGACGGGTGGGTGGCGATGCAGTGCTCGCTCCAGCCCTGGACCGCGTGGATCCGGGTGGCGTGCCCCAGGGCCGCACAGCCGGAGCCGGGCGCGCGCTTGTTGCAGGGCGAGACCGCGTCGGTGAAGTATTGGCAGCGGGTGCGCTGCATCAGGTTGCCGCCGACGGTCGCAGCGTTGCGCAATTGCGCCGAGGCGCCGGCCAGCAGGGCCTCGGCCACCATCGGGTAGGCCTTGGCGAAGGCGGGGTCATAGGCGAGGTCGCTGTTGCGCACCAGGGCACCGACCCGGGTGGTGCCGTCCGGCAACCGCTCGATCGCCGAGAGGCCGGGCAGGCGGGTGATGTCGACGATCCGCTCGGGAGTCGCGACGCCGCCCTTCATCAAGTCGACGAGGTTGGTGCCGGCGGCGAGGAAGGCGGTGCCCGGAACCTGCCCGGCCGCCAGGGCCTCCGGCACGCTCGCGGGGCGGATGTAATCGAAGCGTCTCACGCCGCGTCCTCCCGGTGCTCCGTGCGGGCCGCCGCGTCCTGAACCGCATCGAGGATGCCGGCATAGGCGCCGCAACGGCAGAGATTGCCGCTCATGCCCTCGCGGATGCGCTCGGGATCTGTGCCGGCGTGGCCCTCGCGAATCAGGCCGACCGCGCTCATGATCTGGCCGGGAGTGCAGAAGCCGCACTGGAAGCCGTCATGGGCGATGAAGGCCGCCTGGACCGGGTGGAGCCGGTCGCCCTCGGCCAGCCCCTCGATGGTCAGTACCTCGGCACCGTCGAGGCTCGCGGCGAGCGTCAGGCAGGAGTTGATGCGCCGTCCGTCCACCAGCACCGTGCAGGCGCCGCACTGGCCGCGGTCGCAGCCCTTCTTGGCGCCGGTCAGGCCGAGGCGCTCGCGCAGGAGATCGAGGAGGGTGACCCGCGGATCGTCGAGGGCGATCTCGCGCGGCTGCCCGTTCAGGGTGAGCCTGAGGGGAATGGTCATGCGGGGGTCCCGGCTTGCAAAGGCTGGAACCGTTACAGATAGCCGCCGCCACGCTCTCGGCGAGACCTTAAGCACAAGGTGATGTGCGCAGGATCACGGCACGCGCAGGTCGCACCCCTATGCGGACTTGACCGTGACTTCCGAGACCGACTTCAGCACCGTCTTGCCCTTGGCAGTCTTGATCTCCAGGGCCGGCTCCGCCTTCGAAGCCTCGCGCTTCACCGTGTTGCCCTTGATGGTCTTCTTGACGTCCTGGGTGTGGACCTTGGTCACCGCACCCGAGACGGTGCCCTGACCCCATTTGTAGGTCACGTCGTCGCCAGCCTTCACCTTCGCCTTGGCGGTCATGTGCGTCTCCATCGCGGATGCGGGGAAAGCGGAGCTGGGGCAGGGGCGTTCCCGGGTATCCACGGCCGGAATGCCGCAGCCGGATCGACCTGCCCCGCCGGAATTCCAGCCTCAGCGCCCGACCGCCCGGCGCAGGGCCGTGACCATCGTCTCGACCGCTCCTTGCGCGGCCTCACCGAGGTCGATGGCGGTCTCGCCGGCGGTGACGAGGCCGCGCGCCTCCAGCTCCTTCACGCCCTCCGGATCGGCCTCGTGGCCGGCGCCGTCGCGGCGGATCACCGAGGTGACCGTCTCGCCGCTGACGAGGCGGTGATAGGCCGCGAAGGCGAAGATCGAGAGGGCCTTGTCGGAGAGTCCGTTCACGTCGTCGGCCATGCTTGTGCGCCTCCCTGCGCTCCTCGTGGGCTGTTCGACGAACGCCGCGGGAGCCTTGGGGCTCCGGATGGCGGCAGGGGTGCGACGACGGGTGCGCCCGAGCGGCGAGGCTTCGCGCCGGGGCCGCCTTCCTGCTAGTCTGCCATCCTCCATGAATGCGCAGACCGATCAGACCGAAGTGGAACCCACCCCCGAGACGCTCCGCGCCCCCGCGCCGCCCGATCTCGACTATCGCCTGCGCCAGCAGGTGATCCTGTCGGAATTCGGCGTCGAGGCGCTGCGCGGCACCGATGTCGACCACCTGCTGCAGCGGGCCGCGGAGCTGTGCGCGCAGGGCATGGGCGCCGAGTTCTGCAAGGCGCTG
Organism: Methylobacterium sp. UNC378MF; assembly: GCF_900103195.1. Classification (GTDB taxonomy): domain Bacteria; phylum Pseudomonadota; class Alphaproteobacteria; order Rhizobiales; family Beijerinckiaceae; genus Methylobacterium. Next base: position 47,195 of record NZ_FMWU01000031.1, on the reverse strand, counting down.
GAATATCAGCGCGGTGCCGACACCCTGCTGGTCCGGGCCGGCGTCGGCTGGGGGCCCGACGTGATCGGGAAGGCCCGGATCGGGGCGGACCTCGCCTCTCCGGCGGGCTTCGCCCTCAAGACCGGCCGGCCGGTGATCTCCAACCACCTCGCCGATGAGACCCGGTTCCGCACGCCGCAGCTCATGGCCGATCACGGCATCCGCCGGGCGATCAACGTGCTGATCGAGAATCGGGACGGCGCCTTCGGGGTGCTGGAGGTGGACGATACCCGGGAGGGCATGTTCGAGGAGGCCGACATCGCCTTCATGCAGGGCTTCGCCAACCTGCTCGGCGGCGCGATCGAGCGCCAGCGCACCGAGACCCTGCTGCGCGCCGCCCTCGCGCGGCAGGACCTGCTCGCCCGCGAGATGAGTCACCGGGTCAAGAACAGCCTCGCCATCGTGGCGAGCCTGCTCGCCCTCCAGGCCCGGGCCGCCGAAGACCCGGCCGTGCAGACGGCCCTGGCGGATGCGCGCAGCCGCGTCGAGGCGATCGCGGGCGTCCACGACCAGCTCTGGCGGCAAGGTGACAAGGCCGGCGACAAAGCGGAGGGTGACGGGGAGGGGGTGCCGGGCGAACTCGACCTCGCCCCCTTCCTGGAGAAGCTGGTGGCCAACCTCGCCAGCGGCGTGCCGGGCCAGCGGCTCGCCTGCACGGCCTGCCCGCAGCGGATCTCGGCCGACCGGGCGATCCCCATCGGCCTGCTGGTCAACGAACTCGTCACCAACGCGCTCAAATACGCCTACCCGCCCGAGACGCACCCGGCGGGCGGGGAGATCCGGGTCCGCGCCGAGCGCCGGCCCGAAGGGCTCGTGGTCGAGGTGACCGATGACGGGATCGGCCTGCCGGCGGGGTTCGAGATCGGGCGCGCCTCGAAGAGCCTCGGTATGCGGGTGGTCGGCAGCCTCACGCGCCAGCTCGGCGGCAGCCTGACGATCCCGGCCCGGGAGACGGGCACCTGCTTCCGCCTGGAGGTGCCGCTGGCCGGTTGAGCGCGCCGCCCGGCCGGGGCGGGGACTGGACAAAGGCCCTGCCCCGTCGCGATCTGCGCACGACGGGCTCGGCGAGAGTGAGCGGGTGCAGTGACCGGGATCAGCACGACGGCGGCGCGCCTCGCCGAACGGCTCCACGCCTTCCGGAGCCTCGGCGACAATTGCGAGTTCGGGTTCGTGCAGCGCTACGGCGGGGTCGAGCCCTCCGGGCTGCTGCGCTTCTCCTACACGCCGATGGCGGACCTGATCCGCGGGCTGCGCTGCGGCTTCGCGGATTTCGGCGTACCGGGAGATCTGCGGCTCTCCGTGAGCGCCGGGGGCACCTATTACTGCCACAGCGTAGCCTACAACATCTGGGCGAATACCGGGCACCCGGCCGGCTCGATCGAGCCGGCGGTGCTGCTGGAGCGGGAATACGGCCGGCTGGCCCATCTCAAGCGCAAGCTGCTGGACGACCTCGCCGACGGCTCGAAGATCCTGGTGCGCAAGGTCGGCCGCGACGAGCCCGAGGCCGATTTCGCCCGCCTGACCGAGGCGGTCTGGGCACACGGGCCCTCGACGCTGCTCCGCGTGACCGAGGCCGGGCCGGACTGGATTCCGGAACCGGCCCGGCGCGTCGCCGACCGGCTGATCGCGGGGCGGGTCCGCCGCTTCGCGCCGGCGGAGCAGGCCTGGGAGGTCGACCTCGAACCCTGGATGCACCTCGTGGACAGCGCCTACGCGCTGGAGCGCGGCGTGGCGCCGACCCCCCTCGACGCCGCCGCCTTCCCGGAGGCGCTGACGCTGCCGGGTCGCCTGCGTCGGCATGTCGGCCGCCACCGGGCGATGGCGCTCAGCGCCTACACGCGGGCGGTGGATCCGGCCGGCTTCCGCACCGATGCGGTCCACGTCTTCTCGAGTTGGGTGTGGATCCCGGAGGACTTTGCCGGGGACCGGGTCTTCGCGGCAGCCGGCTATGCCCGGCTGGGCTGGCGGGATGCCGACCTGTCGCGGCGCCGGTGCTGGCAGCGCGTCTGGGCGGCGGGGCGGCTGCGGCCCGACGCGACGCGCGAGCCCGTCGGGCTCGGCATGATCGGCACGCGGCGGGACAGGTTCTGGTCCGCCGGGGCGCGCTTCGCCGAGGGGCCGATCCCGGGCGATGAGCCCGCGCCGGATCTGCCGATGCCGCCGTTCCGTTTCCCGGGCCGGGATCTCCTCGGGCGGCTGCTGCCGCGGGTCCTGTAGCTCGGACGCCCCGCTCTCCCGCGCCGGGCGCCTTCATTCCTCTCTCAGGCGCCGCGCGTAGAGGGCGGGCGGCATCCCGACATGCCGCCGGAAGGCCGCGCTGAAGGTGCCGGCGGAGCTGTAGCCTACCCGTCCGGCCGCCTCCGCGACGGTGATCCCGTCCCGGCGGAGGAACGCCTTGGCCAGCGCCATGCGCCAGCCGGTGACGTAGGCCATCGGCGCGACCCCGACCGCGCGCTGGAACCGGTCGAAGAAGGCTGACCGCGACAGGGCGGCCTCCCGGGCGAGGGCGCCCACCGTCCAGGTCTGTGCCGGCCGATCATGGATGCACCGCAGGGCGGCAGCGAGATGATCGTCGCGAAGCCCGCGCAGGAGTCCGGCCGACGCGGATGGACCCGCGGCCGAGCGCAGGGCCTCGATGAGGAGCACCTCCAGAAGCCGCGTCAGGACGGCTTCTCGGCCCGGTCGCCCCGCCCGCGTCTCGTCGTCGACGAACGCCATCAGGGCACTCAGCCGCGGCTCGCCGCGCACATGCACCTGATCCGGCAGGAGCGACACCAGCAGGCCGGCATCGTCCGAGGCGAAGGTGCAATGCCCGACCAGCATGCGAATGTCGGGCTCGGCGTGCTCCGGCCCGAGCCGGAACAGGCCGGGGCTCGTTTCAACGGGCGCGGCCGGCGCCTCTAACGGCGTGTTCGCCGGCGGCTCCAGGCTGGAGACCGCGAAGGCGCGGGCTGCCGGTACCAGGATGAAGTCGCCCGCCTCGAGCACGACCGGTGCACCGCCCGCCACATCCAGACGGCACCGGCCCTCCAGGATCGCGCCATAGAACGGCCGGCCGGCATCCGAGCGCGTCACCCGCCACCGGCCACCCGCGACGATGCGTTTCGAGATGTCGGGCTCGGGCCGGAGCAGGCTGACCACCTGGCTGAGGGGATCCGTCATATCTGGACGATCGCGCATGGAATTCGGACTTTTGATCGTAGATCGTCCAGCCTCGGCCGCCTACCCTCGGGCCTTCCCAACCGGAATCATCGTCCATGCGCACCATACTCATCACCGGCTGCTCGTCCGGCTTCGGCCTGGAGACGGCCCGCTTCTTCCTCGACCGGGATTGGTCGGTCGTCGCCACCATGCGGAGGCCGCACCCCGACATCCTGCCCGCCTCCGACAGGCTCCGCGTCCTGCCGCTCGACGTGACGGAGGCGGACAGCATCGCGGCGGCGGTGGCGGCGGCGGGCCCGATCGATGTCCTCGTCAACAACGCGGGCGTCGGGCTGCTCAACGCCCTCGAGGGGACAACGCCCGCCATGGCCGAGGAGGTCTTCGCGACCAACACGCTCGGCACCATCGCGATGACCCGAGCGGTGCTGCCGCAGTTCCGGAACCGGCGCGCGGGCGTCATCGTCAACGTCACCTCGGCCGTGACGCTCAGGCCGCTGCCGTTCCTCTCGGTCTACACGGCCAGCAAGGCGGCGGTGAATGCCTTCACCGAAGCGCTCGCGGTGGAACTGGACCCGTTCGGCGTGCGCACACGCCTCGTCATCCCAGGGCGGGCCCCCGACACGGCGTTCGGCGAGAATGCCCGCGCCCGCATGGGGATGGACATTCCCGAGGCCTATGCGGAGCAGGGAGCCACGCTCTTCGCCGGGATGCGCCAATCCGCCGAGCCGGTGACGCGGTCGCTGGACGTGGCGGCCGCGATCTGGCGGGCGGCGACCGATCCGGCCTGCCCGATGCGCCTTCCGGCCGGCGCGGACGCCGAGGCCTGGGCCGCGGCCGCCTGACCGCCACGGTTCCGGCGACATCCGACGGCCCGCCTCGGGGAGGGCGGGCCGAGCAGACGGACGGGCATGCCGGTGCAAACGTTCCGCGCCGATAGGGCCGTCCGCGCGGGTTGGAGATCGCGCGACGGAATCCGGCGGATCAGTGCGCGTGACGCATCCGCGGGGAGGGGTCCCGGGCCGCCCTCGCCCGATCCGGCGGACCGGGGCCGCCCGGTGGTCCGCGGCGATCGCCGCCGTCCCGCATCCAGGATCGCGGCGGAGCCGGCTCCCGCGTCGAAACCGCCGATCGTGCAGGCTCCAGCCAGAGCCGGTCGAAGCCAGCCGAGATGTGTTCGGCTTTTCTCTCCGTTTTGTTCCAGGCTGAGGCCCGCTATCCGGCTTCGGGACCCGCCCTGTGTCAGGATCCAGAGTTCGCATAAGATATATTATGGAACATGGACGGCAGTCCCGGCCGGGCGAGGGGGCTGGCATGCCAGGTTGGTCACCGGTGGGCGATCCGGGATCATGCCGCTTCGTGCCGTGTCCGGTTCCCGAGGCCGTGATCGGGCCGGGCCGCCTGGACGTCGCGGCCGGACCGGGTGAGGGCGGTCCGAGCCCCCTCCCCGCAGCGGCTCACGCCACACGCACGGCCTCACGCCGCGCGCCCGGCTATGCGGCGCACATCGCCGAGGATCCGGCCGTCCTGCGTCCGACAGTCGATATGCTCCGACAGCCGGCCGGGCCGGATCCGGATCGCCGTCGGCCGGGCCAGAAGCTCGGCGCGCTCCAGGAAGCCGAGGGCGCTCATCGGCGCGTCCCGGCCGCCGCCGAGGCCGCGCCACCAGGACACCGCCTTCTCCCGCTCGTAGCCGCTGCGCTCGGGCCGCAGATGGACGCGCCACACCGCCTCGGCGGCGCCGTCCCGCCAGCCGAGCACGAGGTCGAGCCCGTCCGGTGCCGCCTCCAGGCTCAGGTCCGTGACCGGATGCCAAGCCGGCTCGTGCCAGCCGGTTTCCGCCGCCGGGGCAGGGCCGGCCGGTTCGGGGCCCGGCAATCCGGGATCCGCCGAGAGGATCGCCAGCTCGTCGTCGGCTGCGGCCTCGTGCGGGGCCTCTGTATCCACTTCCGGCTCGGTCCAGCAGGCCTCGCAGGTGGAGGCGTTCAGCGCGATCAGGGCGCCGCAGCCGGGGCAGGGCTTGGCGCGCGAGCCCCCTGCCCCGCCGATCACCTGGGTGGCACTCCGGACCGTCACGGCGTCCACGGGGCCGTGCATCCGCACCAGACCGGCATAGTCGAGGATCAGTGCATTGACCTTGCCCGGGGCGCAGCGCAGCGCCCGGCCGACCTGCTGCACGTAGAGACCGGTGCTGCGGGTCGGGCGCAGCAGCGCCACGAGATCGACCTCGGGCACGTTGAAGCCGGTCCCCAGCACGCCGACCGAGGTCAGGCAGCGGATCCGTCCAGCCCGGAATGCCGCCACGATCCGGTCGCGCTCCCGCCGTGGGGTCTCGCCCGAGACGGTCTCGCAGGAATACCCCTCCGCCCGCACCGCGTCGCGCACGGCCTCCGCGTGGGCGAGCCCGGCGCAGAAGGCGAGCCAGGCCCGGCGGGCACGCCCGTACTCCGCGAGCTCCGCGACCGCCGCGCGCGTGATCCACTCGCGGTTGACCGCCGCCTCCAGCTCGCCCGGGATGTAGTCGCCCCCGCGCCGGCCGACGCCCGAGACGTCGAGCTGGGTCAGCGTCGCCTTGGAGACCAGGGGCGCCAGGAAGCCGTCCCGGATCAGCGTGAACGTGTCGGCCTCGTAGGCGATGCCGGAGAAGAGCCGGTGCTCGCCTTCGTCGAGGCGGCCCGAATCGAGCCGGTACGGGGTCGCGGTGAAGCCCGCCACGCGCATCCCGGGGGTCAGTGCCCGCAGGCCGGACAGGAAGCGGCCGTAGCGGGTGTCGGCGGCGCGGGGGATCAGGTGCGCCTCGTCGACGATCACGAGGTCGCGCGGGCCGACCGCGTCGAGCCGGTCGGCCACCGACTGGATGCCGCAGACCAGCACCGGCGCCCCACCCTCCCGCCGCCCGAGCCCGGCCGAGAAGATCCCGGCCGGCGCTTCCGGCCAGGCACGGGTCAGCTCCGAGAAATTCTGGGCGACCAGCTCGCGGCTATGGGTGACGATCGCCACCCGGGCGCGGGGGTTTTCCGCCAGGGCCTCCCGGGCGAGGGCCGCGATCACGAGTGCCTTGCCGGCGCCGGTGGGCAGCACGATCAGGTGGCCGGGCGCCGCCTCGTCCGCCCCTGCCCGCGCCCAGGCGGCCGAGAGCGCGTCGAGACTGGCGCGCTGGTAGTCCCGCAGGCGCAGCATGGCGGCGGTCTAGTCGGGTTCGCCGGCCCTGTCCGTTGCGGCGCGGTCACGGCGCAGCAGGTAGATGTCCATGATCCAGCCGTGCCGGGCCCGGGCCTCGGCGCGGACGCGACGGACCTCGTCGCCCGTATCGCCCAGCCGGCCTGAGACCAGGATCTCGTCCGGGCTGCCGAGATAGGCGCCCCAATAGATCGTCAGGTCCGGGTCGAGATGCGCGAAGGCCGGATCGCCGTCGAGCATCACCACGACGCTCTCCGCCTCCGCCGGCCAGCCCGCGGCGAGGCGCCGGCCGGTGGTGATCAGCACCGATCCGCCGATGCCGTTCAGCGGAACGCCGTGGCGGGCGGCGAGCACCTGCACGCTCGACAGGCCGGGGACCACCGTGCGGGTGAACGCCACGCGCCCTCGCGCGGCGATGTGGTCGAGGATGCGGAGCACGCTGTCGTAGAGGGCCGGGTCGCCCCAGGCCAGGATCGCCCCCACCTCCCCGCCCCCGAGATGGGTCGCGAAGGCCGCCTCCAGCCGCTCGGCCCGGGCCGCGTGCCAGGCCGCGACGGTGCTGCCGTAATCGGCCGGGCGGCGCTCCCGGGGCGGGTCCTCGACGGTGACGACCCGGTGGGGTTTTCGGATATGGGCCGCGCAGATCCGGCGGCGGCTCTCGACGAGATCGGCGGTCTCGGCGCGCTTGTCGAGGACGAACACCGCGTCGACATCGGCGAGCGCCCGCACCGCCTGGAGGGTCAGGTGCTCGGGATCGCCCGTGCCGATGCCGATGACCCGGATCTGCCTGTTTTGCATGCCGTCCTCCGCCGGGGCGGGGAGGGCCGGCGCTGGCCTCCCCTACAAGCGCGCATCGGCTTTGGCGAGGATGGCCCGCGCGATGGTCAGGTCCTGCAGGGCGATGCCGGAGGAATCGAACACGGTGATCTCCGCCGGATCGGTCCGCCCCCCCTCCCCGCGCCGCAGCACGCCGCCGAGCGCCGTGAGGCCCGCCCGGGCGCGCGCGGAGGCGTGCTGGAACTCGCCGATGGTGCGCGATTGCTCCGGCAGGTCGCAGAACAGGGCCGCCCGGTCCAGCAGGGCGGGGGGCAATTCCTGCTTACCCTTGGCGTCGGCCCCCATGGCGGCGACATGCGTGCCGGGGCGGACCCAGGCGGCCTCGAACAGCGGCGCCCGGGCCGGCGTTGCCGTGACGATCACGTCGGCCGCTTCGCAGGCCTCCCGGGCGGAGGCCGCCCGCACGTCGAGCCCGGAGGCCCCCTGCCCCGCCAGGCGCTCGGCGAAGCCCGCGACCTTGGCGGGGTCCCGGGCGACGACCAGCACCGTCCTGATCGGCAGGACCCGGGCGAGCGCTGCGGCCTCGAATTCGGCCTGGTTGCCGGCCCCGAACACGGCGAGCACCTTGGAATCCGGCCGCGCCAGGACGCTCGCCGCCACCGCGTCGGCGGCGGCGGTGCGGTAGGCGTTGACCCGGCCCGCCTCGATCACCGTGTCGACCCGGCCGACGGCCTGATCGAACAGCAGGATCACCGAATTATGCCGCGGCAGGCCCCGGTCGGGGTTGCCGGGCCAGAACGAGCCGACTTTCAGGCCGGCATATTCGGCCGTGGAGCCCGACTTGATCGAGAACCGGTTGGCCGGCTCCGAGCCGTGGCCGAGCACCGCCGGGAACAGAGTGGTGCCCGCCGCCACCGCGGCGATCAGCGCCTCGCGCGCCGCGTCGAACGCCATGGCGTGATCGACCAGGGCGGCGGATTCCTCCTCAGAGATGAAGCGCATGGATTCAGGGACCTCCCAAGTCATGGTTTCAAAAGGTCATCGACCTTTTGCGGGTGCAGGGCAGAGCCCTGCCCTCGGGCGGAGCCCGGTGTCGGGGCGCCGCCCCGACACCCCGCCGAAGGGCTTCAGCCCTTCGGAATCCCCTACAACGTCATGCCGCGCGCGGTGACCGGCCAGATGGCCTCGACCCGGCCGTTCCGGACGCCGACATACCAATCGTAGACGTTGACCGTCGGGTCGCAATGGCCGGGGATCAGCTTCAGGCGCTCGTTGAGCTTGAGCACGTTGCCGGGATCGCTGATCACCCCGTGCTCGTCCGAGCACTTGATGTACTCCACGTCGTCCCGGCCGAAGACCACCGGCAGGCCGCTGTCGATGCTCTGCGCCTTGAGGCCGGCGTCGCAGATCGCGACGTCCGCCTTCGCCTTGCTCATGATCGCCGTGTAGATGAACAGGCTGTTCTCGAACTCCGCGATCGGCCGCCCGTCCGCATCCTTCACCCGCTGGTAATCCGCGTCCATGAAGACGTAGGAGCCGCATTGCAGCTCGTTGTAGACGCCGCTTCCGCCCTCCATGGCGAAGCTGCCGGTGCCGGCCCCCGCCACGATGGCGCAGTCGAGGTCCGCTGCCTTCAGCAGGTCGACGGTGCGCCGCGTGTCGTCGATCGCCGTCTGGATCAGGGCCTGGCGCTCGCCGTAGTCGCGCACGTGCTGGGCCTTGCCCTGGTAGGCCTGCAGGCCCGCGAAGCTGAGGCCTGGCGCCGCCGCGATCTTCTTCGCGATCGCCACAGCGGGCTCGCCCGGCACGACGCCGCAGCGGCCGGCGCCGACGTCGATCTCCACGAGGCACTCGAGGGTGACGCCGTACGTGACCGCCGCCGCCGAGAGGTCGTCGACATTGCCGAGGTCGTCGACGCAGACCAGAACGCGCGCCCGGGTGGCGAGCGCCGCGAGGCGCTCGATCTTCTTCGGCGCCACCACCTGGTTGGAGACCAGCACGTCGCGGATGCCGGCGCTCACCAGCGCCTCGGCCTCGCTGACCTTCTGGCAGCAGACGCCGCAGGCCCCACCCCGCTCGATCTGCATAACGGCGATGTCGGACGATTTGTGGGTCTTGGCATGCGCCCGGTGGCGCAGGCCGTGCTCCTTCATGAAGCGGCCGAGCTTCTCGATGTTGCGCTCGAGGGCGTCGAGGTCGACCAGCAGGCAGGGGGTGTCCACCTCCTCGACCGGCATCCCGACGGTGGCGGGGATATTGTTGCGCATGGTGTGTCCTCCTGATCGCGTGCAGATCTCTTGGCGGGAACCCAGGTTACGGGGCGAGGCCCAGAAGCTCGGCGATGCGCGGCGTCGCTTTGATGCCGGTGCCGGTGAGCACCACCACGGTGGTCTCCTCGGGCCGGATCGCGCCGCGCGCGGCGAGATCGGTGAGCGCCGCCGCCGCCATGGCGCAGGTCGGCTCGACGTAGAGGCCGGAGCGGGCAAGCTCCATCAGGGCCGCCGCGATGGATTCCTCGGAGACCGCCACGGTGCCGCCGCCGGAGCGGCGCAGAGCCGCCAGCACTTCCCGGCCGCGGACCGGCTGGGCGATCGAGGCACCCTCGGCCAGCGTCGGGCGCGGGGTGACCGGCACGAAATCCGCGGCGCCCGCCTCGAAACCGGCATGCAGGGGCGCACAATGGGCCGGCTGCACCGCGAAGAGCCGCGGCAGGCGGGCGATCTCGCCCCGGCGCAGCAGTTCCGAGAAGCCGATATCGCAGCCGAGGATGTTGCTGCCGGCGCCGCAGGGAATGATGACATTGTCGGGCGCGCGAAAATCCAGATCCTCCCACAGCTCGTAGGCGAGCGTCTTGGTGCCCTGGAGGAAATGGGCCTGCCAGTTGTGGCTGGCGTAGAAGATCGCATCCGCTTGGCCGACCGCGGCGTCGGCCGTGTCCTGGCGGGTTCCGGGGATCAACTCGACTTCGGCGCCGGCGGCCCGCATCTGGACGGTCTTGGCCGGCGAAGTCGAGGCCGGGACCAGGATCTTGGCCCGCATCCCGGCCGCCGCCGCATAGGTCGCCACCGCGGCGCCACCGTTGCCGGAGGAATCCTCCAGCACCGCGTCCACCCCCTGCTGGCGCAGGATCGACAGCATCACGGAGGCGCCCCGATCCTTGAAGCTGCCCGAGGGCGCGAACCATTCGAGCTTGAAATGGGCGTGGCCACCCCGCCAGGGCCGGCGCACCAGCGGGGTGCAGCCCTCGCCGAGGGAGACCGGGTCGGAAACCGCCACCGGCAGGGCGGCGGCGTAGCGCCAGAGGGAGCGCTCGGCCGTTTCGATCTCCGCCCGCCCGATCCCTGGCAGGTCGGTGATCATCAGCGGACCGCCCGTCTCCGAGCGCCAGCGGGGCGTCTCGATCGGGTAGGTCGCGCCGGTGGCGGGGTCGAGATAGGCGGCGGACGGAGGCATCGCGGCTCGGTTTCCGGGGCGGTTCGGGAAGATAATACAAAATAATCTTGGTCGGCGCGCCTCCCTTGTGGGGACAGGACGGCGCGCCGCAATCCGGCTCGCGGGGGGCGGAGGCTCGCCGCGTCAGGGCTCCGCCCCGACACCCCGCCGAAGGGCCTCGGCCCTTCGGAAACCCGGGACCCTTCAGGCCGCGAGCGGCAGGATTGTCCGTTCCGGCGCGTGGTCGGCGGCGATCGCCGCGGCGACGAGTTCGGCGGTGGCGCCCGAGAGGGTCCAGCCGAGATGGCCGTGGCCGGTGTTGTAGAAGACCCCGGGCCGGCGGCCGCGGCCGACCTTGGGCAGCATGTTCGGCAGCATCGGGCGCAGGCCGCTCCAGGCCACCACCCGGTCGGTGTCGACGCGCGGGAACTGCTCCCGGGTCCAGTCGACCAGCGGCTGGATCCGGTCGTGGCGGATGTCGCGGTTGAAGCCGTTGAACTCGGCGGTGCCGGCGACCCGCAGGCGCTCGTCGCCGAGGCGGCTGGTGACGATCTTGGCCGCCTCGTCGAGGATGCTCACTTCGGGCGCCGCCTTCTGCGCCTCCGGAGTCAGCAGGTTCACGGTGATCGAGTAGCCCTTCACCGGGTAGACGTTGACCCGGTCGCCCAGCATCGCGGCGAAGCGCCGGCTGGCGCAGCCCGCGCAGATCACCACCGCGTCGGCGCGCAGGGCCTGCGCGCCGCCGGCCGGCTGGCCCGCTTCGCGCCAGCCGACGGCATAGCCCCCCTCCCCCGGCGCGATGGTCTGGACATCTGCGTCCTGGACGAAGCGGACGCCCTTGCGGGCGCAGGCCGCGGCGAGGCCCCGGGTGAATTTGTGGATGTCGCCGGTGGCGTCCGAGGGCGTGAAGTAGCCGCCGTGATAGGTGCCGGCGAGCGTCGGCTCGATGGCGCGGATCTCCTCCGGGGTCACGGCGTAGCGCTCCAGGCCGCCCTCCCGCAGCAGCGCGTTGACGGCCGTGGCCTTCTCGAAGCTCGCCCGGTCCCGGTAGAAGTGCAGGATGCCGCGGGTCTTCAGGTCGAAGTCGATCCCCTCCGCCCCGGCCATGGCGAACAGGGCCTCCCGTGCCTTCAGGGCGAGCCGCACCGTCTCCACGGTGTTCTCCCGATAATGGGCGATCTCGCGGACGAACTCCGCCATCCAGGACAGCTTGTGCCAGGAGGGCTTGGGATTCATCAGCAGCGGCGCGTCGCGGCGCAGCATCCAGCGCAGGCCCTGCATCACCGTGGAGAGCTTGTTCCAGACCTCGGCGTTGCAGGCCGAGAGCTGGCCGCCATTGGCGAAGGAGGTCTCCATGGCGGCGTAGCGCTGCCGGTCGAGGACGGTGACGCGGTAGCCGCGCTGGGCGAGCGCATAGGCGGTCGTCACGCCGGTGATGCCGGCGCCGATCACGGCGATGTGGGTCATGATTCGGGACTCCGAGACGTCGGGACGCGGGAAGGCCGCCCTCAAGTGGTCGGCCGGTTGCGCGCCCCATCTGTCCCGATGCCTGAGAGCTTGATCCGGCCTCGCCCTGGCGAGGCGAAGCACGGACGTCCCCTTCGGCGGGTGCCCACGGGCTCGCCCGCTGCACCACTCTCCAGATCGCCCTGACGACACGGTTCCGGTGCCTGAGAGTTTCCGGGGCGGTTGCTCCGTCGGCGCCGGGTCCCCTCTGCTGGGAAGATCCCGGTCTCTCCCGCATCGTCGCGATGGGCTGTCCCGGGATACGCCGATCGGCCGCGGGGGAGAAGCCCGCCCATCCCGCCGGCGGCCGATTCCACCGACAGCCGGTGCGCGTTGTCACCGCCGGGTCGTCGCCGGGAGCGATCTGGGCCGGGAGCGATCTCGGCTGCCGGCGGTTGACCCGGCGGTTTGACGGGGGATTTCAGGGGGACGGCCGATGCTGACCAGGACCGCGATCTACGAGGGCACGGTGCGCGACGGCCGGGAGGACGAATTCTTCCGCCGGGTCCGGGACGAGCTCGAGCCGTTCTGGCGGCGGTTCCCGGGCGTCACCGCCGTGCGGGTCCAGCGCCTCGTCTCCAAGGACGACGACGCGCGGCCGATCGCCATGATCCTGGAGATGGACTTTCCCGATCAGGCGGCCCTGGACGCCTGCCTCGCCTCGCCGATCCGCCCGGAATCGCACGCCGCCACCGAGGCGGTGATGCAGATGTTCGACGGCCGCTTCTACCATCTGGTCAGCGCCGGACGGACCTTGTCGCTGGTGGATTAGGATCCGGTCGCGGGACGGCAATCACCTGCCGCATTCGCCGGCTTGTTTACCGCACATAAACCTAGATGGACAGATTTACATCCTCCAAAGCTGAAAATATTCGCCTACACAGCAGTCGATCCAACACTCTTTAAGGGTCTCGGTGCAGGTTCTGACCGAGCGACACTTTTCTTGTTCAGGCGGACGGCGCGATGGCGAAGTGGATTCCTGGCGCGGCCGTCTTCGGTCTCCTGTGCCTGATGATCATCCCGGCCCCCGGGATCTGGGGCGTCCTGATCGGGGCCGCCTGTGTGCTGGCCATCGTCGGCAGCCTGTGCATGCTCGCCCTCGATCGGGTGGCGAGCGCCATCCTCGTCTGGCGCGCGCGGATGCGGGCGCGGCGCCCGAGCCCGAGCCGGAACCGCAGCCGGGTGGTCCATGCCGGCGCCAGGATGTCCCGGAAGGTCTGAGCCTCCGGCGGGGCGCCGGGGACTGGATTCGCCACGGCATCGGTGCAAGGTCCCGGCGCCGCCATCACGGCGCCTGAGACCAACCGGGACGGTCCGATGAAGCTCCTCTACTCCCCCGCCTCCCCCTATGCCCGCAAGGTGCTGGTCCTCGCCCATGAGACGGGACTGATCAGCCGGATCGCCGTCACCGTCGCGGGGGCCTCGCCGACCGGCCCCTCCGCGGAGGTCGCCGCCCACAACCCGCTGGGCAAGATCCCCGCCCTGGTGCTGGAGGACGGCACCGCCCTCTACGACAGCCGGGTGATCTGCGAGTATCTCGACGGCCTCTCGTCCGGGCCGCGCCTGTTCCCCGAGGGCGCCGCCCGCTGGGACGCGCTGACCCGGCAGGCGCTCGCCGACGGCCTGCTCGATGCGGCGCTGCTCACCCGCTACGAGCGCGTGCTCCGCCCCGAGCCGCAGCGCTGGGACGCCTGGGAGGCCGGTCAGGTCGGCAAGATCCGCGCGGCGCTGGACCGGTTCGAGAGCCTGGTCGGCGGGATGCCGGCGCTGGATATCGGCACGGTCGCGCTGGGCTGCGCACTCGGCTACCTCGACCTGCGCTTCCCCGATCTCGCGTGGCGGGAGGGCCGCCCGGCGGTCGCCGCCTGGTACGCGGCGTTCGAGCGCCGCCCGTCCATGGAAGCCACCGTGCCGCACGGCTGAAGCCCCGCGGCGCCAAGCCCAGCCGCGCCTGGCCCCGCTACGGCCGGGCCCGGTCCGTGATCGCGTAGGGGTGGGTCGAGCCGAGCGGATCGGCGAGGAAGTCCTGGACCGTCCCGGCGCCGGTGCCGAAGGTGATGAGCAGGAAGCCCCCCGCCAGGGCGAAGTTCTTCAGGAAGTCCCAGAACAGCTCGCGGCCCTTGCCCCCGGCCCAGAAATCCCCCGGCACCCAGAACTGCTTCCACAGCAGCGCCGTCACCCCGCAATAGCCGGCGAGCACGAAGGCGGCGGCCCGGTCGGCGGTGCCGGTCAGGATGCAGAGCGACATCCCGATCTCGACGCAGAGCCCGATCAGGATCAGCACCGTCGCGGGCGCGGTGGCGTGCACGGCCTGCCGCGCCTGCCCGACCGCACCCCTGAAATTCAGGATCTTGTCGAGGGCGCTGAACGGCAGGAACAGCAGCACGAGGAGCAGGCGGACGCCGAACGCGATCGCGACGCTGAGGCTGGCCATGCGCTGAACGGTCTCCCCACCCGGCCCGGTTCAGGCCGCAGATCCAAGCCGCGAGCGGCGCAAAGGTTTCGTCCACGGCCGCGCCCGCGTGCAGATCCGCCCCCGGAACGCGCTGTGCGGGCCGGCGCGCCGCGCTTCTTCGATCACGGGTGGCATCCGGGCAACAGTGATTTGAGCGCTCCACTCCGAATGCTTGCTCGATAAACCCGCAACAGGACCCAGATATATTTTTATAGACCGATAAATCATCACACTACTATCGTCAGTAATATTTTCCATAGATCAATTCACGCACACAAACGACCTTCGAGCAAGTCTTGACATCCTGCGTCGCATCATTCTTCGCTGGACTGATGCGCAGCCCGGCCCCCTTGCGGGCCCGTTACCGCACATCGATCTTGGAAGCAGAGCTATGCTGCAAATGTCAGCGATCAAAGTCTCGGATCATTGGGCATGAGGGTCGCCGTCATCACGCCATCTCGGCTGAAGCCCTCGACCCTGGCCGGGAAAGCCGGTCAGTACTTCCTGGACCATGCGGTGGAGAGCGCCAACGCCCAGGAACTCGACAGGCCGGTGACGATCCACTTCTTCGTCGGGACCGACCCCGAGACCGAGATCCCCGCGCACCTCGCGGACCATCCGCAGATCACCTTCGCGCGCGGCGAGCGCAAGGGGCAGATCCCCGCGCTGAACGCCGCGATCCGCGCCGTCGATGCCAGCTGGGACTACGTCGGCTTCCTCGAGGACGACGATCGCTGGCTGCCGCCATATCTCGGCTTTGCGCTGCGGGCCTTGGAGCGCTTCGATTTCGTCTCCTCGACACAGCTCGAGGTGGACGAGGCCGGCGAGGTGGTCCGGATCAACGACTTCGCGACGCCGTCGGGCTGGCTGATGCGGCGGACCACCTTCGCGCAGGTCGGCGCGATCAGCCCGGCCTCGAAGTGGCATTACGACAACGAGTGGCTCGGCCGCCTCGCCGAGACCGGCCTGCGCCGGGTCCACCTCGTCGAGGCGACGGCGCCCGGCACCCTCCGGGACGCGGTCCAGGTCCGCCCCTGGCTCGCCAACGTTCTGCACAACGGCGGACCCAACATAAGCCTGATGCGCCACGGCTTCGCCCTGCCGCTGGTGTGCCGCCTGGTGCATCCGGGCTCCGGAACCTCGGATGTCGGCCAGGGCGGGACCTCCAAGGCCGAAAGCGAGGCCGAGTATCAGCGGCTGATCGATCGCTTCGGGCGGATTCCGTGGTGAGACCGGGACGCCCGGCAGCCGCTGCGCGAACCGGATGAAGCTGCGCGCCCGGGCGCGCGCCACTGAAATGGAGAGCGGTTCGGCGTAAGAGCGCGCCCGATCACGTTGCGACCGGGCGCGGCTCTAGCGGCCGGACGTACAGGCGCGGATCAGCCGCCGGACGAAGCCCGCGCAGGCCTCGAGTTCGTCCCGGGTGACGTACTCGTCGGCCCGGTGGGCCCGGGCGATGGAGCCCGGCCCGATCACCACGGCCGGCACGCCCCCGAGCCGCTCGAACAACCCGCCCTCCGTGCCGTACGAGACCTTGGCGTGGCCGTTGCGGCCGGCGAGGCGCTTGGCCAGGGTCACGATCTCGGCCTCCGGATCGGTGTCGAGGCCTGGATAATCGATCAGCGGCTCGACATCGACGCCGCAGGCCGGATCGCCGGCCCGCATCAGCGGCGCCAGCGTCCCGGTGGCGTAGGCGATCGCCGCGGCTGCCAGCGCCGCGGCATCGTCCGCGCCGATCGCCCGGTACTCGAATTCGACGCTGCAGGTGTCGGGCACGATGTTGAGCGCCGATCCACCCCGGACCACGCTCGACAGGCCGGTGGTGTGGGGCACGTCGTAGAGCGGGTCGCGGGCTCCGTCCCGGGCGATGGCCTCCGCGGACAGGCGGACATGCTCGATGAAGCGGGCGGCGTATTCCACCGCGTTGACGCCCTGGATCGCCAGGGCCGAGTGGCTGGCCCTGCCGCGGAAGGTGAGGCGGGCGGCCGACTTGCCCTTGTGGCCGACCACCACATCCATCCCGGTGGGCTCGCCCACGAAACAGCCGAGCGGTCGCGGCACGCGCTCGCGCATCCGGGCGATCAGCGGGCGCACGCCGAGGCAGCCCACCTCCTCGTCGTACGAGACCGCGAGGTGGATCGGGGTGGCGAGGTCCGCCGCGACCATCTCGGGCAGGAGCGCGAGGCAGACCGCGAGGAATCCCTTCATGTCGGAGGTGCCGCGCCCGTAGAGCCGTCCCTGCTCCTCCCGCAGGGTGAACGGGTCCGACGACCAGGGCTGGCCGTCCGTCGGCACCACGTCGCTGTGGCCGGAGAGCACGTAGCCGGGACGGTCGGCGAACGGCCCGACGCTGACCAGCAGCGCCGCCTTCCGGCCGGTCGGATCCGGCACCCGCTCGACTGCGGCGCCCTGGCCCCGGCAATAGGCCTCCGCCCAGTCGATCAGCGGCAGGTTCGAGCGCGCGCTCACCGTGTCGAAGGCGACGAGCGTGGCGAGCAGCGCCACCGGATCGGGCGTGCCCGGGAGCGGGGGGGCGGTCTGTGCGGGCTCTGTCATGGATGGCGTCCTGCGGGAGCGCGATTCGGTCCGGTCGGCCCGGAAGGGTCGACCGGATTCCTACGGGGTTTTCAACGCTCCGGGGATCCCGGGCAACGTCCGGGCCGCCCGGCGGGTCCCCGGAACCGGACGGTTGCCCGGGCGTCTGCGTCAGTGGCGGCCCCCGAAGGCCGCTCCGGCGGAGCCCGAACCATGCGTACCGGCCGCGTCCCGACCCGCGCCGCCCTGCTGCCGGTGGCGCTGCTGCTGGCCATCCCGGCCGAGGCCCGCCAGCATGACGGGAAGCATCCGGGGAAGCCGCACCATCGCACCGCCTCCGACATGGACCGGACCCTCGCCCGCAGGGCGGCGCGCGACCGGCCGCATTGGCGGGTCTGGCAGCAGACGCGGCCGCTCGTCCGGGCCCTGGCTCCGGCGACGCGCGAACGGGTCGGGGCGCCGCCGTTCACGGGCTGGGGCTACGGCGGCACCATCCCCGGGGCTTGGCCCGGCTTCTGAACCGCCTCGACCCGGCCCCGTCCGCCTGCCATGGTACGGGTGACCGGAAGGCCTGAGACAGCCCACGATGGCACTGGAATTCCGCCTGGACGATTCGACCCCTGCGGATCCGCGCCGCCGCTGGGCCGCCCTGGCGCAGGAGGCGCGGGACGCCTGCTACGACAACACCCGCGCGGTGGCCGACAGCGCCGCCCAGATGGCCGCCCGGGACGCGGCCTCGGCCGGCTACCGGGCCGCGCATCCGGCCGGCCTCGACGTGCCCTACGGCCCCGGCGCCCGCAACGCCCTCGACCTCTATCCGGCCCGGGACGGGGGAGCGCCCTGCCTGGTCTTCATCCACGGCGGCTACTGGCAGCGCGGCGCCCGGGAGCTGTTCGCCTGCTTCGCGCAGGGCCCGAACGCCGCCGGCTGGTCGGTGGCGATGGTCGGCTACACCCTGGCGCCGGAGGCGAGCCTCGCCCGGATCGTGGCGGAGACCGGCGCGGCCCTCGACTGGCTCGCCGCCCACGGGGCCGCGCACGGGATCCGCGGTCCCCTGGTCCTGTCGGGCTGGTCGGCGGGCGGGCTGCTCACCGCGATGCAGCTCGGGCACCCGGCGGTGGCGGCGGGCCTGGCGATCTCCGGCGTCTACGACCTCGCGCCGATCCGCCAGACCTCTCTGAACGCCAAGCTGAGCCTCACCGACGTCGAGATCGAGACCCTGTCGCCGCTGCGCCTCCCGGTGGTGGCGAAGCCGCTCTGCATCGCCTACGGCTCCCGCGAATTGCCGGCCCTGATCCACGACGCCCGCAACCTGCACGCCCTGCGGGCGGCGGCCCACGCGCCGGGGCCCCTGCTGCCGGTTCCCGAGGCCGAGCACTTCTCGGTGCTCAACGCCCTGCGCCGGCCGGACGGGATCCTGGTCCGGGCCGCCCATGCCCTTCTCGAGGGCTGAAGTCCCGGCCGTCATCCTGACGAAACCTTGGATGGCGCAGGCGACGACCACGTGCATATTTGCAACTCCCGATAGAAATTCTGTATCGCCGGAGGCCATTCCCGTCTTGCTGAGGCCCGCCGCGCATGCTCAGACGGGGTCGCGGACACGATCTCCCTCCCCCGGGAGCCGGCCGGATCCGAGGGAGATCGGATGCAAGCGGTCGCGCAATCGGAAACCCCTGCGGCGGCGCCCCGCGCCGATCGCGCGGACCGATCCGGCCGCCGCGGTGTCCTGGGCGTGCCGCGGCTGCGCATCGTGCTGGCTCTGGGCTTCGGCACCCTCGGCTTCCTGGCGACCCTGGCTCTCGCCGCCCTGGTGAGCCGCGAGGCGACCCGACGGCTCGAGGCGGAGGTCGGTGGCCAGCTCGCCGAGATCGCCGGCCAGATGGCCCGGGGCCTCGACATCGGGATGTTCGAGCGCTGGCGCGACATCCAGATCGCCGCCGCCTCGGACAGCCTGCGCGATCCCGGGACCGGCTCCGCCGCCAAGCGCGCCGTGATGGAGCGGCTCCAGGCGACCTATCCGGCCTATTCGATCATCGGGCTGATCGACGCCGACGGCCGCGTTTCCGTGACCAGCACCGGCGCCCTGGAAGGTGCGGACGTCTCCGGCCGCGATTATTTCCGCGGCGGTCGCGCCGGGCCCTATGTGGGCGACGTACACCCGGCCAAGCTCCTCCAGGCGCTGATGCCCCCGCCCGAGGCCGGGGCGCGCGCGGCGGCGCGCGAGCCCCTGCGCCTCCTCGACGTCGCGGCTCCGGTCCGGGCGCCGGACAGCCGCGTCCTCGGGGTGCTGGCCGCCCATCTCGACTGGACCTGGGCGCGCGACATGGCGCGCATCCTCGAGGGCGGCCTCCGGGGCCACCGCCAGGGTGCCGAGATCCTGATCCTGTCCCGCGACGGCACGGTGCTCCTCGGTCCGCCCGCTTTGCAGGGCGCGCGCCTGCCCGGGTCTGTCCTGGCGGGCGGCCGGCCCCTCGATGCGCAGGGCACGAGCCGGGTCGGGCCCTGGCCCGACGGCGCCGCCGCGTATCTCAGCGCCCACGCATCCACGGCCGGCCACCGCGACTATCCGGGTCTCGGCTGGCAGGTGGTGGTGCGGCAGACGGCCGACCGGGCCCTGACCTCGGTGGCGGCCCTGCGCGGGTTCATCCTGGTGGCGGGCAGCGGGGTGGCCCTCGCGGCGGCGCTGCTCGCGTGGCTGCTGGCCGGCCTGATCGCCCGCCCCCTGTTGGAGCTGGCGGTCGCCGCCGAGACGCTGGGTCGCGACCAGCCCCTGCCGCCGCTGCCCCGCTCCCTGGTGCGCGAGGGCGCGATGATCGCCGACGCCCTGACCGCGGCGGCGGACGAACGCGCCCGGCGCGCGGAGACCCATCGGCTGCTGATCGATGAACTCAATCACCGGGTGAAGAATACCCTCGCCACCGTGCAGGCGATGGCGGCGCAGAGCCTGAAGAATCTCGGCGCCGCCGCCGCGGCCGGGCGCGACGCCTTCGAGGCGCGGCTGCTCACCCTGTCCCGCGCCCACGACATCCTGACCCGCGAGAGCTGGGCGAGCGCGGACCTGCGCGGCATCGCCGCCCAGGCGGTGCGGCCCTTCCTGGGCGCGGAATCCGCGGGTCGGGATTCTTCGGGTCGGGATTCTTCGGGTGCGACGGCACCCCGCATCACCCTGGACGGCCCCGACCTGCGGCTGCCGCCCGAGGGCGCGCTCGCGCTCACGATGATCCTGCACGAATTGTGCACCAACGCGGTCAAGCACGGCGCCCTGTCGGTTCCGGGCGGGCGAGCGGCGCTGGCCTGGACGGTGGAATCCGGTCCGAACACCGAGACCCTGCGGCTGACCTGGCGCGAGTGCGGCGGCCCGCCGGTCGTCTCCCCATCGCGGACGGGATTCGGCACCCGCCTGCTGGAGCGGGGTTTTGCCGGGGGCCGGACCGCCAGCCTCACCTACGAGGCTGCTGGCCTCGTCTACGTGGCGGCCAATCCCCTGCCCGCCGCCGCCCGCGCGCCCGCACGGCCGGCGGCGCGTCTGCGCGCCGGACGGGCCTGATCCCGCTCCGGCCTGACCGGCCGCCGCTCCCGGCATCCTCCCGGCACCTTCCCGGCACCTTCCCGGCACCTTCCCGACAGCGCCCCGCTCCGTCGCGGCGGGAGAGCGGCCGGGCATCCCGGTGGCCCGGCAGGATACGTTCCGGGCGCGCCAGAACCGGATATGCCTTAATCCCGTCGATGATTTCATCAGACAGCAAGGACGTGCGCGATCACACCCGGTAGTACAGGAGGGAGGATTAAAGTTTTCATTGATGTAGTGTGCTGAGACGCACACGCTCTTTTGGATAGTTTGACTAGGGTCGACTTATCGGCAGGGATGCGGTGCCCCTCGCCACAAGACGAACATGCGAGGAAACGCCATGACCCAGTCCAGACACCTCCCGGTCCGCGGCACTACCGTCGGCCTCGCCCTGGGTCTCCTGCTCGGCGTCCCCCTGGCGGCGCAGGCGGGTGAGGGCGGCGGCGGCAGCCGTCAGGCTGCCGGCGGCGGCCATATGAGCTCCTACGTCAGCGATCCCAATCACGATCCGCGCTCGCTGCATTCGCAGCGCTCCGGGACCGGGCAGATCCTCGGGGCGCCGATGCTTCACGACCGGGCCGGGGCCGCGGTCACCCCCGGCCGGGTGGTCGATCCGCACTGGGCTTCCGGAACCGGCGAGCCCCGCCGGATCCGACGCTGAGGATCCGAGGCTCAGGCTGACCGTCGACTGGCCGTCGCCTGACCGTCCGGCTCTGGGCCGGCGGTTCCCCCCCCCCCCCCCCCCGCCGCCCGGCCCCGCCGGCCGGGCGGCCCCGACCCGAATGCCGCTTCGCACGCCCCTTCCGCACGTCCCGTCCATACCCTGACGGGCACGGCCTGCGCGCATCGCCCTCCCCCGTCCCGTCCTCCGGTTCTCCCAGCGTCAGAGATCCCTTCATGAACAACCTGATCCAGGGCATTGCGAGCTTTCAGGGGAGCGTCTTTCCCGGCCAGCGGCAGATGTACCAGCAGCTGGTGCGCGACGGTCAGCACCCGAGCGCGCTGATCATCGCCTGCGCGGATTCCCGGGTCTCGCCCGAGCACATCACCCAGGCGGGGCCCGGAGACCTGTTCGTCTGCCGCAACGCCGGCAACATCGTGCCCCCGGCCTCCGACGTGGTCGGCGGCGTCTCCTCGGCGATCGAGTACGCCGTGGTGGCGCTGGGCGTGCGCGACATCGTGGTCTGCGGCCATTCCGATTGCGGCGCCATGAAGGGGCTGATGAACCGGGACCTGCTCAAGCGCATGCCCAGCGTCGCCGCCTGGCTGCGCCACGCCGAGGCCGCCGAGCGGATCGTCTGCGAAGCCTATCCCGAAGGGATGGATGAACAGGCCCGCCACCACGCCCTGGCCCTGGAGAACGTGGTGGTCCAGCTCGCCAACCTGCGCACCCATCCGAGCGTCGCCGCCGCCCTGGCCAAGGGATCCCTGCGGCTGCACGGCTGGTTCTTCGAGATCGAGACCGGGGCCCTCCTGGCCTATGACGGCGCGAGCGGGCGCTTCCGGCCGATCGCCGGGGCGGACATACCCGTGGCGCAGGATTCCTCCGCCGGCAGCCGCCTGCAGGCGGCCTGATCATGCGCCCCCTGGAGATGATCGGCGATTGGGCGAGCCGGCGCAGCGCCGCCGGCAGCCGGATCGCCGTGGTCGGGGGGTCCGGCGTTCCGCACGACCGGCTCGCCGCCGCGGTGGCGGCCCCGGCTCACCAGGCGGCCTCCACCGCAGGGGCCGCCGATTCGGCGGAGGGACGCCGAGAAGGAGCCCAGAAGGACGCAAGGCGGCCGTTTCCGATCACCTGGCCGTCGGGAGCGGCCCCCGGGCGCGCTGCAACCTCCGCTCCGCGCAGGCCCCGCGGGCGGGACCATCGATCCCGCGGCGCCCCCGCGACGGATCGAGGCCCCGCGCGGAGGCAGCGCCGGCTCGCACCACGACCGCTCGAGGCATCCCGCCGCGGCGGCCGGTCGGCCAGCGTGACCCGGGACGAGCGTCGTCAAGGCGGCCCAGCCCCGGAAATTCCACGATCTTCAAAACCGGTTAATCCTAAATCTTCGCAGGCCTTTAACGAGCGGAGCGCCAGACTCGGCGATACGGCAGGCCCGCTCTGCGGGATCGGTCGGCGCACATGATTCTCGTCAGGAGCTTCGTCGATGATCAGGTCCCTCGCGGCCTCGGCCGCCTGCCTGGTCCTGTGCGGCGCCGCGGCAGCGCAGGACATGCCCGGCCTCGCCACCCTGAGCCCCTCCGATCCGGGCCAGCCGGTGGCGGCGAGCCCGGCCGGCCCGGCGCCGGACGGTGGGCCCGCGCCGGGATTGCGCCTGGGGACCGGTCCGGATCAGGCCGCCTTCCGGCCCGCGCCCGGCCGGTCCCCCCTCGGCAGCACCGCAGCCGACCCCGCGCAGACGACCGCCAGCCTGAAGGCCCCGTCGGCCGCGTCCAAGCCGTGGTGCGCGCAGGAACGGCGGGTCGGCACCGGCCAGGGCTTCTGCCTGGTCAATTGAGCGGTCCCGTCGCCCGTCCCGGGAGCCCTGCAAGGGCCCGGCGGCCGGATCAGGAGGCCGCGTAGATCGTGACCTCGTCGAAGGTCCCGCCTTCCGGCGCGTAGTCGAGGGAGGCGACGAGGAGCACCAGCACGGCCGCCCCGACGGCCGCGACGCCGAGCACCCGCGTGATCCGATCCGCGTGGGCGCGGGCGGCGTGGATCACCGCGCAGCCGAGCAGGAAAGCGCAGACCTGCGTGACCGGCGTGGCGAGCACCGGGGTCATCGCGGCCTCCCGGTCATCCGCGGACGGCCGATCCCGCCGATCCTGTCCATGGCACGCCCTCCCCGGCCGGCCCGCCTGGCCCGCAGGCTGGCAGCCAAGCCGATCGCCGGTCCCGGCGCGCCCCCAATATGGAGAGCGGGGGCCGGGCGCGGCGTCACGTCTTCGTGACCGGCACCCGTCAGGCGGGGTCCGGCTCCGGCGATTCCGGGGTGGATGCCAGGGCGTAGGTGGCCTCGCCGACCCGGCTCAGGGGCCCGCCCGGACCGGACCGCTTCCACAGGCGCGTGTTGAGGGCCGCCACCGGATCCCGGCCGGGCAGGGTGAAGCCCTGCCCGGCGAGCACCTCCAGGATCTCGGCCGCGTGCAGGGGCCGGCCCGCGCGGGCGATCGCCGCACAGGCCGCCTGCACCACCGCCCGGCCGTAGCGACGGGCGCCGGCGGCATCCTCCGCGAAGGCGATCGCCGGCGGGATCGCGCCGGGGCCGAAGGCGGGCCCCGGCGGCTGCGCGGACCGCGGTCCGGGACGGGCCCCGACCACCCCGTCTCCGCGCGGCGCCGCATCCGCGCCGGAGACCGGTCCGGACCGGGTTTCCGGCCCGACCGGACCCGGCGGCGGCGGGCTGTCGGCCGGGCTCGCGGGAAGCACCGACCCCCGATCGGGGGCTGTCTCGGGAACCGGGACGGGCTCAGGTCGTGGCGCGGAGCGGGAAGCGGCCAGGCGGCGGCCGAGTTCCAGGTAGAGCACGAGATCGGCGATCTCCCGATCGAGCGCCTCGCGCTGACGCCGCAGGAGGGCGAGCCGCGCCTCGATCTCCGCTTCCGACAGGCCCACGCGATGTTCCCTCCGACCAGAAGGAACGTATAGCCGTTCCTTCAAGCTGCGGGAATACCGGATCATTCCGTCCGCTTGCTCACCTCCTAAAGGAATAGAACAAGCGGCCCCGAAAATTCCAATTATTCCTTCGGCCGCTTCCGTATTCCCTTGGCTGCCGGGCGGGGCGGCACGAGCAGCGTGCTCGGATCGGCCGGGTGCAGGGTCAGGCCGCCATCGTCGAGGACCAGCGGCAGGCGCGGAAACACCTCGCGCAGATGCGCCAGATCCGCCTTGAACGCCTGCCGGAAGCTGCGGATCGAGGCGTTCTCGGCCCCAAATTGCGCGTGGAGGTTGGCCCAGGTCAGCCGCAGCGGCCGCTGCAGCGAGCGCAGGCGATATCCGGTCCAGAACAGCAGGTCGAGCTTGCGTGCCGAGCCCGAGAAGGCCCGGGCCGCCCGCACGTCCACCGGCAGGGCGTGCCGGATCAGCGTCTCGTAGAATTCCGGGTCGAACCGCACCGTACGGCCGGCCTCCTCGTCCCCCTCCCCGGCACGGGGGCGCCACAATTCCAGGCTGCGGAACGGCGGAACGTTGAGGGTGGTGGCGCTGTCGCGCCCGTCCCAGAGGCCGATCTGCATGGAGCAGGCGGCCAGCCGGTTCAGCTGCTCCTTGAACTGGCGGATGGTGCCGCGCTCGCCCCCCGTGACCGCGAAGCCCATCTCGCGCATGAAGCCCGACAGGGTCTCGGCGACCTTCACGGTGGGACTGCGCTGGCGCACGGCCTCGGTGCAGAGGTGCAGCAGGACCAGCCGGGCCTTCGGGCCGTAGGGCAGCCCCTGGGGCTCGAAGGCACCGGTCTCCGGGTCCTTGATCCGGCCGGCGATCAGGTTGAGCGAGTTGCGGCCGTAGCTGCGGGAGAATTCCCGCACCGGGCCGGGATCGCGGTAGGGCAGGCCGCACAGCGCCAGGACCGAGTGGATATGCTGGAGGCTCGACGGGAGCGCCGGCTCGTTCTCGATCACGAGGCGCACCGCGTCGCGGCGGCGCTGGTCGCGCGACAGCCCGGCCCGGCGGCTCTCCTCCTCCCCGAGGAGGGCGACCTGGGCATCGCGCTCGCGCTGACGGTGCAGCACATGCTCGACGATCTGGGCGAACAGGAAGCCGCCGCGCGCCGCTTCGATCTCGGCCCGCAGGTCCGGGTCGTGGATCCCGGCGATCTTCTCCTCGATGCTCATCGCCCCTCGGCCAACGCGGCAGGTGGACCGTCCGCCCGGCGAACGCGCGGACGCCCCGATCCTGCCAAGCCACGATCCAAGCCATCATCCATGCCACGATTCGAGCGCCGCGGCCCCGGTCCGATCGGGCTTGTCCCGGCAATCCACGCTTCCCTGCCCCGCATGCGGACGCACCGGCAGGGGCCAAGCGATCTCCAGGACCTCTCAGGACCTCTCCGGCCCCTCGGACGCCGCTCGGGCCGGCCCTTCGCGCGACATCACGCAGAGTTCGATACGGGGTCCGGCGGCGATCGCGGCCAACGCAGAATCCAATACGGCCGGCCGCGCCCGTTCCGTCCCCGTTATCCACCGGCCCGGGCCGGAATCCGCGCCGAATCCGATACGCCGCCGCGCAGATTCCGATACGTCCGGCGACCCGACGCGCGCAGAATCCGATACGGGCCAGCGCAGAATCCGATGCGCCGCCACGCAGAGTCGGATGCGCAAACAGCGCTCAAACCCCTGATGCGGCGTCAGGATTTCCCACTGCATATAACCTGCTGAACTGACTCTCTGAAAGACTCTCCCAGATAATCTTCCTAAGGCGGCGGCGCCCGTTCGTTCTGACGAACGAACCGAGACCGGTCCGGACATGCACAGGGCAGGAAGGGAATATGAGATGGTTTTCCACATTCCGACGGCCACCGACCGCGCCGGCTTGACGTGTCGGCGCAGGGCTTCGCCGGTGCGCGGGCGGCTTGACGCGGGCGAGGGCGCCCGGTTTCTCGGATCCTCCCGAACGGGCCCTCAGAGAACGGCGTGCCGATGTCCCCCTTGCCCAAGCTCCCCTTGCCCAAGCTCTTCTTGCCGATCGCATCCCGATGACGGACCGCCGGAATGACGGCCGGCCGCCCGGCGGCCGGCCCGCCCATCACCGCCCGCACGGATCCCGGTGGGCGGCTCCGCGGCCCGGTGGCCGCCCGGCGGCGGGTCGCCGGCACGAGGAGGGCGGCGACGGGCCGGCCGTGCTCTACGGCTGGCATCCCGTGGTGCAGGCCCTGGGCAATGCCGAGCGCGGCCTGCACCGGCTGCTCGCCACCGAGAACGCGGCCGCGCGGCTGGAGGCGGAGTTCGGCGGCCCCTTGCGGATCACGCCCGAACTGGTGCGGCCGAGCGAGATCGGCCGTCTGCTCGGCCCGGACGCGGTCCACCAGGGCCTGTATCTCGAGGCCGAGCCCCTGCCCGCCCCCGGCCTCGACGACCTGCCCGCCGACGCGCTGCTGCTGGCGCTCGACCAGATCACCGACCCGCACAATGTCGGGGCGATCGTGCGCACCGCCGCGGCCTTCGGGGTGGCCGGAATCGTCACCACGGCGCGCCACGCGCCGGGCGCCACCGGCGTCCTGGCGAAATCCGCCTCCGGCGGCCTGGAACACGTGCCGTTCGTGACCGTGCGGAACCTCGCCGAGGCTCTGATCGCCCTGGGCGAACGCGGCTTCACCCGGGTCGGCCTCGATTCCGA
The DNA here is from genome assembly GCF_900103195.1 of Methylobacterium sp. UNC378MF. GTDB lineage: Bacteria > Pseudomonadota > Alphaproteobacteria > Rhizobiales > Beijerinckiaceae > Methylobacterium. The sequence continues at coordinate 20,231 of NZ_FMWU01000031.1, read as the reverse complement.
CGCGCCCGAGAGCCTCGACGCGCTGACGGTCGCGCGGCCGCTGGTGATCGTGCTCGGCGCCGAGGGCAAGGGCCTGCGCGAGCGGACCCGGGGCTGCTGCGACGTCCTGGCCCGGATCCCCTTCTCGGGGGCGATCCGCAGTCTCAACGTCTCGAACGCGGCCGCCATCACCCTCTACGCCCTCGGCCGGACCGCGCCCTGACCGGCGCCTGATCGAGACGACGGCCCGGCGGGTCCGGCCGAGACATGTCCGGAAACACGGAACCGGCGCCGGAAGCCCCTCGTCCGCCTAGGCAATCTCCGCAATCTCCCGTAGAAGTGAGGGTGAGGGGGGCGTAGGCTCGAGGGCTGCGCCGGATGCTGGACGATGCGTTTACCTACGGCGGTTGGGCCTTCAGCCTGGTCGCCGTCGGCGTGTGGATGTGGCTCGCGCGGCGCGCCTTTCCGAGCTTCGAATCCTTCGTGAAGGGCTTCGACGACGAGCTGCAGCTGGGCGCCAGCCCAGAGGAGCGTGCGCGCAGCGCCCGCTGGCATCAGGTCCGCCAGGCCGCCATGGCACTGACGGCCGTCGCGGTCCTGTGCCTGTCGATCGGCTTCGCCATTCCCGACTGAACGCCCCGGCGCAGGCCGAGCGTGCCGCCGTCCCTGTTCCGGGAGCCCGGCCTGCTGTACCGGATCGGCGGAACCGCCCCGGAACGGTCCGGGACGCGGCAGGAGACAGCCGACCGTGCCGCCAGCCGCAGAACGCCCCGGCGCCTCCGACATCGCGGCGCGCCTGGAGCGGCTGCCCATGTCGGGCTACCAGCGCAGGATCTTCGCGATCATCGCCTCGGCGTGGCTCGTCGATCAGATCGACGTGGCGCTCCTGACCTTCCTGCTCGGCGCGATCGTGGCGGCGTTCAACCTGACGCCCACCGAGGCCGGCCAGCTCGCCGCCATGACCTTCGCGGGCCAGCTCGTGGGCAACATCCTCGCGGGCACCGCCTCCGACCGGTTCGGCCGCAAGGCGGTGTTCCAGGTCACCATGGTGGTCTGGGGTCTGGCGAGCCTCGCGGCGGCGGCCGCCTGGAGCCTGCCCGTGCTGATGGCCTGCCGGTTCCTGATCGGCGTCGGCGTCGGCGGCGAGGCGCCGGTGGCGCAGGCGATGGTCTCGGAGATCGTCCCGGCCCCGGTGCGCGGCAAGTACATCGCGATCCTGGAAGGGTTCTGGGCGGTCGGCTACGTCCTCTCGGGGGCGATCAGCTTCTTCGTGCTGCCCTATCTCGGCTGGCGCTGGGCCTTCGTGGTGGTCGGCCTGCTGTCGCTCGTGGTGTTGGCGGTGCGCCGCACGATGCCGGAATCGCCCCGCTGGCTCGCCGAGATCGGCCGCCGGGGCGAGGCCGAGGCCGTGATGGCCCGCATGGAGCGGGCCGTCGAGCGGGCCACCGGCCGTCCCCTCCCCCCGGTCGCGCCGGGGCCGGGGCCGGGGCCGGCAGCCGCGGTGCCGGCCCCGCGGCTCGGCGCCGTCGCGACGCTGTTCGCGCCCGAATACCGCCTGCGCACCGTGATGGCGTTCGGGCTGTGGTTCTTCGCGCTGATCGGCTTCTTCGGCCTCAACGCCTGGATCGCCGTGCTGCTCAAGGAGCGCGGCTTCTCCAACGTCGGCTCGGTGGGCTTCGTCACCCTGATCACCCTCGGCGGCATCCCGGGCTTCGCCGCCGCGGCGGTGCTGCTCGAGCGGGTCGGCCGCAAGCCCGCCACCGCCCTGTTCCTGATCTGCGCGGCGGCTTCGGCCTACCTGTACGGCAATGCCGGCGCCGGGTCGCTCCTGACCGTCTCGGGCATCGCGGTGACCTGGCTGTTCGTCGCCGGCTTCGTGATGCAGTTCTTCATGTTCGGCATGTGGAGCTGCCTCTACGCCTACACGCCGGAACTCTACCCGACCCGGGCGCGGGCCACGGGCGCCGGCTTCGCCTCGGCCTTCGGCCGGATCGGCGCGATCCTGGGCCCGATGATCGTGCCGGTTCTGGTGCGGGATCACGGCCCGGCCGCGGCCTTCCAGGTGGGGGCCGGCGGCTTCCTCATCGCCGCCCTGCTGGTCCTGATCCTCGGCGTCGAGACCCGCGGCAAGGTCCTGGAGGCCGTCTCGCACTGATGTCGCCGGGCCTCACGGCGTCGTGCCGAACGGTTCCGGAGTCTTGAGCCGAGAAACACTGGTCTCGAAAGGCCCGGGACCTTGTCATGGGTGCAGGGCGAAGCCGTGCTCGTCGGGGCTCCGCCCCGACACCCCGCCAAAGGGCCCGCTGGCCCTTTGGAAACCCGGGACTTGCCCGTACACACCGCACGATCCCCCAGCCTCACCGGAGAGTCGCAGAAAATGCCCGTCGTGGACATGCGCAGCCGTCCGACCTTCCTGCACAGGTTCTTCGGCGCCGAGCCCGACACGCCGGAATTCGGGGTTGCCCGCTGGCTGAATGCCCGGGTCGGCAGCCGGGAGGTCGAGCACTTCACGCGCGGCACGACGATCGAAGGTTTCTGCGCCGAGATGGACGGGGCCGGCATCGACGTCGCCGTCATGGTCGCCCGCTCGGTCCCGGGGGTGCGGGTCACGAACGACGCGCTGGCGGAGGCCGCCCGGCACGATCCGAAGCGCCTGATCGGCATCGCCTCGGTGGATCCGGTCAAGCTCGGCCGAAAGGCCGCGGTCGCGGAGGCGAAGCGCGCCGTGACCGAACTCGGCTTCAAGGGCATCAACCTCGATGCCGGCTTCTATCGCGAGGCCATGACGGCCGACGACGAGCGCCTGATGCCGCTCTACGACCTGTGCCAGGAGCTCGGGGTCCCGGCCTTCGTGATGTCGGGCCCGACCACGCCGGACCTGCGCCTCAACGACCCGCTCGCGGTCGACCGGGTCGCCCGGACCTTCCCGAAGCTGCCGATCGTGTGCTGCCACGGCTTCTACCCGCGCGTCGCCGACATGGTGGCGGTGGCGTTCCGCAACGCCAACGTCTTCGTCTCGCCGGACATGTACACCTTCGCGCCGGGCGGCGGCCTGTACGTCGAGGCGGCGAACGGCTTCATGAAGGACCAGTTCCTGTTCGGCTCCTCGTTCCCGTTCCGCCCGATGGGCCAGGGCGTGGCGGATTTCCGCGCGCTCGGGCTCTCCGAGGCCGCCCTGGAGGCCGCCCTCTGGCGCAACGCCGACCGGCTCCTCGGTCTCGGTCTCGGCGGGTAGAAGAGTCCCCGATCCGAAAGGTCCCGGATCCTTCGCGGGTGCAGGGCCGCGCCCCGACGCCCCGCCCAAGGGCCGAGCCCTTCGGGATCCCCGTCGTCAGGCGGCCCGGATGCGGGCCAGAAAGCCTTCGACCGCGCCGCGCAGGTCCCCCGCCTGGCGAGAGAGGTCGGCCGCCGCCTGCAGCACCTGGGCCGAGCCCTGGCTGGCGGTGCCGGCCGCCTCGCCGACGCCCGCCATGTGCCCGGAGACCCCGCGGGTATCCTGCGAGGTCTGCCCGGTGGTCCGGGCGATCTCGGCGGTGGCCGTGCCCTGCTGCTCGACCATGGCGGCGATCTCGGCGCCGATCCGGGCGAGAGTGCGGATCACCTCGGTGATGCCGCCGATGGACCGGACCGAGGCTTCCGTGGAACCGGTGATCTCGGCGACCTTGGCGGCGATCTCCTGGGTGGCCCGGGCGGTCTGCTCGGCGAGGTGCTTCACCTCGGCGGCCACCACCGCGAAGCCGCGCCCGGCTTCCCCGGCCCGGGCCGCCTCGATGGTGGCGTTGAGCGCCAGCAGATTGGTCTGGCCGGCGATCTGCGAGATGATCGCGACGATCTCCCCGATGCTGCCGGCCGCCTCGGAAAGGCGCCGCACCTCGCCGGCCATCCCGTCCGCGTCCCGGGTCGCGGCGGCGGCGAGGTCGGCCGAGGCGCCGACCTGCACGCCCATCTCCCGGACCGAGGCGGTGAGTTCCTCGGTGGCCGCCGCCACCGTGTCGGCCGAGCGCGCGGCCGAATCGGCGGACTTGGCCACCGCCCGGCTGAGATCGGTCGTGTCCCGGGCTGCCCGGGCCATGCCGTGGGCGGAGGCCTCCAGCTCGGCGGCCGCGGCCGAGACCGCCTCCACGATCCCGCCGACCTGGCGCTCGAAACTGTCGGCGAGGCCGAGGGCTGCCGCGCGCTGGGCCGCCGCGGTCTCGGCGGCGAGCCGCTCCTGCGCGGCCCGGGCCGCCCGGCGCTCGGCGACGCTGTCGCGGAACGCCAATGCGGCCGCGGCGATCGCCCGGACCTCCCGCGGTCCGCCGGCCGGGATCGCCAGATCGGCCGTGCCCTCGTCGCGGCCGATCGCGGTCAGCACCTGCGCCATCCGGACGAGCGGCCGGGCGATCGCCGTGCCGAGCCAGATCGCGAGGCCGGCCGAGAGGGCGAACAGGGCGAGCCCTCCGGCGGCCCAGAGCATCAGCATCCGGTCGGCCCGGGCATGCACCGCGCCTGCGGCTGCCACCAGATCGGCGGTGAGCCGGTCCTCCACGCCCTTCAGGGCGTCGATGCGCTGCGTGGCGAGGCGGAACCAGGCCGGCGCGTCGCGGTAGGCGAGCGGCGTACCCGGTACCGTCTCCTGCGCGAGCGTCCGCAGGCGCGCGACCTCCCGGGCCGGCTCGGTCGCCTCGGCGGCGTCGAGCAGGCTCGCCTGCCCGGCCTCGGCCCCGGCCCGGAACAGGCCGGCATAGGTCGCCTGCTCGGAAGCGAGCGTGGCGAGGCGGCGGGCGGCCGCGAGATCCAGCTGGCCGGACGCGAAGGCGGCCGAGACGGCGGCCCGCTCCAGGCCGGCGGCCTCCTTCATGGACAGGAAGGACGCGTAGGCATTCGCCCGGGCTACGAGGCCGGCCTCGTCGATCACGCCGCCCATCGCCCGCACGAGCCCGAGCCCCTCGCCGATCAGGCCCGTGTAATAGGCCACGACCGACGGCGTGCCCGCCGTCAGGTCATCGACCGCCCGGCGCTGCGCGACGAGTCCGGTGAGCGCCTTCGCGAAGCCGTCTCCCCGGGCCGCGAAGACCGGGCCGAAGCCCGTCGCGACGGCCATGGCCTCGGGCAGCCCGGCGAGCGCCGCGTCGGTGCGTCCGCGCTGGGCCGCCAGGTCCGGTCCGAACTGCGCCCCCCTCGCGCCCAGGAACAGGCTTGAGGCTCCACGCTCCCGCTGGGCCTCGTGCACGAAGGCGCTGATCCGGGAGGCGAGGCCGACCAAGCTTTCCACCCGGTCCATCTCGCCGCGCCGCGCCCACTGGTCCGACACGGCCAGGCCCCCCGCCCCCGCGAAGGCCAGGCAGGGGGCGAGCGCCACCGCGAGGATGCGGGCGCGGAGCGAGGCAAGGATGGGCATCCGAAGATCTGGGACCGTCCAGCAGGAGACGGTTCACCATCCGGCGAAGACATAAAGATAGGGTTATGCGGCTTCGTACAGATCCGGCACGGATCTGCCCAATCAGGCGGCGTTCTGGATCGCTTGTGCCGGCTCGGCGTGCAGATCACCCCATGTCTTCAGCGCACGGATGACCGGCTCGAGGGATCGACCCCGCTCGGTCAGGCTGTATTCGACCTTCGGCGGAACCTGGGGATAGATCGTCCGGGTGATCAGGCCGTCGGCTTCCATTTCGCGCAGCTGATTCGTGAGCATGCGCTGGGTTACACTGGTGAGCCGCCGCCGGATCTCGTTGAAGCGCAGGGTCCCCTCCAGCAGGTGGTAGAGGATTACGCCCTTCCACTTGCCGTCGATGAACCGGAGGGTCGCCTCGACGGCGCAGCCGGGGCTGCAGGCGCCGGTGTGGTGGCGGGTGCGGGGCATGGCATCCTCTCCGACGGTATCGTTTCCGGCACTATCGGCGTTTTATGTGCGTACTTGCGGCCTGTGAAGGCAGGCGGCATCTCCTGCGGCGACCGTTCGAGGAGATCACGATGCGCGCCGTCGGATACCGCAAATCCCTGCCGATCACCGATCCCGAAGCCCTGGTCGATTGCGACCTGCCGCAGCCCGAACCCGGCCCGCGCGACCTCCTGGTGAAGGTCGAGGCGGTCTCGGTGAATCCCGTCGACACCAAGGTCCGGCGCCGGGCCGAACCGGAGGCCGGCGGACTCAAGGTGCTGGGCTGGGACGCGGCCGGAACCGTCGTCGCCGCGGGCGCGGAGGTCCAGGGCTTCGCCGCGGGCGACGCGGTGATGTATGCGGGCGACCTCACCCGGCCGGGGACGAACGCCCAGTTCCATTGCGTCGACGCCCGCCTCGTCGGCCACAAGCCGGCGCGTCTCGATTGGGCGCAGGCCGCCGCCCTGCCGCTCACCGCGATCACCGCCTGGGAGACCCTGTTCGACCGGCTCGACACCGGAAAGTCCGTGCCGGGCGCCGCACCGGCGATCCTGATCGTCGGCGGGGCGGGGGGCGTCGGTTCGGTGGCGATCCAGCTCGCCCGGGCGCTCACCGACCTCACCGTGATCGCCACCGCGTCGCGGCCCGAGACGGCGGCCTGGTGCCGGGATCTCGGCGCCCACCACGTGGTCGACCATTCCAGGCCCCTCGCCGCCGAGGTGGCGGCCCTGGGGCTCGGCGCACCGGGGCTGGTCTTCTCCACGACCAATACCGACGCCCACCTCGCCGCGATCGTCGACCTGATCGCCCCGCAGGGGCGGCTGGCCCTGATCGACGATCCCGAGCGCCTCGATGTCGGGCTCCTCAAGCGCAAGAGCCTGTCGCTGCACTGGGAGTTCATGTTCACCCGCTCGATGTTCGCCACCGCCGACATCGCCGCCCAGGGCGCGCTCCTCGACGAGATCGCCCGCCTCGTTGATTCCGGGCGCCTGCGAACCACCCTGGGTGAGCATTACGGGCGGATCGACGCCGAGAATCTCCGGCGCGCCCACGCGCTGATCGAGAGCGGGCGCGCCAAGGGCAAGATCGTGCTCGAAGGCTTTCCGGCGTGAGGGGGACGGGATGGCGGAAACCGGGATCTTCGACGTGGCGGCGCTGGCGGCGGCCCTGCCCGACAGCGCCGCGACGCTCCTGGCCGACACCTACCTGACCGACCGGGCGGCCGCGAGCGCCCGGGTGTTCCGGGTCTACCGGCCGACCCCGCCGCATTATCACGCCACCTGCGACGAGTACCTGTACTGCCTGTCGGGCCGGGGCACCTTCTGGATGGACGACCCCGCCTCGGTGGCCGCGTTCGGCCCCGGCCAGCTGCTGTTCTTCGCCAGGGGCATTGTCCACGCCATGCCGGAGATCGAGTCCGGCGCGCCGGTGACCTTCCTGTCGATCGACACGCCCCGGCGGGCGCCCACCGACATCGTCTTCGTGAACCCGGAGGATGGCAGCCCGGCGACCTTCATGGCGCGCAACGCGGAGGCCTGAGCCTCGGACCCGGGATTCGGACCCGAGGCTCAACCCCGCAGGGAGCACCCGGCCGCCGCGACGCCGAGGAGCAGGGCGGCCACGATCAGGAAGGCGGCCGGCAGGCCGAGCGCCTGCGCGGCGAAGCCGATCAGGGCGGGCCCTGCCAGCACCCCGGCATAGCCCAGCGTCGTCACCGCCGGGACCGCGACGCTGTCGGGCATGGTCGTCTGGCGGCCGGCCGCCGTGAACAGGACCGGGACGATGTTGGCGCAGCCCGCCCCGACCAGGGCGTAGCCGGCGAGCGCCGCCTCCCAGGCCGGCACCAGGACCGAGAGTGCGAGGCCGGCCGCCGCCAGGAGCCCGCCGAGGATGACGACCGTCCGCCGGCCGAGCCGGGCCACGATCGCGTCGCCGGCAAGCCGCCCGGCCGTCATCGTCACCGAGAAGGCCCCGTAGCCGAGCGCCGCCCAGGCCGGATCGAGCCCCCGCTGCTGGATCAGGAACAGGGCGCTCCAGTCGAGGGCCGAGCCCTCGGTGAGGAACACCACGAAGCAGAGCAGGCCCAGGACCAGCACCACGCCCCGGGGCAGCGCGAAGGCGGGGCCGCCGCTCCCCCCTGCCCGGCCGGCCGGCAGGATGCCGGGCCAGGCGGCCGCGAACAGGGCCGCGATCCCGGCGACCAGGATCAGCACGCTCCAGCCTGCGCCGAGCCCGGCGGCCAGCAGGACGCTGGCGATCAGCGCCCCCAGGATGCAGCCGAGGCTGTAGAGGCCGTGGAAGCCCGACATCATCGGCCGTCCGCTCGCGCGCTCCACCACGACCGCCTGCAGGTTCATGACGCAGTCGATCGCCCCCATCCCGGCGCCGAACAGCAGCAGCGCCCCGGTGAGCGGCACGAGGCCCGAGCCCACGGCCAGCACCGGCAAGGCGAGGCCGAGCGCGAGCGTTCCGGCGAGCAGGACCGGCCGGAAGCCGAGCCGCGCGGCCGCCGCCCCCGCGCTCGGCATCGCCAGGAGCGAGCCGATGCCGAAGGTGAGGAGCAGCAGGCCGAGTCCCGCCGCGTCGAGGCCCGCGCGGTCCTTCACCAGCGGCACCAGCGGCGCCCAGGTGGCGTTGGCGATGCCGACGATCAGGAACAGGAGCCGCGTGGACACGCGCTGCCCGCGGGCCGCGTTCCGATCTCCGGCCCCGCCGAGGGCGGCCGGGCCGGTCAGGTCGAGCACTGGCATCGGCACCTGCGATGGAGTCGAGTCCGAGAATGGATCCCGGCGACGTGGGGCCTCGGCTCCCGCGGTGCAACACCGCGGCCGTCATCGCGCGCAGCGCAGCGAACCGGGATGGCGCAACCGCTCCCGCTTGCGCGGTCAGGTCACGTGCGCGCTCACGTGCCTGCTCTGCTTCCCTGGGCGCCCACGTGTTCCTTAGGGCGGCCATCCGGGCGCTGCCGGATCGCTTCGCCGCGCTTGCAGGGGTAGCGGCTCGCTCACGGAGCGGTTGCCGCCGTACGCGTTTCGTTCTAGCAAGGGCGGCGCATGACGGGCTTGCGTCCCGCCGGCCCACCTTGCCATCGGCCCCTCCGGGCTCGACATGAGTCGGTGCGGCGGCTGGCCCGGCGCGAACCCGATCCGACCGCGTCGACGCCTCGAAAGACCGCCGCCCACATGGCCAAAGCCCAAGCTGGAAGTCGTGCCGGAACCGGTGCCGGAGCCCGGGCCGGCGCCAGCAAAGCCGCTCCCAAGACGGTGTCCGAGACCAATCTCAAGACCAGGCCCAAGGCGAATTCCGGCCCCGAGGCGGCGCCTCCCAAGCCGACGCGCGTGAAGGCGGGCATGCCCGTCGCGCGGGCCGCCGCCGCGGAAGCCGCCACCGACGCCAAGCTGGAGGCCCTGTTCGACGCCGCGCAGCCCTCCGCCCATGACCGGCGGGTCATCGCGGTCCGCGGCGCCCGGGAGCACAATCTCAAGAACGTCGACCTGACCATCCCCCGGGACAAGCTCGTGGTGTTCACCGGGCTCTCGGGCTCGGGCAAGTCGTCGCTCGCGTTCGACACGATCTACGCCGAGGGGCAGCGCCGCTACGTCGAGTCGCTCTCGGCCTATGCCCGCCAGTTCCTGGAGATGATGTCGAAGCCCGATGTCGACCAGATCGACGGGCTCTCGCCGGCCATCTCCATCGAGCAGAAGACCACCTCCAAGAATCCCCGCTCCACCGTGGGGACGGTCACCGAGATCTACGACTACATGCGCCTGCTCTGGGCGCGGGTCGGCATCCCCTACTCGCCCGCCACCGGCCTGCCGATCGAGAGCCAGACCGTCCAGCAGATGGTCGACCGGGTGCTGGAGCTGCCGGAGAAGACCCGGCTCTACCTGCTCGCCCCGGTGGTCCGCGGCCGCAAGGGCGAGTACCGCAAGGAAATCGCTGAATACCAGAAGAAGGGCTTCCAGCGGCTGCGCGTCAACGGCGAGTACTATGCCATCGACGACGTGCCCAAGCTCGACAAGAAGTTCAAGCACGACATCGACGTGGTCGTCGACCGGATCGTGGTCCGGCCCGACATCGCGGCGCGGCTGGCCGATTCGTTCGAGACGGCGCTGGAGCTCGCCGACGGCATCAGCGAGATCGTGTTCGCCGACGCCCCCGAGGGCGAGGCGCCCCGGACCATCACCTTCTCGTCGCGCTTCGCCTGCCCCGTGTCGGGCTTCACCATCGCGGAGATCGAGCCGCGGCTGTTCTCGTTCAACAACCCGTTCGGCGCCTGCCCGACCTGCAGCGGCATCGGCCACGAGATGCGGATCGATCCCGAGCTGGTGATCTCCGATCCGGCCCTGAGCCTGAAGCGCGGCGCGGTCGGTCCCTGGGCGAAATCGACCTCGCCCTATTACGGCCAGACCCTCGACGCGCTGGCCGAGCATTTCGGCTTCAAGACCGGGGTGGCGTGGCAGAGCCTGTCGGAGACGGCCCGCGCCATCGTGCTGTACGGCTCGGGGAACCAGTCGATCCGCTTCGCCTACGATGACGGGTTGCGCAAATACACGGTCACCAAGCCCTTCGAGGGCGTGATCCCGAATCTCGAGCGCCGCTACAAGGAGAGCGACTCCGACGCGGTCCGGGAGGAGATCGGGCGCTTCATGAGCGAGACGCCCTGCGCCACCTGCGGCGGCAAGCGGCTGAAGCCCGAGGCGCTGGCCGTGAAGGTCGCCATGGCGGACATCGCCGATGTCACGGCCCTCTCGGTGAGCGAGGCGCATCGCTGGTTCTCGGAGCTGCCGGACAAACTCACGGCCAAGCAGAACGCGATCGCGGTCCGGATCCTCAAGGAGATCCGCGACCGGCTGAGCTTCCTGGTGGATGTCGGCCTCGAATACCTGACGCTCGCCCGCGGCTCGGGCTCGCTCTCGGGCGGCGAGAGCCAGCGCATCCGGCTGGCCTCGCAGATCGGCTCGGGGCTGACCGGCGTGCTCTACGTCCTCGACGAGCCCTCGATCGGCCTGCACCAGCGCGACAACGAGCGGCTGCTCGGCACGTTGAAGCGCCTGCGCGACCTCGGCAATTCGGTGATCGTGGTCGAGCACGACGAGGACGCGATCCTGCAGGCCGATTACGTGGTCGATGTCGGCCCGGGCGCCGGCATCCACGGCGGCGAGATCATCGCGCAGGGCACCCCCGCGGAGGTGCTGGCCAACCCGGCCTCGCTCACCGCCAAGTACCTGACCGGCGAGATGGCGGTCCGCACGCCGACCGCCCGCCGGAAGGGCCGGAAGGGCAAGCTCGGGCTGTTCGGCGCACGGGGCAACAACCTCAAGGACGTGGACGTCGAGATCCCGCTCGGCACCTTCACGTGCATCACCGGCGTCTCGGGGGGCGGCAAGTCCACCCTGGTGATCGACACGCTCTACAAGGCCATCGCCAAGAAGCTGAACGGCGCCCTGGAGCACCCGGCGCCCTACGGGCGGCTGGAGGGGCTGGAGCATCTCGACAAGGTCATCGACATTGACCAGTCGCCGATCGGGCGCACGCCGCGCTCGAACCCCGCCACCTATATCGGCGCCTTCACGCCGATCCGCGACTGGTTCGCGGGCCTGCCGGAGGCCAAGGCGCGGGGCTACCAGCCCGGCCGCTTCTCGTTCAACGTCAAGGGCGGGCGCTGCGAGGCCTGCTCGGGCGACGGCGTCATCAAGATCGAGATGCACTTCCTGCCCGACGTCTACGTCACCTGCGACGTCTGCAAGGGCAAGCGCTACGACCGCGAGACCCTGGAGGTGAAGTACCGGGGCAAGTCGATCGCCGACGTGCTCGATTCCACCGTCGAGGAGGCGGCCGAGCTGTTCAAGGCGGTGCCGGCGATCCGCGACAAGCTCGAGACCCTGAAGCGGGTCGGCCTGCACTACGTCCATGTCGGCCAGCAGGCCACCACCCTGTCGGGGGGCGAGGCGCAGCGGGTGAAGCTCTCCAAGGAGCTGTCGAAGCGCGCCACCGGCCGCACCCTCTACATCCTCGACGAGCCGACCACCGGCCTGCATTTCCACGATGTCGCCAAGCTCATGGAGGTGCTCCACGAGTTGGTCGACCAGGGCAACACGGTGGTGGTGATCGAGCACAACCTCGAAGTGATCAAGACCGCCGACTGGGTGATCGACATGGGCCCCGAGGGCGGCGACGGCGGCGGAAGGGTGGTGGCGCAGGGCACGCCGGAAGAGATCGCCCGCGCGAAGGCCAGCCATACCGGCCGGTTCCTGCGCGAGGTGCTGGCGCGGCGCCCCGCCGCGCCCGCGAGCCGCGGTCGCGCCGCCGAGTAGCCCGCAGGGCCTTCCCGGTGCGCGGCGGGCGTCGCGGCCAGCGGGGACAGGGCCGGACACGCGCCCTCCCCCGTCGCGGGGCCGCGAGACGGGCGCCTGGGCCGGCGCGGCACTTTCTGCCGGGCGCCGGCCGGAACCGGCCCCGGCGCGCGGTGATTCGAGGCGCGGGCCGCCGGTTCGCACCCGTCGCCGGCCGGTGCGGAACCGGATTCCGGCTGGCCTGCCCGGCCCGGCGGCCTGCCCGATCGCCCGCCGGGCCTTGCCGGATTCTCCCGTGATCCGGCGCGACAACAGCTTGACCGTTCAACGATATTTTGCCGGACCCCCTGTTCGAGCACGGTCTGTGGACAGTGTTGCATCGCCGCAAAAATGCGGCTTTTGCGCAACGGTTCGGCCGGTTGTGGCGTTTCGGCGAGCATTCCACTGTCTTTCCGCAGGTCTCTGTAGAATAGTCGCAGACGTTGAGACGGGCAGGCTCCGTGGGGGCGCTCGGCAGGTTCGAAGCCGGCAGCCGCGATAGGCGAGCAGACCGGCAAGGAAGTGCCGAATGCGGGACGGACGCCGTGTGACCTTGGGAAGGAATGAGAAAATGATGAAGAACTGGCTCGCGGCCGGCACGGTCGCGCTCACGGTCGGCATGGCCTCGACGATCGCGCAGGCGCAGACCACGACGGTTCCGGGCGAGCAGGTCGGCCTCGCGGTCGGCGCGCCGCTGCCGGAAGGCCTCTACGCGATCAACACGTTCACCTATCGCCGTACCGACGGCCGGAACGATCCCGACACGGCCGTCAACATCCCGGTCCTGGTCTGGTCGACCCCGTTCGTGCCGTTCGGCGGCCGCGTCGAGCTGCTCGTCGCACCCCCGACCGTGTTCGCCTTCACCCGCAACCCGGCGGGCGTGCGCAACAAGGACATCTCGATCAACGTCGGCACCTTCGTCGGCGGCATCTGGGCCTTCGACCTCGGCAGCAACTTCGGCGTCAGCTTGCTCGGCGGCGCCTACCTGAACGACCTGAACGGCGATCGCGGCTCGATCATCACCGCCAACGGCACGACGGCCACCCCGGTCCTGCCGCAGCTCTCCTCCAACACCTACCGCTTCGGCGTCGCCGGCAGCTACACGGGTGACGGCTGGAACCTGACCGCCAACCTGACCGCCAACATCTACGACTCGCCCGGCCGCTTCCCCGGCCAGGTCGGCGCCGCCATCGGCCCGATCCGCCTGTCGGACTCGCTGAACTTCGACCTCACGGCGACCAAGAAGTTCGGCAACTTCGAGATCGGTCCGATCGCCTACGGCACCTACAACTTCGACATCAGCCAGGCCAGCGCGGCGGCCGGCAACCGCGGCCGCTTCGCTATCGGCGGCCTCATCGGCTACGACTTCAAGATCTTCACCGTCCAGGCCTACGTCGCCCGCGACGTCGTGACTGGTCTGCAGACCACCAACGCGTTCGGCCGCACTCGCAGCGACTACTCCACCGACGGCTGGATCCGGTTCATCGTGCCGCTGTACTCGCCGGCCCCGGCCGCCTCGCCGGTCCCGGCGGCTCTGGTCCGCAAGTACTGAGACCCTCCCGAGACGCCGGGCTCCCCGCCGCGCGGCGGGGACGCCCGGATCTCCGACAGGCCGTCCTCCGGGACGGCGCGCCGCCCGGCTCCGCCGGGCGGTTTTTCGTTGTGCCGAGCCCGCCGCGGACCGCGCCGGGCAAGCCCGTGCCATGCGCCGCACCGGGCCGCGGGTGACGCGGGCGGCGTGGACATCCTATGGTGGGCCGATTGCGCGCGTCCGGTGCCGGCCGGACCGCAGGCGGACGAGCCGAAGGAATGTCATGGCGACGCAGGGCGAGTGGAAGATCCCCGCGCAGGCCCAGCCCAGGCCCGCGGATTACGGCTACGATCTCGACCGGGCGCTCTCCGCCGTGCTGGCCCTGTCGGCGCGGATCCCGGAGAGCGCCTTCACCGCCGAGACGCTCGGCACCGAGCGCGCCGGCAACGGCGTGGTGATCCGCGAGGACGGCCTCGTGCTCACCATCGGCTACCTCGTCACCGAGGCCGAGAGCGTCTGGCTGACCACCCGGGACGGCCGCTCGGTGCCGGGCCACGTCCTCGGCTTCGACGCGGCCACGGGCTTCGGCCTGGTCCAGGCGCTGGGTACCCTCGGCGTGCCGGCCCTCCCGCTCGGCCGCTCGGCCGGGCTGAAGACCGGCGACCGGGCGGTGCTGGCGGGGGCGGGTGGCCGCCAGCGCTGCGTCGCCGTCGAGGTCGTGGCCCGGCAGGAATTCGCCGGCTACTGGGAATACGTCCTCGACGAGGCCCTGTTCACCGCCCCCGCGCACCCGCATTGGGGGGGGACCGCGCTGATCGGTCCCGAGGGCGATCTGCTCGGCATCGGCTCGCTGCAGCTGCAGCAGGGGAGCAGCGGCGCGGCGCGACCGATCAACATGGTGGTGCCCATCGATCTGCTGACGCCGATCCTCGACGATCTCGCCACCCGCGGGCGGGCCAACCGGCCGCCGCGCCCCTGGCTCGGGCTCTACGCCACCGAGAGCGAGGAGGGCATCGTCGTGATGGGGCTTGCCGATGGCGGTCCGGCCGAGACCGGAGGCCTTCAGGCCGGCGACGTGATCGAGGCGGTGGCCGGCGAGCCGGTGGCCGATCTTGCGGCGCTGTTTCGCAGCGTCTGGGCCCTCGGCGAGGCCGGGGTCCGGGTGCCCCTCACGGTCCGCCGCGAAGGGCGCGGGGTGAAGCTCGCCCTTGTGTCCGGGGACCGGGAGCGGTTCCTGCGCACACCCTCGCTCCACTGAGCGGGCGGCCCGGCAGGCTCGTCCCGGCACGTCCCGCGCAACCTTTGCGCGGCGCGGGGCGTTGCCGCCGCGGTCGTCGCGGGCTGTACCGGACACAACCTACGGCTCAGCAACGGTTCAGGTGGCGGGGCCAAATCTTCGACGACCGGCTTCCGATCCGCCGGACGCATTGAGGAGATCCAGTCATGACGGTTCTGAGCGCACCGCGCGCGAAGGCGCTCGTGATGGCCGCCGCGATCGCCGGCGGCCTCGGGCTCGCGGGGTCCGCCGAGGCGGCCGGGGGCTGCGGCCCCGGCTTCCATCCCAATCCCTGGGGCATCTGCCGGCCGAACTGGGGCCCGCGGCCCTACGGGTACTGGCGGCGGCCGATCTATTATGGCGGTTACGGCGGTTATTACCGGCCGCGACCCTTCTATCGGCCCTATGGCTTCTACGGCCCGCGGCCGTTCTACTGAAATCCAGCTCCGGGCGATCCGGATCGCATGACGGGCGCCCCGCCGGCCGGCGGGGCGCCCGTCGCGTTTGCGGAACGCCACGCAAGGCCCTTCCGGCGGCGCGTATGCGCACAAAGAATGACCATTTGGAAACCTTGCCGGTTTCTTAAGCCGGTTATGCGATTTCCGCAGGTCTGATGCTTGACCTTGCGACTCCTGCTGCGCTGCGGGGGGATTATATGTGCGTTGCACCAACAAGAGGCAGCGATGCGCAATGAGGCGCCATCGTCTGCTCGAGCAGAGGTCACAGCACACCATGTCCGCCGCCCGTAGCGTCCTGAGCCGCGTCCGCGCCTATATCCGGTACCGCGACACCGTTTCCCAGCTGTCCCGCCTTTCGGACCGCGACCTTGCCGATCTCGGCATCAACCGCAGCGAGATCCGCGGCGTCGCCCGCGTCTGATCCCAGCGTTCGTGACGAACTTCCCGAAGGACCGCCGCCCGTTGATCCGGACGGCGGTCCTTCGCTATTTTCGGGCATGACACAGACCATCCACATCGTCGGCGGCGGCCTCGCCGGATCCGAGGCCGCCTGGCAGGTCGCCGAAGCCGGACACCGCGCGGTGATCCACGAGATGCGCCCGGTGCGCGGCACCGAAGCCCATCAGACCGACAGCCTGGCCGAACTCGTCTGCTCGAATTCCTTCCGGTCGGACGACCCCGAGGGCAACGCCGTCGGGCTGCTGCACCAGGAGATGCGCAGCCTCGGCTCGCTGATCATGCGGGCGGCCGATTCCAACCAAGTGCCGGCGGGCGGGGCGCTCGCGGTCGACCGCGAGGGCTTCGCCGCCGCCGTGACCCGGGCGCTGGAGCAGCACCCCAACGTCGCGATCGCGCGCGGGGAGGTCGAGGGCCTGCCGCCGGAGGCATGGGGCCCCTGCATCGTCGCCACCGGGCCGCTCACGGCGCCGTCCCTCGCCGAGGCTATCCGCGGGCTCACCGGGGCCGAGTCCCTCGCCTTCTTCGACGCGATCGCGCCGATCGTGCACCGCGACTCGATCGACATGGACGTGGCGTGGTTCCAGTCCCGCTACGACAAGCCCGGACCGGGCGGTACGGGTGCGGACTACCTCAACTGCCCGATGAACCGGGAGCAGTACGAGGCCTTCGTGGCCGCCCTCGTGGCGGGCGAGAAGATCGGGTTCAAGCAATGGGAGGGCACGCCGTATTTCGACGGCTGCCTGCCCATCGAGGTCATGGCCGAGCGCGGGCCCGAGACCCTGCGCCACGGCCCGATGAAGCCCGTGGGACTCACGAACCCGCGCGACCCGCTGGTCAAGCCCTGCGCGATCGTGCAGCTGCGCCAGGACAACGCGCTGGGCACCCTCTACAACATGGTCGGCTTCCAGACGAAGCTGACCTATGCCGAGCAGGTGCGGATCTTCCGCACGATTCCCGGCCTCGAGCGGGCCGAGTTCGCCCGCCTCGGCGGCCTGCACCGCAACACCTATCTCGACAGCCCGCGCCTGCTCGACGCCACCCTCCGGCTGAAGGCCCGGCCCTCCTTACGCTTCGCAGGCCAGATCACCGGCTGCGAGGGCTACGTGGAGAGCGCCGCGGTCGGGCTGATGGCCGGCCGCTTCGCGGTGGCCGAGGCGGCCGGCCGGCCCCTCGCGCGCCTGCCCCAGAGCACGGCCCTCGGCGCGCTCATCGCCCACATCACCGGTGGCCACGTGGCGGCGGACGGCGAGGCCAATGCCCCGCGCTCGTTCCAGCCGATGAACGTCAATTTCGGCCTGTTCCCGCCGCTCGAGCGGGCCCCCCGCAACGAGACCGGCCGGCGCCTGCGCGGGCCCGAGAAGGCCGCGCTGAAGAAGCGCGCGCTGACCGACCGGGCCCGGGCCGACCTCGCCGTCTGGATGGAGGGCGCGCAGGGCGGAGCGTCGAGACCTGCGGCGGCGGAATAGCCCGCCGCACGGGGCTTGCACCGCCCAGGTCTTCAGCAGCTGGGCTCATCATGACCGAGATCGACACCCAGGCCTTTCTGGCCGACCTCTACGACCTGCGCGCGATCGGCCGGTTCCGCACCGGCGTCCACCGGCCGACCTTCTCGGTCGCGGACATGGAATCCCGCCGCTGGCTGATGGCCCGGCTCGAGGCCTGCGGTCTGGAGGCTTCCATCGACGGGATCGGCAACGTGCTGGGGCGCCATCGCGGCCCCGGCCCGCACCTGCTGGTCGGCAGCCATATCGAGACCCAGAACGAGGCCGGCTGGCTCGACGGGGCTCTGGGGGTCGTGGCCGGGGTGGCGCTGGCCCGCGCCGGCCTGCCGGTCGACGTCGTCGCCTTCGCGGACGAGGAGGGACACTTCTCCGGCGGCTTCCTGGGCAGCCGCTCGGCGATCGGCGACCTGACCGAGGCCGAGATCGACGAGGCCCGCAACCGCACCGACGGTACGCCCCTGCGCGACGCCCTGCAGGCCGCCGGCCTCGCCGGCCTGCCCCGGATGCGGCTCGATCCGGACCGCTACCGCGGCTTCCTGGAGATGCATATCGAGCAGGGCACGCAGCTCGAATCCGCCGGCCTGCATCTCGGCGTGGTGAGCGGCATCGTGGCGATCTGGCAGTTCCGGATCGTGTTCGAAGGCAACCAGGACCATGCCGGCGGCACCACCATGGCGGAGCGCCGGGATGCGGGCCTCTCGGCGGTGCGGCTGCTGGCGGCGATCGACCGGGAGTTTCCGAAGGTCTGCGGCCCGCGCAGCACCTGGACCACGGGGCGGATCACCCTGGATCCCGGCGGCTTCAGCATCATCCCGGGCCGGGCCGAGGTGTATTTCCAGTTCCGGGACGTGGCGATGCCGGTGCTGGAGCGGATGGAGGCCTGCCTGGAGGCGCTGGTGCGCGAATCGAACCGGCGCGAGCGCTGCCCCGCGACGCTGACGGCCCTGGCGAAGGCGATCCCCGCCCCCTGCGATGCGACGCTGATGCGCGCCCTCTCGGAGGCGGCCGAGAGCGTCTGCCCCGGCGGCTGGCAGGTGATGCCGTCGGGCGCCGGCCACGATGCCCAGAACGTCGCCCGGATCCTCCCGGCCGCGATGCTGTTCGTGCCCTCGATCGGCGGCATCAGCCATCACTGGGCCGAGGATACCAGCGACGCCGACCTGGCCCTCGGGGTGCGGGCCCTCGGCGACGCGGCGGCACGCGTGCTGGCGGGCTGAGCGGACGGGCAGCCGGGCGCCCCGAGCCTCAGGCGCCCGGCACCAGCGACTGGATCGGGATCAGCTCCGGCCGGTATTCCTGCATGCCCCCGGCGATCCGCTCCTCGACGGCGTCGATGAACTTCTCCGGGTCGGTGATCGAGCACTGGCGCAGGTCCCAGAAGGCGTAGCGCCACCATTGCACCTTCAGGTAGCGCTCGATCAGCGCATCGGGGAAGCGCATCTTGACGATCCGGGCCGGGCTGCCGGCCACGATCGCGTAGGGCGGCACGTCCTTGGTCACCACCGCCATGGCGCCGATCACCGCCCCGTCGCCGATCGTGATGTCGGGCATCAGGAAGGCGCCGTGGCCGATATAGACGTCGTTGCCGATGCGCACGCGCTTGGGCCAGAGATAGGGGCCGCAGATCTCGTAATCCTCCGCCCGCGGGTCGAGGCGGTCGAACACCGCCGCGTGGTGCGTGTAGAACAGCGGCGAGGTCGAGCCGCACTGGACCGGATGGCTGCCGCGCCCGACCTGGACGCTCTCGCCGATCGAGCAGTAGCGGGCGATGTCGGCGCCGAAATAATAGCCGCTCACCGCGTAGGAGAACGCCCCCATGGTGAGGCAGTAATCGATCCCCATCCACTTGATGCTGCACGGAGGCTCGAAGATGCAGTCTTCCGGCAGACCGAAGGGGGCAGGATGCAGCACCGAGATGCCGCGCCGCAGCATCTCCTGCTTCATGTCCTCGTTGACGGAGATCATGCGGCGTCCTCGTCGATGGGATGTCCGGTTCCGGCCGGCGCCGGATCCAGGCCGTAATAGTCGCGCCTCAGGTCGTTGTAGCTGGCGGCCCGGATCGGCACCGAGAGCCGACCGGCCGCCGAGACGTCGATGGCGAGCAGGCGGTCGTTGAAGGCGGCCGGGTCGGTGGCCAGCGTGCAGGGGAGCAGGTGGCCGTTCGGATAGGCGCGCAACCGCTCGGCCGGCGCGCCGAGGTCGAAGGCCGCCACCGGCAGGCCGGTGCGCAGCGCCAGGGTCAGGGCGTACGAGTAGGTCTCGGGCCAGATCGCCGGCAGCAGCACCAGATCGGCCGAGACCCGCCAGACCAGGTCCAGGGCCTCGTGGTCGCCGGAATAACGCCCGGTCTGAGCGACCCCGACGCGCTCCAGGCCGACGGCGAGCGCCGGGTCGGAGAAGCCCACGATCGAGAAGTGCAGCGGCAGGTCCCGGTCCTGTGCGTCGGTGGCCAGGGCCTGCAGGAGTAGGCCGCCTTTGGTGGGGCTGATTGCGCCGAGCACGGCGACGCGGCGGACGCGGCCGGGCCGCTGCAGCGCGGTCGAGCGCACCGCCCGCTCCGGCTCCAGGTGCGGCCGCACCGTGACAGCGAGGTCCGGGTACACCGCGCGGATCCGGCCCGCCGTGTCGGAGGACGGCGCAAACACCCGCGCCGCGCCCGCCAGGAACGCCCCGAACACCGCCCGCCGCTCGCCCGGATCCGGCTCCTCGAACCCGTCCGCGTCCACCGCCAGGCACGACCGGCACTCCGCCACCGGCGCCAGGCCGCAATAGCGCCCGTCCGGCTGGACCAGGTGGTTGCGGTGGCATACCGGCGAGTAGTCGTGCAGCGT
>NZ_FMWU01000041.1 GCF_900103195.1 Methylobacterium sp. UNC378MF | reverse complement strand
TCGTAGACGCTCTCGCTCCGCTTGGTGAAGCCCGACAGGCCGCCGCCCTGGCGCAGCGTGCGGATGCGGTCGCGGCGCTCGGTGAGGATCTTGTGCGGGTAGCACTGGTGGCCGACGTCCCAGACGATGCGGTCGTCGGGGGTGTCGAACACGTGGTGCAGCGCCACCGTCAGCTCGACCACCCCCAGCCCCGAGCCGAGATGGCCGCCCGTGATCGACACCGCGTCGATCATCTCGGCGCGCACCGCATCCGCAACCGCCTGAAGCTCCGACTCCGGAAGACGCCGCAACGCCGCAGGAGACGGGACACGATCGAGAAGTGCACTCTGCTCGGGGGAAATCGCCACGGCATCAACCTCTAACGGATGGGATCGGTTTGACCGCCGAGCCTCAGGACATGTCGAGTGGGGCGACGCCCTCGGGCCGCCCGTCGGAGCCCAGCGTGATCCGCTGGATCCGCGCCTCGGCCCGCTTCAGCAGCGCCTCGCAATGCTTCTTCAGCACCTCGCCGCGCTCGTAGATCGCCACCGATTCGTCGAGCGGCACGTCACCGCGCTCGAGCCGGCGGACGATTTCCTCGAGCTGTTCCAGCGCCTTCTCGAAGGGCAGGTCGCCGGCGGCGGGGGCCACCTCGGGTCTGCTCGCACTCATCCCAGATACTTCCTTTGGGGGTGGTTGTACGGCGCGATCCCCGGTGCCCACAACCCAGGGGGCCAGTCCGCCGGCCGGATCCGCGTCGTTTTGGGGGCCGGCGGCGACGTTTGCGCCACACTTGGTTCACGTCAGCGCCAGGCAGAACGGCGTGCCCTCGAACGCGTCGGCGCCGCGACCGATGCGCGCGATCGCCGCGACCATGCGGCCGTCGCGGTCGAGCATGCGGTCGGCGATCGCCACGAACAGGGGGTTGGGCGTCGCCGAGGGCGAGGCGGCCCGCAGGGCGTCGGCGATCGCCGCCTCGTCGCGCTCCGGCGCCAGCGCGCAGGCCGCGATATAGGCGGCGGCCGTCGAGCGGCTGATCCCGGCATAGCAATGGATCACCAGCGGCTTCTCCCGCGGCCAGGTCCGGACGAAGTCGAGGACCCGGGCCACATGCTCGTCAGCCGGCAGAACGTGCCCGTCGCGCGCCGCGGCGATGTCGCTGACCCCGATGACGGCATGGTTCTCGGCGTCGATCACGGCCGGACGCTCCAGCGGCGTGCCGACATTGATCAGCGTGAGCACGTGGCTCGCGCCGGTGGCGGCGACGGTTTCGGGCAGGCGCGAGAGCGGACAGACGTGCAGGGTCGGCATGGTCCGGCGCCAGTGACCTGCGATCGTGACGGATCGAGGGCGGAAACCCGTCAGTTCGGGCACAGGGCGTGGAAGCGCGCGAGGAAGCGCGCCTCGGCCGCGGCGGTCGGCCAGGGCTCGGCCAGGGCCACCACCGGTTCGGGCAGCTCGACCGAACCGCCGAAATAGCGCTCGGCCTCGTCCCGGGCGAAGCCGGCGAGGCGCACCGCCTCGACGTGGGCGGCGATCCGGTCGGCCCGCTTCACCAAGCGGGCGAGCGCCGGCGACGGGGCGGTCAGGCCGAAGCGGCCGCGCACCGCGGCGAGCAGACGCAACTCGACGCCCCGATAGGCATCGCCGATGGCGGCCTTCAGCGGCGAGATGATGTCGCCCACGACATATTCCGGCGCGTCGTGCAGGAGCAGCTCGAGCCCGTCCCGGTCCGTGCAATCGGGGGCGAGGTGGCGGCCGACCGCCTCGACCAGCAGGCTGTGCTGGGCCACCGAGAAGACGTGCGGCCCGCGGGTCTGGCCGTTCCAGCGGGCGACGCGGGCGAGGCCGTGGGCGATGTCGGCGATCTCGATATCGCCGGCCGCCGGGTCGAGGAGGTCGAGACGCCGGCCGGAGAGCATGCGCTGCCAGGCGCGCGGCGTCCCGCTCACCGGGGCCGCCCCCGTTCGGCGCAGGGCCCGTGCCGGTGACAGCCGACGAGATGATCGTTGACCATGCCCACGGCCTGCATGAAGGCGTGCACGATGGTCGGCCCGCAGAAGGAGAACCCTTCCGCCTTGAGAGCCTTGCCGATCGCCCGGGAGACCGGCGTCTCGGTGGCGATCTCCGCGCGGGTCCGGGCGGTGCCCTGGATCGGGCGGCCATCGACGAAATCCCAGAGGAAGTGGGCGAAGCCGGGGCCCCGCTCCTCGATCCGCAGCCAGGCCCGGGCGCCCGCGATCGTGCCCTGGATCTTGGCGCGGTTGCGGATGATGCGGGCGTCGGCCATCAGACGCGCCACATCGTCCTCCGTGAAGCGGGCGATCCGCTCCGGATCGAAATCCGCGAAGGCGTCGCGAAAGCCCTCGCGGCGGCGCAGGATGGTGATCCACGACAGGCCGGCCTGGAAACCGTCGAGGATCAGCTTCTCGTACAGGGCCCGGCCGTCACGCTCGGGCACGCCCCATTCGGTATCGTGATAGGCGACATAGAGCGGGTCGAGGCCGGCCCACCAGCAGCGCGGGCAGCCGTCTGGATGTTCGATCAGGCCGGTCTCGGACATGCGGCCACGTTAACGAGAACAGGAGCGGAACGCCACCGCCGGAACGACGACCAAGCGGACTAGCTTCCGCGGTCGCTTCGACGGCCCGGGACGCGCCGCGGCCCCGCACGCCAATCCGCCGCCCTGCCCTGCGGTCTTACCCGGCCGCGCTCGTCGCCACGTCCGGCATCGGGAAGGTCGCGCAGGCGGGGCGCTCCAGCGTCACGGGGTGGTCGCCCGCAAGCGGGGTCTCGCCTGAAGCCAGCGCGTCGCCCAGGCGATCGAGGCGGACCATGGCGAGGCCGCGGTTTCCCGCGGCGCTGCCCGTGGTGCCGAGCACCTTGCCGCCGGCCGTGATCCCGGTCCCGGGTGCGGGCGCGGTGTCGGGGTAGGTCGCGGCGAGGATGCGGGTCCGGGCCGTGCCCCGGTGCTGCATCCGTGAGACCACTTCCTGGCCGACATAGCAGCCCTTGCGGAAGTCGACGCCGCCGAGCTGATCCATCAGGGCCTCGTGGGGAAAGGCGTCGCCGAAGGCATAGTCGCGTCCGCCCTCCGGCACGCCGAGGGCAATCCGGTGCGCGTGGTAATCGGCCTCCCCGGCGTCGGCCGAGAAGGCACCCGCGGCGGCGTAGAGCCGGGCGCCGAGATCGGCCGCGCGGGAATCGGCCAGAGCCTCGGCGGCGGGCGGCGTCGCCCCGGCCCAGGCGGCCGCGACCGCGACGGTCGGATCGACGGCAATCGTCGCCTGCGCACGCAGGCGGTAGAGCGTCAGGCGCTTGGCAAGGTCCGTCGCCCTGTCGGCCAGCACGTCCAGCCGGAAGCCGTCCGGGATCCGCGAGACTAGGAAGTCGAACAGGATCTTGCCCTGCGGCGTCAGCAGGGCGCCGAGGCGCGCCTCACCGGGCTGGAGCGTCTCGACATTGCAGGTCAGGACGCCCTGGAGCAGCGTCGTGGCGTCCGGTCCGATGACGGTGACCAGGGCGCGATCCGGCAACAGGGCGACGGGCATGAGGGGAAGTTCCTTGGCCAGAGGGCGGTCCGGCGTGCCGAACCGCGAGCCCGGGACGTAGTCGCTGACCGCTCCCGCCTCAACCGTCGCCGCTCACGTCCTCAATGCTGAAGGGTTGTGGTGAAGGCGCCCCCGCGGATGCGCTCCGGGAATCCTTCGGCGTAGCGGGCGGTGGCTTCCTCACCGTACGTGGTCACCAGTTCCTGGAAGGCCGCGAACAGGGCGGCCTGGGCCATGCAGTCACCGTCGAGACCATCGAGGCAGCCTTCCGCGAACGCTTCCGAGACGTAACTCAGCGCGACGCGTTTCTCCTCGACATCGACCTCGATGGGGGCGGTGTGAGAGCTGTGCTGCATGGCCCGATACTTCCATTGCGCCGGACACGGGGCCCGGCGGACACTGGATGATAGGCGGGTCCCGGCGGCTCGGCCAGCCGAGAATTTCGGATCGGTTAACGCGAGCGCTCAAATCCGATGTTTCGCCGGCATCGTCGGTGCGTGTGTTGCGCCTGCATCACCCCCCGAAACGCCCGGCCAGGGCATGCGACAGCCGGTCGCCCTCGGCGACGTACCGGGCGGCCGCCTCGTGGGCCGCCGGCGTGCAGACCCGGTAGGTCAGCGCGTAGCCGCGGTAGCCGCGATTGTAGGCGCCGGCCAGCCGGTCGCGGCGGACCGGCGTCACGCCCTCGGACTCGATCAGCGCCTTCATGCGGGCCGGCCAGTCGGCCGCATCCGGCGCGCCGCAGAGGCTCCGCAGGAAGGCCAGCGCCCCGATGATCTCGGACATGCGCATCAGGTCGCGGTCGTAGGGCGCGGGCACGTCCGCGGGGGCGGTCGCCTCCTTGGGCGCCTCCTTGGGTGCCTCCTTCGGGGCTTCCTTGGCGGGCGCGCCGCTCCGGCCGGAGCGCTGCTGCGCCAGGGCCGGCGCCGAAACCGGGCCGGCCAGGACCGCCAGCAGGCACAGGAGGGTCGTGGAGCGCCTCACGCCGTCGCCTCCCCGGCATGCAGCGCCACCCGCGCGAAGGCTTCGCGCAGGGTGTCGGCCAGCCCGGGCGTGGTCTGAAGGGTCGCGACCTCCGGCAGCGTCGCCCACCGGGTGCCCAGGGCCTCGGGCCCGGCCACCGGCTCGCCGCCGCACCACAGGGCGGCGTGCGGGTGGACGACATAGTGATGGCGGGCCCGGCCGGTCTCGTCCCGGACGATGATCTCGGTGGGCGAGAGCACGCCGACCACCTCCGCGGGCAGGCCGACCTCCTCGGACAACTCGCGCAGGGCCGCCTCGGCCAGGGATTCCCCCGCCTCCACGAGGCCGCCCGGCAGCGTCCAGACGCCGCGCATCGGCTCGTTGGCCCGCGCCGCCAGCAGGACCCGGTCGCCGCGGATCACCGCGATCGACGCGCCCACGAAGGGCCGGGCCGGGAACAGGCGGCTGTCGGCCTCCGGCGCGCCCGCACTCACGGCTTGCCCCCGTCGGGTGCCACGACGGCCACCCGCCCGTCGGCGAGGCCGACGAGCAGCCGCGCCGTCGCGCCCTCGCCGAGGACGACGATGCCGGTCTCGGCTGGAGCCGGCACGGGCAGCCGCGCCCGTTCATGCAGGCCGCCCTTGGCCGTCACGAAGGCGATCTCCGGGCGGCCCGCCACCGGCAGGACGAGTTCGGGGCTGCCGCCGGCCGGGGTGGTGACGGCGAGATCTGAATCGCCGTCGCCCGCGGCATAGCCCGCGGCCTCGCCGGCGGGCTCGATCCGGTCCGGCCGCAGCGTCCAGAGCTGCACGGTGCCCCGGGCGCTGACCGTCGCGGCCTGGAGGTCGCCCGCCCCGGAGAATTCCGCGATGCCGGCGATCTTCAAGGGCGGGCCGGGCTGGGGCGGCGTGCGGGCCGTGACGGCCCAGGGCGCGGCGGGGTCGCCGGCCGGCCGGTCGATCAGGGCGAGGCCGCCGGCATCCGCGCCGGACAACGTCGCCGCCAGGAGCGCTGGGCGACCGCCGAGGCGCAGCAGGCGCGGCCGCAGGGGCGCGAACACCGCTTCGCCCCCTGCCGACACCGTTGCGGTGGCCACGGGGACGGGCTTCGGATCGGTGCTGACCGCCATCGGCTGGCGCTCGCGAATCGTCAGGAATGCGGCGGCCGCGCCGCCATCGGGCGCGCGGCTGCGTCCGGTCAGATAGGCGCTCAAGGGCCCCGCGAGCGCCCGGCGCGAACCCGGCAGGGCCCCGCGCGGCGTCTCGGCGGCAGTCAGCCCCTCGACGGCCTCCTTGCCGATCGGCCGCACGGTGACGCTGCCCTCGGCCAGGGCGAGCACGGCGCCGCCCTCGTCGCCCCAGACCACGGCGATCGGTGCGCTCTCCTCGTCGCCGGCCTGCTGGCCGCCCGTCCGCTGGCTCCCTTTGGCGCCGGTGATCGGCAGGAGCCCGGAGGTCGCCACCGAGACCGCGGCCTCGCTGCGCGAGCCGCGCAGCGCCCGCACCTTGAAGGGCAGGTCGAGGATCCGGATCCCGGGTTCCGCCCGCGCGCCCGCAACGGGGGCCGCGGACAGCACGAGGCTCAAGACGAGGCCGAGCCGCATCCGGCCCGGCACCCGACGCGAGGCCGCCGCGTCCGAGGGAGCCCGCACCCTGGTCAAACGTGCTGACCGCCGTTGATGTGGAGTTCGGCCCCGTTCACGTAGGAGGAGGCCTCGGTGCACAGGAAGTAGATCGCCTTGGCGACCTCGTCCGGGGTGCCGAGCCGGCGCTGCGGGATCTGCTCGACGAGCCTCTCGGTACCCGGGGACAGGATCGAGGTGTCGATCTCGCCCGGCGAGATCGCGTTCACCCGCACCCCGAGCGGCCCGAAATCGGCGGCCATCTCGCGGGTCAGACCCGCCAGGGCGGCCTTCGAGGTGCCGTAGGCGGCGCCCGCGAAGGGATGGACGCGCGAGCCCGCGATCGACGTCACGTTGACGATCGAGCCCTTGGCCTGGGCAAGCTCCTCGCGCAGGCCCCGGGCCAGCAGGATCGTGGCGAAGAGATTGACCTGGAAGACCCGCTGCCAGACGTCGAACTCGGTGGCGAGGGCGCCGAGGCGCTGGCCCTCCGGGCCCTTCGGCGAGATGCCGGCATTGTTGACCAGCGCGTGCAGCACCCCGCCCTCGGCGGCGAGCCGGCCGCGCACCTCCTCGACGGCGCGGACCGTGTCCTGCGCGTCGGAGAGGTCGACCTGGAGATGGTCCTCGGGGCCCATCTCCCAGGGGCAGTTCTCCGGGAAGGCGTGGCGCGAGCAGGTGATCACCCGCCAGCCCGCGGCCGAGAAGCGTTTGACGGTGGCGTGACCGATGCCCCGGCTCGCGCCCGTGAGCAGCATGATGCGCCGGCGTTCGTTGACGGGGAGGGCCAAAGCCGTAAGCCTCGCTGGCGTTCCAAGGATCGCAGCCCGATCGGGCGCGGTGCGTGCCGGTGAGCCTCAATGGTCTAGGCGCACGGGAACCGGAAATCCAGAGCGCGCCGCGGGTCGGGGCGGCGGCAGGAGAAAGGAAACACATGGCCAGCGGGCAGACCAGCGCGGAGCGCATGCCGGAGATCCCGGCCGACGGACTGTCGGAGGCGCAGGCCGAGGCCGCGGCTTCGTTTCAGGCCGAGCGCGGCGTTCCGGTCTTCGGGCCGTTCGTGCCTCTCCTGCGCAGCCCCGAGCTGATGCTGTGCGCGAGCCGGATGGGCCAGTACCTGCGCTACGGCAGCGTCCTGCCGCTTCGGATCAGCGAGTTCGCGATCCTGGTGGTCGCGCGGGAATGGAGCCAGCCGGTCGAATGGGCCATCCATCACCCGATCGCCCTGAAGGCCGGGGTCGCCCCCGAGACCGCGCTGGCGCTGGCCGAGGGACGCCGCCCGGACACGATGAGCGCCGACGAGGCGCTCGCCTACGCGTTCTCGACCGAGCTGATGCGCAACCGCGCGGTGAGCGACGCGACCTACGCGGCCCTGGTGGCGCGGTTCGGCGAGCAGGGGGCGATCGACCTCACCGGCATCAACGGCTACTACGCGCTCCTCGCCATGACGATGAACGTCGCCCGCACGGCCTTGCCCCCGGACGGGCCCGGGGCGCCGCCGCTGCCGCCGCTGGTGGGATAGGATACGGAGGCCGCGTTCGCGCCGGCTTCTCGTGCCGGGACCGGGCGCCGGGCGCGCCGCGCGGCGGCTCCCCCGAGCGCCGCGATCCCGCACCGCTTGTGGCGCCGGCCGCTTCGGTCTAACCGTCCTCCCCGTGCGGGCGCCCGACATGCCGCCCGCCCATTCCCGAAAACCCGGCCGGACGAGAGCCATGGTCGCCCATATCCGCGCCGATTCGGCGCCCAAGCCCACCGACCCGGCGCTTGCCGGCGCCCGGATCCTCGTTGTCGAGGCGCGCTACTACGACGCGATCGCCGACGAGCTCCTCGCCGGCGCCCGCGCGGCCATCGCGGCCGCCTCCGCGCAGGCCATCGTGGTCACCGTGCCGGGGGCCCTGGAGATCCCCGCCGCCGTGGCGATCCTGCTCGACACGGGATCCTACGACGCCGTGGTGGCGCTCGGCTGCGTCATCCGCGGCGAGACCGGCCACTACGACATCGTCGCCGGCGAGAGCGCCCGGGCGCTCATGGACCTGTCGGTGCAGCGCCGCGTGCCGCTCGGCAACGGCATCCTCACGGTCGAGACCGAGGCGCAGGCGCTCGCCCGCGCCCGGGTCGCCGAGATGAACAAGGGCGGTGGCGCCGCCGAGGCCGCGCTCGGGGTGCTCGCCCTGAAGCGCGCGGCCGAATCCGCCCGCCCGCGATGACGGATACCGCAATGACCGGGACCACCGACACCCAGCCGGAGACCGGCGCCGAGGCCGCCGGCACGGCCGCCAAGATCAGCCCGCGCAGCGGCGCGCGCCTGGCCGTGGTGCAGGCGCTCTACGAGATGGACATCTCCGGCAAGGGCGTGCTCGACGCGCTCGCCGAGTTCGAGGCCTTCTGGATCGGCCAGGAGGTCGACGGGATCGCCCATCCCCAGGCCGAGACCGCCTTCTTCCGCGACCTGCTGCGCGGCACGGTCGAGGAGCAGCGGGCCATCGATCCGAAGCTCGACCAAGCGCTCACCCAGGGCTGGCCGCTGCGGCGCATCGAGATCGTCCTCCGGGCGATCCTGCGCGCGGGCGCCTACGAGCTGATGTTCCGCCGCGACGTGCCGGCGGCCGCGGCGATCTCGGAATATGTCGACGTGGCCCACAGCTTCTACTCGGCCGACGAGCCGGGCCTCGTCAACGCCGTCCTCGACCGCGTCGCGCGGGAGGTCCGGCCGGGCGAGGTCGGGGCCCCGAAGGCCTCCGGCAAGCCCGGGTCGTCCAAGCCTCTCCCCGGCAAGTCTTCGGGCGACAAGTCTTCCGGCGACAAGTCGTCCACCGGGAAGGCCTGAGCCTTGGCCGGGCCGGCCCGCGCCTCCGAGGAGGGGCTGATCGCCCGGTACTTCGCGCCCCTCGCCGGGCCGGGCGCCGACGGGCTCCGGGACGACGCCGCCACGCTGACGCCCGCACCGGGCCATGACCTCGTCCTCACCGCCGACGCGGTGGTGGCGGGCATCCACTTCTTCGCGGAGGATCCGCCGGCCTCGATCGCCCGGAAGGCCCTCGGCGTGAACCTCTCCGACATCGCCGCCAAGGGCGCGGTGCCGCGCGGCTTCCTGCTCACGCTGGCGCTCCCCGACGACTGGACGGAGGACTGGCTCGCCGGCTTCGCGGCGGGACTCGGCGCGGCGGCCACGGAGGCCGGCTGCCCGCTCCTCGGCGGCGATACGGTCCGGTCCGGCGGGCCGGCGCTGATCTCGGTGACCCTGATCGGCGAGGTGCCGACCGGCGCCATCGTCCGGCGCCACGCCGCCCGGGTCGGCGACCGGATCTGCGTCACCGGCACGATCGGCGACGCCGCCCTCGGCCTGCGGCTGCGCCTGGAGGCGGCGGCGCCCTGGGCTGCCGGCCTCGACCCGGCGCTGAAGGCCGCGCTGGCCGACCGCTACCTGCACCCGCGCCCGCGGCTGGCCGCCGCGCGGGCGGTCCGGCGCCACGCCTCGGCGGCGATGGACGTGTCCGACGGCCTCGCGGGGGACCTCGCCAAGATGCTGGGCGCGGGCCGCACCGCCCGGGTGGCGACGTCCGAGGTGCCGCTCTCGGAGGCCGCCCGGCGCGCCTGCGCGGCGGAGCCGGCGCTGATCGAGGCGGTCCTGACCGGCGGCGACGATTACGAGATCCTCTGCACCGTCGCGCCGGAGCGGCTGGAGGCCTTCCGCGCCGAGGCCGCGGCGGCCGGGATCGCCGTCGCCGCCATCGGCACCGTCACCCCGGGCGACGGGCCGCCGCGCTTCGACATGCCCGATGGCGCCGAGCGCGTGTTCACGGCCGGGGCCTTCAGCCACTTCTGAGATCCGGGTCGTCCGGAATCGTGCGGCGATGGGGCTGAGGGCTCCGACCCGATGCCCGACCGGGCGCCGGACCTCGTCGCTCGTCTGCGCGACGACCGGGAGATCCCGCGGGCGACCGGATCCGGCCATGCCGGGCGCCTGGGACACGGCACGCCGCGGCACGCATGGCAGATCGCCCTGGATCCCCCTGAATCGCCGGCGCGTGCGTCGGAACCGGATCAGCCCTCCACGCCGCTCAGCGCGGACGCGCGCTGGATAGTGAAGAGAGGGTTCATCGGCTCGCCGTCCGCGTCGCAGCGCAGGCGGTGGGGCGCAATCCGCCGGCGGGCAGCCCGGATCCTGCAACATAATGCAGAGCCGCGGGGCCTCTGGATCTTCTCGCGCCGTGACATGAGACTCAATCCCTGCCCGCGAGCGCCAACGCGGCGTTTGCGCTCACCGGCGAAGTTTGGCAATCAAGGCATTGTTCTGGGAAGGAAAGCCCCGAATCCGAGCACCACGTCCCATGGCCGTCGTCCGGCGGCCAAGCTCGACAATCACAAGCCCACGCCAGGCACGATAATGACAAGGACGGTCGCATGATTCCCTTGGTTCTGATCATCGTGGGCGGGCTCTGTGCCGTCGCCTACGGCATCGTCACGATTCTCGATGTGATGCGGCGCGACGCCGGCACGCAGCGGATGCAGGAGATCGCCGCCGCCATCGCCGAGGGCGCGCAGGCCTATCTGCGGCGGCAATACACGACCATCGGCCTCGTCGGCGTCGTCCTGTTCGTCCTCCTCGCCGTGTTCCTCGGGATCAAGGTCGCGGTCGGCTTCCTGATCGGCGCCGTGCTGTCGGGCGCGGCCGGCTTCATCGGCATGAACGTCTCGGTGCGCGCCAACGTCCGCACGGCCCAGGCCGCCTCGACCTCCCTGGGCGGCGGCCTCGACGTCGCCTTCAAGTCGGGGGCGGTGACCGGCATGCTGGTGGCGGGTCTCGCGCTGCTGGGCGTCGCCCTCTACTACCTGTTCCTCACCCGCGCGGCCCATCTCGAGCCGTCGAGCCGCGAGGTGATCGACGCCCTCGTGGCGCTCGGCTTCGGCGCCTCGCTGATCTCGATCTTCGCCCGCCTCGGCGGCGGCATCTTCACCAAGGGCGCCGATGTCGGTGGCGACCTCGTCGGCAAGGTCGAAGCCGGCATCCCGGAGGACGATCCCCGCAACCCCGCCACGATCGCCGACAATGTCGGCGACAATGTCGGCGACTGCGCCGGCATGGCGGCCGACCTGTTCGAGACCTACGCGGTCACGGTCGTCGCCACGATGGTGCTGGCCGCGATCTTCTTCTCGGGTCCCACGGGGAGCGGCCGCGACGTTCTCGAGCCGATGATGCTCTACCCGCTGGCCATCGGGTCGGCCTGCATCCTCACCTCCATCGCCGGCACCTATGCGGTGCGGCTCGGGGCGAACCAGTCGATCATGGGCGCCCTCTACAAGGGCCTGATCGCGGCGGGCGTGCTGTCGATCGCGGCGATCGCGGCGGTCAACATGACCCTGCTCGGCGGGTTCTCCACGAGCTTCACCACCTCGACCGGCGTCACCTTCACGTCGGCCGGCCTGTTCGGCTGCGCGGTGATCGGCCTCGCGATCACCGCGCTGATCGTGGTGATCACCGAGTATTACACGGGCACCAACTTCCGCCCGGTGAAGTCGATCGCCGACGCCTCGGTGACCGGCCACGGCACCAACGTGATCCAGGGGCTGGCGATCTCGCTCGAATCGACGGCGCTGCCGGCCATCGTGATCGTGGCCGGCATCATCAGCACCTACGCGCTGGCCGGCCTGTTCGGCATCGCCATCGCGGTCACCGCCATGCTGGCACTGGCCGGCTTCATCGTGGCGCTGGATGCCTTCGGACCCGTGACCGACAATGCCGGCGGCATCGCCGAGATGGCCGGCCTGCCCTCCGAGGTGCGCAAGTCGACCGACGCCCTCGACGCGGTCGGCAACACCACCAAGGCGGTGACCAAGGGCTACGCCATCGGCTCGGCGGGCCTCGGCGCGCTGGTGCTGTTTGCCGCCTACACGTCGGACCTGAACTACTTCATCGCCAATGCGAGCCCGACGCAGTACCGCTTCTTCCAGGGCGTCAGCGTCGATTTCTCGCTGTCGAACCCCTACGTGGTGGTGGGGCTGCTGCTCGGCGGCCTGATCCCGTTCCTGTTCGCCGGCATCGCCATGACGGCGGTCGGGCGCGCGGCGGGCGCGGTGGTGGAGGAGGTCCGGCGCCAGTTCCGGGAGAAGCCAGGGATCATGCAGGGCACCGACCGGCCGGATTACGGGCGCGCGGTCGACATGCTGACCCGCGCGGCGATCAAGGAGATGATCGTCCCCTCGCTGCTGCCGGTCCTGTCGCCGGTGGTGCTGTTCTTCGTGATCCAGTTCATCGCCGGGAAGAGCCAGGCCTTCGCCACCGTGGGCGCGAGCCTGCTCGGCGTGATCCTCACCGGGCTCTACGTGGCGATCTCGATGACCTCGGGCGGGGGCGCCTGGGACAACGCCAAGAAGTACATCGAGGACGGCCACCACGGCGGCAAGGGTTCCGACGCCCACAAGGCGGCGGTGACCGGCGACACGGTCGGCGACCCCTACAAGGACACTGCCGGCCCGGCGGTGAACCCGGCGATCAAGATCACCAACATCATCGCCCTGCTGCTGCTCGCCGTGCTGGCGCATAGCTGAAGGGTACCAAGCCCGAAGTCCGATTCCGGGCCCCGAAGGTCCGCACTTTGATGAGCGACGGTGACAGGGCCGCCCGAAGACCGGGCGGCCCTTGCCGTTCCGGTTCGAGGCCCTGGCCCGGCAATCTCAGCCCGATCGACCATCGCCCCCGGCGCCGGCTCGGACCGTCTCCCGGCAGATGCAACCGGACCATCGTTCCGTGTCCCGCAGCCGCGACGAAGGTGCCGGCGAGAATCCATCGGAGCGCGCCTGATCGGGTCGCACCGCCTGCCGACAACAAACGCCAATATGACATGTTACAGCTCATATCCATTCGGCACTTTGTCAGATTTCAAAGTATTCCTAGGGAATGAACTGATCGGTGGCATGAATGATGTACGTTTCTAGACTGAGGCTAACGGCACCTTAGAATCCCGGTGAGACGATACTGCGTCTACCGAGAGCTGCCCCATGTTCCGCAAGCCCGCCTATCATGAGACGCAGGCCATCCTCGACGCGCTCAAGCGCTCATTGGCCATCATCGAGTTCGGAATGGATGGTACCATCCTGCACGCCAACCCGAACTTCCTGGCCGTCGTCGGCTACGATCTCGGTTCCCTGCAGGGGAAACATCATCGAGTCCTGATCAGCGACGATATGGCCGACAGCCCGGACTATGCCGCGTTCTGGTCGAGGCTGCGGGCCGGCGAGTTCGCGTCCGGCGAGTTTCTTCGGCGCGCACGGTCCGGCGCGAAAGTCTGGCTTGAAGCGACCTACAACCCGATCCTCGGCGCAGACGGCAAGCCCTTCAAGGTCGTCAAGTTCGCCAGCGACATCACGGCGAAGAAGAACGAAACCGGCCGGCTGCTGCGGATGATCGACGAAATGCCGGTCGCCGTCATGACCGCCGACCCGAAGAACGATTTCAAGATCGACTATCTCAACAACACCTCGCGCAAGACGCTCGAGGCGATCGAGCAATACCTGCCTATCAAAGCCGCGGAGATGATGGGCAAGTCCTTCGACGTCTTCCATAAGAACCCGCACCATCAACGGAACATGCTGGCCGATGCGAGCCGACTGCCGCATCGGACCAAGATCAAGGTCGGACCCGAGACCCTCGATCTCCAGGTCTCCGCCATCACCGACGCGGACGGTGCCTATGTCGGTCCGATGCTGACGTGGTCGGTCATCACGGCACAGCTCGCCATGGCCGAGGAGGTCACCGGCGTCGTCGATGCGCTCGGGACCGCGATCGGCGAGATGAAGGATTCGGCGCAAGGCTTGAACCGCTCGGCTGACGCGGCGAGCGATCGGGCCAACTCCGTGGCCGCCGGATCCGAGGAGATGACCAGCTCGATCCACGAGATCTCGGGCCAGGTCGGGCGGGTCTCCGAGCGCACCCAGCAGATCGCCGATCAAGCCGCCGCGACGGATGCCACGGTGCGCAACCTCGCGGCCAATGCGGGCGAGGTCGACGCGGTGGTGGGCATGATCAAATCCATCGCCGACCAGACCAACCTTCTCGCGCTCAACGCCACGATCGAGGCGGCGCGCGCGGGTGCCGCCGGGCGCGGCTTCGCGGTCGTGGCCACGGAGGTCAAGGAACTTGCCGGCCAGACGGCGAAGGCCACCGGCGAGATCACCCACAAGGTGCACGCCATCCAGAAGGCGACCGGCGAGGCCGTGACGGCGATCCGCCTGATCACCGACGAGGTCGCCGAACTCTCGAAGCTGACTCTGGCCATGGCGAGTGCCGTCGAGGAGCAGGCCGCCTCGACCCAGGAGATGTCGGCCAACATCACCGGCGTCTCGGCTGCGGCCGGGGAGACCGGGCGGCTCGCCGAGATGGTTCGGCAGATCTCCGATACGCTCGCGGCACAGTCCGCCGGGCTCGGAGCCAGCATGGAGAAGTACCTCAAGGCGGGTTGACGGCGGCACCAGCCCGCCCGTCGCACGACCCGCTGACGCGCTCCCGAGCGGCCCGAGGCGGGAGGTGGCGCGGTCGGCCCATCGGAAACACACCAGCGTGCGGCGGCCTTGCGGTGAACAAGCCGTGCCTTCCGCATGGGATCATGAGCCGGAGGGCGCGGGCTTCAACCCGGCCCGAGCCGGGACCGAACGGACCCGGGCCTCTCAGCGACCTGGCGGCTCGTGGCTTTACCGTGAAAGGCGATTTCAATTCCCGTGCCGTGCATGTTCACGAACCCCGCGATCACATCCATCGACGGCGACGCGGTGATCGCGCGCTCGGACGCGCAGGCCAGTGACGGGCTCTTGCAGAGTGCGGCGCCTCGCAAGGCGCGACCATCGCGTGTCGGCCCGGATCAACTTCATCCGGGATGCCGCAGGCGCACGGGCCAGCCGGTGAGCGCGCTCTTGAAGAAGACGCAGGGCGAACGCCTCCGCCTGATCGGGACACGCAACCGTGCAATGGCGATCGACGACGCGAGAAATCTACTTCTGGAACGGTTGGGCCTCATCCAGCGGATCGGGGCGCCGCGCCTGCATCACCTGCGTGGGCATCCGCTCATCGAGTGGACCATTACCGATGCCGGTATGGCTGCGCTCTCGGAGATCAGGGCCGCGACACGCCGGAACTGAGGCGCGAAGGACCGGGCAGGCCATCCCGTCGAACCTGGCCGAAGCGGCGGCCTCCTGGACCGAGCTCGCGGAGTTCCGGGGCCGCACGGTGATCCAGATCAAAGCGCTCAGCCGCCGGATGGCCCTTTCTTGCCGAGCCCCATGAGGCGGACGCCCAACACGGGAGGCGATGATGGCCGACGTGCATGTAGCCGAAGAGCTTTGGTCGACGGGCATGCTGCCCGAGGGCATTCTGGAGCGGTGGTTCGTGGCGGACGGCGCGCGGGTGCGGGCCGGCGAGGCCGTTGCCACCGTGCGCATCGGCGAGGCGCGCCACGACATCACCTCGCCAGCCGATGGCCGCCTGACACTCCTCGCGCCGATCAACGAGGTCGTCGATCCCGGCTGCATCATCGCCGAGGTCCACGCCTGACGCCCCGCCGCCGCGATGGTTCCCATACCGGTCGTGGCGCGGCGCCGGGCCGCGCGTGGCGGAGGCAGGTCATGACCCGCATGAACGCGGCCCGTCCGCGTCACCGACGTGGCGGACGGGCGCGATCCTGGTCGGCATCCTCCAGCATACCGCCGGCATCGCCCTGATCCTGACGGCGTGGATGCTGGCCGTCAGCGACCGGGTCCGCGCGGCCGGATCCGCGGTCCTGCCGGGCCTGCTGATCGTGATGCCCTACGGTGCCAACCAGATCCGCGTCCGGGCCGTGCTGGAACGGGTGATCCTGCCGGTCGGCCTCTGGACGCTCGTCGCGCCCTCGCGGTGACCGACGACATCCTCAGCCTCACGGGGATTGAGGGCCCGGACCCCTGAGGCCCGCCACGGTGAGGCGCGGCCGCCCCTGTCGGGAGAGTCTACACCGTGTCCGCCGGTGCAGGACGCCCCGGCCGGCCTATGATCCGCGCAGGTAGCTCAGCGGCCGGCCGGTATCCGGATGCGGCAGGACACCCATCGGGATGTCGTACACGGCGCGCAACGTGTCGGGATTCATCAGCGTGCCGGGCGGCCCGTCCGCGACGAGGCGGCCCGAATGCAGCGCCAGGATGCGGTCGCAGACGCGGGCCGCCATGTTGACGTCGTGCAGGACGACGACCACGCCGAGCCCGTCCCGATGCGCCAGGTTCCGCACGAGGGCGAGGATCTCGACGGCGTGGGCGACGTCGAGCGCCGAGATCGGCTCGTCGAGGAGCAGGCAGGCCGGCTCCTGGGCGACCATCATGGCCAGCCAGACGCGCTGCCGCTCGCCGCCCGAGAGCGTGTCGACGAAGCGGTCGGCGAAGGCCGCGACGCCGGTGGCGGTGAGCGCCCGCAGGACCGCCTCCCGGTCCCGGGCGGCGACGCGGCCGAGGGCGCCGTGCCAGGGATAGCGCCCCAGCGCCACGAGTTCGCGCACGGTCATGCCCGGAACCGGCGGGAGAACCTGCGGCAGGTAGGCGACCTTGCGCGCGAAGGCGCGGTCACCCCAGGCGCCGAGCGCGCGATCCGCGAACGCGATCCGCCCGGCGGTCGGCGCCTGCTGGCGGCCCAGCAGCTTGATCAGGGTCGATTTGCCGGACCCGTTATGGCCGATCAGCCCCACCACCTGCCCCGGATGGATCACGAGGTCGAGGGGGTGCAGCAGGGTCCGCCCGGCGAGGCCGAAGCTCGCGCCGTGCAGGGTGAAGAGCGGGGTGTCGCCGGCGGCGGCCGCTATCGGTGCGCTCCGGGGAGGCGCGAGGGCCGGCGCATCGAAACCGTTCATGCGGGATTCCTCAGGCCGCCTGTCCCCGCCGGACCCGGCGCGGGGCGCTCCGGCAGGGGGCATGCGCCGCAGAGATTCTGGTCGGGGATGAGGTAGCGCAGACAGCAGACCTTCCGCGTCCGCCGCGGCGCCGGGCCATCCGCGGCGCCCGCCGCGGGCAGGTAGCGGATCGGCTCGAACAGGGGGTTGGAGGCCCCCGCCCGGCGTCGGCTCGTCAGCACGTGGGCGGCGGCCGCATGCCCGGTGCGGCCTGCCGGCGCGAGCCCCTCGGTCCGGCGCACCACGAACTCGAAGATGTTGCCGGCGTTGCTCCAGAGCACCCGCGGCGCCACGCCCGAGACCGCCGCGAGGGCGCCGATCAGGGGCGCGAGATGCCCGTCGATCAGCGCGCCGAAGCGATCCGCCGGTGCCCGCACGCCCGCGTCGCCCGCGGGATCGCCATGGAGCTTGAGCGCCCGCGTCAGCCCGCCTTCGTCCGGAATGACCGCGATCGTGTCGAGGGCCACGGGGAGGACGAGGTCGAGCACGATGCTCGCGGCGAGGGTGGGCACCACCAGCATGGCGAAATGCTGCTTCGCCCAGATCGAGGCGACCGCGCGGGGCTCCGGCTCCGCGAAGGTGCGGGCGAAGCGATCGAGCTGCCCGGTCAGGACGGCCGGATCCAGCAGGTCGGCACCCCTGACGGAGGGGCGGGCATCCTCCGCGGAGACGAGCCGGTCCCGGTAGCCTTCGAGCGGGCCGACGAACAGGGCGTTCAGCGCGGAGAGGGTCATCGGCGCAGCATGAGCCAGACGAAATAGGCGCCCCCGAGGGTCGTCGCGACGAGGCCAGCGGGCAGCTGCCAGGGGAAGGCCACGACGCGCCCCAGCCAATCGGCCAGCACCATGATCAGCCCGCCGGCGAGCGTCGCGGCCACCAGCTGCTCGGTCGCCCGGTTGAAGCCCAGGCTGCGGGCGAGGTGTGGGCCCATCAGCCCGACGAAGCTCAGCGGACCGACGAGAAGGGTCGAGGCGCCCGTCAGGACCGCCGCGACCGACAGGACGGTCAGGCGCGTCCGCGCCACATCGAGCCCGACGGCCCGGCCCGTCTCCGCCCCGAGCGGCAGGATCGTGAGCCAGCGCGCGAGCAGCGGCGTGACCGCGAGCATCGTGGCCGCGCCGAGGCAGGCCAGCGCGGCCTCGGTCGCGGTGGCGTTGTAGGTCGAGCCCGAGAGCCACGTCAGCAGGGCCGCGGTCCGGGGATCGGCCGTGGCGAGGAGGAGCGCGATCACCGAGCCGATCAGGCTGGTGAGGGCCGCGCCGACCAGGAGGATCCGGGCGGACGCGTAGCGCGCCCGGCGCCCCAGCGCCAGGACCGCCAGCAGGGTCCCGAGGGCGCCCGCGGCCGCCGCGGCCAGCATCGCGGCCGAGCCGAGGCCGGGGGCGAGGAACAGGACGAGCACCACCACGAGCGCCGCGCCCGTTGAGACGCCGAACAGCTCGGGGCTCGCCAGCGGATTCCCGGTCAGCCGCTGCAGCAGGCCGCCGGCATAGGCGAGCATGGCCCCGGCCCCCAGGGCCGCCAGGGCGCGGGGCGCCCGCCACGCCAGGAGGGGACCCGGATCGGGGCTCCACAGCCAGCCCTGCGCATCCCGCCCCACCGTGAGCGACAGACCCAGGGCCGCGAGCGCCAGGATCGCGAGCACGCCGATGACGCCCCACGGCCGGAGGAGCCGGACCGGAACGGGCCCCGGCGCCGGCGGGGCCTCGCGCGCGGTGCGCAGACCGAGGATGAGTCCGACGAGCAGGGGCGCGCCGACCAGCGCGGTGACGGCGCCGGTCGGAACACCGCTGCGGCCGATGAAACGCTGCACGAGCTGGTCGGTCAGGACGAGCAGCACCGCCCCGGCCACCGGCCCCCACAGCAGGCGGTCGCGGAGCCGGCGGGCGCCGCCGTAGCGGGCCAAGGCCGGCCCGGCCAAGCCGACGAAGCCGATCACCCCGAGAAATCCGGTCACGCTGGCGCCGACCGCGACGCCGAGGGCGAGGGCGGCGAGCCGCGTGCCCGCGGTGGAGGCGCCGAGTCCCCTCGCCCCGGCCTCGCCGAGTTCGATCAGCGTCAGAGGACGCGCCAGCAGGCCCGCGGCGAGGGCCGCGAGGGCGAGACGCGGGGCGAGGCCGCGGACGCCGTCCCAATTGTTCTGGTTGAGCGCGCCGGCCTGCCACGCGTACAGGTCGGACAGGGCGTCGAAATGCGCCAGCACCAGCATCCGGTTGGCCGCCTCGGCGGACAGCCCGATCACCAGCCCGGCGAGGATGACGGCGGACGGCGCGTGGCCGCGGCGCCCGCTCAGCAGCAGCACGAGGCCCGTGCACAGGGCCGCGCCGGCACCCGCGACCGGCTCGTAGCCGGAGACGAGGAGGGCCGGCCCCCACAGGGTCGCGAGGGCCAGCGCGAGCTTGGCGCCCGCGAAGACCCCGAGCGTGCCGGGCTCGGCCAGCGGATTGTCGAGCACCTGCTGGAACAGCACCCCGGCGAGGCCGAGGCCGCCGCCGGCCAGGATGGCCATGGCCAGGCGCGGCAGCAGGCTGTCGCGCAGGATGAGCTGCGGGATGTCGCCCTCGGTCGGGTGGAACAGGGCGGCCCACCATTGCCCGGGCGGGAGAACGGCCGCCAGGTTGGCGTGCAGCAGCGCGGCGCCCGCGAGCAGCGCGAGGGCGAGCAGCGCCGCCCCCCGCCGGCCGGTCGCGGTCTCGGACCGCCCGGCCCCCGCACGCCGTGCTCCGGCCTCCACAGCGCTCACGCCGGCCCCTTCCCGAGGGCGGCGGCGACCTGTCGTGCGAAGCGCGCGGCCGAGGGCAGGCCGCCATTCGGATGGACGACCGGCAGGCGGATCACGCGGCCCGCGCGCACGGCGGGCAGCGCGCGCCAGATCGGGCTGTCGTCGAGGCGCGTCAGGGCGCGCGCGGTCTCCGCGCCCCGGTCGAAATGGATCAGCGTCGCGTCCGGCACGTCGGCGAGATCCTCGACGGCGGCCAGGACCGTGCCGGCGGCGCTCTGCCGGCCGGTCCAGGCATTGGTCAGGCCGAGCCGCTGCGCGACGGCGCCGACGGTGCTGCGCGAGCCGAAGACGGCCAGCTGCCGCCCGTCATCGCGGAAGCGGCAGATGTAGACGGGGCGCCCGGCCGCGCCCGCGAGGTCGGCGCGCGCCTCGGCGAGCGCCGCGTCGGTCCCGGCGATCAGCGCCCGCGCCCCCGCGCCCCGGTCGGTGCGGGCGCCGATGTCGCGGGTCAGCGCGTCGAGGTGATCGATCGGCTCCCGCGTGCCCGCGACGATGGGCAACGCCGCGACCGGGGCGATCCGGGCGAGCGCGACCTGGATCTGCGCCTGCCAGGGGGCGGCGAGGATGAGATCGGGGGCGATCAGGCTGAGGAATTCGAGGTTCGGCTCCTGCAGGGGGCCGAGATCGAGGACGGAATCCGGCAGGGACGGCAGCGCGATGAGCTTCTCGTAGAGCGGCCGGTTGGCGATCGCCACCGGGACGAGGCCGATGGCGAGCAGCGTCTCGGCGAACAATCCATCGAGGGCGACGACGCGCGCGGCGGGCGCTCCGGCCGAGCCGTCGCGCCGCGGATCATCGGATCCGCCCGCCCGGGCGGCGCCGAAGCCGCCCCAGACGGCGCCCGCGACGAGGCCCGCGAGGAGGGCACGGCGCTCGCGTCGCCGCCGGCTCATCGCCCGGCCCCGACAGGAAAGCGGCGGCTGAGGGCCAAGCGAGGGGCCTGCGGGGCGGCGGCATTCATGGCGGCACTCATGGCCGCACTCATGGATGCGCTCCCTGGCGTGCCCAGACCGGGATCCCCCCGGTCGCCGGCGGCCGCGCCGGGGCGACCACGCCCCCGCGCCGGTCCTGATCGAGCAGGCTGTCGACGATTTCCTGCGCGCGGACCGGCAGGACCGAGAGCAGCGTGTCGCTCAGACCGTGCGAGGTCTCCGAATAGCCCTGCACGTAGATGCGCGGGGTGAAGCCGGGGCGCGTCGGGACGCGGTAGTCGCGCGCCAGCTCCGATCCGTCGCGATAGGCCGCGAGCGGCTCGAGAATCGCCGGGTTCGGGTCGCGTTCATATCCGGTCGCCAGGACGATGCCGTCGTAGCTGCGCTCCGCCTCGGTCTCGGCGTACCGGTCGAGGGTCCGCAGCCTGATCCCGTCCGCGTCGCCGCAGGCCGAGAGGATCTCGCTGCGCGGCCGAAGCTGCAGGCGCTGCGGGCCGGACACCTTCTCCCGGTAGGCGATCACGTGGAGCGCCTTGAGCAGGTCCGCATCGATCACCGCGTAGTTC
Organism: Methylobacterium sp. UNC378MF; assembly: GCF_900103195.1. Classification (GTDB taxonomy): domain Bacteria; phylum Pseudomonadota; class Alphaproteobacteria; order Rhizobiales; family Beijerinckiaceae; genus Methylobacterium. The sequence continues at coordinate 14,562 of NZ_FMWU01000041.1, read as the reverse complement.
GTGTTGCGATAGCTGCGCACGAGCGCCGCGCGGCGCTCGCTCGGCTGAGCGTAGACGAAGTCGGTCCGGTCGGGGTGGAAGATCGCGTTGACGAACGGGGTCGCGTCCGAAGGCTTGAGGGCGTGGCCGCGGAACACGAGATCGACCTGCAGATGCGGGAAGCGGGCGTGGAGATCGTGGCTGATCTCGGCCGCGCTCTGGCCGCCGCCGATCACCGCCACGCGGGCGCCCGGGCGCGACAGGTCCAGCGGGCCGCCGGGACCGCATCGATCGACGTGGTCGAGGTAGCGGCTCGAATGGCAGAGCCGGGGATCGCACGCCAGGGCGGCGAAGGCCGCGGGCAGGTGCGGGGCGCCGCCGACCGCGAGGGCGAGGTCGCGCGTCTGACGGCGGATCTCGCGGCCCGCGGCGTCGCGGGCGACGACCCACAGGGTCTCGACCGCGCCGTCGGCTCCCAGCCCCGGCTCCACCGCGACCACGGTCTCGCCGTAGTCGCACCGGTCGGCGAAATGGTCCGCCACCCAGCGGAGATAGTCGTTGAACTCGATTCGACTGGGATGAAACGTTCCGAGATCGATGAAGTCGTGCAACCGCCCCTGGCTGTGCAGGTAGTTCACGAAGGTGAGCGGGCTCGTCGGATTGCGCAGCGTGACGAGGTCCTTGAGGAACGAGATCTGCATGTCGCTGCCCGGCAGCAGCATGCCGCCGTGCCATCGGAAATGCGGTTGCCGCTCCAGGAAGCGGGACCGGAGGCCGCGCGCCGCCGGGGTCTCGGCCAGGGCGATCGCCAGGGCGAGGTTTGACGGCCCGAAGCCGACCCCGATGACGTCGTAGGGTGGCGCGGCACGCGGGGTCATCCGGTCGTCTCCTCGTCCGCGCATGCCGCCTCGATTCCCTTCCCCGCCCCTTCCCAGCCCCTTCCCCGGCTCCGTCAGCCGCCGCTGGTCGGCCCGCAGGTCAGCCGGCGGCCGGCACAGCCTCGGGAGACGCCGCGACAGTCCGGCGCCGGCGCAGCGAGTCGCGCGCGGATCCGGCCCCCTGCGGCGCCGGGAACACCCCGCGTCCCGCACGGGAGATCCGAGCCGCGCCGGCGGGATCGGCCGGAGGGAATCGCAAGCTGGTTCGCACGCCCCTTCAGACCGCGTTCCTCGCCGCCCCGGGGTCACGCCGCACCCGGTGGCCGCCCTGCCTAGCGCAGTTCGCCGTATTAATTCAAGGCGCCAAAGCAAAGATTGAGACCATCGGACAGTAATGAATTAAATTAGAACATTTCAAATATGTAGAATCACCCTTGAGTCCGGCGATCTTTTGGTCATGTTATGCGCCAACAAGCGAAGTTCATTGATTCACTGGCGGGACTGCTCGCAGCGCTCACCTGAACGGGATGCATCGATGGCGTTCGATCGCGAAGATACGCTGTTCTACGTGGTGGTGAATCACGAGGAGCAATACTCGATCTGGCCGAGCTACCGCGACATACCGGACGGATGGCGCGCGGTGGGCGAACCGCGCGCGAAGGCCGATTGCCTGTCCTACGTCGACGCGGTCTGGACCGACATGCGGCCCCTGAGCCTGCGCCGGCACATGGAGGCACAGGAACGCGGCGCCCCTCATCCGGATTCTCGGGACGCGCGCGACGGCGCGCAGGCGTGACCATGCCGGAGCCGATTCGGCTGTTCTGCCTGCCCTATGCCGGCGCGAGCGCCGCATTCTTCGCGCAGTGGCGCCGGGGCCTGCCCGCAGCGATCGACGTCAGGCCGGTCGAGCTGCCGGGGCGCGGCGCCCGGATCGGCGAGGCGCCCTACACCGACCCGCGGGCGCTGACGCGGCACCTCGCGGACGCGATCGCCGGTTCCGTCACGGGGCCGTACGCGCTGTTCGGGCACAGCCTGGGGGCGCTGCTCGCCTTCGAGCTGGCGCACGAACTCCCCGCCCGCGGGATCGCGGCGCCGCGCGTCCTGTTCGCCTCCGGATGCGCCGGGCCGGCCGTGTGCGACGGGGCGTTCTTCCGGCGCCCGCGCAGCGACGCGGATTTACGCGCGGTTCTCTCCGCCTACGGCGCGACGCCGCCCGAGGCGCTCGCCGACACCGCCCTGATGGCCCTGGTCCTGCCGGTGCTCCGGGCCGATTTCGCGCTGCGCGGCGCCTACACCTACGCACCGCGCCCAGCGCTGGCCTGCCCGATCCAGGCGCTCGGCGGGTCGCGCGACGACATCGCGCGCGCCGACCTCGAAGCCTGGGGCCGCGAGACGCGCGGCCCCTTCGACCTCGCGCTGTTCGAGGGCGACCATTTCTTCATCCACGCGCAGCGGGCGCCGGTGCTCGACCGCATCGGCCACCGGATCGGCACGCTCGCACAAGCCCGGGCTGCGGCCTGAGGCGGGAACGCCGCTCCGCAGGCGGCGTGCGCAGCGGCCCGCCGACGAACGGGACGTCACCAGGGAGAACGCCATGATGGAACTCGTGACCAGGCCCCTGCGGGACGAAGGGCCGTTGCCGCTCCTCGTCACGCCCGCGGCGGGCGACGAGGGCGCGACGCTGGCGGACGCGCTCCCGGCGATCCGCTCCGCGGCCGCGGCGCATCTCCACGCCGCGGGCGGCCTGCTGCTCCGCGGCTTCAGCCTCGACGGGCCCGACGCGTTTCGCCGCTTCGCGGCCGGCTTCGGCCACGACCTCCTGAGCTACGAGTTCGGCTCGACCCCGCGCAGTCCGGTGACCCAGGGGGTCTACACGTCGACCGAATACCCGCCCCACCAGCACATCCCCCTGCACAACGAGCAGGCCTACGCCCGCGACTGGCCGATGAAGATCTGGTTCTACTGCCAGCAAGCGGCGCCCGCGGGGGGCGAGACGCCGCTGGCCGACAGCCGCGCGATCTACCGCGCCGTGCCCGAGCCGATCCGCACGCGCTTCGCCGAGCGGGGCCTGATGTACGTGCGCAATTACGGCAACGGTCTCGACGTGGCCTGGGAGCAGGTGTTCGGCACCCGGGACCGGGGGGCGGTCGAGGCCTATTGCGCCGGCCACGGCATCACCTGCGAGTGGAAGCCGGACGGCGACCTCCGCACCCGGCAGGTCTGCCAGGGGATCGCGCGCCACCCCGAGACCGGCGAGCCGGTCTGGTTCAACCAGGCGCACCTGTTCCACGTCTCGAACCTCGAACCGGAGGTGCGCGCGACCCTCCTCGACATCGTCGACGCGCCGGACCTGCCGCGCAACGTCTATTACGGCGACGGCAGCCCGATCGCCGACGCGGATCTCGACGCGATCCGCGATGTCCTGGCCGCCCACACCATCGTCTTCCCCTGGCAGTCCGGCGACGTGGTGATGCTCGACAACATGCTCACCGCCCATGCGCGGACGCCCTTCAAGGGCCCGCGCAAGGTCGTGGTGGCGATGGCGCAAGCCGGCCGCGCGCAGTGAGGGCCGCGGCGGCAGCCATCGCCGATCCCGGGGCCGGGGCCGCGCTGTGGCGCGCGCTCGCCCGGGGCGCCCGCGCCCGGCTCGTGCTGGCCGGCGCGGCGAGCCTCGTCGGCGGGATCGCCACGACGGGCCTGATCGTGCTCATCAACGGGGCGCTGCACGTGTCCGAGCCCGCCCGGGCCGACCGGGTCGCCGCCTTCGCGGCGACCGCCCTCCTCGCCTGCGCGGCGCTCGTCGTCTCGCGCGCCCTCTTCGCCGATCTCGGGCAGCGCGGCCTCGCCGATCTCCGGTGCGCGATCGCCGAGCGCGTCCAGGCCGCATCCTTCGCGGATCTCGAGGCGGTGGGCAGCGCCCGGGTGCAGGCGCTCGTGACCGAGGACGCCAATCAGGTCGCCAATCTCTTCACGGCGCTGCCCGTGCTCGTCACCAACGGCGCGGTGGTCGCGGCGACGCTCGCCTATCTCGGCTACCTCTCGATCCCCCTGTTCCTGGCCTCGGCCGTCACGATCGGCCTCGGGGCGGCCGGCTATTCCGCCTGCTACGGCCGCGTGATGCGGCATCTCGGGCGGGCCGGGGCGGAGCAGGACCGCCTCGTCGCCCATTTCCAGGCGCTCCAGGCCGGCGCCAAGGAACTGCGCCTGAACCGGAGGAAGGGGCGCCACTTCCTCGACGCGGTCCTGGCGGAGGCCGTCGCGCGCGTCGCCGACCACCGCCGGCGCGGCCTCGCCCTCCTCGCGCTCGCGGCGGGCTGGGGCCGCATCCTCTTCCTGGGGCTCGTCGGGCTCGCGCTGTTCCTCCCCGGCTCCGGCGCGCAGAACCCGGCCGTGACGACGGGATACGTCATCGCCCTCCTCTACCTGATGGGGCCGCTGGAGGCGGTCCTGAACACGATGCCGCTCGTCAACCTCGCCCGCGTCGGCGCGCGACGGATCGAGACGGCCTTCGCCGAACTGCCGCCCGAGCCGGTCGACGAGCCGGGGATCCACCCGGCCGCGCCCGTGCGCGCGGCCACCGTGACCCTGCGCGGCGTGACCCATCACCGGGCCGATCCGCGGACCGGCGACCGCTTCGCTCTCGGTCCGATCGACCTGACGCTGCGCCCCGGGGAGATCACCTTCCTGGTCGGCGGCAACGGCTCCGGCAAGACCAGCCTCGCCCGGGTGATCGCCGGCCTGCACCCGCCGGCCGGCGGGACGCTGAGCCTGGACGGGCGCCCGGTGGAGGGGCCGGCCCTCGCCGGCTACCGCGCGCACGTCGCGGCCGTCTTCTCCGATTTCCACCTGTTCGAGACGCTGCTCGGCCGGCCGGACGCCGCGCGCGAGGCGCAGGCCCGGGCATGGCTCGCGCGCCTCGGCCTCGACGGCCGTGTCGGCCTGCGGGACGGCGCCTTCTCCACCCGCGACCTCTCGACCGGCCAGCGCAAGCGCCTCGCCCTCCTCGTCGCCTGCCTGGAGGACCGTCCCGTCATGATCTTCGACGAATGGGCCGCCGACCAGGATCCGGAATCCCGGGCCGCCTTCTACGAGACGATTCTCCCGGAGCTCGCCGCCGAGGGCCGGACGATCCTCGTCGTCACGCATGACGATCGCTGGTTCGACCGGGCCGACCAGATCGTGAAGCTCGAACGCGGCACCGTGGTGGAGCACCGGGCGGCCGCGCCCCGCATCCGCGCGGCGGGAGCCGGCGCATGAGCCGCGCGCGCCACGCAGCATCCCCGCGCCAGCCCGATCCGGCCCTGCCGGACGACAGCCTCGTCGCGATCCTGCGGGGGCGGGCGGCGGCGACGCCCGAGCGGCTGACCCTGCGCTTCCTCACCGACGGGCGCGCGGTCGGCGCCACCCTCGACTACGCGGAACTCGACCGGCGGGTCCGTGCCCTCGCGGCACGCCTCCAGCGCGACGCCGAGCCCGGCGCGCGGGCGCTCATCGCCCTGCCGAGCGGGCCGGACTACGTCGTGGCGTTCTTCGCCTGCCTCTATGCGGGCCTCGTCGCCGTGCCCTGCTACCCGCCGGAGACGCGCGATCCGCACCATGCGGCCCGCCTCGCCCTGATGATCGCCGACATGGCGCCCGATCACGTCCTGACGGATCGGGCGAACCGCGAGACCGTGGCGGCAACCTGCGCGGGCGCCACGGTGCGGGACATCGTCTGCGTCGATGCGGTCGGCACCGCGGGGGCGGCGGCCTGGCGGCCTGTCCCCTGCACGCCCGACACCCTCGCCTTCCTCCAGTACACCTCGGGCTCGACGGCCAATCCCAAGGGGGTCGAGGTCACCCACGGCAACATCGTCGCCAATGCCCGCTGGCTCGCCGAGGCGATCGCGCCGGGCGCCGACGACGTCTTCGTCTCCTGGCTCCCCCTCTATCACGACATGGGCCTCATCGCGGGCCTCATCGAGCCGATCTTCGCCGGCACGCCGCTCGTGCTGATGAGCCCGCAGGCCTTCCTGTCCCGGCCCGCCGCCTGGCTCGAGGCGATCGGCACGCATGGCGGCACGATCAGCGGCGGCCCGGACTTCGCCTACCGGCTGGCCTGCGAGCGCGTCGGTGCCGCCGCGGTGGCGGGGCTCGACCTCGGCGCGTGGCGCATCGCCTATAGCGGCTCCGAGCCGATCCGCCCCGACACGCTCACGCGCTTCGCCGCGCGCTTCGCCCCGGCAGGCTTCGCGCCGACGGCGCTCAATCCCGCCTACGGCCTCGCCGAGGCGACCCTCCTCGTCACGTGCAAGCCCCGGGGCACGCCCTGGCGCCGGCTGAGCGTGGCGCCGGCGCCGCTCGCGGCCGGCCGCGCCGTCGCCGACGAGGCCGGGATCGCCCTCGCGAGCAGCGGACGGCCGATCCGGCCCGAGCATCTCAGGGTCGTCGATCCGCGTTCGGGTCTCCCCTGCCCCGCCGGCACGGTCGGCGAGATCTGGCTCAGCGGCCCGTGCATCGCCCGCGGCTACTGGCGGAACCCGGAGGCGACCCGCGCGACCTTCGTGACCCGCGACGGCGCGAGGTGGCTGCGGACCGGCGACCTCGGCTTCCTCGACGGCGGCGAACTCTTCGTCACCGGACGGCTCAAGGACCTCATCATCCTGCGCGGCCACAACGTCTACCCGCAGGACGTGGAGACGGCGGTCGAGGCGCGCGTGCCGGCCCTCCGCCCGGGGCGCATCGCCGCCTTCGCGGTCGAGGGCCCGGCGGGCGAGGGTATCGGGATCGCCGCCGAGATCGGCCGGAGCGCCGCCTCCCGCGCGCCGGAGATCGCCGCCGCGGTCGACGCCGCGCTGGCGGAGGTGCTGCGCGAGCCGGCGGACCTCATCGCCCTGCTCGCGCCCGGCAGCCTGCCCAAGACCACGAGCGGAAAGCTCCGGCGCGGCGCGTGCCGGGACGGCCTCGCGGCGGGCGACATCGAACCGCTCCATCTGTACCGGCGCCAGCAGGGCGGCGCGTCGCCGGACGAGCCGCCCCGGACGCCGACGGAGCGCGCCCTCGCGGCGATCTGGTGCGACCTCCTCGGCCTCGACCAGGTCTCGCGCGGGCGAGGCTTCCTGGAACTGGGCGGTCACTCGCTCCTGGCGATGCGCGCCGTCGACCGCGTGCGCGCGGCCTTCGGGGTCGCCCTGCCATTGCGCGACCTGTTCGCGGCCCCGACCCTCGCCGACCTCGCGGCGCGGATCGACGCCCTGCCCCGCGACGCCGCGGAGGCGCCCGCCCTTCTGCCGAGCGCGGAGGCGCCGGTCCTGTCGCTCGGCCAGCAGCGGCTCTGGCTGGCGGAGCGGCTCGGCGATCCGGCGGAGCGCGGCGCCTACGTCATGACCGGGCACATCCGGTTCGCAGGCCCCCTCGAGCCCGACCGGCTCATCGCGGCGCTGCACCGGGTGATCGCGCGCCAGGCCGTGCTGCGGACGGGCTATCCGATCGCCGAGGACGGCCTGCCGGAGCCCCGGATCGCCGAGACCGTCACCCTCGACATCCCCCGCGACGACCTCGCGGGTCTCGATCCGGCCGCGCGCGAGATCCGGGTCGCCGAGAGCGCGGCCGCGGAGGCGCGCAGGCCCTTCGATCTCGCCCGGCCGCCGCTCCTGCGCGCGCGGCTCCTGCGCCTGGCCGCCGACGACCATCGCCTCGTCCTGGCCCTCCACCACCTCGTCGGCGACGGCTGGTCGGTCGGCGTGCTGCTCACCGAACTCGGGGCCGCGTATCGCGGCGCTGAGGCTGCGCCCCTCCCGGCGCAGTACGCGGATTTCGCGCGCTGGCACCGGGCGGCGGTCGAGCAGGCGGCGGCCGCCGAGACCGCCTTCTGGCGGGGGCATCTCGCGGGCGTACCGGCCCTGCTGCCCCTGCCGACGGATCGGCCGCGGCCGTCCGTCCTGTCGCAGGCCGGCGGCTCCGTCCGCTTCACGCTGCCCGGGCCGCTCGTGGCCCAGCTCTCGGAGCTGGGCCGGACGCGCGGCGCCTCGCCCTTCGTCGTCCTGCTCGCGGGCTTCCAGGCCCTGCTCCACCGCCTGAGCGGGGCCGAGCGCTTCGTCGTCGGCACGGACGTGGCGGGGCGCCCGGTGCCCGCCCTGGCCGGGCTGATCGGCTTCTTCGTCAACGTGCTGCCGATCCGCGCGCGCCTCGACGGCGCGCCGTCCTTCGCCACGCTGATCGAGCGCGTCCGCGACGACGTTCTCGCCGCCTTCGATCACGCCACCTTGCCCTTCGACCGGATCGTGGACGCCCTCGCCATCCCCCGCGCGCGCGCCCGGCCGCCCCTCGTCCAGGCCCTGTTCGTGATGCAGAACGCGCCGCCCGGCGATTTCGGCGTCGCGGGGATCACGGCCGAGGTCAGGGCCGCCGGCGCGCACGGCTCGAAATTCGAGATGGCGCTCTTCCTCGACCCGCCCGAGCCGGGGGGCGGCATCGCGGCCGAATGGGTCTTCGCCACGGCGCTGTTCACCCCGGACCGCGTCGCGCGCCTGGCAGAGGCCTACGCGGCCCTGCTCGCAGCCGCCGCCGCGACGCCCGCCTCCCCGCTCTCCACCCTGCTGCCCAGCTTGCCGGCGCTCTTGCCGACGCTCTTGCCGACGCTCCCGCCCTCACGAGACCCGGAGGATTCCGTCATGTCGAACGCCGCCTCGCCGCTCCCCCGCGCCGGCCGCCTGGAAGCGAAGCTCGACAAGCTCAAGGGATTGGGGGCGGGCAAACCCGCCGCGGCGGAAGCGGGCGAGCCGGCCCGCCTCTCGACCCTGGCGCCCGGACGCGACTTCCCCCTCGTGATCGAGCCGCTGTCGGCCGATGTCGACGCGGTCGCCTGGGCCGCCGCCCAGCGCGGCTGGGTCGAGGGCAAGCTGCGCCGCCATGCCGGCCTCCTGCTGCGCGGCTTCGGCATCGCGAGCCCTCAGGAGTTCGAGGCCTTCGCCGAGGCGCTCCAGCCCGGTCTCTACGGCGGGTACGGCGACCTGCCCAAGAACGAGGGCGGGAAGAACACCTACCGCTCGACGCCCTACCCCGAGCGGGAGATGATCCTCTATCACAACGAGAGCAGCCACCTGCATGCCTGGCCGCGCAAGCAGTGGTTCTTCTGCCAGCAGCCGTCGCCGGTGGGCGGCGCGACGCCCATCGTGGATTGCCGGGACCTGTATCGGCGGCTGCCGCAGGAGATCGCCGCGCGCTTCGAGCGCCTGGGGCTGATCTACGTGCGCACCTTCACGGAGCGCTTCGACGTCGACTGGCGCCGCTTCTTCCACACCGAGGATCGCGCGGCCGTGGAGGCCCGCTGCCGGGCCGAGGGCGTCGACTTCGCCTGGCTCGACGCGGACACGCTCCAGACCCGGACCCGGTGCCCGGCGGTGATCACCCATCCGCTGACCGGCGAGAAATCGTTCTTCAATCAGGTGCAGCTCCACCACCCGCGGTGCCTCGACCCCGAGGTGCGCGCCGACCTCCTCAGCCTCGTGGGGCCGGAGCGGATGCCCCGCGACGTGCTCTACGGCGACGGGACGCCGATCGAGGACGCCGTGATGGACGAGGTCGGCCGCCTCTACGAGGCGATCGCCGTGCGCTTCGACTGGCGCCCCGGCGACGTGGTGATGCTCGACAACATGCTCGCCGCCCATGCCCGCGACCCCTACGAGGGGCCGCGCCGGATCGTCGTCGCCATGGGCGACATGGTCGCGCGGAGCGCGGTCTCGGGAGCGGCGGCATGAGCGGCACGCCGATGACCGAAGCGCCGGGCGCCCTCATGCCGGACACCTTCGAAGCGCCGCCCACCCGGGCGCTCACCCCCGAGCAGCGCGCCTGTCTCGACGAAGCCGGCGCCGCGCCGAACCTCGTCGCCGAGACCGACCTTCCCGGACCGGTCGACGCGGACCGGCTCCGCCGCAGCCTCGACGCGGTCGCCGCCCGCCACGACGCGCTGCGCACCGCCTTCGTGCGTGTGCCGGGCTTCCGCGGCTTGCGGCAGGCCGCGGTCGAGGCGCCCGGCGTGCCGCTCGATTCCGGCACGCCGCAGAGTGATGGCACGCCCTCCGGCCTCGCGCCTGAGCACGGGCGGACGCTCGCCGCCGTCCTCCTGCCGGCCGCGACGCCGCGCCTGCGCCTCGTCGCCAGCGCCCTCGCGGTCGATGCCGGCAGCCTCGACCGCATCCTGTCGGAGGTCGCGGCCGCCTACGCCGCGGGCGCGGCGCCGGTCCCCGGTCCCGAGACCGCGAGCTACGCCCAGTACGCGGCGTGGCGCGAGGCGGTGGCCGACGACGACGCGGACGGCGAGGGCCGGGCCTATTGGCGGGACCATCTGGGCACGGGCGCTCCGCCCCTCCGATTGCCCTATCGCGGCGCCGGGAGTGCCGCGGGGGCGGCCGCTCCGATCCGGCTGAGCCGCACCGTCGACGCCGATCTCGCCGACGCCTTCGCGCGGGCACTGGCCCGGCCGGACCTCGCCGCGGCGGGCGCCGAGGCCGTCCTTCACGCCGGGTGGTGGCTGCTCCTGTCCCGCCTCGCCGAGCGGACGGAGATCCTCGGCGGCTGGGTGCACGATTGCCGCCGCGACTACGCGGTCTTCGCCGGCACGGTCGGCGTGTTCACGAAGACGCTGCCCCTGCGCCTCGCCTTCGCGCCGGAGACGAGCGTCTCGGCCGCCGCAGCCGGTCTCGCCGCGCGGCTCGACGAGCACCGCGCCTTCCAGGAGCTCTGCCCCCTCGAGCCGGCCGGCGACGACCACCGCCCCGCGGTCGGCTTCGCCCTCGCCGCGCAGGGATCCGCGCAGGGGCGGCGGCTGCCGGGTCCCGCCGGGTTCGAGCTCTGCCTGGAGCCGGCCCTCGACGGGGAGGGACGCCTCGCCGCGCTGACGCTGCACGCCGACCCGCGCCGCTACGCCGCCGAGGCCCTGGACACCCTGCTCGACCAGGTCGAGACGCTCCTCGCCCGCCTGCCCGCCAAGGCCGCGACGCCCTTCGCGGCCTACCCGCTGGTCGGCGCGCGCGAGGAGGCGCGCCTCCGCGCCTTCGGCCGGCCCGTCCCCCGCGCCCTGCCCGCGGAGACCCTTCCGGTCCGCATCGCCCGCCACGCGGCGGCGGCGCCCGAGGCGCCCGCCCTCGTCGGCGCCGGCCGCTCCCTGTCCTACGCCGAGCTGGAGGAGCGCGTCGCGCGCCTCGGCGCCTGGTTCGCGGCGCGCGGCGTCGGTCCCGAGCGCGTCGTCGCCCTCGACCTGCCGCGCTCCGTCGACCTCGTCGTGGCGATCCTCGCGGTCTGGCGCGCGGGGGGCGCCTACCTGCCCCTCGACCCGGCCTGGCCGCAGGCCCGCCGCGACCGCCTGATCGCGCTGGCCCGGCCCACGCTCACCGTAGCGCAATCGGCCGATGCCGCTGCCGGACGTCATGCCCTCGGCGCGATCCTCGAAGGCCTCGGCGAGGCTCGTCGCCCCGCCGAAGCCCAGGATCCCTCCGACATGGCCTGCCTCATCTTCACGTCGGGCTCCTCCGGCACGCCGAAGGGCGTGGTGATCGAGCACGCCCAGATCCGGACCTACGTGGAGGCCGTCATCGACGCCCTCGATCTGTCCCGGTACGGCCGCTTCGCGCTGACCTCGACGGTGGCGGCCGATCTCGGCAACACCATGCTGTTCGCGGCGCTGCGGCTCGGAGCCTGCCTCGTGGTCGCCGACGAGGCCGAGATGGCCGACGGCCCCGCCTTCGCGCGCTTCCTGCGCGCCAACGCCATCGACTGCGCCAAACTCGTCCCGTCCCACCTCGCCGCCCTCCTCGACGGCGTCGAGGCCCCGACCTTGCCCGCGCTGCTGGTGCTCGGCGGCGAGCCCAGCCCGGCGGCGCTCGTTCAGCGGATCCAGGCTGCGGCTCCGACGACGCGCATCGCCAACCATTACGGTCCCACCGAGGCCTGTGTCGGCGTGATGGTGCATCCGGACGCGGCAGATGCAGCGCCGGACGAGAGCCTGCCGCTGACCCGTGTGCTCGACGGCAGCGAGGCCTACATCCTCGACGCGGCGGGCGCGCTCGCCCCGACGGGGACCGCCGGCATGCTCCATCTCGGGGGCGCCCAGATCTGCCGCGGCTACCTCCCGGGCACGGAGACCGGCGGCGAGGGCGCGTTCTCGCCCAACCCGTTCGGAGAGGGGCGGCTCTACCGCACCGGCGACCGGGCCCGCATGCTGCCCGGCGGCCGCCTCGTGCTCGCCGGGCGGGCCGACGACCAGATCAAGCTGCGCGGCCACCGCGTCGAGCCGGGCGAGGTCGAGGCCGCGCTGGCGGGCCTTGCGGGCGTGCGCCAGGCGGCGGTGCGTCCCTTCACCTTGCCGGACGGCGCGATCGGGCTCGCAGCCTACGTGGTCACCGATCCCGAGCGGACATCGGCCTCCCTTCTCGCGGCGCTTGCCGAAGGCCTGCCCGCCGCGTGGCTGCCCGCACCGATCCTCCGCCTCGACAGCCTGCCGCGCCTCGCCAGCGGCAAGATCGACCGTGCCGCCCTGCCCCATCCGGACGCCGTTGCGGGCGGCGGCGTCCAGCCGCGCACGGCGCTGGAGACCGTGCTCACCGACGCCATGGCCGACCTGCTGGGCTTCCCCGCGGAGCGCCTCGGCGCCACGGGTGACTTCTTCGCGGCCGGCGGCAATTCGCTCCTCGTGATCAAGCTGACGGCGCGCATCCGCAAGCTGCTCAAGGTCGAGATTCCGCCGAGCCTGGTCTTCGACCACAGCACGCCTGCGGCCCTCGCCGCGGCGCTCGGCGCCTATGCCCCGCCGGACCGGATCGAGGAGACGGCGAGCCTCCGCCTGGAACTCGCCGGCCTGAGCGAGGCCGAGCGCGCCGGCCTCGCCGGGGCCGGCGCGTGACCGGGGTGGCTTTGCGCGATGCGGCGCGGCGCACGGCCCTCGCCCGCCTGCTCCGAGAGGACGCGGAGGAGGTCGGCGGGATTCCCAGGCACCCCGGCGGCCCGGCGCCCCTGTCGTTCCCGCAGGCGCGGCTCTGGTTCCATCAGCGCTACGATCCGGAGAGCCCGGCCTACCACTCGACGCGGGCCTTCCGCCTCACCGGCCCCCTCGACGTGCCGGCGCTCGAAGCCGCGTTCCGGAGCCTGATCGCCTGTCACGACATCCTGCGCACGGTGCTGGTGGATACCGCGGACGGCCCGCGCCAGATCCTGCGCGCGCAGGTGCCGTTCGCCCTGGAACGCATCCCGCCGCTGGCCGGGGACGCGCGTGCGACGCTGCGCGCCCTGAGCCGCCGCCCCTTCGACCTCACCGGCGGGCCGCCGCTGCGCGTCGTCCTGTCGGAGGCGGACCCGGCGGGAATGCGTGTCCTTCTGGTGGTGATCCACCACATCGCGGTGGACGCGTGGTCGACGGCGCGGCTCTTCCGGGATCTCGCGCAGGCCTACCGGGAGGCCCGCGCCGATCCCGCACGGCTCGGGCGGCCGCTGCCCACCCCGAGCCTGCGCTTCGTGGATTTCGCCGCATGGCAGCGCGCCCGCTTCGACGGCGAGGCCGGCTCCGCCGTGCTCGAACGCTGGCGCCGCTACCTCGGCGACACCGTTCCGATGTTGGAACTGCCCCTCGACCATCCGCGCCAGCCGTTGGCGAACCGCCCAGGCGGACGGGTGGATTTCACCCTGGCTGCCGACCTCGCCGGTTCGCTCGCCGCTTTCTGCCATTCGCATGCGTGCCCGCCCTTCGTGGCACTGCTGGCAACCTGGCAGGTGCTACTCGCCCGCCTGAGCGGCCAGACGGATTTCGCTATAGGCGTGCCGAACGCCGCACGCACCCGCCCCGACCTGCAGGATCTCGTCGGCTTCTTCGTCAACACGCAGGTCTACCGCGTCCGCCTCGACGCACGCGTGAGCTTCCGCGATCTCTGCGCGCGGCTTCGCGGCGAAGCGATGGCCTTCCTGGCCGACGATGACGTCCCGTTCGAGCGCCTCATCGCGGAGACTCAGGTCGCGCGCGATACCGCGACCACGCCGGTCTTCCAGGCCGCCTTCAACTTCCGTCCCAGCCGGGACGCCGCCCCGCTCGACCTCGACGGCGTCGCCGTCGAACGGATCGACGTCGACGTGGCGAGCGCGAAATTCGACCTTGCCCTCGACGTCGCCGCCGACGGCACCGGCATCGATTGCCAGCTCGAATACGATGCCGCCCTCATCACGGACGCCACCGCGCGGCGCTGGCGCGACGGCTTCCTCGCCCTGCTGCGTGCCCTCGTCTCGGCACCGGACCGGCCGCTGCACGAGGCGAGCGCGTGCACGGCCTCCGACCGGGCGGTGGTCCTGTCGGCGAACGCGACCGCACGGGCCTATCCGGAGGGTGCCGGCGACGTGCTCGCCGCCTTCGCCGCCCAGCTCGGTGCCGACCCGGACGCGACGGCCGTCACCGACGCCCAGACCAGCCTGACCCGCGCAGACCTCGACGCCCGCGCAACCGCCATCGCCCGACGCCTCGCCCGCGCCGGAGCCCGACCCGAGCGCCTCGTCGGCGTCGCACTCGAGCGGTCCTGCGCCATGCTCGCTGCCTGGCTCGCCGTCCTCAGGACCGGCGCCGCCATCCTGCCCCTCAACCCCGAACTGCCCGAAGCCCGCCTCGTCGCCCTCGCCGCCGGGGCCGACCTCCTCCTCACCCAGCCCGAGCTCGCCGACCGCTACCCCGCCCTCGTCGACGCCGCAGGAC
>NZ_FMWU01000010.1 GCF_900103195.1 Methylobacterium sp. UNC378MF | reverse complement strand
CGACGAACAGCACGTGGTCGAGCGCCTGACCCGTCTTCTTCGCCGCCTCGATGAACACCTGCATGTTCGCCCGCGCCGCCCGCTGACCGATGAACTCGGACAGGCTCAGCGGGCGGATCGTCTGATCCACGTCTTCGGTGCGCTTCTCCGGCGTCAGGAGCGCGTTGGTCGGTGGCTTCGGCTTGCTCATGAACCCTGCTTCGTGGACCGTGCCGCGCGGCCCGCGATCGACGGCCTCGCAGGACGGCTGGGCACCGGCGCGTCCGGTTTTGTTCTTCCTTACCCGTGAAAGGCGGGAAGTCTAAGCGTTGTGGCCGGGCGCGCAGCCGGGGATGTGAGCTGGTGCACGGGCCGCCGCCATCGATGCAACCGAACCCTCGGCCCGTGCATTCATGGACCAAACCTCCAAGCACGGCCGCAGGGCGCATTTCCCCATGAGACTCTGTACGATCGCTGCCGCCGCAGCCGGCGCCGCCATGCTGGCCGTGCCGCTCGCGGCCGAGGCCGCCAACGGCCCGGCCGAGACCAAGGTCGCCGAAGCCAATCCGCAGGTTCATCCCGCCTCGGTGGAGCGTGACGACGACGCCACCTGCAGCCGGGCGCGCCGTCGCCTATGGATCGAGGGCGAGGGCTGGGTTGTCAGGCGGATCACCACCTGCCGGTAACCGGTCCGCACGCGGGGCCTATTGGCTGGGCAGACGGCCCTGTTACGCACTCTGCACGACTGGAGACGCGGAACGGCGGGTGATCCGGCCCGTTGGCCTCGCATCCGGCGCGGACCGCGCGCCGACACCCATCGGAGCCGGCCCATGGCGAACCGGATGATCCTAACCCTGCTCGTCCTCGCCGCGGCAACGCCCGCTTCAGCGCAGACCTTTCGGAGCGCTGATCCCTACGCACCGGTCGCCTACGCGCCCGGCTATGCCGGTGATCCGGGGTTCGCCGGCGAGTTCGTGCGCGGCACCTATATCGGCGCCCCGCTGACCCGCGTGCCGCGTCCGACCCAGATCGTGCCCAGCCCCTGGAGCTACGGCACCTACGGCGTCCCGACAGTGTCGGGCATCCCGGCCGCTCCGGCGGCCCAGCCGACCCTGACGGTGATCAATGCCGCCCCCCATCTTCACCGCGGTGGGCGCGCCGTCGTCGCCGACCCGGCAGCGGGGGCTCGGATCATCGCGGTTCAGGTCCCCCGGCGCTGAGCGCCGCGAACCACGCCGCGTAGGGCGTGTTGCGGACGAGGTGGCGGTTGAAATCGGGGGCGCCGTCCGTCCACCAGACCGGCCCGCGCTCGCCGAGCGCGATCTTCGCCGCGTCAACCTCGGCTCTGGCGGAAGCAAGCGCGTCCGCGGCGCTCGGCTCGCCCGCCCGCTCGGACTGCTTGGCCTCCTTCACGCCCCGTCGCGCCGTCATCAGGCGCTTCACCAGTGCGGTCCGGCAGGTTTCCGGCAGGTCGGGATTCGCGCGTCGCCACAGACGTTCGCGAACAACGATATAGCGTCGATCCGGAGTGGTAATGGCCACGCTCATACAGGGGTGAGCTCCACTGGGTGTTGAATTGATCCGCTTCGCCGAGACGGATCCGCTAACCGGATCCTACAATCGGCACACCTTCTTCAACCGCGCGCGGTGCCGTGGAGCAGAGCCGGTGGACCGGCGCCGTTTTGGCGATCCTCCTCGATATCGGTCTTTTCAAGCGCATCAACGACGAGCACGGCCACGATGTCGGCGACTTGGCGATCAAGGCTGTGGCCGATCAGCGCGCGGGGGAGGGGATCGCCGGGCGTCTTGGCGGTGAGGAATTCGCCGTTATCCTACCGTGCTGTGCCTCGCGGAGGCGGCGCATGCCGAGCGCCTGCGGACGTGGATCCAGGCCCTGCAAATCCGCGGGGCACGTGGCCCGATTGGGCTGAGCTGCAGCTTCGGCGCCAGCACATGTCAGCCCGGCGACAGCGTCGCGGATTTGGTCAAGTGGGCGGATGTTGCCCTCTCCGCGACCAAAGCTGGAGGCCGAAACCGTGTCGTGATCGATCAGGGCGATCGTGTCCGCGCCGTCGCAGGCTGAAGTAAAGCGGCTGGCCCATTTTGGCACAGTCGGCCCAGGGATGTCCCGCCTTCGTCCCGAGTTGGCGCATCGATCCACCGAGTATCCGTCTCGAGGCAGCGATTTTGCCAATATAAAGCTTAATATTCGTCAGTTCTAGATGGAATGGATCTTGGAACTTCGCCTTCGATCCCAGCCGCCTGTATCAAGCCGGGAGAGAGAGGTGCAAGGTCATGAGTACGGCCGTTGGCGTCCTGATCCTGGATGAGCCGGAGGACTTGAGCGCGACGGTGCGCGCCACTTTGGAGCACATGCCCGAGTTCCACACCATCAGCGAGGCCGATCTCGATCGCGCCGAAGCCGGCAGCAACGTCGCCCTGGTCTTTCTCGACGAGATCCGGCTGGCCGATGGTCTCGCCCGCATCGTCGCCCTGAAGGAGCGGCAGCCGAACCTCCGCACGCTGGTCGCCTTCGGTGCCCTTACCGCGGATGACCTTCGCACCCTGCTGGCCGCGGGTGCCGACGCCTTCGTGGCGCGCTCCAAGTCGCCTCGCGAGCTCGGCGCGGCGCTGCTCGCCCTGGCGGAGGGCTCAGATTGCCTGGTTCCCCCGGAGCAGCCGGTGGCCATGCCGGCGGAAGTGGGCGACAGCCTCGGGCTCACGCCCCGCGAGGCGGAGGTTCTGCGTTTCCTCAGCTCTGGGTTCAGCAACAAGGAAGTCGCGCGGCGCTTGGCATTGAGCGTCCGCACAGTGGAGACCCACCGACTCAACCTTCGGCGTAAGACCCAGACTGGACGTCTGAAGGATCTGGTCTCCCTTGCCCGTCAGCTCGGGCTGGCACCCGTGGTCGAGACCGGCGAGCAGGTCCGGCGCGGCACCGACAGCCGCTCGCCGGGCAACGACAACCAGTCCCGGCACTGACGGGCGTCCAGGTGATCTCGCAGGGACTGTCTCCTAGGCGGCCACGGCCGACCGCCGGGCCGAAGATGCCCGCTTCGTCTTCGGCCCAGGCTCGGAACCGTGAGACTTGGCGGCTGCCGGCGCCGCCTTGTCCCGCGGCTTCTGCGACCCCCTTCCGCGCGCACCTGCCGATTTGATCACCTCACCGGCCTTGGCTTCGTCCTCGGCGGCGGACAGGTGCGCCTGCAGCAGCCCGAGCACAGCCGCTTCCTCGGGCCGCAGACGGGAGAGATCCTCGCTCAGCTCGGACTCGACTGCATCCTTGACCTGCAGGAGCAGGCCGCCTTTCAGATAGCTGTCGAGGATGTGCGGGTGGATGTAGCACTTGCGGCAAATCGTCGGCGTGTTGCCGAGACGGCTGGCGACACTCTCGATGGCCGTGCGGATGTTGCGCTTGGCCCCCGCCTCGCTGTCGAAATGTTCGAACTGCCGCAGCGCCAGCGCCGCCAGCACGGTGCCGGCCCAGGTCCGGAAATCCTTGGCGGTGAAGTCCTCGCCGGTGATCTCGCGCAGATACGCGTTCACGTCCGAGGAGGTGACGTCGCGCTGGGTGCCGTCCGGGTCGAGATACTGGAACAGCTCCTGGCCCGGCAGATCCTGGCAGGCCTTCACGATCCGGGCGACCCGCCGGTCCTTCAGCGACACGTCCCAGGTCTTGCCGCTCTTGCCCTTGAAGCGGAACGACAGGGCCGCCCCCTCGATCCGGACATGGGGATCGCGCAGGGTCGTCAGGCCGTAGCTCTTGTTGGTCCGCGCGTAGTCGTCGTTGCCGACGCGGATCAGCGTGGTCTCGAGCAGGTGGACAACGGTGGCCAGCACCTTGTCGCGGGAGAGGCCCGGCCGCTTCATGTCGGCGTCAACGCGCCGGCGGATCCCGGGCAGCGCGTCGGCGAAGGCCATGATCCGCGAGAACTTGTTGGCCTCGCGCGCCTGCCGGAAGTCCGGATGGTAGCGATACTGCTTGCGTCCCTTGGCGTCGCGGCCCGTCGCCTGGATGTGGCCGTTGCGGCGGGGGCAGATCCAGACGTCCGTGTAGGCCGGCGGGATCGCGAGGCTGCGGATGCGGGCCAGCACCGCCTTGTCGCGCACCGGCGCGCCCTTCGCGTCGAGGTAGCGGAAGCCGGTGCCGCTGCGGCGGCGGGTCAGCCCGGGCCGGCCGTCATCGACGTAGACGAGCCCGGCCTCCTCGGCCGCGGCGCGGAGGTCTCCGCCGCTCTCCGCCGTCTCGACACACGCCATGAACAGCCCCTCCCATCGACGCCGCCCGGCTGCCACGCCGGGCGAGACGGCCTTGGACAACCGGCGGCACGGGACCGCCGTTCCGGGCCTGCACATCCGCCGCAGGACGAGCCCCGCCGTCGTGCTAGAGGGGGCGGATGCAGTCCGATGCCGCCCCCGGGAATATGCCCGTTCCAATGCGCCGCCTGGTCTTCGTGGTGACCGAGGACTGGTTCTTCGCCTCGCATTTCCTGCCGATGGCCCGCGCCGCCATCGGCATGGGTCTCTCGGTCGCGGTGGTGACGCGGGTCCGCGCGCACCGGGCCGCCATCGAGGCGACCGGCGCGCAGGTCGTCCCCCTGGAGGCCGAGCGGGCGAGCCTCAACCCCATGGCCGCCGGCTACGCGGCCGGGCAGCTCGCGGCGATCCTCAAGGCGCTGAAGGCCGACATCGTCCACTGCATCGCCCTGCGCGGCATCCTGGTCGGCGGCACAGCCGCCGCCATGGCGGGCATCCCGTCCCGGGTCTTCGCCCTGACCGGCCTCGGCCTCGTCGGAGCCCGGAGCGACCGGCTCGGGCGGGCTACGCGCCTCGCCCTGCGCGCGCTGATCCGGGGACCACTGGCCTCGTCCCGGACGCGCTTCCTGTTCGAGAATCCCGACGACGCCCTGGCGCTGGGCCTCGATCCGCTCGACCGGTCGGTGACCGTGGTGGGCGGCGCCGGCGTCGATCCCGCGATCCTCGTCCCGCAACCGCTGCCGCCGATGCCGCCGCTGCGGGTGGCGGTCGTCGCCCGGATGCTCTGGTCGAAGGGGATCGACGTCGCCGTCGAGGCGGTCCGTCTCGCCCGGACCCAGGGCGCGCCGGTGGAGCTGGCGCTGTACGGCGCGCCGGACCCATCGAACCGGCGGGCGATCGACGCCAACACCCTGCGCGCCTGGAGCCGCGACGGCATCGTCTGGCACGGGCCGACGACCGACGTGGCGGCGGTCTGGGCCGGTCACCACGTCGCCTGCCTGCCCTCCCGCGGCGGCGAGGGCCTGCCGCGGACGCTGCTGGAGGCGGCCGCCTGCGGCCGGGCGCTGGTCGCGTCCGACGTTCCGGGCTGCCGCAGCCTCGTGCGCGACGGCGTCGAGGGCCTGCTGGTTCCCCCCGACGACGCGCCGGCTTTGGCCGCCGCCCTGGTACGCCTGAGCGGCGATGCCGGTCTCGTCGCCGGCCTGGGCGCGGCCGCGCGGGCCCGGATCGAGACCGGGGGCTTCACCGAGGACGCGGTGACCGACCAAGTCCGCGCCGTGTGGCGCGACCTGCTGGACGCCTGATCGTGCGCGTACCGGACGATCCAGCCGCCTTCATCCGCACCAATACCCGCCTGCTGCCTGTCCCCCATGCGCCCGAGATCCGCCTGCACGTCGCCGACGAGGCGACGGATCTTTGGCAGCGCACCGAGGAGGAATTGCAGGAGATCGGGCTGCCGCCGCCGTTCTGGGCGTTCGCCTGGGCGGGCGGCCAGGCGCTCGCCCGCTACGTCCTTGACAACCCGGACGTCGCGGACGGGGCGCGCGTCGTGGATTTCGCCTCGGGGTCCGGCCTCGTAGCGATCGCGGCGGCCCGCGCCGGGGCGCGCCACGTCGTCGCCAGCGATCTCGACCCCTACGCCATGGCGGCGATCCAGCTGAATGCCGCGGCCAACGGCGTCGGCGACCGAATTGCGGCCGTCTCCGACAATCTCCTCGTCACGGATCCGCAGGTCGATCTCGTCCTGGCCGCCGACGTGTTCTACGAGCGCGACTTGGCCGAGGCCGTGATCGCCTGGCTCGTCGGCCTGCAGGCGCGCGGCGTCACGGTGCTGATTGGCGATCCGGGCCGCACCTACCTGCCGCGGAACCGCCTCGACTGCCTCGCGACCTACGCGGTGCCGGTCTCGCGCGCACTCGAGGATGCCGAGATCAAGCGCAGCCATGTCTGGCGGCTCCGCGGATGACGGACTCGTCGAGACGGTCACGCCGGACCGCAGCCCACGCGGCCCGGCCGAGGCTTTATCCGGCGCGGGAATGCGTTACCGTCGAATCGACTCGTGTCGCGTGCCGCGCATGCGCCAGAGTGTTTGAAGGCCCGGATCGGGGCGTGCTGCGGCGGAAGGTTTCGTGGTGAGTGTCGAGTCGAGTGTGAAGCCGAGCCGTGCCCGCGTCGTCGCCTTCTCGGGCAGTGCCAAGCGGCCCTCGCGCACCCGCATCCTGGTCGAGGCCCTTGGTGCCGAGCTCGGGCGCCTGCGTGGGATCGATCTCGCCGTCTACGACCTCATGGATGCCGGCCCAGGCCTCGGCGCGACGCAGCGCGACGACCTGTCGGCGCCCGCAGCGCGCCTCATCGAGGCGATCGAGGGGGCGGACGCCCTGATCGTCGGCACGCCGGTTTATCAGGGCGGCTATGCCGGGCTGTTCAAGCACGTCTTCGACTTCGTCGATCCAGCCCGGATGATCGGTATGCCGGTGGCGCTGACTGCGACGGGCGGCGGCCTGCGCCACGCCCTCGTGGTCGAGCATGGGCTCCGGCCGCTGTTTGGCTTCTTCGCGGCTCATGTCGCACCGACCTCGGTCTATGCCGGCTCTGACGACTTGGTAGACGGCCGCATCGTCGACGAGACCGTGGCGGTTAGGCTTCGCGCAGCGGCCGCAGAGCTCGCCGCCCTGCTCGACGTATCGCGGACGTCCGCGACCGGCGCATCCGCCTGACGGGAGACTCCCCCGGCCTGCGGCGGGCCCTAGATCGGAGACGGACCACGCTCATCCGCGAGGGATCATGTCAGGCTCTTCGATCTTGGCCGGCAAGGCGGCGCCAACCGCGCTGCCCGCCACCTACGTCACGGCTTCCGGAATGCCGCGCTACCATCCGGTGTCGCAGGCTCTGCACTGGCTGAACGCCGCCCTGGTCCTGGCCGTGCTTCCGCTCGCCTGGGTCGCCATCAGCCTGCCGCCGACGCCCGCCAAGGGCAGCATGTTCGTGCTGCACAAGTCGGTCGGCCTGACGATCCTGGCGATCGTGGTCCTGCGGATCGTCTGGCGGATGGTCCGGCCCGCGCCGCCGGACCCGCAGGCGCCCCGGCTCCTGACGCTGATCGGGCGCGTCAACCACTACCTGCTGTACGCGATCTTCCTGATCATGCCGATCAGCGGCTACCTGCTGAGCGCGCTGTCCGGGCGCGACACGCCGTATTTCTGGCTGTTCACGATCCCGGGGCTCCCGAAGGACGACGCGAGCCAGAAGGTCTTCGAGTCAATCCACGTCTTCGGCCAGTGGCTCGTGTACGCCCTGGTCCTGCTGCACGTCGCCGGGACGGCATGGCACCTGATAGTCCGGCGGGACGGACTTCTGGAGCGGATGCTCCCCGTGCAGGACGGCCGCGGGCGAATCCGCTGACGCATCAACCGGCGGTCTCGAGGTTCCGGGCGCCGGTCCGCTCTGTGGTCAGTCGACGCGGCGCAGGACGAAGGCGGTGCCGACCTCCGGGTCGCGCCGCCAGCGGCCGTCGCCGCTCGGCACGAGGTCGATGCTGTGGCCGCGCTTGGCGGTCAATGTCATCCGACCGTTCACGTAACGCCAGCGCACCGGGTCGAAGACTTCCAGGCCGCTGTCGTGGCAGCCCGGGACGATGTGCACGCCGCCGCCGCTCCCGTCGAGGGTGATCCGGCATGTATCGCGCTGCTGGACGCGATCGAGGGCGTAGAGGCCGGGCGCAGGCCCCGCCGAGACGGTCGCCGCGGGCTGCAGCTCAGCCGGGACCGGAGCCGCGGTCTGGAGCGGGGAGGAGCTCGTCGGATTAGCCGGCGCGGTCTCGGGCGCGGCCACCGCATCGGCCGGTCGCATCGCGACGATGTCGAGGGGAACGAAACTGTAGCCCTCGCCGCCCTCGGCCTGCGCCACGAGGCTGCGCTGGTCCGGCCGCTTGGCGAAGTCGAGGACCGGGCGGACGTTGCGGTCGACGAGGCGGACCGCGCCGTCGACGAAGAGCCAGCCGGCGACCGCGTTCAGGACCGGCAGGGCCCGGCGGCATCCGGCCGGGAAACGCAGCCGCTGCCCCGCCTCGCCGCTGTCGAGCACCAGCGTCATGACGCAGCGGCGGTTGGTTCCGTCCCGGGACAGGTCCCAGGTTCCCGGCACCTGACCGAGCCTGTCGGGCAGGCTCGGCGGTGCGACCGGAACCGGAGGCGCCGCGAGCGTCCCCGCGGGCGGGGGCGGAGGCGGGGGAGCGGCCTCTTCGGCGGCGGCGGGCACGTCCTGGGCGGCTGCCGGTCGGACGATCGCGGCGATCGCGATCAGCGCCGATGCGGCCAGCAGGGCGGCCAGAGCCTGTCTCACGCGGTCGGTCTCCAGGGTGTCTCGGCGACGGGCGTCAGCGGACCCCGTCCCTCGAACCAAGAGACGACGTTGTCGACGACGAGTTGGGCCATCGCCGCGCGGGTGTGCTCGGATGCCGAGCCGACATGCGGCAGCAGCACCGTGTTCTCGAGGGCGGCGAGGTCTGCGGGTACGTGCGGCTCGTTCTCGAACACGTCGAGGCCGGCGCCCATGATCGTCCCGGCCTTCAAGGCGGCGGTCAGTGCCGCCTCGTCGACGAGGGTGCCCCTGGCGACGTTGATCAGGATGCCCTCGGGGCCGAGCGCTTCCAGCACGGCTGCGTTCACCAGATTTCGCGTGTCGGCGCCGCCGGGCGCCACCACGATCAGGATATGGACCGCGCGGGCGAGGCCGATCAACGTATCGTGATACGTGTAGGGGACGTCCGCCTGCCGGCTGCGGCCGTGATAGTCGATCTCGACGCCGAAGCTCTCCAGGCGGTGGGCGATTGCCCGCCCGATCCGGCCGAGACCAAGGATGCCAACCCGCCGCCCGCGCAGGGACGCCGTGAGCGGGAAGGGCGCCTTGGGCCAGTGGCCGGCCCGCAGGTAGCGGTCGGCCTGGGGGATCCGCCGCAGGGTGGCGAGGACGAGGCCGAGGGCGAGGTCGGCGACCTCGTCAGTGAGGACATCCGGCGTGTTGGTGACGATGATGCCGCGCCGCTGCGCCCCGGCGGCGTCGACGGCGTCGTAGCCCACCCCGAAATTCGCGATCAGCTCGAGGTTCGGCAGCCGGTCCATCAGCGCCCCGTCGACCGCGCCGCCGACGCAGAGCGCGCGGATCCGCGGCCCGATCTCGGCGAGCAGCGCCTCAGGATCCGCGGCGTCCGCCAGCCGGTGGACCCCGTACCGTCCAGCGAAGGCCTTCTCCACGAGCGGGTGCATCTTCCGGAGCAACAGGATCTCGACCGGGGCTTCAGCCATCGTTCACTCCCACGTTCGGCCGTTCGTCAGTGCAGGCCGTCTCCCCGTCCCGGCATAGAGCCTGTGCGGGGTGACGCGCCAGCGCGCCGACGCCACCGGCGGTGACACCTTGGTGACACCCGCACGGATCAGCCGGGCGGCCCATCGACCGGCACAGGGCTCGCCTCTTTCGAAAACCGCGCGCGATGCCTACTAAGGATCACGCATCATCGCGAGAGTTCTGCACCGACCCCACTCGCCGAAGACGAAGACCGATGACCAGCCCGCGCACCCTCTACGACAAGATTTGGGACGACCACGTCGTCGATGTCCAGCCGGACGGCTCCAGCCTCCTCTACATCGACCGGCACCTCGTGCACGAGGTGACGAGTCCGCAGGCGTTCGAGGGTCTCCGCGTGGCCGGCCGTAAGGTGCGCCATCCGGAGAAGACGCTGGCCGTCGTGGACCACAACGTCCAGACCTCAGACCGCTCGCAGGGGATCGACGATCCCGAGAGCCGCACGCAGCTCGAGGCGCTCGCCGAGAACGTGCGCGACTTCGGCATCGAGTTCTACGACGCCCTCGACCGACGCCAGGGCATCGTCCACATCATCGGACCTGAGCAGGGCTTCACGCTGCCCGGCCAGACGATCGTCTGCGGCGATTCCCACACCTCGACGCACGGTGCCTTCGGGGCGTTGGCCCACGGCATCGGCACCTCGGAGGTCGAGCACGTGCTCGCCACCCAGACACTGGTGCAGCGCAAGGCCAGGAACATGCGCGTCTCCGTCGACGGCACGCTGCCGCCCGGCGTGACCGCGAAGGACATCATCCTGGCGATCATCGGCGAGATCGGGACCGCCGGCGGCACCGGCCACGTCATCGAGTATGCCGGCGAGGCGATCCGCGCCCTCTCGATGGAGGGCCGGATGACGATCTGCAACATGTCGATCGAGGGCGGGGCCCGTGCCGGCATGGTCGCCCCCGACGCGACGACCTTCGCCTATGTGAAGGACCGTCCGAAGGCGCCGAAGGGCGCGGCCTTCGACGCGGCCCGCCGCTACTGGGAGAGTCTCGTCACCGATGCGGGCGCGCATTTCGACCGCGAGGTTCGCCTCGACGCGGCCAATCTACCGCCGCTGGTGAGCTGGGGGACGAGCCCCGAGGACGTGATCTCGATCCAGGGCCGCGTGCCGGATCCGTCCGAGATCGCCGACGAGAACAAGCGGCAGTCCAAGGAGAAGGCGCTCGCCTATATGGGCCTGACGCCGGGCACCCGGATCACCGACATCACCCTGGACCGGATCTTCATCGGCTCCTGCACCAACGGTCGCATCGAGGATCTTCGCGAGGTCGCGCGGGTCGTCGGTGACCGCAAGGTGCATGACGGCGTGTCGGCGATGATCGTGCCGGGCTCCGGGCTCGTGAAGGCGCAGGCTGAGGCCGAGGGTCTCGACAAGATCCTGAAGGCGGCGGGCTTCGACTGGCGCGAGCCGGGCTGCTCCATGTGCCTCGGCATGAACCCGGACAAGCTGCGTCCGGGCGAGCGCTGCGCCTCGACGTCGAACCGCAACTTCGAGGGCCGTCAGGGGCCGCGTGGGCGCACGCACCTCGTGTCGCCGGCCATGGCGGCCGCCGCGGCGGTGGCCGGACGCTTCGTCGACATCCGGGAGTGGCCGCAGGGCTGAAATCCCGATTGACGGCGACGGCTCCGTTGCCTAAACGGAGCCGTCGCCGGCCAGTGGCCGACGGCGAGCCCAGGTGGCGGAATTGGTAGACGCGCTGGTTTCAGGTACCAGTCTCGCGAGAGGTGAAGGTTCGAGTCCTTTCCTGGGCACCAAATGCCTGACAGCAGCCCGCCAACGCATTGGCGGGCTTTGTTGTTTCTGAGGGTTGGGACTCCTGATCCGAGGGTGCGGGGGTTCTTCGCGCTTCACGGGCCATCCGAGCCCGGTTGGCCGTCCGCGTGTAGGTTGCGCTGTTCCGAAAGACTGCCAAGCGGGCGACGACCGCCACGACCTGCTAGCCCTTGATGCCCTGGTCGGCCTCGATCGCCAGAGCCTCGCGCATGAATGCTTCGACGACCGTCAGGGCTCGCACCCCGCGGCCATCGAACAGTGCGTCGGAGACGAAGTCCATCGACCGGCGCTCGTTCGGCCGGAGTGCCGCAGGCTGACGCTCCCGCTGTGCTGCACTGACATGCCGGCGCTGTCGCTTGAGCCGCAGGCTGAGGCGCTTGTCCCGGTAGAGGCGGTGGACCCTCTTATGGTTCACCCGCCAGCCCTCCCGGCGCAGCAGGATGTAGATCCGGAAATAGCCGTAGCGCACCCGGCTCTTGGCCAGGTCGCAGATGCGCATCCGCGTTGGTGCCGCGGTCGCCGCGCTGCGAGGTGTGTGGGCGCACCACTCCGAGCGGGGTAAACCGCAGGGACGAGGCTTATCGTCGTCAGCGAAGAAGGTTCGGGGGCACTGGCGGGCTCGCATTCAGGAGAGTGATCGTCACCCGTCGGTTCGGCGCGAGGTAGGGATTGTCGGGGAAAACCGGCTCGGTGTCGGCGCGTCCCACCACGGAAGCGAAGTTGTCGTTGGGAACCCCGGCACCCGACAGGATCTCGCGCACGGCGAGCGCACGCCCGGCGGAGAGGTTCCAGGGTTCGACGGCCCGCCCCAGGCCTGGGCGCGTGGCGGCCGTGTAGCCGGTTATGGACAGGCGGTTGGGCAGCCGCCGCATGGCGGGCGCGAGCGCCTCCAGCACGCGACGGGTGCGGTCGTAGGCTTCGACAGAGCCTTCGCGGAACATGGAGCGGCCGTCCTGGTCCACGAGGGAAACGTTCACGCCCTCCTTGGTCGGCTCGATCACGATGTTACGGGACAACTCGGCAATGTCGGGCATCGACTGGAGCGCCTGCCGGAGGCTGGCTATGGCGCTGTAGTTGGCCTCCACGCTGGCGGCCGGGCGGCTGGCATCGAGATCGCTGGCGCGGCCCGGACTAGTCTGGCGCGCTCTGTCCTCCCGCTCGGCAGAGCCCCTCTCCGCGTCGCGGGGGGTGGATGGCTTGTTGCCTGAAGTGTCTAGGGCGGAGCCGTACAGTATTCCGCCAGCGCCACTGGTCGCAGGGCTCAAAGCCGCCGGCGAGAAGTATTCCGCCAAGCCGATCTTTTGCTCCTGCGTCGTCATGCTGATCAGCCACATCAGCAGAAAGAACGCCATCATGGCGGTCACGAAGTCCGCATAGGCGATCTTCCAGGCCCCGCCGTGATGCGCGTGGGCGGCCTTCTTGACCTTCTTGATGATGATCGTGGTCATCGCATCCCTGTCGGATATCGGGTCAATTCTGGGCGGGAAGAGCGGCGGTTGCCGCTTCCACTTCGTTGAAGGTCGGGCGGACGTCACTCATCAGAGACTTGCGGGCAAATTCCACCGCCATTACCGGCGGCTGCCCGGCGATGTGGGCGAGCAGGCCAGCCTTGAGTGATAGGTAGTATTTGGATTCGGCCTCGAAGAGGCTCTTGAGCGACTGCGCCATGGGCCCGAAGAAGCCATAGGCGACGAAAACGCCAAAGAAGGTGCCTACGAGCGCGCCGCCGATCAGATGTCCCAGCACCTCCGGCGGCTCTTTGATCGCTCCCATCGTCTTGATAACGCCGAGTACGGCAGCGACGATGCCGAGCGCCGGTGTTCCGTCGGCGAGCGACTGCATGGCCGAAACGACACGCTCCTGCTCCTGGTGGTGCGTCTCAAGTTCCTCATCCATGAGAGCGTCTATCTCGTGGACGTTGTTAGCGCCCAGCGTCACCATACGCATGTAGTCGCAGACGAACTCGACCGCGTGATGGTTTGCTGCAAAGGTCGGAAAGGCGTTGAACAGCGTCGACTGGCTCGGATCTTCAATGTGCGGCTCGAGCGCCATCGAACCCTTCTGCTTGGCAAGCTTGTACAGTGAATATTGCATTCCAAGCAGTTCGACATAGGATTGCTGGTTGTATTTGGGGCCCTTCACCAGCGTGCCCAGCATGGCGGGCACGGCCTTGAGCACCGGCCCGGTGTTGCCGATGATGAAGGCACCGATCGCTGCTCCGAGGATGATGACAAACTCGAACGGCTGCCAAAGGACCACCAAGTGGCCACCCATCGCCGCGTAGCTGCCGAAGACGCAGGCGAAGACGATCAAGGTGCCGACGATCAGCCGCATAATTTGCCATCCTTGCGCGGCGGAAGGTACAGCCCGCGCGAAGCTACCAATGATCTGGCAAATCACTGATCTTGGTTAACGGCGCGTTTAGAGCAGCGGCCGGAGGATTATATGATTCCCGGTCCCGGCATTTGGTGGAGTAGGTGTGACCTGAAGTGAAGGGCGCCGCAGCCGCTCCATCACCGGAGCCGGCCGATGATCCTGAACGCGCTTGCTCTCAAGCTGAAGCGAGACGCTCGCGGCGTCCTCCGGCGCCGGCACTTCCAGGCCGCCGTGAACCGCGCCATCGACAAGCACAGCGAGGCGTTCGACATCCTGCTCACGGCCAGCCGCGATCTCGGTGCCGCCAAGCGCTTCGGCCGCAAAGTGCTCCAGGATAAGCCCCACCGCGCCCCAGATCGCATCGGCACGGATGATGCTGGTCCGTACCCGCCATCCATCGCTGATAGCCGGGGTCAGGGAATGCTACCTGGGGCCCCAACCCGCTACGTCATCAAGCACCTGCAGCATGGGATTCCTTCACTTCTGTCCTGGGCACCAAAGACCTCACAGCAGCCCGCCGACGTATTGGCGGGCTTTGTTGTTTCTAGGATGCGGGCGTCCTGGGCGGCTCACCCGAGTTCCCAGCCTGATCGGTTCGGCGCACGCCGACCCGATGCTCCCGCCGCCAGATCGACTTCCCTGGCCCGATGCACGCTGCGCGGTATAAGGCTCCGCTTGGGTTCTCGGCGAGGTCGATTCACGTGCGTTCCGGTTCAAGGCTCTCCGAACGCTGGTTCACGCTGGCACTGTGGCTCGTCGCACTGCTCTTCGCGTGGTTCCTCATCGGTCTGGGAT
This sequence comes from Methylobacterium sp. UNC378MF, assembly GCF_900103195.1. Taxonomy (GTDB): domain Bacteria; phylum Pseudomonadota; class Alphaproteobacteria; order Rhizobiales; family Beijerinckiaceae; genus Methylobacterium. Next base: position 189,011 of record NZ_FMWU01000010.1, on the reverse strand, counting down.
CGCTCGTCGTCGGCGATTTACCCCAGGTGGAGCACCGCTATACCCTCGACCAATTCCTCGACACCGACCAGGGGACGTCGTCGGCTGAGGCCCTCAAGCAGATCCGTCGGGAGCAGGACGACAATCGCCGGCAGGTCGAGCAGGACCAGCTCGCCCTCGAGGCCGCTCAGTCCGCGTCCGAGGGCGCGCGCGAAACCTTCTCCAACTGGCTGAAGACCCGGGACGCCACGCAGCGCGTCGACCAGGATCCCGGCCTGATCGCACGCACGCAGCAACTCGACGCGCTCAAAGCCGCCGAGCGCACCATCGAGGAGCGCCTCGCGGCCCTGGCGCGGACGGGCCTCGCCCTGTCGGAGCGTGAGGCGGCGCAGCTGCGGGTGGACAACGATCTGCGGGCGGTGGCCCAGAAGCGGCTCGATGCAGCCGAGCGCGGCCAGGAGCTGCGCGTCTTTGCCTACCGGCTCGCCCTGACGCTACCGCTGCTGGCCCTTGCCGGATGGCTCCTGCTGAAGCGCCGTCACACCCGCAACTGGCCCTTCGTCTGGGGCTTCGCACTGGCGGCGGCCTTCGCCTTCTTCGTCGAACTCGTGCCGTATATGCCGAGTTACGGCGGCTACGTGCAGTACGGTGTCGGCGTGATCGTCACACTGGTGGCGGGCCGCGCGGCGATCAACGCGCTACACGCCTACCGCGCGCGGCAGGCCGCGGTTGAGGCGCGTCCGGACGCGGAGAGGCGCACCGAGATCGCCACCGACCAAGCCCTGGCGCGTCTCGCCAAGAAGGCCTGCCCCGGCTGCGAGCGGCCGATCGCCCTCGACGACGCGGGCACGAATTTCTGCCCCCATTGCGGGTTGGGCATCTTCGCGCATTGCCCAGCCTGCGCGCAGCGCAAGAGCACCTTTGAGCGCTTCTGCAGAGCTTGCGGAACCCCGAGCCCGGATCTCGCGACCCCGATCTCATAGCGGGCGCGCCATCAACGGACTGGATCATCGCGCAGCGGATCGACGGTTTGCGCCCCTCAGGCGTTGTCGCCCCGGATCGCCGCGATGACCGCGGCGGTGACCTGCCGCGTCGTCGCCCGCCCACCCAGATCGGGGGTGTGAAGGTTCGGATCGGCGGTGACCCGTTCGATCGCGCGCATCAACCGGTCGGCCGCCGACTTCTCGCCGAGGTGTTCCAACATCTGGCACGCCGTCCAGAAGGTTGCGATTGGGTTGGCGATGCCCTTGCCGGCAATGTCGAAGGCCGAGCCGTGGATCGGCTCGAACATCGACGGGAAGGTCCGCTCCGGATTGATGTTGGCGGTCGGCGCGATGCCCAGCGAACCGGCGAGCGCCGCCGCGAGGTCGGACAGGATGTCGGCGTGCAGGTTCGTCGCCACGATCGTGTCGAGGGTCTCGGGCTTGGTGACCATGCGCATGGTCATGGCGTCGACCAGCATCTTGTCCCAGGTCACGTCAGGAAAATCCCGGGCGACCTCCGCCGCGATCTCGTCCCACATCACCATGGCGTACCGCTGGGCGTTGGACTTTGTGACGACCGTGAGCAGCTTGCGCGGCCGGGTGCGGGCCAACGCGAAGGCGTAGCGGATGATCCGGTCGACCCCTGATCGGGTCATCATCGAGACGTCGGTGGCGACCTCGTTCGGATGGCCCTGATGAACCCGGCCGCCGACGCCCGCATACTCGCCCTCCGAATTCTCGCGGACGATCACCCAGTCGAGTTCCGGACCCGAGACGTTGCGCAGCGGGCTGGTGATGCCCGGCAGGATTCGCGTCGGCCGGACATTGGCGTACTGGTCGAAGGGCTGGCAGATGGCGAGGCGCAAGCCCCAGAGCGTGATGTGATCGGGCACGTCCGGCGCGCCAACGGCGCCGAAGAAGATCGCGTCGTGGTTCCGGATCTGATCGCGGCCGTCGGCCGGCATCATCACCCCGTGCGACTTGTAATGATCCGAGCCCCAATCGAACCGGTCGAAGCGGAACCGGAACGTTCCGGCCTTCTCGGCGAGGACGTCGAGCGCCTCGATGCCGGCGGCGATGACCTCTACGCCGATGCCGTCCGCCGGAATGGCCGCGATGGTATAGGTCTTCATGATGGATCTCCGAGCCTGTCGGGGAGAACTGGCGCCGCGGCCGGTTGCGTCGAGACGAGCGATCATCGGCCGGCTTTCCGCCGCGGCCCCGGATCGGCAGCGCCCTCGTTAGTGAGGCGTGGGCCGCCGGCAACTCCGCGGTGCCTCCGAGGGGACCGCCCGGCCGCGCTCGGAAGCCCGTGTAACGTTTTGTGACACGGTGCAATTTCGCGTTGCCGTCCCGGCGGCCGTCCCTATGCTCGCCCCATGCACGAGGGCACCACCATCGCCATCGTCGAGGACGATGCCGAAATTCGTACCCTGCTCGCCGGCTATCTGGAGGGCGAAGGGTTTCGTATCGTCGCCCTCGACGGCGCCGCCGGCCTCGACCGGCTGCTCGGATCAGGGCCTCAACCGGACCTCGTCGTCCTCGACTGGATGCTGCCGGGCGAGGACGGCCTGTCCATCTGCCGCCGCCTGCGCCAATCCGGTGGGCCACCCATCGTCATGCTCACCGCGAAGGCCGAGGACATCGACCGGGTCCTCGGCCTGGAGATGGGGGCCGACGATTACGTTTCGAAGCCGTTCAACCCGCGGGTCCTGCTGGCCCGGATCCGCGCCGTCCTGCGACGGGCCCACGGCACCGGCGTGCCAACCGCCGAGGCCGCGCCCGAACGCGTGAGCATCGCCGATCTCGTTGTCGATCTGGCGGCCCGCACGGTGACCACGGGTGATCCGGCCGCCGAGATCCCGCTGACCAGCGCCGAGTACGACCTGCTTCACTGCTTCGTCACACGGCCGCAGCGGGTGCTCTCGCGCGACCAGCTCCTCGACTGGACCCGCGGCCGGACCGCCGACGCCTTCGACCGCACCATCGACGTTCAGGTCAGCCGCCTTCGGCACAAGCTCGACGCCTCGGGCAGCCGGACCGCTGCCCTGCTCAAGACCGTGCGCAATGCCGGCTACATCCTGGCTGCACCGGTCCGCTCCGGAACTGCGTGATGGGCCGCGTCGGGCTACTCGGGCGGATCATGCTGCTCCTGCTGGGAGCGCTCTCCCTGCTCGTCCTCGCCACAGTGGCCGTGGATCACTGGCAACGCCGGCAGGAGCGTTGGCCCTCCGGCTCGCGCTTCCCGCGCGTCGATCAGGCCGCCGGCATCATGACGCTGCTGCGCGACGCGGATCCGGCCCAGAGGATGGCCATCCTGAAGGCGGTGAGCGGTGAGGCGCTGCGCGCTGAGATCATCGATGTGCCGCCCGATACGGCCGACCTGATCCGCGAGCCCCGGCTCGAAACCCGGCTTCGCCAAATGACGACCGAGCCGGCCGACCGCGTCCAGGCCTACACCGACACCGCCCTGCTGCGCCGCGGCGTCGACCCGGCCAACATCGACAAGGCGGAGCGGATCGGACCGGTCGGACGCCTCGCAATGGCGACCTACCGGCTGCCCGACGGCCGGTTCGTGGTGATCACGGCGGCCGAACGTCACCGCTCGCTCATGCCGTGGCTGTTCGGCCAGCCGCTGAGCCTCTGGGTGGCGGTGCTCGGCGCCGCGGCGGCGGGTCTCGTGCTGGTCGGCACGCGCCACGAACTCGCCCCGCTGCGGCGCCTCACCGACGCCGTCTCCCGCTTCGACGGCCGCGCCCCGGAACAGGTCAGCGCTCCGCGTGGTGCCCCCGAGATTCGGCGCCTCGCCCAGGCGGTGCAGGGCATGCAGGAGCGGATCGCCGGCCTCATGGCCGAGCGCTCGTTGCTCATCGGGGCGATCTCGCACGACCTCAAGACCTACCTGACTCGGCTGCGCCTGCGTGCCGAAGGGGTGGCCGAGCCGGCGCTCCGGGAGAAGATCGTGGCGGATCTCGACGCCATGACCGAGCTGATCGAGACCTCCCTGGGATTTGCCCGCGGTACCGCAGTCGAGGCGACCCGCGCGCCCGTCGATCTCGCTGATCTGGTCGCCGTCGAGGTAGCCGAGCACGCCGCCCAGGGCGCCACCATCAGCCTGATCGGCGAGGAGGTGCGGGACGCCACGGTGGCAGGCGACGCGGTCGCCCTGCGCCGCGTCGTGGCCAACCTGATTGGGAACGCCGTCAAATTCGGACGCTCCTCGGTGGCGGTTGCGGTGAGCCGGGCCGGGACGATCTGCCGGATCGTCGTCGAGGATGACGGCCCGGGCATTCCCGAGGCGGAGCGGACGGCTGTGTTCAGCCCGTACTACCGGGTCGAGCGTTCGCGGAACCGGCAGACCGGCGGAACCGGCCTCGGCCTCGCCATCAGCCGGCAGATCGCGGAGGCCCATGGCGGCACTGTTGTAGCGGAAGCCAGCGCGCGCGGCGGCGCGCGTCTCGTCGTGATCCTACCGAGCCTGCCCTGAAGGGCGGGTGGTACGGACGCGCAACCGGCCGTTACATATCGTTACAGGACGGCGCGTCGCGGTCACATCTGGGAAGCGCGCGCGGACAAACCTTCGCTTACACGCCGCGGCGGATCCTCCGTCTTGGCGGGGGCAGCCGGCCAACAGGCCGCGCCTGCCCGATCGAGCAGAAGGAGATCACCGATGTTCAAGGTTCTCGCTCCGGCCGCCCTCCTCGCCAGCCTCGCTGCCCCCGCCTCGGCGCTGCCGCTAGTCCAGGACGCGGTCTCCACCGGCTTCGACGGCGCCCAGATCATCCAGGTCTATGGCGGCTGCGGCCCCTACGCGCATCGTGGCCCCTGGGGCGGCTGCCGTCCGGGCGGCCAGTGGGGCGGCTATGTTCGCGGCGTCTCGTGCCCGGCAGGCTTCCACATCGGTCCCTACGGCCGCCGCTGCTGGCCCAACTGAAGCGCCGCATTGCCTGATCGCACCTCGTTCCTCATCCGGCCGCGAGGCCGGACGCTCATGGAGTTGAGTCATGATCCGCACCTTCGTCATGCCCGTGGCGCTCGCCGCGGGAGTCCTGATGGCCGGTTCGAGCGCCGAGGCGCGCGACGGCTGCGGACCGGGTTTCCATCGCAACATCTACGGTTGGTGCCGGCCGAATCTCGGATACCGACCGTTCGTTTACATCCCGGTCTATCCGCGCGTCGGCGGCCATCGCTGGCACTCGGGCTACCATTGGCACCGCCGTTTCGCCTGGCGCGGCGACTACCACTGGGGCGGCTTCCGCCATGTCGGGTGGCATGGGGGTTGGCATCGCGGCTGGCATCACGGCTGGCATCACGGCGGATGGCACCATCGCTGGTGACCCCGCGTCGAACCCGGTCCCGCTCGTGGGGGGTCGCAGCCGGAATACCGCCCGTCCTACGGCAATACCAGGCCCGATGCCGCGTAGGTCAGGGCCGCGACCAGGGCCGCCGCCGGCATCGTGATCACCCAGGCGATCACGATGCCCTGCGCGACATTCCAGCGGACCGCCGAGACCCGGCGCGCCGCGCCGACGCCGACGATGGCGCCCGTGATCGTGTGGGTGGTGGAGACCGGGATGCCGAAGGCCGTCGCAGCGAACAGCGTCGCGGCGCCGCCTGTCTCGGCGCAGAAGCCCTGCATGGGCGACAGGCGCGTGATCTTCGAGCCCATCGTGTGGACGATGCGCCAGCCGCCCAAAAGGGTGCCGAGTGCCATGGCAGTCTGGCAGGACAGCACCACCCAGAGCGGCACGTGGAAGGCCCCGCTCTCGCCATGGGCGTAGAGCAGGGCTGCGATGATCCCCATTGTCTTCTGAGCGTCGTTGCCGCCGTGGCCGAGGGAGTAGAGCGACGCCGAGACGAATTGCAGCGCTCGGAACAGCCGGTCCACGGCGTGCGGCGTCGAGCGGACGAAGATCCACGAGACCGCCAGCATCAGCAGCAGCCCGAGGGCGAAACCGAGGGCGGGCGAAAGGACGATGGCGGCGCTGGTGGCGATGACGCCGGGCCAGACGATCACCCCTATTCCCGCTTTGGCGATGCCGGCGCCGAGCAGGCCGCCGATCAGGGCGTGGGAGCTGGAGGACGGGATGCCGGCATACCACGTGACCAAGTTCCACGTGATCGCGCCGCCGAGCGCCCCCAGGATCACCCGGTCGTCGACGGCCGAGACATCGATGATTCCCGAGCCCACCGTGCCGGCGACGTGGAGGCCGAAGACCAGGAAGGCCACGAAGTTGAAGAATGCCGCCCAGAACACGGCGTAGCGGGGCGCCAGCACCCGCGTTGACACGATGGTGGCGATGGAATTGGCGGCATCGTGCAGCCCGTTCAGGAAGTCGAAGACCAGGGCGAGGATGATGAGGACGACGAGGAGCGTCACGCGGCGACCTGCGGATCAGACGTGTTCGACGACGATGCTGCTGATCTGATTCGCCACGTCCTCGAAGCGGTCCATGACCTTCTCCAGATGGCCGTAGAGTTCGGACCCGACGAGGAAGGCCATGGGGTCCCGCCCCGACGCCTTGAACAGGGCCTTCAACCCGTCATTGTGCAGGTCGTCGGCGCGACCCTCCAGCTCGATGACGCGCTCGGTCAGGCCGTTCAGCGCGGCCGCGTTCTCGCCGAGCGCCCGCAGCTTTGGCAGGGCCGCGGCGGTAACCTGCGCGGCCTCCTGGATGACCGCCCCCATCTCGCGCATCGCCGGCTCGAAGGTGGTCACCTCGAAGAGTTGGACCGCCTTGGCGGTCTTGAGCATCTGGTCGATCGCATCGTCAAGGGAGCCGACGAGGGCCTGGATGTCACCGCGGTCGAACGGTGTGATGAAAGTCCGGCGGACCGCCAGCAGCGCCTCCCGGGTGATTGCGTCCGCTGCATCCTCGTGGGCCGCGATCGCCGCGTAGGCTGCCGGGATCGGTTGCGTGCCGTCGAGAAGCGCCCGGAGGGCGGCCGCGCCGTCCTCGAGCGTTCTTCCGTGACGCTCGAAGAGATCGAAGAACCGGTCCTCCCGCGGCATCAGGGCGCGAAACCAAGCCAGCATGTCGTGTCCGGATCGAGAGGTCGGCGTGTCGGCCGGGCGCGAGAACACCCGGCAGGCACAACGGGCGAGGACACCGACCCGATCCGGCAGTTGGCAAACAATCGTCCGGCGGCCCTGCCGGCCGGCGGGCGGCCCCGCTCAGCGGGCCGGACTGGCGGCGGCGTGGAGCCAGCCGAAATCCACCGGGTAGCCGAGCCCGTGAAGCATCTTGACTCGCTTCCACGAGGCCGACCGCGCCGAGGCCGCGTCCTGCCCGGCATCGATTTCGGCGCTCTCCATCTCCTGGAGCTCGCGGCTCAGCGCCTCGCGCAGGCCGGCGGCCTTCATGTTGCCGAGGGCGGCGGTGAAGGCCTGCTCGGCGATCCGAACCTGATCACAAATCTGACGCACGCTCATCAGTACCGATTCCTCCAGGACGGCGTGAACACTGCATTTCCGCAGTCGCCCGGAGGCTAACACGCGTGCCGGCAGCGGGAGATGTACGTCTTTGGTGCAGCGGCCGTCACCGCACGGGGAGCGGGCCGAGGCGCCGCGTCGTCCGCGGCCAGCGCCGCTTGCGCCCGAAGGTCCGGCGCGAATCGGAGAGGCGGGGATCCACCTCCATCTTGCGACCCAACCGCGGCTGGACGCTGGCGCCGATCGCCACCAAAACGGCCGACCCGATCAGCGCGACGAGCACCGCGCCCCAGAACACGCTCTCGAACATCAGGCACTCCCGGACCGGAGCCCCGCCGCAGACCGTTCTGGGCCGCGGTCGATCGCGGATGAAGCTAGACCATTCCCGCGAATGCAATCAATGCCCGGTATCGCGTTGTATTCGATTGTCTACAACTGATTGCGTCGCGCCGATGCGCCTGCAGCGGACGGCGCCGCGCTGTCCTTGCGCAGGATCAATGCGCGTGCCGCCCCGGTCTCCGACGATCCTCGGGCCGAACCGGAGTCCGAACCATGCGCCTCTATCGCGTTACCTTCTACAGGACAGTCGCGGACGATACCGGGCACGAGCACCGGGTGCGGCAGCACGCGATCCTGGTCCAGGCGCTATCCGAGGTGTCGGCCGTCTGGCAGGCCAAGGCGCTTCTCTGCGCGGGCGCTCAGGTCATCGACTGGCGCCTGCGCGCGGATAGCTGCGAGGTCGCGGCCTTGCCGGTCGCCGCGTAGGTTTGCCGCCCCGGCCCCGCACAGGCGGGTAGGCGGCAAGCAGCGCGAGCGGACCAGAGCTTCGCCGGCCGAGCTTAGATCGAACAATATTCGGAGACAGGCCGATCTCCGGCGTTCTAGGTTGCGGCCGGTCGCCATCGCCCCGAGATGGCGCGGTGACAGATGTCACTCCTCAACCGTCGCAGTACGTCATCACGGCCTCGGCCCGGCGCGGCGATCTCCGGCAGACCCGAAAACGGGCCGCGAGCGCGGTGGAGCTGGCAGATCGTGGATCGCGGCCGGCTACGAGGCCGTGCGGATCACCGACCCGTCGGGCAACGTCCCCAGTCCGGAACGGTACCATATCAAGATCACGAACGGCGGCCGGCCCTATCACTAGGGCCTGCCCGCACGCGGCCCGGCGCGGATGCCGGCGCGGGCGGTGATCCCGCACGCGCTCGGGACATCCCCCCGGACCCGCCCCGGCGAAATCGCCGCCGCGTCGCTGTCTTTCGCCGATCGATCCGTGCCGTCTTCCCGGGTGCTCGGAGGCGGGAGGCGGCCTTACGGCCCCAGAATAGAGACAGAGCTGTCGACGCGCTCCCCGGCGGGCGCGGTGGGCGGGCCCGCCGGTCGGTGCGGCACCGCACCCCGCGCAGCCGAGCCCGTCCCGCTGCGGCCCCATTCCGCTGCCACAGCGTCCAGGTCGGCGTCCCGGTCGACAGCGCCCGCTGCGGGTGCCTCGCGGCGGCGGCCAATTCGACACCGGGCGTCGCTCTACCGGCCTTGGTCACGGGCCGGATGCGGGGCGCCGGTCGGGGCGGTTTTTACGAAGCGTTCATCCTCCGGGTGTCCGATCCGGAGGGGGCAGAGGCAGGAAAGCGGAAGCGATGCCGAGCGAGACGAACAGAGCGACCCAGGACACGTCGGCGCAGGAGCCGATCCTGGAGCTGTGGCGCATCCTCGCCCTGGCGCTGATCGTGGCGGCCGGGATGCTGTTCGTCCATCTGGTCGTTCCCGCCGAGGCCGATGCGTCCGCGGCCCGGGTCGCGGTGGTCCCCAACACCGACGGCCACGCGGTGCGATGAGGGACGCGGCCCCGGGGCGTCCTCGACGCGGCGCCTGAGCCGTCCGCGCGCCGCGCCGGGACCGGCCTGATCCAGGGCGAACGCCGCCGCCTCTTCGTCCCCCGGGCGTTCAGAGCCTCCAGGAAGGCGGCCGAGTCCGCGCGGGCGCTGCTCGGGATCTGGCCGTCAAGCTTCTGGCGCAGCAAGGTGACGACGCCCCTCGGGCGTCGCGACCGCGGGATCTGCGGCGTCGACAACGTGCATGCCGACCGCGCAGGTCCGGTCGCCGGCCAATCGGGCTCTCCCGAATCCAACATATCCTGTCGAATCCGCACGATGAGAGACCCGTCAGACTGGATCGGCAACCACCGAAACCGGTCTTGACGGGACCACGAGCGCCACCCGCGTCACTGCATCGGCAGCGGGACCGCCTCGACGGCGACGTCGCCGATCCCCCGGGCCGCGAGGGCCGTGCGCAGGGCGTCGGTCAGGCAGGTGCCGGCCGTGAAGGCGCCGAGCGCCGCGCCGTGCCGATCGGCCTCGCGGGGCAGGGGGCCGATCAGCTGCACGACGCGCCGGGCGATGGCGGGCGCCGGATCGATCCAGGTCACCGGCCAGGGCGCGACCGCCTGGAGGCGCGGCAGCAGCAGGGGGTAATGGGTGCAGGCGAGGCAGACCACGTCGGTGCGCCGCCCGTCCGCCTCGGCGACGAAGCAGGGGGCGATCTCGGCGGCGAGGGTGGCGTCGTCCACCGGCGCGCCCGCGAGTTCGGCCTCCGCGAACCCGGCGAGGTTCTGCGAGCCGACCAGCGTCACCGCGCAGGCCCCGGCATAGGTCGCGATCAGGTCGCGGGTGTAGGAGCGCGCCACCGTGCCGGGCGTCGCCAGCAGGGTCACGAGCCGCGTGCGCGTCGCCTCCGCGGCCGGCTTGATCGGAGGCACGACTCCCACGAAGGGCGTGGTGAAGCGCTGGCGCAGCGCCGGCAGCACCAGGGTCGAGGCAGTGTTGCAGGCGATCACCACAAGGTCGGGCCGGTGGGTCGCGACCAGCCGCTCCATCACGGTGAGGACGCGGGCGACGAGGGTCGCCTCCGAGAGCCGTCCGTACGGGAAGGCGGCGTCGTCGCCGACATAGACGTAGCGGGCATCCGGCCGGGCGCGCCGCAAGGCGTCGAGGACGGTCAGGCCGCCGAGGCCGGAATCGAACACCAGGATGGTCGGCTCGGCGGCACAGCGCAAAGCGGCGGCGGACAGGCTGGCCCCGGCCATCAGATCGATCCGCATGAGAACCCCGGACTCCTCGAAGAGCGTCCCAAAATCTCGGCAGCGAGGGTTAAGGCGATCTCACTGCGGCGAGAGAAAGACCCGTGATCCCCAACCTGTTCCGTTAACCGCCGCGCCGCCGCGGCGAAGAAGCCGACGAGGCTCAGGGGGGCGCCCGGCCCGCGGCTCCGAGCGAGAGCGCTCTCGCAAACAGCGCTGTTGCAGAGGTTGCCGGAACACGGCCGGAACATATCTTCTGCGCGCCGGCCGAGGTCGAGAAGACGGTTCTCGGTCAGGCCCGAAAAAGGGGACCATCGTCATGGCAGCGACAGCGGCACTGCGCCCGGACGAGACGCGCGACCCTGCGGCACCGGCCTTCCCGCCGCCGCACGTCACCGCCCGGCCTATCGACCGGGCCGCCTGGATCGCCGCCTACCGGCAGGTCCGGAGCGAGACCGAGCGCCGCGCCGCGCCGCTCTCCCCGGAGGACCAGCAGGTCCAGTCCATGGCCGATGCCAGCCCGACCAAGTGGCACCGGGCCCATGTCACGTGGTTCTTCGAGCAGTTCCTGCTCCGGGAGCACCTGCCGGGCTACGCGATCTACGACGCGCGGCTGCACTACCTGTTCAACTCGTACTACGTGGCGGCGGGTCCCCGTCAGCCGCGCATCCAGCGCGGCATGATCACCCGCCCGACCATGGCGGAGGTCGCGGCCTACCGGGCACACATCGACCGCGCCGTCGAGGCCCTTCTGGGGCAGGCCTCCGAGCGCGCCCTGGAGGCGGTGCTGCCGATCCTGGAGATCGGCCTCTATCACGAGCAGCAGCACCAGGAGCTCCTCCTCACCGACATCCTGCACGCCTTCGCGCAGAACCCGCTGAACCCGGCCTACGACCCGGACTGGCGATTCCCGAAGGCGGCGGCGCAGGCCGGGCAGGCCACCCTCGACCGCGCGATCGCCTGGATCGGGCATGCGGGGGAGGGGTTCTCGTTCGACAACGAATCCCCGCGGCACGAGACGCTGATCCCGGCCGGCCGGATCGACCGGGCGCTCGTGACCAACCGCCAGTGGCTCGCCTTCATGGAAGATGGCGGCTACGCCAAGCCGGAACTGTGGCTCTCGGACGGCTGGTATGCCGGGCCGGCGGAGGGCTGGGAGGCCCCCGGCTACTGGCACCGCGACGGGGAGGGGTGGGCGACCATGACGCTGGGCGGCGCGCGCCCGGTGGATCTCGACGCCCCCGTCACCCACATCAGCTACTACGAGGCGGACGCCTACGCCCGATGGGCCGGCCGCTTCCTGCCGACCGAGTTCGAGTGGGAGGTCGCGGCCCGCGACGGCGGCCTGCCGGACGCCTTCGGCCTCGTCTGGCAATGGACCCGCAGTGCCTACGTCCCCTATCCGGGCTACCGGCCGCTCCCGGGGGCGCTCGGCGAGTATAACGGCAAGTTCATGGCCAACCAGTTCGTGCTGCGCGGCTCGTCGGTGGCGACCCCCGAGGGCCATGCCAGGCTGCCGTACCGCAACTTCTTCTATCCGCACCAGCGCTGGCAGTTCACGGGCCTGCGCCTCGCCGATGCCGCCTGACGCGCCCCGGAGCCGCCATTGACCATCAAGCCCACCTTCACCGACGCGACGCCGGTTACGCTGGAGGCGCCGCCGCTGAGCTTCCTCGACGATGTCCGCGCGGGGCTCTCGAAGCCCCAGAAGGTCCTGTCGCCGAAATACTTCTACGACGAGGCCGGGTCCGCGCTGTTCGAGGCAATCACGCAGCTTCCGGAATATTACCCGACGCGCACGGAGATCGGCATCCTCGACGCCTGCGGTCCCGAGATCGCCGCGCTGCTACCGGTGCACGCGGCGCTGGTGGAGTTCGGTAGCGGCTCGACCGTCAAGCTCCGCCGGCTCCTGCATCACCTCGACACGCTCGCGGCCTACGTGCCGGTGGACGTCTCCGGCGAATTCCTGCGCGGGCAGGCAGAGGCGCTGCAGGGCGACTTCCCGGACCTGCGGGTCGAACCGGTGGTGGCCGACTTCACCCGCGACTTCGACCTGCCGGAGAGCCTGAACGGCCTGCCGCGCGCCGGGTTCTTCCCGGGCTCGACCATCGGCAACTTCGATCCGCACGAGGCCGAGGCACTGCTGCGCCGCTTCGGGCGGATCCTGGGGCCGGGCGCTCACATGATCGTCGGGGTCGACCTCGTGAAGGATACCGCGGTGCTGGAGACCGCCTACGATGACGCGCAGGGCGTCACGGCGGCCTTCAACCTCAACCTCCTGACCCGGATCAACCGGGAACTCGCCGGCCGCTTCGAGCCCGACGCCTTCAGCCACCGGGCGGTGTTCAACACCGACGCCTCGCGGATCGAGATGCATCTCGTCTCCCGCGACGCGCAGGCCGTGCGGGTCGGCGCCGACACCTTCCGCTTCGCGGCGGGTGAGACGATCCACACCGAGAGCAGCTACAAGTACACGCCGGCCACGTTCCGGGCGCTCACCGAGCGGGCGGGCTGGACGTGGCTGACGGTCTGGACGGACCCGGCGGCGCTGTTCTCGGTCCACGCGCTCCGGCTTGACTGAGGGACGACCGGGCAGGGGACGCGACCCATGCGTTTCAGCCCGCGCTGGTTCCTGCTGGTGGCGCCGGGCCTCGGCGCCCTGGCGGGGCTGCTCTACGGGGCGATCTTCGGGATCGCCCCGCTGACCGGCACGGCGATCCGCGGCGCGATCATCGGCACGCCGATCCTGCTCTACGAGCGCCGGATGCTGGCGCCGCACCTGCGCGACCACATCCGCGGCCTCGCGACGCCGCTGTTCCTGCTCGCGACTGTGGCGCTCTACATCGCGCTGATCGTGGTCGGGAACGCCGTCGCCAGCACGGTGCTGAACCAGCTGTTCCGCTTCATGTACAGCGAGCGGAACGCGATGCTGATGTCGCAATCCGGCCTGCTCTACGCGCTCGGCATCTCGGCCCTGGTCGTGTTCGTGTTCCGGGTCCGCGACCTGATCGGCCCCGGCGTCTTCGCCAACCTGCTGATCGGGCGCTACCACCGGCCGATCAGCGAGGAGCGGATCTTCCTCTTCCTCGACGTGACTGGGTCGACGCGCTTCGCCGACCGCTACGGCGACCGGGCGGCGCAGGCCTATCTCGGGCAGATCTTCAACGCCCTGGCACTGCCGGTGGCGCGCGCCCGCGGCTCGATCGACGACTATGTCGGCGACCTGGCGCTGGTGACTTGGACGATAGAGCGCGGCCTGCGCGACGCCGCCTGCCTGCGCTGCGTCTTCGCGTTCCAGGAACGGCTTGCCGCCGAGGCGGAGAGCTGGCGGGATCGCTTCGGGCAGGTGCCGCAATTCCGCGCCGCGCTGCATTGCGGCCCGGTCGTGACCGCCGAGATCGGGCTGGAGCGGCACAAGATCGCGTATTTCGGCGACGTCGTGAACACGACGGCCCGGCTGGAGGCCCTGTCGAAGACCCTGGGGGTCGACGTCCTCGTCTCGGCCGACCTCCTCGCCCGGATGGGGCCGCTGCCGGACGACCTCGTGGCCGAGGATCTCGGCGCCCACGCCCTGCGCGGCCGCGCCGAGCCCCTGGCGGTGGCGGCGATCCGGCGCCGGGTCCCCGTCGCGGCGCCCGCGCGGCCGCTGCCGCGCCGCGCCGCGACCGCCTGATCCGAGCGCGGCAGAGGGCCGTTCAGGTGCCCAGCGCCTTGAGCACCGCCCGGGCGGCGCGCTCGCCGTCGAGCGTCGCCCCGCCGACCGTCATGGCGCCGCCGCCGGCCATGGCCTCCCCGGCGAAGAACACCCGCCCGCCCACCGGCTCGCGCAGGCGCTCCCGGGCCTCGGCGTGGCCGGGGGCGACGATGGAGTAGGAGCCCCGCGCGTGCGGGTCCGTCCACCAGCCGGCAAGGCGCCCGGCCTGGACGGCGCTCCGGGCCTCCCCGCCGAGGATCGCGATCAGGCGCTCGGTTGCGAGCGCCACCGCCGCCGCCTCGCCGGCCCGGCACAGGTCCCGCGCGAGGTCGCCGCCGAGATTGGCCACCGCCAGGGACCGGCCGAAGGGCTGCATCTCGAAGTAGATCGTCGGCCCGGCCGTCGCCGCCGACACCGCGTCGCCGAGGGCGGCCGCGTCGAGCCGCGCGGGGTCGAGGCGCAGGCCGATCTTGGTGTAGGCGCCCATCGACAGCCCGCCGAGCGCGGTCCGGGCGGCGTCCGGCAGGTCCGGCGTGAACGTCACGGCCCCGGCCCTCAGCACGCCCACCGGCACGGTCACGACGACGGCGGCGGCCGCGATCGTGCCCCGCGCGGTCTCGACCCGGACCTCCGGGCCAGACCAGTCGATCCCCCGCACAGGACAGCCGAGGCTGACCGGCAGGTCGGCGAAATGCCGCGCCACGAGGTCGCCGTAGCCGTCGATCCAGAGGTCCGAGCCGGACCAGAGCCGGTCGTAATCGACCGCCGAGACCCGCTCTGGATCCTCGCCGAGAGAGAGCCGGCTCAGGCCGGCTGCGGCCGCGGCGGCGTCCGGACCGCCGGCCCGCGCCGCCTCCGCCAGGGAGGGATCGCCGTCCTTCGGGGCGAGCAGCGCATCGAGGCCGGAGAAGCCGGCGCGTCTCTGCGTCATCTCGTCCGCGCTGGCGGGACGGCCGTCGATCACGAGCTTGCGCGCCCAGCCGTCCTCGCGGGCGACATGCGCCTGCGCCGCGCGGGCGATCGGAGCCCAGGGATTGCGCTCGGCCCAGTGGATGTACTCGGCGCCGGCGTCGAAACGGAACGCGGCGCCGAGTGCCCGGTCGGTGAAGGCGCGGCCTCCGATCCGGTCCCGAGCCTCGACGAGGGTGAAGCTCTGCCCAGCCGCCCGCAGGAGGGCCGCTGCGGCGAGCCCGGCGGCCCCGGCGCCGACGACGACCACGGGTCCGCCGCCGGCCCGGCCGCGGAGGGCCGGCATCGCCAGGAGGGGAGCGGCGAGAAGCGATCGTCGAGTCGGTGTCATGGGCGCGCCCGCGCGGATCTGTCCGGAGGTGTCGACCTCCGCGCGCGGGCCGCGCGGCGCGCGCTATCCGCGCGCGCCCTGGCTGCCCGAGCGCTTCTCCATCATGGCCTTGACCTGCATCAGCTGGTCCCAGACCTGGCCCGGCGAGGTGCCGAAGAAGTCGAAGCCGGCGTTGATGCCCCAGTAGATGCCGAAGCAGATGAACGGCACGAGCACCCAGGCGAGCACCTCCTCGCCGCGGCGGCGCCGCTGGCGACGTCGGCGCCGCTCCTCCCGCCGGGTGAGCTTCTTGGGGGGCGCCGGCTGCGCGACGGGGGACAGAGGTCCCTCGTGCAGATTATCAGTCATCGGGCGCCTCCTCGCCGCGGCGCATGCGCGTCGCGGCGGTCATAGACCGGCGGCCCCCGAGTCCGGAAGGCCGCCAGCCGGCATGCACACCATTAGGCGCGCACGAGTGGCACCTTCGGCACGGTCCGGACGCCGCCGCCCGAGCTGCCGCCGCCGCCCTTGTTGTCCTTCGGCGTCTTCTTCCGGGACGCGGCGCGAGGCTTGGCGCGCTTGTGGCGCTTGGCGGCGTTGGTCACGTCCTTCTCGGGCTTGGGCGTGACAGGACCGGCCGGAAAATCGAAGCCCAGGCTGTCCTTGGCGCCGGCCTTGGCCTCGGCATCTTCCGGCTTGCGCACGACCACTCGGACCGCGCCGCCATCCTTCAGCTTGCCGAAAAGCACCTCGTCGGCGAGCGGCGTCTTAATGGTCGACTGGATCAGCCGAGCCATTGGGCGGGCGCCCATCGCGTCGTCGTAGCCGTGCTCCACCAGCCAGTCGCGGGCCTCGTCCGAGAGCTCGATGGTGACGTTGCGGTCGGCGAGCTGCGCCTCGAGCTGGAGGACGAACTTGTCGACCACCTTCGCCACCACGTCCTTGGGCAGGTGGCCGAAGGAGATGATCGCGTCGAGGCGGTTGCGGAATTCCGGCGCGAACAGCCGGTTGATCGCCTCGACATCGTCTCCGGTGCGCTTCGACTGCGTGAAGCCGTAGGCTGCCTTCGCCAGATCCGAGGCGCCCGCATTCGACGTCATGATGATGATGACGTTGCGGAAATCGACCTGCTTGCCGTTGTGGTCGGTCAGCTTCCCGTGGTCCATCACCTGCAGCAGGATGTTGAACAGGTCCGGGTGCGCCTTCTCAATCTCGTCGAGGAGGAGCACGCAGTGCGGGTGCTGGTCGATCCCGTCGGTGAGCAGGCCGCCCTGGTCGAAGCCCACGTAGCCGGGGGGCGCGCCGATCAGGCGGCTCACCGTGTGGCGCTCCATGTATTCCGACATGTCGAAGCGCAGCATCTCGACGCCGAGCGAGGCCGCGAGCTGCTTGGCGGCCTCGGTCTTGCCGACACCGGTCGGACCCGCGAACAGGTACGAGCCGATCGGCTTGTCCGGGTCGCGCAGGCCGGCCCGGGCCAGCTTGATCGCCGAGGTCAAGGCCTCGATGGCGTTCGGCTGGCCGTAGACCACACGCTTCAGGTTTTCGGTCAGGTGCTGGAGCACCACCGCGTCGTCCTTGGAGACGGTCTTGGGCGGGATCCGGGCCATCGTGGCGATGGTCGCCTCGATCTCCTTGATGCCGATGGTGCGCTTGCGGCGCGCCTCCGGCACCAGCATCTGCGAGGCGCCGGTCTCGTCGATCACGTCGATCGCCTTGTCGGGCAGCTTGCGGTCGTTGATGTAGCGGGCCGACAGCTCCACCGCGGCCTTCACGGCCTCGGTCGTGTACTTGAGCTTGTGGAACTCCTCGAAGTACGGCCGCAGGCCCTTCACGATCTCGATCGTGTCGGGGATCGACGGCTCGTTGACGTCGATCTTCTGGAACCGGCGCACCAGGGCGCGGTCCTTCTCGAAGTACTGGCGGTACTCCTTGTAGGTGGTCGAGCCGATGCAGCGCAGCGTGCCCGAAGCCAGGGCGGGCTTGAGCAGGTTCGACGCGTCCATGGCGCCGCCCGAGGTCGCACCGGCGCCGATCACCGTGTGGATCTCGTCGATGAACATGATCGCGTTCGGGTGCGCCTCGATCTCCTTCATCACCTGCTTGAGGCGCTCCTCGAAGTCGCCCCGGTAGCGGGTGCCGGCGAGCAGCGTGCCCATATCGAGGGAGAAGACGGTCGCGTCGGCCAGAACCTCCGGCACCTCGTGCTGGATGATCTTGCGCGCCAGTCCTTCCGCGATCGCTGTCTTGCCGACGCCGGGATCGCCCACGAGCAGCGGGTTGTTCTTCTGCCGGCGGCAGAGCACCTGGATCGTCCGCTGGACCTCGCTTTCACGGCCGATCAGCGGGTCGATCTTGCCGTCGCGCGCCTTCTTGTTGAGGTTGACGCAGTAGGCGTCGAGCGCGTCGCCCTTCTTCTTCGCGCCGCCGCGGGGATCGCCCTCATCGCTCGGCCGCTCGGCTGCGCCCTCATCCTCGGCGCCGCGCACAGGCTTTGCCTCGGAGGCGCCCGGACGTTTGGCGATGCCGTGGCTGATATAGTTGACCGCGTCGTATCGGGTCATGTCCTGCTCCTGCAGGAAGTAGGCGGCGTGGCTCTCGCGCTCGGCGAAGATCGCCACGAGCACGTTGGCGCCCGTCACCTCCTCGCGACCCGACGACTGGACGTGGATCACGGCACGCTGGATCACGCGCTGGAATCCAGCCGTCGGCTTGGCATCCTGCCGCCCGTCGCCGGTGAGGTTGGAAAGCTCGGTATCGACGTAGTCGACCAGGCTGCGCTTGAGCGTGTCGATCTCGACATTGCAGGCGCGCATGACCGCCGCCGCATCCTGGTCGTCGACGAGGGCGAGCAGGAGATGCTCCAGCGTCGCGTATTCGTGCCGACGTTCCCCGGCGAGCGCCAGGGCGCGGTGGAGGGCTTGTTCTAGGCTGCGTGAGAAGCTTGGCAAAGCTGGCCTCTGTCCTTCGTGCCTACCGCGAGCGGCGCCTATTTCTTTTCCATAACGCACTGGAGAGGATGTTGGTGTTTGCGTGCGAAGTCCATGACCTGCGTCACCTTGGTCTCCGCCACCTCGTAGGTGAAGACCCCGCACTCGCCGACCCCGTTCTGATGCACGTGCATCATGATGTGGTAGGCGTCCTCGTGGCTCTTGTTGAAGAACCGCTCGACCACCAGGACCACGAACTCCATCGGCGTATAGTCGTCGTTCAGAAGGAGTACCCGGTACAGACTCGGCCGCTTCGTCCGCGGCTTGGTCCGCGTAATGATGGCCGTGTTGGATCGGTCGTCGCCCCCCGGCGCGCGCGAACCGGATGCCGTGACCGCGGTGCGCGCCGGCCGGTGAACCCTCGTCGAACTCGCGGTGCCCTGCATGGGGACCTGTGTCATGTGCGTCGAACCGATCCCTTGCTTGGAGCGGGCGCCGCCGGCCCTGAAGGCCGATCCTGATCCTGGCCTGCCGGGAGCAGCGCTCGGCTCCA
Organism: Methylobacterium sp. UNC378MF; assembly: GCF_900103195.1. Lineage (GTDB taxonomy): Bacteria > Pseudomonadota > Alphaproteobacteria > Rhizobiales > Beijerinckiaceae > Methylobacterium. Next base: position 170,087 of record NZ_FMWU01000010.1, on the reverse strand, counting down.
CAGCCGTTAATCTACAGACGGTGAGCCGACTTCGCCAGACTCCTGTGCGCACTTGTCCGCCCTGCTCAGCTCGTCCCCGGCGCATATCCGCCGATCCGCTAATGCGCCGGGCCCGGACGGGTCGGGCCGCTCGCCGCCGTCTTCGGCCGCAGAAGCGGGGCGGTCAGGCTCAGCATCACGTCGCCGACCGCGGCGAACCGGGCCGCAGCACGCTCCCCGGCCCGGTTCCGAAATGCGGTCTGAATCGCTTGGATCTCGGCCGGGCTGCGGGCCGCCGCGAGCGCGCGCCAAGTGCCCCCGAGATCGTCGAACCCCTTCTTGAACGAGTCGGCATACTCGACACCGAGGGTCTGGGCTGCCCGGCCCGCAATCCCGAGACGCTGCAGGGGCGTTCCGATCCCCGAGATGGTCGAGCTCGCCGGGAGGGCAGGGTGTCTCTGCATCGCCGATCTCCAGACCGCCGCCGAAAATGCCGGCCGCGCGACCGACATCCTGGGATCACGACGAGAGTGTGCGGGGCGACAGCCAGCGTCAAGCTCGGGCCGGTAAGACCCGACGGCCGTCGCCGGAAGGAATGCCAGGCCGTGACCGTCCGCCCGCAACTGCCGGCTGGAATGACGCGATCCGGCATTCGCCGCGATCGCATTAACGGGCCTGTAACTGCACTTGCCTAACTCTCCAGTGATGCAGCGGGGCCACGCGATCGGCGGGAGGCTCTGCAGGGGATACGACCGGCCAGTTCCGGTCTCGCGAGGCAATCAGGCGTGATGCGTAGCGTAGTAGGCCGCTCCCGGACGATTCCAGCGCTCCCGGCCGCGATCCTGGCCGCCGCGGTCCTGACGACCCTGGCCGCGCCGGCCGAGGCACGGCGCGGCCGGCACCATCACCATGCCCGCGCCGGCGGCGGCTACAATCCGCCCTATGCCGCGATGGTTGTGGACGTGAAGAGCGGCAAGACCCTGCACGCGGTCAACGAGGACGCCCTGCGTCACCCGGCCTCCATCACCAAGGTGATGACGCTCTACATGCTGTTCGAGCAGATGGAGCGAGGCAAGTTCGCCCTCGATTCCGAGCTGACCATCTCGGCCCATGCCGCCGCACAGGCGCCGTCGAAGCTCGGCCTGCGTCCCGGTCAGACCATCTCGGTCGAGGATGCCATCAAGGCGATCGTGACGAAGTCGGCGAACGACGTGGCCTGCGCCATCGGCGAGAACATCGCCGGTTCCGAGGAGCGCTTCGCCCAGCTGATGACCGCGAAGGCCCATGCGCTCGGCATGAGCCGGACGCATTACGCCAACGCCTCCGGTCTGCCCGATCCTGACCAGCTCACCACTGCCCGCGACCTGACCGTGCTGGCCCGCGCGATCCAGGATCGCTTTCCGCACTATTACCGCTACTTCCAGACCCGTTCCTTCGCGTTCCGCGGCCGGGTGATCGGCAACCATAACCATCTGCTGGGCAACGTTCAGGGCGTCGACGGGATCAAGACCGGCTACACGCGGGATTCCGGATTCAACTTGATGACCGCCGCGAAGTCCGAGGGACGCCAGATCGTCGCGATCGTGCTGGGCGGCAAGTCCGGCGCGGGCCGCGACCGCATCATGGCCGACCTCGTCCGCTCCAGCCTGCCGCGGGCCTATGCCGGCGCCCGGATCTCGGCGCCCGTCACCGAGGTCGCCGAGCGCGCCCGTCCGGCGGTCATCGCCGACGCAGTCTCGCGGACCCGCACGCAGGTCGCCTCCGCCGACGACGAGGATGTCGAGACCACCGGCACCACCGGCGAGCCCCTCGATCTGTCCCCGTCCAAGACGACGACGCCGGGCGGCACCTGGAAGCCCGGTCCGCAGGGGATCCCGAAGGCGGCCCAGGCCTATGCCGGCGCCAGTAATGCCCAGCCGCCCTTCCCGGGGGCGTCCAAGTCGACGGCCCGGGTGGCCTCCCTCGAACGCGATGAGCCCCCGAAGGCGGTTTCCGGTTCCCGCGTCGTACCGACCGCCTGGGTGGTCCAGCTCGGCGCCATGGACGACGAGACCAAGGCCCGCGCGATGCTCTCCGAGGCACGCGCCAAGGTCGGCGGAAGCCTCTCGAAGGCTGCGCCCTACACCGTCAAGGTCGAGCATGGCGGCACCACGCTGTTCCGTGCCCGCTTTTCGGGCTTCGCCGAGCAGGATTCCGCCCAGGAGGCCTGCTCGGCCCTGAAGCGCAGCGGCTTCAGCTGCTTTGCCACCCGGAGCTGAGGCGCCCGGCAGCGCCCTAAGAGACCTCGCTCAAGACAATCATGGGCGCACCCGCGTGCCCGTGGACGACAGGACCGCGACTGAGTTCGCTCGCGGCCGCCAATCGGTATCTCTCTGACAACGCGCGTGGAGTTCAGCGATGTCGGTTCAGAAGCCTGTCCCGGGCCGCGTTGACGCGCGCCGCCCGCTCGGCGCTGCCCCCCTGGTCGGGGTGAGCCCGCTTCATCAGAGACCGGTGGGCCGACCGGATCTCCTCAGCGGTCGCCCCGCGCTGAAGCCCCAGGACCTGGTACGCCTCCTCTTGCGTCATCGCCCCTGGGTTCGGCGGACGGCGCGGCCGCGGGTCACGATCGCCCTCAGCGTCTACACGCCAACCGGGCGACCTGCGGTCGAGATACGGCTCTAGCAGGGCGGCGCCCGCGGCGTCTCGGAGGCGGCAGAGGCGCAGCAGCTCGACCACGGCCCCGGTGGGCATGGCGTCGAGCCACGTGCCGGCACCCGGACCCGCGATGACCCGGCCGGTGCGCAGGCTGCCGTCGGGGCGCAGGAGGGCGTCAATCAGAGTCGTGCGGAAGCGGCGGTCCTCAGCGTCGCGGGCTCCCTGACCGGGACCCGGCCGGATGAAGCGGCGGAGCCGTGCGGTCATCGCGGTCTGCCCCTCGATCAACCAGACGCCGCTGAGCCCGAGGAGCGCCGCGAGGACGAAGTTGCCGCGCAGGAGCAGAAATCCGGCGGCGAGCAGTGCGAAGGCGCCGAAGGTCTGCAGCCGCGCGCCCCCGAGGGCGGCGGCGAGGGCCGCCCCAAGACCGCGCTTGAGCCGCCGGCCGAGGCCGCCGTTCTTGGACAGCCACCACAGGGTCAGGCAGGCGAGCAGGCCGGCGAACAGCACCATCGCTCAGCGCCGCACGCCGTAGGTAGCCGAGGCGCTCCCGCCGATCTGGAGGCTCGTTCCGTCGCCCAGATCGTAGAAGCCCGGCCGGCGCGGCTTCGGTGCGCGGGTGCCGGCGTCGCAGCCGGGTTGCGGCGGCAGGCGCACGCCCTCGGGGAGATTGTCCTGGCAAAGGCGCGCGCGCGTGGGCGGCTCGCCGGCCTGCGCGGCGCCAGCGATCAGCGCGATGGGGAGGATGAGCAGAAGGGCAAGGCGGAGACGTCTCATCGCCGGTTCTCCGCGACATCGGCCGTGGTGACGCGGACCTGCCGGACCCGGCCGTCGCGCTCGACCTTCAGAGTCACACCGGCACCGAGGCCGGCCTCTTCGATGGCTGCCGTCAGGTCAGCGAGCCGATGGACCGGACGATTGTTGGCCTCGACGATCACATCGCCGATGTCGCCGGTCTGTGGGTCGACGCCGCGCAGTCCGGCCTGCGCGGCGGGCGAGCCGGGCAGCACCCGCACGATCACCACACCATCGATGCCGAGGCGCGCGGTAGCCGCTTCCTGCGCGGCGATGATGCCGATGCCGGGATTGCGCACCCGGCCGGCCTTGATCAACTCCGGCACGATCCGGTTCACCACGTCGACGGGGATCGCGAAGCCGATCCCCGCGCTGGCACCGGACGGCGAGACGATGGCGGTGTTGACGCCGATCAGTCGGCCGGCGGAATCGAGCAGGGGTCCGCCGGAATTGCCGGGATTGATCGCCGCATCCGTCTGGATGACGCCGGACAATTCGCGGCCCTCGCTGGTCGGCATGCGCCGCCGCACGGCGCTGACCACGCCGGTGGTCAGGGTGTGGTCGAGGCCGAACGGATTGCCGATGGCGAAGGTCGATTGCCCGACCTTCAGATCCGCCGAGGTGCCGATTGCCAGGGGCGGCGGCATGCGCGTCACCCGCCCGAGCTGCAGGACCGCGAGATCGTAAGACGGCGCCAAACCAACCAACGTCGCGGAGACCACCGTGCCGTCGCTCAGCCGGACGGAGACAGACCCGCCGCTCTGCGCGGCGTTCTGCACGACATGGGTGTTGGTGACGATGTGGCCGGCGCCGTCCCAGACGAAGCCGGTGCCCGTCTGTGTGCCGCCCTGCTCGCCCCCCTGATCGTCGAGGTCGAGCAGATCGCGGTTCTGCGCCGCACCCTGCGCGAAAACGTGAACGACGGACGGGCTCGCCCGCTCGAACAGCGCGATCGTCGAGGTCTCAGCCGGCGCCAAATCGCCGCGGGCCAGCACCGCCCGAGGCGCGTCGGCGGAATAGAGGAGCGGCTGCAAGTAGGGTTGGGCGACATAGAGCGCCAGCAGGACCAGGACCGCCGCGAGGACGATGCGCACGGTGCGATCCGGCACGGGTGTCTCCGAAAGAAGCGCGAAGGCGGGCCCTCGACGGGCTGAGCCTTAAGTGCGCGTTCAGGATCGGGGCGTCAACACAGAGGGGCACGGGCGCCGATAGGCCCCTGACGTGTTCTGGCGCACGTCGGCGACCGGCGCAAACTGGCTAACGGAATGGTCATCATTCAGGAGCCACAATTCTTGCAAGTCCAGGGCAGTTCAGTCGCGCTCGATACGGACATGGAAAACCGAAACACGCTCATTCTCGTGCCTCGGCACGAGAGGCTGGCTTCGAAAACCGCCTGAATTGATCGCAAAGCTGCCGCAGAGATGCTTGCATTGACGCTCAGACCTTTGATCGCCGCAACCTCCCGGCTCAGCCCGGCCGCGGCGATCTGAACGGTCAAAAACGGTTCGGAAGGACGAGTACCGATGGAAACCGAAGCTCTGGAACGGCCCGCGGATCTGACGATCTGGCGCACGGCCCCGGCGAGCGCCCCGCTTGCGCAGCCCGAGCGCTACGATACCCTGCGCGAGGCAATCGCCGCCGCGGCCGGCGCCTTGACCGACCCGGCCAAGCAGCCCTGGATCATCACGGAGGAGGGCGAGATCCTCTCGCCGAACTGGATCCGCACCTACCTGAACTGACGGTCGCTCACCCGATGAACGGGGATACCGGGGACGGCGGCGCAAAGCCCCGCCCCGGTGCCCCGCGGCCTCGCGCTTGTCCCTCACGTCGAGACCTCATTCCGCCGCGTCCGACTGGCGAAAGCCCTCGATCCCGATCTGGTCGGGGTTGATCGCGTGCAGCGCCCGCCGGGCCGCCTCGAGGGGGTGCTCGGCCTCGATCCGCACCGAGGTCAGATCCGGGCTCTTGTAGACCGTCACGATCGTGTCCATCACCTCGGTCAGCGTCGTGCGCTTGTCCTCGGGGGCGGCGATCAGGAGCTGCAGCCCCCAGGCGCGGTAGAGATCGACCAGCGCCTGGCTGTTGCGCACGTCGAGCTTCGAGAACGCCTCGTCGAGCAGGCATAGGCCCAAGCCCGGATTCTCGTCGCCCGGCCGGTCGCCCGGATAGTAGGCGCTGGCGAGCGACGCGGCGATCGCCACGTAGAACGGCGCCTGCGCCTCGCCGCCGGAGCCGCGCAGCGCCCGGGCCGACATCGTGGTGCGGTTGCCCGCCCGGTCGCGCATGCCGATCTCGTACACGAAGTAGTTGCGGTAATCGGCGAGCCGCGCCGCGTCCTCCTCGCCGGCGATCAGGGCGGTGATCTCCTCCAGCGCGGCCGCCATCGGCCCCTCGGCCTCGCCGGCGAGCAGCGCCTGCGCGGCCTCGGGCGAGCGGGCGGTCTCGGTGGCGAGCGCGTGGACGGCGGCGTAGCGGCGATCCACCGCCGCCTCGAACGCGTAGGTCTGGCCGGTGAAGCTGCGGGCCGAGAGCCGCTCGTTCAGGGCCGCGAGCCGGGCATGGACCCGCTCGAACCGGTCGGCGAGGCGCGTCAGCAGGTCCTCGGTCATGAGGCGGCGCATCTCGGACTCGGCCCGCTCCGCCTGCGCCCGGTAGCGGCGCAGCTCGTGCCCCTCCACCGCCTCGTATTCTCGCCGCACCCAGGCGAAGCCGTCGATCGCCGGCGCGTCCCCGGAGGCGAGCGGGTTTTCCACTCGCCAGGCTGCGCAGGCCTCCGCCAGCTCGCGCTCCGCGATTCGCCCGTGCGAGCGGGCGGCCTCGGCGGAATCCCGGGCGAGGCCGCGCTCGGCGCTCACCCGCGACCCGGCCGCCTTGGCGTCGAGGCCGGCGAGCGCCCGCCGCGCCTCGGCGACCACGCCGAGGTCGAAGGGCTCGGCCCGGGCAAGGCGCACCCGCGCCGCGTCGCCCGCGCTCAGCTGGCGCAGGGCCGCGCGGCGGGCGGACAGGGCGGCGCGGACGGCCTCGCGCACGGGCCCCATCCGGGCGCGCAGGGCCGCCTCGTCGGCGAGCAGGCGGTCGAGCTTGGGCTCCAGCTCCTCCGACAATTCCCGCAGGTAGCCGACCCGCTCGGTGGTCAGCGCGGCGATCTCGGCGGTGAGCCCGGCCGTATCGCGCTTCTCGATGCCCTCCCGCTCGGTCTGCAGCGTGCGCCGCCGTCCCTCCAGCCCGTCGAGCTCGGCCCGCAGGGCCTCCACGTCGTCGAGGCCCCGGGCAACGCGGGCCCGGATCGCCGCGGCCGTCCGGGCGGCCTCGCGCAGGACCGCGGCCTCGCCGCGCAGGCGCCGCGCCTCCGCTGCGGCGATCTCGTGCGCGCGGCGGCTGTCGGCGGTCGGCCCGCGATGGCCACGGGTCATCAGCAGGTCGACGCTGCGGGTCACCGTATAGGCCATGCCGGCCGTGGTCCGGCCGCTCGGCGCCACGGCCCGGGACAGGCGCGCCAGTTCGGCATCGTCCCGGGCGAGGTCGTAGCCGCCGAGCCGCACGCCGAGGAAGGCCTCCGCGTGGGGGTCGCTGGTCTCGATCACGGTCAGCGGCCCGTCGTCGTAGCGGCGCGACCGCTGCTTGGCGGTGTCGGTGGTCTTGACCAGGATGCAGCGGCTGAAGCGGTCGCGGCCCGACTGCAGCACGCCGAGCGCCTCGTTCAGCCGGTCCGGGGCGACCACGAGAGCCTCGCGGGCGCGCCCGAGCAGGCCCTCGAGGGCCGGCCCCCAGGTCGGGTCGACGATCTCGGCCAGCTCGCAGATCGGCAGCGCGTCGATGCCGCGCCGCTCCAGCTCGCCGCGGAACGCCACGGTGTCGGAGGACAGGCGCGCCGCCGGACCGCCGCCGGTGCGGGGGGCCGTGCGCTCGGCCTCGCTCTCCTGGGCGCGGGCCTTCAGCGCCGCGTCCTCGGCGGCCCGCTCCAGGGCTTCGTCGAAATCGGGGAGGCGCGCGAGGCCGTCGGCCAGCTCGGCCAGCGGCCCCTCGGGGCGCAGGATCTCCTCGGGGGAGGATTCCCGGCGCAGGCCCGCCCGGGCGCAGGCCTCGGCGAGGCGGGCCGCCTGCGGGCAGCTCTGGCGCAGGATCGGGGCGACCGGCTGGAGCTTGGCCATCTGCCCGACGAGGGCGACGAGGTCGCCGATCCGGCCGATCAGCTCCTTGCGGTCCCGCTCCAGCATGGACAGGCCGAGCGTCGAGGCGGCGAGCCGACCCTCGGCGGCGCTCGCGGCGGCCAGCGCCTTCTTCTCGGCGATCTCGCCGTCGATCTCGCGGACGTAGCCGCGGCTCGCCGCGACCCGCTCGCGGGCGATGCGCAGGGTGTCGGCGCCCTCCCGGAGCCGGCTCCGGACGGCGATGAGGTCGAGGCTGCGGCGGCGCAGCTCGGCGCTGGCCGCGCGCAACTCGTGGGTCGCGGCGGCGAGGACCGCCTCGCCCCAGGCCTCGTAGCGGTCGCGCAGGCGCCGCAGGCGCCCGAGCCGGCTCTCCAGCTCGGCGATGGTCTCCAGGAGGCGCCGCCAGTTGGCGATGGAGTGGCGCACGCGCTCGACGTCGAGGGGCTCCGGGTCGAGAACGAAGGCGCGCACGAAGGCGCTTGTGTCGAAGATCGGCTTGAACGCCACCGCGTTGGCGAAGCTGCGCAGGAAGTGGCGCGGCTCCGGCGCCGGCGCGCCCTCGCGCAGGGTGGCGAGCACGTCGGCCGTGAAGCGCTCGCCGGAGGTCCGATACTCGGTGAAGCTCGACGCGCGGGCGCGCAGGTCGGCGGCGATCTCGCTCCAGGGCGCCGTGTAGGTGCCGCCGGGGGCGGTGCGGGCGTAGTCGGACACCTCGAACCGGTGTCCGACCGCGATGAAGCGCGACAGTACCGTCTCCTTCGGCTCCGCCGCTCGGGCCGCCAGGGCGAGGCCGACCGAGACCACGCGCCCGGAATCGGGGTTCTCGAAGACCAGGACCAGCACGGTCTCGCAGGATTCTCGTGTCGGGCGGCCGCCTTCCGCAGGGTCGCTGATCCAGCCCAGGCAGTAATCGCGCACGGTGCGGGCGCTGCGGCCGGAGGCCGAGGCGTTGAGGGCGAGGCGGCTGGCATTGTTGCCGGCCAGCACCGTGCCGACCGCGTCGAAGATCGTCGATTTCCCGGCCCCGGTCGGCCCGACCAGCGCCGCGGCGCCGCGCAGGCGAATCTGCTCGCGGCGGATCAGGTACCAATTCGAGATAGCGATGTCGGTGAGGACGTACACGATGTCGGTGAGCCGGGCCGGTGGCGGAGAATGATCGGCCCAGTTGGCCGGACTCGGCCGCGTATGCAAGCCGACACACGCGCAGCCCTGAAGCCCGATTCCACCACAGGTTATGACCCTGTTAGCACAACCTGTTCATGCCGTTCCGGTCTCGTCCGCACGACCGGAAATACCGATGCGTCTCAGTCTCAAAGCGAAACTCAGCGGCCTCTTCGCCCTCCTGCTCCTGACGGCGATGGTTCAGGGTGGCGTGACCCTCTACAAGATGCAGTTGGTCGACCAGCGACTTGCGGAGCTGATCGACAACGCCGTGCCGTCGATCAACGAGGCTCAGACGATCAACGCCCTCGTGATGCGCGCGAGACTGTGGCAGTTCCGCTACGTGACGGCGGATACTGACGCCGAGCGCGAAACCAGCCTGAAGAATGCGGACGAGATGATGCGGAACCGCCAGGCGAAGGCCGAGGCCTACCGCAGTCTGGTGGCATCGAAGGAGGAGCAGGCGATCTACGACGACCTGCTCGCCAAGCTTGCGGTGCAGCAGACCGACTGGACTCGTCTGCGCGCCTTCCCGGCCGATCAGCACGATCAGGCGCTCGCTTATTTCCGCGGGCCGATGAACGCCAACTACCTCGCGGCCTCGACCGCGACCCGCGCGCTCGCCGACCTGAACATCAAGACCGGCGAGGCCGCCGGGCGTACGGCTCGCGACAGCCAGGCCGACGCGGTCCGGACCACCATCGTGAGCCTGCTCGCCAGCCTCGTCATCGCGCTGGGCGCCATGCTGTACGCCTTCACGGGCGTGTCGCGGCCGCTCGCCCGTATGACGCTGTCCATGCGGCGCCTCGCCGACGGCGACGCGCAGGCCGAGATTCCCTACGCGGCGCGGCGGGACGAGATCGGCGCCATGTCGGCGACCGTCGCGGTCTTCCGGGAGAACCTGCTGCACACCCGCGCCCTGGAGGCCGAGACCGCGCAGGCCCGGGCCGGCGCCGAGGCGCAGCGCCGGCAGGCGACGCGCGAGCTCGCCGACCGGTTCGAATCCGCCATCGGCGGCATCGTCGGCTCGGTGACGTCGGCGGCGACGCAGCTTCAGGCCACGGCCCAGAGCCTCACCGCGACGGCGACGCAGACGGCCGGCCAGTCGACCAGCGCAGCGGCGGCCGCCGAGGAGGCCTCCACCAACGTGACCACGGTCGCGGCGGCGGCCGAGGAGCTCGGCTCTTCGGTCAACGAGATCGGCCGTCAGGTCGGCTCCTCCGCGGATCTGGCGCAGGCCGCCGTCCGCGAGGCGGCCGCCACGGCCGACCTCGTCCAGGCCTTGAGCACCGGCGCGCGCCGGGTCGGCGAGGTGGTGGACCTGATCTCGGCGATCGCCAGCCAGACCAACCTGCTGGCGCTGAACGCCACGATCGAGGCCGCGCGCGCGGGCACCGCCGGCCGCGGCTTCGCGGTGGTCGCAACCGAGGTGAAGGCGCTGGCCGACCAGACCGCCAAGGCCACGGCCGAGATCTCGGCGCAGATCGCGCAGATCCAGGGCTCGACCGGTCAGGCTGTCCAGGCCATCGACGGCATCGCCGGCCGCATCCGCGAGATCAGCGGCATGGCCAACTCCATCGCGGCGGCGGTGGAGGAGCAGGGTGCGGCCACTCAGGAGATCGTCCGCAACGTCGCCGAGGCGGCGACCGGGACCGGGTCGGTGACCGCCAACGTCAGCGGCGTCGCGGGCGCCGCAGAGGAGACCGGCGCGGCCGCCGCGCAGGTCCTGGCCTCGGCCTCCGAGATGGCCCGCCAGGCGGCCCATCTCGGCAGCGAGGTCGAGCACTTCCTGGCGACGGTCCGGGCGGCCTGACCGGGAGCCGACAGGCACGGCTCGGTCGCCCGGGGACGCGTTTCCGGAGCGGCCGGCGCCGGCCTCAGGCCTCGCCGGCCTCGGACCACGCCCGCAGGCGCTCCATCCAGGCGTCGGAGGCCAGCACCGTCAGTCCCGGCAGGAGCGCGAGCGGCGTGACCCGCTCGACCCGGTCGCGCTCGCCGAGGCGCAGGCCGCCGCGCTTGGCGTAGAGGCGCAGGATGTCGGCGAGCCGCCCCTCCTCGGGGGGCTCGTTGCGCGCGACGGCGCGGATCTTCTCGACGATCTCGTCGGTGGTGCAGTCGACGATCCCGTCCGTGCCGGCCCGATGGTCGCGCAACCCCTCCTCGTAGAGCAGCCGGAGCGCCAGCAGCACCAGGGTCTCGTCCTTGCGCAGGCGCTCCGAGACGATGTCGTGCCGCGGGGCGTCGGCAGCCGGGCTCAGCGAGACCATCTGGTCGCGGTGCGAGACGGTCAGCGCGTAGCCGAGGCAGGCGAAGTAGTCGGTGAAGAACGGCGCGTAGTGCCGGGCGAGCTCGTAGGAGCGGCCGATGTTCTGGGTCTCGGCGTAGATCACCTGACCCTTCAGCAGCACCTGGAGGGCGCGGCACAGCTCCTCGGCGTCCGGCGCCCGGGCGCCGGGGGGCGGCGGCTCGTCGCCGTCGATGATCGCGCGGAAGCCCTCAAGCACGGGGACGGCGCTCCAGCAGGAAATCCGGGCAGTCCAGCCAGCCGTTGACCACCCGCTCGGGCAGCCGGGTCAGGGCGTAGCGCGCGCCGAGCTTGGCGTCGAACAGCACGTCGATCTCACGCAGGCGCTGGAACACGATGAAGTCGTCGACGCCCGCGATCACGATCTGCGACCCGCGCAGCCGCACGGCCTTGCCGAGGCGGCCCTCCACGAAGGCGCTCATGCTCTCGGGCGTCACGGTGGTGCGGCGCCGGAACTCCGCCTTGGCGGCCGCGAAGGCGTCGACCACGGGGTCGTCCTCGATGTCGGGCAGGGGCTCCATGTCGATCGCGGCCTTGCGGGCCCGCGGCGCCTGGAGATGCGCGTGCCCGATCGGCGGCCGCAGCAGCGAGACGTCGCCCGGCACCTCGGGGGCGATCTCCGCTCCCCCGACGGCGCGCAGCAGCGCGGCGACGCGCTCGACGCCGCTCGGGTCCGGGCGGTCCATCACGTGCAGCGTGGAGGCGATCCGGCGCTCCAGGCGCGCCACCACGGCGTCGACGGCGTCGAGGTGGTTGTCGAGACCCTCGAACACCGCGAGGATCTGGGCGAGATCGGCCCGGACGGCCTTCTGCGCCGCGTCGAGGTCGGCACTCCGCCCCTCGCGGATCAGGCCCTCGGCCAGCGCCCGGACCGTGAGGGCGTCGCGCAGCGCCCGCCCGGCCTCGCGCACCACGCTGGCGCGGAAGCGGAACGGGTTGAAGCGGGTATGCAGCGTCCGGTAGTCGCTGATCAGGTGGCGCTCGACGAAATCCTCGAAGAACAGCCGGAAGGTCTTGGCGCGGTCGGGCTCGCGCAGGATGCGTTCCTCGACCTTGCGCATGCCGGCTGCCAGGCCGCGCACGTGCGACAGGAAGGCGGCCGCGCCGCGGGCGGCGTTGGACAGCGCCTCGGAGCGGTTCGCCGGGTCCGACAGGGCGCTCTCGAGCCCGCCCAACACCTCCAGCACGGCCCCGCCGTAGGAGCGGGTCTCGCCCCGTTCCAGCCGCGACAGCTCCTCCAAGAGCAGGCGGGCCTCGGGGTCGAATTCCGCGACCGGAACGTAGCGCTCGCGGCGCTCGATCAGCCAGCCGGTGTCGAGGAGGCGCCGGTAGAGCGCCGTGCGGCGCTCGGTCGGATCCGCCGAGATCGGCTCGTCGCCGCTGACCTCGGGATCGCCCCAGCCGGCGGCGAAGTCGCCGATCTCGGCCAGGAGTTCGGCCTTGCGCACCGGCTCGGCCCCGAGGACGCGCCGGTGCAGGTGCAGGAGCAGGGCGGCGTTGAAGCCGCGGCTCGGCGAGGCGAGCGGCTTGAACAGCTCGTCGGACAGCTGCGCGAACAGCATGGTTCTGAAAACTCTCGCCGCCGCGCAGCCCGAGCCCCGATCGATGCCTTACTTCGCGCCGAGGAGTTCGACGTCGAAGATCAGGGTGGCGTTCGGCGGGATCACGCCGCCAGCGCCGCGGGCGCCGTAGCCGAGCTGCGGCGGGATGATCAGGGTGCGCTTGCCGCCGGTCTTCATGGTGGCGACGCCCTCGTCCCAGCCCTTGATCACCTGGCCAGCGCCGAGGGGGAAGCTGAAGGGCTGGTTGCGGTCGCGGGACGAGTCGAACTTCTTGCCCTTCTTGCCGCCCTCGTCGAGCCAGCCGGTGTACTGGACGGTGACCTGCTGGCCAGCCTTCGGCTCAGGCCCGGTGCCGACGACCTCGTCCTGATACTTGAGGCCCGACGGGGTGGTCACGGTCTCGGCATTGGCGGCTGTGGTCATGGCGATCAACGCGGCTCCGAAGAGGGGGGACAGGCGAGGCATGGTTTCTCCCTGGAGCCGGCGCCGTACGCGCCGGCCTTCGGAGGGCCTTCTATCGCTTCGGACCGGTCCAGGCCAGGGAGGCGGCCGACCGCACCACCGGGACCGCTCAGGCGGCCCGGACGCTGGCGGCCAGGAAGCGGCCCACCTCCGCAGGGAAAGGCTCGGTCCGACAGGCCCCCCTGAGGACAGGGTGCGTCGCTGCGTCGGTCGCCTTCGAGGCCGCGGCCACGCCGGCGATGTGACCGACCATTGCGGCGGCGGCCTGAGCCGCTCGGCCGACGTTGCGGACGATCTCTTGCGTGGCGGCGCCCAGCGCTGCAGCCACCGCCGCGACGCTCAAACTCTTTTTAATGCGACTCTCGTTCCGAGCAGTTCAGAAAGGCAAGCATCAAGAATAATCATATTTTTCGCTTCCAAAATGCGCCGGATCCGAAATTCTCACTCACGATCCGATGCAAACCTGAAAGCCAGTCTTCCATCTCTCCTGTGCGTAGTTGTTCCCGAACGGAAGCGATCGTCCCAGGTGCGTCACAGCACTCCAGTCGGGCCGACCTCCATCAATCAGCCAGAAGGCCCGCGAAATACGCCACCAAGCGCCGGGCAACCTCGTCCTTGCCGAGGCGCGGCCAGGTCTCGATCGCGCCGTCCCGGCGGATCACGTGCACCGCGTTGTCGGCGCCGCCCATCACACCGCCCTCGGCCGACACATCGTTGGCCACGATCAGGTCGCACCCCTTTCGGGCGATTTTCGCCCGTGCGTGTTCGATAACCCTGTCGGTTTCAGCGGCGAACCCGACCACGAGGGGGGGGCGGCCCGCCGGCCGGCGCGCGATCGTGGCGAGGATGTCGGGATTTTCCACCAGCGACATCGGCGCCGGCCCGGTGCCGTCCTTCTTGATCTTTTTGGTTCCAGCCTCGTGTTCCGGACGCCAATCGGCGACGGCGGCGGCGAAGACCGCGATGTCGGCCGGAAGCGCCGCCTCGACGGCGGCGAGCATCTCCCGGGCAGTCTCGACCCGGACCACGGCGACGCCCGGCGGGTCGGGGAGCGCCACCGGCCCGGAGACCAGGGTGACGGCGGCACCGGCCGCGGCGGCGGCGGCCGCAATGGCGTGGCCCTGGCGGCCCGACGAGCGATTGGCGATGTAGCGGACCGGATCGATTGGCTCATGAGTCGGACCGGAGGTGACGAGCACGCGCCGGCCGACGAGGGGCCCGTCGCCGGCCTGCAGCCCCAGCATCCGCTCCAGCGCGTCGGCGATCTCGTTGGGCTCAGCCATGCGGCCAGGCCCGGATTCGGGCTCCGCCATCCTGCCGGCATTCGGGCCGACGATCCGGATGCCGTCTCCCTCCAGGATCGCGCGGTTCCGCCGTGTCGCCGGATGGGCCCACATCTGGACGTTCATGGCCGGCGCCAGCAGGATCGGCAGGGTCGTCGCCAGCAGGATCGTGGTCGCCAGATCAGCCGCGTGTCCGCCAGCCATGCTGGCCATCAGGTTGGCGGTTGCGGGCGCCACGACCACGGCATCCGCCTGACGGGCCAGCTTGATGTGGCCGATCTCGGCCTCGGAGGCCCGGTCGAACAGATCGGTATGCGCCCGCTCGCCCGCGAGCGCCGCAGCCGCGAGGGGTGTCACGAATTCCTGCGCCCCCGCGGTCAGCACCGGGCAGACGCTGGCGCCGCGCTCACGCAGGCGCCGGATCAGGTCGAGCGCCTTGTAGGCCGCGATGCCACCGCCGATGACGAGGAGGACGCGGCGCTTGTGGAGGGTCTCGATCATGCGCGCGACCCTCTGCGCGCCGGTACGCGCGCGTCAAGCGGCTCAGGCCGCGGCCGAGACGGCCGGCGCCTTCAGGCCGCCGAACCGGCGCTCGCGGCGGCCGAACTCGGCAACCGCCTCGGCGAGGTCCTCGGGGCCGAAATCAGGCCACATCCGCTCGGTGAAATGCAGCTCGGCATAAGCCGCCTCCCAGAGCATGAAGTCGGAGAGACGGCGCTCGCCGCCGGTGCGGATCAGCAGGTCGACGTCGACGGGCGAACCGTGCATCGGGCCGGCCACCAGCTGGCCGAAGCCCTCGCGCGTCAGGTCATCGCCCTGGAGACGCTGTGCGGCCGCGATGATCGCGTCGCGGGCCGAGTAGTCGACGCAGATCCGGAGATGCAGCCGGCTCCCCGCCGCCGTGGCGGCTTCCGCCGCAGCCATCGCCTCGGGGATGCCGTCCGGCAGGCGGTCGCGCCGGCCGACGACGCTGAGGCGGGTGCCGGTGCGTGCAAGGCGCTGGGTCTCGTTGCGCAGGTAGGAGCGAAGGAGCCGCATCAGGCCGCCGACCTCTTCGGTGGGCCGCTGCCAGTTATCCGCCGAGAAGGCATAGAGCGTGAGCGTGCCGATGCCGAGATCCGGGCAGGCCTCTGCGGTGCGCCGGATCGATTCCACGCCCCGGTGATGGCCGGCCAGCCGCGGCAGGCCGCGTTGCGTGGCCCAGCGCCCGTTACCGTCCATGATGATCGCGGCGTGCAGGGGGCCCGGCACCGCTTCGCTTTGCATCGTAAAGTCTCCCGGCATGGGCGTGGCGTTGAGCTCTATCGAAACGGAGTTAATATTCCCGGCCGGGCGGGGCGTCCTCACGCCGTTTTCGTGGCCGGATCGAGGCCGCGGACACCGGATTCGGACCCGCGCTCGGCGGCCTCCGCGGCGTCGCGCACCACCTGCTCGAGCACGCCGAGATAGCCAATGAAGCGTTGGCGCCCGACGGAGGTCAGGCGGCAGACCGTCTGCGGCCGCTTGTGCGCAAAGCCCTTCTCGAGGCTCACCAGATCGGCCTCGCTCAGCACGGCGAGATGGCGGCTCAAGTTGCCGTCGGTGAGCCCGCACAGGCGCTTGAGATCCGGGAAGGGCAATCCCTTCGGATGCGCCACCAACGAGGTCAGCACGCTCAGGCGTGCCCGCTCGTGGATGATCCTGTCGAGCCCCTCGTAGGAAAAGCGCCCGTCGGAACGGTCAGCGATCGTCATCGAAGGCCCGCGCCCCGCGATGGATGATCCCCGCCAGCCAGGTTTGACCGACGAGGAAGGGCAGGCCCATCGTCCAGGGGGACAGGCCGCGCGTCTCGGCCGACATTGCCAGCACCGCGAGCCCGGCAAGCAGATACCAGGCACCGACGCCCTGCACCCCTCGGGGCAGAATCCGCGCCGAGGCGAACAGGCCAAGGCCGACGAGCACCTGCCAGAGACCCGGCAGCATCCAGACCTCGCCGGGGGCGAAACGCGCGATGACGAGGGCGAGGCAGGCCCCCGCACCCGCCGCCGGCAGGAACACCTCTATGGCATTCCACACCATCGCATCGGCGAGGCCGGAATGCAGGCGCCGGCTGCGCCGGACCGCCTCGACGCCGATCATCGCGAAGGCCGCGAGGGCGGCCGCGATCCAGAGGCCGAAGAACAGGCCGGTTCGCACCGCCGGATCGCCGAGCCACAGCGCTTGGCCCGCCGCACAGGCCAGCGCCAAGCCGCCGGTGCCCGCCACCGTCGCCGCCCCCACCCCGCGGAACGCCGTGTCGCGGGCGATCTGCGAGCGGATCGCCACGATGTCGGCCAGCGCCTTGTCCAGGTCCTGCATGTGCCAAAAGCCCCCGGCTGCAGCATGCTTTGCAGCGCAAAGTATCGACCACGTCGGCTCACGGCAAGCCGATTTCCCGCGCCGCGCCTGCCGATCTTCTCAGCAACCGGGGCCGCGGTCGAGTTCGCTCCCGGGTGAATTCTACCGAATGGTTGTATTCGCCACACCGTCTTTAGTGGCAAAGGCGCGTCGTCCCACCACCGGTCCGCGGCGCGACCAGCGGTCAACGAAAGCCGTCAAACCGCATCCCGACAGGGTTTCTCGGAGCGGGGTCCGGGCCCATATGGTGCACATGCCCGCACCGAAGAAACCGCGCGCCGCCTCCGTCACGGCCACGTCCGCCAAGGCGTCGAAGCCCGAGCTGAAGCCCCTGGACACCTATCTGGCGGAGCTCCTGAACCCGGCGCTCAATCGCAACCGGCTGGCGCCCATCGAGCCGCCCGTGCGGCCGGGCAAGCCGAAGGCGCGCGCCGGCAAGGTTGATACCAAGGCCGCCACGCGCCGGGCCGAGATCGCCCGCGACGGCTTCGCAGAGGCGCCTCAGGCCGGCTACGCGCTCGGCGATGCGGCTGATGTCGATCCGCGTCTGGCGCAGGCGCTGGGCCTGACGCCGCCCGAGGACGGCCCCGTGCCCGAGGGCGCAGACCTGCCGGATCCCGGCGGCGACGCCGGCGCCTCGGCAACGGTGAGCGCCCTGGAGCGCCTGCTCGTCGAGGGCAACCCGCTGTTCAAGGACGGGAAGACCTGGGTCCCGCACCGGCCGGAGCGGCCGCAGAAATCCGAGGGCGGCGTCCGGTTCACGCTGAAATCCGAGTTCAAGCCGGCTGGCGACCAGCCCAGGGCGATTGCCGAGCTGGTCGGCGGCGTGCAGGCGATGGAGCGCGACCAGGTTCTGCTCGGCGTCACCGGCTCGGGCAAGACCTTCACGATGGCCAAGATCATCGAGGAGACGCAACGCCCCGCCCTGATCCTCGCGCCCAACAAGACGCTCGCCGCTCAGCTCTATGGTGAGTTCAAGGCCTTCTTCCCCGAAAACGCCGTCGAATACTTCGTTTCCTACTACGATTACTATCAGCCCGAGGCCTACGTGCCGCGCTCGGACACGTTCATCGAGAAGGAATCCTCGATCAACGAGCAGATCGACCGGATGCGGCACTCCGCGACCCGCGCCCTGCTGGAGCGGGACGACGTGATCATCGTGGCGTCGGTCTCGTGCATCTACGGTATTGGCTCGGTCGAGACCTATACGGCCATGTCGTTCACGGTGAGTCTGGGCGAGCGGATCGAGCAGCGCCAGCTCATCGCCGATCTCGTCGCGCTCCAGTACAAGCGCATCCAGTCTGATTTCGCCCGCGGCACGTTCCGGGTGCGGGGCGATTCGATCGAGCTGTGGCCCGCCCACTTGGAGGATCGCGGCTGGCGCATCGGCCTGTTCGGCGACGAGGTCGAGAGCATCGTCGAGTTCGATCCGCTCACCGGCAAGACCATCTCCGAGCTGAAGTTCGTGAAGGTCTACGCCAATTCGCACTACGTCACGCCGCGCCCGACGCTGCAGCAGGCGATCAAGGGCATCAAGCACGAGCTGAACGCCCGGATCGAGGAGCTGACCAAGATGGGCCGGCTGATCGAGGCGCAGCGCATCGACCAGCGCTGTACCTTCGACATCGAGATGATCGAGGCCACCGGCGCCTGCAACGGCATCGAGAACTATTCCCGTTATCTCACCGGTCGAAAGCCCGGCGAGCCGCCGCCGACCCTGTTCGAGTACTTGCCCGACAACGCCCTGGTTTTCACCGACGAGAGCCACGTCACGGTGCCGCAGATCGGCGGCATGTATCGGGGCGACTTCCGTCGCAAGGCGACGCTGGCCGAGTACGGGTTCCGGCTGCCCTCCTGCCTCGACAACCGGCCGCTCCGCTTCGAGGAGTGGGATGCGATGCGCCCGCAGACGGTCCACGTCTCGGCGACGCCTGGCAAATGGGAGATGGAGCAGACCGGTGGCGTCTTCGCCGAGCAGGTCATCCGGCCCACCGGCCTCGTCGATCCGGTGATCGAGATCCGCCCGGCCCGAAGTCAGGTCGACGACCTGCTGGGCGAGGTCCGCGCCGTGGCGCAGGCCGGCTACCGGACGCTCGTGACCACGCTCACCAAGCGCATGGCCGAGGATCTCACCGAGTACCTGCACGAGAACAGCGTGCGGGTGCGCTACATGCACTCCGACATCGACACGCTGGAGCGCATCGAGATCATCCGCGACCTGCGGCTCGGGGCCTTCGACGTGCTGATCGGCATCAATTTGCTGCGCGAGGGACTCGACATCCCGGAATGCGCCCTTGTCGCGATCCTCGACGCCGACAAGGAGGGGTTCCTCCGCTCGGAGACCTCGCTAATCCAGACCATCGGCCGCGCAGCCCGCAACGCCGACGCGCGCTGCATCCTGTACGCGGACACCATCACCGGCTCGATGGAGCGGGCGATGGCCGAGACCGAGCGCCGGCGCACCAAGCAGCTCGCCTACAACGAAGAGCACGGAATCACGCCTCAGAGCGTGAAGCGCGGCATCGCCGACATCCTCAGCAGCGTGTTCGAGCGCGATCATGTCCAGGTCGATACCGGGCTGGCCAAGGACGCGATCACGGTCGGCCACAACCTCAAGGCCGTCATGGCGGATCTGGAGAAGCGCATGCGGGCGGCGGCCGCCGACCTCGACTTCGAGGAGGCGGCGCGGCTGCGCGACGAGCTGAAGCGGCTCCAGGCGACCGAACTCTTGGTCTCGGACGATCCGATGGCCCGGCAGAGCGACGTGGAGCGCGAGGCCGGCAAGTTCGGACGAAAGGCGCCACGCGGGGGAGGCGGCAGCCGGATCGCCAAGCCGGACCTCGACAATATGGGCCCCGGCACGGACCGGGAGCTGCCGGTGGGCGGCCTCGCACCGGTCTGGCAGGAGCGGCCGAAGCCACGCTCGACGCAGGGACTCGGCGGGCAGAAGCCCAAGTACAAGGGCGGCGGCGGACGGCGGCGGGGCTGACCGGCGGCGAAGTTCAGGCGGCCGCGTCGCCTCGGGCCAGGCGATGCGCCGTCCCGGCCTCGCCGGCATCGACGATGGCCTGGGCGATCCGGACCACGAGGACGTTGCACGCCTCGTCGTAAGCGTGGGAATCCGCACGGACCGCCGCCTCGACGATGGCGCCCGCCTGCTCGCGCACGATCTCGCGGGCGGTGCGCAGCGCGTCAGCGTAGGGCTCAAACGGTCGGGGCATCGTCGCGCTCCGGAAGCGCCGGACCTTCGGGCCCGGATTGGCGGCTGGAACGAGCCGCACGCCAAAACTGTTCCCGCCACCGCTGGACGTGGATGCCGCAGCGGCCCAGATCAGCCGCGACGAGAGACGAGCACGCGATGGCCTCAGAGACAAAGACGCCCCCGACCCTCGACGACGAAACCCTGGCCTTCGCGGCGCGGGTCTTCCAGTACGCGCGGATGGGCCACGCGGAGGAACTCGCCGCGCTGTTCGCGCAGGGGCTGCCGGCGAACCTGCGCAACGACAAGGGCGACAGCCTGCTGATGCTGGCCGCCTATAACGGTCAGGCGGAGGCGGCCCGGATAATCTTGGAAGCCGGCGGCGACCCGGAACTCGCCAATGACCGCGGTCAGACACCGCTCGCCGGCGCAGCCTTCAAGAACGATCTCTCCATCGCGCAGCTCCTGCTCCGGCACGGCGCCGCGGTGGACGGGACTGGCGACGGCACCCGCACGGCCCTGATGACCGCGGCCATGTTCGACCGCACCGAGATGGTCGACCTGCTCCTCCAGCATGGCGCCGACCCGGATCGACGCGACGCCTCCGGCCAGAGCGCCGCCGACATGGCCCGGGCAATGGGTGCCGAGGCGACGCCGGCGCAGCTCGATGGGGCTAGGAAGCGGTCGGCATAGGCCCTCGGCTCAGAAACAGGCCCATTCGGGCGCGACGGTCGCCGCACACGGGAGCACAGCTTTGTCGCGATGGATTGGGGCCGCCCTGCTGGCCTGGCTTGCAGGACCTGGCTTCCTCGGTTCGGCCTTCGCCATCGAGACGCCCTGGCCGGCCTTCGGGCACGATCCGAGCAATCGCAACTTCTCCGATCTGACCCAGGTCAACCGCGACACTGTCGGGCGGCTGCGCCCCGCCTGGATCTTCCAGACCGGGATCACCGGCTACTTCCAGGCCCAGCCGGTGATGGTTGACGGTACCCTCTACGTCTCGACGACACAGAACAACGTCGCGGCGCTCGACGCGCGCACCGGCAAGCCGCTCTGGACCTACACGCACAAGCCGCGCACCGAAAAGATCTTCGGACCGCCCTCGAATCGCGGGCTCGCGGTGTCGGGCGGCCTCGTCTTCGAGGCGACCATGGACGGGCGGTTGATCGCCCTCGACGCAAAGACCGGCCGGATCGTCTGGGACAAGGAGGCGGTGCGCCCGGAGGACGGCGAGAGCGAGACCGCCTCGGGCCTCGCCGCGACGCTCGGCGGCAAGCCGGTGCAGGGTTCGAGCCGTCTCGGCTTCAAGATGCCGCCGCTGGTCGCCGACGGCCTGGTGATCGTCGGCGTCACCGGAGCGGGCTACGGTCTCCACATCGAGGACGAGGCCGGCGGGCTCGACGGCGGATCGGTGGTCGGCATCGAGGGTGGCTACGGACGGCGCGGCTGGCTCGCGGCCTACGACGCCAAGACCGGCGAAGAGCGCTGGCGCTGGTACGTTACGCCGTCGGAGGGCTGGGAGGGCGGCTTCGTGGAAAAAACCGCCGATGGCACGCCGCTCCACCGCGACATCGCCGCCGAGAAGGCGGCGGCACACGCCAACCGTGACGCTTGGCGCGTGGGCGGCGGATCGCTCTGGATGACGCCGGCCTACGATCCCGGTCTCGGTCTGATCTTCCTCGGGACCGGCAACCCGGCGCCGCAGAATTTCGGCCTCTCGCGGCCGGGGGACAATCTCTACACGATGTGCCTCGTCGCCCTCGACGTGAAGACCGGTACGCTGCGCTGGTACTATCAGCAGGTGCCACACGACGAGTGGGGCTACGACGTCGCTGCGCCGCCCTTCCTGCTCGACATGCCCGGCGGCGCGAAGGCCGTAGCCTCGGCGAGCAAGACCGGGTGGATCTACGTCCACGACCGCGCCACCGGAACGCTCATCGAGCGCTCGGCACCGCTCATCGAGCAGAAGAACCTGTTCGCACCACCGACCGCGCAGGGCACCGTGGTGGCGCCGGGACCGCTCGGCGCAGTCTCGTGGCCACCCACCGCCTATGACGGCCGGCGCGCCTACGTGCAGGTCCGCCACGGAGCGACGGCCTACACGGTGAAGACCGTGCCGGCGGCCGCCGGGCGTCCGGAGATCCGCTACACCGAAACGGGTGAGGCCAAAGGCGAGCCGTCCTTCAGCACCCTCACGGCCGTCGACCTCGTGAACGGCGGGACGATCGCGTGGTCGGTCCGGTCGGCGAGCCGCCTCTCGGGGGGAACGCTGGCGACTGCCGGCGGCCTCGTCTTCTCCGGTGAGGAGGACGGTCACTTCGACGCCCACGATGCCGGGGACGGCCGGCTGCTCTGGCGGTTCCAGTGCGGGGCCGGCATCAGCGGCCCGGCGATGACCTACGCGCTCGACGGCAAGCAGTACCTCGCGGTGGCGGCAGGCGGCGCGTCCTTCACCAAGGCGTCCGGATTCGGCACCGGCGACGCACTGCTGGTCTTCGCGCTGCCCGATTGACCGCAGCCGAGCTTGGCCGGATGTGTCCTGCCGGTTCGGGGGACGGATGGTCATGGCGGATTGCGGCGAGGGCACCGGCGTCGGCGCAGCGGCCCAGCCGACGGATCGCGGGCCGCCGGTGATCCGCACCATCGCGATGCCCGCTGACACGAATCCGGCCGGCGACATCTTCGGCGGCTGGCTGATGGCGCAGATGGATCTCGCGGCCGGCAACGTCGCGGCCCGCCGGGCGCGGGGACGTTGCGCCACCATCGCGGTCGACGCGATCACGTTCCACCATCCGGTCTTCGTGGGCGACGAGGTGAGCCTCTACGCGTGGCTCCTGAAGGTCGGACGGTCCTCCCTGCGCATCCAGGTCGAGGTCTGGCGCCGCGAGCGAGCGAGCGAGGCCACCATGAAGGTGACCGAGGCGACCTTCACCTTCGTGGCAATCGGCGACGATCGGCGCCCGCGATTGGTGCCACCGGAGGATTCCGGTCTCTGATCCTGCTTCGGCGGACAGAGCCGGGCGCAGCCTTCGGCGGCCTCAGGAGTTCCGTGCGGCCGTCGATGCCAGCGCGGCCCAGGATCGTGGCGTGTTCCCGATGATCCACGCCCGATCCTCGGTAACCGTCGCGATAACCCGAGCGGCGTGGTTTTCAGTCTGCCCGCCCCCGTTTCACTGGGCCGGGGTCAGACCTTCAGTAAATGACAGGCTGCGCGCGACCGCCGGCGATCCCCGTTGAAGCAGGCCAGCCTGCTCTCACGCACCCTGTCTCAGACCTGCGGTGCAGAAGCGCGCCCGGCGCGCCGCGCGTATTCCTGAAGCCAAACCTCAAACTGTCTAATCTCGAGCGGACGCGCATATAAGTAGCCTTGCGCCTCATCGCAGCGCATCGCCGCGAGCTGGTCGGCGGCCTCTATGGTCTCCACGCCCTCCGCGACCACGCGATAGTTGAGGTCGTGCGAAAGCCCGATCATCGAGCGGACGAGCAACTGCTCTCTCTCTTGCCCTCTCCCAGCTTGCTGACGAAACTCCGATCGATCTTCACGACTTGGGCTGGGATTTCTTGAAGATATGCCAGGCTACTGTAGCCGGTCCCGAAGTCGTCGATAGCCAAGTGGATGCCTGCGGCAGCGATCGCGTCGAGTTGATGACGCGCCTGGCCGGCATCCTGCATGATCGCGCTCTCGGTCACCTCCAGTTCCAGCCGCTCAGGTGCGAGGCGGTGATGCCGGAGGGCGGCCTTGACCGCGCTCGCGAAGCCCGGCTCGTGCAGGTTAGCGGCCGAGATGTTGACCGATATCACAAGCCCGTGCCCGGCCTCATCCCAGCGACGCGCCTGGACGAGCGCCCGGTCGAGGACGAAGGCCGTCATGGCCTGCGCATGGGGCGAGTGCTCGATGACGGGGACGAATTCACCGGGAGACACGGTGCCCAGAACCGGATGGTTCCAGCGGAGAAGCGCTTCCGCGCCAGCGCATTCCCCGGTGGACAGGTCGATACGCGGCTGGAACACGAGCCGCAATTGGTCGTCGGCAAGGAGGGCCGGGCCGAAATCCTGGAGCAGCTGGTACCGGCGCTGATAGGCTTCGTCGGCGATGGCCGAGTATACGCTGATCAGGTCGGACGAGGAACGCGCGTCCTGGACTGCACTGTAGAGTGCGCGCAGGACATCCTGCGGCGTTGTCGAGGCGGGCTTGAACACACTCACGCCGATGGCGCTGGTCAGGAGCATGCCGGTCATGGAGCGCTCTCGCGCCTTCCGATGCTCCTCCGCGAGACGCTGGACGTAATCCTCCTGCCGGACGCTCGGGGCGGCCAGGAATGCGAATTGCGTGGCTGCCGTGTGGTAGAGCCGGCGCTCCGGACCCACGAGCCGTCTCATCTCGCGGGCTGCCTCCCGCACCAGATCGTCGATGCGGCTCGGCCCCATGACGCGGGCATAGGCGGCGATTTGCTCGGGACGGGCGAGGTCGACGAGCACGGCGATCCGGGCGACGTCCGGATGCTCGGCGGCGAGGTCGGCGAGATCATCCAAGAACTGGTTCCGGCTGGGTAGGCCGCTCCGCGGATCGACCCGGCCGAAGGCATGCTGCAGCTCGATCTGCGCCATGACCATCGCGGCCAAGTCCTTGAGAGCGGTCACCTCGGCGGCAGCGGCCGCGCGCGGCTCGGTGCCCAGGACGCAGAGGGCGCCGAGGCTGTAACCGTCGCGCGTAACGAGCGGTGCGCCGGCGTAGAAGCGGATCCCAGAACGGCCAAGCGTGCTGTCGGCGTAACAGGCATCCTGCGCAAAGTCGGGGATCACCAGGACGTCCGAACGCTCGACCACCTGGGCACACGGCGCCCTATCGCGGGGGATCGAGCAATGGTCGACGCCGACGCGTGATTTGAACCATTGCCGGTCGCGATCCGTCAGCGACACCGCGGATATCGGCAGGTTGAAGATTTGGCTGGCCATCCGCGTGATGCGGTCGAAGCTCTCGCTTGGTGGCGTGTCGAGGAGGTTGAGTTCGTAGAGCGCGGCCAAGCGCTCCTTCTCAAACCGCTCGTGGCGCAGGATTTCTGACATTTGGCGACAGCGAGCCTTCATGCGGCCGAGCGGCGCGTAGCTTCTCCACCCGCTTCGAGCATCGGCTCGCCCCAGCCAAGCTAGAAGAACAGACCTTTCTGCTTTCCTTTCTCGTCTGAGAGACTGCGCGAAGGGTTAAGTTATCGCGACAGACGGCTGACATGTTGGGATAAGATATTTGCTTCGGAGCACCTACGGAAATCAGTCGGACGACTTGCCTGGATCTGAAGTTTGACGTGTCGGTCTGACGGGAGGCCACAGAGTGGCGGTGCGGCTGTGGGCGCGATCGGGCGCTTCGTCCCGCCCGGCAACGAAAATCGAATGTGCAAGCTTGCCGCTCGCCGGCGGCACTCCACGCCGGGATGGCGGAACGCTGAGAGCAGCGGATCATGGCGGGATGGAACCGCCTCAGCCGGCCGCGATGGCGTAGCGCGTGCGCAGGCGCAGGCCGAACACCGCCATCATGAACATGCAGCAGGTGGCGTTGTTGCCGTTGTAGAGGACGGTCTCGAAGGACGCCGAGACCAGCCCGAGGAACCACAGCCTCAGGAACAGCATGCTCTCCGCGTCGAGACGCGTCCCGCCGGACACGCGCTGAAGGTCGCGCACCGGCGCAAGCACGAAGGCCAGCACGGTCAGGGCGAGGAATGGAAGGCCGCCGATCAGGGCCGTATCGAGATAGGCATTGTGGGCGTGATCGACGGTGTTGACCCAGGTCAGCTCCTCGGAACCGCCATACATGGTGCGCTCGGTCATCCAGAACGCGCCAATCCCCCAGCCGCGCCAGGGCCGGATCATGATGTTGTCGATGGCGAATTGCCAGATCTCGCTGCGGCCCGTGAAGGTCGCGTCGGTGAGCAGCGATCCGACCGCCTCCTGAATCGGCGGCGCGAGCACCGAGCCGATCGAGATCAGCGAAAACCCGATCACCGGGCCGAGGAGCAGCAGACGGCGCAGGAACCCGCCGGTCAGGACCTGGCACAGGCCGGTCACGGCGAGGATCACCGGCAGGAGCAGGATCGCGGTCTTGGAGCCGCTCGCCACCAGGAAGCCGGCCGCCAGGAGCACGATCGCCCAGCCGAGGAGGCGGCTCGCGACGCTGGAGACGTAGAGGCCCACGATCACCAGGATCACCATGGCGGCGCCGGCTTCATTCTTCTGCGGGAAGATCCCTCGCCAGAGGCCCGGATGGCTCGGATCGGAATTGACGTCGAAGGCCGAGTGGACCGCCAGGTTCGGCACGAAGGCGACCGCGAGGTAGGAGGCGAGCACGATCACCAGGGCGGATCCCGCCATGGTCAGTGCCAGCTGCCGCGGTGAGCGGGCGACAATCAGCACGCCCGCCGAGAGCATCGCGGCGATGGCGAAGAGCGCCAGCCGCCGCAACGACAGGCTCGGCTCTATGGAGAGCAGCGCTGTGGCGCCGAGCCAGAGGGCGCACAGTACCAGGGGGCGGGTCACCAGGGGCCCGAGGTGGCGGAAGCCGATCCGATGGATTGCCGCCGCCATGGCGGCACCGGCAGCGAGAAACAGGATCTGCGTCAGCAGGCTGCCCTCCTCGGAGGCCGCGAGCATCGATCGGTCCGACAGGTCCTTCAACCAGACGTGGTTCCAGAGCAGGACGAAGACGGCCCCGTTCAGGAGCACGCGCAGCACGTCCGGCACGTCGCGACCCGCCGCACCACGCTGCCGCCCGTCGGCCGGGACCCCGATCGCCGCGTGCGCAGAAGCCATACCGTCCCACCGCGAGAGCCGCGTCGCGCGGCCGAGAGCATTTTAGCGGCTCGCGGGACCGGGGCGATGGAAAATCAGACGCTGTGCACGATGATCGCGCGATAACCTTGACGCCCGCCCGGGCTGCTCAGCGCCGCATCGTGTATTGGGCGCGGCCGGCCGATTGCCGCATCAGGAAGGACGCCATCTCGGCGAGTTCGGGCGCCTTCGCGCGGAAAGTGACGGACAACGCCAGGAGCGTGTCCTTGTGATCGAGCCCCGAATAGATTCGCTCCTGGACCGGGACGTGCTCGGCCCGCAGCTTGGCGGCGAGGCTGACCGTGTGCCGCGGCTTCACCATCGTGTCGGCGTCCCCGGTCGCCAGGAAGGCGGGCGGCGAGAGCGGGCCCGCGAAGGTGACCGGCTGCGTGGCCACCGCGTCGGGTGCGTTCCCGAACACCTTGATGGTGGTGTCCTGATCGAGCGGGAGGAAGTCGTAAGGGCCGGACAGGCCCGCCACGGCCTTGATCACCTTGGGATCGACGCCGGCCGCGATGACGTAGCGCGGGTCTAGGCCGAGCATTACCGCGTTATAGGCGCCGGCGGAATGGCCGGCGAGCACGATGCGGCGCGGATCGCCGCCATAGGCAGCGATGTTGTCGCGCACCCAGGCGATGGCGGCCGCGCCGTCCTCCAGGAAGCCGGGGAACGGCGCCTCCGGGAAGAGGCGATAATCGGGAAGCACCGTGACGAAGCCCTGCGCGGCGAGCGCGTGGCCGACGAAGGCGTAGTCGTCCTTGGAGCCGCTCTGCCAGGATCCGCCGTAGAAGAACACCAGGACCGGCGCGTTCTCGGCGGCCGCAGTCGGTACGTAGACGTCGAGCTGCCGCCGCGGCCCCTCTCCGAAGGCCTGATCCTTCGCGGCGAGGCGCCCCCCCGGATCACGCGGGCCGATCGCGTCGAACAGGGCGAGCGGCGAGGCGGCGGTGAAGCCGAACGCGGCGAGCCCGAGGCAGAGAAGGCTAGCGAACGCGATGAGGAGACGTGTCATTTCCCATCCGGTTGTCCCGACCGGGCCATACCGCACCGCCCTCGGGGCGGATTGATGACGGTCTCGGGGCGGATCGTAAAAATCAGGTCCGCAGCACGACGCAGGCGCCGCCGACCTTGCGGATACGGCCGCACAGGTCGTCGGCCGCCTGCCGGCTCTGTGCGGGGATGCGGATCCGGTAGAAGGCGCGGGTTCCACGGTTGCGCAGACGCGTCCCGATGATCATCGGCCGCACCTCGCCAATCACCCCCACATAGGCGCTCCGCGCGCGGTTGAAGCTCTGGAGCGCCAGCGCCTTTGAGAAGTTGCCGGCGAGCTGGATACCCCAGGGTGCGGCCGGCCCCTCGTTGAGGCCGAGGGCGAAGCGGTCGCCGCGGGATGGGATACGCAGGCTGGCTGTCACCTGCAGGCAGGTCTTCGGCGGCTCCGGCTTGGTGTCCTTCGCGTCCTTGTCCTCGGGATTCGCCGGCGTGCTGCCCTCCGGATGTTCGATCGCCTTGGCGGGACCCGTCCGCCAATCGTCCACCGGCAGGCCGGTGATGGCGGCCACGTAGGTCCGGGTCTCGGCGGGCAGGCCGCCGTCCCCGGCGAGCCACTTGCTGACCCGCGCGGCGCCGCCGTTATAGGCCGCGGCGGCAAGGCCCAGATTGCCGAACTGGCTCTTCAGATCGGCCAGCAGATGAGCGGCGTGCGGGATTGCCTGCTCGGGGTCGAACGGGTCGAGGAGGCCGCGCTCGCGGGCCGTCCCGGGCATGAACTGCGCGACGCCCTGCGCGCCGGCCGGGCTCACGACGCCCACGCGAAAACTGCTCTCGCGCCAGATCAGGCGCGTCAGGAACGACACCGGCAGGCCGCGGGCCTTGGCGGAATCGTCGATGAGGCGGCACAACGCCTGCTCGACGGTCTCGGTCGCCCCTTCGGACGGGGCAGCCGCAGCCGGATGCGCGCAGGCGAGGGCGAGGAGCAGCGCGCCGAGGCGCAGGGGCAGGGCGATCACGTTGGGCATGTAGCGACCTGCGGGTGCGGATCAATCCGCGCCCTGAACCTTCCTGGGGGAACATCCCGCTCCACGGCCGCGGGTTGCACCTCTGCGCACTGGCGCGACCGGGCCGCCCTGTCGTAGCGTCCCGGCTTCAGAGAGCCGCCACCAAGGCGGCCCCATGGGAGATCCGCCGATGTCCGATCTGGCAACGCTGCGCGGCCTGTCCGGCCTGAGCCCCGCGCCGGCCCCGCTCAAGGGCTCGGCGCTCCTGATGATCGACCTGCAGCAGACCTATCGAGAGGGCGTGATGCGGCTCGACGGGGTCGAGCCCGCGCTCCGGGAGGCGGCGGAGCTTCTGAGACGGGCCCGCGAAGCCGGGATCTCGGTGATCCATGTCCGCCACGATGCCGGACCGGGCACACCCTACGACGTGACCGCGCCGATCGGCCAGATCAGCCCGGAGGTGGCGCCGCAGGGCGACGAGCCGGTCATCACCAAGGCCTATCCGAGTTCCTTCGTGGGCACCGACCTCCAGGCGCGGCTTGAGCAGGCCGGCGTGAAGGACATCGTCCTGGCAGGCTTCATGACGCATATGTGCGTCAACTCCACCGCCCGAAGCGCCTTCAACCTCGGGTTCCGCCCTACCGTCGTGGCGGCCGCCACGGCGACGCGGGATCTGCCTGGGCCGGACGGCACCGTGGTGCCGGCCGTCCAGCTTCAGGCCGCGAGCCTCGCCGCCCTCGGCGACCTGTTCGCCGTGGTCGCGCGCGGGCAGGGCGACATCCCGGATTGAGCCGAGCTGAGGATGGCGGACCGGTCCCGGCACCGGTCGACGCTGCGCGGCGCTCAGGCCTGGAGCCGCCCGATCTCGGCGATCACCGCCCCGAGTCCCGGTCGCCGGTCGGGATCCGGCTCCGTGCAGGCCTGCGCCAGGACGCGCAGCCTGTCCGGCGGCGCCGCGCAGCGGTCGAGCAATTCGCCGATCAGGATTCCGACGGCGCGGACCTCGATCCGCGCCAGCGCCGCGCCGAGCGGCCCGTCCGGCAGGGCCGAGGCCGCCCCGAAATCGCTGAGCACGGCCGCGCCAGTTCCAGCATCCCAGAGCGTGTTGTGGGCGTAGACGTCGCCGTGCAGCAGGCCCCGGCCGTGCAGGTGCGCCGCCGCCTCGGCCACGGCGCGGGCTATCCGCAGCACCGCGTCGCCGTCGAGGCGCAGATCCGGGTCGTAGACGTCGCGGCTGCAGCTCGAGAGGCTCGGCGGCCCGGCCAGCACGCGCCAGTGCGCCGGAAGGAGCCGTAGCAGCAGGCCGTGGGCGCCGTCGGGATGGCCGTCGAGCCGGCCGAGCGCGCCTGTGAGGGCCGGGTGAGTCCCGGCGGCGAGGCAGGCCTCCATCTCCCGCTCGGGCAGGCCGTCGCTGGTCATCACGCCCTTGAACAGCTTCAGAGCCACGTCCTGACCCCCGGCCGGATCCCGCCACCGTGCCCGGTAGACACGCCCAGAAGCGCCCTCGCCGAGCAGGTCGCCGAGGACGAGGTCGGCCCACGGCACCGCGGGGGCCGCCACCGGCGCCGTCGCCGGCTCGGCGGGGTTGCCGGCGTAGGCGATCCAGGCGAGGCGGGGCAGGCGCGCGAGCCACGGCGGGAGCGCCGCGAGACGGTTGCAGGCGAGCCGGATCAGCTCGAGACTGTCCGCCCCTGAAAGACTATCGGGCAGCGCAGTGAGCCGGTTGCCCGCCAGCATCAGCTTCTGCAGGAGCGGCCGCTCGCCGAGGGTGGCGGGCAGCTCCGTGATCTCGTTGTCGGTCAGCGTCAGCCAGCGCAGGTCGCGCGGCAGCGACTCCGCCGGGACCTCGCGGATGCCGCAGCCGCGGAAGCCCAGCTGGCTCAGCGCGGGGCAGGCGCCGAGCACCGGCGGCAGGCGCGGGAACGGGTTGCCGGAGCAGAACAGCACGCGCAGGCGGTGCAGGCGGCCGAGATCGTCCGGCAGGTCGGCGAGGCTGCCCCGGCCGAGATCGAGCACCTCCAGCGTGTCGGCGAGGGCGAAGACCTCGCGCGGAACCTCGGTCAGTCCGTCGGGCAACCGCAATTCCCGCGCGCCGCCGAGATCGCCGCGCCGCAGAGCGGCGAGGGTTTCGCTCCGGTCCAAACCTCAGCCCCGCTTGAAGAAGGCGTCGGCCGCGCCCTGCGCCGCCTGCTTGGCGGCACGCGCTGCCTCGAGCCTGGCAATTTCGGCCCGCAGGAGCGCGACACGCTCGTCGATATCCCCGAGCGAGAGGGTGTCGAGGGCCTGCCCGATCTCATGGACCAAGGCCTTGCGCGGCCGGTCGTCGTCGTCCCGCACGTCGTGTCCTCCCTACAGGAACGGTGTTCCGGCCCCGTCCCGCTCCAGGCCGAGATGCACCGCCACGGTGGCGCCGATATCCGCGAAGGTCTCTCGTCGCCCGATCGACCGGGCGGCGACGTCAGGGCCGAAGGCCAGGATCGGGACCTGCTCGCGGGTGTGGTCGGTCCCGGTCCAAGTCGGATCGTTGCCGTGGTCGGCCGTAATCACGGCGAGGTCGCCCGGCGCCAGCGCCGCCAGGATCTCTGGGATCCGCGCGTCGAACGCCTCCAGTTCCGCGGCGTAGCCCGGCACGTCGCGGCGATGGCCATGCTCTGTGTCGAAATCCACCAGGTTGACGAAGATCAGGCCGCCCTCCGGCAGCGCCGCCAACGCCTCGAGCCCCGCCGTCAGACAGGCCGCGTTCGGGCCCGGCTTGATCTCGCGGCCGGTGGCGCGGTGGGCGAAGATGTCGCCGATCTTGCCGACGCTGACGACCGCGCGGCCGGCCGCCTCGGCCCGGTCGAGCAGCGTGCGCCCAGGCGGGGCGACGGCGAAATCCTTGCGGTTGCCTGTCCGGCGGAAGCCCGCCTCAGGCGAACCCACGAATGGCCGCGCGATCACCCGGCAGACGCGGTAGGGGTCGCACAGGCGGCGCGCCACGCGGCACAGGTCGTAGAGCCGCTCCAGCCCGAACGCCTCCTCGTGGGCGGCGATCTGGAACACGCTGTCGGCCGAGGTGTAGCAGATCGGCTGACCGGTCCGGACGTGCTCGGCGCCCAGCGCGTCGATGATCGCGACGCCGGGCGCGTGGCAATCGCCCAGGATGCCCGGAAGTCCGCCCGCGGCGATGAGCGCGCGGGTCAGGTCCGGCGGGAAGGCCGGCCGCGTGTCGGGGAAATGACCCCAGGGCTCGGTCAGGGGCAGGCCGGCGATCTCCCAGTGGCCGGAGGGCGTATCCTTTCCGGCGGCTCTCTCCACCGCGTGGCCGTAGGCTCCGGTCGGCACGCCGTCGGGCGCGAGATTCGGCGGAATGCGGCCGGAGGCCCCGGCGGCGGCCAGCCCGAGACCGAGGGCGGCGAGATGGGGGAGGCGCAGGGGACCCGCGCGCAGACCCGCCCGGTCGCCGCGGCCCTCCGCGCAGCGCTCGGCGATGTGCCCGAGCGTGTCGGAGCCGGCATCGCCGTAGCCGTCCGCATCCGGAGCGCCGCCGATGCCGACGGAATCCAGCACGATGAGGAGCGCGCGCGCCACGGTCAGGCGGATTCCAGCTCGGCAGGTGCGTCGCTCTCGAGAGCGAAGGCGGCCTTGAACAGGGCGCGGGTGTAGGGCGTCTGGGGATTCGCGAAGATGGTCTCCGCGGTCCCCTCCTCGACCACCTGCCCGTTCTGCATGACGATCACGTAGTTGGCCAGCGCCCGCACCACCTTCAGGTCGTGGCTGATGAACAGGTAGGCGAGGCCCCGCTCGCGCTGGAGGTCGCGGAGCAGCGTCACGATCTGCGCCTGGACCGAGCGGTCAAGGGCCGAGGTCGGCTCGTCGAGGACGACGAAGCGGGGATTGAGCACCATGGCCCGTGCGATGGCGATGCGCTGACGCTGGCCGCCGGAGAATTCGTGCGGGTAGCGGTCCATGGCGGCCGGATCGAGCCCGACATCGGTCAGCGCCTTGGCGACCACGGCCCTGCGCTCCGCCCGGGAGCGTGCGGTCCCCTGCACCACCAATCCCTCGGCGACGATGTCGGCCACCGACATGCGCGGCGAGAGGGACCCGTAGGGATCCTGGAAGACCACCTGCATGTCCTTCCGCAGAGGGCGCATCTGTGCCACGCCGTAGCCGTCGATCGCCTTCCCGAGGAAGACGATCGGGCCTTCTGAGCCCGTGAGGCGCAGCAGGGCGAGGCCGAGGGTCGTCTTGCCCGAGCCGGATTCGCCGACGACGCCGATGGTCTCGCCGGTCCGGACCCGCAGGGAGACACCATCCACGGCCCTGACATGGCCGGTGACGCGCCGGAGCAGACCCGATTTCAGCGGGAACCAGACCTTCAGGGGGCCGGCTTCCAGGAGCGGCGCGGCGTCGGCGGGGACGGGGTTAGCCCGGCCCTTCGGCTCGGAGGCGATCAGGCGGCGCGTGTACTCGTGCTGCGGATCCGCGAAGACGGTCCTGGTCGCGCCCGTCTCGACGATCCTGCCCTTCAGCATCACGCAGACCCGGTCGGCGATCCGCTCGACGATGCCGAGATCGTGGGTGATGAACAACATTGCCATGCCGAGGCGCTTCTGCAGGTCGGCGAGCAGCGCCAGGATCTGGGCCTGCACGGTCACGTCGAGGGCCGTGGTCGGCTCGTCGGCGACCAGAAGGTCGGGCTCGCAGGCGAGCGCCATGGCGATCATCACGCGTTGCCGCTGGCCGCCGGAGAGCTCGTGCGGGTAGGCGCCCATGCGCCGCTCCGCGTCGCGCAGGCCGACGAGTTCCAGAAGCTCCAGGATCCGCCGGCGGGCCGCCTTTCCGGTGAGGCCGCGGTGCAGGCCGAGCACCTCGCCGATCTGCCGCTCGATCGTGTGGAGCGGGTTCAGCGAAGTCATGGGCTCCTGGAACACCATGGTGATGTCGGCGCCGCGCACGTCGCGCATCGCCCGCTCGGGCAACCGCGCGAGGTCGCGGCCCTTCAACAGGATCCGGCCATCCTGACGGGCCGATCCATCGAGGAGGCGCAGGATCGCCAGCGCGGTCACGGACTTGCCAGATCCCGATTCGCCCACCAGCGCGAGCGTCTCGCCCCGGCGGATGGCGAAGGTGATGCCGTCGACCGCCGCGGTCTCACCCTCCCGTCCGCGGAACGCCACGGACAGGTCCTCGACGGCGAGGAGGGGCTGGGGATCGGCCTCTGACATGAGCCCCTTATAGCGCGCCCGGCCCTGGACCCTAATGCGGATGCTGCACGCGGCCCGACAAACGGATTTCTCGGAGGGCTCCGGCGCGGAGCACGGCAGGTCTGCGCCGCGCCGCAAGTCTACCGGGCCGGCTGCCCGGGATCGATCGCCGGCAGCTCGTTGGCCGGGAGGCCCGTTCCCGCCTGGGCTTGCGCCCCTGCGGCGCCGCGGGCGCGGTTGGCGAGCGCCACGGTCAGCCGCTCGGCGGTCTCGGGCTGCATCACCGCCAGGACTTCGGACATCTTGCGCGGGTTCATGGCCAGCACGATCGGCACCAGCACGTCGAGCCCGAGCCGGTCGAACACCCGGGCGGCGTCCTTGGGCTTCATCGCCTCGTACATCGTGACGATGTTCTTCAGGCCCTGCTTCTCGGCCTCCTCCTTCGCCTTCGCGACGGCGTCGACCTTGTCCTCGGCCTTCTTGAGGTCGCCGAGGCCAGTCTCGAGCTTGCGCTCGGCCTCGCCCAGCATCTTCTCGCGCAGCTCCAGCTCGTCGCTCTTCTGGCGCAGGGCGTCGCGGCGGGCGCCGAGCTTCTCCAGGAGCAGGCGCTCAGTGGGGGAGTTCGAGGCCCCTGCCGCGGGAGGGGCGGGTTGCGATGGCGCCGCTTCGGCCGGCTGGTCCGACGCAGGGGCCGGCGCCTCCTTGGCGCCCACCGATCCGGTCGTCACCGGGTCATAGGGCTCGAAGCCGGTGCGCGCCCGGACGACTGCGCGCCCGTACTCCGGCAGCGCACCACTCTCCGGCAGGCCGGCCTGCAGCAGGCTTAGGAGCTTGAGCACGAGCAGCCCGCCTGCCGCGAGCGCCACGGCATCGATGAGGCGCAGCCGAAACTTCCGGACGGGCTTGAGGCGCGAGCGCCGCAGCGGCGTCGCGGCGCGGCGCATCTTCGCCTCAAGATCCGGCTTCGGCGGCGGGAGCTTCGGAGCCTTGACCCCGGTCACGCGGCGCGTGCCCGGACGCGGGCGAGGGCGCGCTCGCTCATCGCGAGGGCCGCCGCGGCCGCTAACCCGAGGCGCTCCCCGTTCGGACCGGCGTGCTCCGGCCGGCGCTCGGCCGGGATCTCCGGCGCGCGCGTCGGCTCGGGGACCGCCTGCGGCGCGGACCTCAGCTCCGGCGCGGGCTCGGGCCGGACCGGCACAGCGCGCATCTGCGCCACGATGGCGCCGATGCGGGCGATCACCCCCTCGCCGGCCTCGACCTGCAGCCGCAGCTCGGCGGCGCGGACCGTCGCGCTCTCCAGGCTCGCGTTCAAGGTGCGGTCGCCCTCGTCGATCGTCGCCCGCAGGCCGGCGATGGCCCGCTCGGCCGTGCCAGTCGCGACCATCAGGTCCCCGATGGTCTGGCGGAGCGCGGCCTCGTCGCTCTTCATCTGGCCGATGCGGCGCGAGAGGCGGAGGGACGTGACGATGGTCGCCGCCAGGAGGACGGCGACCAGGATGTCGGCCGCGAGGGTGACGAAGAGACTCATGACGGGACCTTCATCGGCGCTAGCTGTCCGAGCGGTTGTTCATCGAGGCCTCGTAGGCCTGGATCGTCGTGCGCGAGCGGCGGAGCGGCCGCGTGACCTGGACGGCGATGTGCCCGTCGACCCGGCCGATCCGCCCCTGGGTCAGCGCCCAGTCGCCGCAGCGCACGGTGATGAGGTCCGAGGGCTTGGCCTCGAACATCAGCGTCTCGCCGACCTTCAGGCTCATGACCTGCTTGAGCGGCAGCATCATCTCGTGCAGCACCGCCTCCATGGTCACGTCGGCCTGCCAGATCTCGGTGGCGAGATGGCCTTCCCAGACATGGTCGCGGCCGAGCTTCTCGCCCATGAAGCTCTGGGTGAGCAGCTCGCGGATCGGCTCGATCGTCGCATAGGGAAACAGGATCTGCAGCATGCCGCCGCGCCCGTCGACGTCGAGGCGCAGACTGATGAGGATTGCGGCGTTGCCGGGCCGCGTGATGGTGGCGAAGCGCGGGTTGGTCTCGATCCGGTCGATGCCGAAGGTCACGGGTGAGAGCGGCTGGAACGACATCTCCAGGTCGCCGAGCACGATCTCCACGAGGCGGCGCACCAACGTCATCTCGATGGCGGTGAACGGGCGCCCGTCGAGGCGGCTCGACGAGCCGCCGCGCTTGCCACCGAGCAGCAGGTCGAAGGTCGCGTAGGCAAGGTTCGAATCGACCGTGACGAGGCCGGAATTCTCCCATTGCTCGGCCCGGAACACGCCCAGAAGCGTCGGCAGCGGGATCGCGTTGAGATAGTCGCCGAAGCGCACCGAGGTGATGTTGTCGAGGGTCACCTCGACGTTGTCCTGGAACAGGTTGCGCAGGGAGGTCGACAGCAACCGGATCATCCGGTCGAAGACGATCTCCAGCATCGGCAGGCGTTCGTACTGGACGACGCCCGAATCGACGATGGCCTGCACGCCCCCGGCCCCAGAGGCCGAGAGTTCGCGCATGGAGAAGCCGAGGACGCCGTCGATCTCGTCCTGGTTCAGCACCCGGTCGTTGCCGGCGAGTTCGGGGAGGTTGTCGCTCTCCCCGTCCTCGATCATCGTCGCCCATTCGGCGGCGACGTCGCCCGCGTTGCGCGTGGTGCCCTGCTCGGCGAGCGCCGCGCCCCATTCCTCGGCGAGCGACGTGTCGCCGCCCTCGGCGCCCTGCTCCAAAAGGGCTGCCGACCAGTCGTCCTCGGGAAGTTCGTCCTCGGGTTCCATCAGGCGTGCTCGATCAGGGCCCGGCGCGGCGCGGCTTTCGAAGGAACGGACGCGGGTACAGGCCCGCTCATTGGACGATCACGTCCTTGAAGAGCACCGCGTCGACCTTAGCGGGATACAGAGCGATGTTGACCCGCCGCAGCAGCTCTTCGCGCAGCCGGAACAGGCCTACCGAGTTGGTGATGTCGCTGGCGCGCAGCTCGCGCATGTAGACCTGCAGCGCATCCTCCACCCGCGGCATCAGCGGCTTCACTTCCTCCTCGACCTTCGCGTCCTTCAGCTCCAGGGCGATGCGGACCTTTGCGAACCGGGCCTTGTCCTGCGGCGATTCCGGACTGAGATTGAGAAGCATCTCCCGCACATCGACGAAGACCACAGGCTTCTTGCTGTCCGGGCCGGCAGCCTTGCTGTCGCCGCCGTGACCACCACCATGGCCACCGCCCTGCGCGGCCTCCTTACCGTCGCCGTGGCCCATCATCATGTACGCGCCCGCGCCGCCGCCCCCGACCAAGGCCAGAACCGCGACGGCCACCATGATCATGAGCTTCTTCTTGCTCTTCGGGGTACCGTCTGCAGCCTCGCCTTCCTCGGCGGAGGCCTTCTTGGGCGTCTTGGCCATGGAATAATGCTCTCTCGCAGGAGACTGCGCGCCAGGTACACCTCGATATCGGAGCATCACGGTTAACGTGCCGTTAAGCAGGCAATTCCTGCCGGGCCAGGTTTGCCGCGGCGCAGCCTCGGCGCTGGCGCCGGCGCCGGCTCATCGCAGTTAAACTATTTTCAGATAACGATAATCCTAGACGGCAGGCTTTGGCACAGCGGATGCTGAATGGATCGTTGCCGCCTCCGCGGCCCGCGAGTCCCAGAGTCCACGATGCAGAATGCCCTCTTCGTCGGCGTGTCGAGCCAGATGGCGCTCCAGCGCGAGCTGGACGTGATCGCGAACAACATGGCGAACGTCTCGACCACCGGATTCAAGGCCCGCAACACCCGCTTTCAGGAATACCTGATGCCGGTCGCCAGCGCGGATTCGTTCGCCCGGCCTGACCGGCGCCTCTCCTACGTGATCGACCAGGGCACCACCCTCGATCTCGGACAGGGTCCGATCGAGCAAACCGGCAATCCGCTCAACGTGGCGATCAAGGGCTCGGCGTTCATCGCTGTTCAGTCGCCGCAGGGCGAGCGCTACACCCGCAACGGCGCCCTCGAAATCGACGCGCAGGGCACGCTCGTCACCAGCGACGGCTACAAGGTGGTGGGCGAGGGCGGCCCGATCGCCATCAACCCGCAGGAAACCGGCCTCGCCATCGGCCCCGACGGAACCGTGTCGACCAATCTCGGCATTCGCGGGCGGATCAAGCTCGTCACCTTCGCCAACCCGCAGCGGCTGACCAATGAGGGGATGAACCTCTACGCCTCGCCGGAGCCCGCGCGCCCGGCCGGGATCGATGGGCGCCTGGAGCCCGAATCGCTGGAGCGCTCCAACGTCCGCCCGGTGATCGAGATGACCCGGCTGATGGACGTGAACCGGTCCTACGCCATGGTGTCGAGCATGATCTCGCGCCTCGACGACCTGCGGGGCACGGCGATCCGCCGCCTCGCCGACGTCGCGTAAGGAGCAGGATCGATGCGCGCGCTCTACTCCGCCGCCACCGGCATGGCGGCCCAGGAACTCAACGTCCAGGTCATCTCCAACAACATCGCGAATTTGCGCACCACCGGCTACAAGCGCCAGCAGGTGCATTTCCAGGACCTGCTCTACCAGAACCTGCGCCGGGCCGGCGCCTCGACCTCGCAGCAGAACACCCAGCTCCCGGCGGGCCTCGCCCTCGGCTCGGGCGTGAAGACGACCTCGACGGCCCGCGTGATGTCACAGGGGACGCTCTCCTCCACCGAGAAGGATTACGACGTCGCGATCCGCGGCGAGGGCTTCTTCCGGGTGACGCTGCCGGACGGACGCACCGCCTATTCCCGAGACGGCTCCTTCGACCTCTCGGCCTCGGGCCAGCTCGTCACCCGCGACGGCTACCTGCTCGATCCGGCGATCACCGTGCCGCAGAACGCGACTTCGGTAACGATCAGTGCCACGGGCACCGTGCAGGCGACCATTCCTGGCCAGACAGCGCCGCAGGCGCTGGGCCAGTTCCAGCTGTCGCGCTTCGTCAACAAGGTCGGCCTCGAGTCGATCGGCGACAACCTGTTCGTCGAGACCGCGGCCTCCGGACAGGCGATCAGCGGCCTGCCGGGCGCCGACGGCTTCGGCAACCTCCAGCAGAGCTACCTGGAAGAGGCGAACGTGAACGCCGTCACGGAGATCTCCTCCCTGATCGCCGCGCAGCGCGCCTACGAGATGAACTCGAAGGTCGTCACCGCGGCCGACCAGATGCTCTCCACCACGACGCAGATGTTCCGCAGCTAACCGCGCGACCCGCACCCGCTTCAGGCCCCTGAACATGTATGCCGGCATGCATTCCGATCATCCCGATTTCGAGACCCTCGACCTGCCTCGCATAGGCGCGGCGAAGGGAACCGACATCAGTCCGATCGTCCGACGCGTCCCGCCGCGGGTGATGCCCCTCGGCTCCGCCGTCATCCTGCGCGCGGTGCTGGCCTTCCTCACCTTCGCGGTCCTCGGCGCCCTGGCGATCCCCGCCATGGCACGGGCGGACGAGCTGAGGCTGCGCGGCGACGTCACCGCCCGCGGCGACGTCCTGACGCTGGCCGATCTGGTGGAGGGCGCACCGGAGCGCCTGGCCACGCGTCCGCTGTTCCGCTCGCCGGCGCTCGGAGCAACGGGGACGATCCAGACCCGCCGCATCCTCGACGCGGCGGCAGCCCTGGGGCTCAACGGCCTGGAGACCGGCGGAAGGATGCAGATCGCCGTGCAGCGCGCCGCCCGCCGCATCGGCCCCCCGGAGATCGAAGCGGCACTCAAGCTTAGCCTCGAGACCGGCTACGGGCTCAACCCCCGCACCGTCGCGGTCCGCTTCGACGGGGACGGCCCGACCCTGCTCGCTCCGATGGACCTCGAAGGTCAGGCCGCGGCCCTGGACCTGACCTACGATCCGCGGACGCGCCGGGTCGCGGGCCTGGTCAGTCTGGGCGAGCGGCAGGCCTCCCTGCGTGTCTCCGGCGTGGTCGTGGAGCTGCGCGAGGTAGCCGTGCTCACCCGGAACCTTAACCGCGGCGAGCCGGTGAAGGAAGGTGATGTCGCCCTGGAGCGGCGTCCGCGCGACGCCGTCGCCCCGGACGCACAGGGGAGCGCCACGACGATCCTCGGCGAGATCGCCCAGAACACGCTCTCGGCCGGCACCGTGCTGCGGGTCACCGACACCGCCCCGCCTGAACTGGTCGCGCGCGGCGAGAACGTGACCATCGTTTACGAGACGCCGAGCATCAGCCTGTCGATGCGCGGCCTGTCCAACGATTCCGGCCGCATGGGCGCCGTCGTCAACGTCGTCAACGTCGCCTCCAAGAAGGTCCTGCAGGCCACCGTGATCGGCCCCGGCCGAGTCTCGGTAAGCCCCAGCCCCGCGGCTCAGCAGGCCGCCGGCGCCGCCCCCGTCCGGGCGACCGCCTCCCTGCGCTGACCGCCCGCCCCGCACGCGTCGAAGAGTGATTGCCCGATGGCCCGTCGCATCGTCCTGAACCCGCTCGCCGCCGCTGTGATTGCCGGCGCGCTCGGTGCCTGCAACACTGCCGACCGCCTCTCGCAGATCGGCGCGACCCCGGCTCTGTCGGCGATCGAGGATCCGACCAGCCAGCCGGGCTACAAGCCGGTGCGGATGCCGATGCCGGACGTGCAGCCGGTCTCATTTGCCCCGAACTCGCTCTGGCGCACCGGCTCGCGCGCCTTCTTCAAGGACCAGCGCGCCGCCCGGCTCGGCGACCTCCTGACCGTGAAGGTCAATGTCACCGATCAGGCGAACATCAGCAACGAGACCAAGCGCTCACGGGCCAACACCGAGAGCTTCGGCCTGCCGAATGCCCTCGGACTGGAGAACAACGCGGTGGGCAAATCCTTCGGCGTCGGCAGCACGGCGCTGCTCTCCGCCACCTCGGCGACCGCCAATGACGGGGCCGGCTCTGTCCAGCGCGCCGAGACAGTCACCACCAACGTCGCCGCGGTGGTCACCCAGGTCCTGCCCAACGGCAACCTCGTGGTCGAGGGCAAGCAGGAGATCCGGGTGAATTTCGAGGTCCGCGAGATGATCGTCGCCGGCGTGGTGCGGCCGGAGGACATCGAATCCGACAACACGATCGACTCGACCAAGATCGCCCAGGCCCGGATCGCCTATGGCGGCCGGGGCCAGATCACCGACGTTCAGCAGCCGCGCTACGGCCAGCAGCTCGTCGACATCCTGCTGCCGTTCTGAGGCATCTCAGCCCGGCTCCTCCGGCTCCGGCCCACGGGTGACATCCAGGCCGGCGCCGGCGCCGGGAGGCGGCCCGACCTTGACCGGCGCGCCGGTCCGGGCGGACTCGTAGATCGCCTCCATGAGAACCTGATCCTGCAGACCCTCCTCACCGGGGGTGCGGGGCTGCAGGTTCTCCTGGACGCACCGCGCGAAATGATCCAGCTCCAGGGCGAACTGGTTCCTGGGACTGAGGATTTTCTCGTCCCGGGCGGCGTTCTTGCCATCGCGGTGTCCGATGGTCAGGCGCTGGCCCTGGTAGGCGAAGGCGTTCTGGAGATCGACAGAGGCCGTCCCGGTATGCAGGGTCAGGCTCCGCGCCTCGTAGACACCGTAGCTCGACAGGCACTGCGCGATCACGCCGGACGGGAAGTGCAGCGTGAAGCTCACCGTCTCCTCGACCTCGCGGTACTTGGGATCGTCCGGCGGTGAATGAATCTGGGCTTGGATCAGGTTGGGCTCCTCGCCCATGATCGCGCGGGTCGTGTTCAGGCAGTAGAGCCCGATATCCGGCAGAGAGCCGCCCCCCGCCAGCGCCTTCCGCAGGCGCCACTGCTCTGGCAATCCCGTGGTCTGGCCGTTGAAGGCCTGGATCAGCCGGGGCCGGCCGAACTCGCCCGAGCGGGCGAGCTTGATCACGGCCCGGTTGTGAGGCTCGTACTGGCACCGGTAGGCGATCATCAGCTTGACGCCGGCCTTCGCGCAGGCGCCGATCATCTCGCGGCACTCGTCCGAGGTCACCGCCATCGGCTTCTCGCAGAGGACCTGCTTGCCTACCGCCGCGGCCGCCACGACGTTGTCCCGGTGCACGCCGTTCGGCGTGACGATGTAGACCGCCTGGACGTTCGGATTGGCCTTCAGCCGATCCCATTCGTCATAGCCGTAGACGGAATCGTCCGGCAGCCCGTATTGCCGGGCCACGAGCTTCGCCTTTTCGGGAGAACCTGACATCACCGCGGCGAGGCGGGCGCGCTTGGTCTCGCCGAAGGCCGGCAGGATTTCATCGAGGCTCAGGCGTCCGAGACCGACCACGCAGTAGCCGACCCGCTGGCCCGGCGGCTGCGGCGCCGGGCTGGGGGCGGGCGGCCTGTCCCCGGAGCCGCGCCAGTTCGGGAACATCACCCGTCCACCCTGCACGGCGCCGGTATCGGCCGGAACGGACGGGGCCGGCGGGGCGGCCTGCGCGCCGCCGGCCATCGCGGCGCCGGCCAGGGCGCCCCCGGTCGCGAGAAGATTGCGTCGTGAGAGCCGGGTGTCGTCCGCCATGTGCCTCGCCGTATTGCCGGATCGGAAGGTCTGCGCCCGGGGCGCCGCCGCGTGGGCCGGAAACCACCGAGAGCGGAACCACGCCCTCAGTGAACGCGGCCCGGGTCCGGGCTGTTTCCGTCATGGAGCGCGGCGCGCAGACGCGCCACCTCTGCCTCACCGGCGGTGAGCCGACGCGCGATCGCCTCAGGCTCCGTGGCCGCGAGGGTGTCGGCAAAGCCTCGGCCGAGCGTCTCATCCGCCCCCAAGCCACGAAGGCGCGCCGGGTCTCGCCGCAGCGGGGCATGAACAGCTCGACGCAATCCGGCGGGATGGCTCCGGCGGGCACGCGGATCCGTCCCAGTCCAGGGACACATCGCGGATTGTGCAGCCGAGTTCCGGCAGAATGGCTGCAACACGCAGCCGGCCGCCGAGGCACACTCGGCGTCGGGCAGTGCGGCACCGGTCGACCACGATCGGTTGATCCGGATGGTCCCGGATGACCGGACAACCGCGATCCATGCCGGTCGGTACGCGGCCGTCCGGTTTAACCCTGCGTTTCCCTTGACTCCGGGTTCAAGCGGGCGGCGGCGGGTCCGGCGCCTCGACCTCGCCGCGCCGTTGCAGTTGCAGGGCGACGAACCAGCATAAGGACGCCCAGGCCGCGCCGATGCACCAGCCGGCCAGCACGTCGCTCGGCCAGTGCACGCCGAGATAGATGCGACTGAGGCCGACCAGCAGCGTCACGCTGACGCCGAGGGCCAGGACCAGCGCCTTGGCGCGCCGGTTGCGCTCGACCCGGGCGATCAGGGTCGCAAGGGTCAGATAGGCGATGGCCGACATGGTAGCGTGGCCACTGGGGAAGCTCGCCGTGAACACCTCCATGCCGTGGGGCACGAGGTCCGGCCGCGGCCGGTGATAGAAGAATTTCAGCACGGTCGAAACCAGTTCGCCGCTGCCCACGGCGACCAGGACGTAGAGGCCGATGCGCCGACGACCGGACACGCCGAGATAGCTCGCCACCGCGCAGGTCAGGAACAGCACCGTGAAGACGCTGCCGAGC
The DNA here is from genome assembly GCF_900103195.1 of Methylobacterium sp. UNC378MF. Lineage (GTDB taxonomy): Bacteria > Pseudomonadota > Alphaproteobacteria > Rhizobiales > Beijerinckiaceae > Methylobacterium. Next base: position 126,687 of record NZ_FMWU01000010.1, on the reverse strand, counting down.
CCGGTGATGTCGCGCATCGATTCCTCGAGCCAGGGCGGCCCGATCGGGTCGGCGAGATCGGCAGGGTTACGCAGGGCGAGCAGGATCCGGCGGTCGAGGGCCGCCGTAGATCCCTCACCGACCTCATGGGCGAGGTAGAAGAACCCGTAGCCGAGTATGCTCAGGCAGAGCAGGGCGACGAGGGGGCCGACCTCGTTCAGGCGCAACCGCAGCCACACCGCCAGGGCGGGCTCGATCAGCCGGTTTTGCCGCAGGTTGCCCGGCGCCCTCATGACGCGAGACCTCGATATGCGACGAAAGCCATCAGGTGTTCTCTCCGAAGGGCAGGCAGGCCGCGGCATCCCAGGGACCACCGCGATAGCGCCAGAGAAGCGTCGCCGGCGCGGAGAACCGGAACGGCGCGAACCCCGCCGACAGATCGGCGTGCAGCGCCCTGGCCTTGTCCGGGGATACCTTGTTCTGCACCGTGACGTGAGGACGCCAGCCCTGACCGTCCTGGGCCGTGAGATGTGACGCGAACTCCTGCGCGAGACGGGCCCGGAAGCGCACCAGCGCTTCGGATTCGAGCACGTAGGCGACGCCTCGGCCGGTGACGCGGAGGCCGGTCACGGCGACCTCGGGCGGCGGCACCGTGCGGGCGAGGGCGGTGATGGTTTCGATCACGCCCCGCTCCCGGTCGCCCGGGAGATGGTGGAACAGCGTCGCGTGGGCCGGGATGTGGTTCAGGGCTTCGGGGAAGTACCGGCGGCGCTCGCCGTCGAACCGCGCGAAGGTCGGTTCGTCGAAGGCGAGCGTCAGGATCAGGGGGGCCGCGTCGATCATCGGGCCGAAATGGCGCCCGCGGGCGCTCAGGTCCAGTACAGGACCCGCGCCGCCGGCAGGTCGCGGGCGAGGCAGGCGGTGAGATGGGCGCGCATCGCCTGCATCAGCGGCTTCGGGAAGACGTGCTTCACCGAGCCGAACTTGGTGCGCTTCTCGACGCGCTCGGCCTCGTCGAGGGGCAGGTCCGAGCCGGGATACCAGCCGCGCAGGACCGCCTTCGAGCCGGGCGTGAAGCGGTGGGTGATGAGTTCGGCGGTAAGGTCGAGGTCGGGCACGCCAGCCAGCGCATCGGCGGCGGCGCGGATCAGCCCGGCATAGGCTGCCTCCCAGTCCGGGACCGGCAGGATCGGCGCGATGGTCAGGCCGACCGGATAGCCGGCTCGGGCCGCCTCGCCCAGGGCGGCGAGCCGCGCGTCGAGGGGATCGGTGCCGCCCTCGTAATGCGCGGCCGACCGCGGGTTGACGGAGAAACGAATGCGCGTGCGCCGGTTGTGCGGCAGGTCGAGGAGCGGTCCGATCGCGGCAAACTTGGTGGTGAAGCGCAGCTGCACCGGCGCGTTCCAGGCACCGAAATGCCGGATCGCCGCCGAGAGCGAGCCGGTGAGGTGCTCGATGCCGAGGGGATCGGTGTAGCAGGACGCCTCGAAGGTGGTCCCCTCGTTCGCCCGCTCAGCGGAGGTCGAGGTCACCGCGCCGCGCCCGGCATATTCCCCAAGATTGCCCAGGATCGCCGCGAGATTGGCGTAGGCGCGGGTCAGCGGCGGCCCCTGGAGGGAGCCCGCCAGATAGCAATACTGGCAATGGGCCGGGCAGCCCTCGGCCAGGTCGAAGCGCCAGTCGGCCGAAGGCGGAATCGGCTGCAGCCGCAGTTTGGTCGGCGGCGCGACCGTCAGGGCCAGAGTCGCCTTGGCGGCCGCATAGGCCCGGCGGGGATCCGGCTCGCGCGGGCTCGGCAGCCGGTTGGAGGACAGGCGTTCCACGGGCAGGCCCAGCGCTTCGGCACGCGCCAGCATGGCCCGCCCGTGCGCATGCTCCAGGGCGGCCGGCATCACCAACACCCGGCGCGGGTGCCAAAGGCGAGTCGGGCGGACGGGCTCCGGGCGATGATGGATCTGGACGGCCGGGGCGGGCGAGGGCGGCATGCCTGACGAACGCGTGGTGAGCGGCGCCGGGTCCGGCCTAGTCGGCCGGTCGCGGTGCGGCTAAAGCACCGACATGTCTGCAGGCAGGGAGAGCGTCCATGTCGGCCGCGATGGCTGGTTATTCCTCGTCGGGGGGACCAACAGGGTCATGGACCGGTATCGCGGCGGTCTGCGGCACTGGCTGCTACTGCGCGGTTGGACGCGGCTGATCAAGAACCGCGCGCGGAGAGCCGAGGGCCTCGGCATCCGCTGCCTCCACGTGATCGTACCGGAGAAGCTGTCGGTCTACGACGACAAGACCGACGGCCTGCGCTACGCGCCGGGCAAGGCCTCGACCCGGCGTCTGGCCCGGAGCCTCGCCCGGCATCCGGCCTATCTCGATCTCCTCGCCCCGCTCCGCGCCGCCCGCAACGGCCCGGCGCCGCTCTATCTGCGTACCGACACCCACTGGACGGCACAGGGCTGCCTGCTGGCCTATCGCGAGATCATGCGGGCGCTCGGGGCGATCCCGCCCGCCGATATCGGCGCGCGTCCGGGCATCGTCTCAGACCAGATCATGGATCTCGGCGAGAAGCTGCCCGAGCGGCCGCGGGAGCGCCTGGAGCGGTTCATGCTGCTGCGCGATGCGACGCGGGTCGAGACCGGGCCGCTGCTTGCCGCCTACGAGGCGGAAGGGCGCGATCGCGAGGTGCATGTCGGCGCGCATGTCGTCTACCGGAACCCGTCACCGGCGGCCGATCCGCGCCGCCTCGTCCTGTTCGGTGATTCCTGCGCCCATTTCGACCCGTTCCTGCTGACCGGGCTGCTCGCCGAGAGCTTCAGCGAGGTTCACTTCGTCTGGTCGTCGAGTCTCGACTGGTCCTATATCGAGCGCGTGCGCGCCGACATCCTTCTGTTCGAGCTGGCCGAGCGCTTCCTCGCCAAACTCCCGAAGGACGATTTCGACGTGGCCGTCGCTGGCCAGCGCGGGACCGGCGGCCGCCTCGCAAAGCTCCGGACCGGCGGCCTCGGCGCTGTTGGTCGCGGGGCGGTGCCTCAGTAGATCGCCGGGTCCAGGCGGGCGAAATCGGTGACGCTGGCCGCCTGATACTTGGCGAAGGATTCCGGCGCGTAAGCGATGCCGATCATCAGGACGAGGAGCGTCGCGAGGCACGCGAGCGTCGCCGTGACCACGTCGGCATGGCGCCGAAGGGCATGGATCACCAAGCACCCGAACGTGAACAGGGCCGCCTCGGCGACGGGCACCAGCGCGAACGACATCACTTCACCTCCATCGATCTCCCACCGGGTCGGGCAGCTGCGGCACGCGCACGGCGACGGGTGGATGCCGCCAGAGATGGCGAAGTTTGCTGCACTGCAACAGACAGGTCAGCGCAAGCCAGCCTTGCGCGGAATTCGCGGCCGGCGGAAACCGGGATGGGGGCCGCGCATCCGGTGATCCTCGGGGCGTGGCCTGTGCGTCTTCACCCGCGCGAGGCGTGGCCCATCTCCGTCGGATCGCTCGTGGAACCGGAGACGACAATGGGCCTCCTCGTGGACGGGATCTGGCGCGACCAGTGGTACGACACTGCCGCGACAGGCGGCCGCTTCGAGCGCAAGGCTTCGGCCTTTCGCAACTGGGTCACCGCCGACGGATCACCCGGTCCCTCCGGCGAGGGCGGCTTCCTGGCCGAGGCGGGGCGCTACCATCTCTACGTATCCCTGGCCTGCCCCTGGGCACACCGCACCCTGATCGGGCGCGCCCTGAAGGGGCTGGAGGATTCGATCTCCGTCTCGGTGGTCGATCCGCATATGGGCGCGGAGGGCTGGGTCTTCGGTGACACGCCCGGTGCGACGCCGGATCCGATCCACGGCGCACGGCGCCTCTACGAGGTCTACGTGGCGGCGGATCCCGCCTACAGCGGTCGCGTCACCGTGCCGTTGCTCTGGGACCGGCAGCGCGCCACCATCGTATCGAATGAATCCGCCGAAATCCTGCGGATGCTGAACGACGCCTTCGGGGGCGCGGGACCCGACCTCTACCCGCCGGACCTACGTGCCGAGATCGACACTGTGAATGCCCGGGTCTACGATCGCGTGAACAACGGCGTCTACAAGGCGGGCTTCGCGACGACGCAGGAGGCCTACGCCGACGCCTTCGACGCCCTGTTTGCGGAACTCGACGCGCTGGAAGTGCGGCTTGATCGCAGCCGCTATCTGTGCGGAGAGCGGCTGACCGAGGCCGATATCCGCCTGTTCACCACGCTGGTGCGGTTCGATGCGGTCTATGTCGGGCACTTCAAGTGCAACAAGCGCCGGATCGCCGACTATCCGAACCTCTCGAACTACCTGCGTGATCTCTACGCGCTACCCGGCGTCGCACCGACGGTCGATCTGACACACATCAAGCGGCATTATTACGAGAGTCACTCGACCATCAATCCGACTGGGATCGTGCCCCTCGGACCGGATCTGAACTTCGCCGCCCCGCACGATCGCGCCCTGAGGTTTTCGGCTGAGCGCGGTTGTCGCGGATCTGGATTCTCCGCATCTCAGCGCGCTGCGCCCTGACAGACGGAGAGGGGTCGGTCAGCATGGTGCTGACCTATCTGCGGCCCGACTATGTGTCGTCGCCCTCGACGGCGGACGCGTCGCGCCTAGTTCGGCTCTCAACCGGAGGATGCCCGACACGCCATGACCAACAGCCTGCGCCTCGCGCTGCTCTGCGCCCTCGTCAGCCTGCCCTCCGGAGCGCACGCCCAGGCGGCCCTGCGGCTGGAAGGGACCTGCGTGAAGCTCGTGATCGCCACGCAGGATCTGAGCAGCTCCTGCAGCAACGTCCTCACGAATGCGGTGAGCCGCAACCGCACAAGCTTCGACTTCACCACGACGGACGGCCAGACCCTCAGCTTCAGTGGAAATGGCGCCCAGCAGGAAGCCACCGAGGAGACCGATCCGCTACAGCCGATCAACGTCGTCACGACAGGCAAGGACGGCGGCCCGATCCTCGCGATCGGAGCCTGCCGATTCTCCACCCCCGAACCCGGCCGAACCGCGATTACCTGCGAGGCCAACGCGGCCGACGGGCGTCCCTTCGCGGGCACGTTCGTGACCGCCGCCAAAGCGGCGACCGGCGCCCCGAGTTCCGCGCCGACGCGTTGAGGCCACCAGCCTTTGGACTGGTCAGATCGAAGCGGAAGCCCCATTTAAGGGGCTCCACGAAAAAGGTTCCGAAGCCAGACCGATGCTCAACGACACCCTCGCTGCGGGCGGTGCCCCGGCCGGCGACACCGGCCCCCTCATCAAGGACACGACCACCGCGAGCTTCCGTCAGGATGTTATCGCCGAGTCGATGCACCGGCCGGTTCTGGTCGATTTCTGGGCGCCCTGGTGCGGCCCGTGCAAGCAACTCACGCCGGTTCTGGAGAAAGTGGTCCGGGAGGCGGCGGGCGCGGTCGTCTTGGCGAAGATGAACATCGACGAGCATCCCTCGATCGCGGGTCAGCTCGGCATCCAGTCAATCCCGGCGGTTATCGTCTTCCAGAAGGGACAGCCGGTCGACGGCTTCATGGGCGCGGTTCCTGAGAGCCAGATCAAGGAGCTGATCGGGCGTGTGGCCGGCCCTCAGCAGGATCCGCTCGAGGCGGCCCTCGCCGATGCCGCCGCCCTGATCGAGGAAGGTGACCTGGCCGGCGCCGCCGAGATCTATGCGGCGGTCCTGGAGCAGCAGCCCGACAATGTCACGGCGCTGGCCGGCCTCGCCAAGATGCAGCTCGACGCGGGCGAGATCGAGAACGCCAAGCGCGTCCTGGCGATGGTTCCGGAGGCGAAGGCCGGCGACCCGGCCCTCGTCGGTATTCGCGCCGCCCTCGAACTCGCCGAGCAGGCCGCCGCGCTAGGCGATCTTGCCGGCTTGCAGAGGGAGGTGGAGGCCAATCCGGATGCCCATCAGGCGCGCTTCGACCTCGCGCTGGGGCTCGCGGCAAAAGGCGAACGCGGCCAGGCCGTCGATCACCTGATCGAGTTGCGCAGGCGCGACAAGGACTGGAACGAGGACGGGGCGCGCAAGCAGCTGCTGCAGTTCTTCGAGGCCTGGGGTGTGATGGATCCCGACACGATCCGCGGGCGGCGCAAGCTCTCGGCGCTTCTGTTCTCGTGAGGCGCCGGCTCGCGCTCCGGCCCACCAATCGGCCCCTCCGGGAGGCGCCATGAGCACCCATGCGAGCTACAAGGGCCCTGCGGATTGCCCCGCCGTCATCCCAGTCTTCCCGCTGTCAGGCGCGTTGCTGCTGCCGCGGGGGCAGATGCCGCTGAACATCTTCGAGCCGCGCTACCTCGCCATGGTCGACGATGCCATGCGCACGGACCGGATCATCGGGATGATCCAGCCCGACCCGGAGGGTTCGAGCGGGGCGAACCCGAAGCTCTACCGCGTCGGCTGCGCGGGTCGCGTGACCCAGTATGCCGAGACCGGCGACGGCCGGTACCTGATCTCCCTCACGGGAATCACCCGGTTCCGGGTCGAGAGCGAGCTGGCCTCGGTCGGCCCCTATCGTCGCTGCCATGTCTCCTACGACGAGTTCGCGGTGGACTTCGAGCCGCGGGCGGGCGAGGAGCAAGTCGACCGTGACGGCGTCCTCAAGGCGCTGCGCGATTTCGTGGAGTCGAACGACCTCAAGGTGGACTGGGCCGGGATCGACGAGGCGCCCGACGAGGCGCTGGTCAACGCCCTGTGCATGATGAGCCCGTTCGGCGTGCGCGAGAAGCAGGCGATGCTAGAGGCTCCCGACCTGAAGACCCGGGCCGAGATCCTGATCGCGGTCACGCAGATGGAACTGGTTCGCGGCTCGGGTCCCGAGTCGCCGATGCAATAGGTTGCGCAATCGATGTCCAACGACCTCACCGCCACCGTCGAGGCGACCCGCGTCGATCCGAAGCTCTTGGAGATCCTGGTTTGCCCGCTGACCAAGGGCACCCTGGAATACGACTCGGCCCGGCAGGAGCTGATCAGCCGCTCGGCGAAGCTCGCCTACCCGATCCGTGACGGAATCCCGATCATGCTTCCGGAGGAAGCCCGTCAGCTGACGGATTGAGACCAATACCGTCGCTTCGCTAGCTCCCATCATCGCCAGCGAAGCGGCTCTGGGCCTCGCGTGCCGTTCGGCCGTGGCATGCTGGATCGCTTCGCTGCGCCATGAACGAAGGCGGGGCCCGGAACGCTCGGGATCAACCGCAACTGCGCTTCCGAGAGCGCATTGCAGCCCTGGAACTTGGCCTCGAGACCTGCGCCTCGTTCCGGTCCCTCCGCGACCAGGGGCAACACCGGATCCCGGCCGGCAGATCGGGCAACAGCATCGCCGACATCAAGCTTGACTATTTCTGAAGCGATCGTCGTCCGTAACCTGTCTTGAACGGGAGCGTTGCGGTCATACTCTTGCCGCTTCTATCGTTCAGCGTCGAGTCATCCCCGACCGTTGATTCTGACCGCACACGCCGTCCTGCGCGGCGTCCGATTCGCTGAAAGATTGCCCCGAATGATCAAGCTGACCTCGGCTGCGGCCCTCGCCGCCGGCCTGTCTCTTCCGATGTGCATGCCCGCCCACGCGGCGCCGAGCGCGCATAACGGGCGCTGGTCGGTGGAGCTGGTGACGGAAAGCGGCCTGTGCAGTGCCCGCTATTCCTACGCGCTCACGATCCGGGAGGGTCAGGTTCAGCTCACCTCGGCCGCCGCCGGGGCTCGGGTCAACGGCCATGTCGGAGCCGACGGCAGCGTCGGGCTCATCGTCAGCAACGGAACGGCAAGCGGCACCGGCACTGGGCGGCTCCAGGCCGGCAGCGGCGCCGGCACCTGGAAGGTTTCGTCCCTGTGCTCCGGGCACTGGACCGCGCGGCGCAGCGACACCCGTACCGCGCAGGCCGATTGAAGCGCCTCAGGCTGCCGCAGCGAGCCAAGTGCGCGCCTCGTCGATGCGGGCGCGCTCGAACACCTTGATCTGGGTCGGCGAAACGAAGTTGAAGGTTTCGGCCAGCGCCTTCAGCCAGGGGGCGTCCGTCACCAGGGCGACATGGCTGACGCTCTTCATCATCGAGAAGCCGAAGCGCGGATCCTTGAAGAAGGCCGCCGGCTCCATGCCCTCGAAGGCGCGGATATCCTCGAGCAGCTTGATCTTGCCGCCCTTGTCGAGGTCTGCCTTCATCGCGGTCATCGCCGCGCTCATCTCCTCGTCGGTGATCTTGCCGTCGACCACGATCTCGGCAACGTTCGAATCCGGCGTCTTGGTGTAGGTCAGCACTGATCGCTCCTTCGGGAACCGCATCCGTCCCGTGGCCGGAAACCGGCCAGGGTCCGCCGCCCGTGACCTGAGCCATACCCGATCCCGTCGCGATGCGGTATGGCTTCGAACCCTGGCTCTGGCGTACTTTCCGACGGTGAACCGGCGTCCACGTTGCCGGGAAGCCTGCGAAGTGTCCTACAAAAAGCTCTGCGGGTCGACATCGATGGCGACCCGGACGTTGCCGCGAACCTTCGGGCCCCGGGCGATCCAGGCGCGCAGATAGGCTTGGAGGTCGACGTTGCGCTCGGTCTTCACGAGGAGGCGGAAGCGGTAGCGGCCGCGCACCAGGGCCAGCGGCGCCTCGGCAGGCCCCAGCACCATCACGCCCTCCGGGGGCTCGGCGGCGCGGGCGAGGGCCTGCCCGTGTGCCTCTGCAACCTCGCGCTCGCTCGCCGAGACGATCAGGGCCGCGAGTCTCCCGAAGGGCGGGAGTCCAGCCGCCTCCCGGGCTTGGATCTCCTCCGCGTAGAAGCGTTCAGCATCGCCCGAGAGCAGGGCCGCGATCACCGGATGGTCCGGCTGGTAGGTCTGGACGAGGGCGCGCCCGGGCTTCTCGCCGCGGCCAGCCCGGCCGGTCACCTGCTGGAGCAGCTGAAAGGTGCGCTCCGCCGCCCGCGGATCGCCCGAAGTCAGGCCGATATCGGCGTCGAGGACGCCCACCAGGGTCAGGAACGGGAAATTGTGGCCCTTGGCCACGAGCTGCGTGCCGATCACGACGTCGCACGCGCCGGCCGCCACCGCTTCGAGTTCCTGCCGCAGGCGCTCGGCGCCGCCGGGGAAGTCGCTCGACAGGACCACGATACGACGGTCCGGGAACATCTCGGCGGCCTCCTCGGCGATGCGCTCGACGCCGGGCCCGCAGGCGGTGAGATTGTCGAAGGTGCCGCACTCGGTGCAGGCTTCCGGCCTGCGCTCCGCGTAGCCACACTGGTGGCAGACCAGCGCCCGTCGGAACCGGTGCTCCACGAGCCAGGTCGAGCAGTTCTTGCACTGGTAGCGGTGGCCGCAGGCGCGGCAGAGGGTCAGCGGCGCGTAGCCCCGGCGGTTGAGGAAGAGGAGCGCCTGCTCGCCGCGCTCCAGGGTACTCTTCACGGCGTTGACCAGCGGCGGGCTCAGGAAGCGACCGCGCTCGGGCTGGTCGAGGCGCATGTCGATCGCCGCGATGTCGGGCAGGCGCCGCCCGCCGAAGCGCTCTGGGAGCAGGACGTGCCGGTAGCGCCCCCGCGCGGCATTGACGCGGGTCTCGATGGCGGGCGTGGCCGAGGTCAGCACGACCGGGCAGGCCTCCAGGCGCCCGCGCACCACCGCCATGTCGCGGGCGTGGTAGTGAACGCCGTCCTCCTGCTTGTAGGCGGTCTCGTGCTCCTCATCGACCACGATCAGGCCGAGCCGCGCGAAGGGGAGGAACAGGGCGGAGCGCGCGCCGACCACGACCAGGGCCTCGCCCTCGGCCACTGCCGCCCGCAGGCGCTCGCGCCGCTTGCCGCCGATCCCGGAATGCCACGCGGCTGGCCGGACCCCGAACCGGGCCGCGAACCGGTCGAGGAACTGCGCCGTCAGGGCGATCTCGGGCATCAGGATCAGCGCCTGACGCTCGGCGCGGATGCAGGCCGCCACCGCCTCGAAATAGACCTCGGTCTTGCCCGAGCCGGTGACGCCCTCCAGCAGAACCGGCCTGAGATCGGCTTCCTGTTCCTGCGGCCCGTCCCACGGGAAGGGGGCGACCAGGGCCGCCACCGCCTCGGCCTGGGCGGGCGAGAGCGGCGCCCGCGGGAAGTCCGGGTCGGGCCGCGGTGCGACCGGCTCGGGCGCCACCGCCACGGTCTCCAGGGCGCCGTCGTCGATGAGCCCGTCGACCACCGAGAGCGAGACGCCGGCCTCTTTGGCGAGCGCGCTCTTGCCGCGCAGCGCGCCGTCGGCGGCGACCGCCAGGACCTTCGTGCGGGCCGGGGTCGGCCGGGCCGGGGGCTTGTCGGTGACGCGCACGGCGACCCGGGCGGTCTCGCCGGCCGCCGCTTCGTCGGGAAGGCGCAAGACCATAGCCAGCGCTGAGCCCTTCGGCGCCAATGTGTAGCGGGCGATCCAGTCGACGAGGCTGCGCAGAGGCTCCGAGAGCGGCGGGTAGGGCAGGCGGCCGGTCACCGGCCGCAGGTTGGAGCCGCCGGCGGTCTCGGCCACGCCCCAGACGACCCCGACGATCTCGCGCGGTCCGAGGGGCACCTGAACCACATCGCCCGCGGCGAGGTCGAGCCCGACCGGCGCCACGTAGCTGTAGGGCGCATCCAGGGCGAGCGGGATCAGGATCTCGGCAACGACGGGCATGCAGGGCTTTTCGGGCGGGTCCGTTCCGGGTCCGTACCATAGGCGCGGGAAAAGAACCCGCCGCTTCAGCGCTCCCGAAGCCCCGGCACCAGAGGCAGGCTCGCGAGGCTCAGGGCGGCCATCGCCCAGAAGGCGGAAGCCCCGAAGGACCCGTACAGTGCCCCAGACGCCAGAGTCGCGACCACGCTGGACAGGCCGAGGCCCAGGGTCCCGTAGAGGGCCAGAGCGGTCGCCCGGAGATCGGCGGGCGCGGAGTCTTCGATCAGCTCCAAGCAGGCGAGGTGCAGGAGGGCGAAGCTCAGCCCGTGGAGGGCCTCGACGGCCGCGAGCCACGGGATCGCCGTCGTGGAGCCCAGCACCGCCCAGCGAACCGCCCCCGCACAGGCCGCCACCGCGATGCCGGCCGCGGGGCCGATACGCCGTAGCAGCGGCGGCCCGGCCAGCAGGAACATCAGAACCTCGGCGGTGACCGAAACCGATCAGAGCAGGCCGGCGATGCCTGCCGCGATCCCGGCCGAGCGCCACAGGATCATGGCGAAGCCGTCGTGCATTGCGTGCGCGCCGATCACCAGCGCGGCGGCCAGGACCGTGCGGCGGAAGCGCGGAAGCGCGATCAAGGTGGCGAAGCCGTGCCACGGTGCCTCAGCCCGGACCGCTCCGCCTGAGGCGGCGGGCAGCGCCAGAGCCGCGACGCCGGCGGCGAGAAACAGGCTGCCGCTCGCGACCAGGGCGGCGGCGAGGCCGAAGAGGCCGATCAGCCAGCCTGTAGCGGCGGTACCGAGGATGAAAGCGGCCGAGCCCGCGCCGCGGACCCAGCCGTACTGGAATGCCGCACCGCCCCGTGCGGCTGCCAAGGCCAGCGCGTCGGCGAGGGGCGCCGGCGCCGCAGTTCCGGCCGCGTAGAGGAGGGCCGGCCCGATCAGTTGGACCAGCCCTTCCCCGGGCAGATGCGCCAGGGCGCTTAGCCCTGCCACTGCGAGGCTCGCGGCCAGGACGGAGCGGCCGGCCCGATGGCGGTCGGCAAAGGCGCCGGCCAGGGGTCCGACCCCGAGGCGCAGGACACCCGCCGCGGCGAGCAGAACGCCGATCTCGCCCGGCGTCAGACCGCGCGCGGCCAGGAATCCCGGCAGGATCGGGGACAGGCCGCCATAGGCGCCGTAGAGCGCGGCGTACAGGACGAGGAACCGGGCGAGCGCGCTCTGTTGTCCCGCTTTGCGCACCCCTGTCCGCATCAGGGTGTTGGGGCCATAAACGTCATCGCCCCGTCAATCCGAGTCGCCGAAGGCGAACCCGTCATGATGGGAACGGGGTTGCCTGTGAGGATGATCCTGCTGCGGGCGAAACATCCGTTCCAAGCGCGACAGGCTCCCAGCCGCATGAACGGAACGTAGCACCACAGGGCGGGTCCGCGTCAGGGGCTCAGCGGATCGCGCTCAGCACGGGCGCCGGACGGCGTAGCGATAGCGCCGGCCCTGGGAATCGAGCAGTTCGCTATCGGGGCTTTCCTGCCAGACGACCTCGTCCTCGGGACCCGTCGCGTCGGTCAAGGTCGCGCCGCGGACGATATCGAGGTTGAGGCCGAACCCGTAATTGGTGGCGGTCGCGTCAGTGATCGCGGCCGTGATGTCGGCCTCGTCGGGCAGGCAGGCGAACAGGACGCCGTCGGCGATGGCGAGGGTATAGGTTTGCACGGATGGGCTCCAAGGGGCTCGCAGAGCGTGGACCGGCACGGGAGCGCCCGAACCTAGGCATCGCGAGCCGAATGTGAACCCTTCCTCACGAAATGCTGCATTGCACCATTCCGTGAGGACAAGCCCCGCACAAGCCCCACGCGCAGGGCTTCAGTGACCCAGATGCCCGTCGAAGAAGCGTGCCATCTCTCCGAACACCTCCCTGGTCTCGGGTGCGTCCGGCGTGAACAGATACTGAGCGTGGGACATGCCCTCGAAAACCTGGAGCGACGCCTCGATCCCTGCAGCGCGCAGCTTGCGGTGGGTGCGCACCGTGTTGGACAGGAACAGGTCGCGGGTGCCGGTGATCAAGATCGCGGGCGGCAGGCTGATGAAGTCGCCGTAGATCGGCGAGAGCTGCGGGTCCTTCAGATCCCGACCGGCGGCATAGAGCTTGGCGGCCGGCGTGAGGTAGCCCGAATAGCTGACGAGGACGTTGTCCAGCCATTCGTTGGTCCGGTAGCTGTCGCCGGTCTCAGTCATGTCGGACCACGGCGTGCCGAGGCCGATCGCCGCCGGCAGCGCCAGCCCCTCGGCCTTGGCTCGGAGCATCAGGGACAGGGTCATGCCGCCCCCCGTGGAGGTGCCGAACACCGCCATGTTCTGAGGCTTCTGCATGGTTTGCATGGCCCGCCAAACCGCGGCCGCGTCATCCATGGCAGCTGGGTAGGGGGCATCCGGCGGCATGCGGTAATCGACCGAGATCACCTTGTACCCGCCGAGTCCGGCCATCAAGATCGCCTCCAAGGTGCCGGACTCGCCGGGATTGTAGACGTAGCCGCCCCCGTGGATGTGCAGGAGCAGCCGGTTGCGGTTGGCCTCCGGTATCTGCCGGGGCTGAATCACGTAGGCCTTCACGCCGCCGATCACGGCGGCCTCGCTGGTGACGCCGAGCTTCTCGCGCAGGGCGGGGAGGGTGGCGGCTCCGGCGGCGGCCAGCCGGTCGACCAGCGCCTTCCAAGCCGCGGCGTCCGGTGGGTTCGCGTTCCAGGCCTGCACGCGGTAGGGCGCCGCCACCGCCGTGCGGAATTCCGGGCTCGTCGTGTCGGGCACCGGCACGACCTTGGCCGGCAGCGTTCGCGGCCCCGGGGCGGCGTTGGCCGCCCCTATCTCGGCTTCCAACTGCGCGAAGCCGGGCACGGCCCTCTCCGCGGGCGCGGCCTGCCCGAATGCGGCCTGGGTGCCGCAGGCGATCATCAGCAGAGCGGACAGGCTCAGGCGCATCTCGGTTCCTCTTGCGGCAGCCTGTTCCGCGCCCCCGTCTCGGCGGGCGCCGGCTGCACTCGTCCGAAACCTATCGGACCGGGCGGGCCGCGACAGCGGCCGCGGTTACGATCGCGGCCGCGCCTTCACGGGCCGAGCCGCGGGAGCGCGGCCGGCGTCTCCGGTTCGACCACCAGGGTCGCGGGCACGCTGCCCTCGCCGGCGAGCACCTCGGCGATCGCCTCCGGCGCGATCGGATCCTCCGCCGCGTCGGCGACGCCCGCGGGTGCCGGCGTGATCCGGGCGGTCTCCCGGCGCGGGCCGGTTTCGGCCGCGGCGGCATGCTCCTCGGCCACGCCAGTCACGGCCTCCGGAGCGATCAGCCCGGTGGCGGCCGCGTGCTCGGCCATGGCGACGCTGTCGGCGGCGAGCACGAGGCTCGATCCAGCCCGGGCGACAGCGCCGGCGAGGCGGACGATCTCCTCGACCCGGGCGGAGCCACGGGACACGTTGCGGATGTAGACTGCCAGCACCCGCCCGGGATTCTCCTCGACGATCTGCGCGTAGACTTCTGGGTCATGCTGGCCGCTATCGCCGATCAGCACGAAGGGCAGGTCGCGGTAGAGGGCGAGCATGTGCTTGATCAGCGCCTGCTTGTGGTCGGTGGCCCGCCGCGGCAGCGGATGGGTCCAGGACAAGCCCCATTCCCGCAGGAACAGCACCGGCCCCGCCGGGATGCCGTGGCGCTGGAAGAATTCCGACAGCATCTCGTAGAGACCCCAGGGGGCGCGGGAGACGTAGAGCATCGGGTTGCCCTCGTCGCCGCCGGCGCCCGCATGGAGCGCGCAATACAGGGCCGCGACGCCCGGGAAGGCGACACGGCTCTCGGCATCCTCCACGAACAGGCGCCAGAGCATCTTCAGCTTGTTGGCGACGCCGGTGCGCATGACCGTGTCGTCGATGTCGCTGACCACGACGCAGCGGCAGCGATCGGGCGGGATGAACACCGCGCCCTCGGCAGGAATCGGCGGTTCGGCGTCGAGGAGGAGATCGACCGCGTGCCAGTCGCCGGACCCGGCCGGGGGCGTGCGCGGATGCAGGTGCACGCGGAAATACCCGTCCCGGTCAGTCTCGACCCGGACGGCATCGTCGCCAAACCGGGCAGTCACGACCGCTCCGGCGACTGTCCGCCGGGCGATGCGGCGGCGTAGGTCGCGCCATTGCGCCCGCAGGGATTCGGGATCCTCGCCAGGGATCCCCGGCGATTGCCGAAAGACCCGGCCGATCAGGAACAGCTCGTCCCGGGACCCGTAGCCGCGATAAGGCTCGACCACGAGTCCGCCCCGGCCCTTGCCGCCATGCCCCTGCGCACGACGGACCGGCCGGGTGAGGACCCGCAGCGCCTTGAGGGCGCCCCTCCGCACGCGCGAGGTCATGGGATCAGACGCCGCTCGGACGCTCAGGCCTGCGGCAGCTCAGGGCTCAGTCCCATCGCATCAAGGCCTTCCTCCAGGAGATCCCCGGCATCGGGGCTGCCAAGCAGCTCCCGCACGGCGCCCTCGCCGGCAGCCTCGCGCTCGCGGGCGAAGCGTACCGCCTCGCTCCATTCCTCCGGCTCCATGTCGCCGCGCCCGACATAGAGAAGGGCGAGCAGCTCGGCCCGGGAATCGTCGTCGAGGCCAGCGATGACGCTGCGGACCTCGGATTCGGTGGCATCGTCGGTGCCGGAGATCAGGACATCGGTGGCACCGTCGTCGATCGGGTTCGAGCCCGAATCCGGGTCGGTGTTACCCTCCTTCACCTCGATGGCGCGCAGCCGCATGACGATGTCGGTGACGGTTTCGACGGCGATATCCATGCGCTGATCTCCGGACGCTGACAGGGTCGGGCAAGCGGGGCCCTCAAGCCGCGACAACGGACGAGCGGGCGCCGGGTTCGCCTCTTTCCCTTCGAAGCCCGCTTGCGTGGTCCGCGCCACTTCCCGCCTGAACGACCCTGGGATAGAGGCTGCGAAACTAATTCGATCACCGGATCAACCTCGGCGATAGACGTGATTTCTATAAAGATTTTCAAGACGTCCCTCTCCGATACCGTCATCTCGTGTGCACGCGACGTAAAGTCCCGGTGTTCGGCCGGGCGGCGACGGCACGTCCTGGCCCTCGCGGGGCTCTGCGCGCTGTCCGGTTCCACGCTGCTCGGGCCAGTGTCCGCCCAAGCCCGATCCGCGAGCTACGAGGGCAGCGCGCCGAGCTGCTTCCTGACCGGCGGCGGCGCCCTCGAGATCTGCCGCGAAGGTTCGGAGGCCGAGGGCGTCCTGATCGCGCCGGCCCCCTGCGCCTTCGTGCGCGGCGTGCAGATCCTGCGACTTGCCCGCTCCGAGTCGCCCGGGCCGCTCCAGACCGTGTTCCAGGGCCAGACCCCCGTGGCCTCTCGCCGGGACGAGCCCTGTCCGGAGCGGCGCGCCACGGACAGCCGGGACGGCGGTGCCCTGCGCACGGGCCGGACCTTCGAGGCCCTGGCCACGACGTTGCCGCCATCGGCCGACCGGTTCTGGGTCGATCTGCCGGAAGAGCGTGCGCGGACCCGCGGCTGGTCGGAGCCGACGCCGTCCGCCGAGGGCATAGGCCCGCGCGACCCGATCGCCGTAACGGGCCGGACGTGGGCCGGCGAGGCCTACAGCTACGTCTTCCTGCTCGGGCAGGAGCGCGTCGGCGTCACGGGCGGCGACGAGGCCGAGACCGAGCGCCGCGGCCGACGTCGGCGGGCGGAGCGAGACGAGCCTGCGACCGGTCCGGCCGACGTCCGGCGCCGCGTCCAGATCGAGGCGCGCACCCTCGATTTCCAGACGTTCGAGATCCGGACCCGCACCGCCGACGGCTACGGGCTGGCCTGGACGCCGTTCGAGGCCGGCGCGGGCCGCGGGCGGCGCAGCGACCCGCCCGTCCCGGCCGCGGTGGTCGACGAGGCGGGCAAGCCGGTCACGTCGGCCTGCACGGCGCCGGCCTTCGAGACCCACGGACTCGCCGGCTCGATCAGCGTCGTCGACCGCACCTATCACTACATCTACACCGACGTGCTGCCCGAGGATTGCGGTCTCGCCCCCGAGAAGCGCCGCACCGGGCTGTTCCTGCGCACCGCGCAGGACCTGTCGGGACCGAAGGTCTGGTCGACAGCGCGCAAGCTCGCCGGGCCGCTGCCGCCCGGGACCCTCGTCCGCGTGGCGCGGGCCAAGGGTATGCCGCGCTGGGCGGTCTCCTACACGTGCCAGCGCCCCGCCAACGCTCCGGGCGGTCCGGTGGCGGACATCTGCCTCCAGTACACGGCCGATCTGAGCCTCGACGGGATCGGCGCCCTCAAGCTTTATGCCGATCCGGTGGAAGCGGGCCGCTCCTCCGCCTATCTCGGGCTGCGCTCGGGAGGCAACGGCAGCGGCCGGTACGACCGGAGCGCGCATTTCTGGATGACGGATGCGGAGGGCAACCTCGACACTCCCGCGATCTACCCGAACAAGGCCGGGTTCCTGACGTGGCTCGACCGGCTCGCCCCGACCGCTTCAGGCCGCGAAACGTCGAGCCTCTATGGAAGGCCCGTCTACTGGGCGACGTGGACGGTGCGCGCGATCGGCGCGCAATAAGTCGCGGGAGACGCTATATGGGCGGCCGACAAGCCGCGCGCGGCGTGCCTGACGGACCCGATGGAAACCCATATCGACCTGTGGTTCGCCGCGAGCATCGTGGCGATCTCGTTGCTGCTCTCAGCGTTCTTCGCTGGCGCGGAGACCGCGTTCACGGCCGCCTCGCGGGCCCGGATGCACGCCCTCGAACAGGCGGGGGATCCCCGGGCCGCGATCGTCAACCGCATCCTGGCGATTCGCGAGCGCTTCATCGGCGCGATGCTGATCGGCTACAACATCGTGGCGATCGGCGCCTCGGCCTTCACCACGAGCGTGCTCACCGCGCTGTTCGGCAAGAGTGGCGTGATCTATGCCACGGTCGGCATGTCGGTGCTGGTCATCGTCTTCGCTGAGGTCCTGCCGAAGACGCTCGCCATCTCCAAGCCCGACAAGGCGGCACTGCTCACCGCACGGCCGGTGGCCTTCGCGGTAGCGCTGATGGGCCCGCTGGCTATCGCCATCGAGCATTTGGTGCGGCTGATGCTGAAGCCGTTTGGCATCACGATCGGCGAGCACCAGTCGATCCTCACCGCAGCTGAGGAGCTGCGCGGGCAGGTGGCGCTGATGCACCGGGAGGGCGGCGTCGCCAAGGCCGAGCGCGACATGCTGGGCGGCCTCCTCGACCTGTCGGACCTGTCGGTCTCCGACGTCATGGTCCACCGCACCAAGATGCGGGCGATCGATGCCGACCAGCCCTCCGAGGACATCGTCCGCGCCGTTCTGTCCTCGCCCTACACGCGGATGCCGCTGTGGCGCGGCACGCCGGAGAACATCGTCGGCGTCCTTCACGCCAAGGACCTGCTGCGGGCGCTCGACGCCGCGGGCGGCGACGCGTCCGGCCTCAAGGTCGAGGCGCTAGCCCTGGAGACGTGGTTCGTGCCGGGCACGACGTCGCTGCGCGCGCAGCTCAAGGCCTTCCTGACCAAGAAGACCCACTTCGCCCTCGTGGTCGACGAGTACGGCGAAGTCATGGGCCTCGTCACCCTGGAGGATATCCTGGAGGAGATCGTCGGCGACATCGCCGACGAGCACGACGTCACGGTCTCGGGCGTTCGGCCCCAGGGGGACGGATCGGTGAATGTCGACGGCGGCGTGCCGATCCGCGACCTGAACCGGGCCATGGACTGGAAACTGCCCGACGAGGAGGCGACGACGATCGCCGGCCTGGTCATCCACGAGGCCCGGACCATCCCGGATCAGGGGACGGCCTTCAACTTCCACGGCTTCCGCTTCCAAGTGCTGCGGAAGGCGAAGAATCGGATCACGACGCTGCGGATCACGCCGCTGACGTCGGCCGGCCTTCAGGCCCCCGCTCAGCCGGAGACCCAGCGCGACGCGGTATGAGGGCAGCCGTTCCCCGGTGAGCGAGGTGATCGCGCTCAGCGGCGGTCTATCAGGGCAGCCGGCGTCTTGACGCGAATTGCCGTGCCCGACCCCGTCTTTCCGAGGCCGCGCAGCGGAACCCGGAATCCAGGTCCGCCGACGTGCCAAGCTCTGCAATGACAGTGGATCTGGATTCCGGGCTCGCCTGCTGCACCCTGGGAGGGCGCCGTTTCACCCCCTCTCCACGATGCGCGGGGCCGATGACCTTCACCCCGGCGTCGCTTGCAGACCCTCGGCGCGGATCCAGTCGCGGGTACGGTCCAGAGCCCGGCCGAGCCGGTCGAACAGGGCGTCGATCTCGTCGGGCGCGATGATCAGCGGCGGGCATACGGCGACGCGGTCACCGGCGAGCGCCCGCACGATCAGCCCTTCGGCCTGTGCGAAGGCGACGCAGCGGGCGGCGACTCCCTTCTTCGGGTCGTATTGGCGCTTCGTGGCCTTGTCGGCGACGATCTCCAGGCCGCCGATCAGCCCGATCCCTCCGGCCTCACCCACGATGTCATGCCCGGCGAGGGCCGAGAGCCGACGCTGGAAATGCGGCGCCTTCTCGGCCGCACCCTCGATCACCCGGTCGCGCCGATAGATCTCGATCGCTTTCAGCGCCACCGCGGCGGCGACCGGATGGCCGGAATAGGTGGTGCCGTGACCGAAGGTACCGATCTTCTCGCTCTGGCCGACCAGCGCGTCGTAGAGCGGCGCGTCGATACTGACGCCGCCGAGCGGCATGTAGGCCGAGGTGAGCGCCTTGGCGAAGGAGATGGAGTCCGGCCGGGCACCGAGCGCCTCGCTTCCGAACCATGTGCCGAGCCGGCCGAAGCCGCAGATCACCTCATCGGCGATGAAGCGGACATCGTACTTCGCCAGCACGGCCTGGATCGCGGAAAAATAGCCCCGCGGCGGCACGATCGCGCCGCCCGCACCCATCACCGGCTCGGCGATGAAGGCCGCCACCGTCTCCGGACCCTCGCGCAGGATCGTCTCCTCCAACTCGCCAGCGAGTCGGGCCGAGTAGGCTTCCTCACTCTCCCCCGGCTCCGCGCCCCGGTAATGGTGGGCTGCAGAGACGTGCAGGAAGCCCGGCAGCGGCAGGTCCCAGTCGGCATGATTCGCCGCAAGCCCGGTCATAGAGGCGCTGGCTACCGTCACGCCGTGATAGCCCTTCTGACGGGCGATGATCTTCTTCTTCTTCGGTCGGCCGAGGGCGTTGTTGTAGTACCAAGTCAGCTTGACTTGCGTGTCGTTGGCCTCCGAACCCGACGAGGTGAAGAAGATCTTCGAGGTCGGGACCGGCATCAGCTCCTTGAGCGTCTCGGCAAGTTCGATGCCCGGATCGTGGCTCCGACCGGAGAACAGGTGCGTGAAGGGCAGGCGCGCCAGCTGCACCTGCGCAGCCTCCACGAGTTCGGCGTTCGAGTAGCCGAGAGCCGTGCACCACAGGCCCGACATGCCCTCGATGTAGGGACGCCCCTCGGTGTCGAAGACGTGCACGCCCTCGCCGCGTTCCAGGACCAGCGGACCCGTCTGTCGGTGCGTCGACAAGTTGGTGTAGGGATGGAGGAGGGTTTCGACGTCGCGGGTCGCGAGGTTCGAGAGCATGGTTCGCAAGGTCCTCGTGCGAGGGTCACCGTCGCCACACTACCGACCCGATGCCCCGGCAGGTAGCCCGATGGATCCGCGGCCGGCCGTTGCCGGACGCATGCCGGAAGCGACTGCCTCTCGCGACGCACAAACCATGCTCAATCCCGAAGCCTTCGTCGCGCAGCCCGCCCCCGGCCGCGCCTGCGGTGCCTGCACGCTCTGCTGCAAGGTCTACGACGTGCCCGCCGTCGAGAGCGTCGCGGGCCAATGGTGCCGCCACACCCGGGCCGGCCAGGGCTGCGCCATCCACGCCACGCGGCCCGATCATTGCCGGGCATTCCACTGCCTCTGGATGACGGAGGGTTGGCTCGGGCCGGAATGGAAACCCGATCGTGCCAAGATGGTGCTGAGCCTCGACCCGCTCACCCGCAACATGAACGTGCAGGTCGATCCCGGACAGGCGGGCACATGGCGGCGCGAACCCTATTACGGGCAGCTCAAGCGCTGGGCCGTAGCCTCGGTGCCGCTGCGGCGGCACGTGCTGGTCCACGTCAACAAGAGTACCACCGTCATCCTGCCGGACCGCGATGTCAGTCTCGGGGTCGTGGGCGCCGACGAACGCATCGTCACAACCGACCGCATCACGCCCCAAGGCCCGAGCTTCGACGTCCGGAAAGTCCCGGCCTGAACCGATCGCTCGTAGGGTCCCGACAGCGCTCAGAACCCCTCGCCGACCCGGCTCAGCGCTCCGTCCCGGAACTTCTCTGCATAACCGGCACCTCCACGACGCGGAACGTCAGCTGGAACAGGATCAGCCCCGTCTGATCGGCGACCTCGATCCGCCAATCCTCACCCAGGGCGAGGCGCTGAGCATCCCACTTCAGGATTTCACCGGCGCGCCGGACGGTCTCCAGCCAGGCGGATTGCCAGTTCGGCAGATCGGTGCCCGCCGCGTCCGGGATCGTGGATCCGTCGTGGAGGTTGGGCTGATAGCGCTCCATCCACAGATCCCGGCCGGGTCCAGGCGGGGGATGCGGTTACCCCCACGCGCGGCCGTGCCGAGGATCGTTGCCGCGAGTGTCACCCGCTGACGTGACCCGTGGGCGCTTGGCCATATACCGGGATAGACATTCGGCCGGCTTCGCAGTCGCGATGCCGCGAGGCGTGAGCCTTGCGGATTAAGTCGGTTTGCCCGACTGATCGGCCATGACGACGGTTCACGATTTCAGCGTCTCCGCGGCCGATGGGACCCCGTACCCGCTCGCCCAGCATCGCGGACGGGTTCTGCTCATCGTGAACACGGCCTCGCGCTGCGGCTTCACCCCGCAATATGAGGGTCTGGAGGCGCTCTGGCGCCGGTACCGGGATGCGGGCCTCACGATCCTGGGCTTCCCCTGCAACCAGTTCGGCGCCCAGGAGCCGGGTGACGCCGCCGAGATCGCGAATTTCTGCGCGCTGCGTTACGATGTGAGCTTTCCGGTGCTCGCCAAGATCGCGGTGAACGGGTCGGGGGCCGATCCGCTCTACACTTATCTCACCCGCGCCCGCGCCGGGCTGTTCGGGACGCGCGCGGTGAAGTGGAATTTCACCAAGTTCCTGGTGGGACGCGACGGCCGGGTCCTCGCCCGCTTCGCGCCCGGGACGAAGCCCGCCGCCCTGGAGGCGAAGATCCAGGCTGCCCTGGCCACGCACGCCTGAGCCACGCCGCCGTCAGAGGACGTCGAGATCCGCAGCCTCGGCGGGGGAGACGCGCATCGTGTCGACCCGTTCACGCGCGCGCAGCACCGTCCGCAGGGGCGCGATCGGGAACGGACGCACCGCCTCACGCAGGATACCCGTCAGGAAGCGGATCTCGGCAATCTTGCGCAAGGTCGAGTCGGGCGCGCCGGCACACTGAGCTCGACGTTCGAGGTTCGAAAGAGCGTCGAAGAGCGCGTATCGCTTGCCGATATCCCGGGAAGACTGCATCGACGCTATCAAACTAGCAAGTTCGTCTTCGAACCTACATCCGGCAGTCTGGTCGGCACGCATCGTCGACTCGAACACAATCTGTGCTGAGATTAAAACAGTGTTCGGTCCTTGTCAGCCGCCGACCCAGGTTGAGCGCCGCGAATGCGGGATTGTTGCGCAATTGCATCTGCGCGACGGCCCCGGGACAGGGGCTTGGCATCAGCCGCCGGCACCGACGAACGCGGCAGCCGCCTCGAACTCCGTCCGACGCGTCTCGAGGCGGGCTTCCGCCTCGGCGTCGCGCCCCCAGACAGCGGCCTGGAAGGTCTCGTCGACATGGGCCGCGGCCCAGGCCTCCGCCGGCGTCAGGCGCCCCCGAAGCACCGCCAGCGCGATCAACAGTGAGCCGGTCAGCGTCGTAAGTGTGTGCAGGCCGGTGAGCTGGAACGGGTCGGTGACCCCAGTCACCGCCGCGGACAGAGCCTGGATCGTGTCGGCCGGCTGCGCGACATGCATGACACCCTCACTAAGGATCACCCGCGCGCCGAACTCATCCCGAGCCCAGGCGAGGATGGGATCCCAGGCCGCCGCCTGCGCCGCCACGAGGCGATCCGGATCTCCGGCGCGATAGGCCAGGAGATCGGTGCCCGCATAGGCACAGAGATCGGCTGCGACGGCGGCCATGCGGGGCGTGACCCCGTCGATCGCCGTGTTGGCGAGCCGGGTCAGGGGCATCCGCGCCGGATCGATCACGGCCTCCTGGGTCGCCCATTCCGCCGCGACGCGCTCGGCCAGGGTCCGACTCGGGAGCTGCAGCGGGTTCCGCGCGGGTGTGTTGGCCGGACGTCCGTCCAGGGTCAGCCGAAATCCGTCGGCGTCCTCGGAGAAGCCGGCCTCTGTGTAGAAGCGCCGGGGCAGGGCCGGCTTGGCGTGGCCGCGCGCTGCCCGCACCGGATCCGGCCGCTCTCCATCGCTCGGTTCGCCGAGCCAGTCTGTCGTCTGATCGCTCATGGACGCGAGATAGGCGCTTCCGGCCCGGCGCGCGAGCCTTTCGCGATCAGGCGCCCGTTGCGAGCCCCCCGAGAAGCAGCGCCTCCAGCGCCGCGGCACTCGGGACAACCGTCACCGCGCCGGCCTCGTAGAGCGCATCCGGAGGATGGTAGCCCCAGGCAACCCCGATGGCCGTGGCGCCGGCCGCCACGCCCATGGCGATGTCGAACGTGGTGTCACCGACCATCACGGTGGTCCCGGGCTCGCAGCCGGCCTCGCTGATCGCCTGCTGCAGCATGGTCGGATCCGGCTTGGACGGCGCGTCGTCGGCGCTCTGAGTGGTGGCGAACCAGTCCGCCCAGCCATAATGCGCGATCAGCCGATCAACCCCGCGTCGCGACTTCCCCGTGGCGAGGCCGATCAGCACGTCCGAACGGTCATGCAGCCGGGCCAGCAGGTCGGCCATACCGGGGAACAGGGGCTCCTCGTGAGCCGGGTCGAGCCGCAGGCGGTTGTAGGCCTGCTTGTAGCTCTCCGAGAGTTCCGCAACCGGGCCGTCCTCGCCGACCAGACGTCGGAAAGCCTGCGGCAGTGACAGACCCACCACGGACAGGGCCTCGCGCCGCCCCGGAGCCGGCAGACCGTTCTCGGCGAAGGCCACTTCCTGGGCCGCCACGATCAGGTGCTGACTGTCGACGAGGGTGCCATCGACATCGAAGACGACGAGTTTCATCGCCGGCGACGCGCGAAAGGCCGCCCCGACGGCGCGAAGCGGGAAATATCGGCCACCGTCACGGCTTCCGGCCCGGCTGTGCCGGCGCCGCGGCTGCCGGCTGCCCGCCGGGAACACGGGTCCGTTCGTAGCCGAGGCGGCAGCGGATCAGGAACCGGCGGCGCTTGCCGCCGCGCAGGCCGCGCTGATGCGAGGCGCGGTTGCAGGCCGCGTAAGATCGCCGCCGGCGCTCCGCGCGGGCGCTGTTGGCCGGACGCGGACCCGCCTGCGCGGGCGCCGCGCTCGCCCCGGGCGTCGCGGCCGAATGCGGCGGCGCCGCCTCGGCCGGATGCACGCCGTTGGCCGCCGGCGCCGGCTTGGCTGCCTCGCCCGGTGCAGCGTGCACGATCGGCCCGGTAAGGCACAGGGCGGCGAGGCAGGCCAGCGTCGCGAGCTTCATGTGTCAGGGTCTCGAACCGCCGGAAACAGGCCCCGCCGCGGATGTGCGGGGCGCGGGGCAGCATATGAGGCGGCGCAGCCGATTGCCAAGGCATGCGCCACACAGGAGTCTCGGAGGGTGTGCCACCTTCCACGGAAGAGGCTGCGGCGCGGCGGGGCTCGCGGAGGCGATCCGAAGGTATGAAGGACGATCCGGCGATGGACCTCGTGCTGCTGCCCGGCTTCATGACCGATGCCGACCTCTGGTCAGACATGGCCGAGCGCCTCGCGCAGGTCGGGCCGCTGACGCACGGCGATCTGAGCCAGGATGCCACCATTCCCGCCATGGCGGGCAGGGTGGCGGCGGCGGCTCCTGCGCGATTCGGTCTCATCGGCTTCTCGATGGGCGGCTATGTCGCCCGCGCGGTCGCGCGGCTCGTGCCCGAACGGGTGCAGGCGCTCGTCCTCGTCGCCACCTCGTCGCGGGCCGACACGCAAGCCCAGGCGCGCCGGAAGGCGGCCGCGATCGCCCATATCCGCCAGCAGGGCTACAGGGGCCTCAGCCGGGGCGCGATCCTCCAGTCGGTGCATCCGGGCCGGGCCGGCGACACCGCTCTGGTCGCGCGCATTCGGCAGATGGGCGACCGGCTCGGCGGACCCGTCTTCCTGCGCCAAGCCGGGCAGGCCCGCGAATCCGACGGCGACAGCCTCGGCGCGATCGGCTGCCCGACCCTGGTCGTGGCGGCAGCTCAGGACGCCTTGCGCAGCCTCGACGAGGCGCAGGAGCTTCGCGACGGCATCCCGGGCGCGGCGCTGACGGTGATCAACGGGTCTGGCCACATGCTGCCGCTGGAAGCCCCGCATGCGCTGGCCGACGCGATCGTGCCCTGGCTGCGGGCTCAGGCCTCCGGGGCCTCGACGATCGGGTCGTAGCGGGCGGCGTCGAAGCCCAGGAGATTCCAGCTCTGGGCCATGTGGGGCGGGAGCGGCGCGCTCACGTCCACCGGCTTGCCGGTGCGCGGATGCGGGATGACGATCCGCCGGGCGAGCAGGTGGAGGCGGTTCTGGATGCCGCCCGGCAGCTCCCAGTTCTCCACCGAGAAGTATTTCGGATCGCCCACGATCGGGTGGCCGATATGGGCCGCATGGGCGCGCAGCTGGTGCGTGCGGCCGGTGACCGGCTTGAACGACAGCCAGGACAGCTTCTGCGCGGCCTGATCGACCATCGCGTAGTAGGTCAGTGCGTGGCTCGCGCCCTCGTCGCCGTGCTTGGCGACCCGCATCCGCGCGTCGGCGTCGGTGGGCTCCTCCTTGGCGAGGTAGGTCGAGACGCGCCCCTGCCGGACCCGCGGCACGCCCGCGGTGAGCGCCCAGTAGATCTTCCGGGCCGCCCGCGAGCGGAAGCTCTTGGCCAGCGTCGCGGCGGCGAGACGGGTCTTGGCAACGATCAGGCAGCCGGCCGTATCCTTGTCGAGCCGGTGGACGAGGCGCGGCTTCTGGCCGTCCGGACCCGTGAGGGCGGCGAGCAGGCCGTCCACGTGCCGGACCGTCCCCGAGCCGCCCTGGACCGCGAGGCCGAAGGGCTTGTTGAGGATCATCATGTCGGCATCCTCGTAGAGGATCAGCGAGCGGATGAATTCGGCGTCATCCTGCTCGCGGGCGGCGCTGCGCGGGCGCTCGGTGGGCTGGTCGAGGCGCAGCGGCGGCACGCGCACGCTCATGCCCGGCTCCAGCCGGTCGTTCGGCTTGGCGCGCTTGCCGTCGACCCGCAATTCGCCCTTGCGCACGATGGTCTGCACGCGGGTGAAGGGCAGAAGCGGGAAGCGGGCGGTGAGGAAGCGGTCGATCCGCATCCCGGCCTCGTCCGGCTCGACCGTCAGGGTCTGCACGCCGGAGGCGAGGGTCGCCGAGGCGGCGGCGCGCTGCTCGCGCCGGGTCGGACCGGGAGCGGGGGCGGGAGCAGGAGCTGGGGCCGCCGCGCGCTTGGCCGGAGGCCGGCTGCCGGGCTTGGCCACCGCGGGACCCCGCGGTGCGGCGGCGTCGCGGCGCGGCTTCGGGGGCCGAGCCGGCGCGGGGGCCGCGGCGACCTGCCCTCCCCAGGGATCGCGCGCGCCGGCGTCGTCGCCGCGATTGCGCGCCGCGCGCTCGGCGGCGTCGCGGGCGCTGGTGCGCGGGCCCGTGCGAGCACGGCCGTCGGCCTGGAACTTGCCGGCCGGGGGTCTGCCAGCCTGGAACTTGCCGGCCTGAGGCTTGCGCCCCTTCGGCCCGCCGCTTTTGGGAGGTCGTGTCGTCATGCTTCCGCCGGCACCCGTCTTCGCGTCGGACGGAGCGTCCGGGCGCATGGGCCGCGGCGTCGCGGACGTCCGGACCGATGGGATTGCCCGGCTGTAGCATCGCCGGCGCCGAGCGGCAAAGGCGCCGGGCCGGTTCCGTCCGTCAAGGCTGCGCGTCCCACGCGTCGCGGAGCCGGGCCTTCAGGCCGGCGGGGAAGAGATCCGGGCCGCCCGGCACGTCGAGCCCGTCCAGATCGCACCACCGCGCCACGCAGGCGGTGCCGCAATCCTCGTGGAAGTCGAAGCGCTCCTGCCCGTCGAACCGACCGGGCGGCAGGGCGACCGGGAACAGAAACAGCACCTCGTGCCCGACCTGCCCCTCGTGCGTGAAGATGTTCTCCATGACGCGTGGTCCGCCGAGCACCGAGACGGTGACGCCGAGCTCCTCCTCGAACTCGCGGATCAGGGCGTCCTCGGCACTCTCGCCGAACGCGACGCTGCCACCGAGGGGTCGGACGCCCTTCAGCCGCCCGTCATCCGCACGGACCTCGGCGACCAGCAGGCTGTTGCCGCGCCTGGGCAGGCCCAGCGCCTTGACGCGAATTTCCGCAGGGGGGCCGCCAGACGGTCATTTCGCATCGGCTAACCCGTCGTCGGCAAAGCCGCAACGGGTCGGCGCGCCGCGCGTCGATCCACGGCAACGACCAGACACACGGTTGACGCCCGGTCACACTACGGCCAAGCTCTGCCTCGACGGTTCCCCTCGGGGATCAAAAGGGAACGCGATGAGGGGTTCGCCCCGAAGCCGCGGCTGCCCCCGCAACTGTAAGCGGCGAGCCCTTCACCACCACGTCACTGGGTCACCCCGGGAAGACGGTGCGAGGGCGGCGACCCGCGAGCCAGGAGACCTGCCGTCAGCCGTGGTCACACGCGAAACGCGCCGGGCGGGGTGTCCTGGCGGGTGTCGAGGCGCCGCCAGTCCCGAGGGGAGGCGGTCGCCGAGGCCTCGTTCGCGGTGACGTGCCACAGCAAGCGCGCCCGCGACGTCGTTCCCCATGCCTGTCCCCTCCGTCTCAAGCCCACCGATTCCTGCACCGGGACGCCGTCGCGCGCCCGAGCAGGCTGAGGCCTTCGGACAGCGGGCATTGTAATGTTATTACAATGCAGTTAGGACGCGGGGGCCGGCGCGCGCCGTGCAGGGACCGCTTCTCCCATGTCTCCACAGACCCATCGCTCCCGCCTCGGCGGGCGGGCCCCGCTCTACGGCGTGCTGCTGGCGTTCCTCGCCGGTCCGACCGCTGCCCAGGAGGCCGTCACCCTGGATGAACTATCCGTCGCGGGCGCGGGCGGCGACCCGAGCCGCCTGCCGCCGAACGGCCTCAACCTGCGCACCTCCGACCGGACCGCAAGCCGCCTCGGCCTGACGCCGCTGGAGACGCCGGCCAGCCTCGACATCGTGTCGGGCGAGACCGCGCGGCTGCGCGGTCAGGACACGATCGCCGAGGCCGTGACCCAGGACGCCACAGGCATCACCACCATCGCGGCGCCCGGCAACGGCAACGGCGCATTCACGTCCCGCGGCTTCGCCGGGCCGAACTCGATCCAGCAGCTCTACGACGGCACGCGCTTCTACGTCGGCGCCAACACCGTGACCTTCCCGTTCGACACGTGGAACGTCGAGCGGATCGAGGTTTTGCGCGGGCCGTCCTCGGTGCTCTACGGCGACGGCGCCATCGGCGGCGTCATCAACGTGGTCCCGAAGAAGCCGGTCTTCGTTCCGATCAACGCCGCCCGCGCGGTGGTGGGCACAGACGGCGTCGCACGCCTCGCCTTCGACTCCGGCGGGCCGATTGGACAGGCGGAGTTCGGCGACACCTTCGCGTATCGCCTCAACGTCAGCGGCAACCGCGCGGACGGCTGGATCCGGCCGGAGGGCGATTTCCGCAACCTCGCGGTCTCCGCCGCACTGCTGTTCCGACCGAGCGCCGACCTCGCGTTCACCCTGAGCCACGATCTCGGCTACCAGGAGCCCGCCCGCTACTGGGGCACGCCGCTGGTCGAGGGCCGGATCCCGGACCTGATCCGGTTCAACAACTACAATGTCCGCGACGCGAAGATTACCTGGGCCGACAACTGGACTCAGCTCAAGACCGAGTGGTCGCCCTCGGCCGACGTCACGATCCGGAACACCGCGTACCGGCTGACCAGCCGGCGCCACTGGCTCGATGTCGAGCAATATTCCTACAACCGCGGCACCGGGCTGGTGGACCGGGGCGACTACCTGGAGATCTACCACAGCCAGGAACAGGTCGGGGACCGGCTCGACGCGACCCTCCGGGGCAGCCTGTTCGGTCTGCCGAACCAGTTCGTGGCCGGGTTCGACGTCAATCACATCGACTTCCGCCACACCAACAACTTCTACTTCGACCAGACCACGAGCGTGCCGCTCGTCGGCTACGATCCGGGCTTCTTCCCGCAGAACGGGCGTGCCCGTCCGGCCTACGCCACGCAGACGAGCCAGGCCTCGGTCTTCGCCGAGGATCGAGTGCTCCTGTCGGACAAGCTCTCGTTCCTCACCGGCGTGCGCCTCGACGTGCCCACGCTGAACCGGGAGGATCTGCAGACGGGATCGCGGTTCGAGAAGACCTACCGGGCGCTGGGTTACCGGTTCGGCCTCGTCTACAACCCGACGCCGGACAGCGCGCTCTACACCCAGTACAGCTTCGCCACCGACCCGGTGAACAGCCTGATCACGCTGTCGCAGTCGCTGGCCGGCTTCAAGCTGGCGACCGGGGATCAGGTCGAGATCGGCGCCAAGGGTCTGGCCTTTGACGGCGCCCTGGAATGGACCGTCGCAGGCTACCGGATCGTCAAGGACAACCTGATCTCGGCGGTCCCCGGCCAGCCGACGCTGTCCACGCAGGTGGGGAGCCAGTCCTCCCAAGGGTTCGAGCTGGCGGTCGGCTGGCGGTTCGCACCCGGCTGGCGGCTCGACGGCAACCTCGCGCTCCTCCACGCGCGGTACGACCGGTTCGACCAGACGGTGAGCGGCGCCACGATCTCGTATGCCGGCAACCAGCCGATCGACGTGCCGGAGCGCGTGGCCAACCTCTGGCTGACCTGGGACGTCACCCGCGACTGGACCGCGCGGGTCGGGCTGCAGAATGTCGGGCAGGTCTACAGCGACTTCGGCAACACGGCGCGGCGCCCGGCCTACAACCTCGTCAACCTCGTCCTGGACCATCAGGTCACGGCGGAGTCGCGCCTGTCCGTGCGGGTCTACAATCTGTTCGACAAGGTCTACGCGATCTCGGGCAACGCCGTGAACGGGGCCGGCACCAACTGGCTGCTCGGGCGCCCGCGCTCGGTCGAGGTTGCCTACACGGTGACGTGGTGAGCCTGCGGCTTCGGCTCGGCAAGGCGGGACGGCGCTGGCTGCTCCTGTTCCACCGCTGGGCCGGGATCGTCGCGGGGCTGTTCTTCGCGCTGTGGATCGGATCCGGGCTGGTGATGCTCTACGTGCCGTTCCCGGCACTCACCGAGGCCGAGCGCCTGTCACGGCTCGGCCCGATCGCCTGGGACCAAGTCGCGGTCGCGCCGGACGCGGCGCTGCGGGCCGGCGGCCTCGGCGGCGTGCCGGCCGCCTTCGGCCTGGAGATGCGAGGCGGGGAGCCCGTCTACCGGATCGCCGACCGCGACGGCCGTCGGGCCACGGTCTCGGCGCGGACCGGGGCGCGGCTCGGCCCGGTGACGCCCGAAGACGCGCTGCGTCTCGCGACCGAGGGGACTCCGGAAGGGGCTCCGGATGCGCGGGTCGCGCCGGTCGAGCGCGACCAGTGGACCGTCACGGCCCGGTACGACCCGCTCCGCCCTTTCCTGAAGGTCGCCCTCGGCGACCCGGCGTGGACCGAGCTCTACGTCTCGCAGGTCACCGGCGAGATCGTCCTCGACACGACCCGGTCCGAGCGGGGTTGGAACTGGGTCGGCGCCGTGGCGCACTGGATCTACCTCACGCCGCTGCGCGCCCGGCCGGAGCTGTGGCGGGCGGTCCTGCTCTGGCTGTCGGGCTTCGCCGCCCTGGGGGCGCTGAGCGGGCTGGCGATCGGGATCTGGCGCCTGCGCCTCCGACGCCGCTACGCGGGCGGGGCGGTCACACCCTATCGCGGGCTCGGCCGCTGGCACCACCTGTTCGGCCTCGCGGGCGGGATCGGGCTGAGCACCTTCATCCTCAGCGGCTGGATCTCGATGAACCCGAACCGCTGGTTCTCGTCGAGTGCCGCGCCGGCGACCGTCCGCGCCGCCTATGCCGGGCAGCCTCGGGCCCTCGGCCTCACCGCCGAAGCCCTGCGCGGCTTCGCCGGGCCCGGGACGCGGGCGCTGCGCTTCGCTACCATCGGCGGATCGTGGTGGGTCGTCGCCGACGATCCGGCCGACGGCACGGCCGGCGTTCCGGCGCGCCGCGCGGATGACGGCGCCGTTCTCGATGATGCCGCGATCGCGCGGGCCGCCGGCGCTGCGCTGCCCGGCGGTGGGTTGCGGGCGGCGGAGCGCCTGGGTGCCTACGATCTGTACTGGTACCCGCACGGGTCCGATCCGCGGCCGCTCCCGGTGCTGCGCCTGCGGTTCGGCGACCCGGACGCCACTTGGCTCCACGTCGATCCCCGGGACGGAACCATCCTCCAGCGCCTGGACCGCTCGGGCCGGATCAACCGCTGGCTGTTCGACGCGGCGCACCGCCTCGACCTGCCAGGGCTCACGGGCAGCCGACTGCTCCACGCCGCGGCCCAGTGGGTGCTGAACCTCCTGGCGGCCGGGATCGCCGTGACGGGGATCGTCGCGGGCTGGCGCAGGCTGCGCCGGACCCTCTCGGCATAGGACCTCCGATGGCCGACGCGGCCCTCAGAACCGCGCTGTCAGGAACAGCCGCACGTTCCGGCCCGGCAACAGGATCTCGTCCTTCTTGAACGAGGTCGCGTTGCGGATGTCGTCGTTCAGGAGGTTGCGGCCCTGGACACCGAGGGTGATCGCGCTCGCCCCGTAGACCGCGGGATCGACGGCCTTGGTGTAGCTCAGCTCGGCGCGCAGGTCGTCGTAGCCGGGGGTCGGCGTCTCGTACACGGCCGTGGCGTCGTGGCTGAAGGCGTGGAGCAGGTTCACCCGCGCGAACCACCCGTCAGCCCGCAGGTAGACGCCGCCGCCGAGCCGGTAGGGCGGGATGCGCGGCACGTTCGCGCCGTTGTCGAACTGGGCGCGCACGAAGTCGAACTGCGCCTCGATTCCGGCGAAGCCGTTGCCCACCGGAACGAGGTCGTACTGGCCGATGATCTCGGCGCCGTAGAAGGTGGCGTTCTGCTGCTGGTAGACGATCTGCCGGTTGTCGGTGCCGGTGCCGCAGGACGCGAAGTCGTCGTCGCAGATCAGGCCGGTATAGTTGCGGTAGATGAAGCCGGTATAGCGCGTGAAGTAGCCAGTGGCGTCGAGGCGGAACGGCCCCTCGGCCCGCCGGATACTGGCCTCGACGGTCCGGGCGCGCTCCTTCTTGAGGTTCGGGTTGCCGATCTCGAAGGTCGCGGTGGCGTCGTGCGGACCCTGCGAGAACAGCTCGTAGCCCGTGGGCCCGCGCTCGACATAGGAGCCGGTGAGACTCGCCACGAAGCCGTAGGGCAGCTCCTGCAGGGCGCCGATGCTGGCGCTCTTCGGGGCGAAGCGCCGGGTCCGCGCGTACTGGAACGGCTCCTGGCCGTCGGCCGGCACGTAGTCGGAAGGGAACTGCGCCGCCGTACTCGACAGCCGGTCGACCTCGTAGCGCCCGGCCGCCTGCAGCCGCGTGCCCGGGCGCAGTTCCAGCTCCTCGAACAGGTAGACCGCGTTGGCGCGCGACTCCGTCTTCGGCAGGAACGATTCGAGCTGCGTGTTGATCACGCGCCGGTCCGACTGAAAGCCGAGCGCGCCGGTGAGCT
This sequence comes from Methylobacterium sp. UNC378MF, assembly GCF_900103195.1. Taxonomy (GTDB): domain Bacteria; phylum Pseudomonadota; class Alphaproteobacteria; order Rhizobiales; family Beijerinckiaceae; genus Methylobacterium. The sequence goes on along the minus strand of NZ_FMWU01000010.1, from coordinate 94,197 downwards.
TGCCGAACGGGGTGAAGACCGGGACGTGCTGGAGTTCGAGACGCCCCTCCGCCTCGCGGTTCTTGAAGATCGCCTGGACGCCCTCGATTCCGTCGTCGCCGATCCCGACCTCGTTGTGGCGGTAGACCGAGTAGCCCGCCCAGTAGCGGATCACCTCGAAGGGTCCGTCGAGCGGGCGGTACTCGCCCCGCGACAGGACCCGGTCCTGGTTGGGGGTCAGTCGGGTCCGGTCCTGCTCGGCGACGCCGCCGGGGATCGCGTACACCGCGTCGTAGTGGCTGAAGGAGATGCCGACGAAGCCGCGGTCGCCGATCGCCGAGATGCCGACCGCGCCGCCCTGCGACTCGTTGTAGGAATTGCGCTGGATCCCCCCCGGGATCGCGTAGCTGTCGTTGGCGGTCTTGAAGCCGTCGGCGTGGACCGCGATGCCGTCGCCGCCCGCATCCACCGTGGCGGCCCCGAGCCGGCCGTTGTCCACGCTGGAGAAGCCGCTGGTGACCTGCCCCTGCACTCCGTTCGCCGGGATGAAGGTCGGCACCCGGTTGTTGTCGGCCGAGACGACGCCGCCGATGGCGCCGGAGCCATAGCGCAGGGTCGCGGGGCCGCGGATCACCTCGATCCGGTCGGCGACCAGCGGGTTCACCGGCACGGCGTGGTCCTCGCCGAGGTCGGACACGCCGCCATTGACGATGCCGTTCTCCTGGATCCGTACCCGGGCATTGTCGAGGCCACGGATGATCGGTCGCGAGGCCGCGCCCGGCGCGTAGGACGTTCCCGAAATGCCCGGCCGATCGAACAGGGCATCACCCAGGGTCCGGGGCTGATCGCGCGCGATCTGGTCCTGCGTGACCACGGTCACGGGCGAGAACGTGTTGGTCGCCACCGGCAGGATGCCGATCGGGACCGAGACATCGGCCACGGGTGCGGTGCGCGGCGCCTGGATCGGACTCGGACTGGTGACGCTGATCTCGTCGAGCGCGACAGCCTGCTGGGCTTGGGCGTCGGATGGGCCCAGCAGGCCAGCGCAGAGAGTGGAAGAAAGGACCGTGCTGGCGAGAAAGCCAAAGCGGCGAGAGAGGGACATCGGGACTCACACAGTGTTATATCGTTTCATTGTTGCGGCACGTCGGCGGCGCGCAAGGGTCAACTTAGCTGGGACCCAAGAAGACCGGGAAACGTTACATCGTTGCAACAGCGTGGCTGTGGGGCCTTGGGCAAGCCGAACCAAACATCTTGACCCGGAGCGCTTCAACGCCTTCGTCAAGGCCACTTGGCCGGGCCTAATCCGGGCGAAGGGCCATTTCTGGCTGGCGACGCGGCCGGACTGGGTCGGCGCGTTCTCCCTGGCGGGCGCCGTGGCTCGGGTCTCCGCGATGGGCTTCTGGTGGTCGTCGGTGCCGCGGCGGCGCTGGCCGGAGGCGCCCGAGTTCCGGGAGCGGCTGCAGGATGTCTGGAGCGAAGTCTGGGGCGACCGACGCCAGGAGCTGGTCTTCATCGGCACCGGCATGGACGAGGCCGGGCTCACCGCGGCGCTCGATGCCTGCCTGATCGAGACCGGCGCCGATCAGGCGCCGTTCGATCCCGAGCCCTGTCGCGGCCTCCCGGATCCGTTCCCGGCCTGGCAGCGCGCGGCCTGAATCGGCCGATCAGGTCGCCAGCGCCTCGGCTTCGTCCTCAGCCTCGATCTCGGCATCCGCCTCGGTCGTCTGACCGGAGGCGCCCGCCGCCTCGGCCAGACCGCGGGCGGCCTTGCGCAGAAGCTTCCGGAGGCGGCGGCGATCGGTCTTGTCGAGGTGGTCGAGCAACTCGGCCTCCACCTCTTCCTGGATCCGTTCGATGGCCTCCGCCTTGGCCATGCCGGCCTCGGTGAGCTGGACCCGGACCACGCGGCCGTCGCCCGATTCGGCCCGGCGCTCGACGATGCCGAGAGCCGCGAGCCGCGTCACGGTCTTGGAGGCGGTGGGCGGCCGGACGCGCAGCAGCGCGGCGAGATCGCCCATCGTCATCGTGCCGGCCGAGGCCAGCGCCTGGACCACCTGCTCCTGCCCGGCGAACAGGCCGAGCTTGGCGAGGCGGTCGCCGGTCCGGGCCCGATGGAGGCGCGCCGCCTGGACAAGGGCCCAACCGACGCTGCGGACGCCCGGCGGCCTCAATTTCTTCGACGGGAGGCCGAGCACGGAAGCGGCCTCGTCCTGATGATCGCGCTTGTGCTTGTCGCCCACCGACGCGCCCGAATTAGTGCCGGCGGCCGCCGGACGATCCTGAATCTGCACCGTGCACCCCCATCAAGCGGCCGCCCAGGACCCTGTGGCGCGGACCGGTGACGGTGCGATGACGGGGCTTGTTGAGAGAAGCGCTCAGCAGTGCATGAGGCGCTGAAGTCGATCCAGAATGTCCTCACCGGTGCAGGGACGGGCAATGAACTCGGCATGCTCGGGCATGCGGGCCGGGTCCGGTGCCGCACGCCCGGACACGATCAGGATCGGCAATTGCGGCCGTGCCTCGGCCACGGAGCTTGCGAGGTCGAACCCGTCGGTCTTTCCCGAGAGCTGCACATCTGTGACCAGACCGCAGATGTCAGGGCGCGCCTGCAGAATGCTCAGCGCCCGCTCGGCCGAGGCGCATTGAACGGTGTCGTAGCCGCCTTCCTCCAACACATCCCCGAGGTCCATGATCGTCAGTGCTTCGTCCTCGACGAGGAGGATCACCGGCCGATCGCCGCTCGCACCCGTCTGCTCGCTCGCCACTGTGTACTCCCTCCGGCAGCGTCCGGCCGCGCGGGCCGCCGCACGCGTCTCCAGCCCTAGGCCCAACGGCAGAAACGGCCTCGGGTTGCAGGCCAGCGCGGGCGCTGGTCACGGGAATGTGGAAGGCGCCGGCATCATGTCGATGCCGGCGCCAGCGCGGTCACCGTGGCGGCGACCGCCTGGATCAGCCGGTCGAGATCCGCCGCGTCAATCGTGAGGGCGGGGGTGAGATAGACGATGTCGCCGAATGGCCGGACCCAGACGCCCTGGGCGAGCAGTTTCGCCTTGAGGACAGCCAGATCAGGCATCCGCGCGAACTGCACCGCTCCGATGGCACCGAGAACCCGAACATCCGCCACGCCGGGCACCCGACGCAGGGGTTCCAGCCCCTCCGCAAGGCGGTCCGCGATGGCGCGGGCCTGAGTCAGGCGCGGTTCCGCCTCGAACAGGTCGAGGCTGGCATTGGCTGCCGCGCAGGCCAGCGGATTGGCCATGAAGGTCGGACCGTGCATCAGCGCGGCTGCCGGATCCTCGGACCAGAACGCCGCGAACACCTCCGTGCGGGCGACCGTGGCGGCAAGCGCCATCGTGCCACCGGTGAGCGCCTTCGACAGGCACAGGATGTCGGGCACGATCCCCGCCTGCTCGCAGGCGAACAGGCTGCCGGTGCGCCCGAAGCCGGTGAAGATCTCGTCGGCGATGAGCGGCAGTCCGTGGCGGCGCGCGAGCCTCGCGACGGTCGCCAGCACCTCCGGCGGATGCATCCGCATACCGCCCGCGCCCTGGACCAGCGGCTCGACGATCACGGCGGCCAGGGTGTCGCGATGGGCCGCCAGGGCGGCGTCGAGGGCCGCAGTCTCGACTGCGCCGCGCGGGAGGTCGCAGAAGATTTGGGTGGGCAGGTAGGCGCCGAAGCGGCGATGCATCCCCTCCTCGGGATCGCAGACCGACATCGCCCCCATCGTGTCGCCATGATAGCCGCCGCGGAAGGCCAGGACCTTCGTCCGACCGCTCACCCCGCGGTTGATCCACATCTGCGCCGCCATCTTGAGCGCAACCTCCACGGCGACCGAACCCGAATCGCTCAGGAAGACGTGATCGAGGTCGCCCGGAAGCAGGGCGGCGAGCCGGGCCGCCAGCCGCTCGGCCGGCTGATGGGTGAGGCCGCCGAACATCACGTGCGGCATGCGCGCGAGCTGGTCGGCCACGGCCTGGGCAATGTGCGGGTGATTGTAGCCGTGCACGGCCGTCCACCAGGAGGCGATACCATCCACGAGTTCGCGGCCGTCGGCGAGCACGATGCGGGTGCCGCGCGTCGCCACCGCCTCCAGGGGTGGCGGGGCGAGGCGCATCTGCGTGTAGGGCCGCCAGAGATGGCGGGCGGGCGCGTCGCGGGTCATGCGTCCGGCATGGTGGGACCATGGACGGGGGTCAAGCGTCCAGCGCGAGCCGCTTGACTTTGCCGCCGCGGCAGCTCCCATCCCCGGCCTGATGGACAGCCTCGACGCCTTCGCCCGCGGAAAACTCGACGCCCTGGAGACCGGCAGCCTGCGCCGTCGGCTGAGGCCCACCGAGCGCGGCCCGGCCGCCGCGGCGACCCGGCAGGGCAGGGCGCTCGTCTCGTTCTCCTGCAACGACTATCTCGGCCTCTCCCACCATCCCCGCGTGATCGCCGCTGCGCAGGCTGCCGCGGCTGCGTACGGCGCGGGGGCGGGCGGGTCCCGGCTCGTGACCGGTGATCACCCGTATCTCGGCGCGCTGGAGGAACGTCTGGCGCGACACAAGGGCCTGGAAGCGGCCCTGGTCTTCGGCAGCGGCTATCTCGCCAATCTCGGCATCACCCCGGCCTTGGCCGGGCGCGGCGACCTCGTCCTGCTGGACGAGCTGTCCCATGCCTGCATGTGGGCCGGCGCGCGACTGTCGGGCGCGCGGGTTATGACGTTCCGCCACAACGATCCCGGCGACCTTGCGGCGCAGCTCGCCGAGCACCGGTCCCATCACGGCCGCGCCCTCGTGCTGACCGAGCGGGTGTTCAGCATGGACGGCGACCGGGCGCCGCTCGGCGACATCCTCGGCATCGCGGAGACCTTCGACGCCTGGACGCTCGTGGACGACGCCCACGGCATCGGCGTGGTCGAGGACGGCCCGCGGGCGCCGCTGGAGATGGGGACACTGTCGAAGGCGCTCGGCTCGTATGGCGGCTATCTCTGCGCGTCGCGCCCCGTGATCGATCTGATGACGAGCCGCGCCCGCAGCTTCGTCTACACGACGGGCCTGCCTCCGGCCTCTGCAGCGGCCGCCCTGGAGGCCCTCGCGATCCTGGAGGCGGAGCCCGCCCGGCGGGCCCGGCCCGTGGCGCTCGCCCGGCGTTTCACCGCCCGCCTGAGGCTGCCGGAGGCCGAGAGCGCCGTCGTGCCGGTCCTGGTCGGCGAGGCGCAGGCGGCGCTCGACATCTCGGCCGCGCTGGAGGCGGCCGGCTTCCTGGTGGTGGCGATCCGCCCACCGACGGTTCCGTCCGGGACCGCACGGCTGCGGGTGGCCTTCTCGGCCGCCCACGACGAAGCCCAGGTCGACGCCATGGCCGAGGCGGTTGCCGCACTCACCGGGCGGGCCTGAGGGCCGCTTTCCGTCCGCACGCCGCGCACCTATACCGGAGCCTCGACGGAGCCGGAGCGCTCCGGCCGGCCCGCCGCAGAGAAGCGGGCGCGAAGCGAATTCGAGAGGACGACGCCATGGATGCCACTGCGCTGCGAGCCCTCCAGGCTCCGATCAAGGACAAGTACCGCACCGCGCCGGACGCGGCGGTCATCACCCTGAAGGCCAGGGGCACGCTGGACGACACCAAGATTGCCTGCAAGGTCGAGACTGGCCGCGCCATTGCGGAGGCCGGGCTTCATCCGGCCACCGGCGGATCGGGCGCGGAGCTGTGCTCGGGGGATATGCTGCTGGAGGCGCTGGTCGCCTGCGCGGGCGTGACCCTCAAGGCGGTGGCGACCGCTCTGGAGATCCCGCTCCGGTCCGGCACGGTCAGCGCCGAGGGCGATCTCGATTTCCGCGGTACCCTCGGGGTCGACAAGGAGGCGCCGGTGGGATTCCGCAGCATCCGCCTGTTCTTCGAACTCGACACCGACGCACCGGAGGACAAGCTTGCGCAGCTGCTCAAGCTCACCGAGCGTTACTGCGTGGTGTTCCAGACCCTGAACCACAAGCCCGAACTGTCGGTGGCGACGACCACCGTCTGAGGGAGGAGCGTTATGGCGGGCGGTGTCACCCAGACCGAGTATTGGAACGGCGAGGTCGGCGTGCGCTGGGCGCGCAGCCAAGCCGTCCTCGACGCGATGTTCGTCCCGCTGACCGAGGCGCTGTTCGCCCGTGCGCCCCTCGCCCCCGGTGATAGGGTGCTCGATATCGGCTGCGGCGCGGGGGCCACGACCCTGGAAGCGGCGCGCCGGATCGGGCCCGGCGGCGCTGTGACCGGAGCCGACATCTCGGCGCCGCTGCTGGCTGTCGCCCGGAGCCGCGTCGCCGCGGAGGCGCCGGGCGCGGCCCCGGTCGTATTCGTCGAGGCCGATGTGGAGCAGGCGGATCTCGGGCACTTCGAAAACGCCCTCTCGCGCTTCGGCGTGATGTTCTTTTCGGATTCAGGGCGTGCCTTCGCCAACCTGCGGCGGATGCTCAAGCCGGGCGGCCGGCTCACCTTCCTGTGCTGGCGGCCGCTCTCCGAAAACCTCTGGGTAAGCGTGCCGCGGGACGCGGTTCTGCCGCTCCTGCCCGAGATCCCGCCGCCACCCCAGCCCGACACACCCGGGCCTTTCCGCTTCGCCGATGCCGACCCGCTGGTCGCACTCCTGCGCGGCGCCGGGTTCGCAAGCGTGACCTGCGACGCGCTCGACCGCGACATCGTCCTCGGACAGGGCGAGACCGACGCGGCGGCGACCGCGACGGCCACCCACGTGTCTCTCGACCTCGGCCCCAATTCGCACCTCGTCCGCGAGGCCGCGCCGGATCTGCGGATGCAGGCCGAAGCGGCGGTGACGGAGGTTCTGCGGCGCCACGCCCAAGGGGGGACCGTCAGTCTGCGCGCCGCCTGCTGGCTCGTTCAGGCGGGGTGAGCAGTCGTCACGTGCCGCCGAGGCGGCACGCCCCTCAGAGGCCCAGCGCGCCGCCATCCGAGCGCGGATCGTGGCTCGCCTCGATCCGCCCGTTACGTGCGTGGCGGACCAGCATGCCCGCATGCCCGAGCGAGTCGATATAGGGTCCGCCCAGTTCCTCGACCTCGTGTCCGAGGCGGCCGAGCGCCGCGATGCAAGCCGGATCGAACCGGTCCTCCACCTTCACGCTGAGAGAGGGCGCGCCCCAGGTGCGTCCGTAGAGGAGGCGCGGCGCGTCGACCGCGTCGGCGACCGACATCCCGTAATCGGCGTAGCGGCTGAAGATCTGAGCCTGGAACTGCGGCTGCCCGTCGCCGCCCATGCTCCCGTAGCTCATCACCCGGCCATCATCGAAGCAGGCCAGCGCCGGGATCAGCGTGTGGAACGGCCGCCGGCCCGGCTCCAGCGGGTTCACGGCTTTCGGATCGAGCGAGAAGGACATGCCCCGGTTCTGCCAACAGATGCCGGTCGCGGGTAGAACCGTGCCGGAGCCATACTCCCAGTAGACCGACTGGATGTACGAGACGGAGAGGCCGTCCTGGTCGATCGCCCCCATCCAGACCGTGTCGCCGTGGCCCGGATCGGGCAGGGGCACCCGGGCGGCGCGGCCCATCTCGATCTGTGCCGCCTCGCGGGCGAGCCGTTCCGCTGTCAGGAAAGCGGCAGGGTCATGCCGCAGGCGCGCGAAATCGGTGACCACCCGGTCACGGATCGCGAAGGCCCGCTTCGTCGCCTCGATCAGCCCGTGATAATGCGCCGTGCTCTCGGCCTCGGCGATGTTCAGCCGGTCGAAAATCCCGAGGATCAGCAGCGCGGCGAGTCCCTGGGTCGGCGGCGGGAAGTTGTAGAGCGTCGCGTCGCGGCGCCGGATCGAGAGCGGCGCCCGCTCGGCCGCCGCGAAGGTCTCGAGATCCGCCCGGGTGACCGGCGCGCCGAGGCGTTCCAGGTCGGCGGCGATCTCCCGGCCGATATCGCCGCGGTAGAAGTCGCTCAGGCCGGCATGGGCGAGCTGCTCCAATGTGGCGGCGAGAAGCGGCAGGGCGCGGGTCTCCCCCGCCGGATAGGGCTTGCCGTCCTTCAGGAACGTCTTCGAAAAATTCGGGGCATCGTGCAGCGTGTCGAGTTCCTGAGGCACGTAGCGCGCCTCCGAAGGCGAGACCGGCACGCCGTTGCGCGCCTGGCCGATCGCGTCGGCAAGCAGCGTCTCCAGGGGCAGGCGCCCGCCCAATGCGCGGGCCAGTTCCAGGGCGAGGCGCCAGCCGCCCACCGCGCCAGCCACCGTCACCATGGCGTCGGGACCCCGCGCGGGGATCGCGTCGTAGCCCTTCTCCCGATAGCGCGCCATCGTGGCGAGGCGGCCGGCCGGTCCGCAGGCCTCGATGCCGCGCACCCGGCCGCCGCGCTCGCGCACCAGCCAGAAGCCGTCGCCGCCGATGCCGTTCATGTGCGGATAGACCACCGCGATGGAAGCGGCCATCGCCACCATCGCCTCGATGGCGTTGCCGCCCTGGGCCAGCACAGTCTGGCCGGCCTGGGCGGCGAGGCTGTGGGGCGCGGCGACGGCGGCAGCGGTGAAGACGGGAGTCTCGGGCATCAGTGGTCCTGTGGTGTAACCGGCGCAGGGTTAGGCGAGCCTGTGCATCCTGCAAAGGCCACGCATGTCCAGGCGGTGCGCCGTGCTATGCTGTAAGCGTGCTGTCGCCCAGAAGCGGCCAATGTTCCGGACACTCTCACCCTGGTTCGCCGTCGGCCTGTCGGCCGTGCCTGCCGCAGCGCAGCAGCATGTCCCGACCGTCTTCGAGGGTGCGGGCGCCGATCCCCGCATCTCGGTCTCCCAGCCTGAGACGACCAGCCAAGCCTCCGGCGGCTATGTCCGATCGGTGGAGCCGTCTCTCGGCCCGCTCGGCGATCCGCTGGGGATCCGCCCGATTCTGAAAGAGCGGGGCATCGAGTACAGCCTGACCTACATCGCCGACGTGCTCGGCAACCCCGTCGGCGGATTGCGGCAGGGCGCGATTGTCGAGGATCGCCTCAACCTGCGGCTCAATCTCGACCTCGACCGGCTCGTGGGTTGGCAGGGCGCCACGGTCCACGCCAACGCCTACTTCATCCACGGCACCGGTCTGTCGCGCTACTATGTCGGCAACCTGCTGACCACGAGCGTCATCGAGGCGCTGCCGTCGAGCCGTCTCTACGTGCTCTGGCTCGACCAGAGCCTGATGGACGGCCAGCTCGGCCTCCGGATCGGGCAGCAGGCCGCCGACACCGAGTTCTTCGTCAGTCAGACCGCGACCCTGTTCGTGAACTCCACCTTCGGATGGCCGGCGATCACCGGGCTCGACCTGCCGAGCGGCGGCCCGGCCTACCCGCTCGCGGCGCCGGCGATCCGGGCCAAATACGCGCCGGGCAACGGCTTCTCCCTGCAGGTCGGGCTCTATGACGGCGATCCGGCAGGCGCCAATCGGCCGGGCGACGATCCGGAGGCGCAGCGCCTCGATCGGACCGGCACGAATTTCCGCGTGCGCGATCCGGCCCTGGTCATCGCCGAGGCGACCTACGCGTACAACATCGCCCCGGGGGCCAAGGGCCTGCCTGGGGACATCACCCTCGGCGGCTGGCAGCATTTCGGCCGCTTCGACAGCCTGCGCTTCGACATCACCGGCGTGCCGCTCGCCGATCCGAACGCCAGCGGGATCGGCCGTCCGGTGCGCGGCAATGCCGGCCTCTACGCGATCTATGACCAGACCCTGTACCGCGAATCCGGCAAGGACGACGAGGGTCTCGGCTTCTTCGTACGGGCCGCATGGTCGCCCACCCGTTCCAGCCTGATCGACGCCTACCTGGATACCGGACTGGCCTACAAAGGCCTGTTCGACGGGCGCGACGACGACACGATCGGCCTCAGCGTCGCCTACGCCCGCATCAGCGACGAGGCGCAGCGGGCCGACCGGGACACGATCCTCTATACGGGCATGCCGATGCCAAGGCGCCGCGCCGAGGCGGTGATCGAGGCGACCTATCAGGCCGTCGTCGGTCCGGGCTTCACGGTTCAGCCGGACGCACAATACGTCATCCATCCAGGCGCCGGCATCGCCGGGCCTGACGGGCACCGCCTGCGCAACGCCGCGGTGCTCGGGGTCCGCGCCACCGTGCAGTACTGAGCCGGCCTGCGACGGCGATGCCGGGAACGGTGACGGTGCCCCGGTTCTTTCCGCAGCATGCTGATCTTCGAGTGGGTTGTCGGCGTCCTGTTCGGCGCCGTCCTTCTGGCCGGTCTGGCGCGCCGGCTGGGCGCACCCTATCCGGCCTTCCTGGCGCTGGGCGGGGTCGGTCTCGCCTTCGTGCCCGGTGTCCCGAACCTGCGGCTCGACCCCGAACTCGCCCTCGCGCTGTTCCTGGCGCCCGTCCTGCTCGATGCCGGCTTCGACGCCTCAGTCCGGGACATGAAGGACAATTGGCGCGCGGTGCTGGGGCTCGCGGTCGGCGCGGTCGCAGTGACCACGCTCGCCGTCGCGGTCGTGGCGCGGCTCGTCGTGCCGGACATGCCGATCTCCGCCTGCATCGTGCTCGGCGCAGTGGTCGCGCCGCCGGACGCGGTGGCAGCGCTGGCGGTGCTCAAGCACGCGCCGATGCCCCACCGGCTCGCCACGATCCTGCGCGGCGAAAGCCTGCTCAACGATGCGGCCTCCTTGTTGATCTACCGGCTCGGCGTGGCCGCCGCGATGGCCGGCACGTTCCACCCCGCCGAGGTGGCGCCCGCCTTCCTTCTGGGCGTCGTGGCGAGCCTGGTCGTCGGCCCCGTCCTCGGTCTGCTCTTCGTCGCGCTGACGCGGCGCGTGACGGACCCGGCGAGCGCGATCGTGATGCAGTTCGTCGTGGCCTTCGGGATCTGGCTCGCCGCCGAGCGGCTGGAGCTGTCAGGGGTCCTGACCATCGTCACCTTCGCGGTGACGGTCGCCCGGCGGGCGCCGGGCATCACGGCGCCACGCGCCCGGGTGATTTCCTACGCGGTCTGGGACACGGCGGTGTTCGTGCTCAACGTCCTGGCTTTCGTGCTGATCGGCATCCAGATCGACCCGATCCGGGAGCGGCTGACCGGCCCGGATGCGTGGCAGGCCCTGATCCTCGCAGGTGCCACCTTCGCCACCGTGGTGGTGACCCGTCTCGCCTGGGTGCTGCCGACCACGGGTATGCGCGGGCTCGGCCTCCGGCAGGCCGGCGCGCCGGCACGGCTCGGGCCGGGTCTCGCCCTGTCCTGGGCGGGCATGCGCGGCATCGTCACGGTGGCGGCTGCGCTGGCGCTGCCCGCCGCTTTTCCCCACCGCGATCTCGTGGTCTTCACCGCCTTCTTCACCGTGCTGGGCACGCTCATCGTGCAGGGCCTGACCCTGCGCCCGCTCCTCGCTTTCCTGAAGCTGGAGGACGACGACCCGGTCGGGCGGGAGACCGGCTGGGCCCGGGCCGCCGCCTACCAGGCCGCCCTCGACAGCCTTTCCGACGCCGAGGATGAACCGGCAGCCGACGCCCTGCGCGCGGAGTTCCGCGCGGCGCTCGCGGAGGCTGAAGCGCACGAGGAGGGCCGGGCGCCGGAGAGCCTCCCGGCGGATGCCGCACGTCGCCGAGCCGTCGAGGCCGCCCGCGATGCGGTGCTCTCCCTGCGGCGCCAGGGGCGGATCGGCGACGACGCCTATTACCTGCTGGAGGAGGAGTTCGACTGGGCCGAACTCAGCGCGACGCCGCGCGCGGAAACGTGAGTGCGGTATCCAGGGTCAGTCGCCGCCCTGATGCGCCGAGCAGGGGAATCGCTGATGACACACCGCGGGCAGACGCTGCGCGGCGCCGGGTCGCTTCACTGCGCGCGCGACGGCGGATGGCCGCGTCAGCGGAGCGCTCTCACACGCCGTTGCGCGCCGCGATCCGCGCCTCGATCGCATCCCAGACAGCCACCGACAGGTCCGGCCCGCCGAGGCGTTGAATCGCCCGGATTCCGGTTGGCGAGGTCACGTTGATCTCGGTGAGATGGCCGTCGATGACGTCGATTCCCACCAAGACCAGGCCCCGCCGCGCGAGTTCCGGGCCGATCGTCGCGCAGATCTCGCGCTCGCGGTCGGTCAGCTCCGACGCGGAGGCGGCACCGCCCCGGACCATGTTCGAGCGGATGTCGTTCGCCGCCGGGACACGATTGACCGCACCCATGGGGATGCCGTCGACCAGGATGATGCGCTTGTCGCCTTCCGTGACCCGGTCGAGGTAGCGCTGGACGACCCAGGCTTCGCGGAAGGTGGTGGCGAACAGGTCGAACATCGACCCGAAATTCGGGTCCTTCTCGGTGACCTTGAACACCGCGGCGCCGCCATGCCCGTGCAGCGGCTTCATCGCCACCGTGCCGTGCTCCAGTCGGAAGGCCTCGATCTCCGCCTTGTCGCGGCTGATCAGGGTCGGAGGCATCAGCTCGGGAAAGTCGAGAACGAACAGCTTCTCGGGTGCGTTGCGCACCTCGAATGGATCGTTGACCACGAGCGTCTGCGGGTGGATCCGCTCGAGCATGTGGGTGGCCGTGATGTAGGCCATGTCGAACGGCGGATCCTGGCGCATCAGCACCACATCGGCCTCGGCGAGGTCGATCCGCTCCGGCGGCGCCAGCGTGAAATGCGCCCCGTCGACATCCTGCACGGTCAGGCGTTCGACCCGCGCGGTCACGCGCCGCCCCTGCATCGAGAGCCGGTTCGGCGTGTAGTAGACGAGGGAATGTCCCCGCCGCTGGGCCTCCAGCAGCAGGGCAAAGGTTGTGTCGCCCGCGATCCGGATATTCTGGATCGGGTCCATCTGAACCGCGACGGTCAGGCTCATACCAAACGCCTCTCGCCAACGGCGGGCATCTCGACCCGATGCGGTCTCAATCGTCGGACAGCGACTTGCTGCCCGTGCGCTTGTCGTAGTCGCCGATCGCCGAGCGGCATTCGGGCGACAGGCGCTTGCGGTTGCGCATCATGCAGCGATCCGCATCCTGGCTGTTCGGGTCGACGCCCGCGCAGAGACGGAAATAATCGTTCGCACAGCCGAGCTGCAGACCCTGGTCCTCCCGCTGGGCATAGGCGGGGGCGGCCGTCAGCGCGAGCAGTGCGAGCGCCGCCGTGGCCAACCCGCCGCGGCGAGAGAAGCGCAGTGATCGTTCCGGAACCAGTCGCATTCAGCGGTGTCCTCAATCTCGATCGGGCGGAGAACCGACGCGGCAGTCCCGCCCTCGCCCGTGTCCGGCATATCGGTCGGGCCGGGCGGTAGGCAAGCGCGGGAGGTCGCCGCGGGTTCCGCGCAGGAACGTCGCGGCCACGCTTCACCCCAGTGTGGCGCGCAGGTCGCACCGGGCCGCGGCCCAAGCATGAGTGTCCGGTAACAAGAAGGCCCTGTCCGGGGTCGGACAGGGCCTTAAGTCGAAGGGAGGAAACGCCCGCCATGGGCGTGAGAGGCACAGCAATTCGCGCGCCAACTCCCGTCGCATACCATTTCCGCGGGCGAAGCCTGGAAAGACTCCGTTAACTACGTCGTGCTGGATTGTTTCGGTAGCCCTTGCCGACGCCCTCCGAAGGGCCCGGGCCAGATGCTCGGACCGCCGACAGGAGCCGGAGACCATGACCCTTTTCAAGCCGCAGGAGACCGGTGGACTCCGTCCGTCGCAGAACGCTGCCGATCCGACTCGCAGGGCTGCCCCGACCGCGTCCGCCACGCTGATTCCGTTTCCCGCCGCGGAGGCGCGGCCGACCTCGCGCGTACCGCGTTCCAGCGAGCGACGCGGCGAGATCCTGCTGTTCCTCGGCGTCCGCTACGAGCGCCTCGCGTCCTGAGGGCGCCAAGGCGCATATCCCTCCGGCCGCGCGACGCCATCGACGGTTACCCCATGTCAGTCCCGGATCGCCGGCCGTTCGACCGCACGCGCCTCGCCCTTCGTCTCGCCCCCTTCGGCGCGATGCTGGCGCTCCTCGCCGCCTGCACCCAGAGCGGCGATTTCGGCCGGCCGCGCACAGGCGTCTGGAATGGGCTCATCGACACGACAGGCAGCTTCAGCAGCCGCGATCGCGGGCGTCTGCTGCTTGAGTCCGGCCTCACCGACGACGAGCAGGCCCTGCGCGACCGCGCGTGGCGCTTCGTCGAGCCCGCCAGCAGCTTCGCGGCGTTCCAGGACACGGTGTTCGGCCTCGCCAGCGCCCACGCGCTCCCGCCGACATGGCGCTACGAGGAGGTCGGCGCCTATTACGAGGCCCTGACGGCGGAGCCGTCCCGCTCCCCGGTCTCCCGCTACCGGAAGCTCAGTGACGACGCGACCGCCGATGCGCGGCTGATCCCGATCTTCGTGGCGCTGGCCGCCCGCGTGATCGACGCGGATGCCGCACGACTGCGCAGCCTGCCCTTCGCCAAGACCCTCGACGATGCCGCAATGCGGGATGCCGTCCAGCGGGTGGCCGAGAACCGCTGCCTGATCGCCTGGGTGCGCTTCGAGGCCGGCCTGCGGCTCGCCCGCTACCGGTTCGCCCTGGAGCACCTGTTCGCCGCTGCGCCGGCGCCGGAATCGGTCTCGGCCGAGCGCTCCATCATGATGCTGGCCGCGCGCCGCAACTTGCTCGAACCGCTCCTTCCTCCCGATGCCGCGGCGCGATGCGGCCTCGGACCGGTCCCCACCCCGTTGCCGGTTGCGCAGGCGGGGCCGCTGGTGGTCAAGGACTGAGCGGCGGGGGGCAATCTTCCCGAAAACGCCCTGCGGATAAGGTCAGCGCCTGGGATCACCCAGCATAATCACACGCAGCGCCGGTCTCTTCCCGGCGGTTCGGCGTGGAACGTGAACGAATTTATCGAGCCGCATCGGCCGTGGGGGACTTCGCCTCACGTGCCGACATCGCCTCGGATACGTAGGTGAACGTGCCCCGCTCGAGCACCTCCTGCGCGGCCCGCGCCGGACCGCCGAGCGCCGCCTGCGCAAATGACCCGCCGACGCTGATCCGCTTCACACCGGCGTCCTGCAACTCAGCCACCGTGTGCTGCTGCCCCGACAAGCCCGCCACGACGTTGACCGGGCGGCTCACTGCGGCGCACACGGTCCGAACAGCGTCCGGATCCGGCAGGTTCGGTGCGTTCAAGACGTGCGCGCGCCTGCTCGAAGGCCTGCAGACGGCGAATCGTGCCGTCGAGGTCGGGCTTGCCCCACAGGTAGTTCTCGGCGCGCATTCTTCGGAGGCCTCACAGAACCCGTCTTCCGGATCGGCCGAGACGGGCAGATGGGTCGCCTCCACGATGGCGCGGGCATTCTCCAGAATCGCATCACGAGACAGGGCGGCGGTGGAGTCCCGGCGCCCGATGGAGAAGGCAAAGCCCGCGCTGGTCGTCGCCGGAGCCTCATATCCCAAGGCCTGCGGGATACGCGTCGAGCCTGCGTCCCACGGGTTCGGCATCACGAAGGCACCGGGCCGCTCGTGTAGCGTCAGGAAGGCTTTGTGTTTGGCATCCAGGCAGGACATGCGCATCTCCGTCTGAGGGCTGAACCTATCCCGGATCGGCACAAAGAGGGAACGACACGCGCCGGATCCTATCCGCCCTCCTCAGGAGATGCGGCCGTCAAGATCCGAGATCGGCCGACACGACGAGTCCGTTTCGACCTGCCGGCTACCGCCCCGTGCCCTTGCCGGACGCATCCTTGCCCGTCGCCGTGTCGTCCGCAGGCGTGTCGGTGGTGCAGGAGACGGCCTGGACCGCGGCATTGGCGGCGGGGCGCTGGCTCGGTAGGCTGGCGATCACCCGCACCACAACGAACCCGCGCGTGTCGGGCGCGACGATGCGCACGTCGCGGCTCGGGTCGTTCTCGTCGTCATCGGCGAGCGCCTCGTCGTACTGGGCACGGGTGAGGATCACGAGGTCGAGGGCACCGCGAACCGCCGCCTGATCGGTCACCGCGTAGAAGGCACCCCGGCGGCCATGCGCGGCGAGCGACAGAGATAGGGCCCCGGTGCGGGCCGAAACGCGCATCGGTCCGTCGGCGAGATTGTAGGCGCAGACACCCACCGCCACCGCCGGATCCGGGATCGGCAGCCATGCCTCGGCCGGGGAGGGGTCGTCACCAGTGGCAACCGTGTAGATCGATTGCGGATGGTCGAGGTTCTCACTGGTGCGGGCACGCGAGACGGCGTCGGTTTCCGACAAGGCGGGGATCGCCAGGACCGCCGCGACGTGGACAATCCCGGCGAGCACCAGGCCGATCAGCGTGGCGTAGACGAAGCGCAGGCTCACGGGGCGCATCCCAGGCGGGTGATGGCCGGCACGGAATTCCGATCGAGGGCTCCGACACTGGCGGCGACCGGGGTGTCGTAGAGGCGCAGAGCCAGACGCACGGGGCCGCTCGCCCGTGGACTCGGGAGCCAGTTCCCTGGCTGAACGTCCGGCGCCAGCATGATCGCGAACCGCCCATCCGCCGCGCGGAGCACTTCCGTGGAAGTGAAGCCTTCGCGCAGGGGCGCGCGCCCGGGCTCGCGCGGGCCACGGCCGGCCACCGTGACGGTCCAGGCGCGGGCGGGCGGCGTTGCGCCGCCGATCCGGTAGGTGCAGGTGGCGTCGAGAGCCTGCCCGGAATCGTCGACCGCCGCCGTGAGCAGCAGGCCTTCCCCGACCGCCAGAGGGATCTCCCCCCGCCGCGCATTGACCGCGCGCGTATAGGGATCGGCATTCGCGGCGCCAGCCCGTGGCCAAGCGGTCCAGGACCCGACCTGCACCCCGCCGAACGGATAGCCGCCACTCGTGGCCCAATCGGCGCTGGCGAGCCCGAGGAGGGCCCCCAACGCCAGGACGTAGACGGCGAGGCCAGCGATCGAACTCTTGCGCCAGAGGCGCAGGATGAACCGGACCGCGCCGTGACGTGGAGCACGGGCGGGCGAGGCCCTGCCGAATGCATCAGGGATCGTGAGCTTCATGCGCTCAGCGGACCTCGGTAAAGCCGCCGACCGGACGGCCGCCCTCGGCGACCTCGCGAAGCGGGCCGGACGGCGTCGCCACCGCCCGATCGCCGGGCTTCCGGCCGGTCTTCGGCGCGTCACCGGCGCCGGACCGCGCGTCCGAAGGCGATCCGGGCGAGCGTTCCACCGTCCGGAACAGGCCGTTCAGGCCGCTGATCACCTCGAAGGAGCGGCGCGAGAGCTTGCCGTAGGCGCTGGCGTTGGGGTCGATCGGGGCTGTAGGGCCGCCGGAGGCTTGCTGCTGGGCCGCGCGAGGGCTCTCCTTCAGGCCGGGCAGGCCCTTGATCTCGATGCCCCGGTGGGCTGGCTCCATCACGTCGTGCCAGGTCTGAGCCGGGAGCGAGCCGCCGGTCAGCTTGTTTGTCGAGGTGTGGTCGTCGTTTCCGAACCAGACGGCACCGACATAATTACCGGTGTAGCCGACGAACCAAGCGTCCCGGTAGGCGTTCGTGGTGCCGGACTTGCCGGCGACCTTTACGCCCTCCAGCTGCGCCCGCTTGCCCGTGCCCTCCTCGACAACCTTGTTGAGCATGAAGTTCATGTCGGCCACGACCTGGGGCGAGAGTACCCGGTCCGGCGGCTCGTCGGCGTGGCGGTAGATCACGTCACCGGACGAGTTCTTCACCTCGATGGCCGCGTAGGGCTTGGCACGGAACCCGCCATTGGCGAACACCGCGTAGCCGGCCGCCTGATCGATGACTGTCACCTCGTCGGAGCCGATCGGCATCGAGACGGTGTCGATCAGGTTCGAGGTGATGCCCATCTTGTGGGCGAGTTCGGTGATCTTCGCGCGGCCCGCCTTGGCCGCCCGGGCCTCGTGGGAGATGCCCATGGCCTTGCCCAGCGCAATGGAGATCTTGATCGGGATCGTGTTGATCGACTTCGCCACGGCGAGCCACATCGGCACCCGGCCAGCATAGGAGCGGCCGTAATTCTGCGGGCACCAGTTGCCGATGCAGACCGGGCTGTCGACCACCGCCGTGTCGGGCTTGAACAGACCGGAGGCGAGCGCGGCCGAGTAGACGTAGGGCTTGAACGACGAGCCGGGCTGGCGCAGCGCGTCGGTGGCGCGATTAAACTGGCTTTCGCCGTAGTCGGCGCCGCCCACCATGGCGCGGAGCGCCCCGTCGGGATCGAGGATCACCATGGCGGCCTCGTCGACGTCGTAGGCGTCGCCGGACTTGCGCAGGATGTCCGCCACCACCTCGTCGGCACGCTTCTGGATGGCGAGGTCGAGGGGGGTCTTCACCGTCAGCACGCGGTCGTTGCGCAGCTTCCCGGCATCGGCCATGCCCTTAATCTCGCCGAAGGCCCAGTCGAGGTAGTAGTCGGCGGTGATGTCGCGGGTCCGGGTCACCGGTGTCGCCGGATTGCGCAACGCCGTCTGGATCTGCCCCTCGGTGACGAATCCCGCCTCCACCATGTTGTGCAGCACGTCGGCCGCCCGGGCGCGGGCCGCCGGCAGGTTGACGTGCGGGGCGTACTTGGTCGGCGCCTTGAACAGGCCCGCCAGCATGGCGGCCTCGGCGAGGCTGATGTCCTTGAGCGGCTTGCCGAAATAGTAATCCGCCGCCGCGACCGCGCCGAAGGTGCCGCCGCCCATATAGGCCCGGTCGAGGTAGAGCTTCAGGATCTCGTTCTTGGTGAGATGGCTCTCGAGCCAGAGCGCCAGGAACGCCTCGTTGACCTTTCTTTCGAGCGAGCGCTCATTCGTCAGAAACAGGTTCTTGGCGAGCTGCTGGGTGATCGAGGAGCCGCCCTGCGTGCCGCCGCCGCCCTTCGAATTGTTGACCAGCGCCCGCAGGGTGCCGATCGGATCGATGCCCCAGTGCTCGTAGAAGCGCCGGTCCTCGGTGGAGACCAGCGCCTTGATCATGATGTCGGGAAAGTCGTCGAGCTTGAGCGAGTCGTCGTGCTTGATGCCGCGCCGCCCGACCTCGGTGCCGTAACGGTCGAGGAAGGTGACGGCGAGGTCCTGCTGCTTCAGCCAGTTCTCGCTGGTCAGCTGGAAGGCGGGCTGCGCCAGGGCCAGCATCAGCACCGCGCCGCCGGTCCCGATGGTGACGCCCTCGCTGGTGAGGTCCAGGGCGACGCGCTTCCAGCCGCGCACCGCGAAGCGGCTCATGACGCGCTGGAAGCGCTCGTAGGCGTTCCCGGTGGACTGGCCACTGTCGTACAGGCTGGCATTGACCCAGGCGTCGAACGCGAGCGCGGCGCGTTCTAGGCGGATCTTGATTTCGGTGAGCGTCGGCAGGCGCACGATGTCGAACCCGGCTTGTCGAGCGCCTCTGCGGCGGATCCTGGCGGCGGATGGTCGGGCGCCCGCGCCGCGGACACGGAACCTGCGCCGACGCCACCGCGCAGCGCCCGACGTCCATAGCAGGATCCGGACCCGTGGGCGAGGCTCTGCGCAGTCTCGCGAATCGCCGCGGACGAGCTTGGGCATAACGCACGAGCGCGCGATTCGGCCGCATGGGCCCGGCGTCCCGGCGCTCGTGAGGCGGCGGCCACGCTTGCAGCGGTCCTGTGGCTCGGGCAGAGAGGCGCCTCCCCGATCGAGAGACCATTCCGATGCCCAAGCCCGAGGCGCCGCGCCGCGGGGCGGTCGAGCCGTTCTGGCAGACCAAGACGCTCGAAGCCATGACCCCGTCCGAATGGGAGAGCCTGTGCGACGGCTGCGGCCGGTGCTGCCTGATGAAGCTCGAAGACGAGGATACCGGTGACGTCCACCACACCGATATCGGCTGCACGCTGCTCGACGGCCTTACCTGCCGGTGCCGCGACTATGCCCGGCGGCAGAAGCGCGTGCCCGATTGCGTGCGCCTGACGCCAGATGCGGTGCGGTCGATCGCGTGGCTGCCGCCGACTTGCGCATACCGGCTCGTGCGCGACGGGAAGCCGCTTTACCCGTGGCACCCGCTGGTCTCCGGCCGGGCCGCGAGCGTGCACGAGGCCGGCATCTCGGTTCGTGGCCGGCTCTCGGGCAACGAGGAGGAATTCTCGGATGACGAGTTGCCAGACCGGATCGTGGACTGGCCGGCCCTCGATCCCAGTGCCGGCTGAGACGACAGGCGCGGAACTCCGCCGCGGGAGATCCTTTCGCTCCGGGTCCAGGGTTCCCGCGGGCTGTAAGCGGATCCGCGCTTCAGCAAGAGCGTCCTATCCGGTCCCGACCTGACGGCCCAGCAGCCTGCCGCCCGCCAATCCGTTCGCCGCGATGACGAGGGTGACCGCCGCCGCGTGGATCAGAAGATCCGTGGCGGTGGCGTCGTGCGGGTGGACCGGCATCAGCAGCGCCGCCGCCGCTGCGGCCACCGCAAGCCCGCCGAGGGCGGCCGTGAGGTTCGGTCGCAGCGGGCAGGCGCGTCGCAGCATCACGACGATCAGCACCGACAGCGGGACTGAGACGCAGATCAGGAAGCTGAAGCAGCCTGAGACCGCATGCGCACCGGGTATGTCGGCCCCCGGGGCGATCCATTCGCGCAGGCAGCCCAACCCACTCGCGCCGATCCAGAGGACGAGAGGCGGAAGCGGCAGCAGGGCCCAGCGGCTGGAGCGGCCCGGCACGCTGGTGGCGAAGGCCGCGAAGGCGGCGGCGATCGCCGTCAGCACGGCGCCGATCGCCGCAAAGGCCAGGTCCGGCACGTGCATGCGCAGCATGAAGCCACCCGTGCCGTTCCAGGCGGCAAGAATCAGCCCAACCCCCAGCGTCGCGCCGAGCCACAGGGCCGCGCGAGCCTCCGGGGCAGGGAGGCGTCGCACAGGTTCGAGCCGTCCCGCGAGCTCCTCGACGAGCCGCTCGTGACGAGACAGGTCGACGCCGGCCCAGTTGCTCCCTTCTCCGGGCATCACTCCCGCTCCTGCGTCAGGCTGGCCCGGAGCGCCTTCAGCGCCCGGTGCAGGTTCACCTTGAGGGCCCCCTTGCTCCGGCCGGTGAGCGCGGCTGTCTCGTCGAGCGACAATTCGCGCAGGCCGAGATGCTCCACCGCCTGCCGCTGTCCGTCGGGCAGGGCCGCCACCGCGCGGGCCAGGGCGGCGGCCCGGTCCCGTGCCTCGAGCCCCTGCCCGGGAGCCGGGCCCGGATCGACTTCAGCCTCGTAGGCCAGGGGATCGTTGACCTCTCTGGGACGCCGCCCGGCGTGCCGCAGCCGATCGATCGCCCGACGCTGGGTGATGGCGCGCAGCCAGGGCATGAAGGGGCGGGCGGGATCGTAGCTCGCCCGAGCCCGGTGGACCGTCATCAGCGCATCCTGCACGACATCGTCCACCGCTTCGCCGCGCACGCCCTGCGTCCGCGCGATCGCCGAGACCACCGGCAGGCAGGCCTTCAACAGGGCACGATAGGCGGCCGCGTCACCGCCCTGCGCCGCCGCCATCAGGGCTGCCAGTTCCTGTTCGAGCGCCATCCGGGCTCCGCCGTCGTTCCGCCCCCCGGCCAGCGCCGTATCTACCCCGTGGTCCGATCCCGACGCCAGGGCCCAGCTGCGCG
Source organism: Methylobacterium sp. UNC378MF (assembly GCF_900103195.1). GTDB lineage: Bacteria > Pseudomonadota > Alphaproteobacteria > Rhizobiales > Beijerinckiaceae > Methylobacterium. The sequence goes on along the minus strand of NZ_FMWU01000010.1, from coordinate 72,818 downwards.
CGGCCATCCCGCCCGGAACGGCGAGGATCATCGCACGGCCTCCCGGACCGTCCCGGCAGGGGCCGCAGCGAGGCGCGCGGCGCCAAGGATGCGCCCGTCAACGGCCTGAAGCAGCAGGGCCGCACTCGCGCCTTCGGGGCGGGTCGACGTGAAGGTCGCGGCCGTACCGGACCAGCGTCCGAGATCCTGAAGCGAGCGGACGATGTTGGCCTGCTCGATGGTGCGGCCGGCATTCTCGCCGCGCAGCACACGTGTGGTGTGGCTCGGATCGTATCCGATCAGCAGGACGCGTGCGCTGTCCGTCCCGGCGCCGGTGCCGGCCCCGATCTGCGCGACGACGCGCTCGCCGTCGCGGCCGAGCGTCACGGGAATGCCGGGGCCGGTCTCCTGGACCCGGGCGATCGCGGCACGCAGGCCGACCTCGTCGGACCCGACCAGCCCGATTCGCCCGTCGATCACCGCCTGCGGCGTGTAGGTGGGTCCGCCGAAGCGGGCCGCGTAAGCCTCCTGGCGCGCGCTCGCGGCCGGCAGGGCAAAGGGGTCGCGCCAGTTCAGATGGTTCCAATAGGTGACGTGGAACGCGAGCGGCAGGACGTCGCCCCGCTCCCCAGCCGTCTCGCGCGCGAGACGGCCGATCAGCGCCTCCGCGGGCGGGCAGGAGGAGCAGCTTTGCGAGGTGAACAATTCGACAACGACGGGGCGCTGCGCCGCCGTGGCCGGACGGAGGCCGGCAGAGAGCAGAGCGGCGGCGATCAAGAGGGTAGGGCGCATGGCCGGAACTCCCGCACGCCGGCAGTTCGAATCCAGCGTACCAGCTTCTTCGGCGGGACCACGACGACGGTTACGCCGGCAGCTCGAGTTCGAAGGCGTCAACGTCGCGCAGCAGCGCGACGAAGGCCCGGGCGCCGTGGTCCAATGCCACGCGGCCGGCCTCGGCGGTTCCGAGCCGCGCATCGCCCATGGCGCCGGAGGCCTGGAGGTCGCCAGCCTTCCACGCGAAGGCGGCAGGGCGGCCAGCGCGCAGATGGGTAAAATCGCGGATCATCGCCAGCGTGCGCGGCGGGAAATCGGCGATCCGATCGGTCCGGACGAGATCCGGCCGCAGGGCCAGCATCAGCGCCGTCTCGATGCCGCCGGCATGGATGCCGTGCGCGATCTCGTCCACCGGGAACAGTCCCTCGGGATAGCCGAGCCGCGCCCAGGATGTCGTCACCGCCACCATGTCGAACCGGGCGCGCAGGTCGCCCGCCACGAGGTCGATGAGCGCGCTGTTGCCGCCGTGGCTCGTGACGATCACCAGCTTGCGGCAGCCGGCACGGTGAACGGCGGCGCCGATCCCCGTCCAGGCGGCGAGCGCCGTTCCGGTTTCCAGCGAGAGCGTGCCCGGGAAGGAATCGTGCTCGTCGGACTTGCCCACCGGCTGGACCGGCAGCAGCAGCACGTCGAGATCCGTCGGCGCGTGGTCGCGCACCCGGGCGAGATAACCCTCGGCGATGATCGTGTCGGTGGCGAGCGGCAGATGGGGGCCGTGCTGCTCGATGGCGGCCACCGGCAGCACCGCGATCGCCCGCCCCATGTCGCGGTGGGCCAAGTCTTCAGTGGTCAGCTCGGACCAGAACCGCGCCGTCATTCCTGCCGAGGCCTCCTGCCGGCGCCGCCGAGCAGCGGCGGATCCGGAAGGCGATCTAACCGGCTGGTCGCCGCCAAGTCGAATGTCATATCGCCGGCCGAGGCTCAGCCGGCTGAGACCGCGTCAAGCGAACAGCGCGTCGATGTCGTCCTGAGACGGCATAGCGTCCACGGCCTGCGGGCCGTTCAACATGAGATCCTCGGCCCGGGTGCGCCGGGCGCGCTCGGCCGGGTCCAGCGAGGCCGCATCGCGGGCCTTCACGGCGCTGACGAATCGGTCCAGGCGCTGCTCGAACAGTCTCAGCGACTCCACCACCTTGGCGATCCGCTGGCCGGTGATGTCCTGGAACGCGCAAGCTTCGAAGATCGTGTTGATGCGCTCCTCGACGGCCTCGCGGTAGCCTGTCCCGTCGGGCAGGCCGAGCATCGCCTCGGCGGCTTCCATGATCGTGTTGGTGGCGCCCGCCGTCGCCGTGACGACGCTGCCGAGTTCCTCGTGCGCCATGGGGATCCGGTCGCGGCTCATCTCGTTCGCGCGCAACGCACCGATCTCCTCGCGGAGATGGGCGATGTAATCCGCAATCTCGATCAGCTCGGCGATCACCGTCTGCGGTTCCCGAAACCGCAGATCGGCCTGCCGGGCAGCGGCTGACGACATGCTCTCCTCCTCGGATCTGTGGCCGTCCTGTCCGGCCACACCACGTCTCGGAATCGGGCGCCACAGCGGCGATCCGGTCGGACGGTGCGGGGACGAAGTAGGGGGCCGGTCAGCTCCCGCAGACTGCCTCGATCTTCGACTTCAGCGTGGCCGCGTTGAAGGGCTTCACGATATAATTGTTCACGCCGGCCTTCTTTGCCGCAATCACGTTCTCGGTCTTCGATTCGGCGGTGACCATGATGAACGGCGTCGTCCGAAGATTTTCGTCGGCCCGCACGTGCCGGAGCAGCTCGTAGCCCGTCATCGGCTCCATGTTCCAGTCGGAGATGACCAGGCCATATTTGCGCCCCTTCAGTCGCGCGAGCGCCTCGGTCCCGTCGGAAGCATCATCGACCTCTTCGAAGCCGAGCTGCTTCAGTAGATTGCGAATAATGCGAACCATCGTCTGGTAATCGTCGACAACGAGGATCGGCATGCTCAGATCGAGAGCCATCGAACAACTGCTCCGTATTGCCCGGCGGGAAGCCGCGGCGGCTCCCGGATAGATTAACGCTTCGCTAACGCTGCAATTTAGCTGCGCTGCACAGCTTTTCAAATAGGGCATCCGCATTGCGAAGCCGTTAATCGGCGCGGCCGGCCCACAACGCCGATGCCTGCGGCGCGGAGGCGCGCACGGACGCCAGGGCATCGCTTGACCCTCCGGGCACCTTTCGGCAGGGTCCGGCGGCGTCGGGCCCCTCGCGGATCTGTCAGGCGACCCCATCCGACTCTTCCAGGCACTCGACCCCGAACCGATGGCCCCAGGCGACGACACGGCCGCGCGGCCCTTCACGATCTGCCGCGCCGACGCGCCAGTCCCCGCGGCCCTCGCCGGGGCCGTGGCGGCGATCGGCAATTTTGATGGCGTCCATCTCGGCCATCGGATGCTCGTCGACATCGTGCGTGCCGCGGCCCATGCCGCCGGTCGGCCGGCCGCCATCCTGACCTTCGAGCCGCATCCGCGGGCCTATTTTGCGCCCGACGCGCCGATGTTCCGGCTGACCGGCCTCGCCGCCAAGGAAATCGTGTTCGCGCATCTGGGCCTCGACGGGCTGATCGTGCGCCGATTCGACGGGGCTCTGGCCGAGACCGGGGCTCGCGCCTTCGTGCTCGACTTCCTGAAGGGGTCCCTGGCCCTCTCCGGCGTGGTCGTCGGGCACGATTTCCATTTCGGCCGCGGCCGCGAAGGTACGCCTGCGATCCTCGCCGAACTCTGTCGCGAGGCGGGGATGATCTGCCAGATCGTGGCACCGGTCGCCCTCGGCGGCGAGACCGAGCCGGTTTCGTCGAGTGCGATCCGTGCGGCGCTTGCGGCCGGCGACGTCGTCCGCGCCAACACGCTTCTCGGCTACCGCTGGTTCGTCCTTGGCGCGGTCCGACACGGCGACAAGCGCGGCCGGCAGCTGGGCTTTCCCACCGCCAACATGATGCTGCCCGATTGCGGGCTGGCGCACGGCATCTACGCGGTGCGGGTCCGCTTGGCCTCGGGCGGATTCCACGGCGGCGTGGCGAGCTACGGGCGCCGTCCGACGTTCGATGACGGCGCACCGCTGCTGGAGACCTATCTCTTCGACTTCTCCGGCGATCTCTACGGGCAGGACATCGCTGTGGAGTTCGTCAGCTACATCCGCGGCGAGGAGCGGTTCGCCAGCGCCGAGGCGCTTGTCGAGCGTATGCATATCGATGCGGCCGCGGCGCGGGCGATGCTGGCGCGGGATGAGACCCCATCGATGCTGACCTAAGCCACGCGGGCATCGCGGGGCGCGCGGATCGTGTAGAAGGCATCAACGGGCAGGAGGCGGACGTGCTGGGTCGTTACGAGCGCGGGAACAACGGCGAGGCGGTCGTCGAGTACGGCGATGGCACCATGCGGGTGGTCAAGCCCGGCAGCTTCGTGCGCTGCGCGGTGACTGGCGAGCCGATCGCGATCGACGCGCTGCGCTACTGGAGCGCGACCCGCCAGGAAGCCTATGCCTCCCCTGAGGCGATCCTGAAGCGGCTGAAGGAAACCGGGCGCCCCTGACCGTTACGGCGCGCCGACCGCGTCGCGGATCTGCCGGCGCAGGGCGTCCGCGTCGTCGAGGACGAGGCGGACGCGCAGGATTCGCACGCCGGCCGAGAAGGCCGGCGGCAGGCGCACCGCGTCCTTCTCGGTCGTGACGAGGTCCGCCCCGAGGCGCCGGGCCGCATCGGCAAGACCGGCAAGCTCTCGCTCCCGGTAAGGATGATGATCCGGGAACGGGCGCATCCCGGCGACCACCGCTCCCGCTTCGGCCAAGCTCGCGAAGAATTTCTCCGGGTAGCCGATGCCCGCGAAGGCAAGGCAGCGGCGGCCTGCCAGATCGTCCGCCTCCCGGACGAGCCGCGCCCGGTGGACCGGCAGGCCGCGTCGCTCGGCCGCCCGGGCGACCCTTTCGCCCGCGGCTCCGTCGCCGATCACGATCACCCCGCCGACATGCGGCCATTGCCGGGCCAGCGGCGCGCGCAGCGGCCCCGCCGGGAACGGCAGGCCGTTGCCGAGGCCGGCCGAGCCGTCGACCACCGCGAGACTGAGGTCCTTGACGAGGCTCGGATTCTGCAGACCGTCATCCATCACGATGACGTCAGCGCCGAGGCTCCGGCACAGGGCAGCACCCGCCGGGCGGTCGCGGGAGACGATCGTGGGTGCCTGACGGGCGAGGAGCAGCGGCTCGTCGCCGACCTCGGCGGCCGCGTGGCGCTCGGGATCCACCTGCACCGGACCCGCGGTCCGCCCCCCATATCCGCGGGACAGGAAGGCCGGCGCGGCACCGAGTTCGGCGAGGAGGGCCGCGACCATCAGGGCGGCCGGAGTCTTGCCGGCCCCGCCGAGGGTGAAGTTGCCCAGACAGAGGACGGGGCAGCCGGCTCGCGCGCCGGGACGATCCATCCGCCGGGCCACGAGGTCCCCGTAGACCGCCCCGAGCGGCGCGAGGCCGCGCGCGGCCACGTGATCCGGCCCCGCCGCCCAGAAGGCCGGAGGTCGCATCAGGCTCGCGCCAGCGGTCGTACGGGGGTGCCCCGGTCGAGGCGCTGGAGCTTCATCTGCGCCACGAACGGGTCAAGCACCGCCAGCGTACGGGCCACCGCCCCCTCGAAGGGCTCGAGGGCGCGCTGCCCCGCGCGGGCCATGTCGGCGAGCCGCGCTTGGTCGCCGAGAAGCTCGGCGGCGACCGCCGCCAGCTCGACGCCGTCGCGTACCGGCAGGGTGCCGCCGGCACGGTCGAGGGCCTGATAGATCACGCCGAAATTCTCGGTGTGGGGCCCGTGCAGCACCGCCGAGTCGAGACGCAGGGGCTCGATCGGATTCTGGCCGCCCCGCGGGACCAGAGACCCGCCGAGGAACACCAGCGGGCTCAGGCGGTAGAACAGGCCCAGCTCGCCGATCGTGTCGGCGACGTAGACCTCGATGGAGGGATGGGGCCGACCGCCGGTGGAACGCTGGGCGCTGCGCAGGCCGACGGCGTTCGCGCACGCGACCGCCTCTGCACCCCGGGCCGGGTGCCGCGGGGCGATGATCGTCAGGAGCTGGGGAAACTGCGCCTTCAGCATCGCGTGCGCGTAGGCGACCATCGCCTCCTCGCCGGAATGCGTGCTCGCCGCGACCCAAACCGGCCGGCCGGCCATCATGGAACCCAGATAGGCGAGTTGCTGCGCATCGGCCGGGGGCACCGGCGCGTCGAATTTCAGATTCCCGGCGATGCTCACCCGCGGCGCGCCGAGCTTGGCGAAGCGCTCGCCGTCTTCCTGAGTCTGCGCCAGGCAGATCGCGATCCGCGTCAGGAGTGCCTTCGCGGTGCGCGGGCAGCGCTCCCAACCCCGAAACGAGCGCTCAGACATGCGCCCGTTGACCAGAATGAGGGGGACCTCGCGCTCGTCCAGCGCCAGGATCGTGTTCGGCCAGATTTCCGACTCAGCGATGACCGCGAGATCCGGCAGCCAGTGGTCGAGGAAACGGCCGACCCAGCGCGGCGCGTCGAGGGGCATGTACTGATGTACCGCGCCCGGGGGCAGCCGGACGCCGACCAGCTCGGCGGCCGCGCGTGTGCCCGTGGTCACGAGGACCGAGAAGCCGCGGGCGATCATGCCGTCGACGAGCCCGATCAGCGACAGGGCCTCGCCGACGCTCGCCCCGTGCATCCAGGCCAGCGGCCCGACGGGCCGGGCCCGGCCCGGCAGGCCCCGCCGCTCCGGGAGCCGGCGCGGATCCTCCTTGCCGCGCTGCGCGCGCCACGCGAGCAGGCCGGTCAGCGCTGGCTCGCCGATGCGCAGGCCGGCCCGGTAGGCCTGCAGCGGCAGCGTGACGGAGGGGCGCCTCACGCGAGGTCTCCCACCGGCGTGGAGGCTGTCACCTCGGGCGCCTCGCGGTAGAGCGCGGCCCGGTCGGCGCGCCCCACCAGCGCGTAGGCGCGGGCATGGACGCGATTCATCTCGGCCTCGACATGGCGTCGAAGCGCCTCGAACGCCTCACCCTCGCAATCCCGCGCAACGTAGACGGGCTCCCCGAGCACGATCGCTCCACGCCCGAAGGGGAGGCCAAGGCAGGCTCGGTCCCAGGACTTGAACCGCAGATGCCGGCTCGTCACCACGGCAGCGGGAACGATCGGCCGGCCCGAGAAACGCGCCAGCGTCAGGATCCCGGCATCGCACCGGCGCGACACCTTCGGCACGTCCGCGCTGAAGGCCACGGACTCGCCTGCCTTGAGAGCCCGCAGCATCGCTCGGAAGCCCTCCGCACCACCTTTGGCGCGGGTGTCGCTGGCCCGGCTTCGGCCGCGGGCGCCGGATGCCCGAATCACGCGCACGCCGAGGCGCTCCAGCGCGATGGTGTTGATGTTGCCGTCCGGATTCTTGGAGATGATCGTGGCGACCCGATCACCCGGCCGGCGCATGAACGGCATCATGATGTGCTGCCCGTGCCACATGCCGGCGATGAGCGGCAGCCGCGCGTCCATCCACCGGTCCACGCTGCCCGGCGCAGCCCCGGCCGCGTGGACCTCGAAGCGGTTGGTCGTCTGCACGAGCCGCAGATAGGACGCGGCGATGCGGCCGAGGAGGCGCTGCACTGCGGGATGACGGAGGATACGCTTGCCGAGACCCATGTCACGCCTGAGGCGGCTCGACCGCCATCACCCGATCAGTTCGGGATCGAATTCGACCGCGCATGGTCTAGCCCCCGCGCCTGAGACGAAACAATCCGCCTCGCCCACAACCCTACGGATAGGCGACCTGTACGGGTGGCCATTCCGGTCCCGCCGATGCTCCCGCGGCGCGGCGAAAACACGGCAGCGCCTCTTGTTTAGACAAATTCCAGACTGTAGATTGGAATTGATCCAAAGAGGAGTTTTACGATGGCCGCCCTTCTCCAGAGCGCCGCCGAGATTCACGAGGAGGCGCGGCGCGCCTTCGTCCTGCGCTATGTCCAACCCGGCCTCGCCGGACTGATCGACGGCTCGGTCTCGACCCTTGCACCGATCTTCGCCGCGGCCTTCGCCACGGGGCATAACGGCGCGACCTTCCTGGTGGGGCTCGCGGCCTCGGTCGGCGCTGGCATCAGCATGGGGTTCACAGAGGCCCTGTCGGACGACGGCGCCGTCACGGGCCGCGGCGACCCGTGGCTGCGCGGCCTCGTCTGCGGCGCGATGACCACACTGGGCGGCCTCGGCCACACGCTGCCCTATGCGATCCCCGACACGCTCCCGGCTGGCTGGCCGGATCCTTTCGTCCTGGCCACGAGCCTGGCCATTCTCGTGGTGGTGGTGGAACTCGCGGTCATCGCGGCGATCCGCACGCGTTTCATGGCAACGCCGTTCTGGCGCGCGGCCCTGCAGGTCATGGTCGGCGGCGCGCTGGTGCTGGTGGTCGGGATGCTGATCGGAAGCGCTTGACGGGAAGCGTCGCGCCCGCGATGCGGAGCGCCTTACGTCCCCGTGTCGAGGGTGACCACCGGCGTTGACCTTCCGCCTCATCCATCTCAGCGATCCGCATGTCGGGCCTCTCGGCCGGGTGCGCCTCCGCCATCTCATCGGCAAGCGCGCCACCGGCTACGCCAATTGGCGGCGCGGGCGCTCGCGCAGCCACGACATGACCGTGCTGGAGGCGCTGGTCACCGACATGAAGGCGCAGGGTGCCGAGCACGTCGCCTGTACGGGCGACCTGTGCAACATCGGCCTGCCGAGCGAGTGGGAGACCGCCCGGACGTTCCTGGAAGCGCTGGGGTCGCCGGAGGCGGTGAGCTTCGTGCCGGGCAATCACGACGCCTATGTCCGCGGTTCCCTGGAAGGCCTGCTCGCGGCCTGCGGCCGCTACACGGGCGACGATTCCGGTTCGTGGGGCCGCTTTCCCTACCTGCGGCGGCGTGGCCCTCTGGCTCTGGTCGGCCTGTCGAGCGCGATCCCGACGAAGCCCTTTGTGGCGACAGGCCGCCTCGGGGCGCCCCAACTGGCTGCGGCCGAAGCCCTGCTCCGGGCCCTCGCCACGGAGCCGGGCCGGCCCTTCCGCGTGGTGATGATCCACCACCCGCCGCAGCCGGGAGGCGCCTCGCCGGGGCGCGAACTGAAGGACGCCGCGGCGTTCACCGCGATGATCGCGCGGGCCGGAGCGGACCTGATCCTGCACGGTCACAATCATATTACCAGCGCGGCCCAGATCCCGGGACCGGACGGTCGGGTCGTTCCGGTGATCGGGGCCCCCTCCGCGTCGGCACGCGCGGACGGGCACGGGGCGATCGCGTCGCGCCGGGCCTCCTATCTGCTGTTCGAGATCGGCCGGGCGGAACGGGGGTTCACGGTCACGGCCCGCAGACGAGGTCTCGACGCATCAGGCGCCATGGGCGATCTCGGCGCCCTGGATCTCGGCGAGGCGGAACACGCCTGAGCTCCTGAGCCGGCGCGACCGCGCAATCGGCGGCGCCGGCCCGAAGATCGGTGGGCGGATCAGATGCCGGCGACCGCGAGGTCGGCGCGCTGTTGTCGGCTGAGGCTCGCTTCGTAGCGCTCGGCCTGGAGGCGGGTGAGGCCGCATATCAACGCGAGTGTTCCGCGATACACGGTGTAGGTGCCGTCGTGAGTCGGCTTGACGCGAATCACCTCTGCCATGGGAGCCTGCCTTATGCTGGAGATTGCCTGCCTTTAGTCTAAGGAAATCATCCCTTCTTGCTGAATTGGCCGGTCGAACGCGCGAACGAGGGCGAGGTTATCAGTCGTTCCAGGGGTGGCAAGAGCCGTCTACGTCGAAATGCTTAGGTCTTTCTGCTGCAACGCGGCAAAGCCTTGCCCGGGCTTGCGATCCGCGGATGCGCAAAAAAGCGGCCGTCGCTTTGCATATTGAATATGCTGCGCGGGCCGGCCGAGAGCCGCTCGGGCGGCGCGAATCGTAGGATGGATCCCGCCCGTCCGGGCGCTCGAAAGGTACCCCCATGCAGCTCTGGCGTCTGACGGCGACCGATCTCGCGGCCCTGATCCGCACCGGCCAAGTTTCGGCCAGGGAGGTCGCGCGGGACGCTCTCGACCGGCTCGATGCGGTCAACGGGCGGATCAACGCCGTTGTCGAGCACCGGCCGGAGGAGGTGCTGGCGCAGGCCGACGCGGTGGACGCCGCCCGGGCGCGCGGCGAGGCCGCCGGTCCGCTCGCGGGCGTGCCGGTCACCATCAAGGTCAACGCCGACCAGCGGGGCTTCGCGACGACGAACGGGCTGCGCCTCCAGCGCGACCTCGTGGCGACGGACGACAATCCCGTCGTCGCCAATCTCCGCCGGGCCGGCGCCGTGCTGCTCGGGCGAACCAACACGCCCGCTTTCTCCCTCCGCTGGTTCACCACCAACCAGCTCCACGGCGACACCAAGAACCCCCGCGATCCGGCGCTGACGCCCGGCGGCTCGTCCGGCGGCGCCGGCGCCGCGGTGGCGGCCGGGATCGGCGCGATCGCCCACGGAACCGACATTGCCGGCTCGGTGCGCTATCCGGCCTATGCCTGCGGCGTGCACGGGCTGCGGCCGAGCCTGGGCCGGATCCCGGCCTGGAACGCCTCCTCCCCCGAGCGCGGCATCGGTCCGCAGCTGATGGCGGTCTCGGGCCCGCTCGCCCGCAGCATCGCGGATGTGCGCCTCGGCCTGGAGGTCATGGCGGCACCGGATCCGCGCGACCCATGGTGGGTGCCGGCGCCGCTGGAGGGGCCGCGCGTCCCGCGCAAGGTCGCTCTCTGCGTGCGGCCGGGGGGGCTCGACACGGTGCCGGAGGTCGAGGCCGCCCTGCGCGAGGCCGCGCGGCGCCTCGGCGGGGCCGGGTGGGTGGTCACGGAGATCGCCGACACGCCGCCGATCCGCGAGGCAAGCGAACTCCAGCTCCAGCTCTGGCTCGGCGACGGCTACGCGGCGGTCCGGGCTGCGGCGGAGCGGGAGGGTGATCCGGCCGCGATCGGGCTTCTGGACAGCTTCCGGGCGCGGGCCGAAGCGATGGCGCCCGACGCCATCGCCCGGGCGCTGACCCGGCGCGCGACACTGGCGCGGGAATGGTCGCTGTTCCTCACCGAGAACCCGGTGCTGCTGGTCCCGGTCTCCGGCGAGCTGCCCTTCCCGGACGGGCTCGACCGGACCGGCGATTCCGGGATCGCCCGGGCCTTCGAGGCGAACCTGCTTCAGGTGGGATTGGCGCCGCTTGGAATCCCGGCGCTCACCGTGACGACCGGACTCATCGGACGCACCCCCGTCGGCGTGCAATTGGTCGCGGCCCGATATCGGGAAGACCTGTGCCTCGCGGCCGGCGCGGCCATCGAGGCCGGCGGCGTACCGGAGATGCCGGTGGACCCGGTCTGACGCCCGACCGTCATTCCCCGAAACTGAATCGTCATAGCCCGGCGTTTGCAATCAGTGATTGCAAACGCCGCAACATGTCGGCGATCGCCACCAATGGGTGTCTGGAAAGCAACCTGGTTGCTGGCCGCTCTGACGGGGCGCCGCCTGACATGCGGGCGGTCGGGTTAGGTCAGGCCCCGCCTGACGCTCCGAGGTTTGCCAGCAATGCTGCGAACAGCTGCGCCCGCTGCGGCAGCGTCTCGATCAGCACGTGCTCCTCGAGGGTGTGGTAGCCCTGGCCCAGCGGCCCGAGGCCATCGAGGGTCGGGATGCCGTTGGCGCCGGTGAAGTTGCCGTCCGAGCCGCCGCCGGCGCTGCGGTGGGGCAGGGGCCGGCCGAGCGCTTCGCTCAACGCACGCGCCTGTTCGTAGAGGGCCATGCAGCCCGCATCCGGCTCCCAGACCGGCCGGGTCACGCCCCGGGACACGGTGAAGCGGACACCGTCCTCCTCCCCCGTGAGGGCCAGCATCCGCTCGACGCCGCGGTCGAGGTCGGCTTGGCGCTTGGCCATGCTGAGCGCCTGTCCGCGACAGACGGTCGGGACGCAATTCACCCACTGCCCGCCCGAGACGATCCCGGTGGAGAATGTGCAGTCGGCATCCGACAGCGCGTCGATGGCCAGGATCTTGCGCGCCATCGCGCGGATCGCCGAGCGCCCCTCGTGGGGCGAGGCGCCGGCGTGGCTCGGCCGGCCCAGAGCCTCGAGGTCGAAGCGGGCGATGGCGTAACGACCGGTGACCACGCCGTTCTCGGGCTGACCCGGCTCGGGGACGAGCACGAAGGCGTGGCGTGCAGCCTCCGCCTCGATCAGGTCGCGGGTCGAGGGGCTGCCGACCTCCTCGTCACCGGTGAACAGCACGGTCACGGGCAGCCTCGTCTCGATCTTGGCCATCGCCAAGGCGCGGATCGCCGCCAGCGCGATGACGTTGCCGCCCTTCATGTCGAGGATGCCCGGGCCGTAGGCACGATCGCCCTCGATCCGCCAGGGAAGGCTTCCGACGGTGCCGACCGGGTGCACCGTGTCGAGATGGCCGAGCACGAGGATGCCGGGCGCATCGCGATCCCTGTGCGGGAACCGCGCGCGAACGCAGTCGCTCAGGCCCATCCGGCCGGGAATCGTCTCGACGGCGGCCCCCAAGAGGGCGAGATCGCGGGCGGCGACGCCCATCATCCGGTTGACCGCCGACGCGTCGTGGGTCGGGCTCTCGCACTCCACCCAGGGGCGCAGTGCCGCGAGGATCTCGCGCGCGTCGAAATGCAGGTCCCGGATCATCGGGCTGTCTCCTCGGCGAACGGATCGGCGACCCGCGGCCAGTAGGGGCGGGGCCGTTTGGTATAGGGGATCGCACCGTAATCCGGCGGAACTGCCCCGGGTGCCCCGACGTAGCGGACCTCGCTCGCGATGGGAGCGAAGGCGGCATAGAAATGCTGCATCGACTTCACCACGACGATCCGCTTGTCGTCGAGGGTCAGGCCGAGGCCCGTGAACGCGTCGGGCGCGAAGGCCTGCTGGCGCTTGTGGGTCAGAACCACGTGGATCCCGTCGGCCTCGACCCAGGCGGCGGGGCCGAGATGGGCCCGGCCGCCGCTGAGGCCGGTCTGGCTGTGGTCGTCCGCGAGGCCACGCACGGTAATTCGCAGGTCCACCGGATCCCCGGAGGTGACGCCGCACTTGCCGCCGATCCGAACCGTGAAGGTCGCCCCGAGCCCGGCCTCGTGGCAGATGCCGACCGCGCCGGGATCCCAGATCAGGCCGAGGGCCACGTCCCTGATGCCCCGCTCCGCGAGTCGCGCGAGGATCGCGGTGTTGTCGGAGGGCGCGCCCGCGCCGGCATTGTCGGCAAAATCGGCCAGCACCATCGGGCGCGGGTCGTCGGAGGCGAGGGCGAGATCGATCGCCGCATCGATCGTGTCGCAGTGGCTCGCCGCCTCCTCCCGCATCGCCCAGACGGCGCCGGCGAGTTCGTCGGCCAGTGCCTGCGCCTTGGCGCCATCACCGTCGGCAACGACCAGCATCTTGGCACCCACATCCGCCACGTCGCCCCACGGGAAGCCGTGCCCGAAGGAGACCGACAGGATGCCGTCGCGCCCCTCCAGCGCCTCCATCCGACGTACGAAGCCCGCGACCGGCTCGCGGCTGGTGCGCCACATGTTGACGATCCGGCAATCGGCATAGGCCATCACCGGCCGGATCTCCTTTGACACGGTCCGGACCACCAGCGGGTAGAGGTCGCGGGCACGGTCGACGATGTCGGTGTGCGGATACTCCTTGTAGATCACGATGACGTCGGCATTGGCCCGCATCGTCTCGGTGAGGTGGCAGTGGAGGTCGAGTTCGACGCCGATCGTGGCGTCCGGCCCGACGATGGCGCGGGCCCGCTCCAGGATGTCGCCCTCGCAATCATCGGTGCCCTCGGCCACCATGGCGCCGTGCATGAACAGCAGCACCGCGTCGACCGGCATCGCGGCCTTCAGATCCTCCAGCAGGGCGTCCCGCAGCTCCTCGTAGACGGCCCGCAGGGTGATCCCGCCGGGCTGGGCGAAGGTCGAAAGGCTCTCGACGATCGTATGCCCGTCGGCCTCGGCCATCTCGCGCCAGGCCTTGAGACCGATATTGCTGAGGCTCGGGGGGGTCCGGCTGCCGTCCCGACGGGCGTAATCGGCGTGGAACGCCGCCAGTCCGGTAGGCAAGGGTGCGAAGGTATTGGTCTCCGTAGCGAGACCCGCGATGAAGATCTTCAAGGTCCTGTCCCTATCCGTCCCGGCCGCCGGGTCAGGCGGGGCTGGGGGTCAGCGTGATGACCGTTTCGGTGGCCGCGTCCACGGCCGCAGGGCCGTAGAGCATCGGCACATAATCCTGGCGCCCCCAGACCGGGGCCAAGTCGGCATAGTGCGCGCTTGCCGGCTCCCCCGACTGGCCCGGCACGTTGATGAAGACCGAGCGGTCCCAGTCCCCCACATCCACGACCATGCGGAACGAGGCGCCGTGGGTGAGCCGGAACGTATCGGTCCGGTACTCCGCGTGCATGACCGATGCCGCGGCGCCGCCGAGGGACAGCGGACCGACGTCCCAGCCGGAATCGGGCGTCAGCGCGGTGAGGGGATGGGCGAACACCGCGTGGTGCAGGCGGCCCCAGGACCAGCCCGAGGGGTCGGATCCCATCCGCTCGCGGCAGGTGCCGTAGGCGGCGCCGAGGGCGGCCGTGAGCAGCACCATGCGCGCCTCCGGATCGAGATCGGTCTCCAGCCGCTCGATCAGGCTCTGCGTGTCGCCGGGCGGAAGCAGCCCGCGGGTCTCGGCGTCGGACGCGAGCGCCGTGAGCAATGCCGGCCGCAGATGGCGGACCCAGAAGACCTCAATGAGGGCGGCCGCGGCAGAGCCATGGTGCAGCGCGCCGTCGAAGGACGCCAGTACGGCCTGAGCCGACGCGACATCGGGATCCGGGGCCGTGGGCAGCGCCCGAACCAGCTCGGCCAACCGGTGGGCCGGCTCGGAGAAGACGTCGCTCTGGAGCGCCTGCGAATCGGCGAGGCTGTGCCGGACCTGGCCGCCGAGCACCGCGCGGATGCGGCGGGCGCGCCAGGGCTCGGCCCATTCGAACCCGAGCTTTCGATCCTCTGCGGGATAATCGGGCGGCAGATTCATCTCGTTGGCGGTGGCGAGCCAGGCCGAATCCGGATCGATGCTGCGGGGCAGGGCGCCGGGATCGTGGAAGCCGGCCCAGTCGTAACGGCCGTCGCCCGGCGCCGGCAGCAGGCCGTCATGAGCCGGCCGCACCGGCGCCTTGCCGGCCATGAACCACGCGATCCGGCCCGTCGTGTCGGCGTAGAGCTGGTTCACGGAGGGCGCCGACCAGTGGTGCAGGGCCTCGCCGAAGGCCTCGGGCGTCATGGCGCCGAGATAGGCGAGACTGCCGAGATAGGCGGCGGCACCGGGCTCCGACCACACGGTCCGCAGCGCGAAGGCTTGGCCGCCCGCCTCGCGGAGCACCGGTCCGTGCCGGGTGAAGCCCAGAATCACGGTCTCGTCCGGTTCGCCCCGCACCGGAATCTCCTCCGTGATCCGCGTGATCGGCGCCCAGCCGTCGCCGGAGCGGTAGCGATCCGGATCAGCCGGGTCGATCTCGCAGACGAACAGATCCTCCTGGTCCATCGGCGCGATGGTCAGGCTGAAGGCAGCGTGGCCGTTATGGCCGATGGAGATGCCGGGCAGAGCCGGCTCGCCCGCCCCGATCACGTCGAGTCCCGGGGCAGTGAGGTGGACGGCGTAGCGCAGCGACGGTTGCAGGTAGACCCGGTGCGGATCGCTTGCCAGGATCGGCCGTCCGGTGGCGGTGCGGGACGGCGCCACCGCCCAGTTGTTCGAGCCTTCGGATGGCTCCTTCGGCGCGCTGCGCGGCCCCCGCGTGACGGCCCCGTGTGCGTCGACCTTGGACCAGTCCCAGGCCTCTTCGCGCGATGCGGCCATCCGTTCGGGACTGAACCCCACCGTCGCCGTGGCTAGGCGAAAGTCGTCGAGGAGATCATCCGGCCAGTCGGCGGCGTCGAACCCGTCCGGAACGACCGGCGCATGCGCCGGGCTGATCCGCTTGCGCAGGTCGTCCACGGCGAGCCCGTCCGCCGGGCTCCGATTGCGGGCGAGCACCCGCGCGCGCGCGACCTCGGACAGGACGTTGCGGATCAGCCCGTGGCTGCGGATGCGCACCACGTCCTCCGGCCGCCACCGGGCCGGGCGCGTCTCGGTCAGCGCGAATTCCGGAGGCCGCAATTCGGGCCGCGCCTCGGTGAGCGCCACGTAGGCGTTGATCCCCGCCACGAAGGCCGTGACGATGGCCCGCGTGTCCTGCGGCCCGTAAGCCGCCCACTCGGCCGCCATATCGCCGCGGTAGAGGAACAGCCGGGCGGCCCGGTCCTGGGCGAGGTAGCCCGGTCCGAAATCCGCCGCCAGCAGGCCGAGGCCGCGCTTGCGCCAGAGGTCGAGCTGCCAGAGCCGGTCCCGCGCCGCGTTGAACCCCTGCGCGCGGTACGCGTCCAGCGCCGTGCCGGCGCGGATATGCGCCAGCCCCCAGCGATCGACGCGGATCTCCACCGGCCCGTCGAGGCCGGGGAGGGGATAGGTCGCCCCGCTCACAGAGCCACTTCGATGAGGTGCGGCCCCGAATTGGCCAGCGCGTGCTGGAACGCCTCGATGAAGTCGGGCAGCGTCTCGACCCGCCGGCCCGCGACGCCGAAGCCGCGGGCAAGGCTCACCCAATCCACGGCCGGATCGTCGAGGCTCAGCATGCCCAGCGCCTTCGGGCCGGGATTGAGCGCGCCGACATTGGTGAGTTCCGCCCGCAGGATCGCATAGGAGCGGTTCGACCAGACGAGCGTCACCACGTCGAGGTGCTCGCGGGCCTGGGTCCAGAGCGCCTGCACCGTGTAGAGCCCGCTGCCATCGGCCTGCAGGTTGATGACCTTGCGGTCGGGACAGGCGATTGCCGCGCCGGTCGCCATCGGGATGCCGAGGCCGATCGAGCCGCCGCTGAGCTGAAGCCAGGTATGGGGCGCCGCGTCCCGGGTGAGGGTGAAGAAGTTGCGGCCCGTGGTGATCGACTCGTCGCAGATCACAGCGCCCTCCGGGATCAGCGCGCCGAGCACCTGCCCGATCGTGTCCTGATCGAGGGGACCCGAGGTCGGGAGCTTCGGGCGTGGCCGGACGGCGACCGACTCGGCCGGCGCGGCCGCGACGGCCTCGGCGAGCCGCTCGAGGGCGTCGATCTGGTCCTCCTCGGGCGCGGCCAGCGTGATCGTGGTGCTCCCCTCCGGCGCCAGCAGGCTCGGCTTGCCCGGATAGGCGAAGAAGCCCACCGGCGGGGTCGCGCCGATCAGGATGATGTGGCGGAAGTCCTTCAACGCCGCGATGCCCTGGTCGATCGGGTAGGGCAGGCGCTCGATCGGCACGGTGCCGGCGCCGCGGTCGATCCGGGAATTGGACGTCATCGCCATCAGCTGGGCGCCGGTCTTGCGGGCGATCCGGTCGGCGATCACCCGGCCCTCGCTCCGCACGGCTTGGTCGCCGAGATGCAGGAGCACCGGCTCGCCGCTACGCAGGGCCTTCACGGCCGCCGCGACCGCGTCGTCGCTCGCCCGCGCCCGCTCGGGGATCGGCGGCACGGGCGCAGGGCCGGCGCCCGGATCCCAGGCGGTGTTAGCCGGCAGGATCAGGGTCGCGACCTGCCCGGGGGCGGTCCGGGCGGCCGCGATGGCGGCGGCGCCGTCGGATCCGATCTCAGCCGCGCTCATTCCGGTCCGCACCCAGGAGGACATCGGATGGGCCAGCCCCTCGATGTCCGAGGTGAGCGGCGCGTTGTATTCCCGATGATACGTTGCATGCTCGCCGACGATGTTGACGACGGGGGTGCGCGCCTTCTTGGCGTTGTGGAGGTTGGCCAATCCGTTGGCCAAACCCGGCCCGAGATGGAGCAGGGTCGAGGCCGGCTTGCCGGCCATGCGGGCGTAGCCGTCGGCGGCGCCGGTCGCCCCGCCCTCGAACAGGAACAGCACGCAGCGCATGCCCTCGACCCGGTCGAGGGCGGCGACGAAGTGCATCTCGGAGGTGCCGGGATTGGTGAAGCAGACCTCGACCCCGCCCTCCACCAGGGTCCGGACCAGGCTTTCGGCCCCGTTCATGGCGCGCGGCGTCTCGTCGGTCACGGGCGTCTCCTTACACGGGCCGGCCGTCCCGGCTGGCGACTCGAATTTTTTATTATCGTGGCGCAGCCGGCGCCACGCGCAAGGGGCGACGTCCGGCATCTTCTGTTCGCCGGACGCAGGGCCTAAGCCTGAGCGTGGCGCAGGAATTGCGCCCGGCGCGCCGCAACTTCGACGATTGGGATCCGGATGACATCTCGCCGCCTGATTGCCGCCGCCCTGGCGGGTACCGTGGCCCTGACGGGATCGGCCAGTGCCGAGAGCGTCCTGCGCATCGCCATGACGGCGAGCGACATCCCCACCACGACGGGCATGCCCAACAACGGCTTCGAGGGGATGCGCTTCCTCGGCTACCCGATCTTCGAGGGTCTGGTGCAGTGGGACCTCAAGAGCACCACCAAGCTCGCCGGCATCATCCCGGCGCTGGCCGAGCGCTGGGAGCAGGACCCGAACGACAAGGCGGTCTGGACCTTCCACCTGCGTCAGGGCGTGACGTTCCATGACGGGACGCCGTTCAACGCCGACGCGGTGATCTGGAACCTCGACCGCTACTTCAAGAACGACAGCCCGCAATTCGAAGCGCAGGGCGCCGGCATCAGTCGAGCCCGAGCGCCGCTGGTCGGGAGCTATAAGAAGATCGACGACACCACGGTCCAGATCACCACCACGCAGGTGGCGTCGTACTTCCCCTATATGGCGGTCTACCTGCTCTTCACCTCGCCGACGTCCTTCGAGAAGGCCGGTCGCGACTGGAGCAAGGTGGCCGCTCTGCCGGCGGCCGGCACAGGTCCTTTCAGGATCACCCGCGTCGCACCGCGGGAGGCGGTCGATCTCGCCAAGTTCGACGGCTACTGGGACCCGAACCGGATGGCCAAGGTCGACAGGGTCCGGCTCCTGCCGATCCCGGAGGCCAATGCGCGCGTCGCAGCGTTGCGGGCCGGTCAGGTCGACTGGGTCGAGGTGCCGGCGCCCGACGCGATTCCGTCGCTCAAGCAGGCGGGCTTCACCATCACCACGGGCTCATACCCGCATGTCTGGCCCTACCTCTTCAACATCGGCGCCAAGGACAGCCCGCTGAAGGATGTGCGCGTTCGGCAGGCCCTGAACTACTGCATCGACCGGGCCGGCATCGTCGAACTGCTCAACGGCACGGCGGAGCCGGCGACCGGGTGGCTCAACGACCGGGATCCGAATTTCGGCGCGCCGAAGAATCGTTACACGTTCGACGCAGCCAAGGGGAAGGCACTGCTCGCCGAGGCCGGCTTCACCGAGAAGAAGCCGCTGAGCCTCAAGGTGATGATCTCGTCCTCCGGCTCTGGTCAGATGCTGCCGATGCCCATGAACGAGTACCTCCAGGAGAATCTCAAGCAGGCCTGCAACGTCGATGTCAGCTTCAACGTGGTCGAGTGGCAGGTTCTGCTGAATTCGGCCCGGGCACTGCCGGACGCGCCGGGTCTCCAGGGCGCGATGGCGCTCAACGTCTCCTCGCCCTCCTCGGATGCCGCCGTCATGGCCCGTTACTTCGCGGGCGACCGATTCCCGCCGAACGGCTTCAACTTCCCGAACTGGAAGGACGACGCGTTCAACGCGGCCCTCAAGGCACTTGCCGAGACGACCGATGCCAAGGTGATCGACGCGCAGACCAAGATCGCCCACGAGCGCCTCGTGGATGATCCACCCTGGCTGTTCGTCGTCCACGACCTCAATCCCCGCGGGATGTCCAAGAAGGTCCACGGTTTCGTCTCGCCGCAATCCTGGTTCGTCGACCTCACCCTCGTCAGCGTGCAGTAGAATCCATGTCCGACATCGATCCCGTACACGCCACCGCGGCCGAACTTGCCCGGTCGATCCAGGCGCGGAGCCTCTCCCCGGTCGACGCCGTCGATGCCCTGCTCGGCCGGATCGAGCGGCTGGAGCCGAAGCTCCAGGCCTTCACGGAGGTTTTCGCCGCCGATGCCCGCCTCGCCGCCGAAGGGGCCGACCGGGCGATCCGGTCCGGCCACGCGGTGGGGCCGCTCCACGGCGTGCCGGTGGTACTCAAGGATCTGATCGATCTGCAGGGCCGGATCACCATGGGCGGCTCGGCCGCCCACCGTGTCCGCCGGGCCGAGCGCACCGCGACGATCGCCAAGCGCCTCATCGGGCAGGGCATGATCGTCCTCGGCAAGACGCACACGGTGGAGTTTGCCTATGGCGGCTGGGGCACCAACCAGCATCTCGGCACGCCGTGGAACCCCTGGGATCCCGAGACCCCACGCACGCCCGGCGGCTCGAGCAGCGGGACCGGCGTATCGGTGGCTGCTCGGATGGCCCCCTGGGGCATCGGGACCGATACCGGCGGATCGGTGCGTCTGCCCGCCGCCTTCTGCGGCTTGACGGGACTCAAGGTCACGGTCGGGCGGGTATCGACCTGGGGAATCGTGCCGCTCTCGACGACGCTGGACACGCCCGGACCGCTCGCCCGCACCGTGGAGGACGCCGCGCTCCTCTACGAGGCGATTTCCGGCCCCGATCCCCTCGATCCGACGACCCGCGGCATCACACCGGACGCCCTCGGACTCACTCTGAACCGCGGCGTGCGCGGCCTGCGACTCGGCCGCATGCCGGCCGCCGAGCGCGAGGGCGTCGCCTCCGACATGCTGGCGGCCTACGACGCCGCCCTCGACCTGCTGGCCGGACAGGGGGCTGAGATCGTCGACGTCGTCCTGCCGTTCCGGTTCAGCGACTGTCTGGCGATGAGCCAGATCACCAACGCCGAGGCCTATTTCGTCAACGGCGCCTTGGCGGAGGATCCGACCGCGCAGCTCGGCGACGCCGTGCGGTCCCGGATCCTGGCCGGCGCGAACGTCACGGCCCAGGAATACCTCGGCACGCTTCACCGCCGGGCCGCAATGAAGCTGCAATACGCGGCTGCCCTCGAAGGCATCGACGCCCTTCTGACGCCGACCACGGAGAGTGCGGCGGTGGCGCTTGCCGCCGTGGACGAGGCGCACCTGCCGTCGCGATTCACCCGTTTCGGGAACCTGCTCGATCTCTGTGCCCTGGCGCTACCGAACGGCTTCACCGCATCCGGGTTGCCGCTGTCGCTGCAGATCGTCTGCCGCGGCTACGACGAGACGACGGCGCTGCGAATCGGACAGGCGTACCAGCGGGTGACCGAGTGGCACCTGCGACGGCCGCCGGTGTGAGGGCAGGGCGCCTCCGGATGCGCTTGGCCGGATCGGTCACCAGCTTACCGGCCGGCTCAGCAGAAGGGGACGCAGCCGCCGACCCGCCCGTTCAGACAGCCGGTGCCTGGCCCGCCACCACGACGCCCAGCGTATCGAGGAGCGACGACCGGGCCCGGCTCACCCGGCTCTTCACGGTGCCGACCTGACAGCCGAGCTTCAGGGCGGCCTCCTCGTAGGTGTGGCCTTCCGCCCCGACCAGCAGCAGCGCCTGCCGCTGCGCCGAGGGCAGATCACCGAGACGCTCCCAGACGACCTTGAGGGTGCTGGCATCCTCTTGGTCGGACGGGCTGGTCATCTGACCGGCATGCGTTCCGTCGACGTCCTCCACTTCCCGCCGCGTCTTGCGCAGGTCGGTGTAGAACTGGTTGCGCAGAATGGTGAACAACCACGCGGTGAAATTCGTGCCGGGCCGGAAGCGTGCCTGGTTCGCCCAGGCCTTCACGAATGTCTCCTGCACCAGATCGTCGGCGCGGCTCACATCCCCGACGAGAGACAGCGCGAAGGTGCGCAGAGCCGGGAGGGCCTTGATGATGTCACCGCGGAAGTCAAAGGGCACCGTCTCGCCGTGCGCCGTCACTGCCGCCTCGAAGCGGGTCACCAAGGCAGAGAGTTGCGCCGGCAGCGGCTCCTGCTCCACGATCCTGAAATACTCTCGGATCGGCAGGGCGAGATGCTGGCCGATGGCTGCGGCGTAGCTGGTCCCGTCCCGGGTACCCGCGTCTGCATCTGACCGGTCCGCAGCGTCCTCGATCATGAACGTTTCCGCCTCCAACGTTGGTATACTGGAATTGCTCTAACGTCGGTAGCGGGAAAATTCTGAACCGATGCCAAACGCTCCCGAATATGACAGGAAAT
This sequence comes from Methylobacterium sp. UNC378MF, assembly GCF_900103195.1. Taxonomy (GTDB): domain Bacteria; phylum Pseudomonadota; class Alphaproteobacteria; order Rhizobiales; family Beijerinckiaceae; genus Methylobacterium. The sequence goes on along the minus strand of NZ_FMWU01000010.1, from coordinate 50,845 downwards.
TTAGGCAGAGCGTCCGGAGTGACAACGTCCATCGGATCCCCGTTCCGGGACTGGCGGCCGGATGGCGGGGGATGCAGACTGTGCGCCTCAGGAGACCGGGATGAGCCACGATCACGCGCATCACGAGCATGGACACCACGATGATCACCATCACGGCAGCGAGATCTCGCCCGTGGAGGCCCGTGTCCGCGCCCTGGAATCCCTGCTCACCGAAAAGGGCTATGTCGACCCGGCGGCCCTCGACGCCCTGATCGAACTCTACGAGACCAAGGTCGGCCCCCATGCCGGTGCCCGCGTCGTGGCCAGGGCCTGGGTGGATCCCGCCTACCGGGCTCGGCTCCTGGGCGACGCCACGCCGGCCATCGCCGAGCTCGGTATCGGCGGCCGGGGCGGTGAGCACATGGTGGTGGTCGAGAACACGCCGGAGATCCACAACCTCGTCGTCTGCACCCTTTGCTCCTGTTATCCCTGGCCGGTGCTCGGCCTGCCCCCGATCTGGTACAAGGCGCCGCCCTATCGGGCTCGGGCGGTGATCGACCCACGCGGCGTGCTCGCCGATTTCGGGGTGACACTGCCGGAAACCACCCGCATCACCGTCTGGGATTCGACCGCCGAGACCCGTTACATGGTTCTGCCGATGCGACCCGCGCAAACCGAGGGCTTCTCCGAGGAGGCGCTCGCCGCCCTCGTCACACGCGATTCCATGATCGGCACGGGCCTTCCCAAGGGCATCCCGACCACGCCCTTGGAGATGCCGGTATGAACGGCGCGCAGGATCTCGGCGGCGCGCACGGCTTCGGGCCGGTGGCGCCGGAGCCGGACGAGCCGGTCTTCCATGCCGCGTGGGAGCGTCGTGTCTTCGCCATGGCGATGGCCATGGGCTACACCGGTGCCTGGAACCTCGACGGCAGCCGCGCCACCCGCGAGTCGCTGCCGCCCGCCGAGTATCTGTCGTCGAGCTATTACGAGATCTGGCTGAAGGCACTGGAGCAGCAGGTTGCCGCCACCGGGCTGGCGACGCAGGCCGAGATCGAGACCGGCAAGTCCACGGAGCCGGCAAAGCCCGTCGCCCGGGTCCTGGCCCGCGACGGCCTGGAGGCGCGTTTCCGGGCCGGGTTTCCGAGCAGTCGCGCCGCTGATGCGCCCGCTCGCTTCGCCGTCGGCGACTCGGTCCTGGCGCGCAACATCCATCCGACCGGTCATACGCGTCTGCCGCGCTACGTGCGCGGCAGACGGGGACGGATCGTGCGCGTCGACGGGGTCTTCGTCTTCCCCGACACCAACGCCTACCGGACGGGCGAGAATCCGACCTGGCTGTACACGGTCGCCTTCACCGCCCAGGAGCTGTGGGGCGAGAGCGGCGATCCAGGCGGTCTCGTGACCGTAGCGGCCTTCGAACCCTATCTGGACCCCGCGTGACCGATCCGTCGCCGACCAACTTCGCGGCCCCCTGGGAGGCGCAGGTCTTCGCGCTGGTGGTCTCTCTGCGGGAGGCTGGGCTGTTCACGTGGTCGGAATGGGCGGACCGTCTCGGCCGGCAGATCCGTCCCGCGGACGGTCCTGAGCGGACGGCGGATTACGGCGCGTGGCTGACGACGCTGGAAGCGATCCTGGCCGAGCGCGGCGTCGCCGGACCCGAGAGCGTCGCGGCGCGGACCGAGGCGTTCCTGCGGGCCGCCGAGGCAACGCCCCACGGTCAACCGATCCGCCTGGAGAACGACCCGCTCTACCGGCCCTGAGACCGAAGCCCGTCGAGTGGGACAGGAGCGGCGTGGGACCGGCCGCTCATCAGCTGGTCGAGCAGCGCCAGAACCTCCGGCCGCCCGCAATTGCGCGCGGGCTCGAACGGCGTCCAGGTCTGGACGAAGTCGAGACGCTCGAACACGTCGCGGTAGCGGCGCAGCTCGCTCGGGGTGAGCGGCACCCCGCGCACGAAGGCCTTGTGGGCCGAGATCGTGGTTGCCCGGCGGAAATCCGCCGGGTCGAGCTCGAACTTCAGCGCGTCGCCGCAGAAGCAGATTTTTCGCGACCGGTCGTAGAGGACGGCGTGGCCGTCGAAATGGCCGGCGGTGCGGTGCAGTTCGAGGCCCGGAAGCGGCTCGAGGAAGTCGTCATAGGGCCAGCTCACCTGCAGGGCCGCGCTCCAGGTGAAGTCGGCGGCCGGCAGGCACAGCTCCGGGTCGAACCGGTCCTGAAGCTGCGGCAGCGCACCGTAGGAATGCGGGTGCGAGGCCGAGAGCACCGCCATGCCGCCGAGCCGGGCGATCTGTTCCAGGGCGGCCTCGCTGAAGACCGGGCAGCCCTCGAAGCCCATATTCCCGTGCTCGGTCTGGATCAGGTAGGCGGAGGGGCCGATGCCGGAAACCGGCTCGTTCCAGAACCGCCAAACGCCCGGCTCCAGCTCCTGCCAGTGGCAGGGAAAGGCGTCCTGCGCCTCGCGGGCCGTGCGGAAGCGCCAGCCGTCCTGGGGCACCACGTGGCGGGCATCGAGGCACATCGGGCAGGTAGCCGGCGTCTCGAAATGACGTTGCCAGAACCCGCAATTGTCGCAGGTATAGGCGGGCAGCTTCAGGGCGCCCGCGAAGGGCAGATAGCCGGGCATCGTCTCGGACCTTCCTCGGGGCGGCTGATGTAATAGGCTGCGCGACCGCGCGCAGCCGTCACGTCCGCCCTGGCAGGCGGCGCGCCGAGCGGGCGGCGTGGACGGTACCGGCGAGCCCGATCAGCGCCAGCCCGGCGAGGCCACAGACCACGAGATCGCGGGTGCGACTCGTGCAGAACTCGGCCCGGCTTGCCTTCGTCCGGCCGATGAAGCGTCCGTCGATCCCGACCGGACCGGGCACGGCCTCGTAGAGATTGCCCTCCATCTCGGGGATGGTCTCGTCGGAGAGCTGCGCCGACCACATCGAGGCGGCCTTGCGGTCGGCAAGCGCCGGCGCCAGAGCCTGGGCGGCGGCCATCATCATCGACGAGCGTCCGACCCAGACCTCCCGGCGCGGGTGCTCGGCGGCGTACAGGATCGCCTCGGCGCAGAGCCGCGGGTCGAAGACCGGATCCGGCGCGTATTGCCGGTGCCCGGTCCGGTTGCGCGCCCAGTTGAATTGCGGCGTGTTCACCGCCGGCAGGTAGACGACGCTGAGGCTGACATCGACCCGGTCGTGGAGCAGCTCGCAGCGCAGGGCGTCGGTGAAGCCCGAGACCGCGAACTTCGCCGCGCAATAGGGCGCCTGCAGCGGCGCCGCGCGGATCGCAAGGCCGGACGAGACCTGGATGATCGCGCCGCGGTTGCGCCGCTTCATGAAGCGGAGCGCCGCCAGCGTCCCGTAGACCTGGCTCAGATAGGTGGTCTCGGTCACGCGCCGGTACTCGTCCGGGGTGATCTGGTCGGCCGGGTTCACGATGGTCGACATGGCGTTGTTCACCCAGGCACGGATCGGGCCGAGTTCCCGCTCCACGCGCTCGGCGGCCGCGTCGACGGCCTGCGGATCGGCGACATCGGCGCGGATTGCCAGGACAGGCTGACCGTAGGCGGCGAGGGCCCGCTCCGCCGCCGCGAGACGGTCCGGATCGCGCGCGACCACGGCCACCGACCATCCGCCCGCGGCGAACGCATGCGCCGTGGCAAGCCCGATTCCGGCCGTGCCCCCGGTAACGACCGCAACCCGTGCCATACCCACCTCAAATCGTCGAAGGATCCAACCGGCAACACGGTTCGGCGACCGCGGTTGCGCCCACGCATCGGGCCGGAACGTCACGGGGGGGCGATTATCGGATCTGGCGACGCAACGTCCGACGGTTGCCGCTGTTGACTGGCTGTACCGCGATAGGCCGAACCACCGAGGGTCGAAGCCATGCGCACCGGACGACACTTCTCCCTGCCGATCGATCCCTGGCCGCAGGCCTCTCTGGCCGAGCGGACCGCGGTCGGGATGGTCCTGACGTTCCTGCTGCTCCTGCCCGCCTGCGCGGCCGGGGCCGCGCTCTTCGTGGTGACCACGCTGGCGGCCCACATCTACTGGTCCTACGACCTCGGCGCTTCGCTGCACGCCCTCATCGCCCGGCGCACCGGGGCTTCTGCCGGGCGGCACGGCCGTCTCGTCCGGAAGGCCTGAGGGTCGCCAACAGTCGCGCAAAGGGGGTGCCGGTCCACACGGGGCGATAACCCTGTGACCGTGATCCCTGTGCGTTCGCCTCGGTCCGATTTGACCTGACCGTCTCTCGTGGGCCAGTCAGGTTCGGAACCGAGAGATCGCCATGTTCCGTAGCCTGATGACTGCGCGGCGCTTCGCGCCGCTGTTCTGGTGCCAGTTCTTCTCGGCGTTCAACGACAATTTCCTGAAGAACGCGCTCGCCTTCCTGATCCTGTTCGGGATCGGCGGACAGGCAGATGCCCATGCCGGCGTCCTGGTGACCCTGGCGAGCGCCGTGTTCATCGGGCCGTTCTTCATCCTGTCAGGCCTCGGCGGTCAGTGGGCCGATCGGTACGACAAGGCGCTGATGGCGCAGCGGCTCAAATTCGCCGAGATCTTTGCGGCTGGCACCGCCGTGCTGGGCTTCCTCCTGCATTCCGTACCGGTGCTGTTCGTGGCGCTCGGCCTGTTCGGGACAATCGCGGCCCTGTTCGGCCCGATCAAGTACGGGATCCTGCCGGACCATCTGCGACGTGAGGAACTGCCCGCCGGCAACGCCCTCGTCGAGGCCGCGACCTTCCTGGCGATCCTGCTCGGCACGATTGCGGCCGGGGCCGCCTCGGCGATGGGCGGCTCGGGCCTGCTGTTCGGCGTGCTGGTGATGGGCTTCGCCATCCTGTGCTGGCTCTCGGCCCGCATGATCCCGGCCACCGGAGAGGGGGCGCCGGACCTGCACGTCGACCCGAACGTCTTGCGCTCGACCTACGCGCTGCTGAGCGACCTCTGGGCCGATACGCGCCTCTGGCGCGGCTCGCTCACGGTGAGCTGGTTCTGGCTGGTCGGCGTGGTGGTGCTCTCGCTGCTGCCCGTGCTGGTGCGCGGCGCCTTCAACGGCACCGAGACGGTGATCACCCTGCTGCTGGCTCTGTTCTCCATCGGCATCGCGCTGGGCTCCGGCCTCGCCTCGTGGCTCGCCAGCGGCCGGATCGTGCTGCTGCCGACGCCGGTCGGCGCGGTGCTGATGGGCCTGTTCGGCCTCGACCTCGCCTGGACGATCGGACACCTGCCGTCGCCGCCCGCGGAGCCGATCGGCCCGCTCGCCTTCCTGCGGACCGGTCACGGGCTGCGCACCGGGATCGACTTCCTGGGGCTCGCGATCTCCGGCGGCCTCTACATCGTCCCGTCCTTCGCGGCCGTGCAGGCCTGGGCCGAGAAGGCGATGCGCGCGCGGATCATCGGCGCCGTCAACGTCATGACGGCGGCCTTCATGGTGGCCGGCACCCTGGCGCTGGCGGCGCTGCAGGGCGCGGGCCTGACGATCGCAAGTCTGCTCGCCGTGGTGGCGGTGCTGAACCTGCTCGTCGGCGCGATCGTGTTCGCGACCCTGCCGACCAGCCCGTTCCGCGATGCCCTGTCGATCCTGTTCCGGGCTTTCTACCGCCTGGAGGTCCGTGGCTTCGACAACATCGCGGCGGCCGGGCCGAACTGCATCGTCGCCCTCAATCACGTGTCGTTCCTCGACGCACCGCTGGCCCTGTCGCTCCTGGAGCAGGAGCCGGTCTTCGCCATCGACAGCGGCATCGCGCAGCGCTGGTGGGTGCGGCCGTTCCTGCGGGTCACCAAGGCGATGCCCCTGGACCCGACGCGCCCCCTCGCCACCCGGACGCTGATCAACGCGGTCAAGGGCGGCGAAACCCTGATCATCTTCCCCGAGGGCCGGCTGACCGTCACCGGAAGCCTGATGAAGGTGTATGACGGCGCCGGGCTGATCGCCGACAAGTCGGACGCCATGGTCGTGGCGGTGAAGCTCGACGGCCTGGAACGCACCGTCTTCTCGCGGCTGTCGCGCGGGCAGGTGCGCCGCCGCTGGTGGCCCAAGGTGACCGTGACGGTGATGCCCCCGGTGCGCCTCGCCGTCGATCCCGCGCTCAAGGGCAAGGCCCGGCGGCAGGCGGCGGGCGCGGCCCTCTACGGGATCATGTCGGACCTCGTGTTCCGCACCGCGGATATCGACCGCGGCCTGATGGCGGCTCTGATCGAGGCCGGCGAGCGCCACGGTTGGCGCCGGAACGCCCTTGAGGATCCCGTCGGCGGGCGCCTCAGCTATGGCCGCCTGGTCATGGGCGCCAACATCCTCGGCCGCAAGCTCATGCCGCTGGCGCCCGAGGGCGGGCGGATCGGACTCATGCTGCCGAACGCCAACGGTGCCGCGGTGACGCTGTTCGCCCTCGCCTCCGCCGGCCGGGTGCCGGCGATGATCAACTTCTCGGCCGGGCCCGCCAACGTGCTCTCGGCCTGCCGGGCGGCTGAAGTGGGCAAGATCCTGACCTCCCGGGCCTTCATCGAGAAGGGGCGGCTCGGGTCGCTCGTCGAGGCGATCCGCGGATCGGTCGAACTCATCTACCTGGAGGATGTGCGGGCCACCATCACGACCGGGGACAAGATCCGGGGCTTCCTCGCCCCGCGGCGCCCCTTGGTGGCGCGCTCGGGCGAGGATCCGGGCGCGGTGCTGTTCACCTCGGGCAGCGAAGGCACGCCGAAGGGCGTGGTGCTCGCCAACCGCTGCATGCTCGCCAACGTGGCGCAGGTGGCGGCCCGGATCGACTTCGGGCCAATGGACAAGGTGTTCAACGTGCTGCCGGTGTTCCACGCCTTCGGCCTGACGGCCGGGCTGGTCCTTCCGCTGGTCTCGGGCGTGCCGGTCTACCTCTACCCGTCGCCGCTGCATTACCGGATCGTGCCGGAGCTGATCTACGGCTCGAACAGCACGGTGCTGTTCGGGACCGACACGTTCCTGACGGGCTATGCCCGGGCCGCCCATTCCTACGATCTGCGCTCCCTGCGCTATGTCGTGGCCGGCGCCGAGGCCGTGAAGGAGACGACTCGGAGGACCTGGGCGGAGAAATTCGGCCTGCGCATCCTGGAGGGCTATGGCGTCACCGAGTGCGGGCCTGTGGTGGCGCTCAACACGCCGATGTTCAACCGCTTCGGCACGGTCGGGCGGATCCTGCCGGGCATCGAGACGCGCCTGGAGCCGGTGCCGGGGATCGAGGAGGGCGGCCGCCTCTCCATGCGCGGACCCAACATCATGCTGGGCTACCTGCGCGCCGAAAAGCCCGGCGTGCTGGAGCCGCCGCCGGGGGGCTGGCACGACACCGGCGATATCGTGGTGATCGACCCGATGGGCTTCGTGACGATCAAGGGTCGGGCCAAGCGCTTCGCCAAGATCGCTGGGGAGATGGTGTCGCTCGCGGGCATCGAGTCGCTGGCCGCCGACCTCTGGCCGGATCGGTTAAGCGCGGTCGCGGCGGTGCCGGACCCGCGCAAGGGCGAGCGCCTGATCCTGTTCACCCAGGAGAAGGGCGCCACGCGCGCCGCCTACCAGAACTTCGCCAAGAGCCGTGGCGCCTCCGACCTCGCGATCCCCGCCGAGGTGGTGGTGCTGGAGGCAATCCCGATGCTCGGCACCGGCAAGATCGACCAAGTCGCTGTCACCAAGCTCGCGCTGGAGCGGGCGAAGGAGGATGCGGCGGCCTGACCGGCAACCCTCCGCGCCCCGCGTCATCCAAACGGGGGATGCGGCGCAGTTCGGGATCCGCTCGTATCGCCGATACAGCCGCGATTCGAAATGCTTGCTGTGTTCGGGTTGCGGGACTGCGGGGGTCGCGCGTCACATCGGCGAGGGGCAGATCATGCGGAAGGGCAGACGAGTTCCGGCTTGGCTGGCGAGGCGGACCTACTTCAAGCGGATCGAGCGCTGGACGAGGCCGGGCAAGGCACGCGCTGCGGCGCCGCCTCCCGCGGCCCACGCCGCTCCGGCGCCCTCCAACATCGTGCCCTTCCCGATTCGGCTGAACCGCCCGGATCGCCCCGCCTTCGAAGACCTGCGGGGCGTCGGCACGGCGTAGGATCCAGTCGGGGCCAGCCAGACGCCCATCGTCGGGGACCCTGCTTACCCGGGCACTTGTCGACCGCACAGGAACAATCAATCCTGTGGTGTTGACGCCGAAGCCGGGAGGATACGTGCCACACGACGGGTGGGGTTCGAGCGGGCCGGTGACGTTGCGGGCACGACGCGCGAAGCTGCGCCTCGTGCCCGGAGCGGTGGTGCTCGGGCTCAGCCTCCTGGTGATCGGTACCGGCGCCCTTTGGCGCTACGCCACGGCGCTGCCGCCCCTCGACCTCACCGATGCGATGGCGCGCTCCACGGTCGTGCTCGACCGGTCTGGCACGCTCCTGCGGCCGTTCGCGACGGCGGACGGGCGCTGGCGCCTGCCGGTCACCGCAGAGACGGTCGATCCGCGCTATCGGGCAATGCTGCTCGCCTACGAGGATCGCCGGTTTGCCGATCATCCCGGCATCGACCCGGCTGCCGTGCTGCGCGCCGCCGTCCAGTGGCTGACTCGGGGCCGGATCGTGTCCGGCGCCTCAACACTGTCGATGCAGGTGGCCCGCCTCGTCGAGCCGCGGCGCGAGCGCTCGCTCGAGGCCAAGCTCCGCCAGATGGTGCGGGCAGTCACGCTGGAGCGGCACCTCGGAAAATCCGGCCTCCTCGATCTCTACCTGGCACTGGCCCCCTATGGCGGGCCGTTGGAGGGCGTGCGCGCGGCGAGCGTCGCATATTTCGGGCGGGAGCCGGTCCGGCTGAGTGCGGCGCAGGCGGCGCTGCTCGTCGCCCTGCCGCAATCGCCCGAGACCCGCCGCCCGGACCGGTTCCCGGAGCGCGCCCGCGCCGCCCGCGACCGGGTCCTGGCGGTCGCGAGCGCCCAGGGCATCCTCACACCGGCAGAGGCTGCGGCCGCTCGGGCCGAGCCGGTGCCGACGGCGCGCAGACCGTTCCCGATGCTGGCGGCGCACGCCGCCGAAGAGGCCGTGGCGGCCGATCCCGCCGCCGCCACGATTCGCCTGGCCATCGACGGGCGCCTGCAGGAGCGGTTGGAGACCCTGGCGGCCGAGCGCGCCGCCGCCGTCGGCCCGGACCTCTCGGCCGCGATCCTCGTCCTCGACAACCGTGACGGACGGATCCTGGCTCAGGTCGGCAGCGCCGGCTATCTGGACTCGAATCGGCGCGGCGCCATCGACATGACGCTGGCGGTGCGCTCCCCCGGCTCAGCGCTGAAGCCCTTCGTCTACGCCATGGCCTTCGCGGATGGGCTCGCGCATCCCGAGACGTTGCTGGAGGACCGGCCGGCGCGGTTCTCGGCGAGCTACGCCCCGGAGAATTTCGACCTGACCTTCCAGGGCACGGTCACGGCCCGGCGGGCGCTGCAACTCTCGCTCAATGTGCCCGCGGTCGCGTTGATGGATGCCGTGGGTCCGGCCCGCTTCATCGCCCGGCTGCGCGCCGCCGGGGCCGCGATCCAGCTCCCGCGGGAAGCGGCGCCGGGGCTGCCGGTGGCGCTGGGCGGCCTCGGCATCACCCTCACCGATCTGGCTCGGCTCTATGCCGGCCTCGCCCGCGGTGGGTCGGTGCCGGACCTCGTCCGCCGCGCCGAGCGGGCTTCGGCCGAATCTCAGCACCGCGTCACGGAGCCCGTGGCTGCCTGGTACGTCGCCGACATCCTGCGCGGAACCCCCCCGCCGGACAACGCCCTGCCGAACCGCATCGCCTACAAGACCGGCACCTCATACGGGTACCGCGATGCCTGGGCGGCGGGCTTCGACCGGCAGGTGACGATCGTCGTCTGGGCCGGGCGGCCGGATGGCGCCGCGGTGCCGGGGCTCGTGGGCCGCACGGTCGCGGCGCCGATCCTGTTCGACGCCTTCGCGCGCCTCGGGATCGAGCCCGAGCCGGTCCCGCAGCCCCGGAATGCTCTGGTCGTCGGGCAGGGCGGCCTGCCGCCGCCACTGCGGCACCTGCGCCGCGAGTCGGCCGAGGCGGGGGGACCGGCGCTGCGGATCGCCTATCCGCCGGACGGGTCGCGGATCGATCTCGGCCTCGCGGCGGACGGGCACCACACGGCGGAGGGAAGCCCGGGACTCGCCCTGAAAGCCCTGGGCGGTGTGCCACCGCTCACATGGCTGGTCGATGGTCAGCCGGTCATACAGTCGCCGCGCCGTCGCGCCGAGTGGCTTCCGGGCGGCGCAGGCTTCGCCCGGATCTCGGTCCTGGATGCGACCGGTGCCAGTGACAGCGTCTCCGTCCGGCTCGAATGATCCGGCAGCCCGGTTGCGGGTGCGACGGGGCGGATCCAGCCACGGGGCACCAATCTGTGGCGGCGCCAACCTTGCGGCCGGCGTCGATCAGCGACCGATCCCGAGCCCGCGCGGCGAGCCGGCCGAGCCGCGTGGCTCGCAGGCTTCCAGTGCGGCCGCGAGGCGCGCCTCGTTGGCGGCGGAGCCTTGAGACTGGCTGAGGACCGTGCCGAGGATGCCCGCGCTCACGAGAATGCCGAGGGCTGCCACGCCGAGCAACACACAGGTCATCAGCCTGTTGCGCCGCAGATCGGCCGTGAGCGCCTGAATCAGATCCCGACTGTCTTCGGCGAGACTGTTCCGGGCCGCCACAAGCTCGTTGTACATGTTGGTGATAGCGTTGGTGGACATGTACACCAGAAGCAGGTGGACGACGAAATCGTCGTCCGTCGTGGTGTTCAGGGCGGCCGCGATCCGCACCGCGAGCTGACGCTCCCAGGGCTGGAGATCGCGGCCGTGGACCGACCGGTAGAACCGCTCGAGATTGGTCACGGCCGGAGCGCATCCCGCCACGCCGTGTGGAAGTTGCGCCGCAGACGGCGTCCCTCGACGCGCAGGCGCATCGGCGCGCTGTTCGCCAGGAGCTGCCACGTCATGTGCTGGACCCGCAGGGCCTCGATCAGCCGCTCGCCGATCCGCTCGATCTCGATGACGCGAAAGTTCGACTGCTTGCGCAGCGACCGCACGAGATCGGACGATTCCAGATAATCGAAGTTGGTCGCCTGGGCGGTGTTCTTCGCCAGGATCGCCCGATCGCATTCGATCAGCATCGGACGGAGTTCCTTGAGCACCTCCAGGGCGGTGGGATCGACCGCTCCGGCCGCGACGACCACGGCGAGACGGATATTCGCCTCCCGGCAGCTCTCCACGATGATCTCGGCGCAGCGGCGGGTCGTCTCGGTATCGCCGGCCGGGAAATCGACCACGATGAAGCGCTCGGCGGTCTCGATCACCCGCTCGATCATGTCCTGGCAAAGAGTCGGGTCGACCCGGCCCGTGCTGTCCTCGGCGCGCAAGCGCTGTCGGAAGCCGGTGATGCCGGGCCGGCGCGGAACGAAGGTGTCGCTCCCGGGGCTCGTCTCCTGCATGATTGCCGTGTGGAAATGGCGGTTGGCCGGGTCAGTGTCGATCGCCAGGACGGGACCGACCTCGGCGCAGAGATCGGCTAGCTGCAGGGCGATGGTGGTTTTGCCGACGCCGCCCTTGCCGCCGAGGCACAGGATGAGGACTTTCGCGGCGGCCCCCAGAAGGTCGCGCTGGATGTCCTGGATCTCGTCCGGGCTGTACCAGGCGGGAACCTTGGTCTGCGTCGTATCGGTCATGTGCTGCCTCCGTGCTGATGCATGCAGGGCCGCCTCGGCGCGACGCGCGACAGCGGACCTGCGGGATGTCGGGTCTGAGGGCATGCGGGCCGCCCGGGCGAGTCGCGGAGCCGCGACACAGCGCGGGATCGCCCGGCGGCGCGGAGGGCATTCGGGCCCCCTCAAGCGCGGCACCTGATCAGGCCGGCGCCGGCAGCAGCCGAGAGGCCGCCGCGCGGTCGCGGCCTCCGTGCAGCGGGTCCAGAAACCCCGCGACAGACCAACCGCGGATGGAATGCGGAGCGCTCCGCCATCCGATCCTCGGAACGGCGTCCGTCGCCACGGGGCACACTGCGTTGCGGGATCTGTTTCGCCGGCGGGTTGATTCAAAACATGTCGTCCGCTGCACCCGAGTTCCGGCAAGACGTTGCGCGACGACTCTCAGGATGCAAGCCTTATCTTATCGGTTATCCTCGTAAATCATTGCTTTATCGTCCATCGTTAAAAATCTTATATTGTGTAGTCACACGAATTTTACATCTACAAATGCCGTAAATAACGAACTTCAGGAATTATGAACAGTATATTTGTCAGCATACAGAATTTCAGAGGTGGAGTATTCTAAAGGGTGCTTCCAGGCCATGCGGGTGCGCGACCGAAGCCGATCGGCGCGGCGGCCGCCGAGGCGGTCTGAACAGGAGCGGGCGTCGTCCTTCCGCGATCGATGATCGCGCGCGGGTCAACCGGGGCGGCCCCTAGCCAGGGGCGCACGCGGCCGCGATCCATTGTGTTGCACCGAGGTCACCGCTTTATCCGGCCCGTCGCGGGGGCCGTCACCGTCACCTTGACGTCATCGCGCCGCAGCGAGGGGAGCGAACACCTCCATGAGGCCGTTCACCAAGATCTGGGTGCCGACGCACAGCAGCAGGAAGGCGAAGAGGCGGCCCATCACCCGGGCGCGGGCCGGGCCGATGAAGGCCACAACACGGTCGGCGGAGGCATAGAGCAGCGCGACCGTGCCAGCGACCGCGAGAGCCGCCAGCGTGACCCCGATGTAGAAGCTGAACCGCTCCGCATAGGCCGCCGGGCGATTTGCCCCCAGGGTGATGGCAACCGCGATCGTGCCCGGGCCTGTGGTGAACGGCAGCGTCAGGGGAAAGAAGGCGATGTCGGAGAGGGGACCGGGCGCCGGATCGCTCTGAGGCTCCGTCGGGGCCGCGCCACGATCCGCCGAGCCGGATGCCTCGGCCTGCTTGCGCGCCTCGCGGGCCTCCGGCCGGTTCAGCTGCGTCCAGGCCGACGACATGACCACCAAGCCGCCGGCGATACGCAGGGCGCCCAGCGTGACGCCGAAGAAGTTGAGGATCGGCGTGCCCGCCCAGAGGGCGCCGAGCATCACCAGGGCGGCGTAGAGGCCAATGCGGCGTGACAGCAGAACGCGATCGGCGTGGCTGAAGGCGCTCGTCACCTGCGCGAAGATGAACGCGCCGCCGATCGGATTCACGATCGAGAACAGGCCCGATAGGGCGAGCAGGAATTGCTGGGTGGTGAACTCAATGCTCATCGGGGCCGGCCGTGTGGCGCGCTGTCCTGAACCATCGAACGCTTCGGGTGCCGTTCGCGCAGCCGGATCAGCCCGGGGAGGGGGCCGGCACCAGCACCCGGGCCGGCGCGAGACGGCGCGCGCGTCGCACCTGCTGCACGGCCACCGGGCGATAGAGTTGCTTCGTCGCGTCGACCACGTGCAGGCCGGCGAAGGGCAGAGACAGGCTGGTCCCGAGCCACTCCCAGGCAGGACCGGTGCGCAGCATCAGCCGCGAGCGGACCGGCGGCATGTACAGGGTCTCGGCCCAACTCACCGGAGAGAACAGCGTATCGCGCATCAGCCGCCCGAGTTGCGAGCGGCTGTAGGGCTGTCCGTGGCCGAAAGGCGTCGCCTCCCGGCGGGCCCACACGCCCCGGCGATTCGGTACCACCAGGATCATGCGGCCGCCCGGCGTGAGGGTCCGCCAGACTTCCTGCAGCAGCTCCGTCGGACTTTCCACCGATTCGAGGGCGTGGACCAGAATGACCCGGTCAATGGCGGCCTCGGGCAGCGGCATCATCGTGGGATCGGCCAAAGCCGCACAGGAGCGTCCGGTGCTCGGCCAGTTCACCACACCCTGCGAGGCCGGCATGAAGGCGAGTGTGCGCTCGGCAATATAGTGAACCGGTCCGAGATATGGCGTCGCGTAGCCGATCCCGAGGACGCGCAGTCCCGAGACCGAGCCGAGGAAGTCGTGGAGCGCGCGGCCGACCACGCGATGCGTCGTGCGGCCCAGGGGGCTGGCATAGAAGGCCCGCAAGCCGTTGACGTCGAGACGCATGGGGGGACAGGAGATCGCGGACGGAACGGTCGTCGTACTCAATGGTGAGCCGCGCGCCGCGCGGCAAGCGCCGGAGGAACCCGGCCGGACCATCACCTGTTCACGGCAACAGATTTCGCGCCGCTTTGCGCCTTTTCGCGCTCCTGGGAGCCCCTGTCCGATGGCCGCCGAGACCGAGATTCGCACCTTCCTCTGCCGCAGCGACAACATCGGCGTGCTGATCCGGGATCCGGCGACCGGCGCCTGCGCGGCGATCGACGTGCCGGAGGCCGAACCGGTTTTGCGGGCCCTCGACGAGGCCGGCTGGCGGCTGACCGACATCCTGGTCACGCACCGCCACGGCGATCATGTCGAGGGCATCCCGGCGGTGAAGCAGGCGACCGGGGCCCGGGTTGTCGCCCCGGTCAAGGCCGGCGATGCGGTTCCCCAGGTGGATCTCACGGTGCGGGAGGGCGACACCGTCGCGGTCGGTCGGCTCAACGCCAAGGTCTGGGAGACGCCGGGTCACTGTGCCGACCACGTCACCTACTGGTTTACGGACGCGGGCCTCGTCTGCGCCGGCGACACGCTGTTCACCCTCGGCTGCGGGCGGGTGATGGAGAGTCCGCCCGAGACCCTGTACCGGTCGCTGCGGCGCTTCGACGACCTGCCCGACGCGACGCAGGTGTTCAGCGGCCATGACTACGTACTCTCCAACGCCCGCTTCGCCCTGGCGGCCGACCCGGACAATCCGGACCTCAAGGCGCGCTACGCCGAGGCCGAACGGGCCAAGGCGGAGGGTCGCTTCCTCATTCCATCCACCATGGCTGCGGAGCGCGCGACCAATCCGTTTCTGCGCAGCGGGCAGCCGGCCTTGGCCCGGTCGGTGAACCTACCGCCGGAAAGCGATCCCGAGGCGGTGTTCGTCGCCTTGCGGGCGTGGAAGAACCGCTTCTGACGCAGGTGATAACCAGAAAAATTTGTTGCCTTCTCAAGGCAAACTGACACATACGAGTCTTTAAGCGGTCCTAATCCGCTGAGGTAACCGGGCTCCCGGGGGGAAGCCGCAACGTCAACGCGAAGCGCCGGGACGCTTCAGCCGGTATGATGGGGGTCCGTCTCGCCCTACCACCTGTCCACTTCCCGCCTTCCGCTTCCTTTCCTCAAACCAGAGTCTGACGGGTCCAGGGAAGAGGCGCTCAGCGCCAAGGCCAAGCTCACCGTCGCCGACGCCGAACCCGGTGCGCTCCGCGAAAGCGGCGACGCGGCCAGTCCGTCGCGGCCCCGGGCTCCGGTTGCAGCCGATGTGCGGCTGCTCGGTATTGCCACCGAGCATCTCTCGCGGCTCGGGCCCAAGCGCGTGACGGTCGTGGCCGTCGCTGCCGAGGCCGGCATGACGCACGCCAATGTGTACCGCTACTTCCCGTCGAAGGACGCGCTCCTCGACGCGGTCGCGGGGCGATGGCTGCGCGAGGTCGAAGCCCGGCTCGCCGGCATTGCCGACGCGCCGGATCCCGCCGACGACAAGATCGAGCGATTGCTGACCGCCCTCGCGACGGTCCAGCGGGATGCTTTGTTCGACGAGCCGAATCTGTTCGCAGTGCATCTCGATGCCACCGTGTCGGCCCGGCCGATCGCCCGGCGTCACCGCGTTCGACTGCGCAGCTTGGTCGAACGCGTGGTCGAGGAGGGGATCACCTCCGGCATCTTCTCGGCGCGCGACCGGGAACGGGCGATCGCCTACATCTTCGATGCGAGCTACCGCTTCACGCATCCCCTGGCGATCCAGCACGATGCCGAAGTACCGCGGGACCTGATCGAGGCCCGGTTCGGGGCCGTCATCCACGCGATCCAGCGGGTCCTGCGGTCCGGCATTCTCTGAACCATAGCGCCTAGGCACCCACGCGCCTGCGAGGCCCGGACCCTCTGTCCGGGCCTCTTTCGTTTCCGCGTCGCGATCGATCCGGCCCATACCACGAAGCTCGAAATGACAGCTTTTCCGATCTGTCATCGCGGCTTCCCAGCGCTGGCGAAGCCGAGTGCACTGCACCTAAAACCTTCCCGACGTTGAGGATTCGGGCGGGTCGCCGAGCCCCACAGCGAGTGCGGGGTGCTCCGGCCGACCCACCCATGCACCCCAGCTCGGGTTGAAGCCACGGTGCTTTTCGGCCACACAGCCGCGCAGATTTCAGAGCGGCGAATCCGGCCCCGAACCCGGACGGACGTGACCTCACAGCCGCGCGCAAAACACCCGTCTAGTCGACACGCAGCGGAGACGAATCCGACATGGCTCGCAACAAGATCGCGCTCATCGGTGCCGGCCAGATCGGCGGCACCCTGGCCCTTCTGGCCGGCCTGAAGGATCTCGGGGACGTGGTGCTGTTCGACATTGTCGACGGCGTGCCCCAGGGCAAGGCGCTGGACATCGCCGAGGCCGCCCCGGTCGAGGGCTTCGACGCGACCTACGCGGGTGCCAGCGATTATAGTGCCATCAAGGGCGCCGACGTCGTGATCGTCACCGCCGGCGTGCCGCGCAAGCCCGGCATGAGCCGCGACGACCTGATCGGCATCAACCTCAAGGTCATGCAGGCGGTGGGCGAGGGCATCAAGACCTACGCGCCGGACGCCTTCGTGATCTGCATCACCAACCCGCTCGACGCGATGGTGTGGGCGCTGCAGAAGTTCTCCGGCCTCCCCACCAACAAGATCGTCGGCATGGCCGGCGTGCTCGACTCGGCCCGCTTCCGCCACTTCCTCGCCGAGGAGTTCAAGGTCTCGGTGGAGGACGTCACCGCCTTCGTGCTCGGTGGCCACGGCGACGACATGGTGCCGCTGACCCGCTACTCCACGGTCGCGGGCGTGCCACTGACCGACCTCGTCAAGCTCGGCTGGACCACGCAGGAGAAGCTCGACGCCATGGTCGACCGCACCCGCAAGGGCGGCGGCGAGATCGTCAACCTGCTCAAGACCGGCTCGGCCTTCTACGCGCCGGCCGCCTCCGCCATCGCCATGGCCGAGAGCTACCTGCGCGACAAGAAGCGGGTCCTGCCCTGCGCCGCCTATCTCGACGGCCAGTATGGCGTGAAGGGCATGTTCATCGGCGTGCCGATCGTGATCGGCGCCAACGGCGTGGAGCGCGTCCTGGAGGTGACCTTCGACGCCGCCGAGAAGGCGATGTTCGAGAAGTCGGTCGCCTCGGTGACGGGACTCATCGAGGCCTGCAAGGGCGTCGACAGCAACCTCGCCTGACCGGTAAGCGGATACCGGGCAGCGCGTAGCGTTCGGAGATTCGAATCCCAATCGCTCGATTTCTCTACGCGCCGTCCGCTGCCACCTATTCGCTCCTCCCTACGAGGCTCCGATGAATATCCATGAATATCAGGCCAAGGCCGTGCTGAAGGAGTTCGGCCTGCCCGTCTCCCGCGGCGTGGCCATCTTCAACCCGTCGGAGGCCGAAGCCGCCGCCAAGGAACTCGGCGGCCCCGTCTGGGTCGTGAAGAGCCAGATCCACGCGGGCGGCCGCGGCAAGGGCACCTTCAAGGGCGCGCCCGAGGGCGCCAAGGGCGGCGTGCGCGTCACCAAGTCGATTGACGAGGTGAAGCAATATGCCGGCGAGATGCTCGGCCAGACCCTGGTGACGATCCAGACCGGCCCGGCCGGCAAGCAGGTCAACCGCCTCTACATCGAGGAAGGCGCCCAGATCGCCGAGGAATTCTACCTCTCGATGCTGGTCGACCGCACCACCGGCGGCGTCGCCTTCGTGGTCTCCACCGAGGGCGGCATGGACATCGAGGCGGTCGCCCACGACACGCCCGAGAAGATCCACACCATCGCGGTCGATCCGGCGACCGGCGTGATGCCCCATCACGGCCGCGCGGTCGCCAAGGCGCTGGGCCTCACGGGCAATCAGGCCAAGGAAGCGGCCTCGCTGACGGAAAAACTCTACGCGGCCTTCGTGGCCAAGGACATGAGCCTGCTGGAGATCAACCCGCTGGTGCTGACCGCCGACGGGCACCTCAAGTGCCTCGACGCCAAGATGGCCTTCGACTCGAACGCCCTCTACCGCCACCCGGATATCGTCGCGCTGCGCGACGAGACCGAGGAGGACGCCAAGGAGATCGAGGCGTCGAAATACGACCTCGCCTACATCGCGCTGGACGGCACGATCGGCTGCATGGTCAACGGCGCCGGGCTGGCCATGGCGACCCTCGACATCATCAAGCTCTACGGCGAGGAGCCGGCGAACTTCCTCGATGTCGGCGGCGGCGCCTCGGAGGAGAAGGTCACGGCGGCGTTCAAGATCATCACCGCCGACCCGAACGTGAAGGGCATCCTCGTCAACATCTTCGGCGGGATCATGAAGTGCGACGTGATCGCCAACGGCGTGATCGCGGCCGTGAAGGCGGTGGGCCTGCAGGTGCCGCTGGTGGTGCGCCTCGAGGGCACCAACGTCGAGCAGGGCAAGGCCATCATCCGCAACTCGGGCCTCAACGTGATCCCGGCGGACGACCTCGACGACGCCGCCCAGAAGATCGTCGCCGCCGTGAAGGGAGCCTGATCATGTCGGTGATGATCGACGCCAACACCAAGGTCATCTGCCAGGGCTTCACCGGCAAGAACGGGACCTTCCACTCCGAGCAGGCCATCGCGTACGGCACCAAGATGGTCGGCGGCACGAGCCCCGGTAAGGGCGGCTCCAGCCATCTCGGCCTGCCGGTCTTCGACACGGTGGCGGAGGCCCGCGAGGCCACGGGCGCCGAGGCCTCGGTGGTCTACGTGCCGCCGCCGGGCGCCGCCGACGCGATCTGCGAGGCGATCGCCGCCGAGGTGCCGCTGATCGTCTGCATCACGGAGGGCATCCCGGTGCTCGACATGGTGCGGGTGAAGCGGGCGCTGACGGGCTCGAAGTCGCGCCTCGTCGGGCCGAACTGCCCCGGCATCGTCACGGCCGGCGAGTCGAAGATCGGCATCATGCCGGCCAACATCTTCCGGCCCGGCTCCGTCGGCATCGTGTCCCGCTCGGGCACGCTGACCTACGAGGCGGTGTTCCAGACCTCCAATGCCGGCCTCGGCCAGACCACGGCCGTCGGCATCGGCGGCGACCCGGTGAAGGGCACCGAGTTCATCGACGTGCTGGAGCTGTTCCTGGCCGACCCGAAGACCGAGTCGATCGTGATGATCGGCGAGATCGGCGGCTCGGCCGAGGAGGAGGCGGCGCAGTTCCTGCGTGACGAGGCCAAGCGCGGGCGCAAGAAGCCGATGGTCGGCTTCATCGCCGGCCGCACGGCGCCCCCGGGCCGCCGCATGGGCCATGCCGGCGCGATCATCTCGGGCGGCAAGGGCGGCGCCGAGGACAAGATCGCCGCCATGGAGGCCGCAGGCATCCGCGTGTCGCCGTCACCGGCTCGGCTCGGCTCGACGCTCGTCGAGGTGCTGAAGGGCTGAGCATCATCCCGAAAGGTGGCCTCTGGCTTTCGGGAAAGATGATGCCGATCGAAGGTTCGAGCATCGGACCGGCTCCGGTTCCCGGTGCGGTGCTCGAACACCCAGCGCGCCAGCGTTGCGGCCATCGCAGGGCCGCAACGCCCATATCGGGCGTGCAGATGATTTCAGCGGGGCGGTCACCCGCCCCGTTTCGGTTTGAGGGCGATCCGCCGCGCGGACGGGGAGCCCGAAGGGCAGGGGAGCCTGCCCGCGCGATCAGGATGGACGCACCATGGCACGCCAGGACGTGAACGAAGCGCTCCTCGAAACCTCGTTCCTCTACGGCGCCAACGCCGCCTACATCGAGGAATTGCAGGCGGCCTACGCCCGCAACCCGTCCTCGGTGGATCCGGAGTGGCAGGCCTTCTTCAAGGGGCTCGGCGAGGACGAGACTCTGGTCGAGAAGAACGCCGCCGGCGCTTCCTGGGAGCGGCCGAACTGGCCGGTGCCGCTGAACGGCGAGCTGGTCTCGGCGCTCGACGGCAACTGGGGCGCACTGGAGAAGGCGATCGGCGACAAGATCGTCGCCCGCGAGGCCAAGGACGCCAAGCCCGGCAAGCCGCAGGACAGCGTCACCGCCACCACCGGCGTTTCGGTGGAGCAGGCCACGAAGGACTCGGTTCGGGCGATCATGCTGATCCGCTCCTACCGCATGCGCGGCCACCTGCACGCCAAGCTCGACCCGCTGGGTCTCGCCCCGCGCGGCGACCACGAGGAGCTGCACCCGCAGCATTACGGCTTCCAGGAGAGCGACTGGGACCGGCCGATCTTCCTCGACAACGTGCTCGGCCTCCAGTTCGGCACGATCCGCGAGATCGTCGACATCCTGGAGCGGACCTACTGCCAGACGCTCGGCGTCGAGTTCATGCACATCTCCGATCCCGCCGAGAAGGCGTGGATCCAGGAGCGCATCGAGGGCAAGGACAAGGAGATCTCCTTCACCCCCGAGGGCCGCCGGGCGATCCTCAACAAGCTGATCGAGGCCGAGGGCTTCGAGAAGTTCCTGGACCTCAAGTACACCGGCACCAAGCGCTTCGGCCTCGACGGCAGCGAGGCGATGATCCCGGCGCTGGAGCAGATCATCAAGCGCGGCGGCGCGCTCGGTGTCCGTGAGATCGTGCTCGGCATGGCCCATCGCGGCCGGCTCAACGTGCTCACCAACGTGATGGCGAAGCCCTTCCGGGCGGTGTTCCACGAGTTCAAGGGTGGCTCGGCCTCCCCGGCCGAGGTCGAGGGCTCGGGCGACGTGAAGTACCACCTGGGCGCGTCCTCGGACCGCGCCTTCGACGGCAACAACGTCCACCTGTCGCTCACCGCCAACCCGTCGCACCTGGAGATCGTCGATCCGGTGGTGCTGGGTAAGGTCCGCGCCAAGCAGGACCAGTGGGCCAAGCCCAACATCGAGCGCCGCACGGTGCTGCCGCTCCTGATCCACGGCGACGCCGCCTTCGCGGGCCAGGGCGTGGTGGCGGAGTGCTTCGGCCTGTCGGGCCTGAAGGGCCACCGCACCGGCGGCTCGGTGCACTTCATCATCAACAACCAGATCGGCTTCACCACCGATCCACGCTTCTCGCGCTCCTCGCCCTACCCGTCCGACGTCGCCAAGATGGTCGAGGCGCCGATCTTCCACTGCAACGGCGACGACCCCGAGGCCGTCACCTTCGCGGCGAAGGTGGCCGTCGAGTACCGGCAGAAGTTCGGCAAGCCGGTCGTGATCGACATGCTCTGCTACCGCCGCTTCGGCCACAACGAGGGCGACGAGCCGGCCTTCACGCAGCCGAAGATGTACCAGCGAATCCGCAAGCACCCGTCGGTGCTGGAGAATTACGGCCGCAAGCTCGTCGAGAACGGCTCCGTCACGCAGGAGGCGCTCGACGTCCGCAAGGCCGAGTTCCGCGGTCTGCTCGACACCGAGCTCGACGTCGCCAACAACTACAAGGCGAACAAGGCCGACTGGCTGGACGGCCGCTGGTCCGGCGTGAAGGCCGTGCACGAGGACGTGGACGACCCGCGCCGCGGCCGCACCGCCGTGCCGGCCGAGACCCTTCAGGAGATCGGGCGGAAGATCACACAGGTGCCACCCGGCTTCCACCTGCACCGCACGATCCAGCGGTTCATGGACAACCGCGCCAAGGCGGTGGAGACGGGGGTCGGCGTCGACTGGGCGACGGCCGAGGCCCTGGCCTTCGGGGCGACGCTCCTCGACGGCAACCGGGTCCGCCTCTCCGGCCAGGATGTCGAGCGCGGCACCTTCTCGCAGCGCCACGCGGTGGTGATCGATCAGGAGAACGAGCAGCGCTTCACGCCGCTCAACGCCATCCGCGAGGGGCAGGCCTCCATCGAGATCATCAACTCGATGCTCTCCGAGGAGGCCGTGCTCGGCTTCGAGTACGGCTACTCGCTGGCCGAGCCCAACGCCCTGGTCCTGTGGGAGGCGCAGTTCGGCGACTTCGCCAACGGCGCCCAGGTGGTGATCGACCAGTTCATCGCCAGCGGTGAGCGCAAGTGGCTGCGCATGTCCGGCCTCGTGCTGCTGCTGCCGCACGGCTACGAGGGGCAGGGGCCCGAGCACTCCTCCGCCCGCCTGGAGCGCTACCTCCAGGCCTGCGCCGAGGACAACATGCAGGTCGCCAACGTAACGACGCCGGCGAACTACTTCCACATCCTGCGCCGGCAGCTGAAGCGCGACTTCCGCAAGCCTCTGGTGCTGATGACGCCGAAGTCGCTGCTGCGCCACAAGCGGGCGGTCTCCAACCTCGACGCGCTGGCCGAGGGCTCGACCTTCCACCGTGTCCTCTGGGACGACGCCGAGGAGGAGGGCGCGCAGAACAGGCTGGTGCGCGACGACAAAATCCGCCGGGTCGTGCTCTGCTCCGGCAAGGTCTACTACGACCTGCTGGAGGAGCGGGAGAAGCGCGGCCTCAACGACATCTATCTGATGCGCGTCGAGCAGCTCTACCCGTTCCCGCTGAAGGCACTGGCCAACGAGATGGCCCGCTTCCGCAACGCCGACGTGATCTGGTGCCAGGAGGAGCCCAAGAACATGGGCGCGTGGTCCTTCGTCGAGCCTTACCTCGAGTGGGTGCTCGGCCAGGCCGGCTCCGCGGTGAAGCGCGCCCGCTACGTCGGTCGTCCGGCCTCCGCCTCCACGGCGGTCGGCCAGATGTCGAAGCACCAGGCGCAGCTCCAGGCCTTCCTCAACGAGGCCCTGGCGGTCTGAGCGTCCGGCCATGGCCTACTTCCTGCTCCGTCTGGAACCGCCCCGCCCGAGCTTCCCGTTCGACGCGACGGAGGCCGAGAAGGCGCTGTTCTCGGCGCATTCCGGATACTGGATGGAGCAGGCGGAGGCGGGAGCC
The DNA here is from genome assembly GCF_900103195.1 of Methylobacterium sp. UNC378MF. Classification (GTDB taxonomy): domain Bacteria; phylum Pseudomonadota; class Alphaproteobacteria; order Rhizobiales; family Beijerinckiaceae; genus Methylobacterium. Next base: position 28,034 of record NZ_FMWU01000010.1, on the reverse strand, counting down.
GCCATTGCGGTCGGGCCGGTCTTCGAGCCCGGCGGCACCTGGGGCCTCGCCCTGGTCGAGGCCGCCGACGCGGCACAGGCCGAGGCGCTCGGTGACGCAGATCCCGTCCTGATGGCGCAGGCCGGCTTCCGATACACCGTCTCGCCCGTTCCATCCCTGATCCTGCGGCGCTGACGTCGCGGCCCGACATCCAGAGGAGGCCCCCCGCGGGGCAGAAGAGAGCATGGCAACCGACATCCTCGTCCCGACCCTCGGCGAATCCGTGAGCGAGGCCACCATCGGCCGCTGGTTCAAGAAGCCCGGCGACACGGTCGCGGCCGACGAGCCGATCGTCGAGCTCGAGACCGACAAGGTCACCCTGGAGGTCAACGCCCCGGCGGCCGGCGAGTTGGGCGAGATCCTGGTCAAGGACGGCGAGACCGTCGAGCCCGGCGCCCTGCTCGGCTCGATCGTCGAGGCCGGTGCCGGCGGTGCCACGGCCAAGAAGGCCGCCCCGAAGGAGGCCCCGAAGGAGGCCGCCGAGATCAAGGCGGAGAGCCGGAGCGAGGCCCCGAAGGCCGCCGCGCCCGCGAAGGCCGAGGCGCCGGCCCAGGAATCCTCTGCCGGCTACGGCAACCACGGCGATGCCGCCGCCCCCGCGGCCCAGCAGCGCCCCGCCGGCGACAACGGCCCGGCGGTGGCGAAGCTCGCCCGGGAGTCGGGCGTCGACCCGTCGTCAGTGAACGGCTCCGGCAAGGACGGCCGCGTCACCAAGGGCGACATGCTCGGCGCCATCGCCAAGGGCCCGGCCCCCTCCGCGCCCGCCAAGGAGGCCCGCCCGACGCTGCCGCGCGCCCCCTCGGCGCCGGACGACGCCGCGCGCGAGGAGCGCGTGCGCATGACGAAGCTGCGCCAGACCATCGCGCGCCGCCTCAAGGACGCGCAGGACACCGCGGCGATGCTGACGACGTTCAACGACGTCGACATGTCGGCCGTGATGGCGATGCGCAGCCAGTACAAGGACATCTTCGAGAAGAAGCACGGCACGAAGCTCGGCTTCATGGGCTTCTTCACCAAGGCGGTGATCGGCGCCCTGAAGGATGTGCCGGCGGTCAACGCCGAGATCGACGGCCAGGACCTCGTCTACAAGAACTACTATCACATCGGGATCGCGGTCGGCACCGATAAGGGCCTCGTCGTGCCGGTGGTGCGCGACGCCGACGACCTGTCGATCGCCGGCATCGAGAAGAAGATCGCCGGCTTCGGCAAGAAGGCCCGCGACGGCAAGCTCTCCATCGAGGACATGCAGGGCGGCACCTTCACGATCACCAACGGCGGCATCTACGGCTCGCTGATGTCGACGCCGATCCTCAACGCGCCGCAATCGGGCATCCTCGGCATGCACCGCATCGAGGAGCGCCCGGTGGTCCGCGCCGGCAAGATCGAGGCGCGGCCGATGATGTACCTCGCTCTGTCGTACGACCATCGCATCGTCGACGGTAAGGAGGCCGTGACCTTCCTGGTGCGGGTCAAGGAGGCGCTGGAGGATCCGGCGCGCCTCGTGCTGGACCTCTGAGGCTGTCATGTCGGGCGCTGAGAACAGGGTCGCGATCGTCACCGGCGGCGGCCGCGGCATCGGCCGCGCGGTGGCGCTGCTCCTGGCGGAGCGCGGCTACGCGGTCTGCCTGAGCTACGTGTCGGACGCCGCCGCGGCGCAGGGCGTGGTGGACGCGATCGCGGTCAAGGGCGGACAGGCGCTCGCCGTGAAGGGCGACGTCGGCAGCGAGGCCGATGTCCTCGCCCTGTTCAAGGCGGCCGACGGGCTCGGCCGCCTGACGGCGCTCGTCAACAATGCCGGCGTGGTCGACGTGAAGTCCGACGTCGCCGACATGAGCGTCGCGCGCCTGCAGCGGATGATGACCACCAACGTGGTCGGCAGCTTCCTGTGCGCCCGCGAGGCGGTCCGGCGCATGTCGACCAAGCGCGGCGGCGCCGGCGGCGCCATCGTCAACCTGTCCTCGGTGGCGGCGCGCCTCGGCGGACCCTGCCAGTTCGTCGACTACGCCGCCTCCAAGGGCGCCATCGACTCGCTGACGATCGGGCTCGCCCGTGAGGTCGCCGGCGAGGGCATCCGGGTCAACGCGGTGGCGCCCGGCATCATCGCCACCGAGATTCACGCCAGCGGCGGCGAGCCCGACCGGGTGGAGCGCCTGGGACCCGGCGTCCCCATGGGCCGGGCCGGCACCGCCGAGGAGGTCGCCGCGCCGATCGTGTGGCTCCTCTCGGACGAGGCCTCCTACACCACGGGCGCCATCCTCGACATCGGCGGCGGCCGCTGAGGCCAAGCCCCATCTGACATTCCCTGCCCGTCTCGCACGCGGCACGACCGAGCGGAAGCGAACCTCCATGTCCTACGATCTCGTCGTCATCGGCACCGGCCCCGGCGGCTACGTCTGCGCCATCCGCGCGGCGCAGCTCGGCCTGCGGACCGCCGTCGTCGAGAAGCGCGCGACGCACGGCGGCACCTGCCTCAACATCGGCTGCATCCCGTCGAAGGCGCTGCTCCACGCCTCGGAGGCGTTCGAGGAGGCCAACAAGCACTTCGCCGATCTCGGGATCGATGTCGGCACCCCGAAGCTCGACCTGAAGAAGATGATGGCCTTCAAGGCCGAGGGTGTGGCCGGCAACACCAAGGGCGTCGAGTTCCTGCTCAAGAAGAACAAGGTCGACACCTTCCACGGCACCGGCCGGATCGCCGGCGCCGGCCGCGTCGAGGTCATCGCGGAGGATGGCGGCAACCAGATGCTCGAGACCAAGAGCATCGTCATCGCCACCGGCTCGGACGTGACGCGCCTGCCCGGCGTGACCATCGACGAGAAGGTCGTGGTCTCCTCCACGGGTGCCCTCGAGCTCGACCGGGTGCCGAGGAAGCTCCTGGTGATCGGCGCCGGCGTGATCGGGCTGGAGCTGGGCTCCGTCTGGCGCCGGCTCGGCGCCGAGGTCACCGTGGTCGAGTACCTCGACCGGGTGCTGCCCGGCATGGACGGCGAGGTTGGCAAGCAGTTCCAGCGGATCCTGACCAAGCAGGGCATCGCCTTCAAGTTGTCCACCAAGGTGACGGGCGTCGAGGTCGGCAAGAAGGGCGGCGCGACCGTAACGGTCGAGCCGGCCGCGGGCGGCGAGGCCGAGACCCTGCAGGCCGACGTGGTTCTCGTGGCGATCGGCCGGGTGCCCTACACCGAGGGCCTGGGCCTGGACACGGTCGGCGTCCAGCGGGATGACAAGGGCCGAATCCTGACGGATTCGCATTATGCCACCAACGTCACCGGCATCTACGCCATCGGCGACGTGATCGCCGGTCCGATGCTGGCCCACAAGGCCGAGGATGAGGGCGTGGCGGTCGCCGAGATGCTGGCCGGTCAGTCCGGCCACGTGAATTACGGCGTGATTCCGAACGTGGTCTACACGTTCCCGGAGGTCGCCTCGGTCGGCAAGACCGAGGAGGAACTGAAGAAGGACGGCATCGCTTACAATGCCGGCAAGTTCCCCTTCACGGCCAACGGCCGGGCCAAGGCCAACGGCACCACTGACGGCTTCGTGAAGGTGCTCGCCGACGCCCAGACCGACCGGGTGCTCGGCGTCCACATCGTCGGCGCCGATGCCGGCAACCTGATCGCCGAGGTGGCGGTGGCGATGGAGTTCGGCGCGTCGTCGGAGGACATCGCCCGCACCTGCCACGCACACCCGACCCTCACCGAGGCGGTGAAGGAAGCCGCGCTGGCGGTGAACAAGCGCGCGATCCACGTCTGACGGGCACCCCGTCCCGGCGCAGGATCACGCGATCTTGCGCCGGGCGTTCGGCAGGTCGGCGATCCGCAGGAGCGCGCTCGGCGCCGGCGGGGCCGTCAGGGCGTTGAGCAGATACGGCCTGCGCAAGCCCAAGGCATTGTGAAGGGCGAGGTCGATATCGCGGGCGTAGAACGGCATCCGCAGCACCGCATCAACCCCGAAATAGCGCCCGGCCTGGGCGATCGGCTCCAGCTCGGACGTGGTCAGCAGAGTGATCCGCGTGGACAAACCCAGCGGCTGGATCTGGCAGGCGAGTTCCATCCCGTCGATGCCGGCGAGCTTCACGTCGATGAAGGCGAAGTCGTAGGCGGCGAGCTTCAGCTGCTTGAGGGCGTGGCGGCCGTCATCCGTCTCGTCGAGTTCGATGGCGAAACCGCTGCGCGCCACGACGCGGCTGATGGCCGAGCGCCCCGCCGGCGTCGAGCAGGCGAGCAAGGCCCGGGTCGGTGCACGGCGGCGGGCATCGGCATGCAGCAATTGCTCGATATGACTCGGATCGAGGGGCGTCTTCAGAACCTCGTAGGCCCCGAGGCTTGTTGCGATGTCCTGCCAGTGCGGCAGGACGCGGGTCGCGACCAGCACCAGGCAGGGAGGCTCGGCGCCCGCCCGGCGCGCCACCGCGACCGCTTCGGGTCCGCTGAGGTCGTCGAGCTGAAGCCCGACGAAGGCCAGAGTCGGGCGGTGGCGGAGCAGGATGTCACAGAGAGCCTGACCGGACGTCGCCTCGTCGATCACGGCATGGGGATCAAAGCGCAGGACGATCTCTCTCAGAGAGCTGCGGCGGGCCGAATCGCAATCGGCAATCACGACACGTGCCGGCGCCCTCCCGACCTCAAGCTCCATGACGCCCGCCCAGCCGATCCCATGTCCGACGTAGATATTGGCCGGAGATCGTGACGAAGCTCTTAAAGATCACGTCAGTGCACTGCGGCAATCGGACTATGCGCCTATTGCCGGTGTTGAGCTGCCTCGAAGCAGAAGTTTCCAGCAAATGTGATCAGCGACCCGCCCGGGGATGTGCCGCCGCGTAGGCGCTCATGAGACGGGCGGCGTCGACCTGCGTGTAGAGCTGGGTCGTCGACAGGGAGGCGTGGCCGAGGAGTTCCTGGATCGCGCGCAATTCCCCCTGGCGGGCCAGAAGATGCGTGGCGAAGGAGTGCCGCAGGGCGTGTGGCGTTGCGCTCTCGGGCAGGCCGAGGGCACCGCGGGCGCGGGCCACCGTGTACTGGATGATCCGCGGCGAGAGCGGGCCGCCGCGGGCGCCGAGGAAGAGCGGCCCCTCCGCCATCAGCGGCAGCGGACAGGCGGCGACGTAGTCGGCCACCGCCTGCGCCACCACGGGCAGGATCGGCACCATGCGCTGCTTGCCACCCTTGCCGAGCACGGTGACCTGATCGATCCCAGGCAAGGGCGCGTCGCGGCGGGTCAGGCCCAGGGCTTCGGAAATGCGCAGGCCCGCGCCGTAGAGGAGGGCCAGCACGGCGGCATCCCGGGCGAGAATCCAGGGCTCGCGCTCCTCGCCGGCGCGGATCGCGGTATCGGTCAGCGCCACGGCGGCGGAGACGGGCAGGGGGCGCGGAAGGCGCCGCGGGACTTTTGGCGAGCGCACGCCGCCGAGCGCCGAGACGGTACCGAAGCCCTCCCGTTCGAGGAAGCGCGCGAAGGAGCGCAGGCCCGCGAGCATGCGCATCAGCGAGCGCCCCGAGACCTCGTCGGCCCGACGTGCCGCCATGAAGGCGCGGATGTCCCGCACCTTCAATCCGACGAGCATCGGAATCGTCGGCGTGCCCTGCCGCGACGCGAGGTGGTGGAGAAACTGGCGGAGGTCGCGCCCATAGGCCTCGACGGTGTTGGGCGACATCCGCCGCTCGCGCGCCAGTCCCTCGGTCCAGGCCCGGACGGCATCATGAAGGCAGGCATCGCCCGGAACCAGCAACCGGTCGCCTTCGGCCTCGTGCGTGCTCGCATGCGTGCTCATGGCACCAATCGACCGGATGATCCTTGCCGGGAGCTTAATGCGGTTCCCAGTGCCGCGCCGTTGGTCGGGCTCGTCCGGCGCGGCACGCCGTGCCAAGCTGATCCGATGAGCCTCCTCGCTTACGCGGCCGCCGCCCTCGCCGAGATCGCCGGCTGCTTCGCGTTCTGGGCGTGGCTGCGCCTCGGATGGTCGTCCTTCTGGGTACTGCCGGGGCTTGCGTCCCTGGCGGCGTTTGCGGTCCTCCTGACCCTGGTGGACAGCCCGGCGGCCGGACGTGCCTTCGCGGCCTATGGCGGGGTCTACGTCGCGGCCTCCGTCCTGTGGCTGTGGCTTGCTGAGGGTCAGCGGCCCGACCGCTGGGACCTCGCGGGCAGCGTGGTCTGCCTGATCGGAACGGCGCTCATCCTCCTCGGCCGCCGGGGCTAAGCCCGGCACGGCAGTCCCTGGCGCAGGCGCGTCCGGCGCGCCGATCCATCGGCTTCGGGCACCTTGGTGTAACCGGGCGTTCACGATACGTACGGCAGCGTCGGGCCATTCACCGAGCCGCGGAGCGTCATGACCAGCCCCATCCGTATCCTCGGCATCGATCCCGGGCTCCGCCGCACCGGCTGGGGCCTGATCACCGCGCAGGGTACCAAGCTCACCTACGGCGATTGCGGGGTCGTGACCTCCGACGGCGACCTGCCGCTGGCGTTGCGCCTGCGCGAGCTGTTCGAGGGCATCAGCCGCATCGTCGAAACCGTGCGGCCCGACGAGGTCGCTGTGGAAGAGACCTTCGTCAACAAGGACGCGCAGGCGACGCTCAAGCTCGGCCATGCCCGGGCGATGGCGCTGGTGGTGCCGGCCCTCGCCGGGCTGCCGGTGTTCGAATACGCCGCGAACCTGATCAAGAAGACCGTGGCGGGCTCCGGCCATGCCGAGAAGGTGCAGATCCAGGCGATGGTGCGCTTCCTGCTGCCGAAGGCCGAATTCCGGGTCGCCGATGCGGCCGACGCGCTGGCCATCGCGATCACCCATGCCAGCCACCGGGACGCCCATGCCCTGCGACAGGCGCACGTGCCGGGAGGCAAGCGCCGTTCGCTCACCGGCCAGGCGGCTGCGGGACAGGGTCTCGAAGGAAAGGGCTTCTCAGCGGCCGCCGCCGCGCGCATCGAGGCCGCGCTGGCGAAACAGGGCTGACGGGATCGGGAAGAACTTGGTGGGGGAAGTAGGACTCGAACCTACGAAGCTTACGCAGCGGATTTACAGTCCGCCCCCTTTGCCGCTCGGGACATTCCCCCAAGGCGGGTTTGTCACCCGCGGCGCCCTTATGGTGAGGGGGCGGCCGGGTGTCAACGCTTATGGTGAGCCGAGCCGCTCAGCTGGACAACCTCTACCGTCCGGCGCCAGGACGAAAACGCGAACGTTCCGCGACTCCGGGGATTCACAAAGGAATCCGGATCGGCCACGGTGCGCGGATGTCACCCTGCTTCGCCGGCCTTTGACCCGCCCCGCCCCGTCCCTGCGGTCGCACCAGCGCACGCTGATGGCCCTGGTCTCGGCCATGGCGAGCGGAGAGGCGGCCCATGTCCGGAAGATCCTGGCCGCGGTCACGCCCGGCGGCGGCAAGTCGCTGCTGCCGGTGATTGCCGCGCACCGGTTGATCGCCGCAGGGCTCGTCGAACGCGTGGTCTGGGTGGTGCCGCGGGATTCTCTCCGGCTGCAGGCCGAGGAGGCTTTCGCGGATCCGCTGTGGCGCGCCACCTTCGGGCACGCCCTCAGCGTGCGGGCCGCCGACAACGAGCGCGACCCCGCGCGGGGCTTGGCCGGCTACATCACCACCTATCAGGCGGTGGCCGCCGCCCCGGCGCTCCACCTCGCCGAAGCCCAGGCGCACCGGACCCTGCTGGTCGTCGACGAGGTCCATCACCTGCCGGTGCCCGGACGCCCGGGAGCGGACGAGACCGCCGCCGAGGACGCGGAGGCGGGAGCGTGGTCCCGCGCGATGCTGCCCGTCATGGAGGCGGCCGCCTTTCGACTCTACCTCTCCGGGACGCTGGAGCGGGCCGACGGGCGGCGCATCCTCGGATTGCCCTATCGGCCCGCCCTGCCGGGCCGCGGGCCGGAACTCGACCTCGACGCTCCCGGCCTCGCGGTGATCGGCTACTCGCGGGCGCAGGCGCTGGCCGAACGGGCGGTGCTGCCGGTGACGTTCGGCGCCATCGACGGCGAGGCGAGCTGGCTGGAAGGCGGCCGGATCGCCGGCGACAGCCCGCGGGTCGGGCCGCACCGGCTCGGCGCGGGCTCGGTCCGGATCACCACGCGGCCGGCGCTGTTCACCGCCCTGCGGACCGGTTTCGCCCGCGACCTGCTGAGCGAGGCCTTCTTCGCCACCAAGCGCCTGCGCGCCCGGCGCCGGGCCGAGCGGAACGTCCCGCCGGGCGAGCCGGCGCGGGGACTCGGGAAGCTCCTCGTGGTAGCCCCCGACCAAGCGAGCGCACGCGCGTACCTGACGACCCTTCGGGAATGGATGCCGGCCGGGCAGGGCGAGCGCGACGTCCGCCTCGCGACCTCCGGCCAGGGCGACGCCCACGCGGCATTGGCGGCGTTCCGCCTCACGCCGGAGCCGGCGGTGCTGGTGACGGTGGCCATGGCTTACGAGGGCCTCGACGCCCCGGAGGTCGCGGTGGTCGCGGCCCTGACCCATATCCGGTCCCGGCCCTGGCTGGAGCAGATGCTCGCCCGGGCCACCCGGGTCGATCCGCATGCGGGCTCCTATGACGGGCAGCAGGCGCTGATCTTCCACCCCGACGACCCGCTCTTCGCCCGGTTCCGCCTGGAACTCGAGACCGAGCAGGGCAGCAGTGTCCGGCCACCTCGGGAGCGGCCGGCGAGCGCCGTCGTGCCCGAGCGGACCCGCTGGCGCGACGACGAGCCGGCCGGAATCACGCCCCTGGAGAGCAATGCGATCGGGCTGCGCTACGCCCTGCTGCGTCCACGCCTTCCCGAACCCGTCCCGACGGCGCCTGCGCCCGAACCGCCATCCGTCACCGAGCGGAGTTTGCGCCAGCGGCTCGCCGCGGCGGTCGCGGCCCAGGCGGTCGAGGACGAGACCTCCCTGCGCGTGCCCCGCGGCGGCAATCTCGCCCACCGCTACAACGCCGTGCTCAAACGCGTGCTCGGCAAGGGCCGCGCGACCATGACCCTGCCCGAACTGGAAGCGGCCTTGTCCTGGCTTGAACGCAACCGCCTCTCCGACCATCTCGACTGCCTCGACGGTGATGCCCGCTACGCGTGGTCCGCCCGGCAGCGCCGCGGCCGCTGGCAATTGGAGCGCGCCGCCGGACGCTGAAGAAGGAGCCGTGGAAGGAGAGACAGCCGTGACCGAGAGCCTGCCCGCCGCCTTCGCCACGACACTCACCGCACCCGAGCCGCCGGCCGGCTGGCCCGCCTCGCTCGCCGCGCTCTGGTGGCTCGCCCGGGATACGTCCCAATCAGACTCCGTGGCCTGGGACCGGGCGCACCACCTCGTTCAGAACGCTGTCGGTCCCGACGCCGCCTGGGTGCATGCCCATCTCCACCGGATCGAGGGTGACGACGGCAATGCGCGCTACTGGTACGGGCGCGCCGGCCGCCCTGGGCCGCTTGGCACGCCCGCGGAGGAGCGGATGGCGCTCATCGCCGCCCTCTGGACATCCTCCTGAACGTCCATGCCAGCGCGGGGCCGACCGCCCGACGGCGTGCTGATCTCGGAACGCCCCGCCTCACAGCCAGTTGAATGGCCGCCCGACGCGGAGATCGGGCCTCGAATTTCGGAGCGGATCCATGAGCCTCCTCGGCAGCATCGTCAGCAAGATCCTCCATCCGTTCGGCGGAGGGACCGCGGACGCCGCCCCCGCGCCCAGCGCCGGCTCCGGCGGCCCGGCCGGCACGAGCACCCCGTCCACCCCGGCCGCCCCCGGAACCGCCGGCGGCAGCGAGCCCGTAGACGTGGCCGCGGTCCTCACCAGCCTCGCCGAGAAGACCCCGCAGAAGCTCGACTGGCGCCACTCGATCGTCGACCTGATGAAGCTTCTGGGTCTCGATTCCGGCCTCGCCTCACGCAAGCAGCTCGCCGACGAGCTGCACTACACCGGCGACAAGGAGGATTCGGCGAGCATGAACATCTGGCTGCACAAGCAGGTCATGCAGAAACTCGCCGAGAATGGCGGCAAGGTTCCGGACGATCTGAAGCACTAGAACATCCGTCGGATCTTCTCGGAGCATCGCCGCAAAGGTCTTCACCGGCCTTCGCGGCGATGTCTTGACCTATACGGCCGACGATCTTGAGATCCTGCTGCGGAACGGCGCGCTGGTTGACCCGGCCAGCATCCGCAGTCATCGGACGCCGCTGTGGCGCCCCGTCCAGAATCGCCGGGAGACGCAGATCACGCTGCCGCTGCAGGCAAGCGCGGAGCCGGGTCGATAACACCGGTAACGCGCTGCTGCACGCGCCAGCGCAGGTCCGCGCGGCCAAGCCGTGGGCTCCGAGACTGCTCGAGGCGGACCCGATCCGACCTTACGCACCACGCAGCAGAAGATCCTCCAGCCGTATTGCTTCACCCCCCGATCGCCTGGTCAACGACGCGGCGCGGCAGACCCGGGCGGCGGGCCGCCGCTTGGCCCGACGGCCTCGGCATCCCCACGGATGCGGGGCGCTGACAGGCCCCGGCGGGAAGCTGCGTCAGCGCCCGGTGCGGACCCGAGTCCAGAGCCGGGTGACGTAGCGCTGCGTGCGGTCGTCCCAGGCGGTGTTGATGGACAAGCGCTGCATCGTCGCCTCGTCCGGGTAGATACCGGGATTGCTCAGGATCTCGGGCTTCACGAACTTCTTCGCCGCGAGGTTTCCGCTGGCATAGGATACGAAATTGGTGTTGGCCGCCGCTACCTCGGGCCGCATCATGTAATCGATGAAGGCCAGCGCCTCGGCCGGGTGGGCGGCATCCTTCGGGATCGCGAAGGTGTCGAACCACATCAGCGCGCCCTCCTTCGGGACCACGTAAGCGATGTCGATCCCGTTCTTGGCCTCCTCGGCACGGCGCTTGGCCTGCATGATGTCGCCGGAATAGCCGACGGCCAGGCAGATATCGCCGTTGGCCAGTGCCTGGATGTATTCCGACGAGTGGAACTTCCGCACGGCGCCGCGCACCTTGTAGAGGGCATCGGTCACCAGGGTGATGTCGTCCCAGCGCCTGGAATCCGCCTTGGCGCCGAAGGCCGGGAGCATGCTGGGGATCAGGTCCTCGGGGCTGTCGAGCATCATCATCCCGCATTCCTTCAGCTTGTTCGCCGAGGTGGGATTGAGGACCACATTCCAGGAATTCACCGTCGCGTTGGCGCCCAGGCGCTCGCGCAATGCGGCGACGTTGTAACCGATGCCGGTCGTGCCCCACATGTAGTCGACGGCGTAGGTGTTGCCGGGATCGTAGGCCGCGAGCCGGCTGGTCACCTCGGGCCAGAGGTTGCCGAGGTTCTTCAGCTTGGACTTGTCGAGGGGGAGGAAGGCGCCGGCGCGGATCAGCCGCTGCAGGTAGGGCCCCGACGGCACGACGATGTCGTAGCCCGACCGGCCGGCCAACAGCTTGGTCTCCAGGATCTCGTTGTTGTCGTAGGTGTCGTAGACGACCTTGATCCCGGTCTCGCGGGTGAAGGCCTCGAGCACCTTCGGGTCGATATAATCCGACCAGTTGTAGATGTTGAGGACCCGCTCCTCGGCGGCCGAGGCCGGCCGCGCGAGGGGGAGGGCCGCCAGGGCGCTCCCGATGACGCTGGCCAGAAGGGCGGCCGCGACCGCCGCCAACATCGAGCGACGGCGGCCGCTCACCGGCTCCTCGCAGCCACGACCACGATCTCGACGAGATACTCGGGCGCCGCGAGCTTGGCCTCGACGGTGGCGCGGGCCGGCGGGTTCTCCGGGGAAACCCAGGCGTCCCAGGCAGCATTCATCTCCGCGAAGGTGGCGATATCGGCGAGATAGACCGTGGCCGAGAGGATGCGCGCCTTGTCGCTGCCGGCGGCGGCCAGGAGCCGGTCGATCTCCGACAGGATCTGCTGGGTCTGGATCGTGACCCCGGTGCCGACCGTGTCCGCGGCGACCTGCCCGGCGAGATAGACCATGTCGCCGAAGGTGACGGCCTGCGACATCCGCTTGCCCGGCTCGATCCGCTGAATGTCCATACCGGTCTCCATACCCTTGAGAATCGGCGTATCTGCCGCCGCACCGGCTTAGCCGTAAAGGGCCACGCGCGCACGCGACGCGGGAACCCGAGGAAAATCGTCATCACAGGGCAGGGTGCGGGCAACCGTCGCGGGCCTCGAAGCGTTCTGCCGCCATCGACAGTCACGCCTTGGGGTTTGTCATGGGTATCCTCTGGACCATCATTATCGGGTTTGTTGCCGGCGTCATCGCCAAGTTTCTCATGCCAGGCCCGAACGAGCCCGCCGGCTTCATCCTGACCACGATCCTCGGCATTGTCGGCGCCTTCGTGGCGACCTTCCTGGGCCAAGCCATCGGCTGGTACGGACCGAACCAGGGCGCGGGCTTCATTGGCGCCATCGTGGGCGCCGTGGTCGTGCTGTTCATCTACGGCCTGATCGCCGGCCGCCGCACCACCACCTACTGATCCTTCCGGCAAGTCCGGAAACGACAAGGGGCGCCCCGAGGGGCGCCCCTTTTTTGCGTTCCATGGCGCGGGTCACAGCAAAATCCCGTCATCACGAGCGACGCGAAGTGACCCAGGGCTAACCGTGGTCGGTAAGCGTAGCGCTGCCTGGATTGCTACGCTTCGCACGCCAAGACGGCATCGCCCGGCCACCGAAGCGGCCGGCGTCAGAAATGCTCGGAGGCGGCCTTCACGGCGCAGTGGCCAGTCGCGCCGCGCACCGCAAGGCCGACGCCGACCACGAGCGCGAGCAGGCTCAGGAGCTTGTTGGGACGGGGTTGCGCGGCAGCGGCGGCGATGCCGAGGCCCAAAGCCACCGAGACGGCGCGCTCCGTCGTCGACAGGTTCGGCTGTCCGCTGAAGATGTCGTGCATCATGTCGTTGGCCATGTGTGTCTCCGGTTGGGAAGTCGCGGAGGAACGCGGCATCCGGCGCCCCGTTCCCGGACCACGCGGTCGCCCGCGCAGGCGCAAAGAAAAAGGCGCGGCCCCATGGGGACCGCGCCTGTCGTGCCAAGCCCGCGCCGGCCGGAGGCGACGCCGGGGCTGTGGGCGCCCTTACTCGCCCGCCTCGCGGCGGCGCTCGCCACGATGGCGACCGCCCTCGCGGGGCTCGCGCGGCTCGTCACCACGCTCGGACCGGTCGGCGTCCCGCTGGGCCTTCACCTTCTCGGTGATGTCCTCGCCGGTCTGCTGGTCGACGACCTTCATGGACAGGCGGATCTTGCCGCGGTCGTCCTGGCCGAGGAACTTCACCTTGACCTTGTCGCCTTCCTTGACGACGTCCTGCACCTTGGCGACCCGCTGGGCGGCGAGTTCCGAGATGTGGACGAGGCCGTCCTTGGCGCCGAAGAAGTTCACGAAGGCGCCGAACTCCATGCACTTCACGATCGTGCCGTCGTAGATCACGCCGACCTCCGGCTCCGCCACGATCGAGCGGATCCAGTTGTAGGCCGCCTTGATCGCCTTGCCGTCGGCCGAGGCGATCTTCACGACGCCGGTATCCTCGATGTTGATCTTGGCGCCGGTCTTCTCGACGATCTCGCGGATCACCTTGCCGCCGGTGCCGATCACGTCGCGGATCTTGTCGGTCGGGATCTGCATCGTCTCGATGCGCGGCGCGTACTCGCCGAGTTCCGGACGGGCCGCCGTGAGGGCCTTGGCCATCTCGACGAGGATGTGGGCACGCCCCTCCTTCGCCTGATCGAGGGCGACCCGCATGATCTCCTCGGTGATGCCGGCGATCTTGATGTCCATCTGGAGCGAGGTCACGCCCTCGTCCGTGCCGGCCACCTTGAAGTCCATGTCGCCGAGGTGATCCTCGTCGCCCAGGATGTCGGACAGGACCGCGTAGCGCTCACCCTCGAGGATGAGGCCCATGGCGATGCCGGCCACCGGACGGCGCAGGGGCACGCCGGCATCCATCAGCGACAGCGAGCCGCCGCAGACCGAGGCCATCGAGGACGAGCCGTTGGACTCGGTGATCTCCGACACGACGCGGATCGTGTAGGGGAACTCATGGGCCGGCGGCAGGACCGGGCGGATCGCCCGCCACGCCAGCTTACCGTGGCCGATCTCGCGACGACCCGGGGAGCCCATCCGTCCGGTCTCACCGACGGAATAGGGAGGGAAGTTGTAGTGGAGCAGGAAGCGCTCCTTGTAGGTGCCGTCGAGCGAGTCGATGAACTGCTCGTCCTCGCCGGTGCCGAGCGTGGCGACCACGAGGGCCTGGGTCTCGCCGCGGGTGAACAGCGACGAGCCGTGGGCGCGGGGCAGGACGCCGACCTCGGAGACGATCGGGCGGACCGTCTTCAGGTCGCGGCCGTCGATGCGCGAACCGGTGTCGAGCACGTTCCAGCGCACGACCTTCGACTGGGCCTCCTTGAAGGCGGCCTTGACCTTCTCGGCCGGATACTTCTCGGCACCCTCGGGGCAGAGGGCTTCCATCACCTTCGCCTTGACGGCGTCGACGGCGGCGTAGCGCTCCTGCTTGACGGTCTTGGTGTAGGCGGCGCGCAGCTCGGTCTCGCAGACCTCGAGGACGGCCTTCTCGACCTCGGCGTTCTCGGGCGCCTTGAAGTCGCGCGGCTCCTTGGCGGCCTTCTCGGCCAGGCGGATGATCGCCTCGATCACCGGCTGGAAATGCTTGTGGCCGAACATCACGGCGCCGAGCATCACGTCCTCGGACAGCTCCTTGGCCTCCGACTCGACCATCAGCACCGCGTCCTGCGTGCCGGCGACGACGAGGTCGAGGCTCGACTCTTCCTTGGTCTCGGTGACCAGCGGGTTCAGCCGGTAGCCGCCGTTGATGTAGCCGACGCGGGCGCCACCGATCGGGCCCATGAACGGCACGCCCGACAGGGTCAGGGCGGCGGAAGCGGCCACCATCGCGACGATGTCGGGATCGTTCTCAAGATCGTGGGTCAGAACGGTGACGACGACCTGGGTGTCGTTGCGCCAGCCCTCGACGAAGAGCGGGCGGATCGGGCGGTCGATCAGGCGGGAGACCAGGGTCTCCTTCTCGGAGGGACGGCCCTCGCGCTTGAAGTAGCCGCCCGGGATGCGGCCGGCCGCGTAGGCGCGCTCCTGGTAGTTCACGGTGAGCGGCATGAAGTCGATGCCGGGCTTCGGCTCCTTCGTGGCGACCACGGTGGCGAGCACCGAGGTCTCGCCGTAGGTGGCGACCACGGCGCCGTCGGCCTGCCGGGCGACCTTGCCGGTCTCGAGGACGAGCTTGCGGTCGCCCCACATCAGCTCTTCGCGTTGTACGTCGAACATTCTCAATCTCTTCCTTGCCTGCGGCGGGCCCAGCCCGGCGCCGCCCGGGGGCAAGACGGCGAGACACTCCGCAGCGTGAGTGTCTCGCGATCCTGCCCCGATGCCGGCGCCTCGAAGCGGCCCGTTGTCGGGAGGCCGGACCCATTCCGGCAGCCCGCGATGGTGAAACGCGGCCCCGGGCCGGGCCCGGAACCGCGTGAAACGCGCCTTAGCGGCGGATGCCGAGACGCTCGATGAGGGCGCGGTAGCGGGCCTCGTCCTTGCGCTTGACGTAGTCGAGCAGCGAGCGGCGCTGCGAGACCAGCTTCAGGAGGCCGCGCCGGGAATGGTTGTCCTTGGCGTGGGTCTTGAAGTGGCCGGTCAGGTTGGTGATCCGCTCGGTGAGGATCGCCACCTGGACCTCGGGGGACCCGGTGTCCTTGGCGTCCTTGCGGTGTTCCTTGATGAGCGCGGTCTTGCGCTCTGCCGTAATCGACATCGCATGCCTTTCGGGTTGTGCTGGTCGGATGCGGCGCCCCATCCGGGCGCGCGCGGGCTCGGCGTTCGGCCGGTGCCGGGATGTCGTCCAGCACGGTCACAGCGCCAAGCGGTTCAAGCCCCGCCCGGTAACCCGGGTCGAGGCCGCGCGATCCATACACGAAACCGCCGGTTATGCCAGTCCCGAGGTGGCCGGGTCGCGGTCGAACCGCATCACGGCCGTGTCGTGGCGGATCCCGGATCGCATCCCGCCAGCGCGGCTTGCGGCCGGGAGGCGACGCCGCGCGTCAGGCACGCAGTCCAGGATCCGGTGCCCGAACAAGCCGCGAACCCTCGCCGCTGACGGCCTTCCAGTGCCTGCGAGGGAACGGTTAACGCCCCCGTGCTACCCGGGATCGCGCACGAAACGCGGCTCGGCGATGAACGGCACCTTCTCGGATGCGTGCGGCGTCGTGGTCGCGACGCTGCTCGGCATCCCCCTCGTCCTCCTGCCGGGCTACGCCCTGGGCGGACTGACCGGCATCCTCGGCTTCCGCACGCTCGCACCCGGCGACCGTCTCCTGTGTGCGGCGCTCCTCGGACTCGGACTCCTGCCCGCTCTCGACAGCCTGCTGATCCAGGGCGCCGGCGTCCCGGTCGCGGCGCTCGCGACCGGCGCCCTGGGCCTCGCCGGGCTGCGGTCGGCCCGGCGGAGCCTGCAGGCATCCCTCGATCGAACAACCCTGGCGCTCGCCGCCCTGTGGCTCTGCGTCGTTGCCTACGCGCTGATCGACATCGACACCGGCACCGCCCTCTACCAGCCCGTGACGGTGATCGACCTTGTCAAGCACGCCGCCCTAACCCGCGCGATCGTCGAGCACGGGCTGCCGCCCGTCGACCCGTTCTTCGCCCGGCCCGAGCGGGCGGGCTACTATTATGGATTCTACGCGCTCACCGCCCTGGTCGACTGGGCCGGGGGACGGCTGGTCGACGGCCGGACCGCCTTCGCGGGTCTGGCATTCTGGACCGGTCTCGCGCTCTTCGGCCTGCTGGACCGGCTGCTGGCCGCGACCGGCCTCATCGGCGACGCCGCGCCCCGACTCGTGCGTCGCGCGGTCCTGCTGCTGCTGCCGGCCGGCGGCCTCGACATCCTGCTGGCCCTGGGGGACCGGGCAACCTCCGGAACCTGGCTACCCATTCCGGAATGGTTGAACGAGCAGGTCGTCAACTGGCCCGCCTCCCTGGTCTGGGTGCCGCACCACGTGGCCGGCGCCCTGGCGGGATGGCTCGGCCTTCTGGCGCTGGCCGAACTCGCAGACCGGACGCGGCCGGACCCGCGCGCGGAGGCCGCGGCGGTCGGCGTCGCGGGTCTGGCCTTCGCGGCCTGCGCGAGCCTGTCGGTCTGGGTCTGCCTCGGCACGGCGAGCGCGGCGGCGGTCTGGCTTGCGCTGCTCGGGCTGGAGCGCCGCTGGCGCGCCGCGGGCCGGCTGGCGGCCGCCGGCCTGCTCAGCACCGTCCTGGCGGCGCCGTATCTGCTGAGCCTCCTGGCCAACCGGACCGATGGTGGCGCGCCGATCCGGTTCGCCGTCCGGCGATTCGGTCCCCTGGACGGGCTCGTCGACGAGCCGGCCCTGAGCGTGCTCCGGCTGATCCTGCTTCCGCTCAACTATTACGTGGCTCTGGGCGTGCTCGCGGCCGGGGCACTGTTGTTCTGGCGCCGCGTGCCGCGCCGCGTCGCGCACGGCCGGGAGGCGGGGCGGTTGCTCACCCTCTGCGCGACCGCAGGCCTGCTCCTCGGCGGCTTCCTGCGCTCGGCGATCCTCAACAACGATCTCGGCGCGCGCGTGGTCCTGCTCGCGCAGGTCGCCGCCCTCGTCTGGACCGTGGTGGCCCTGACCGGGCTGGCGGAGGCGCGGCGGCTCCGGTTCCCCGGCGTGCTCGCCGTGCTCCTGGTCCTCGGCTACGCGACGACCCTCTACGGCTTCGTCGGGATGCGCGCCTATGCCGTCTCCGGGCGACCCGCCTTCGCGTTCCTGAACGGCCGCCCCGACATCGATCGGTCGCTGCGCGCGGCCTATGCCTGGGCCGGCACGCAGTTGCCCCGGGATCTGGTCCTGCAGCAATCGCCCCGGCCGAAGCGGGTGTTCGATTTCGGGCTCTACGGCCTGCAGCCGACGGGAGTGGCCGACGCCGAGGCGCGGCTGTTCGGTGCCCCGCCCGAGGCCGTGGCGGCGCGCCTCGCCGCGGTCGCGCCGATCTTCAGCGCGCAGCTGGACGGGGTTGAGGTGCGCCGCCGCGCCGCCGCGGCCGGGATCGGCGCCCTGGTCGTGACCGCGCAGGACGCCCCCTGGAGCAGACCGGATTCCTGGGTCTGGCGCAGTCACGCCGTCTATGCCGATCCGCTCGTCCGGATCCTGCGGATCGAGGACCTCGATGGCTGAGCCCGGCTCCGCGCCCCCGCCAGGCCGCCGCGCGGCGCAGGTCCTGCGCTGGCTCTGCGCCCAGGCGCTGCTCCAGGCCGGCGCCGTCCTTCTCGGCTTCGGCTGTTTCGTGCTGCTGTTCCAAACGGATCTCTGGTCCGGCGTGACGATCCTGTTCTACCGCGGCCTGATCCTGCTCGGTGTCGCCTTCCTGCTGACCCTGGCGGCGATGGCAGGGCTGGCCGGCCTCGGTCGGGCCTGGGGGCTGCGCCGCCGGGACGCCCTCGGGGCCTGCATCCTGTCGCTATCGCTGAACCTGAGCGTCTTCGTGATCCTACCGGTGACGGTCGATCGCTCGATCAGCGTGTTCCTGCTCGGGCAGATGGCTGCCCATCCTGAGGAACGCTTCACACCGGAGCGCGCGCGCAGGGTGTTCGAGACGGTCTATCTCGGCGCGTTCCGGCAGATGGATCGGCGCTTGGCCGAGCAGCAGGCGTCCGGCAACGTCGCGCGGATGGCCGACGGTTACGTCATCACCCCGCAGGGCAGCGCCTTCATCCGCTTCTGCGCGCTCGTCGCCAGGGTGTTCCGAACGGATACCCGGCTGATCGACGGTACGGCCGCCGCGCCGGTTCCATCCACTCGGGGCGATCGGAATCCTCCAGACGAGCCCGCCGGCGCGGTGCGGCGTTAGGCCGTTCCGGCCACGATCCGATTCCGGGCATGGAATGTGCCGGGTGACGCTCCGGGCGAGGGAGAAGGACACGATGGCGGATTCGGCGGTGACGACTGGGCATCGCGGGGAGGCGGGGCAGGGCCGCGACCTCGCCCGGAGCCTCACCGCTCCAGGCCTCGTCGCCATCGGCCTGGGCGCAACCATCGGCGCCGGCATCTTCGTGCTCACCGGAACGGCGGCGGCGCAGTATGCGGGCCCGGCGCTCAGCCTCTCCTTCGTGATCGGCGGCATCGCCTGCGGCCTCGTCGGCCTGTGCTACGCCGAGCTGGCCGCCATGATCCCGGAGGCGGGATCCACCTACACCTACACCCGCGCCAGCCTCGGCCGCTTCCCCGCCTGGATCATCGGCTGGGACCTCGTCCTCGAATTCGCCGTCGCGGCGGCGACCGTCGCGGTAGGCTGGTCGGGCTACGCGCAATCCCTCGCTGCGGAATTCGGACTGCATCTGCCCCCGGCACTGGCCGGGGCGCCCGGCGACGGCGGCCTCGTCAACCTGCCGGCCGCCGGCATCGTGCTGCTGCTCAGCGCCCTCCTGATGCGTCCCACGAAGGACGCCTCCCTGATCAACGGACTGCTGGTCGCCTGCAAGGTCGCGATCATCCTGGCCTTCGTGGGCGTCGGCACCGCCCATCTCCGGCCGGAACTCTGGCACCCCTTCGTGCCCGAGAATGCGGGGACGTTCGGCGCCTACGGCTGGAGCGGGGTGTTCCGCGGGGCCGCCGTGGTGTTCTTCGCCTTCGTGGGTTTCGAGACCGTGGCGACAGCCGCGGGCGAGTGCCGTGCGCCGCAGCGCGACGCGCCGGTGGGACTGATCGGGTCGCTGCTGATCACCACAATCCTGTACGTGGCGATGGCAGCCGTCCTCACCGGCCTCGTACCCTACCGCGACCTGAACGTCGCCGACCCGGTGGCCAAGGCGGTCGACGCCATCGGGCTTCCGGGCTTCTCGACGCTCATCAAGGTCGGCGCCCTGATCGGTCTGACCACCTCGGCGCTGACCGCCCTCTACGGGCAGAGCCGGATCTTCTTCGCCATCGCCCGCGACGGCCTCCTTCCGAGGATCTTCTGTCGGGTTCATCCGGTGACGCGGACCCCCGTGGCGAGCCAGCTGGTGATCGGCCTGTTCACCGCGGCTGTGGCGGGGCTCGTGCCCATCGAGATCCTGGGCGAGATCGTCAGCATCGGCACGCTCCTGGCGTTCTGCCTCGTCTGCGCCACGGTGCTGATCCTGCGCCGGACCGACCCGGATCGGGCGCGCCCGTTCCGCGTCCCAATGGCGACGCTGACGGCGGGACTCGGGATCCTGTCCTGCGTGACGCTGATGGCCGCGCTTCCGGCCGATACCTGGATCCGCCTCGCGATCTGGTTGGTACTCGGCCTCGCGATCTACGCCGGCTACGGCCGGCGGCACGCGCGGCTCAGCTGATCAGGTTGATCGTCGCCTGCGTGAGCGTGCTGATCGAGGCCGAGGCGCTCATGCTCAGCTCGTAGTTCCGGATCACCTGCTGCAGATCGGCCGATTCCACCGCGATGTTCACGTTCGGCAGGCGGACATAGCCCTTGAGGTCGGCGCCGGGACTGGTCGGGTCGTAGCGGCTCTTGAAGTCGCTGGTGTCGCGGACGATCCGGCCGACGGGGTCGCCCGGGCTGTCGGCAACCACGGGGGCGAAGACCGCGATCTTGCGGGCATAGGGTGTGCCGCCGGGGGTATCCGGGACCGAATCGGCGTTGGCAAGGTTCTCGGAGATCGCGCGGATCCTCCCGCTCTGCACCTGCCGGCCGGCGGCCAGTGCGTCGGAGGCCGAATGGAGGGCGCTGGTGTCGGGCATGCGCGTACCCTGTCGGCTGCGAGGGACTGAACGAGTCCTTGCCGAACAGCCTTAACCGGCGGTTAAGCCGCCCGGGCGGAGAGGCTCAGCGCCTCGCGGAGATCCTGCCCGTCGGTCAGCCGCAACCCGCGACGGCGCATGGAGGCCAGCATCGCACGGTCCGGGAAGGGGCAGTAGGGCAGCACCGGTTCGGTTCGACCTTCCGGCAGGGCACCGCTGCGGGCGATCGTGTCGAGCAGCCCGTCCAGCATTCCGCGGCCATGGGCGTGCAGCGCTACGGCGGCCCGGGTGGCGGTGGTGCCGGCGGGCAGCGGCACGGCCTCCTGGGCGAGGATCGCCCCGGTGTCGATCGTGGCCGCCAGCCGGTGCAGGGTCATGCCGAAGCTGCCGGGCCCGTCGGCGAGAGCGTGGATCGTCGGCACAGGGCCGCGGTGGCGCGGCAGCAGGCCGGGATGCCCATTGATGCCGCCGAGCCGCGCCAGACCGATGGTCTCGGGCTTGAGGATCTGGTCGAAATGGTAGGTCAGGATCAGGTCCGGCGCCGTGTCCCGCAGGGTCTGCGCGATTTCCGGACCGTTGACGTCGTCTACCGTCACGGTCGGGATGCCGAGGCGGCGGCACAGGGTCTTGAGCGGCGTCGCCTCCGGCGCGTCGCCGCTGCCAGACGCCGCCTGGGTCAGGGGCGCCAGGGGACGCAACAGGTCCGGCAGGCCGAAATTGACCGCCAGATACGGCAGGATCCCGGTGCCCGAGCGCGCGAGGTGCCGCCGGATCTGACCGGTGAGACCGCCGCTCGACGGCCGCTCGGCGTTGGAGAGCCCCACGAGAGCGATGTCGGCCCGGTGATCGGCGACGAGCCGGCGCACCACGCGGGCATTCGGCAGCGCCTCCAGGACGAAGAGCGCGATCCGGGGCCGGCTCATCAGCGCCGCTTCCGGCGCTGGAACCGGAAGGCGTAGAGGCCGGCCTTGCGGACGCTCTCGGGCAGGAGCAGCACGGTGCGGGCGAGCGCCGTGAGGATGTACGGGAAGGCGATCAGGTCGCGGTTGGCCGCGATGCCCTTGGCGATGCGCACGGCCGCCTCCTCGGCGCTGATCTCAAGGGGGCGCCAGCCCTTGAGTTCGCCGCCCATCGGCGTCTTCACGTAGCCGGGCGTGACGACGTTGACCTTCACGCCCCGGGGCCCGACCTTCTGGCGCAGGGCGAGGCCGTGGGCGACGAGCGCGGCCTTGGCGCCACTATAGGCGGGCGCGTCCTGGAGCGGCGCGTAGGCCGCCAGCGACGACAGCAGCACGATCTGACCGCGCCCGCGCTGGAGCATCAGCGTCAGGGCGGGCAGCATCACGTTGAGCGTACCGGTGTAGTTGATGTCGGCGGTCTCGAAGGCCACGTCCTCGGCCTCGACCTGCCCCTCCTGGTTGCCGCCGTTCACCGCCGCGTTGGCGATGACGAGGTCGAGGGGTGCTTCGGCATCCGACCGGTGCACCAGCGCTATGGCGGCGGCCCTGTCGCGGGTGTCGAGGCGGGCGGTCTCGGCGGTGGCGCCGCTGGCGCGGCAATCCCGGGCGACCGTCTCCAGCCGCTCGGCATCGCGGCCGACGAGAATGAGGCTCACGCCGGTTTGCGCGTAGTGGCGCGCCAGCGCGGCGCCGATGCCGCTCGACGCGCCGGTGATCAGAATGCGGGGCATGCGGCGGGTTACGCCGCCGCGCAGGCAAAGATCAAGGCCGGGAAGGGCTCACCGGCGGCGAAAGCCGTATCAACGACCGCCGAATGACGACGCCTGGGCGCGCCCGGTCAGTAGACCGGCGCCAGTTCGCCGTCCCGCTCGGCCGCCTCGACGGCCTCCCGCGCAGCCGCCAACATCGAATCGGGCAGGGCCGCTTCCATCCGCGGCACCGAGCCGGCGACCGCCCGGTCGATCGCCTCCTTGGAGAAGAAGCCGCCGTTGACCTGGGTCCGGTGCAGGACCACGCGGCGGAAATCCGCCATCAGGTCCATCTCCGGCGGCGTCGGGTTCTTCCAGAATCCGTCGAGATCGCCCTGATGGGTCAGGCCGGCCATGTTGTAGATCGCGGTGCCGACCGCATGGGTCGGGCAGCCCATCTCCAGGGACAGCATCCCCACCGTCGAATTCACGATGACCACACCGCGAGCGCCCTTGATCAGAGCCGGGAGGTCGCCGCCGTCGATGAAGTCGAGACGGTCGCTGACGCCGTGGCGGCGTGCCGAGGCGCGGGCGAACTTGCGCCAGTTGATCAGGCCGCTGTCCAGCGGGTGCAGCTTCACGAGGAGCCGGGTCGGCGCCGACGAGGCGTCCGCGAAGGACTTGATCACCCGATCCATGAAGCCCTCGACGCCGAGGAACGGCGAGTGGACCCGGATCTGGTAGTCGCTGTCGAGCTGGAGCGGGAGCAGGAAGTAGTCGCAGCCGACCGCCCGGTAGATCTCGTCGCAGCGCGCCGCCTCGCGACGGGTATGGGCGCGCCGGGCGAACTTCTTGATCCAGCCGGCATACTCGGCCGCGATATGGGTCGGCCTGTGGCTGCGGAAGTGCGGGAAGAGATAGGGGAACAGGACGTTGGCGAGGTTGTAGCCGACATCCCAGACGCTCCGGCGGGCCATGTCGCCGGTCGAGGGCATGGCCCGGCCGGGCTGCGGCAGGCGCCGCGCCAGGGCCCGGATCTCGGCGGCCGTCCGGGGGAGGGACGAGAAGCCGTTCACGCCGCCAAGTTCGCAGGTGATCCAGTTCGGGCGGATATAGCCCTCCTCGAACACGTGCACCCGCAGGCCGCGATACTCGGCGATCATGCGGGCCGCCTTATGGAACGGCCGGCAATCGCCGAACAGCACGATGTCGGTCACCGCCTCGCGGTCGACATAGGCCTCGAGATACTCGCCCCAGGCCTCCCGGCGGCCGCGGTAATTGTCGGCGGCGCCGCTCCAGAACAGCCAGTCGCCAGGGCAGAGATTGATGCGCCGGACGTTGTGTCCCCGACTGCGCAGCGCCGTTCCGAGATCGGAGAAGAACGGCGTCGCGATGCCCTGCAGGAAGAGGAAGGTCGCGGGGCGGTCGCGGAGGGCGTCGTGGGCGGTCTGTTGCATTCCGCGGCGCTTCTGTCCTTGACCCTGGGCCGGATGAACCGAGCCAACGAGAGACTCTTGAGGTGACACGGCGCCCGGAGGGCCCGCAATCCGAAGTCATGCCGAGGCATGGCATTTCCGCGTCGGCGTGGCCCGTCTGCAACGGTCACGCCTCTGCGGCTCAGCCTCCGGATTAGGCGGGCAATCGCGGCGACGATATGTCCAAATCCTTTCCAGGACGTGGCGAGGGCGACGCGCGCTCAGGTTGTCCCCGCGTTGCATCACCATCCCATGCCGGCGAAAATGCGCTACAGGCGGGTTCCGCACCTCACCCGACCGGAGCCGGACGCGCCGACCATGCCCGCTGACCCGATCCCGTCGCTCTACGCGACCGGCCGCACGATCCGCCACCTGCGGGCGGAGATCGAGACCGTGACGGGCCTCGCCTTCGCGCCGGCGCGCCCCGGCGCCATCGGCGCGACCTGGGGCAGGGGCAGCCTGGCCGGGCGGCTGCTGGGCCTGGCGGGCCGACGCTGCCTCGTGGTCGCAGCCGGGCCGCTGCTGAGCCCGTATGACTCGCCGGAAGCCGGCTTTGCGTCCCTGCGGATCAGCCTCGACGGCGCGCCGCTCGGCGGGGAGGGCGGCGTCCATTACCTCGACTCCTGGACCCGAGCGCCGATCGACCG
Organism: Methylobacterium sp. UNC378MF; assembly: GCF_900103195.1. Classification (GTDB taxonomy): domain Bacteria; phylum Pseudomonadota; class Alphaproteobacteria; order Rhizobiales; family Beijerinckiaceae; genus Methylobacterium. The sequence continues at coordinate 3,560 of NZ_FMWU01000010.1, read as the reverse complement.
CGCGACCTGCGCCGAGCAGGTGGCGTGGCTCGCCGCACGTTTCGCCGAGAACGACCGGCGGGTGATCTATGTCGGGATGTCGCGCTGGAAGCGGCCCGCCCTCGACGTCCTCGGCGCCGGTCCCGCCGGCCGGCCGATCCACACCATGACCACCGAGGCGGCGATCGCCGCGGGGCAGCGGCACGGGGGCCGCATCCTCGCCTGGGCGACCCGTGCACCGGGCCAGCTCGAGGAGGCCTGCGCGCGGGCTGGCCTGCCCCTCGCCCGGGTGGAGGACGGCTTCCTGCGCTCCGTCGGACTGGGCGCCAGCCTTCAGCCCGGCGCCTCCATCGTGGTGGACGATCTCGGCATCTACTACGACCCGCGCCGGGAGAGCCGCCTGCAGCGGCTGCTGGCGGAGGCCAACTTCACCCCGGACCTCGTCGCCCGGGCGCGGCGCCTGCGTGAGGAAGTCGTCGCCCGCCGGCTCAGCAAGTACAATGTCGGCCTCGACGCCGCTTCGCTCGACTGGCCGGCCGGGCGGCGGATCGTGCTGGTGCCCGGACAGGTGGAGGACGACGCCTCGGTGCGTCACGGCTCGCCGCTGGTCCGCTCGAACCGGGCGCTGCTGGAGGCCGCACGGCGGCGCAACCCGGACGCGTTCCTGCTCTACAAGCCGCATCCCGACGTGGAGGCGGGGTTCCGCCCCGGCATCATCCCGGAGGCGGAGGCCCTGACCCTGGCCGACCGGATCGTGGCTGGCATCAGCATCGTCGACCTCCTCGACCGGGTGCATCACGTCGAGACCATGACGTCGCTCGCCGGGTTCGAGGCGCTGATCCGCGGGCTCAGCGTGGCGACCCACGGCCGGCCGTTCTACTCGGGCTGGGGCCTGTCGGAGGATCTCGCGCCGGGCGCCGACCGCGGCCGCCGGCTGAGCCTCGACGAGCTGGTGGCAGGCGCCATGATTCTCTATTCGCGCTACCTCGATCCCGTAGCGATGAAGCCGTGCAGCCCTGAGCAGCTCCTCGACCGCCTCAGCGCGGCCCGGGCGGCGGCACCACGCAACGCCCTCTCCCTCGGCCGGACGGCCCATCTGGTGATGCGCGCGCGCTACGGCCTCCTCAATCCAGTCGTGCGGGCCCTGCGTAGCCGGCGCGGCGTCGGCCGTGAGGCCGGAGGCGGCCCGCGCTAGAGCGGAGGCGGCGCGGAATCCGGTTTCGCGAGACTCTGATGTGACACCAAAGCGATAGCCCGCGCTGCTAGAGTCGTCCGTCAGCAGCACGCCGCGGGGCCGATCCCGACCATCCCGGATCAGGAACGGCTCGCAAGCCCTTGCTCCTGCGCGCTGTTTCCCGCCGGACCGGATTCCGGCGGAGAGCAGGTCCGTTCCAATCCGAGTGTCCGAGTCTTGACGACGTTCCTCATCGCCACCGGTCTCGCGCTCGCCATCTGCCTCGCCCTGGAGGTCTTCGCGGGCGACTCGATCACCCGGGCCAGCCTCGCACCGCGCGATCTCGGCCTGCGGATGCTCGGCTACCTGTTGATCCTGCTGTTCTGGTTCGAATTCTCCTGGCGCCCCTGGCTCGCGGCGCTGACCTGCGTGATCACGGTGGCGATCCTCATCATCGTCAGCCGCGCCAAGCGCTCGGTGATCGGCGAGCCGCTGCTGTTCAGCGATTTCGCCCTGCTGCCCCAGGTGCCGCGGCATCCGCAACTCTACTATATCCCGCCGCTGTGGGATCCGCGCATCGCCGTGCCGGTCCTGCTCACCCTGGCGGCCACCGCCCTGTGGTACTGGACCGAACCGACCATCCTGCCTGCGGCCACCCTGCCGCGCCTCCTGGCCCTGCTCGGTCTCCCGCTCGCGCTCTGGCTTCTGGTCAAGGCTGCGCCGCACCCGCCGCTCGCCGCGCTGATCGCCCGCTGGTTTCCTCAGCCCGCTCTGGAGGCGGACGTGACCCGTGTCGGCCTGCCGGCAAGTCTTCTGGGCTACACCGCGCGGGCGATGGCGGGCGGCGAACCGGTGCCCGAGGCGCCCGTGCTGCCCGACGGGCCCGGCGACGACGTCGTCGTGGTGATCCAACTCGAATCCTTCGTCGATCCGGAGCGGCTCGGCGGCGCGAAGCTGCCGGTGATGGACCTGTTCCGCACCCGGGCCACGCAATACGGACGCCTTCGGGTGCCGGCGCACGGCGCCTACACGATGCGCAGCGAGCACGCGGTGCTCACAGGCCGGCCGTCCGACAGCCTCGGCTTCGGCCGGTACGACCCCTACACGGCCCGCAGCGGCGACGAGCCGACGAGCCTCGCCCGCCTCGCCCACAGACGGGGCTACGGGACTCTGTTCCTGCACCCCTTTCACCGGGACTTCTTCCGGCGGGCGCAGGTGATGGAGGCCTTCGGCTTCGCCGACCTCGTGATGGGCGAGGCCTTCGCAGAGGCGCCGCGCGTCGGACCCTATGTCGGGGACATTGCCCTCGGCGCGCGCCTTCTGGCGGAGGTCCGGGCCCGGCAGACGCCGCTGTTCCTGTTCTGCGTGACCATGGAGAATCACGGTCCCTGGAAGCCCGGGCGGCTGCCGGGCATCGACGACCCGCAGGCGCAGTATCTTCACCACGTCGCCCATACCGGGCAGATGGTGGAGGATCTCGTCGCGGGTCTCGACGCCATCGCCCGCGAGCGGAAACAGACCATCACGCTCTGCGCCTTCGGAGACCACGCGCCATCGCTGCCGAGCTGCAAGCCGGGATTCGGGGGACGGACGACCGAATACGCCCTGTTCCGCTTCGGCCGTCCGCCGGACGCCCCGCGCCGGTCCGACATCGCCGCCGACGAACTCGGTCGGCTGCTGCGCGGGACGCTCGCCACCGTGCCTGCGGACAAAGCTGCGCCGCCATGATAAGGTTAAGCTTGCGCGCCATAAGCGTAGCCGTGCCACGCTGGTGACGCATTGCGCACGGATAGCGCGATCGTCCGCGCGGCGGCCGCCGCTCCGGCGCGGCCGTTAAAGCGATCGCAGCGTTTGGCGGTCAAACTGGATGTCCCGGCCCGGGCCAGAGATGGCGCGGGGTCGGCGAGGAGAAATCTTTGTGATGCTGCGTAAGACGGCGTGCGCCGCCCTGATGGCCGCCCTTGCGGCCGGATCTGCCGGTGGCTGCACGTACCTGCCCGCGGCGGGTCCGACGGCGAGTGCGATCCAGGCTGGGGCTGAGGTGGCCACGGCCGATGGCGGCCTTCTCGCCCGCTACGAGATCATCGACGTCACGCCCTCGGTGGTCGAGGCCCTGCGCGGCCGCCCGCTCGACAGCCTGCTCGCCTCCTTCGGCGACCATCGTCCCTCCTCGGAGCCGGTCATCGGCATCGGCGACATGGTCTCGGTCTCCATCTGGGAAGCCGGGTCCGGCGGCCTGTTCTCCGGGCCGCTGGTGGCCGACCGCTTCTCGGCCGGGTCCAAATCCGCCCTGATCCCCGAGCAGCCCGTCGGGCGCGACGGCGCCATCTCGGTGCCCTATGCCGGCCGCATCAAGGTCGCCGGCCGCCGCACCCAGGACGTCCAGGCGCTCATCGAGAACGAACTC